>NZ_JAUHIS010000003.1:0-782233 GCF_032381435.1 Bradyrhizobium sp. SZCCHNR1002
GGCAGAAAAAGAATCACAGTCGATTCCCTCGCTTCAAGTCTAAATACTTGAAAAAGCGCCAAAAGATCTGTGCTGAAGTTAGCCCGCAAGGGGAGAGGGCGCAGTCATGAGCACCGCTTGGCCTTTGCACGACCTCGGGCCTGCTCGCAGCACCCTCGTCCACCGCTTATCGGTGCAAAGCTGCCGTCTCTTCCCGCAGGTTGACATCATCCCTGGTCCGCCGATGATGTCCGCCAACAACAAACATCCGGGGAAGACACGCCATGACGCAGCCTGATCTCGTGATCCGCGGCGGAACGATTGCCGATGGCTCGGGCGGCGAGCTGTACGAGGCCGACGTGGCGATCGCGGATGGCCGCATCGTCGCCGTCGGCAAGGTCGCGGCGTCCGGCCGCGAGGAGATCGACGCCAGGGGCAGACTGGTCACGCCCGGCTTCGTCGACGTCCACACCCACTATGACGGCCAGGTGACCTGGAGCCACGACATCTCGCCGTCCTCGCAGAACGGCGTCACCACGGCGATCATGGGCAATTGCGGCGTCGGCTTCGCGCCGTGCCGGCCGGCCGATCATCAGCGGCTGATCCAGTTGATGGAAGGCGTCGAGGATATTCCCGAGCCGGTGCTCGAAGCCGGCATTCCCTGGGAATGGGAAAGCTTTCCCGACTACATGGAGTGGCTGGCCAAGCGTCAGTTCGATCTCGACATCGGCGCCCAGCTGCCGCACGCGGCGCTGCGCGTCTATGTGATGGGCGAGCGTGGTGCGCGCCGCGATCCCGCCACCGCGGACGACAACCGCGCCATGGCCGCGCTGGCGCGCGATGCGGTCAAGGCCGGCGCGCTCGGCTTCTCGACCTCGCGCACGCTCAACCACCGCACCTCGACCGGCGACTACACGCCGACGCTCAAGGCCGGCGAGGACGAGCTGACGACCATCGCGAGCGCCATGCACGGCGCCGGCCGCAGCGTGCTGCAATTCGTGCTCGACATTTCCACCATCCACGAAGATCTGCCGATGATGCTGCGCATCGCCGAGCAGACCAGCTGCCCGATCTCGTTCTCGGTGACGCAGAACGACCGGGCGCCGCAGCGCTGGCGGCAGACGCTGGCCGAGATCAATGCGGCGGCGGCGCGTGGCCTGTCGGTCACGGCGCAGATCGCAGCACGGCCGGTCGGGCTGCTGCTCGGGCTGGAATTGTCGCGTAACCCGCTGCAGACGCATCCGAGCTATCAGGCGATCGCGCATCTGCCGCTCGCCGAGCGCGTCGCGCGGATGCGCGACCCGCAGCTGCGCGCGGCGATCCTGAGCGAGCAGGCCAGCGCGACCGACGATCCGCTGTTCTTCAAGCCGAACTACGACAAGATGTATCTGCTCGGCGATCCGCCCGATTACGAGCAGCCGCCGGAGCAGTCGCTCGGCGCGCAGGCGCGCGCGCGAGGTTGCCGGCCCGAAGAGCTGGCCTATGACGCGATGCTGACGGACGGCGGGCGCGGCATGCTCTACGTCCCGTTCCTCAATTATTCCGACGGCAATCTCGACGCCACCTACGAGATGCTGCGCGATCCGCGCAGCGTGCCCGGCCTCAGCGACGGCGGCGCGCATTGCGGCATCATCTGCGACGCCAGCTTCCCGACCTATCTGCTGACGCACTGGACGCGCGACCGCAAGCGCGGGGACAAGCTCTCCATTCCGTTCGTCGTCGCCGCGCAGTCGCGCAAGACCGCGCTCTCCGTCGGCCTCGACGATCGCGGCCTGATTGCGCCGGGCTACAAGGCGGACGTGAACGTGATCGACTACGATCGCCTCCATCTGCATCCGCCCAAGGTGCATTACGATCTTCCGGTCGGCGGTCGCCGCCTGATGCAGGAGGTCGACGGCTACGAGGCGACGATCGTGTCGGGTGTGGTGACGCGCCGGCACGGCGAGGCCACCGGCGCGCGGCCGGGGCGGCTGGTCAGGGGGGCGCGCGTCGTCTGAGCTGAGCGATCAGCCGGCCACAGCAGCGGCCGTGTCGACAATTCGCGTAAGCTCGGCTTGCGCAGCCGAATACTCGTTGAACCATGGCGGCAGCGAGCGCAGGGCAATCTCGAGCGCCCTGCGGCCTTCGTCCTTGCGGCCGTTCAGCAGGTGCCATTCCCCGACATAGAAATAGGCTTCGGCCTGTTCGGGAGCCGTCGTGGTCGCATGCAGGACCTCCTGCTCCGTCGAACGCGCCATCAGCAAACCGAACACCGGTCCGGTCCACCCCGCCGCCGTCCCGCGCGACGCGAGCGCGGCGAGATCTGGCTTGGCGCGACCGGGCAGCCGGGCGATCGACAGGTAAAGAAACAAGGCCGCATAGGGGTCGAACTGGAGCGCGAGCGACCTTTCCATGTCTGCTGCCGCGGCTTCGAACCTACCGCGACAGAATTGAATATAGCCACGGCCCCGATGCATGACGGGGTCCTTCGGCGCGAGGTCGATCGCTGTCGTGCTTTGGACGATCGCGCGATCCAGATCGCCTTTGATATGATGAAGGAACGCAAGCTCGCCATGAGCCGCGGCGAGCCTGGGATCGAGAGCAAGAGCTCGCGTCTGGTCGTCGACGGCACCGTCAAAGTCGCCAAGGAATTTCCGCGACACGCCGCGGGCGCCGAATGTCTGCGCGTTGGGCTTCAGCTTGAGGACCAGGCCGAAATCATCGATCGAACTTGCGTAGCTTCCCATGCCCTGAAGCGCAACGCCGCGATTGTGGTAAGCGTAATAGTTGCGCGGGTTGAGCTGGATCACCTTGCTGAAGTGGAGGATGGCGCCTGGGAAATCGTCGATCTTCAGGCATCGCGCGCCGCGCCAGAACTGCAGCATATGGGAGAACAGGCGAATCATGCGGGACCTCACGACGAATGCACGCGAGGCCGCCTCCTGATGACCCCGTGCCGCGGTTGTATCACGCAAATTCGGGCGCGACAGCCTGGTGCACCTGCAGGCGGGCGCGTTCGCTGTTCGGCCAGAGTAGCGCCAGACCCAACAGACCGGAGATCCCCATGATCACGGCGTTGATGGTGAACCCGGACATGTAGCCGTCGAGCAGACTGCCCGAGGCCTGGATCATCTTGCCCATCACGACGGGCGCAACGATGCCGGCGAGCGTATACAGCGCACCGTAGATCGCCATGGCCGCGCCGCGCTGGGCGACCGGCGTGAATTCGCCGATCATCGGCGGGCAGACGACGTAGATCGAGCCGCACAATCCCGATCCGACCACGAGCAGCGCGATCTTAGCCGAAGCGCTGTCGACATGCGCCATGCACGCCATCAGGACGCCGCCGATCACCAGCGGCGTTGCGCCGAGCACGCCGCGCGCCATGCGGGTGGACACCCCGCGCGCCATCAGCATTTGCGAGGCAAAGCCGGTGGTCAGCACGACGCACGCGCCGAACACCCAGGGCAGGATCGAGATGAATCCGGCCTGCGCTTGCGAGAAGCCGAGGCCCTTCACCAGGAACGGCGTGAACCAGGTCAGCCCGAGCGACAGCGCCCAATAGGCGCCGAAGGTGGCGGCCACGCAGCCGACGAAGGTGCGGGACGTCAGCAATTGCAGATAGGGCACCCGCTGCTCGCGCAAGTCGGCCGCCTCGAGTTCGGCGAGCGGACCTTCCCGGCCCAGCCACAGCCACGCCGCGCTCCACATCAGACCGACGACGCCGAGCGCGCCGAACGCATAGTGCCAGCCGTGATTCACGATGATCCAGTTCAGTGCCGGCACGGCGAGGATCACACCGAAGGCGGAGCCCTGGGACAGGATCGCCGTCGGCAGCGCCCGCTTCTCGTCGGGGAACCATTTGTAGACGGCGTGAATGGCGACGGACGCGGCCGGCCCTTCGCCCGCACCGAGAATGATGCGGCAGATCAGCAAGGTGGTGAAGCCGACGGTGCCGACCATCGGGAATTGCGCCACCGCCCAGATCAGCGCCAGCACCAGCAGCACCCAGCGCGTCGGCACCTTGTTGACGACGAAGCCGACCACGATCGCCGCGATCGAGAACAGGAAGAAGAAGGAGGAGCCGAGCAGACCGAACTGCTCGGCGCTCAGATTGAGCTCGGTCATGATCGGCACGCCGGCGAGCCCGACCACGATCTTGTCGGCGAAGTTCACCAGCATAAACAGGAACAGCAGGAAGGTGATCTTCCAGGCGCCCTTCGGCGTGGGTGTCGAGCTTGCGCGGGATGTGCCCGTGAGCGTCGTTGGCGCGGCCATCTTCCTTCCCCTCTTTGTTATGATCCGCCCCTGTCGTCCGGGCGTTTCGACGATGCTACCCACGAAGCGGCTCCGCAGGCAACCAGATCGCGAGCTAAGTTGTTGCTGCAACGCGGGAATTCGCCCTTCGAGGCTGCGCAAGGGCGGATCCGCAACCTGCTGACGAGCACGCGGCCGATCACATCACGGCCGCGACGGCGAACGAGCACGTGATGTTCGCGTTGGCCCTTGTTATGTTGTGATGCAACAACCTCGATCATGCTCGTGCTCAACGTCCGTCATCTCACCAAGTCCTATCGATCCGGCGGCGAGCCGATCAACGTCCTGCGTGGCGTGGACCTCGCTGTCGCCTCCGGCGAGCGTGTCGCGCTGACCGGTGAATCCGGCTCGGGCAAGAGCACGCTGCTGCATCTCATCGCCGGGCTCGATGCGGCCGACGGCGGCGAGATCGTGCTCGAGGGAGCATCGGTCGGCGCGCTCGACGATGCCGGCCGCGCGGCAATCCGGCGCGAGCGGCTCGGCCTGGTGTTTCAGCAGTTCAACCTGGTGCCGAGCCTGTCGGTGGCCGACAATCTCAGCTTTCAGGCGCGGCTGGCCGGACGGCATGACCCGGCGTGGCACACCGAGCTGGTCGAGCGACTCGGACTGAAGACATTGCTCAAGCGCTATCCGGAGCAGCTGTCGGGCGGCCAGCAGCAACGCGTCGCGATCGGCCGCGCGCTGGCGATCAAGCCGGCCCTGCTGCTCGCGGACGAGCCGACCGGAAATCTCGACGAGGACACCGCCGACGAGGTGATGGCGCTGACGCGCGACCTCGTCACGCGCACCGGCTGCGGCTTCCTGATGGTAACGCACAGCGCGCGGCTCGCGGCGATGCTCGACCGCCACGTCCATCTGCATGCCGGGCGCGTCGCATGACGCGTGCGCTGTGGATTCTCGCCGTGCTGCTCAGTCACTGGCGGCGGCATCCGATGCAGTTCGCGACCTTGCTGATCGGACTGATCTCGGCCACCGCATTGTGGAGCGGCGTGCAGGCGCTGAACCAGCAGGCGCGCAGCTCCTATGATCGCGCCGCCGCGATCTTCGGCGGCGCGCGCACGCCGATGCTGGTCGCGACCGACGGCAAGATGCTGGCGCAAGGCGTGTTCGCCGAACTGCGCCGCGCCGGCTGGCCGGTGTCGCCGGTGCTGGAAGGCCGCGCACAGATCGATGGCCGCTCGATCCGGCTGCTCGGCATCGAGCCGTTCAGCATCCCCCGCGAGGTCGGCGACGCGCCGATGGTCGGGCGCAGCGAGCTCGAGGCGTTCCTGACGCCGCCGCATCGGACGCTGATCTCGCCGGAGACGCTGGCCGATCTCGGCCTGAAAGAGGGCGCAGCGCCGCGGCTGAGCAACGACGCGCTGTTGCCGCCGCTGATGGCGCAGCAGCAGCTCGCGCCTGGCGTGCTGGTGGTCGACATCGGCGACGCGCAGAGGCTGCTCGGCAGGCCCGGCCAGATCTCGCGCCTGCTGGTCGGCAAGGCGGCGGGGAGACGAGCGCCGTTGCACGAGATCGCAGGCGGCCGGCTGCAACTGGTGCAGCCCGAGGCCGAGACGGATCTGGAGCGGCTGACCGACAGCTTCCATCTCAACCTCACCGCGTTCGGCCTGCTGTCCTTCGTCGTCGGCCTGTTCATCGTCAACTCCGCCATCGGGCTTGCCTTCGAGCAGCGCCTGCCGGTGTTGCGCACCCTGCGCGCCTGCGGCGTGTCGGCGCGCCAGCTCAATGCCGTGCTGATCGGCGAGCTCATCGCCTTCGCCTTGGTGGCAGGCCTCGTCGGGCTGGTGTGCGGCTATGTCATCGCGGCCGCGCTGCTGCCGAACGTGGCCGCGTCGCTGCGCGGCCTGTATGGCGCGCAGGTGCCGGGCGAATTGAGCCTGCAGCCGGAATGGTGGCTCGCCGGCCTCGTGATCAGCATCGCGGGCGCCCTCGCCGCGGCGACGACGAGCCTGATCAAGTCGATGCGGCTGCCGATCCTCGCCACGGCGCAGCCCTACGCCTGGCAGGAGGCGCAGCGGCGCTGGCTGCGGCTGCAGAGCGCCGTCGCGCTTGCCTTCTTCGTTGCGGCGGGACTGCTGCTGTGGCTCGGGCAATCGCTGCTCGCCGGTTTCGGCGTCCTCGCAGCGATGATGCTGGGCGCCGCGCTGCTGCTGCCGGCCATCCTGGAGCTGGTGCTGCGGCTGGGCGAGCGCGGCGCGCGCGCGGCGCTGGCGCAATGGTTCTGGGCGGACAGCCGGCAGCAGATCTCGGGATTGTCGCTGGCGCTCATGGCGCTGCTGCTGGCGCTCGCCGTCAATGTCGGCGTCGCGACCATGGTGGAGACCTTCAACCGCACCTTCCTGGTCTGGCTCGACGGACGGCTCGCTGCCGACATCTACATCAGCGCGGCCGACGAGGCGCAGACACGCGACATCCAGGCCTGGCTGCGGACGCGGCCCGACGCGCAGGCGGTGCTGCCCGGCGGCCGCGCCGAGGCGCAGCTGGCCGGCGCGCCGATCGACGTGCTCGGCCTTCCCGATCACGAGACCTATCGCGACCACTGGCCGCTGCTGCAGGCCGGCGGCGCCGCGTGGACGCAGCTGGTGCGCGGCGATGCCGGCTTCGTCAGCGAGCAGCTGGCGCGGCGGCTCGATCTCGCGGTCGGCGATAGCCTGGATATTGCCGCGCCCACCGGCGACTGGCGCATCACCGTCGCCGGCATCTATGCCGACTACGGCAATCCCAAGGGACAGGTCACCGTCAACGTGGCAGCGCTGACGCGCCGCTTCCCGGCCACGCCCATCACCCGGATGGCGGTGCGCGCGGCGCCCGCCGACGTGGCGGGGCTGATCGCGGCGCTCAACGACAAGTTCGGGCTCGATGGCCGCAACGTCGTTGACCAGGCGACGGTGAAGCAGGAGTCGAAGCAGATCTTCAACCGCACCTTCGCGGTGACCGGGGCGCTCAACACCTTCACGCTCGGTGTCGCCGCGATCGCGCTGCTGACGAGCCTGCTGACGCTGGCCAATTCACGGCTGCCGCAGCTCGCGCCGCTCTGGGCGATCGGACTGACGCGGCGGCGGCTGGCGCAAGTGGAGCTGTTGAAGACGCTGTCGCTGGCCGGGCTCACCGCGCTGCTGGCGCTGCCGCTCGGGCTCGTCGTGGCGTGGTGTCTGATCGCGATCGTCAACGTGAAGGCGTTCGGCTGGCGGCTGCCGTTCGACGTGTTTCCGCTGCAGCTCATCCGGCTGCTCGTCGTCACGCTCGTCGCGGCCCTGATCGCCTCGCTGCTGCCGGTGCTGCGGCTGGCGCGGATGCAGCCGGCACAATTGGTGAGGACCTTCACCATTGAGCGCTAGAACGAGCATGACGCGCCGCGGCCTGATCGGCGGCCTTGGCCTGCTGGCGCTGCCGCGGCTTGCCTATGCGCAGGGTTTTGCGGGCCTCAGCGACAGCGCCGACGGCTTTGCGCCGGTGACCCCGGGCCGGGCGTTTTCCTTCCCGGCCGATCACGGGCCGCATGACGATTTCCGCATCGAATGGTGGTACGTGACCGCCAATCTCAGCGACGCCAGCGGCAAGGCTTACGGCCTGCAATGGACGCTGTTCCGCTCGGCGGCGCGGCCGGGGCCGCAAGGCGAGGGCTTCGACAATCAGCAGCTATGGATGGCGCATGCCGCGGTCACCCGCGCCGACAGCCATCGTTCGACGGAAAAATTTGCGCGCGGCGGCGTCGGGCAGGCCGGCGTCGAGGCCAAGCCATTCCAGGCCTGGATCGACGACTGGCAGCTGCGCGGCACTGACAAGACCGATGGTCAGTCGCTGGCACCGCTCGAGATGACCGCGAGCGCGGCCGACTTTTCCTATGCGCTGCATCTGGAGGCGGACCGTCCGGTGGTGCTGCAGGGCATCGGCGGCTACAGCCGCAAATCGGAGCGCGGCCAGGCGTCCTACTATTACAGCCAGCCGTTCTACCGCGTCCGCGGCCGCATCAGCTTCGACGACAGGCCGCTCGAGGTCACAGGCCAGGCCTGGCTCGACCGCGAATGGAGCAGCCAGCCGCTGGCCTCCGACCAGAGCGGCTGGGACTGGTTCGCGCTGCATTTTTCCGGCGGCGAGAAGCTGATGCTGTACCGGATGCGGCAGGGCAACGGCGACTACACGTCCGGCACCTGGATCACGGCGGACGGCGCTTCGCGCCCGCTTGGGCCCGGCGACATCGCGATGAGACCCACGGACATTGTCGGCATCGGCGAGCGCAAGCTGCCGGTCGGCTGGCGCGTGGAGATCGCCTCGCTCGGCATCGCGATCGACAGCACGCCGCTCAATCCCAACGCCTGGATGGGCACGCGCGTGCCCTATTGGGAGGGACCGATCAGCTTCAAGGGCAGCCACACGGGGGTGGGCTATCTCGAGCTGACGGGATATTGAGAAGCCGTCATCAGGGGGAATTGCGCATGTATCACTTCACCGCACTGGTCACCGTTCTCGCGCTCATGCTGTATTTCTACATCGCGGTCCGCGTCGCGCAGGCGCGCGCCAGGTACGGCGTCAAGGCGCCGGCCGTCACCGGCAACCTCGATTTCGAGCGCACCTATCGGGTGCAGGTGAACACGCTGGAATGGCTGCCGATCTTCCTGCCGGCGCTGTGGCTGTTCGCGGTCTATGTCAGCGACGCGATTGCCGCGCTGATCGGGCTGGTCTGGATCGCCGGCCGCGCGATGTACATGGTGTCCTATGCCAAGGCCGCGGAGAAGCGCGGCCCCGGCTTCGGCGTGCAGGCGCTCGCCGCGTCCACCCTGCTGGTGGGCGCACTGATCGCGATCCTGTGGCGACTCTTGCACGGCTGACCGCTCCGCGCTCCGCCGTCGTCCCGGCCGCCGAGCCGGGACCCATAGCCACCGGCAGGTGTTGGGTGCACAATTGACGCTACGCAGCGTGCCACAAGATGGATCACGCGGTATGGGTCCCGGCGCGAGGCCGGGACGACACCTGTTGTATGGCGCCGTATCGCGCGATCACTTCGTCAGCGGACAGCCGCTCTCCTTGGGCGTGAAGAACGCCTTGTCGCCCGGCACCGTAGCGAGCTGCTTGTAGTAGTCCCACGGCTTCTTCGATTCCGAGGGCTTCTTGACCTCGAACAGATACATGTCGTGGACCATGCGGCCGTTGGCGAGCACCTTGCCTTGCGCGAAAGCGTCGTCGACCGGCAGCTCCTTTAGCTTGGCAGCGACAGCGTCGGAGTCCTTGGTGCCGGCGGCCTTCACCGCCTTCAGATAGGACAGCGTCGCCGAATAGGTGCCGGCGTGGATCATGCTGGGCATGCGCCCGGTGCGCTTCATGAAGCGCTCGCTGAAGGCGCGGGTCTTGTCGTCGTGATCCCAGTAGAACCCCTCGGTCAGCACCAGGCCCTGGGCCGCCTCGAGCCCGAGGCCGTGCACCTCAGACAGGGTCATGAGAAGACCGGCGAGCTTCTGTCCGCCCTTGACGATGCCGAACTCCGCCGCCTGCTTGATCGAGTTGGTGGTGTCGAGGCCGGCATTGGCGAGCCCGATGATCTTGGCCTTCGAGCTCTGCGCCTGCAGCAGGAAGGAGGAGAAATCGGACGAGTTGAGCGGAATGCGCACCGAGCCCAGCACCTTGCCGCCCTTCGATGTCACGATGTCGCTGGTGTCCTTTTCCAGCGCGTAGCCGAAGGCGTAATCGGCGGTCATGAAGAACCAGGTGTCGCCGCCGGATTCCACCAGCGCGCCGCCGGTGCCGACCGCCAGCGCGCGGGTGTCGTAGGCCCAGTGGAAGCCATAGGGCGTGCAGGCATCGCCGGTGATGCGCGAGGTCGCCGCGCCGACGACGATGTCGATCTTCTTCTTTTCCTTCGACAGCTCCTGGATCGCGAGCGCGACCGACGAGGTCGTCAGCTCCGTGATCATGTCGACACCCTCGGTGTCGTACCAGCGCCGCGCGATCGTGGAGGCGAGGTCCGGCTTGTTCTGGTGGTCGGCCGTGACCAGCTCGACCTTCTGTCCCAGCACCTCGCCGCCGAAATCCTCCACCGCCATCTTGGCGGCCTCGACCGAATATTTGCCGCCATAATCGGCATAGACGCCGGACTGGTCGTTGAGGATGCCGATCTTGACCTGTGCCGACGCCGGCGCCGCCGTGAGCAGCGCACCAGCAGCAGCAACAGCCAGCAAGCCCGATTTCATGTGGTCTCTCCCAGAGTTTCTTCGTTGTGACGCGTCATTCGGTTGGAATGCCGGGGTCATGTTATGCCAGAACCCCGGCCGCGCCCATCCCTTCCCGCCTCGGCCAATGGGCTGAGAGGCGTGTTGAGAGCACCGGGTTCCTCCGCTACATTCGCGGTCAAGCAACAAAGAGCCGTCCCGCGGGGACGGCGTGCGTGGCAGGAAGCAGCCTGAGGGCGTGACGCGGCAGCATCCGCGGCGCGTCGTCGTGTCGAGGCGCCATCGTCGGCGCCGCTCCGCCATCGCGCGCCCTGCGGCCGGCGCTCGACGGGGAGGACACATGTACACCGGCAAGCACGCAAGGCTGCGCCCATTGCAGCCCGCCTTCATCATGGCCTCCACCGGCGAGGCCGTGACCTATCGCGAGTTGGAGGCGCGCTCGAACCGGCTGGCGCATCTGTTCCGCCGGCACGGCCTGAAGCGGCTCGACCACTATTCGATCTTCATGGAGAACAACAGCCGCTATCTCGAAGCCTGCGGCGCCGGCGAGCGCTCCGGGCTCTATTTCACCTGCGTGAACTCCTATCTGACGCCGGGCGAGCTCGCCTATATCCTCAACAACAGCCAATCCCGGCTGCTGATCACCTCGGTCGCCAAGCTCGACGTCGCGCGCGAGGCGCTGAAGCAGGCGCCCGGCATCGAGCTCTGCATCGTCGCCGATGGTCCGGGCGAGAACGATCATATCGTCGGCCTCGCCGAGCTGACGGCGGGTCTGCCAGTGACCCCGATCGCCGACGAGAGCGTCGGCACGGCGATGCTGTACTCCTCCGGCACCACGGGCCGGCCGAAGGGCATCCTGCGGCCACTGCCCGAGCAGCCGCCGGTGCAGCAACTGCCGATCTTCGACTTCCTCGAGAAGCTGTGGCGCTATCGCGAGGGCATGATCTATCTGTCGCCGGCGCCGCTCTATCACTCGGCACCGCAGGCCGCCGTCAACCTCACCATCCGGACAGGCGGCACGGCGATCATCATGGAGACGTTCGATCCCGAGCGCTATCTCCAGCTCGTCGAGCAATGGGGTATCACTCACACCCAGCTGGTGCCGACGATGTTCTCGCGCATGCTGAAGCTGCCGGAGGACGTTCGCTCCCGCTACGACCTCTCCTCGCTGGAGGTCGCGATCCATGCCGCCGCGCCTTGCCCGGCACAGGTCAAGGAGGACATGATCAAATGGTGGGGGCCGATCATCCACGAATATTACGGCGCCACCGAAGGGCTCGGCTTCACCGCCTGCGACAGTGAGCAGTGGCTCGCGCATCGCGGCACCGTCGGCAAGGTGCTGTTCGGCGACCTGCACATCCTCGATGAGACCATGCAGCCTTGTCCGACCGGCACCGCCGGCACGGTGTGGTTCAAGACCGGTTCGCCATTCGAGTACTTCAACGATCCCGAGCGCACCAGGGAGGCGCGCTCCGCCGACGGCAGCATGAGCACTGTCGGCGACGTCGGCTACGTCGATGCCGACGGCTATCTCTACCTCACCGACCGCGCCACCTTCATGATCATCTCCGGCGGCGTGAACATCTACCCGCAGGAATGCGAGAACCTGCTGATCACCCATCCCAAGGTCGCCGATGCCGCCGTGTTCGGCGTGCCCAATCCGGATCTCGGCGAGGAGGTGAAGGCCGTGATCCAGCCGATGTCGGGCATCATGCCGGGCCCCGAGCTGGAGGAGGAGCTGATCGCATTCTGCCGCCAGTCGTTGTCACGGCAGAAGGTGCCGCGCTCGATCGACTTCGAGAAGGAGCTGCCGCGGCTGCCGACCGGCAAGCTCTACAAGCGGCTGCTGCGCGATCGCTACTGGGGCAACAAGACCTCGCGCATCGTGTAGGCGCCGGGCGCAGGCGCAAAGCGTTGATCCTGGTCAAGCCCGGGGCGAGCGGCAGAGCTATCCTCTGTCGATTGCGACCGCAGCGATTTCGCGAGACCACGCCATGCGCGCTCATCAAATCATGACACGATCGGTGATCACCGTGACGCCCGGAACTCCAGTGGCCGAGGCGGCGCGGATCATGCTGCGCAACCACATCGGCGGGCTGCCGGTGGTCGACGCCTCCGGTCGGCTCGTCGGCATGGTCACCGACGGCGATTTCCTGCGCCGGGCCGAGCTCGGCACCGAGCGCCGGCAAGGCCGCTGGCTCGACCTCCTGGTGGGCCGCGGCCGCATCGCCGCCGACTTCGTCCATTCCCACGGCCGGACTGTCGGCGACATCATGAGCCGGCCACCAATAACTGTTGGCGCCGATGCCAGCCTGACCGAGATCGCCGGGATCATGGAGAAGCACAACATCAAGCGCCTGCCGGTCGTGAGCGGCGATCGGCTGGCCGGCATGGTGACGCACACGGATTTCGTTCAGACGGTGGCCGATCTGGCGACCGCCGTGCCCGGCCCCACCCCCGACGATGACGGGCTGCGTAGCGCCATCCTCGATTCGCTCGATCAGGCTGCCTGCAAGCATTGCCGCTTCAACGTCGTCGTCCGCAACGGTATCGCGCACCTGACCGGCGCGGTGCGCAACGAGAAGGAGCGGGCCACGGCGATCCTGGCCGCCAAGAGCGTGCAGGGCGTCAGGGACGTCCGCGACCACATGTGGGTCTACCCGCCGCCTGAGGAGGAGTTCGGCGGCGGCGACATCGTCTCGCTGCAGGACCAGCCGTCGACCGACGACGACCAGCCGCTGTGAGGAGTGCAGCATTTGCGCCGTGCCATCGCATTTTCGATGTTGCTGCCGCTGCTGATCGCCGCGCCGGCGGCGGCGGAGGATCTCGCCCACGGGCGCCGGCTCGCTGAGCGCTGGTGCGCCGCCTGCCACATAGTGGCCGCCGAGCCGAGCAAGTTCCGCCGCGCCCGTCCGTTCGTTGCCATTGCAGCCAGGGAGAGCGTGACGAAGGACATGCTGGTCCAGTTCCTCCAGCTTCCCCACGCGACGATGGCGAACAACCCGCTGAGCGCAACCGATGCGGCGGACATTGCTTCCTATATCCTCAGCCTGAGGAAGTAGGTGCGCGGAGCATCGAGCGTCGGATCGGGCCGGGACCTCACCGCCAATTCAGCCGGATCCGTTGGAACAAAACTGTCAGGTTCGCGTTGTGTGTACTCGCCGCCGTGGGCTGGAGCACGTCGCGTGACCACGCATGGTCCGCTGATGGCAGGGCCCCCTGTCCTCGTTGCCGGAAAAACCAACAACAAGCAGCGATCGAGATAGCCCTTGCATTCGTACACAAACAAGTTGGTAATCGGGTGCGCGGCGTCTTCTCTGCCGCCCCGTTAGCAAGGAGCCTGCGACGTGCACGGAATGCCCGGCGCCTCCCCCGCCCTACGCCCGGCCGATGACGACACGGCCTATCTGGCCGCGATCGTCGCGTCCGCGGCCGACGCGATCCTGAGCACGACCCCCGACGGCGTGATCCGCAGCTGGAATGCGGCCTGCGAGCGGATGCTGGGTTTCACCGCAGCCGAAATGATCGGCCGGACGGTCTACGACATCATTCCCCCCGAGCTGGCGGAGGATGAACGCGCCATTCGCGCCCGAGTCAGCCAGGGAGAATCGCTCGAAAGCTTCGAAACGGTCCGGCTGACCAAGCAGGGCCGGCCGATCGAGGTCTCCATCACCTTCTCGCCGATTCGCGGTGCCCAGGATGCGATCATCGGAATCTCGGCCATTATCCGCGACGTCACCGTCACCAAGCAGGCCGAGCGTGGCGCCGCAATGCTCGCCGCCATCGTCGCCTCCTCGTCCGACGGCGTCGTCAGCAAGACGCTGGACGGCACGATCACCAGCTGGAACAAGAGCGCCCAGCGCATCTTCGGCTTTTCTGAAGACGAGATGATCAACCGGTCGATCCGCACCATCATTCCGCCGGAGCGTCAGGTCGAGGAGGACCGGATCCTCGCGACCGTGGTCTCCGGCGAGATCATCGACAATTTCGAGACCGTTCGCCTGCGCAAGGATGGCGCGCTGATCGACGTGTCGGTGACGGTCTCGCCGGTCCGCGATTCCACCGGCCGCATCATCGGCGCCTCCAAGATCGTGCGTGACATCACCGACAAGCGCCAGACGAGGGAGCAGCTGCGCACCCTGCTGGCCGAGGTGAACCACCGCAGCAAGAACCTGCTGTCGCTGGTGCAGGCGATCGCGCGGCAGATGACCAGGCATGGCCGGCAGCTCGACCTCGGCCGCTTCCTGGAGCGCCTGCAGGCGATCGCGAGCAATCAGGATCTGCTGATCCAGAACGACTGGCGCTTCATTCCGCTCGATGGCCTCGTCCGCTCGCAGCTCGGCGCGTTCAGCGACCTGATCGGCGACCGCATCAGGGTCGATGGTCCAGCGATCGAGCTGACGCCCGAGGCGGCGCAGTCCATCGGCATGGCGGTGCACGAGCTCGCCACCAACGCTGCCAAATATGGCGCGCTGTCGAACGACGACGGACGGATCGCCATCCGCTGGACACGCATCGACGACAGCTTCGACATGACCTGGAGCGAACGCGGCGGACCGGAGGTCTCGCCCCCCGAGCACATCGGATTCGGCAGCCGCGTCATCTCCGACATGGTGCGTGCCGGCCTGGATGGAACGGTCGAGATCCAGTTCCTGCCGACCGGACTTTGCTGGCACCTGAGGTGCCCCCTGCAACGTCTCAGCCGCGATCGTACCCATGCACGGCGGTGAACAGACTCACGTCCTGATCGTCGAGGACGATCCGATGATCGGCTTCGATCTCGCGGTCGAGCTGGAGGCCGCAGGCTTCGTCGTCATCGGTGTGGCGCCGACGGTCGACAAGGCGCTGTATCTGTTGGAACGGCACCATTGCGACCTGGCCGTGCTGGACGTCAATCTCGGCCAGGAGACCTCGGCGCCGATCGCCCGCGCCCTCATCGCCGCCGACGTGCCCTTCGTCGCCGTCACCGGCTATTCCGTCGATCAGTGCCCGGAAGAATTCGCCGCCGCACCGCTGCTGTCGAAGCCGTTTCAGACCTCGCGGCTGGTGGCGGCGTTGAAGCGGCAATTGCCGCGGTGAGACACGGGATGATATCGCCGGAGCCGTATCGCACTGCTTCTCGGCAAAAGTTGCCAAACTGATATTGGTAGGAAGCACGCACCTCATCGGCACAGACGCTGCGCTCCCTCTCCCCGTTCTTCACGGGGGAGAGGGTCGGGGTGAGGGGCAGCCGCACGTGAAGTGTATGCGGTAAGACCTGTACCCCCTCACCCGGATTGCATCTGGCGATGCAATCCGACCTCTCCCCGCAAGCGGGGCGAGGTGCACCGAGCGTGCCGCAAGATGTGGGTTTCGCAGTTGTCGCGAAACGGCTGTATCAATTTCGCCGCAGATTCTCCTGCAGCGCTCAGCCCAGCACTGCCCCCGCGATTTCCACCACGATCCGTCCCGTTGTCACCTGGTCGCCCTCGGCGACCTCGATCGCGGCGACCGTCCCGGCAATCCCGGACGTATGAACGTGCTCCATCTTCATCGCTTCGAGCGTCAGCACCGGCTGTCCCGCCGCGACCTCATCGCCCGGCTTGACCAGTACCGCGACCACGCGACCGTTCAACGCCGCGCGGACCTTGCCGTCGCCTCCGGCCGCCGCCGTGGACTGCGGCCGGGCCAGCGTCAGGTCATGGATTTGCAGCGTCTGGCCGCGGTGCTGCACGAACAGCCGATCGCCGTCGCGAGCGAAGCGCGCGCTCTCCAGGATGCCGGCCAGACGAACGCGAACGGTGTCCGCCGCGAGCGAAACAATCTCGCAGCGATGCTCCGCGCCGTCCTGCATCACGCGAAAGGTTCCGTCGCGCTCACGCAGGAGCTCGCACTCCCGGACCTCGCCGCCGATCTCGAAACGGAGCGGCGTTGCAAAGGCTGCCGCCAGCGAGCGGCCGCTGCGGACCGGGTGAGCGAGCGGATGGCTCACGGAAAGCAGCAGAGCGGCGAGCGCCACGGTCGACGATTCGACGCCCGACGCGCGCAACTCGTCGCGATGCGCGGCGATGAAGGCGGTGGTCGCCTTGCCGGCAGCGAAGGCCGGATGGCGCAGACAGGACGTGAGGAAAGACCGGTTGGTCGTCACACCCAGCGCGATGGCCTGCTCCAGTCCGGCGATCAGCCTTGCGCGGGACTCCTCGCGGGTCCTGCCATGGCTGATCAGCTTGGCGATCATCGAATCGTAGTCAGGCGGAATCTCTGCGCCGGATTCCAGCGCATGCTCGACACGGAGCGCTTCCGGCATCTGCCACAGCGCCATTCGTCCCGATTGCGGCATGAAATCGTGGTCGGCATCCTCGGAGCACAGTCGGACTTCGATGGCATGCCCGACGAAGCAGATCTCCTCCTGGCGCAGCGGCAGCGGCTCGCCGGCAGCGACGCGCAATTGCCACTCGACGAGGTCGAGACCGGTGAGCGCCTCGGTCACGGGATGCTCGACCTGCAGCCTGGTGTTCATCTCCATGAAGTAGAACTGGCCGTCGCCGTCGAGCAGGAACTCCAGCGTGCCGGCACCTTCGTAGCCGAGCGCCTTGATCGCCTGAACCGCCACCGCGCCCATGCGCGCGCGCAGCTCCGGACCAACCGCCGGTGACGGCGCCTCCTCGATCAGCTTTTGATGTCGCCGCTGCACCGAGCAGTCGCGCTCGCCGAGATGAACGGCGTTGCCATGGCTGTCGCCGAACACCTGAATCTCGATGTGACGCGGGTTGGCGATCGCCTTCTCCAGGATGACGGTGCCGTCGCCGAACGCCGCAGCGGCCTCCGAGCGCGCACTGCGCAGCAGATCCGGAAACGCCTCCGCATCGCGCACGAGCCGCATGCCGCGGCCACCGCCGCCGGCGACCGCCTTGATCATCACGGGAAAGCCGATGCGCCGGGCCTCGCACAGCATCGCCTCGTCACCCTGGTCCTCGCCCTGATAGCCGGGCACGCAGGGCACGCCGGCGCATTGCATGATCGTCTTGGCGCCGGCCTTGTTGCCCATCGCCTGGATCGCCTCGGGCGATGGTCCGACGAAGACGAGACCGGCCTCCTTGCAGGCCTGCGCGAAATCCTCGTTCTCGGCGAGAAAGCCGTAACCGGGATGCACGGCATCCGCGCCCGTGGCCTTGGCTGCGGCAATGATTGCCGGGATGTTCAGATAGGACTGGGCTGGCGGCGGCGCGCCGATGCGGACGGCCTGATCGGCGAGTCGGACATGCGGCGCGTCAGCGTCGGCGTCGGAATAGACCGCCACCACGCCATGACCCAGCCGGCGCGCCGTGCGCATGACGCGCAACGCGATCTCGCCGCGGTTGGCGATCAGCACCTTGTGGAACGGCCTGCGCGACATCGTCTGCTCCCCGCTCATGGCCGGGCCACCGAGAATTGCATGCGCTGCGGCTCGCGCGCTTCCGCCTCGCGGCAGATCGCCAGCACCTCCGAGAGCACGGCCCGGGTGTCGCGCGGATCGATCACGCCGTCGTCGAGCACGCGCGCCGACGTCGCGAACACGTCCATCTGGCTGTCGAACACGCCGATGATCTGCGCCTTCATGGCCTCCAGCTTCTCCCGCTCCACCGGCTTGCCGCGGCGCGCGGCGGCAGCTTCCGTCACGATCGCCATCGTCTCGGCCGCCTGCTCGCCGCCCATCACGGCCGTCTTGGCATTGGGCCATGAGAAGCAGAAGCGCGGATGGAAGCCGCGGCCGCACATGCCGTAATTGCCGGCGCCGAACGATGCTCCGCAGTAGATCGTGATCTGCGGCACGGTCGCCGAGGTCACGGCCTGGATCATCTTGGAGCCGTGCTTGATCATGCCGGCCTCTTCGTAAGCGCGGCCGACCATGTAGCCGGTGGTGTTGTTGAGATACAGGATCGGCGTGCGGCTCTGGCAGCAGGCCTGGATGAAGTGCGTCGCCTTGTTGGCCCCGGCCGGATCGAGCGGGCCGTTGTTGGTGACGATGCCGATCGCCTGGCCTTCGATGCGGGCATGGCCGCACACCGTCGCGGGGCCGTAGTTCGGCGACATCTCGACGAAGTCGCTGTCGTCGACGATGCGGGCGATGATCTGGCGCATGTCGACGGGGCGCTTGTGGTCGAGCGGCATGATGCCGAGCAGCTCCTCCTGGCCGTAGCGCGGCGGCTTTGCCGTTGACGCGTCGTGCGACGGCCGGTTCCAATTCAGCTTGCCCATGATCTCGCGCGCAATGCGCAAGCCATCGCGATCGTCCTCGGCGAGGTAGTCGCCAAGTCCGGAGATCGAAGTGTGCATCTCGGCGCCGCCGAGCTCCTCCTCGGTCGCGATCTCGCCGGTCGCGGCCTTGAGCAGCGGCGGTCCGGCCAGGAACGCGCGGGTCCGGCCGCGCACCATGACGATGTAGTCGGACAGGCCGGTCTGATAGGCGCCGCCTGCGGTCGAGGAGCCGTGCGTCACGGTGACGACCGGGAGGCCCGCCGCGGACAACCGCGCCAGATTGCGGAAGATGTTGCCGCCGCGGACGAAATCCTCGACGCGATAGCGCAGGAGATTGGCACCGGCGCTCTCGACCAGCTGTACGTAAGGCAGCCTGTTCTCCAACGCCAGTTCCTGCACGCGCAGGGTCTTGTCCAGGCCATAGGGCTGCAGCGCGCCGGCATCGATGGCCGCATCGTTCGCCGAGACCATGCAGCGCACGCCCGCGACGAAGCCGATGCCGGCGATGACGCCGCCGCCCGGCACGCTCTTGGCCGCATCGGGCGTGTCGAACATGTAGCCTGCGAGGGTCGACAGCTCCAGGAACGGCGCGCCGGGATCGAGCACCAGCGCTACGCGCTCGCGCGGCAGCAGCTGGCCGCGCTGGTGGAAGCGATCCTTGGCGGCCGCCGAGGCATTGCGCGTCCGCGCCTCGAGATCGCGCATCCGCGCGATCAGACCCAGCATGCCGTCACGGTTGGCCTGGAAGGCGGCGCCGGTGGGAGAGATGGTGTTGTCGATGATGGCCACGACCGGATTCTCTTTTTGGGCGTCATTCCGGGGCGCGACGCAGTCGCGAGCCCGGAATCCATAACCACGATCGGGAGTATGGATTCCGGGCTCGCGCTCCGCGCGCCCCGGAATGACGGAAAAGGTGATGGAGATGGATCACGCGCTCGTCGCCGCGAAGTGCTCGCCATAGGCCTGGCGCAGCTCGACCTTGCGCAGCTTGCCGGTGGCGGTCATCGGCATCTCCTCGAGCACCCGCACCAGCTTCGGCACCTGGAAGCCGCCGAGCGATTTCCGACAATGCTCCAACAGCTCGCTCTCGCTCGCGTCAGCGCCAGGCTTGAGCTTGACGAACGCCGACACCGCCTCGCCCCATTGCGGGTGCGGCAGGCCGACGACGGCGGCGTTCTGCACCGCCGGATGTGCCAGCAGGGTCTCCTCGATCTTGACCGAGGCGACGTTCTCGCCGCCGGACTTGATCATGTCCTTCTTGCGGTCGAGGAACAGCACCTCGCCCTTGTCGATGACGGCGAGGTCGCCGGTGTGGTGCCAGCCGAACTTGCGCGCATCCTCGGTCGATTTCGGGTCCTTGTAGTAGCCCATCATCACGTTGGGCCCGCGATGCACCAGCTCGCCGATCTCGCCCGGCGGCAGCAGGTTGCCGGAATCGTCCATGATGGCGGTCTCGTTGACGAACAGCGACTCGCCCCAGTAATTGCCGAACCGGTTGAGCTGCACCTCCGGCCGCGACATCGTCGTCGCCGGATACATCTCGGTCTGGCCGCTGGTCAGCACGAAATTCGGGCACAGCTCCCTGATGGCGCGCTCCAGCAGCGGCCGGCTCATCGGCGCCATCGTGTAGAGGCAGGTGCGCAAGTGGGAGAGATCGAACTCCTTGCGCCGGGGATGATCGAGGATCGCCTGGTACATCAGCGGCAGGCCGACGAACACGGTGAGACGATCGCGCACGATCGCCTCCATGCAGGCGACGGGATCGAAGCCCCGCATCAGCGCCATGCGGCCGCCGACCGAGAGATAGCTCAACAGCAGCACATGCCCGGCGCAGTGAAACAGCGGGAACTGCCCGGTGATGCCGTCCTCGCGCGACAACTGCATCTCGATGCAGTTGCTCATCACGGCCATGACCACGGCGAGATGGCAATGCATCGCGCCTTTCGGCCGCGACGTCGTGCCGGAGGTGTAGATGATCATCGCGAGATCGCGATCGTTGATCTCGATCTCCGGTTCGATGTCTGACTGATTCTGGATCAGATCGTTGAAGCTCGCGAGCCCGGCAGCTTTCGCGTTACCGGTGAGATCGACCGCGATCAGCTCGACGCCACGCTGCTCCAGCGCCGCGCGCCGCTCCGGCTGGGCGTGGAGATTATCATCGATGAGCGCGAAGCGGACCTCGGCATGACCGAGGATGTAGTCCATATCGGCCGGGCCGAGCATGGTATTGATCGGCACCCAGACGAGGCCGGCGCGGTGGATGCCGAACAGCGCTTTGACGAACTCGATCGAGTTGTTGCAGACCGTGGAGATTGTCTCGCCGGGCTTGAGCCCCTTGGCGACGAGATAATTCGCGAACCGGTTGGCATCGCGCTCCAGCTCGGTGAAGGTCACCTGCCGGCCGCCATCGGTGATCGCGACGCGATCCGGAAAGCGCCGCGCCGCGCGCTTCAAGAGATCGCCGATCGCGACCCGGCCGATCCGTCCTGGCCCGGCTACGCCGCCGGTGGCGTTGAGGTTGGTCATCTTCATCCTCTTGCTCGTCATTCCGGGGCGCGACGCAGTCGCGAACCCGGAATCCAGAGATTGTCTCGCGAGATTCCGGGTTCGCGCGGACGCGCGCCCCGGAATGACGAAGGCTGAACGTTCAGTTCACTGTCCCAAACATCTGCCGCGCCTCGGCCGGGCTCGCGATCTCGCGGCCCGCACGTCTTGCGCACGCTGCGATGGCTTCGATCAACTGGCCGTTCGAGGTCACCTTGGCGCCGTCGCCGAGATAGAACGTGTCCTCGAGACCCGTGCGCAGATGACCGCCGAGCTCGGCGCAGCGCTGGTGCAGCGGCCAGATCTCGGCGCGGCCGATTCCCGTGACCTGCCAATGCGCCTCGGGCAGCTTCAGCTTCAGCAGGATCGGCAGCAGCTCGGGATCGGCCGGCATGCCGGATGCCACGCCCATTACGAAATTGTATTCGAGCGGACCGGAATACATCCCGGTCTGCCGGTACATGCCGACGCAGCGCACGATGCCGACGTCGAAGCACTCGAACTCCGGGATCGTGCTCACGTCCTTCATGACGGCGAGATAATCCCCGATCTTCTCGACCGAGTTGTCGAACATCATCGGCGGCCAGGCCCAGCTGTTGTCGGCCTTGACTTTCAGGTAGTTCAGCGAGCCGGCATTGCAGGCGGCGATCTCCGGTCGCGTCTCCCGGATGCAATCCAGCGCCCCCTGATAGTTCGGCCCTGAGACGCCCGACGTATGATTGATGATCACACCAGGACACGCCTCGCGGATCGCCTGCTGGATCTCGCGCGAGACGTTCACGTCCCAGGACGGCAGGTGCCCCTTGCCCGGCGCCTGCTGGCGCAGATGGATGTGCATGATCGCAGCGCCGGCGTCGTAGGCGCGGCGCGCCTCGCGCGCCATCTCCTCCGGCGTGACCGGCACGTGGTGCTGCCTGGGATCGGTGAGCACGCCGTTCAGCGCGCAGGTGATGACGGCTTTGTCGCTCATGGCACTCGTTCGGTAGGGCTCGCGCGCAGGCGGCGCTGTGCAGATCTGCGTCACTATGATGACGTCACGGCACAATCTGCTTGCGTTGACTCGCTGGTCGAACCGGCGCACTTCCCTTATTGCTTTGCGTCAAGCCCGCCATCGGCGATCGACGCTAAGCGGTTCCTGTCCGCCCTCCTCACCGAGCGTGCAATGCCAATCGACACACAACCGGCGCCGTTCATTGCAGACGGGCTGAACGCAGCAGAAGCGGCCCGGCGTCTCCAGGCCGAGGGTTTCAACGAGCTGCCACAGACCGGCACACGGTCGATCCTGCGACTGATCGCCGACGTGCTGAAGGAGCCGATGCTGCTTCTGCTGCTGACCGGCGCGGGCATCTATCTCGCGCTCGGCGACACGGCCGAGGCGGTTCTGCTCGGGGTCTTCGCTTCCGCCTCGGTGCTCATCACCATCGTGCAGGAGGCGCGCACCGAGCGCGTGCTGGAATCGCTGCGCGATCTGTCCAGCCCGCGCGCGCTCGTGATCCGCGACGGCGAGCGCGTCCGCATCGCCGGCCGCGAGGTGGTGCGCGGCGACCTGATCGTGCTGGCCGAGGGCGACCGCGTCGCCGCCGACGCAATGCTGCGGCAATGCGACGATCTGCTGACGGATGAATCCTTGCTGACGGGAGAATCCGTGCCTGTGCGCAAGCGGCCGGCCGCGAGCGAGGCCATGGACGCGACGGCCGCGGCCGGCGGCGACGACCTGCCCTTCGTGTTCTCCGGCAGCCTGGTGGTGCGCGGCGGCGGCGTCGCCGAGGTGATGGCGACGGGGCCGCGCACGGCCATCGGCAGGATCGGCCAGTCGGTGAGCACGCTGGAGACGGAGACGCCCCGCCTCCGACAGCAGACGCGACGTCTCGTCATGGCGTCTGCGATCGGCGGCGCCATCGTGGTGGCGATCACGGTCGTGCTCTACGCGCTGTATCGCGGCGGCTGGCTGGAAGGGTTGCTGGCCGGCATTGCGCTGGGCATGTCGATGCTCCCCGAGGAATTCCCGGTCGTGCTGACAGTGTTTCTCGCGATGGGCGCCTGGCGCATCTCGCAGGCGCGCGTGCTGACGCGGCGGGCGGCCGCGATCGAATCGCTCGGCGCCGCCACCGTGCTGTGTACCGACAAGACCGGCACCCTGACGCAGAACCGCATGATGGTGGCGCGGCTGGTGCATCCCGATGGCGCGGTGCTGCGACCTGGGACGGACTCGTCCGATGCGGTGACGGCCGAGTTCCGCGATCTCGTCGCGACCGCCGTGCGGGCCTGCGACCCGCAGTCGCACGACCCGATGGAGAAGGCGCTGCAAGCCCTCGACACGGACGCGACCGCCGGCGCCGCCTTGCAGCGGCGCTACGGGCTGCGGCCCGATCTGCTCGCGATGACCAATGTCTGGTCGCGCGACGGCGTCCCCATGGTCGCGGCCAAGGGCGCGCCGGAAGCGATTGCGGCGCTGTGCGGCCTCGGCGGCACCGAGCTGATCGAGCTGCAGGCGCGTATCGAAACGCTCGCCGCCGAGGGCCTGCGCGTGCTCGGCGTCGCCGAGGCGCGCTGGAGCGGCGGCGCGCTTCCTGAGACGCAGCAGGGCTTCGCCTTCACCTTCTGCGGTCTCGTCGGCTTCGCCGATCCGCTCCGCGCGGAGGTGCCGAGTGCCGTTGCGGAATGCCGCTCGGCCGGCATCCGCGTGCTCATGATCACCGGCGACTATCCGGCGACGGCGGCTGCGATCGCACGGCAGGCGGGGCTTGATCCCGAGCAAATCATCACCGGCGCCGAGCTGTCTCATCTCGACGACGACGCGCTGGCGCGGGCGGCCCGCACGCCGACGGCGTTCGCCCGCATCATGCCGGAGCAGAAGCTCCGCATCGTCTCGGCGCTGAAGGCCGATGGCGAGATCGTCGCGATGACCGGCGACGGCGTCAACGATGCGCCGTCGCTGAAGGCGGCGCATATCGGCATCGCGATGGGCGGCCGCGGCACCGACGTCGCGCGCGAGGCGGCCGCAATCGTGCTGCTCGACGATGATTTCGGCTCGATCGTGAAGGCGATCCGGCTGGGCCGGCGCATCTACGACAATCTGCGCAAGGCGATGAGCTTCATCCTCGCGGTCCACTTCCCGATCGCCGGCCTCGCTTTGCTGCCGCTCGTCACCGGCCTGCCGCTGCTGCTGGGCCCGGTGCACATCGCCTTCCTGGAGATGATCATCGATCCCGTCTGCTCGCTGGTGTTCGAGGCGGAGACCGAGGAGGACGACGTGATGCGGCGGCGACCGCGCGATCCCTTGGAGCCGCTGCTGCCGCGCCCGCTGGTACTGTGGGGCGCGCTGCAGGGCCTTCTCGCGATCATCACCACCGGCGGCGTGCTGCTGCTGGCGCATGGCAACGGCATGCCCGATGACGAATTGCGCGCGCTGGTGTTCTTCACCCTGGTGTCGGTGATCGTCAGCCTGATCTTCGTCAACCGCTCGTTCTCGAGCTCGCTGCGCGACGCGCTGCTGCGGCCGAACCGCGTGCTGCTATCGGTGATCGCGATCGTCGTCGCGGTGCTCGCGACCAGCCTGACCGTGCCGCCGGTCGCGGCGCTGTTCAAGTTCGGGCCGCTGCACGCCGACGATCTCGCGCTGACCGCAGGTGCTGCGATCAGCACGCTGATCGTGCTGGAGCTGTCCAAATTCCCGCTGCGCGCCGCGCTGACACGGCGCCCAGCCGGAGGGACTCAGGTCAACGCCGCCTCGCCGGCGCGATAGATCGCCAGATCGCGCGAACCGGAAAAGATCGCGCGCGGCTTCAGGCCGTAGAAGCGGCGGATCGAATGGCTGAAATGCGTGGAATCGGGATAGCCGATGTCCTGCGCGAGATGCGCCAGGTTGAGATCCTGGTTGGCGTAGTTCAGCAGGTGCCGCGCGCGCTTCCAGGCGCGGAACGAACGGAAGGAGATGTCGGTCTCCTCCTTGAACAGATGCAGGAAGCGCGAGGTCGACAGCCCGACGGCAGCGGCGCAGCTCTCGGCGGTGGCGGGCTCGCCGGAGAAGCGGCTGATCAGGCCGATCGCCTTGACCACCCGCGGATCGAGCGTCCGCTGCGGCAGCACTTCGCCGAAGCAGAGCCGGTCGAACACGGCGCTGGTGACGTCGCCGCTGAGCGGCCGCTGCACCAGCTCCTCATAGGCGGCGCGAATGCGGCAGGCGAAGGCCTCGGCCTCGCGCGTGACCTTGGCCGCGAAGCGATCCAGCGTGCCGATCGGCACGCTCTCCGGCTCCATGGTGACGACGATGACGGTGCGGTAGTCGCTCTCGATCGTGTGCTGCTTGTTCGGCGGCACCACCAGCAGCTCGCCGCACCGCGCCTCGCCGCCCTCGGGCAGCAGCCGCAGGCTCCCGGTCAGCGCGACGTAAATGTGCAGCGCGCCCGAGCAGCGCCGGCGCGGTCGGCCGAGCAGCCCGGCGTAGAACACACGCTCGGGCGTGATCAGCATGAGATGGCCGGAATCCCGGCGGGAAACATCCATGGTCTTCCTCCTGAGGCGCGACTCTGCCGGCCGCTTCTTTGGAGGAGAACCATAGCGCAATTCCCGCCGCTGTCATCGGCGACGACTGCCGATTTTTGTCGCGGTTAATCACGACAGCATAAATGAGTTGTCATTCCGGGATGGTCCGAAGGACCAGACCCGGAATCTCGAGATTCCGGGTTCGATGCTGCGCATCGCCCCGGAATGACGTGCGCAACTCACGGCCTGACGCGCGGCTTGATGCCCTGCTCTTCACCAGCACGCTGCTCGGCCGCGCGTGCCCGCTTGTAGCCGTCGCGCTGCTGCAGACGCGCCCAATAGGCCGCCACATTGGGCCCAAAATCCTTGGCGAGGTGGAGCGTGTCCGCCAGGCGCAACGCGTAGCCGATCACGATGTCCGCCGCGGTGAAACGGCCGCACAGAAACTCGGCATTCCCAGTCGCTGCCTCCACGGCGCGCAGCCGGCCCAGAAACCATTTGGCATAGTCCGTCGCGACCTGGGGTGAGCGCCGTTCCTCAGGCTCGAGCTGCGTGTATCGCAATACCAGCGTCTGCGGGAACGTCAGCGTGGCATCGGAGAAATACATCCAGTTCAGGAACGCGCCGTAATCTTTCTCCTCGGGTCCGACCATCAGCGGCGTCGGGCCGTGCTTGATGCCGAGATAGTGACAGATGCCGGAGGACTCCGTCATCTTGGTCTCGCCATCCACCATGAACGGGATCGTCCCGAGCGGATTGATCGCCAGATATTCCTTCGCCAGCACGCGCGGCGGGAACGGCAGCATCTTCAACTCGTAGTCAGCCCCGAGCTCCTCCAACATCCACAGCGGGCGGAACGAGCGGGCGCCGTCGCAATGATACAGCGTGATCATCAGGCGTTCCCCGCCTTGGTCATGCCCGGCAAGGTGCCCATCATCTTGCACAGGATGGTCAGCATCACCTCGTCGGCGCCGCCGCCGATCGAGCTCAGCCGCGAGTCACGATAGGCGCGGCTGACCGGCGTCTCGTTCATGAAGCCCATGCCGCCCCAATATTGCAGGCAGGCATCGGTGAGCTCGCGCCCCAACCGTCCGGTCTTCAATTTCACCATGGTCGCGAGCCGCGTCACGTCCTCGCCGGCGACCAGCGCCTCGGCGGCCTGATAGGTCAGCGCGCGCAGCAGCTCGACCTCGGTCTGCAGCTCGGCGAGGCGGAAGTGGACGACCTGGTTGTCGAGGATCGAGCGGCCGAACGCCTTGCGATTTCGCGTGTACTCGATGGTGGCGTTGATGATCGCCTCGTGCGCCTTCAGGCAGGCGGCGCCGGCCCACAGTCGCTCCTCCTGGAACTGCATCATCTGATAGGTGAAGCCCATCCCCTCCTCGCCGACGCGGTTGCGCTTGGGCACCCGGACATTGTCGAAGAAGATCTGCGCGGTATCCGACGAGCGCATGCCCATCTTGTCGAGCTTGCGCGCGACCTGCACGCCCTTGCTCTTCATCGGCACGCAGATCAGCGACTTGTTGCGATGAACCGGGCCGTCGCTGGTGTTGGCGAGCAGGCAGATGAAATCCGCCTGCGTGCCGTTGGTGATCCACATCTTGCCGCCATTGATGACGTAGTCGTCGCCATCGGAGCGCGCCTGGGTCTTGATCGAGGCGACGTCGGAGCCAGCGCCGGGCTCGGAGACGCCGATGCAGGCGACGTAGTCGCCGGCAATCGCCGGCGCCAGAAATTCCTTACGCACCTCGTCGGAGCCGAAGCGCGCCAGCGCCGGCGTCGCCATGTCGGTCTGCACGCCGATTGCCATCGGAATGGCGCCGCAATTGATGGCGCCGAGCTCCTCCGCCATCATCAGCGCATAGGAATAGTCCAGCCCCTGGCCGCCGAACTCGACCGGCTTGTTGAGGCCGAGAAAGCCGAGGTCGCCGAGCTTCTTGAACAGCTCATGCGCCGGAAAGATGCCGGCCTCCTCCCACTCGTCGACATGGGGATTGATCTCGGCGGCGATGAACTTCTGCAGGATGCGGCGCGGTTCGTCATGGTCGGCGGTGAAGAGCATGTTTCATTCCCTGTCATTCCGGAGCGGTCGCTTGAGCATCCGACCCGGACGTTCGCTGATGCTTGTTGATTGCGGCACGATCGTCATTCCGGGGCAAGGCCGCAGGCCTTGAACCCGGAATCCCGAGCTTGTCTGGCGCTCGTATCCCACAACCTCGAGATTCCGGGTTCAGCCCTGCGGGCTGCCCCGGAATGACGTGCGCTTGAGAGCGCCCATCACAATCCCATCTGCCGGCTGGCCAGATCCTTCATGATCTCCTCGGTGCCGCCGCCGATGGCATTGACCTTGACCTCGCGATAGATGCGTTCCACGCGCACGCCGCGCATGAAGCCTGCACCGCCAAAGATCTGCACCGCCTCGGAGGCACAATACGCCATGGTCTGCGTCGCCTGGTTCTTCATCATGCAGATCTCGGCCACGGGATTATCGCCCTGTTCGAGCCGCCACGCCAGCATCTCCAGCATCGCCTGGGAGGCCGCGACGCGCTGCGCCATATCGACCAGCTTGTGCCGGATGACCTGGTGCTGCGCCAAGGGCTTGCCGAAGGTCTGGCGCTCCCTGGCATAGGCGATGGCATCGTCGAGGCAGACGCGCGCGAACGCCGTGCAGCTCGCCGCCATGCCCATGCGCTCGCTGTTGAAGTTATGCATGATCAGCTTGAAGCCCTGCCCCTCCTCGCCGATCAGGTTCTCGACCGGCACACGGCAGTTGTCGAAATGCAGGGTCGCAGTATCCGATGCCCACCAGCCCATCTTGTTGAGCTTGGTGCGCGTCAGCCCCGGCGTGTCGCCGGGAATGAGTAGCAGGCTGACACCCGCCGGCCCTGGTCCGCCGGTCCGCACGGCGACGGTGATGTAATCCGCGCGCACGCCCGAGGTGATGAAGGTCTTCTCGCCGCTGATGACGTAATGATCGCCGTCGCGGACGGCCTTGGTGCGGAGATTGGCGACATCGGAGCCGCCGCTCGGCTCGGTGATCGCGAGCGCCGAGATCTTTCGCCCGGAGAGAATCTCGGGCAGCACTCGCGCCTTCACCTCCGGCCGTGCCGCACGGGCGATCGGCGGCGCGCCGATGCTGTGGCTCATCAGGCTGGCGCTGACGCCGCCGGCACCGGCCCGCGCCAGCTCCTGCGACGATACGATCTTCATGAACTGATCGGCCGCCACACCACCGAACTCTTCGGGAAAACCCAGCCCGAGCAGGCCGATGTCGGCCGCCTTCGCATACAGCGCGCGGGGAAACTCGCCGGCCTCGTCCCACGCGCTCGCAAACGGCGCGATCTCCTTGTCGACGAAGCGCCTCACGACGTCGCGGAAGGCCTCGTGCTCGGCCGTGTAGAACGGGCTTTTCGTCATGGCGTACCGCGAGAATCCTGCTTCCTGCGCCGACGAAGATGCGCCCGAAACGACGGTATCAACTTGCGTCGAGTGGCTGGCCGGCGAAATCACATGCAGGCGCCGCGGACGGCGTCCGTTGCTTCCCGGACCAGCGTCTGGACGCAAGACAGTGCATTGCACACATCTGCCCACTCGCACCCAATGCGCGGTCATCCAAGTCCGCCGCTGTCACAGCGCCGAGCAAACGGTCGGGGACAGTTCAAGACAAAACGGCAATCACAAGAATCAAACCAGAGGAAGCCCAGGGAATGTTGCCGATGACGACCAGGACTCTGCTGTCTTTCGCGGCCGCCGCCGCATTCTCCGTTTTGGCGAGCCAGAGCGCGCTTGCCCAAAAGAAATACGACACGGGCGCCAGCGATACCGAGATTCGAATCGGCAATGTCGAGGCCTATAGCGGCCCCGCCTCGGCCTACGGCATCATCGGCAAGACCGAGGAGGCCTATTTCAAGATGATCAACGACCAGGGCGGCGTGAACGGCCGCAAGATCAACTTCATCTCCTATGACGACGGCTACAGCCCGCCCAAGACGGTCGAGCAGGTGCGCAAGCTGATCGAGAGCGACGAGGTGTTCCTGGTGTTCAACGCGCTGGGCACGCCGACCCAGACCGCCGTGCAGAAGTACCACAACGCCAAGAAGGTGCCGCAGCTGTTCCTCGCCACCGGCGCCAGCAAGTGGAACGACCCGAAGGAATTCCCGTGGACGATGGGCTTCCAGCCCAGCTACCGCGTCGAGGCGCGGATCTTCGCCAAGTACATTCTGAAGGAGAAGCCGAACGCCAAGATCGCGATCTTCTATGCCAATGACGATTTCGGCAAGGACTACGTCATCGGCATCAAGGACGTGCTTGGCGACAAGGCCAAGACCATGATTGTCGCCGAGGAGAGCTACGAGACCACCGAGCCGTCGATCGACTCGCATATCGTCAAGCTCAAGGGCACCGGCGCCGACGTGTTCGTCAACATTTCGACGCCGAAATTCGCGGCCCAGGCGATCAAGAAGATCGCCGAGCTGGAATGGAAGCCGATGCATCTGATGACGGACGTCTCGATCTCGATCGGCGCGGTGATGAAGCCGGCCGGGCTCGAGGCGTCCGAGGGCGTGCTGTCCGCCGGCTATCTCAAGGATCCGTCGGACCCGCAGTGGAAGGACGACGAGGGCATGAAGAAGTTCATGGCCTTCATCGACAAGTACATGCCGGGCGCCAACATCTCCGACGCCAACCTCGCCTATGGCTATGCCGCGGCGCAGACCATGGTGCAGACCCTGAAGCAGTGCGGCGACACTCTCACCCGCGAAAACGTCATGAAGCAGGCCGCCAGCCTAAAGGATTTCGCGCCGGATACCCTGATCCCCGGCATCAAGGTCAACACCGGCCCGAACGACTTCGCCCCGATCGAGCAGCTCAAGATGATGCAGTTCAAGGGCGGCAAGTGGGATCTGTTCGGGGACATCATCAGCGCGGATGTCGGGGGGTAGGCGGGAGGCGGCGCAGCGCCGCCTCTCCCGCATCAAGAGGTGGCCTCGCCAGATCATTCCGCGGCGAGGTCATAAGCTCCAGAGACGGTACGCTCCCTCTCCCCGTTCTTCACGGGGAGAGGGTCGGGGTGAGGGGCAGCCGCACGGAAAGTGCTTTCGTCGTTCCTTTGACCTTTCGCCACCAGTTGCCTCCGTCGAACGAATGCCTTGAGAGAGCAAACACACTCGAAGGGCTTTTCCTTTTCGCCGACGGAACCGCCCGTGCGGCTGCCCCTCACCCCAGCCCTCTCCCCGTGAAGAACGGGGAGAGGGAGCAGACCGCCGGCGCGGCGCAGGCTCGGGCGACACCAGCGATTCTGAAAAACAAAATTTTCTATTGCTATTTTCCAGAATTCATGATCATCTCCCCCGCATCCCGCCTCACCGCAGAGGGGCGTTGCGCGCGATCGTCACGACACGCGAGGTGGGGAGGCGATGGCCGCGGTCTGCCGCAGCGTGTCTTCGGACGCGCCGACGAACGGCAGCCTGCGGACGTGAAGTCGCAGCGTCCTGACACCCCGATGCTGGTGTCACCCGCGCAATGCGCAAGCATTGTCGCGGCATGGTGGCCAACAAGCCCGGCGCACCAGGGAGACTGCGTATAAGCGTGAAGACCGTCGCGCAGGGAATGCCGGAATGTCGGCTGCACCTGTGGTACCTGCCGCCTGCATTTTTTTTACGCAGGCGGGCCATGGGTGAGGCCCTCACCCGGCATTCCCTGCGCCCTCTGCACTTGAAGAGGGACGGACTGATTGAAAACCTCGGGCGAGTTTCGCCGCGAGAATGCGATGACATGTCCTTCATCGATAGTCGGCTGATCGATCCGATCTGCTGTTGAGACGTTCGGCTGTTTGAACGTCGTGCTGTTTGATCCCGTGAATCCGCCCCACCCACCGCCGTCGTCCCGGACAAGCCGCGACGCGCGAAGCGCGGCACGACGCCGGTCCGGGACCACGCTGCGGCGGTGACGTGGCGCGAAAAAGCCAATGACCAGCCGGACTCAAACTGCTCCCTGGGGGTATGGGTCCCGGCGTTCGCCGGGACGACACTGCATGTGTAGAAGCACGGCGCCAGCTGCAAACTCCGTCATTGCGAGGGAAGCGAAGCAATCCAGGAGCCGCGTGCGCGACTCTGGATTGCTTCGTCGCGGAGCCTGCCATCGGGCCGCGCTTCGCGCGGACCCGTTGGCTCCTCGCAATGACGGTGGCTATCGCCAAGAATTCAAGGCACGCCCTGCACGAACAGCGCGAACGGCTCCTCCACCGTCTTGCGCAGATGCTCGCGATAAAGCGCATAGTTCGCATCATCCGCCCCGAGCCGGCCAAAGCTCGGCTCCACCACGTTCCGCAACGGCAGCAACGCGATCGGCGCAGCGATGGGCGTCAGCAGCGAGCCGCGGCCCGCCAGCAAGGTCGTGATGATGCCGTACATCTCGCCGGTGATGGTCGGGCGCGACACCGTGATCAGGCGGTGCTGGCCGTGCCGGTTGGTGACGAGGTAGACGAAGCCGGACTGGTTGGGCACGGCGACCTCGCCGAATTGCGAGAAGGCCGCGTCGAGCCGCGCGCCCTCGCGAAACACCAGCGACGAGGCCGCATCGTCCCAGACGATGTCGGTGCGATAGGCGTAGATCGCCTCGCGATCGCCGAACGACGGCCTCAGGGTGACGTAGGTGCCCTCGATCCACTCCACCGCGCGCCGCGAATAGGAGCCGAGGCTGTCCGGCGCGATGCCGCCGCTCGTAGCCGGAGCAGCGGCCGGCGTACTCGGCGCCTTGCGCAGGGAGATGCCGAGCGCCTGCTCGAGCCGGACGATCGTCGCGAGCGTGAACGGGCGGCGGCCGCCGAGCGCCTTCTCCAACGTCGACAGGCTCAGCTTGGCCTGCTCCGCCAGCGTCTGCCGCGACATCCGCCGCCGTGCGATCTCCTCGCGGATGGTCTCGGCCACTTGCCGGCTCTGCTCGTCGGAAAGCTCGTTGTCCGGGTTCGACATCCTGGCCCCATGCTGCGTGCGGATGCTCCTTGTAGCAGACGGACAAATCCGCACAAACCCGGACAGATCAGCCGCCGCCTCGCGCACCACCGGACAAAGCCCGGCGGGCGACGGCCGAACAAGACCGACCATTCCGCTCGCGATGGCAGCGCCGCCCGCTCAATCTCGGCCTGCCCCATTCTGTTCGTTGCGGAGCCTCTGATGAGCGACACGATCGACTATGATATCCGCAGCAGCGCCCATCCGATCCGATCCTGGATCGTGACCATGCTGCTGTTCCTGTTGCTGCAAGCCGGCGCCGTGGCGCTGGTCGCCTTCACCGCATTATTTCTCAGCGTGACGCCCGGTTGGTCGGCCGAGGGTCCGCTGGCGCCGCTGACCAGGCCCGGCGATGCCCGCTCCGGCGCGCTGCTGTTCAAGGCGGATGGCGGCTACGCCGAGGCGCCGCGGCTCGGCATCGACGTCGACATCGTCGTGTCGGGCCCGACCGCGCGGGCGCGCGTGACGCAGCTGTTCAAGAACACCAGTTCGCAGTGGATGGAGGCCGTCTACGTCTATCCGCTGCCGCCGGACAGCGCGGTCGACAGCTTGAAGATGATCGTCGGCGATCGCGTCGTGGTCGGCGACATCAAGCCGCGCCAGGAAGCCAAGGTGATCTATGAGCAGGCCAAGCGCGAGGGCAAGACCGCGGCCCTGACCGAGCAGGAGCGGCCGAACATCTTCACCAACTCGCTCGCCAATATCGGTCCGGGCGAGACCGTGCTGGTGCAGATCGAATATCAGCAGCCGGTGGCGCAGGCGGCCGGCGAATTCTCGCTGCGGGTGCCGCTGGTGGTCGCGCCGCGCTACAATCCCAAGCCGATCGCGCAGAGCGTCGAGCTTCGCCCGGACAGCAATGGTTGGGGCGCGGCGGCCAACGACCCGGTGCCGGACCGCGATCGCATCTCGCCCGAGGTGCTCGATCCTGCGAAGGATGCTCCGGTCAATCCGACCCGGATCACCGTGCGGCTGCAGGCGGGTTTCGCGCTCGGCGAGGTCAAGAGCCACCATCACCCCGTGACGGTCGAGAGCCCCGATGCGAAGACGCGCATCGTCACATTGGCCGAGGGCGTGGTGCCCGCCGATCGCGACTTCGAGCTGACCTGGAAGCCTGCCTCCGCGGCGGTGCCGTCGGTCGGGCTGTTTCACGAGCAGGTCGGCGATGCCGACTACCTGCTCGCCTTCGTGACGCCTCCCGCGGTGGCCGCGACCACGCAACGCCCGCAGCCGCGCGACGTCATCTTCGTGATCGACAATTCCGGCTCGATGGGCGGCACCTCGATCCGCCAGGCCAAGGCCAGCCTGCTCTATGCGCTCGGACGGCTGCAACCCAATGACCGCTTCAACGTCATCCGCTTCGACGACACGATGACGGTGCTGTTTCCGTCCTCGGTGCCGGCCGATGCCGAGCATGTCGGCAGCGCCACCAGCTTCGTGAGCGCGCTGGAGGCGCGCGGCGGCACCGAGATGGTGCCGGCGATGCGCGCGGCGTTGACCGACGACGGCAGCGATAGCGACCGCGTGCGCCAGGTGGTGTTCTTGACCGACGGCGCCATCGGCAACGAGCAGCAGCTGTTCGAGACCATCACCGCGATGCGCGGCCGCTCGCGCATCTTCATGGTCGGCATCGGCTCGGCACCGAACACCTACCTGATGAGCCGCGCCGCCGAGCTCGGCCGCGGCGCCTTCACCCATATCGGCTCGGTCGAGCAGGTCGAGGAGCGCATGCGCGATCTGTTCGCCAAGCTGGAGAATCCGGTGGTGACGGGATTGAGTGCCAGCTTCTCGGAGGCCTCCGCCGATCTCACCCCCGCCGTGCTGCCGGACGTCTACCGCAACGAGCCGCTGGTGCTCGCCGCCAGGATCGATCGCCTCGCCGGATCGCTGCAGCTCAAGGGCCGCATCGGCGACCAGCCCTGGACCATCACGCTGCCGCTCTCCGGCGCCGCCGAAGGCAAGGGCCTTTCGAAGCTCTGGGCGCGGCGCAAGATCGGCGACGCCGAGGTCGCGAAGACGATGCGGCAGATGACGCCGGAGGAAGCCGACGGCGCCATCCTGAAGCTGGCGCTGGAGCATCAGCTGGTGACCCGCCTGACCAGCCTGGTCGCCGTCGACAAGACCCCGCGCCGCCCTGACGGCGAGCCGCTGCGACTTGCCGAGCTGCCGATCAACCTGCCGGCCGGCTGGGATTTCGAAAAGGTGTTCGGCGAGCGTGGACGTCTGCCTGCGATGCAGAAGGACCCCCGTGCCGAGGGCGATGGTGAGGTGCAACTCGCTGCCCTGAAGCGGCCCGTGGTGCCGGCTGGCCCCGCGACGGTCACGCTGCCGAAGACGGCGACTGATGCGGAGCTGAGCATGCTGCTCGGGCTTGGGCTGCTGATGCTGGAATTGATCTGGCTCGTCGCCATCAGGCGGCGAGCTGCCAACTAATGGACTTGTTCATGCGACGACGAGAAAGTCGACGAACCGTTGCTTGCTATGCTCCCCCAGCTCGTCCGGTGCTCACCTCGCCCCGCTTGCGGGGAGAGGTCGGATTGCATCGAAGATGCAATCCGGGTGAGGGGGCTCTCAGCGCAGTCGGTGGTCGTGGCTGCCCCTCACCCCAACCCTCTCCCCGTGAAGGACGGGGAGAGGGAGCGCACCGTCGTCTCGGCTAGTACTTCGTTCCTTAACGCAATGACGAGAGGAGAGAGAATGCCCCGCTTCGTCATCCCGCTCGCCGTCGCGCTTGTCGGTCTCGCCCTGTTCGCTCACGGCGCCTTCATTCACGCCAAGGCGATCGTTGCCCAGGTGCTGCTCGACCGTGCCTTCAGCCAGACCATTGCGACCGGCCAGCCGGTCAAGCCGTGGTCCTGGGCCGACACAGTCCCGGTCGCGCGCATCGAGGTGAAGCGGCTCGGCGTCTCCACCATCGCGCTCGCCGGCTCCAGCGGCCAGGCGCTGGCGTTCGGCGCCGGCCATGTCGAGGGCACCGCCGAGCCGGGCCAGCCCGGCATCGCGGTCTACTCCGCGCATCGCGACACGCATTTCCGCTTCCTGCGCGACGTCAGGGTCGGCGACGAGATCGACGTCGTCAGGCGCGATGGACGAAGCTTTCGCTACCGGGCCGATGCGGCCCGCGTCGTTCGCTTCGACGAGTCCGGCATCGATCCGCAGGCCGACGATGCCGAGCTGGTGCTCTCGACCTGCTGGCCGTTCGACGGGCTGACGCAGGGGCCCGAGCGCTACGTGCTGCATGCCACGCTGATCGGCGATCGATGAGTGGAGCAAGCGTGGCCGACCTTGGGAACCAAGCGCCGAATGCCCATTTGTCACGGTGCCGCCCTGATGGGATGATCCCGCCCGGACGACACGGCTCAACTGCGCAGCGCTTCCGACATGCATTCCCAAGTCCAATATCTGCCAATCACGCCTGCCTTCTTCGCCCTCCTGGTGCTGGCGTTCGGCGTCCTGATCATCCTGATCCAGCTCGGCATCCTGCGCTACGCCTACATGAAGCTCGGCGTCAGCTCGGGCACGGCGATGCTGCTGCTGTTCGGCTCGCTGGTCGGCAGCTATTTCAACATCCCGATCACGATGCTGCCGGGACAGGTCGCCCGCTCCGGCGAGATCATCGACTTCTTCGGCATGCAATATGTCGTGCCGCTGGTGCATCAATGGCCGGGCACGCTGCTGGCGGTAAATGTCGGCGGCGCTGTGATTCCGACGATCATGTCGACCTATCTCGTGCTGCGCTACCAGCTGTGGCTGCGCGCCACGATTGCGGTGCTGGTGATCGCGGTCATCATCCACGCCATGGCAACGCCGGTGCAGGGTGTCGGCATCGCCGTGCCGGTGTTCGCACCGGTGGTCGTCACCGCGATCCTCGCCTTCCTGCTGTCGCGCGAATACGCCGCGCCGCTGGCCTATATCGGCGGCTCGATGGGGACCTTGGTCGGCGCCGACCTGATGAACCTCGACAAGATCGGCAGCCTCGGCGCCCCCGTCGCCTCGATCGGCGGCGCGGGCACTTTCGATGGCGTGTTTCTCACCGGTATCCTGGCGGTGCTGCTGGCCGGCCTTGCCGCCCCCTCCCGCCCAGGCCTCGCGCGCTGAGCTTTCAACCGGCGGCATTAGCGGCTAAAATCGAGCAGAGGCAGCCACGGACCCGGAATGCGCGCGATCAACCTCATTGTCGGAACCCTGACGATCGCGGCCGTGGCGGCCGGGATCAGCGGCGTCCTGATCAAGCAGAAGCGCCGCATCGCCGAGCAGCGCAGCACCATGCGCGTGGTGTTCGACGGCGGTTCGGCGGCGGGCCTGCGCAAGGGCGGCCCGGTGAATTTCGACGGCGTGCAGGCCGGGCAGATCCTGTCGATCAAACTCGAGAGCCCGCGCAAGATCGTCGCCATGATCACGCTCGACAAGTCAGCGCCCATCCGTAAGGACACCACCGCCGGAATCGAGTTCCAGGGCCTGACCGGGATCGCCGCGATCTCGCTGGTCGGCGGCGCGCCGACGGCCCCGCCGGTGCCGCTGGATCACGACGGCGTGCCGGTGCTGACGGCCGATCTCAAGGACCAGGAGACGATGGTCGAGACGGTGCACAACATCGACAAGTACATCGTCAGCAATGCGCCTGCTATCCAGGACGCGCTGCAGACCTTCGAGACCGAGACCGCCTCGCTCCAGGCCAAGACCGCGGCATTCGACTCTGCCGTCGACAAAGCCGAGGACGTCTTCAAGGGCTTCGATACGCTCGTCACCAAGATCGACGGCGCCATTCCCGGCTTTGCGGACGGCAATCCCGGGCAGTTGTTCGATCAGATCAAATCGATGCGCGAGCTCGTCGACGGCTTCAAGCGCAAGTCCGCCAAGGTGATCGACGAGAGCCGCAAGACGCTGGTCGACATCAGCGACAGTGCCAACGCGATGACCGTCAAATTCGGCGGCCAGCCGGGTCCGGGACCGCGCCGCGTGCCTGCGTCACGCTGAGGGGCGGGCGCGCCGCCCCTCGCGTTGGTTCAGTGGCTGATCATCCAGGGGCGCGCGGTCGGAAAGCCCTTGGCGCCGCTCTTGGTCTTGGTCATCAGCCGCGGCGACTTCTTCGGCGAGCAGCAGCCGCAGCCCGGCCCATGCTTCGCCTTGTACTCCGCGAGCGTCTGCGGCGCGTGGCGGCTGCGCTCGTTGGTGGCATGCGCCGTGCGCCGCTCCGCCGGCATGCAGGCGAAGGCGGGCGCGGTGAGGATCACGCGCGGCGCCATGTCCCGGCATTGCGGACAGACCTGCGGATCATCACATTCCGCCATCGGGCGCATGTCCGTGAACGGCCCGCATTCATCACAGAGATATTCATAGACCGGCATTGTCTCGTCTCCTGCGCAACATCGTCTCCAAGGTCCGCGCGGCGGGTGCGGGGCGGCGAAAGACGCTGCCGTCCCGCACCCCGTCGCACAGGGAGGAGAATTACTTGTCCGGCGAGATCGGCATCTGGATGTCGCCCTTGATGTGCTTGATCGGTCCTGCCGCCGACGGCATCACGTCGAAGTCGAAGATCTCGGTCGGAAGCCACAGGGTGGCGCAGGCATTGGGCACGTCGACGACGCCGGAGATGTGGCCCTGCACCGGCGCGGTGCCGAGGATCGAATAGGCCTGGGCGCCGGAGTAGCCGAACTTCTTCAGATACTCGATGGCGTTGAGGCAGGCCTGGCGATAGGCGATGTGGACGTCGAGATAGTGCTGCTTGCCGGCCTCGTCGACCGAGATGCCCTCGAAGATCAGGTAGTCGCGATAGTTCGGCGTGATCGGCGACGGCTTGAAGATCGGGTTCTTGATGCCGTACTTCGCGACGCCGTCCTTGATGACGTCGACCTTGATGTGCAGCCAGCCCGCCATTTCGATGGCGCCGCAGAAGGTGATCTCGCCGTCGCCCTGGCTGAAGTGCAGGTCGCCCATCGAGAGGCCGCCGCCGGGCACGTAGACCGGGAAGTAGATCTTCGAGCCGCGCGACAGGTCCTTGATGTCGCAATTGCCGCCATGCTCGCGCGGCGGCACGGTGCGGGCGCCCTCGGCGCCGATCTTGGCCTTGACGTCGCCCTTGGCCTGGCCGGCATGGGCGGTCGGCGCGAACGGCGGATTGGCCAAGCCCGGCACGCGGGTCGGGTTGGTCGCGATCAGCGCCGTCTCGCGCTCGTTCCAGGTCGCGAGCAGCTTCGGATCGGGCAGACAGCCGATCAGGCCGGGATGGATCAGGCCGGCGAAGTTCACACCCGGGACGTGACGAGACGAGGTGTAGAGGCCCTTGATGTCCCAGATCGACTTCTGCGCCAGCGGGAAGTGGTCGGTCAGGAAGCCGCCGCCATTCTGCTTGGAGAAGAAGCCGTTGAAGCCCCACAGGCTCTCCTTCAGCGGACCGACGTCGAGCAGGTCGACGACCAGGAGGTCGCCGGGCTCCGCACCCTTGACGCCGATCGGGCCGGACAGGAAGTGCACGATCGACAGGTCGATGTCGCGCACGTCGTCGGCGGAGTCGTTGTTCTTGATGAAGCCACCGGTCCAGTCGTAGGTCTCGATGATGAAGTCGTCACCGGGATTGACCCACTCCACCATCGGAATGTCGGGGTGCCAGCGGTTGTGCACCTTGTCGTTTTCGTAGGCCGACTTGGTCAGATCGACCTTGATCAGTGTGTCAGGCATCAAAAGCTCCCCTTTACGTTTGCTTGGACGGAGTGGTTAGACGGACAGATATTTCGAGACCTGCGCGGCATCGACGGACTCGCGCGGATCGTCGCGGACGATCTCGCCGTTCTCGATCACCAGGACGCGGTCGGCGATGTCGAGCGCGAAGCTGAGCACCTGCTCGGAGACGACGATCGACAGCCCCTTCTCGTCGCGGATCCGCTTCAGGGTGCGCGCCATCTCCTTGATGATCGACGGCTGGATGCCTTCGGTCGGTTCGTCGAGCAGCAGCACCTTGGGCTTGGTGGCGAGCGCGCGCGCGATCGCCAGCTGCTGCTGCTGGCCGCCCGAGAGATTGCCGCCGCGACGGCCCTTCATCTCCAGCAGCACCGGAAACAGCTCGTAGATGTCGCCGGGCACCTCGGATTCGCCGGAGACGACGAGGCCGGTCTCGATGTTCTCCTTGACCGTCATGGTCGAGAAGATCATGCGGCCCTGCGGCACGTAAGCGAGACCCTTGGCGACGCGCTCGTAGCTCTTCATGCCGGAGAGTTCAGAGCCGTCCATCGCGATCGAGCCGCTCTTGGCGGGCAGGATGCCCATCAGCGACTTCATCAGCGTGGTCTTGCCCATGCCGTTGCGCCCCATGATCGCGACGATCTCGTTGGGCGCGACCTTGACGTTCAGGCCATGCAGCACCTCGCTCTGGCCATAGGCGACATGGAGATCGGAGATTGCGAGCATCACGCCTGCTCCTTGTTAGTGAGTTCGACGAGCTGTCTGTTCTCCCCTCCCCCTTGCGGGGAGGGGTTGGGGGTGGGGGTCTCAGCAAAGACTGCCCGTGTGGACCCCCACCCCCGACCCCTCCCCGCAAGGGGGAGGGGGGCGCAGCAATTGCGTGGATCGAGCGAGTTTCCAAACATCGGCTCAGTGTCCCAGATAGACTTCGACGACCTTGGGATCGTTCTTGACCTTGTCCATCGTACCTTCGGACAGGATCTGCCCCTGGTGCAGCACGGTGACCTTGTGCGCGATGTCCTCGACGAACTTCATGTCGTGCTCGATCACCAGCACCGAGCGATCCTTGATGATGCGGTTGAGCAGCTCGGCGGTCTTGGCACGCTCGCTGACGCTCATGCCGGCGACGGGCTCGTCGAGCATCAAGAGGTCCGGGTTCTGGATCAGCAGCATTCCAATCTCGAGCCACTGCTTCTGGCCATGGCTGAGCTCGGCCGCCGACGTCGTGAGACGATCCTTCAGAAAGATCATCTCGGCGACCTCCTCGACGCGGTCCTTCACGACCGCATCGCGCTTGAAGGCCAGCGAGCCGAACACCGTGCGACCGCGCGGGAACGAGATCTCGAGGTTCTCGAACACGCTGAGATCCTCGAACACCGACGGCGTCTGGAATTTGCGCCCCACACCCGCCTTGACGATCTCGTTCTCGCGCAGCTTGGTCAGCTCCTTGCCGCGGAACTGGATCGAGCCGGAGGTCGCTTTGGTCTTGCCGCAGATCAGGTCGAGCACCGTGGTCTTGCCGGCGCCGTTCGGGCCGATGATGACGCGGATCTCGTTCTCCTCGACATAGAAGGAGAGATCGTTGACCGCCTTGAAGCCGTCGAAGGAGACGGTGAGCGCTTCGACCGCGAGCAGGAATTCCTTGGGCTGATGACCGATGAGCATCGCTGTCTCCTCACTCTGCAGGGGCGCCGTCGGCGACCAGGCCGCCATTGCCGGATTTCTTGGTGCGGGAGACCAGCAGTCGGTCGATGCGCGGCTGCACGTAGTCGCCCCAGATGCCGGCAAGACCATTCGGGAAGGCGAGGACGACGGCGATGAACAGCGCACCCAGGCCGAACAGCCAGAGCTGCGGGAAAGTCTCCGACAGGCTGGTCTTGGCGAAGTTCACGAGGAGCGAGCCATAGACCGCGCCGAAGATCGACAGCCGTCCACCGACCGCGGTGTAGATCACCATCTCGATCGACGGCACGATGCCGACGAAGGACGGCGACATGAAGCCGACCTCGAGCGTGAACAGCGCGCCACCGACCGCTGCGAAGACAGCAGCCGCGCAGAAGGCAAAGATCTTGAAGTTGGCGACGCTGTAGCCGGAGAAGCGGACGCGGTCCTCCTGCTCGCGCATCGCCACCAGGATGCGGCCGAGCTTGGTCAGGCGGATGAACTGCGCGACCAGGATCGCGGCGAACAGGAAGAACACCTCGACGAAATAGAGGATGTACTTGGCATGATCGGTGCGGATGTCCCAGCCGTGCAGGGTGCGCAGGTCGGTGATGCCGTTGATGCCGCCGGTGTAGCCCTGCTGACCCACGATCAGGATGGTCATGATCGCCGCGATGGCCTGGGTGATGATCGCGAAGTAGACGCCGCCGACACGGCGCTTGAACATCGCGGCGCCGATGATGAAGGCAAAGATCGCGGGCACCAGGATGATCGCGGCGAGCGCGAATGGGAAGCTCTGGAACGGCTTCCAGAAGAACGGCAGCGCGGTCAGCTGATTCCAGTCCATGAAGTCCGGAATGCCCGGGGTCGACTGGATCTTGGTATTGGCGACGCTGGAGGCCTCCAACTTGAGGAACATCGCCATGCAGTAGCCGCCGAGGCCGAAGAACACGCCCTGCCCCAGGCTGAGAATGCCGCCATAGCCCCAGCACAACACCAGGCCGATCGCGACGAAGGAGTACGTCAGATATTTCGCGACCAGGTTGAGGCGGAAGATGTCGAGTGCCAGCGGCAGGATGACGACGAGCAAGAGCAGCAGCGAGACGAAGCCGATGAGCTCCGAGCGATTGAAAAAGCGCGAGTTGATCATGGCCGTGCTTTCTTGTTGGACTGACGAAGCTGGCTCATTTGCGGACCTTGAGGGCGAACAGCCCCTGCGGCCGCAGCATCAGGATGGCGACGATCGCGAGCAGCGTGAGCACCTTGGCCATCGAGCCGGACATGAAGAACTCCATCGTCGACTGCGCCTGGGAGATGGTAAAGGCCGAGGCGATGGTGCCGATCAGGCTGGCGGCGCCGCCGAACACGACGACCAGGAAGGTGTCGACGATGTAGAGCTGGCCGGCGGTCGGACCGGTCGAACCGATCATCGTGAAGGCCGAGCCGGCGACGCCGGCGATGCCGCAGCCGAGGCCGAACGTGTAGCGGTCGACCTTCTCGGTGTTGATGCCGACGGCGCCGGCCATCACGCGGTTCTGCACGACGGCACGAACCTGCTTGCCCCAGCGCGACAGGAACAGCACGTAGGCGACGATGATCGTGATCAGGATGGTCAGGCACATCACGAACATGCCGTTGATGGGGATCTGGATCGCGTCAGTCGCCTGCCACGAGCCCATCATCCACTCCGGCAATTCGACACCGACCTCACGCGCACCGAACACCGACCGATACGCCTGCTGCAGGATCAAGCTAAGGCCCCAGGTCGCCAGCAGCGTATCGAGCGGGCGCTTGTAGAGCCGACTGATCATCGCCCATTCGACCAGCATGCCTAGCGAGCCGGACGCAATGAAGGCGAGCGCCATCGCGACGAAGAAGTAGCCGGGAAACAGCGCCGGCAGGAAACTCTGGAAGGCGTTCGACGTCATCCAGGTGACGTAGGCGCCAAGGATCATGAACTCGCCATGGGCCATGTTGATGACGCCCATCTGGCCGAAGATGATGGCAAGCCCCAGGGCCATCAGCACGTAGACCGAAAACAGGATGAGGCCCGCAAACCCCTGCATCGCAAAGATGGCCCCGAGGTCGCCGATTGAATAGTCGCCGAACATGATCCGTCCTCTTGTGATGCCCTGCTGGAAAATGGATCAGCTCGCGGGCAACGAGCGCCCGCGGCCAAGATCGTCCGCCCGGTTCGGCGGTAGCGGTCGTGAGGACTCAACCCTGCTGGAGTATGCGGACCCCCACCCCCAACCCCTCCCCGCAAGGGGGAGGGGAGTCGCATCGCGATCGCGGCCGCAGCCTCGGCTTAGACGCTGCGATCCGGCCGCTTACTGATAGCCCTTCGGGAACGGATCGGGCTCGACCAGGTCGGCGGTCTCGTAGATCAGCTCGTACTGGCCGTCCGCCTTGGCGCGGCCGACGCGGGTCTTGGACCAGAGATGGTGGTTCTCGTGGATCCGCACATAGCCCTCCGGCGCACCCTTGAACTCGATGCCGGGCGAGGCGGCCGCGACCTTGTCGATGTCGAAGCTGCCGGCCTTCTCGACCGTCAACTTCCATAGCCACGGGCCGAGATAGGCGGCCTGGGTGACGTCACCGATCACGGTCTTCTCGCCCCACATCTTCTTGAAGGCGGAGACGAAGGCCTTGTTGTTGGCATTGTCGAGCGACTGGAAGTACTTCATGCAGGCATAGGCGCCCGCGATGTTCTCACCACCGATGCCGTCGATCTCGTCCTCGGTCACCGAGATGGTCAGCAAGGTCTGCTTCGACATGTCGATGCCGGCCGCCTTGAGCTGCTTGTAGAAGGCGACGTTGGAGCCGCCGACGATGATCGCATAGATCACGTCCGGCTTGGTCAGCTTGATCTTGTTGATGACCGAGTTGAACTGGGTGTGGCCGAGCGGGAAGTATTCCTCGCCGACGACCTTGCAGCCCTGCAGATGGCCTTCGATGTGCTTGCGGGCGATCTTGTTCGAGGTGCGCGGCCAGATGTAGTCGGAGCCGAGCAGGTAGAACGTCTTCGCGCCCTTGGTCTTGTTGACCCAGTCGAGGCCGGCAATGATCTGCTGCGTGGCCTCCTGGCCGGTATAGATGACGTTCTTCGACTGCTCGAGGCCTTCGTAGAAGGTCGGATAATACAGCATGCCGTTGTATTGCTCGAACACCGGCAGCACCGCCTTGCGCGAGGCCGAGGTCCAGCAGCCCATCACGGCGGCGCATTTGTCGTTGACCAGCAGCTTCTTGGCCTTCTCGGCGAAAGTCGGCCAATCCGAGGCACCGTCCTCCTGGATGTACTTGATCTTGCGGCCGAGCACGCCGCCGGCGGCGTTGATCTGCTCGATCGCGAGCTTCTCGGCCTGCACCGAGCCGGTCTCGGAGATCGCCATCGTACCGGTGACCGAGTGCAGGATGCCGACGGTCACTTCGCTATCGGTGACTGCAAGGCCGGTGGTATTGACAGCGGAGGTTGCGGGACCGGCGCCGAAGGACGGCCGCGGCATCATGGCGAGTGCCGGGATGGCGGCCATTCCCATCAGCAATTGGCGCCGAAGTGGCGACTTCAGGCCTTTTTCAGTTTCGTCTGACATGAGCACCCCATTCATTGGTTCGAGGACACGCGTTGGGTCAGGCGAAGGATGGCGCGCTTTGTGCAACGCACGGATACGCAAGATTGCGTATACTGCACCGCAAAAGCGCGACGTAGGCTCTACGCAGGTCTTGCGAGGGGCAGGGCGAGGCGTGCGGACGAACCGCTGCGCGTAAGGAGTTGAAGAGTGGCAGGGCGGCAGCGGATCGACCGCGTCAGGCGCCAGTACAACCAGTGGGTCGCCAACCAGACGTTGGAGGACTATGCGCTCCGCTTCACGGCCAAGAGCGCCCGGCGCTGGTCCGCCGCCCGTGTCGCCAACACCGCGCTGGGCGCGATCTCGTTCCTGGCGCTGGAGGCGATCGGCGGCACCATCACGCTGAACTATGGCGTCACCAACGCCACCGCAGCGATCCTGGTCGCCAGTGTCATCATCTTCTGCTGCGGCCTGCCGATTGCCTATCACGCCGCCAAATGCGGCATCGACATCGACTTGCTGACGCGCGGCGCGGGCTTCGGCTATATCGGCTCGACCGTCACCTCGCTGATCTACGCTTCGTTCACCTTCATCTTCTTCGCGATCGAGGCCGTCATCCTGGCATCCGCGCTGGAGATGTGCTTCGGCATTCCGCGACCGATCGGCTATCTGATCAGCGCCGTCGTCATCATTCCGCTCGTCACCTATGGCATCACGCTGATCAGCCGGTTCCAATTGTGGACGCAACCGCTGTGGGTGGTGCTGCACATCCTGCCCTTCGCAGCGATCGCCTATGCGAGCCCGCATTCCTTCGCGGACTGGCAGCAGTTTCCGGGCGAGCACGGCGATCCCCTGGGGCATCTCGACCTGGCATTGTTCGGCACGGCCGCAGCGGTGGTGTTCTCGCTGGTGGCCCAGATCGGCGAGCAGGTCGACTTCCTGCGCTTCCTGCCGCGCGACCGCCGGACGTCGAAGCTCTCCTGGTGGATCGCGCTGTTGTCCGCGGGGCCCGGCTGGATCGTGCTCGGCGCGCTCAAGCTGCTGGCGGGATCATTCCTCGCCTTCTTCGCCCTGAGCCATGGTGTCTCGGCCGACCACGCGGCCGAGCCCGCGCACATGTATCTGGAGGCGTTCCGCTATGTGTTGGCACGGCCTGACCTGGCGCTTGCGTTGACCGGCACCTTCGTGATCGTCTCTCAGATCAAGATCAACGTCACCAATGCCTATGCCGGGTCGATCGCCTGGTCGAACTTCTTCTCCCGTTTGACGCACAGCCATCCGGGACGGGTCGTATGGCTGGTGTTCAACGTCGTGGTCGCGCTGCTCTTGATGGAGATCGGGGTCTATAAGGCGCTGGAGCAGACGCTGGCGCTGTACTCGAACATCGCGATCTCATGGGTCGGCGCACTGGTCGCGGACCTCGTAATCAACCGCCCACTCGGTCTGCGGCCGCAGCAGATGGAGTTCAAGCGCGCCCATCTCTACGACATCAATCCGGTCGGCGTCGGCGCGATGACGATCGCGACGATCGTCTCGATCAGCGCGTTCTACGGCCTGTTCGGCCCGACAGGCAAGGCGCTGTCGACCTTCGTCGCACTCGGCGTTGCGCTCGTTACCGCGCCGGCCATCGCCTATCTCACCGATGGAAAATACTATCTGGCACGCAAACCCAAGCGGAGCTGGCAGAACATCGAGCAGATCCAATGCTGCATCTGTGAGCATCATTTCGAGCCGGAAGACACCGCCTCCTGCCCGGCCTATGCGGGCCCGATCTGCTCGCTGTGCTGCTCGCTCGACGCACGCTGTCACGATCTGTGCAAGCCGCATGCGCGGGCGCAGGCCCAGGTCTCGGCGGCCCTCAGCGGCATGCTGCCGCAATCCGTGCTGGCGAAGATCAACTCGCAGCTCGGGCATTATGTCGGCGTGTTCCTGACTTCAGCCGGATTGGTCGCGCTGACGCTCGGCATGATCTATCTGGAAACGTCGGCGGCCCTGCCGGGCTTCAAGGGCATCATCTCGGACGTGCTGTGGAAGGTGTTCTTCGCCCTGTCCATCATCATCGGCGTGGTGACCTGGCTGTTCGTTCTCGCGCAGCAGAGCCGCCGCGCCGCCGAGGCCGAGACGCGGCGGCAGACCCAATTGCTGATCCAGGAGATCGAGGCGCACAAGCGCACGGATGCCGAGCTGCAGCGCGCCAAGGAGGTGGCGGAGTCGGCCAATCTCGCCAAGAGCCGCTACGTGGTCGGCCTCAGCCACGAGCTGCGCTCGCCGCTGAACGCGATCTCCGGCTATGCCCAGTTGCTCGAGCAGGATACCAGCCTGACACCCAAGCCGCGTGATCAGGTGCGCGTCGTCCGCCGCAGCGCCGATCATCTGTCCGGTTTGATCGACGGCATTCTCGACATCTCCAAGATCGAGGCGGGACGGCTGTATCTGTCGCGCGACGAGGTGCGGCTGAGCGAATTCCTCGATCAACTCGTCGGAATGTTCCGGTTGCAGGCGGCAGCGAAGGGCGTCGACTTCGTGTTCAAGCGGCCGGCTGTGCTGCCGCTGGTCGTCTATGCCGACGAGAAGCGGCTGCGCCAGATCCTGATCAACCTGCTCTCGAACGCGATCAAGTTCACCCAGGTCGGCAGCGTGCAGTTCGTCGTGCACTACCGCAGCCCGGTGGCGGAGTTCGAGGTCATCGACACCGGTCCGGGAATTCAGCCCGACGATCTCGAGCGGATTTTTGCCCCGTTCGAGCGCGGCGCACTCGGCGTCGCGCAGCCGCAGACCGGCACGGGGCTCGGCCTCACGATCAGCCGTCTGCTCGCCGGCGTCATGGGCGGCGACATCAAGGTCGTGAGCAAGGTCGGCGCGGGCAGCACGTTCAAGGTCAAGATCCTGCTGTCGGAGGTCACCAACCCGACGCGGCATCCACCGGTGAAGGCGCCGGTCGCGGGCTATCTCGGCCCGCGCAAGACGATCCTGGTCACCGATGACGATCCGGTGCACCGCGACCTGCTGCGCGAGGTGCTGACGCCGCTCGGTTTCATCCTGTTGAGCGCGCCGGATGGGCCGGCCTGCCTCGGCCTGGCGCAGCACTGCCAGCCGGATCTCTTCGTTCTGGACATCTCGATGCCGGGCATGGACGGCTGGACCGTCGCCGAGACCCTGCGCAGCACCGGCCATCATCAGGCGCGCATCCTGATGACGTCGGCAAGCGCGCTCGAAGCGCATGGACGGCCACTGGCCCAGCCCTTCCACGACAGCTATCTGATGAAGCCGATCGACATTCCGCGGCTGCTGGAGGCGATCCGCCAATTGCTGAAGCTCGAATGGAGCTACCAGACCGACATGCCCGTGGCTCAGCCGCACTGGCGGCCGGATACCGGATCGCGGCCGCCGCTCAAATATGTCGAGGAGCTGATGGGCCTCGGCCAGATCGGCTATATCCGGGCTATCCAGCTCAAGCTCGACGAAATCGGCAGCGCGCATCCCGAGCATGCCGAGTTCGTCGCCCAGATGCGCGCGCTGATCGACCGCTTCGATCTCGATCAGTACATGGCCACTCTGAAGACCCTGCACGCCTATGAGCATTGACAGCAAGAAGCGCGATGTCGCGCTGGTCGTGGACGACTCTCCCGAGACACTTCGGCTGCTCACCGACGCGCTGGATGGCGCCGGGATGACCGTGATGGTCGCGCTCGACGGCGCAGCTGCGATACGCATCGTCGACCAGATCACGCCGGATATCATCCTGCTCGACGCGGTCATGCCAGGCATGGACGGCTTCGAGACCTGCCGCAAGCTGAAGCGCGAGGCTGGTCTTTCCAACGTGCCGGTGATCTTCATGACCGGTCTGGCCGACACCGAGCACATCGTGCAGGGGCTGGAGGCCGGCGGCGTCGACTACGTCACCAAGCCCATCGCCGTCTCGGAGATGCTGGCGCGCATCCGCGTGCATCTCGCCAATGCCAGGATGACGCAGAGCGCGCGCGCCGCGCTCGACGTCTCCGGACGCTTCCTGCTCGCCGTCAACCGCGAGGGCCGGCTGATGTGGGCGACGCCGCAGGCGCAGAGACTCTTGTCCGACAGTTTCGGCAACGCCGAGGAGCTCGTGCTACCGGACGCGCTGCGACAATGGCTGGATCAGGCGCAGAAGGGCAAGGCTGCGGCCAAATCCGCAGCTTCGATTCCGGATCATCCCGAGCTACGCCTGTATTACCTGGGCGGCGCGGGACCGAATGAGGTGCTGCTGCGGCTGGCCAAGGAGACGTCGGGCGAACTGCCCAAGCAGTTCTCCAGCGAGTTCGGCCTCACCACGCGCGAGGGCGAGGTGCTGTCCTGGCTCTCCAAAGGCAAGACCAACCGCGACATCGCGCAGATCCTTGGCCTGAGCCCGCGCACCGTCGACAAGCACCTGGAGCAGATCTACGCCAAGCTCGGCGTCGAGAACCGGACGGCAGCCGCGGCGATTGCCACCGGCGTGACGCGGAGAGAGAGTTGAGGCGGGCCAACGCGCGCGCCCGGACCGAGCTGTCGTCCCGGGCAAGCCCACTGACGCAAAGCGGCAGTGGGCGCCGACCCGGGACCCATACCGCGTGATCCCTCTCGAGGCGGGCCGCACGTTGAGCCTTGTGCCCAACACGTCCGCCTGTGGTTATGGATCCCCGCCTTCGCGGGGATGACACCGTCTTTGGAGCAGCGGCTCGGCCGGCCGCCGTCAGCACTCACCCATAAACAAACGCCGGATCATCGAGATCGATCGCAGGAATCTCGTCCTTCTCGCTCCAGTAATCCTGGCTGTGTTGCCATTCCGGCTTGTCGCCGCGCTTCGGCAGGAGATGCATGTTGCGCATCATGTAGCCGGGATTGAAATTCTCCGGATCGATCCAGGGCAGCAACGGCATGTTGTGATCTTCCGGACGCAGCGCCGGCATCACCTTCTGCACGCCCTTCGCCTTCATGTGCGCGAGCAGCCGGCAGACGAACTCCGCGACCAGATCCGTGCGCAATGTCCAGCTGGCGCGGAAATAGCCGAACACCCAGGCGAGATTCGGCACGCCCGAGAACATCATGCCCCGATAGGTCACGGTCTCGGCGAAGTCGAGCGGCTTGCCGTCGATCGAGAATGCGATGTCGCCGAGCACGCAGAGGTCGAATCCGGTGGCGGTGATGATGATGTCGGCCTTGAGCTCATCGCCCGACTTCAGCTTGATGCCCGCTTCCGTGAAGCGCTCGATCTCGTCGGTGACGACGGAGGCCTTGCCGCTCTTGATGCCCTCGAACAGATCGGCATCAGGCACGAAGGCAATGCGCTGCCGCCACGGGCGATAGCTCGGGGTGAAATGCCTGGCCGCCTGTTCGGGGCCGATGATGGCGCTGATCTGACCGATCAACTCCTTCTTGACCTGCTCCGGCTCCGTCAAGCAACGCTTGGTGAACCAGTCCTGCTCGAACAGGATCTTGCGCCGGACGATCTCGTGAATCCATTCTTCCTTGACCTGCAGCCGGCGCAGCTCCTCGGCGAGTTCGATGGCGTTGCGGCCGATCCGGAAGTAGGTCGGCGAGCGCTGCAGCATCGTGACATGCGCGCATTTGCCGGCGATCGACGGCAGGATCGTGGCCGCGGTCGCACCGGAGCCGATGACGACGACCTGCTTGCCAGTGAGATCGAGATCCTCGGGCCACACTTGCGGGTGCACGATACGGCCCTTGAAGGTCGCCATGTCCCGCCACTCGGGCGTGTAGCCTTTCGAGTGGCGATAGTAGCCCTGGCACATCCAGAGAAAGTTCGCCGTGATCGTCACCGGCTCCTCCGCCCTGCCCTTGACGGCATGAACGGTCCAGAGATTGGTCACGCTCGACCAGCTCGCAGAGAGGATGCGATGGCCATAACGGATGTGACGGCCGAGATCGTTCTCCTCGATCACGTCGCCCATGTATTTGAGAATCTCGTCGGCGGTCGCGATCGGCGGCCCGACCCACGGCTTGAAGCTGTAGCCGAAGGTATGCAGGTCGCTGTCCGAGCGGATGCCGGGGTAGCGATGCGTGCGCCATGTGCCGCCGAAGCTCTCCTGGCTCTCCAGGATGACGAAGCGCGTGTCCGGCAACTGCTTCGTCAACTGATAGGCGCTGCCGATGCCGGAGATGCCGGCACCGACGATGAGCACGTCGAAATGTTCGGTCGCGTGAGAGGACGCGGCCTCCCGGATGGGCGCGATGACGTTCATGGGAGTCCTTGGGCTTTTGATTTGTCGTTTCCTCGCCCGACAGGCTGAACCCGAACACGAGGATGGTCAACCCGCGACGCGCGGCCACAACCCGGCCCTGAACGATCTCAATTTCCGCCGAGCGGCATGCCCCATTGCCGTGCGGTCTGCACGACCCAGCCGCGGTACAGGGTGAGCGGCGTGACTCCGGTCATTCCGCCGCAGCCGTCCGCCAGATTGGGCCCGGTCGACCATGAGATGACACCGATCAACACCTGCACTTGGGCTTGCGCTTGCGGCTGCGTCTCGAAGGCGGGCCCGCCGGAATCGCCGGTGCAGCCGCCGAGTCCCGGCTTGGCACCTTGCGTCATGGGATCGACCAGCCGGATCTGCAAAGTTCCTGGCTTGCCCGTCGCGACCAGCGACGCGGCGCGCACCACGCCGCCGCTCTTGCCGTCACCCGGCAGCGCGACACCGATGCCGGCGACGGTGAAGGCGTTGCCGGCCGCCAATGGCGGCTGTGGCACACCGAGCGGAGTAGGAACGCGCTCCGTCGCAGGCGCCTCCAACTCCAACAGCGCGACATCGGCCGTGGCGCGATGGGCCTGGATCGATTGGGCGCTGAAACCCGGATGCACGGCCACGCGCCGGACCGTCTTCAGCACGGGCTTTCGTTCGCGATCGTATTCCACGATGCGGTAATCGACGCCCGGCTGCACGCAGTGTCCGGCGGTCAGCACCAGCCTCGGGGCGATCAACGCACCGCTGCAGAAATTGCCGCGCGAGCCGACGATGGTGACCACCGAGCGCCCGATGCCGTCATTCAGCGCGGGCGCGTTGCCGACGATCGCAAGGGCCGGCGACGAAAGCAGCAACAGGGCGGCGGTGATCGCGGGAAGCTTCATTGCCGCAGCAATAGCGGTTGCCGGCGATATCGCCAAGTGCGGCGTCCCGTGTTAGCGATCATCGAGGGTATCGAACGAAGGACGGGGCAGTGATGGTCGAGGCGGTGATCTTTGACTTCGGGGGCGTGATGACCACTTCGCCGTTCGAGGCGTTCGCGCGGTTCGAGCGGGAGCGCGGCTACCCCGTCGACATCATCCGCAACACCAATGCCGCCAACCATCTCGAGAACGCCTGGGCGAAGTTCGAGCGCGCCGAGATCGACCTCGATACGTTCGACCGTCTGTTCGCGCAGGAGTCGCTGGCGCTCGCCGGCGCCGCGGTCAGCGGCCGCGAAGTGCTGCCGCTGCTCGCCGGCGATCTCCGCCCCGACATGGTGGAGGCGCTCCGCCGCATCAAGTCGGAGTGCAAGACCGGCTGCATTACCAACAACCTGCCGGCCAACGCGATCGGCAGCCAGGGCGGACGCTCGTTCTACGTCGCGGAGGTGATGGCCCTGTTCGATCACGTGATCGAATCGGCCAAGATCGGCCTGCGCAAGCCCGATCCGCGGATCTATCGGATGATGACGGACGCGCTCGGCGTCAGCCCCGCGGACTGCGTCTATCTCGACGATCTCGGCGTCAACCTGAAGCCCGCTCGCGGGCTGGGCATGACCACGATCAAGGTGGTCAGCGCATCGCAGGCGATTGCCGAGTTGGAAGCAGCGACCGGGCTTGCCTTGCGCTGACTGTCGTGACGCGGGCTTCGCGATAACGGCTATTAGTTGGTCTGTTTCGCCCGCTCGGGAAACGCGGCCAACAATGCCGCACCATCGGCCTGTAGCACGCCGCGTTCGGTAATCAGTCCGCTCACCAGCCGCGCCGGCGTGACGTCGAATCCATAGTTCGCCACGGGCGATCCCGGCGGCACGACGCGCACGGTCTCGATGCGGCCATCAGCGGTGCGGCCCGTCATCTCCGTGACCTCCTGCGCGCTGCGCTGCTCGATCGGAATCTGCCGCCCGTCGGCGACGGCGAAGTCGATGGTCGGCGACGGCAGCGCGACGTAGAACGGCACGCCGTTGTCGTGCGCCGCCAGCGCCTTCAGATAGGTGCCGATCTTGTTGCAGACGTCGCCATTGGCGGCGACGCGATCCGTGCCGACGATGGCGAGATCGACCATGCCGTGCTGCATCAGATGACCGCCGGTGTTGTCCGGAATGACGGTGTGCGACACGCCGTGATGCCCGAGTTCCCAGGCGGTGAGCGAGGCACCCTGGTTGCGCGGCCGAGTCTCGTCGACCCAGACATGGATCGGAATGCCGCGATCATGCGCCAGATAAATCGGCGCCGTCGCGGTCCCCCAGTCGACGGTCGCAAGCCAGCCCGCGTTGCAATGCGTGAGCACGTTGACCGCCTCGCCCGGCTTCTTATGCGCCGCCGCCGCTTCGATCAACGCGAGGCCATGCGCGGCAATGCCCTGATTGATGGTGACGTCCTCGCCGGCGATGTCCACGGCGCGCGCATAGGCCGCATCGCGCCGCTCCGACGGCGCCAGACGACGCAGCATCGCGCTCATCGTATCGAGCGCCCATTTCAGGTTGATCGCGGTCGGCCGCGTCGCGATCAGCATCTCGTAGGCGCGGTCGATGCCGGGATCGGAGCGGTCGTCGCGCATCGCCAGCGCCATGCCGAACGCAGCCGTGGCGCCGATGAGGGGCGCGCCGCGGACCAGCATGTTGCGGATCGCATCCGCTGCCTCCTCGCAGGTGGTGATCTTCGCCAGGACGAACTCGTGCGGGAGCCGCCGCTGATCGATCGCACAGACCGACCAGCCGTCCGCATCGAGCCAGATGCTGCGATAGTGCTTACCGTCGACCTTCATGTCCGCCCCTCCCTCAGCCGCGCAGGATGCGTCCGGCGACCGCGTCGAGCTTTTTCAGGAGCTCGGGATCGCGCGCCTCCGGCGTGGTGATCAAGGCGGTATCGAGCGCTCGGTCGGAGCCGATCGGACACGGCTCGTGCTCGCGCGGAAATTCACGGGCGAGACGCGCCACCAGCGCCTTCGCCTTGTCGGCATTGGTGGTGAGCACGCGAATGATGTCCTGCACCGTGACCGCGTCATGGTCCGGATGCCAGCAATCGAAGTCGGTCACCATGGCGACGGTCGCGTAGCAGATCTCGGCCTCGCGGGCGAGCTTGGCCTCGGGCATGTTGGTCATGCCGATCACCGAATAGCCTGCGCTCTTGTAGGTCATGCTCTCCGCGTAGGTGGAGAATTGCGGTCCCTCCATGCAGACATAGGTGCCGCCGCGGGCGATCGCGATGTCCTCTGCCTCGGCCGCCGCAGCCAGATGGATGCGCAGCCGCGGCGATACCGGATGGGCCATCGACACATGCGCGACGCATCCCTTGCCGAAGAACGAGCTCTCGCGCTTGTAGGTGCGATCGACGAACTGGTCCACAAGCACGAACGTGCCCGGCGGCAGCTCCTCCTTGAACGAGCCGCAGGCCGACAGCGACACCAGATCGGTGACCCCGGCGCGCTTCAGCACATCGATGTTGGCGCGGTAGTTGATGTCCGACGGCGACAGCCGGTGTCCCTTGTCGTGGCGCGGCAGGAACACGATCGGCAGGCCGGCAATGGTTCCGCGGCGCAGCGGCGCCGACGGCTCACCCCAGGGGCTCGCGATCGCCTCTTCGCGGGCATCTTCCAATCCCGGCAAATCATAGATGCCCGAACCGCCGATAATGCCAAGCACAGCCTTCGTCATGACGTCCCCATCTCCAAGGGAGTCGAGAATGCCAGCTTTGCGCCGGATTGAAAACAGCCGGCCGAAAGACTGCCCCGCGTTGCCTTCGGATCAGGCCGCCTTGGCCGCCGCCAGATGACCGCTCACCAGACGCACCAGCGTCGCGACCGACTGGAAATTTTCCGGCGTGATCAGCTCCTGCGGAATGGTGAAGTCGAACTCCGCTTCGATCCCCAGCATCAGGTTGACCATGTCCATCGAGGTCAACCCGACATCCACCAGCTTCGCATCGGCCGCCACGTCGGCGGATATCGCATTCTGCGCGAGGATGTCGCGCACCAGCGTGACGATCCGGCTGCTCACATCGGCTTCGAAGCTTGGCATGCTCACTCTCTGTTTTTTACAACGCGCGAGGACCTGCGACCTCGCCGCAGATCGTCGGCCTGACATAACGCACGTCTGCCCCCGAAAGCGTTACGTCCAGACCCTGCTGCCAGAATGAATCTGCTTTAACGCTAACGCGGTGGTGAGGATTCTCGCACTCAAAAAAACCAGGAATTAACCCCCACCCGTCGATTGCACAGCGTTTACCCTGAATTTCGTCGACGTATTTGAATCAAATCCATACCCTGCGTTGTAGCCCAGGGAAGGCGCAGGGCATCGGTGCAACGTGACGGGATGCGCGTTGCCGATCTCTCAACAAGGCAAAATCCGGAGCATTGATCGGTCATGACTCTCCAGGGAACCGCGCTTCGCAACCCGACCGCTGACGACAGCGATAGCCTCCTGCTCGATCGCAGCTCGCTCTTTGCCCAGCGCACCAGCGCCGTTGCCGCGCTGGCTGCCGCGGAGGCAGAGGAGGTCGACCGGGACGGCCGCTTCCCCAAGGCGGCGATCGATGCGGCCCGCGAGCACAAGCTGCTCGGCATGCAGATTCCGGTCGAGTTCGGCGGCTTCGGCGCGTCGATACACGACATTGCCGATGTCTGCTACGCGCTCGGCAGCGCCTGCGCTTCCAGCGCCATGATCTTTGCCATGCATCAGACCAAGGTCGCCTGCCTCGTGCGCCACGGACGCGGAAGCCCCTACATGGAATCCCTGATGCGCCGGATCGCGTCCGAGCAGCTGCTGATGGCCTCGTCCACCACCGAGGGCCAGAACGGCGGCAACATCCGCGCCAGCGCTGCGGCGGTCGGCCAAGACGGCAACGGCATCACGCTGCTGCGCGACGCCACCGTGATCTCCTACGGCGCCGAAGCCGATGGTCTCGTCACGATCGCGCGGCGCGCCGACGGCGCAGCGGCGTCGGATCAAGTGCTGCTGGCGCTGACGAAGCACGACTACACGATCAAGCGCACCCAGGGCTGGGAAACGCTCGGCATGCGCGGCACCTGCTCGACGGGCTTCGAGCTCAAGGTCGCTTGTCCGTCGGACCGGATGTTCGCCGAGTCGTATGACCGCATTCACGGCCAGACCATGACGCCGTTCGCCCATCTCTGCTGGTCGTCAGCCTGGGCCGGGATCGCCGCCGCGGCGGTGCAACGGGCGCAGCGCTTCCTGCGCAAGGCGGCACGCGGCGCCGGCGGACAGATGCCGCCGGCTGCTGCCCACTACACCGCGGCGAAGATGGCGCTGGCCCGGCTGCGCGCGATGATCGTCACGAACATGGACGCCTTCGCCGCCCACGAGTTCGACGAGCGCGCGCTGTCATCGCTCGACTTCCAGTCTTCGATCACGCTGCTGAAGGTGCAGGCGTCCGAGCTCGCGGTCGAGACCGTGATGCATGCGATGCGCGCCTGCGGCCTGTCGGGCTACCGCAATGACGGCGACTTCTCGATCGGCCGTCACCTCCGCGACGTGCTGTCGGCGCCCATCATGATCAACAATGATCGCATTCTCACCAACATCGCCACGGCGAACCTCATGAGCGCGGTGCCCTCTTCGCTCTACGAATGATCGTATCTCAGCCATTGCCTCCACCCAGGATTTTGCAGAATGACGATTCCCGTTCTCCCGCAGTCGCCCGAAATTGCCCCGCAGGCGGTCGACGCTCTGGATCATCTCACCGACGCCCTGTTCCATCGCATGGGCGCCGATGGCGTCTATGCCCGCACCGCGCTGTATGAAGGCGTGGTCGATCGGCTGGCTGCGCTGATCAGCCGGCATCGCGAGCCGGGCACCGAGGTGATGCGCTTCCCGCCGGTGATGAGCCGTGCACAGCTGGAGAAATCCGGCTACCTCAAGAGCTTTCCCAACCTGCTCGGCTGCGTCTGCGGCCTGCATGGCACCGAGCGCGACATTCACGACGCTGTTGCGCGCTTCGATAGAGGCGGCGACTGGACCACGTCGCTGTCGCCCGCCGATCTCGTGCTGTCGCCGGCAGCCTGCTATCCGGTCTATCCGATCGCGGCGAGCCGCGGCGCCCTGCCCGTCGGCGGCCTGCGCTTCGACGTCGCGGCCGACTGCTTCCGCCGTGAGCCGTCGCGTCATCTCGACCGGCTGCAGTCCTTCCGGATGCGGGAATATGTCTGCATCGGCACGCCCGACGACGTCTCGGAATTCCGCGACCGCTGGATGGTGAAGGCGCAGGCGATCGCGCGGGATCTCGGCCTGTCATTCCGCGTCGATCACGCCAGCGATCCGTTCTTTGGCCGCGTCGGCCAGATCAAGGCCGTCAGCCAGAAGCAGCAGTCGCTGAAGTTCGAGCTGCTGGTGCCGCTGCGCTCGGAGGAGCAGCCGACCGCCTGCATGAGCTTCAACTATCACCGCGAGCATTTCGGCACCACCTGGGGCATTTCCGATGCCGGCGGCGCACCGGCCCACACCGGTTGCGTGGCCTTCGGCATGGACCGCCTCGCCGTCGCCCTGTTCCACACCCACGGCATCGACCTCGGGCGCTGGCCGTCGCGCGTGCGCGAGGCGCTGCAGCTGGAGCGTCAGCCGGACGTCGTCGGCTGACACCGCGCCCGCCTCGACGGGAGATCGGCAAACAATCCCATGGCCGCGCTCAAGCCGCTGATCCGATGCCGCGAGATCGGGGACTCCGATATCGAGGCGGTCACCGATCTGTTGACGCGCGGCTTCCCACGGCGATCGCGCGACTACTGGGCGCGCGGCCTGCAGCGCCAGGCGGCGCGGACGGTCCCTGAAGGTTACCCCCGCTACGGCTACCTGCTCGAGCATGACGGCGCGGCGGTCGGCGTGCTGCTCCTGGTCTATCACGATCGCGGCACGGCCTCGCAGCCTCGGATCTGGTGCAACCTGTCGAGCTGGTATGTCGAGCCGCCGTTTCGCAACTATGCGACGATGCTGACCAGGATCGCCCAGCGGCGCTCCGAGGTCACCTACGTCAACATCAGCGCCGCGCGCCAGACCTGGCCGATCATCGAGGCACAGGGCTTCCGCTCCTATTGCCGCGGCCTGTACTTTTCGGTTCCGGTGCTTTCGATGGCCGGCCAAGGCACGCGAGTCGATCTGGTCGCGGCGGACGCGCACACCGTGGAGGGCATTTCATCCGACGAAGCGGACCTGCTGATCCGCCACGCGAACTATGGCTGCCTCAGCGTCGTCGTGAGATCGAAGCAGGTCGATATTCCCCTGGTCTTTCAGCAGGTGCGCGCCCGACAGGGGCGTTTCGCATTGCCGGCGATGCAGCTGGTATACTGCCGCGAGATCTCCGACTACGTTGCCTGCGCCGGAGCGATCGGCCGCTTCCTGATGCGGCGCGGGCGGGTGTCGGTGATGATCGATGCCAATGGACCGGTCGCTGGGTTGGTCGGGGTCTACACGGAACGCCGCGGCCGCAAGTATATCAAGGGACCGCAGCCGGCGCGGCTCGGTGATCTCAGCGACACCGAGCTTGCCATTTTTGGCGCCTGACCTAGGCCGCCGCTCTGACCGCATGGGCATAGTCCCAGTACAACCGTCGCGCCCGGCTGAAGACGGGGCCGATCGGCAATGTCCGGTCTTCGATACGAATGACCGGCGCGACCTTGGCGAAATTGCCGGATGAGAAGATCTCGTCGGCAGACAGGAAGTCCTCGTAGCGCAGCGTCGTCTCGACGACGCTGACGCCGTCGCTCCGCAGCAGCTCGATGACGCGCTGGCGGGTGATGCCGTTGAGGAAGGTGCCGTTCGGCACCGGGGTGAAGACGACGCCATCCCTGACCATGAACACGTTGGCATTGCCGAACTCGGCAACGTTGCCCAGCAGATCCAGCATCAGGCAGTTGTTGAAGCCGCGCGAGGCCGCCTCGATCAGCGCACGCGAATTGTTCGGATAGAGACAGGCAGCCTTGGCGTCGACCGGTGCGCATTCTGCGGTCGGTCTGCGGAAGGGCGACAGCGTGATGGCGTTGCCAGTCGGCTGCGGCATCGGTGCCTCGTAGATGCACAGGCACCAATTGGTGGTTTCGGGATCGAACAAGACCCCGCCGCCGGCGCCGTGCTGCGCCCAGTACATCGGGCGGATGTAGAGCTCGGCCCTCGCGCCGAACCGGGCGATACCCTCCCGCGCCAGCCCCAACCAGGTCTCCACGTCGATCACCGGCTTGAGCCGGAAGTTGCTCGCCGACCGGTTGACGCGCTCGCAGTGACGGTCGAGATCGGGCGTCACGCCTTCGAAGGCGCGCGCACCGTCGAACACGGTCGATGCGAGCCACGTCGCGTGCGTGCGCACGCCCATGATCGGCGCATTGCCCTCCCGCCATTCACCCTCGAAGAAGGTCCAGGTCTGCGAGTAGCTGACAGGCTTGACGATGTGGGTCATGGCGACACTCCCGTTCGGCATCGATGATGTCTGCACTTCTGGCGTGAATATTTTAAGGATTTCCCCATGGCGTCCTGCCGCTCATGATCGATTCATGCCTGTCGGGCACAATGGCGGACGCTTGGTTAACTGGAACCCGTCATGCCGCTCGACCCACGCGCCCAGCGTCTGCTTTCGATGGTCGCCGCGGTCGCGCCGAGCCGAGCACGCCCCGGTGCCGAGCAGCGCCGGCAATCGCTCGCGAAGCTGATGCAGTTTTCGCGCAACGATCTCGGGGCGGTCATCACGCAGGACGGTCACCTTCCAGGCGCCGCGGGCCCGGTGCGCTACCGCTCGTACGCACCCGCGTCGGACACCAGCGCCTCGCCCCTCCGCCTCCCCGGCTTCATCTACTTCCATGGCGGCGGCCTCGCGGCCGGCAGCATCGATACGCACGACAAGGTCGCCGCGGCGCTGGCTGCGGCCAGCGGATGCCGGCTGCTCTCGGTCGACTATCGCCTCGCGCCGGAGAATAAATTCCCGGCAGCGGTCGAGGACGCCATCGCGGCAACTGATTTCATCACCCGCCACGCTGCGGCCCTCGGCATCGATGCGAGCCAGATCGTTGTCGGCGGCGATTCCGCCGGCGCGACGCTGGCCGCCGCCGTCTGCCAACAGGCCAAGAGCACGACGGCTCCCGCGATCGCGCTTCAGTGCCTGATCTGTCCTGTGCTCGATTTCTCCCGGCCGTGGCCATCGCGCGAGCAATTCGGAGCCGGATTTCTGATCGACAGGACGACGTGGGAGGCCGATCTCGCCGACTACGTGCCCGAAGGAATCGATGTCAGGACCCCACTCATTTCGCCGTTGTGCAGCCCCGATCTCGCGGGATTGCCACCCGCCGTCATCCACACGGCGGAGTTCGATCCGATGCGCGATGAAGGCAATGCCTATGCCGCACGGCTCGCGGACGCCAGCGTCACGGTCAGCCATGTCTGTCACGACGGCATGGTTCATAATTTCCATGCGCTCGGCGCGCTCCTGCCGCAGGCCAAGTCCGCTCTCGAAATGATCGGACAGCAAATTCGATCGCTCCTCGCGGCTGCGGCTCCAGGTTAATTCGAGGTTTATCCAGCATACATCGTTAGGGTTATTTCGTCGTTCTTGTCGCGAATTATGGACCGCTTTACGCCTGCGCTCCTACAAAGGCACCACTCGCGGAATACGTGCAGCCTGCATCGTCCAACGATACAGGCGTGGAGATCGCCGATGCGCAACGAGACGATTGCAATCCACGCCGGCTACGAGCCGGAGGCGACCACCAAGGCCGTTGCAGTTCCGATCTACCAGACCGCCGCCTATGCATTCGACAGCGCCGATCACGGCGCCGCGCTCTTCAATCTCGAGGCCGAGGGCTACCGCTACAGCCGCATCTCGAACCCGACGACGGCCGTGCTCGAGAAGCGCGTCGCCGAGCTCGAAGGTGGGGTCGGCGGACTTGCGGTCGGCACCGGCCAGGCGGCGCTGCATTTCGCATTCGTCAATCTGGCCGATGGCGGCGGCAACATCGTCTCGGTGCCGCAGCTCTACGGCACCACGCACACGCTGCTCGGCCACATCCTGCCGCGCCAGGGCATCACCGGCCGCTTCGCCGAGAGCGACCGGCCCGATGCGATAGAGCGTCTCATCGACGAGAACACCAAGGCCGTGTTCGCCGAGACCATCGGCAATCCGGCCGGCAATGTCTGCGACATCGAGGCACTGGCAAAGGTCGCGCATCGCAACGGCGTGCCGCTGATCGTCGACAACACCGTCGCAACGCCGATCCTGTTGCGGCCGTTCGACTACGGCGCCGACATCGCCGTCCATTCGCTGACCAAATTCCTCGGCGGCCACGGCACCACGCTCGGCGGCATGCTGGTCGACAGCGGCAACTTCCCCTGGAAGGATCACGCCGACCGCTTCCCCGCCTTCACCCAGCCCGACGCATCCTATCACGGGATGATCTACACCGAGCATTTCGGCCGCAGCGCCTACATCCAGCGCGCCCGCAGCGTCTACCAGCGCACGATGGGCGCCGTGCTGTCGCCGTTCAATGCATTCCTGCTGCTGCAGGGCATCGAGACGGTGGCGCTGCGCATGGAGCGTCACGTCGAGAATGCACGCAAGGTCGCCGAATTCCTCCGTAACGATCCGCGCGTCGCGTGGGTCAACTACGCCGGCTTCGCCGACAGCCCCTATTATCCGCTCGTTCAGAAATATCTCGACGGCCGTGCCTCGTCGCTGTTCACGTTCGGCATCAACGGCGGCATGGAGGCCGGCAAGGCGTTCTACGATGCCCTGAAGCTCGTCACGCGGCTGGTCAATATCGGCGACGCCAAGTCGCTGGCCTGCCACCCGGCCTCGACGACGCATCGGCAGATGCCGCCCGACGACCAGCGCAAGGCCGGCGTGCTGCCGGAGACGATCCGCCTGTCGATCGGCATCGAGCACATCAGCGACATCATCGCGGATCTCGATCAGGCGCTCGCGCAGGCCTGCCCTCAGCCCCGCCGGCTGGACGCAGCGGAGTAGCGACGTCCGCCCATGACCCTGCTGTTCGACAGACATCGCAGGATCACGAGTCCTGCACTGGCGCCGGCCGATTTCGACGGTCGCGCGCGGCGTCCGATCGAGCTCACGATCGGGCTCGTCAACAACATGCCGGACAGCGCGCTGAAGGCGACGGATGTCCAGATCGCCCGCCTGCTGCAGCAATCGGCGCCACGGCACGTTCGCCTCCGCCTGCACTGCTTCTCGCTGCCATCGATCCCGCGCTCCCACGCGGCCAGGAGCCACCTCGCCCAGGCCTACACCGACATCGACCGCATCGATGGACTTGGCATTGATGGACTGATCGTCACAGGCGCGGAGCCGATCGCGGCGCGACTGCGCGAGGAGCCATACTGGTCGGATCTCAGCTCCATCGTCGACTGGGCCAGGACGAACACACGCAGCACGATCTGGTCCTGCCTCGCCGCCCACGCCGCGGTGCTGCATCTCGACGACATCGAGCGCCAGCGCCTCGCCGGCAAATGTTCGGGCGTCTACGAGTGCATCAAGGTGCGGGACGACTGGCTCACCGACGGCATCGAGACGCCGCTCAAGGTGCCGCACTCCCGGCTCAACGCCGTCAACGAGCCGCTGCTGGCGGCGCGCGGCTACGACATCCTGACCCGGTCCGACGAGATCGGCGTCGACATCTTCGCGCGCTCGATGCCGAGCCGCTTCGTGTTCTTCCAGGGGCATCCGGAGTATGACGCGCTGTCCCTGCAACGCGAATACATGCGCGACATTGCACGCTTCCTCGCCGGTCAGCGCGACGATTATCCGCGGCTGCCGAAATCCTATTTCAGCCTCGAGACCGAAGCGGTCCTGAACGCGTTCGAGGCGCGCGCCAAAGTCAGGCGTGACCCGACGCTGGCGGCCGAGCTGCCCGGCCTGACGCTCCGCACCGATCTCGCCTCCGGCAGCGCAGCGCAGGCGCTGTTCCGGAACTGGATCGGCTATCTCGGTCAGGCCGAATAAGATCACGACCGCCATTCTCCCCCGGATGGTTCGCGCATCGGCCCGCCATCTGCTAGATTGGCGCGAGATATCTTTCGCTTCAGGTTCCGATGGCCCGACGCACCGGCAGCGCCGATCTTCCGCTCCATTCCGGGCGCGTCCCAGCCTGGCTCGGCATACGCATGGCCTCGCTCGGCGCCATCATCACCCAGGCGATCGTGCATCATTACGGCCGCGACGAATTCCTCGCGCGCATGTCGCATCCGTTCTGGTTCCAGTCGTTCGGCGCCGTGATGGGGATGGACTGGCACTCGTCGGGGATCACCACCAGCGTGATCGGAGCGCTGAAGCGCGGGCTGAAGCCGCTGTCGGGCGAGCTCGGAATCTACGTCTGCGGCGGCCGCGGCGAGCATTCGCGCAAGACGCCCGACGAGCTGCGCCTGCTCAGCGACCGGCTTGGTCTCGACGGCGAGGATCTGGTACGCACCAGCAAGCTGGTGGCCAAGGTCGACAGCGCCGCCGTGCAGGATGGCTTCGACCTCTATCTGCACGGCTTCTTCGTCACCGCCGATGGCAAATGGACCGTCGTGCAGCAGGGCATGAACGGCGAGGCGCGGCAGGCGCGGCGCTACCACTGGCACTCGCGGGATCTCGCCAGCTTCGTCGACGCCCCGCACAGCGCGATCGATGGTCCGACTCAGGGCGAGATCGTCAACCTCACCGACCGGCGGGCCGCGCCGTCGCGCAACGCCCAGCTCGAGCTCTTGACCGAGCTCGGCCCCGACCGCGTCGTCACCGAGTTCGAGCGGCTGAGCACGCCGGAGCCGGCGCAGGGTCTGCTGCCGCATCTGGTCATGCCGGATCATCACGACGTCCGCCCGAAGGACGTGTTCGCGCGCCGGCTGCACGGCACCCTGGCGGCTGCGGCCGAGCGCGGCCCGGTCGACTTCCCCGAGCTGCTGCTGACGCCGGGCGTCGGCGCCCGCACCGTGCGCTCGCTGGCAATGGTCGCCGAGGTCGTCCACGGCGCGCCGTTTCGCTTCACGGATCCGGCGCGGTTCTCGCTGGCGCATGGCGGCAAGGATCGTCATCCCTATCCGGTGCCGATCAAGGTCTATGACGAGACCATCCGCGTGCTCAAATCGGCCGTCGGCAATGCGAAGCTCGGTCGTGACGAGGCGCTGTCGGCGCTGAAGCGGCTCGACGATCAGGCGCGGCGGCTGGAGCGCAGCGCGACCGGTCCGTCGCTCGACGCCTTCATCGCCACCGAGCGCGCCGCCTCGCCCGAGCTCGACGGCCGGTCGGTGTTCGGCTGGGAGCGCGATCTCATCCAGCGCACCGGCGAGGCGTAGCGGCATGCCGGCGCGCAGCGCGGGCGTGCTCGCCTTTCGCCGCACCGCGCGTGGACTCGAGGTGCTCCTGGTGCATCCGGGCGGGCCGTTCTGGCGCAACAGGGATCTCGGCGCCTGGTCGATTCCGAAGGGCGAGTTCGGTCCAGGCGAGCAGGCCGAGGCGGTGGCGCGGCGCGAATTCGCCGAGGAACTCGGCACCGCGCTGACCGTGCCGCTGCGATCACTCGGCGAGATCAGGCAGCGCGGCGGCAAGATCGTCGAAGCCTTCGCCGCCGAGACCGAGCTCGACGCCGATGCCATCGCCAGCAACGAATTCGAGCTCGAATGGCCGCCGCGCAGCGGCCGCATGCAGCGCTTTCCGGAAGTGGACCGCGCCGCGTGGTTCGAGCTTGCCGAGGCGCGCACGCGGATCAATTCCGCACAGGTCCCGCTGCTCGACCGGCTCGCGGAGATCGGCGGAGGGTGAGCCACCACCATCCGCCCGATGGCCTCACGCCGCGCGGACGTTGCCGAGGAAGCGTCCGGTCTGGGTCTTGAGCTGATCCGACTGGCTGCCGAGCTGAGACGCCGCGCTCAGCACCTGCGCCGCCGCGGCCCCGACCTGCCCCGAGGCTTCGCGGACGCCGACGATGTGCTGCATGACGCCCTGGGTGCCCTGCGCCGCCTGCTGGACGCTGCGCGCGATTTCCTTGGTCGCGGCGCCCTGCTCCTCGACCGCGGCTGCGATCGCATCGGTGATCTCGTTCATCTGGCCGATGGTCGCCCCGATCTCGCGGATCGCATTGACCGTCGAGCCGGTGGCGTCGCGGATGGCTTCGATCTGGCTGGTGATCTCCTCGGTCGCCTTGGCGGTCTGGGCTGACAGCGCCTTGACCTCGTTGGCGACGACCGCAAAGCCCTTGCCGGCCTCGCCGGCTCGCGCCGACTCGATCGTGGCGTTCAACGCCAGCAGATTGGTCTGGCCCGCGATGGTCTGGATCAGCGCCATGACCTCGCCGATCTTCTGCGACGCGTGGACCAGCCTGTCGACCATCGCCTCCGTCCGCGTCGCCTGCCCGACCGCGTTCTGCGCGATCGAGGACGACTGCGTCACCTGCTTGGCGATCTCCTGGATCGACGACGACAGCTGCTCGGCCGAGGCCGACACCGTCTGCACGTTCTTGGCGGTCTGCTCCGCGGCCGCGGCCACCTTCGCGCTCTGGTCGCTGGTGCCGGAGACGATGCTCGACATCGACTGCGCCGAGGTCTGCAACTCGCCGGCCGCGCTCGCAGTGGTCTGGATGACGCCGCCGATCGAGCGCTCGAACTCATCGGCGATCCGCGCCAGCACCGTGCGCCGCTCGTCGGCCGCCTGCTGCTTGGAGTCCTCCTGCTCGGCTCTGATGCGCTCGCTCTCCGCGAGATGGTCCTTGAAGATCTGCAGGCTGCGCGCCATGCGGCCGATCTCGTTGCGGCGGTCGGTGAACGGCACCTCGAAGTCCAGATTGCCCTTGGTCAGCTCGTCCATCACTGCACAGGTCTGGTCCAGCGGAACCACGACGCTGCGTCCGAGCAAGAAGGCGGCGATCGCGGCCACGAGCAGCCCTGCGAGGGCGCCGACGCCGGCCCACAGCGCGCGCTGATAGACGACTGCATCGATGTCGTCGACATAGGCGCCAGCCTGGATCGCCAGCATCTTGTCGCCGCTGCCATAGGCGCCGACATAGGACATCTTCGGCAGCTCGGTGCTTCCGCCGGCCCGCGGCACCTTATATTCGACGAAGCCGCCGCCGGCGCGCGCGGCACGGACGATATCCTGGATCAGCAGCTTGCCGCTGGAATCCTTGAAGTCCCAGCGGTTGACGTTGATGTATTTCGGGTTGGCGTGGACATAGGTGACGCCTGCATCCGAGGATCCGGTTCCGTACACGCCGAGATAGTCGTTGTAGGGCCCCCAGCGCATTGCGCCGATCGCGGCGAAGGCCTGCTGACGCGCCTGATCCGCCGGGAGCTTTCCAGCGGCCGCGGCGGCGTCATAGGAGCTGAGCACCTTGACGGCTGCTTCCACGAGGTTGCGGACCATGGTCTGCCGCTCCTCGATGACGGTTCCACGCAGCATCAGGATCTGCATGGCGGAGACGGCGAACAGTGCGATCGACATCACGGCGATGATCGCCGCCAGACGCTGATAGACAGTCAGGTGTCGCATTTTCTGGATTCTCTTGCATGGACTGTATGCACGATACCAAGCGCACATTAATTGTTTGCTATCCCTGCTCGCAGCCGCGCCGCGAACTAATTAGTCTTTGGAATGAGCACCGGGCCTTTTGCGCGAGCTTTGGCCAGACAACAACCAGCGCGACTCCTCGACGGTCCTGCAAATTAACATGTGACATTTCCGCGACGGTCGGATCCCGGCGATCCGCAGGTTGGGATCAGCACGGCGGCCGCGCCTCCACGTCATCGCGACGCGCCAGCGCCCGAGCTTTGTGCAGCAATGTCCCTCATCGGATCGAGGGCGCAGGGAAGACCAGGCATCGGCTGATTCCTGCGGCCCCCGTGCGAAAGAAATGCACGGGGCAGGAACCACAGGTTCAGCCGAGATGACCCGGCCTTCCCTGCGCAACGGTGTTACGGCTTATACGCGCTCTCCTCGGTGCACCGGGCTTGTTGGCCACCGTGTCGCGACAATGCGCTTGCGCCCATCGCGCTCGATACCAGCGTCGGGGTATCAGGACCACGCGACTTCGCCGTCCATGCCGGTGCCACTCGTCAGTCGGCATCAGCACGTCCATCGCATCCCGCCACAACGCTCCTGACGATGCGCAGCGCCCCTCGTCGATGAGACGGGACAGCGAGAGAGAACCATGACTTCCGATAAAACGAAAGCCCAAAATTTATGCAGCGGGGCGTGACCGCGCCGATGGGCTTGAACTCGCGAATGAACTTCGTTGCTTGGCGCATGGCCGATACAGCCTGTTGCGGCCTCCCGACGCCGCGCGGCGCGTAGGTCCTGCTCCCGCGGAGCCCGACGGGCGGCTGCTATGAGGACGCCGTCGCGCCGGACGGCCGGCGCTGCCGCAGCAGCAACAGCATGGCCACGGCAGCACAGGAGCACACCAGGCTCAGCGCGAGCGGCGCGTTGCTGCCGTAGCGGGTCAGGAGCTCGACCAGGATCGGGGCCGAGACGGCCGACAGCACGTTCATCGGCAGACCGATCTGCGCCGAGGCGCGGGCGAATGCCGCCTTGTCGTAGAACACCAGCGGCATGGTCGCGCGCGCCACGGCGAGTGCGCCGGTGCCGAGACCATAGATCAGCATGAACATGGCGATCGCGGCGTGCGAGCCGTGGCTCAGCATCAGCAGCAGCATGGCCACCGGCAGCGCCAGCCCGGCGACGATGGCGGTGGTGATGCCGTCCCAGCGGCCGCCGCCCATGAAGTCGATCGCGCGGGCGCTGATCTGGATCACGCCCAGCAGCGAGCCGAAGCCGATCGCCTCCGCCGCCGACAGGCCCTCGGATTTGAGCAGCTCGATCAGCACGGCGCCCATGCCGAAGGCGACGAAGGCGTTGAGGCCGGAGGCGCCGACCAGCAGATAGAACGTGCTGCGCGCGGGCTTTGCCGCCGGCGGCGAAGCCGTCACGTCAGATGCGGGCGGCAGATGATCATGGACGCGCCGCGGCAGCAGGAACACGAACAGCGGCAGCGACACCAGCAGCAGCAGGCCGGCATAGACGAGACACGTGCTGCGCCAGCCGATCAGCCCCGACAGCGCCGAGGTCACCGGCCAGAAGATGCTGCTCGACAGCCCCGTCACCAGCATCAGCGCCCCGATGGCGCTGCGCGCGCGCAGGCCCGCGACCTCGTTGAGAACGATGTAGGAGGCGGTCGACAGCGTCGCGCTGCCGGCGATGCCGAGCAGCAGCCACGCCGCGTAATAAGACAGCGGCCCTTGCGCGGCCGACAGCAGCGCATAACCAGGCGCCGCCAGCAGGGTGCCGGCGATCATGACGCGGCGGCCGCCCTGCTTGACGAACGGCCGCGCCAGCAGCGGCGAGCACAGCCCCATCGACATGTACAGCACGGTGGTGCTGGCGAAGATCGCCGTCAGGTCCATCTCCAGATCCGCCGCCATCGCCCGCCCGATCACCGCCGGCAGGCTGAGCGTGCCCCAGGCGATCAGCTGGGTGACGGCGAGCACGATCAGGACGCGCAGAATGGAGGGGTCGGCGATGACGGGGGGCATCTTCGGAGGAGCGAGGGACTTCCAGGGAGGGCGGCACCAGGACGCATCCGCGCGGCACAACGATGCTTGTAAAGCATTCCGGTCCAGGCAGCCCCGCTGTTTCGGAATGCCGCCCCGACGTGAAGGAGGTGCTGCGGAACGCCGAAGCCTTCGCCGCCCTCAACGACAGCTGCTGCGGAATGACCGCGCGCCAGGCACGAGCGGCTCGGTCCGCGGCTGCACTGCCGGAGCATGGCGACCGCCCGCGGCCCTCGCATCACCAGAATTTCGGATCCGAGACCTACAGCCGTATGGATTTCTGGATGTGATGGGCACGCGTCAGCCCACCGCCACGTCGCGCGCAGGCTCCGCCAGCCAGCTCACCTCCGGCAGCGCCATCAGCGCGGGCCTGGCGAAGTAATAGCCTTGGAACAGGTTGATGCCGGCGGAGCGCAGCACCGCGAACTCCGCCTCGTTCTCCACGCCCTCGGCGAGCACCGCAATGTCAAGCTGCCGCGCGATCGCGGCGACGCCCGACACGATCACCTGCTTGGCGGGGTGGCGATGGATGTCGCGCAGCAGCTCCATGTCGATCTTGATCAGGTTCGGCTGCAACCGCGCCAAGAGATTGAGACCGGCATAGCCGGCGCCGAAATCGTCCAGTGCGGTCCAGAAGCCGAGCTCCTTGTAGCTCTTGACGATGCGCTCGACATGATCGGGGCTCGCCATGCGCTCGTTCTCGGTGAACTCGAACATCAGGTTCTGCGCCGGGAAGCTGGCCCGCTTCGCCGCGGCCAGCGACTTCTGGATGCAGGCGCGCGGCTCGTAGACCGCGTTGGGCATGAAGTTGATCGACAGCCGGGCGCAAGGGTCGGTGAACAGCCGCCCGGCGGTCTCGATCGCCAGCACCCGCGCCGACTGATCGAAGCGATAGAGCTGCGCCTCGGTGAGTTGCGACAGCACGCTGTGCGCGCCCTCGCCATTGGGCCCGCGCACCAGCGCCTCGTAGCCCCAGACCCGGTGCGCCCCGACATCGACGATCGGCTGAAACGCCATCTTGAAGGCAAAGGGCGGCTCGATCCCGTCCGCGCAGCCTGCGCAAGCTCCGGCCATGATTCCCTCCCCGGTTGTCTCCGGGAGAGTACGGGTGCGGCCTTAACAAAGGCGGAAGCATTGTGGCCATACCGACATCGGAAGGTATGGACTGGCCGGCGGAGAGAGCGCCCGCAGAGCCAAGCCAGATTCACGTCCAATTATAGATGGTTAGTCTTTCCAGACGCTTGTGCTCCCAGGGCGTCACCCCTGCCCTTTTGGCGGATTGGAGCAAACCGCTCCGGACAATTGCGCCGAACGACCGTCGCGGGCAGCCCTTCGGTCGCGTGACATTGCAGGGGTGACCGAGCGATCGGGCCCCAGCGCTTCCGGCGGCAGTCGGCTACCGGGCGGGTGAAGAGGACGGATCATCCGCCTGAGCTTTTTGCTGGAGAGGGCCGGCCTGCTCGTCAGGCTGCCGGACGGCTCATGGGAGCTCGGCCCCGAAACGCCACGTCTCGGATCGACCCATCAGCAATCGCGCGATCTCGAGCAGCACGTAGTGCCGATACTCGAACATCTTGCCGAAGCGACCGAAGAAGGCGCGCCCCTCTATGTTCGCCGCGGCAACGGACGGCTTTGCCCTTAAAGCGCCGACAGTCCGCATCGTCTCGGACTTCATGTCGTTGCCGGTGAGACAAGGCCCACGGACAAGGGCACGATCGCCGGGTTGCTCCGCAATTGTCAGACGTGGCCGCCACGCCCCGGCTCGGAACCGACCGACCGGCCGGTCTGCACTGCGGGCGCAACGGATCCGCATGTCGGCGCATGATGATGCGGATGCTCGGCGCGGATTCCAGGACGATTGCGGCTGTTCTCCCCACCCGATTCAGGCTCGAAGCGCATTCCTGATCAGCTCCACCACTGATCCATCGTGGGAGAAACCCAGCGCCAATTCGGCTCTGACGTCCAACATCGGATAACGACCGAACATGGCCTCGATACCTTCGTCGGGCTCGAATGTCACGAGCCCGGACCGCTCTGCACCGTAGAGCCGCGCCAAGCCGGCGACGACTTCGGCGATCGAAAGACGAAGCGCCGGAAGCTGCAACGTCCCGCAGCAATCGATCCGACCGGCCAGCATCAGATTGTCGACGGCGGCCTGCGCCGACAGCCACCACGCGGTTGCGGCCGGCGAGACCGGACAGACATAGCGCTCGCCCGACGCGAGCGCGTGCAGCAGCTCGCTCATGAAGGCGGAGCCGAAGCCGCTCACGGGTCGCGGTCGCGCAACGATCCCGGGCAGCCGCAGCGCGATTCCCGACAGGTCTCCGCGCCGCGTGTGATCGGCAAGTGCGATCTCCACCATCCGCTTGTGCGCGCCATAGGTGATCGCGGGCCGCGCCTCCGTCTGCGCACCGACTGGCGCCTCGGAGAGCGCACCGTAGACGGCGACGCTGCTGGCGTAGACCACGCGCGGCCGATTTCGGCTCTGCGCCAGCAACTGGAACAGATCGAGCGATGCATCGAGATTGACGCGCCGGCCGAGCGCAGGCTCGGCCTCGGCGCGGCCGCCGGGAACGCTGGCGAGATGAAACACGAGGTCGAACGCCGCGGCGCCGAGCTGCTCGAGCACCGCCCGGTCGTCGAGGCCGCCTCTGATCCAGGACAGGCGACGACCGGACACCGCGGGCGGCGCATCGCCGAGATCGAGCCCGGTGACGTCGCCACTGTCCACATCACTCAGCAACCGACACAGCAGGGCGCTGCCGATAAAGCCTGCGGCACCCGTCACCAGAATACGCATCGTTCAATCCGGGCGGCCGGGGTGAGGCGCGCGAACCACGCGCTGGACGATGCGTCCAAACGGACCCGGCCGGCCGTCGGCGAAGCTGGCCTGCATCGCCACCTCGTCACCGAAGCGCAGGAACGGCGTCCGTGGCGCGCCGTGTGCGATCATCTCGATCGCCCTGACCTCGGCCAGGCAGCTCGATCCGGCGGCGCGATCGGCATTCGAGACCGTGCCCGAGCCGATGATCGTGCCGGCCGTCAACCGGCGCGTCCGCGCGGCATGGGCGATCAGTTGCGGAAACGAGAATGCCATCTCTCGGCCCGAGGCTGCGCCGATCCGTTCGCCATTGCGCTGGATGTGCAGGGCCATATCGAAACGGCCGTCGCGCCAGGCGTCTCCAAGCTCGTCGGGCGTCACCGCGATCGGCGCGAAGCTCGTCGACGGCTTTGCCTGCAGGAAGCCGAAGCCGGTGCGAACCTCGCGCGCGCCGACCGCGCGCAGGCTCCAGTCGTTGATCTGCACCAGCAGCCGGATATGCCGTGCGGCGTTCTCGGCGGAGACGGTCATCGGCACGTCGTCGACGATCACGCCGAACTCGCCCTCGAAGTCGATGCCATCCGCCTCCGTCACGAACGGGACGTCGGCGTGCGGCCCGAGGAAGTCATCGCTGGCACCCTGGTACATCACCGGGATGGTGTCGAAATCGGGGATCGGCGGCTTGTTGAAGGCAACGTCCATCAGCCGTCCGTGATTGAGGAAGGCCGAGCCGTCCAACCATTGCGGCGCGCGCGGCAGCGGTGCGAGGCATCGCGCCGGATCGAACGCGACGGCGCCGGCGGCGGATCCGTCGTCGAGGCTCTCGGCGAGCCGTCGCAGCGCCGGCTCGGCCTGCGGCCAGTTCCGCAGTGCCGTCAGAAGATCAGGCGCGACGGTGCTCGCGTCGACCGCACGCGCCTGATCCCGGGAGACGATGACGAGGCCGCCATCGGGGCTGCCGTTCTGATAGGTTGCGAGCTTCATCAGCTGTCCCTGGTCGGATTGGCTTCGGGACCGAACTTGCCGTCGATCAGGATGAACAACATCCGGCACGGTCTGTCGCTGCGATTGGCCCAGGCGTGATTGGTGCCGCGCTGGATCACGACATCGCCGGCCTTGAGATCCGCGGTGCCCTTGTCGAGCACCAGCGTGACCTCGCCGGAGATCACGATGCCGTAGTCGATCGTCTCGGTGCGGTGCATCAGCGGATGCGGCGATTCCGTCGTCACCGTCGAGGCGTGCGGGTCGCCGATCTCGCTGAACGCGGCCTTCATTCGCGTCGCGCCGTTGCGGAGAAAATCCTCGGTGTCCGGCGGGATGTCGACGAACCGGATACGGCTGCCATTCGGCGGTGGCGGCAGCCGCAGCGGTCCGATCGTCGGATCTGGACCATTGTCGATGAGCGCCGGCGTCGCCTGAGTGCTCCAGATCTCATGAAAGAAGGTGCCGGGGATGGCCGCCAGCTCGGAGACGGTCGGCAAGGGCCCGTCGGACGAGATGATGGCGGCGCCCTGCTGATCATGTCCGGTGACGACGCGGCGGATCTGCGGAAGGGTCATACGGGAGGTCTCCTGGATCAGGCGATTTCGAGCGAAGCGGCCGGCGCCGCCCTGCGCGCGACGAACACGCGCGAGAACAACAGGACGGCGATAGAGGAGATGATGACGGCACCGAGCCCGAGCGCGGGATAGCCGAACAGCTGCACCAAGGTGCCGCCGAGAATGGGGCCGATCGCGGCGCCGATCATCAGCATCGCCGGCGTGCCGGCAAGCGCCCGCGCGGTGGGGTCGAGGCGCGACAGCAGACCGAACGCAAAGGTGTGGGTGAAGATCATCACCGCGGCAAAGACCGCAGTCGGAGCGGCATAGGCGACGAAGCCGGAGCCGAAGGTGATCGTCACGGCGATCAGCGCCTGGCAGATCGGGCCCGCCAGCAGCACGTGGCGCGCCGGCAGCCGCTGCTCCAGAAAGGCGGCGAGCGGCGCCGGCAGCAGGTTGACGAAGCCGAGCGCGATCAGCACGCCCGTGACCGCCTCCGCGCCGAAGCCGCGGTCAGCGCCGATGCGCTCGATGAAGCTGAACAGCATCGCCTGGGTCAGCGCCATGCAGCTGATGCCGGCGATGCCGAACCAGACGGCGCGCGGCAGATGGCTGACCTCGGCAATGAGGTCCTCGTCACTGCGTACCACGCCGCTCGGAAACGACAGCGCCGCCACCAGCGCCGCGACTGCCATCACGCCGGCGAACACGACGAACAGGGCATGGCCGCCGAATCCTGCCACGAGATTGGGCGTCAGGCCGAGAAAGAGGATGGCAAACACCCCGAGCGCCATTCCGACGATCGCGAACAGCCGATGCGGGTTGGCGCTCCGGGCAATGGTGCCGTGAGTAAAGCTCAGCCCGCAGGCCGCCGTGGCGCCGCCCAGCGCGTGCAGCATCGCGAGCAGCGAGAATTCCGACGTCCGGCTCGCGGCCAGGAACACCAGCGCGGCCGCGGCGTAGCCCACAGCCGCCGCCAGCCGGGCGTTCATCCGGTTGAAGCGCGGTGCAAAGAACAGGCTGCTGAGCACTGCGCCCAGCAGGAACAACGTGGCCAGCAGCCCCGCCTGCTGCGGGCTGAATTTGTAGCGCTCGATCAGCGCGCCCACCCAGACCGGCAGCGCGACGAGATCGACCATCCCGGCGCAATGCGCGACCATCAGCGCGATGCGTCCGCGCCACGTCTCCGTCGTCACCGTCATTGCTTCCTCCCCGTTGATGATGTTGTTCGTTGACGTCGTCGGCTCAGATCGGCTGCGTCAGCCCGACGATCGACTCGCGCATGATCCTGGCGTGCTCGGCCTTGTCGCCGTTCTCCATCTCGATGCGGCAGAGCTGGGCGGAGTTCTCGATCACCATGCGGCAGCGCTCCCAGCGGCGCGCATGAAAGCGGTCGAACGCCTCCTGCAGGGTCGCCGCCCGTTCCAGCTCCTCGGCCAGCACGATGCCGCTCTCGATGCCGATGCCCGCCCCGGAAGCGAGATGCGGCGTCGTCGCGGCCACGGTGTCGCCGATCAGGATGACGCGGCCGCGGTTCCAGGGCGCCGGTACCAGCAAGTTGGCGAGCGGCCGATAGTCGATCGCGGCGTTCGGGGCGTGCAGATGCGGCCGCAGCGCCACGAGGACGGGATCGCTGAATGGTGCCAGCATGTCCGCGACCAGTTGCGGCCATGACGCGCGCGCGGCCTGCAGCTTCTCCGGCCGTGCCTCGGTCACGAACATGTACATGTGGCTCGGCGACACCGGGTTGACGCCGGCCTTGACCGCACCGCCCAGCCACATCCGCGGGCGCACGATGTCGGCTGGCCGCGGCAGCACGGCGCGCCAGACCACTTGGCCGATATATTGCGGCGGCTTGACCTCGGGAAACAGCAACGCTCGCGTCTTCGAGTACACGCCATCGGCGACCACCACGAGATCATAGCGGCCGGTCGTGCCATCGGTGAAGGCGACCTCGACATCGCCGTCCTGCTGCGTGATCTGCGTGTAGGTGCAGCCGACACGCACGCCGACGCCCGAGGCGCGCGTCGCCTCGGCGAGGATGCGGCCGAGTTCGGGCCGCATGATGCCGCCGCCACCGGGCACATCCGATCCTGCAGCCTTCGGTGTCGGGATCTCGCCGATCCGATGCCCCGATGGGGTGAACAGATCGACACCGTCAGCGGTATAGCCGCGCTCCGTGAACGCCGCGAACACGCCGATCGTTTCGAGCGCGCGCAAGGTCGGCCCGCTCACCGTGATGCCGGCGCCCTCCGGCCGCCAGTTCGGATCGACCTCGACGAGATCGACCGCGATGCCCGCCTTGCGCATCTGGATCGACGCCGCCATGCCGGAAAACCCGCCGCCGATCGTCAGCACCCTGCTCACCACAGCCATGGTGCCCTCCTCCTTGTTTCGAACCGCCCTTGCCGGCGTGTTATTTATTCGCGAACAGCTCGCCGTCGGCGTCGACGACGAGCTCGATATCGATCAGCCGCTCGCCGCGGCACGGCCCCTGTACGCACAGCCCGGTGTCGGGCATGAACTCGGCGCCGTGCGCGTGACAGACGATACGCGTGCGCTCGGCGTTGAGATACGCATCCCTGCGCCAGGCCATCGGCGCGCCGCCGATATGCGGACAGGCGTTGCGCCAGCCATGCAGCCGTCCCTGCCATCGCACGACGAACAGGCTGTCCTGCCCCTCATCGTCGGGATCGAAGCCGCGCGACTGCGCCTCGCCGATCTCGTCGGCGCGGCACAGCCGGAGCCATCGCGGCGACCGGGCCTCACGCGTAGTCGCCATTCTCGGGGATTCCAGGGCCGGGGTACCATTTCCTACGCATCTTCATCAGGAAGGTCTGCGAATTATCGGCGGAGGCCGTCGCTTCGCGCGGCTGCCAGCTTGCATCGTGCTGGTCCATGTCGGCATCCATCTCGATGTGGCAGCCGAACGGGCTGTTGAAGTACCAGAACCAATTCGAGCCCAGGATGTGACGGCCGGGTCCCCAGAACGCCTGATAGCCCTTCTCGACGAAGCGATAGCCGTTGGTGATCATTTCGGAAGGACCACCGAAATGGAACGTGAAGTGCTCCACGCCGTGCATGTGCGGCGGCGCGCCGATCAGGAAATGGGTGTGATGGTCGAGCGAGCCGCCCGGCTGCAGGAACGGCCCCGTCCCGGTGAAGCGGTCGGTGCAGCGGAAGCCGAGGCGATTGACGTAGAACGCCTCGGCCTTCGCCACGTCGGGCACGAAATAGACCACATGCGACAGTGATCGCGGACGGATGACGCTGCCCGGCGGCGGCACGCCGAGACTGTTGATCGGCCTGAACACCACGCCGCCCGGCGCATTCGAGATCTCGCCCGGCAGCACGAAAGGCCGGCGTGCCGTCAGCTGAAAGCCGATCACGAATCCGGAATCATCGATCGATTCGATCGAGCCGTCGGGTAGCCGCCGTACCTCGCGGTCGCGCCGCAGCTCGGCGGCGATCGCCCCCAGCGTCGCCTCGTCGGCGACGCCCATCACCGTCTTGCGCAGACGGCAGCCGGGTACGGGCCCCGGCGGCAGCGCCGGATCGTCCTGTCGCGCGATCACCACGGCGGTGCCGTCGATCGCCTCGAAGCGGCCGCTGCGATCGGAGACGTCGACGGGCGTCAACCCGTAATCGACGAGGAAGCGCGCGGCGCCTCTGACGTCGTCGACACCGAATATCAGGCTCTCCAGACCGACAATTTTCATGGCTCTCCTCTCCACCTGCTGCTTCAGGCGACGTGTCCGTTCAACGTCTCTGCGACCCAGTCCGCGATGTAGTGGCCGGCATTGATGCTGTTGTCGAAGCTCGCATGCTGGGCACCGCCTTCACGCGCGGTGAAGATCTTCAGCTCGCGCTTCGGTGAATTGACCAGTTGTTCATAGGTGCGCTCCGCCCAATGCAGCGGGATCTGCGAGTCCTTCTCGCCATGGGTCACCAGGAACGGCACCTTGATGCGATCGAGGATGCCGTCGAGATGAACCCGCTCGGCGATGCGCATGAAGTCGTCCTGGTCGCGCGCGCCCCACACCCAGCGCACATGCGCCCAATAATGCGGGACCGGGAAATCGCCCTCCTTCTGCAGCCGCTTCTTCTGCACGTCGCGCCAGTCGTGATTGGCGCCCCAGGCGACGCCGCAGGCGAAGCGCGGCTCGAAGGCCACGGCGCGCGGGCAGTAGTAGCCACCGAGCGAGACGCCTTCGAGACCGATACGCTTCGGATCGACGTCGCTGCGGGTCTCCAGCCAGTCGACCACACGGGAGGCCCAGTGCTCACTGTCATATCGTGCCGTGAGACCCTGCAGGCGCAGCGCCTCGCCCGATCCCGGTTGGTCGATCACCAGCGACGACACGCCTCGCCTGGCGAGCCACGCGGGCAGGCCGACGCGGTATTTCATCTCCTTGGTCGAATCCAGGCCGTTGACCTGCACCAGCAGCGGCGCCGGCCCGTCACGTCCTTCGGCGCGGACCAGGAGGCCTGCGATGTGAGTGCCTTCATAGGGAATCTCGACGCGCTCGCAGTTCTCCCGCGCCAGCGCGATTCCCTTGGCGAACACGTCGAGGCATTTGCGATACAGCGCCAGCCGTCCCGGCGCCTCGTGCGCCTGCAGGCGTTCGCAGGTGATCAGATAGCTCGCTGCGCGGCCATATTTGTCGCCCGCCGATAGCCGCCGTCCGCTCGCCTCGTCCTCGGCAGCGAGGTCACAGAGCTTGTCCGCCATCCGCGCCCAGGTCTCGCGAAAAGCCTGGGTGCCGCTTGCATCGGGTTGCCGCGCCGCCTCCTGCAGCGGCGCGCACATCTCCTCGATCTCACCGATCCGCGCTCCCATCTCGATCGCGAGATCGACCGAGAGATTCCAGACATAGTTGCTCGGAAAGTACTTGAACATGATTGCACTCGCGACGCGCGGCCCCCGCCACGCGTCTTCCTCGACGTTTCTTCCCTGGGTCTGGCATAGCCCCGTTTGACCATTTCGAAAAATTGATTATCAAGATCAATCGCATTGATCTCCTGAATACCTCGAGCGAGGCCGCCGATGCGCTTCAACAACAAGTTCGACCTCAATCTGCTGGTCGCGCTCGACCATCTGCTGCATCTGCGCAGCGTCAGCGGCGCGGCGGCGCGCATGAACATGACGCAGTCGGCGATGAGCAACGCCTTGCTGCGGCTGCGAACGTATTTCGATGACGAGCTGCTGGTGAAGATCGGCCGCAAGATGGAGCTGACGCCGCGCGCGGAGACGCTGAAGGACTCGATCAGGGACCTGCTGGTGCGGGTCGACTGGACCATCGCCTCGTCTGCCGAGTTCGATCCGGCGCAGTCCGATCGCTGCTTCAAGATCCTGGTATCGGACTACACGCTGGTGACGCTGATCCCGCGGCTGCTGGCGCGCAGCGAGGCCCTTGCGCCCGGGATCCGCTTCGACTTCCTGCAGCAGGTGCAGCGGCCGGAGCGCGCGCTGGAGCGCGGCGACGTCGACCTGTTGATCATCCCGGAGGAATTCAGCTCCAAGCTGCACCCCTCCGAGGTGATCTTCGAGGACGATTTCTGCGTCATCGCGTGGAGCAAGGGAAAGTATGGCAAGGGCAAGCTGTCACGGCAGGACTTCGCGAAGGCGTCCCACGTGGTGATGCGACCGGCGATCGCAGCGCAATCGCTCGAAACCTATTATCTGGAGCAGCGTAACACCAGCCGCAGGGAGGATGTGTCGGTGTACGCGTTCACCGCCATTCCCCATCTCGTCGCCGGAACGAACCGGCTTGCGACCGTGCACCGGCGTCTCGCCATCGCCGCCCAGCGCAGCCTCCCCATCCGCATCATCGAGCTGCCTGTCGCGCTGCCGGTGCTGCGGCAGCGCGTACAATGGCATCGCTATCGCTCGACCGATGCGGGTCTGCTGTGGCTACGCAATCTGATGCGCGAGGTCGTTGCCGAGGTCCCCTGACCGCCGTCGACCAGCACAAGTTGATGGCGAGGGGCCGGCGCGAGCGCCGGCCCCTTTTTGCGCGTGTCAGCGCTTGATCTGTCCGGCTCCGGGCGGCGGTGCGGGCACCCAGAGAGGGAACGCCAGGTTGGCCCACACCGTATCGCCGCGGCTGCCGTTCTCGACGTAGAATGTATGCTGGTAGTTCACGTTGATCTGGAAGCGTCCCGCGTTATAAGTCAGCGACGGGCCTGCATTGATCGAGCGCAACCGGTTGCCGTCCTGCACCCCGGCGAAATTGAAGGCCTTGACGCCGTTGATCTTGTCGTCCTGATACTGATGCGTATAGCCGCCGACGACGCCGAGCTTCCAGTCGCCGATATTGTAGCCCGCGTTGAAGTCGACCACCAGCGCATCGCCACTGCGGTACTGCTGTGTCAGCTGCGTGAAGGCATTGACCGAGTCGGCATTGGCGTTGTTGAGCAGCAGACGCGGCGACACGGCGAATTCAAAGCCCTTTGGATCGGCATAACGATAGGCGAGAACGGGCGAGATCGTCGTGTAGTTCGTGCCGACATTGAGCGGCTGCCGCGCCGAATAGGTGCCGGTGTTCGGCATGATGTCGAGACCGACCGTGAAGGTCTGCACGGGCGACAGCGCCCAGCTCAGGATGATCGGCGAGAAGGTGATGTTGGCAAGACCGTTGGCCTGGAACGATCCGCCGGGATTGGTGCTTTCGAGGTGAACGAAGGGCACCACGAGTTGCGAATAGACGTGAGCTCCGAAGAAGTCGCCCGGATAGCTCGCGAGAAACCGCATCGTCTCCGACACGGCGGAGAGCTTGAAGTTGATCGGCAGCTTGTTGCCCCGCCCGTCATACAGGCCGTTGGCGCTGGTGTAGCTGGTCTGGCTGATCGCGAACAGGCCGGGGATCGGCGGAAACGACGCGATGAACACGCCGGGCGAGCCCGCCGGATAATTTGTCGCTCCGTTCTCGGCAGCCCACGCGCCCTGGATCATCCCGGCTAGAATCAACGCTACGGAAGCGGACCGCTTCAGTCCTCTTGTCATAAATCCCCCCTTGGCGGCGCGTTTTCTTCGAAACGAGCTTGCCCCCCGACCGACCTTCATGGCGACGCGCCCGCGCCCGGCCGATCACGTCATTGATGGGCGATCCCCGAGTATTCGTAAAATTGATCGTTTTGATCTCAGATATTTACAGGGTCGATATATCTGTCTGTCAGGACGTTTGACGGCGCGCTTTTTCATCCACTCAAAGAGCCCGCTGGATCGTGCGGGTGAAGGGGATCATCAACTCGACCGATCCCGACGAATGCGATCTCTGCGGATGTCGGCTCCTCCTGCTGCGCATGCGTTCAAGCTCGCCGATGGCGAGTTTCGTCGCAACGCCGCAGACGACATATGCGGGCCGGCGTTGGCCCAGCGCATCGAACTGCTAACACTCGAGATCTGCCCTGCGAGCAGTCTTCTCGGGAGCCCGTCACGTACTAGAATGTGCCGCCAAGCGAGCGAGCGGGGCGTTCAGGCGCGAATCGACGTGATCTTTATTGCCGAGCGGCCTGTCACGCTTGCCACCCGATGCAGCCGCGAGGCCGTTTCCGGCTTCTTCGACCCTCAACGGCTCGATGATTTTCATGACCAGCGCGGTGTCGATGCCGTGAACCGAGAGCGAATCGATCACCGGGTCGGCAGACGTCTTGAGCATCGCGCTCCATTGCGCCGCGTGCTTGGCGTTGCGCCAGCCGGCGCTGTGAGCCGCGATACTGCTTGGTGCCCCCCTTGAAGGTCAGGGGAGACTCGCGCGCGCGCCCGAGGAGCATCAAACGCTAAAATCGCGGCGGCTTTTTCAAGGGGGCGGCGGACGGCAGCGAACGCTGGGCTGGCGGAGAGAGTGGGATTCGAACCCACGGTACGGTTTCCCGCACACACGCTTTCCAAGCGTGCGCCTTAAGCCACTCGGCCATCTCTCCGGAGGCCCTCTCTTGGCGGGGTCGGCGGCGTTTTGCAAGCCGGGAGGGACCTTTCGGGCCAAATTTCCCCCAAATCACTGATGAAAATCACCAATCTGCTGCGGCGGGGGACCGATTCGGGCGCGTTTGGGTTGCCGGCGGGGGCCGGTGAACCGACCCGCGCGATGCCACGACCACTGATTTGCCGCCCGCAGCGCTGCACCGCCAAAATGGATCCGCCGCCATGCCGTCATCCTCCCCTGCCCGCCTCGCCGTCCTGCTGACCGCGGTGCTCAGTGTTGCCGCAGCCGCGCCCGCGCGCGCGGACCAATGCACCAAGCAGGGTGTCGACGTGACCTGCGACGACGGCCGCAAGGGGATCTGGCAGGGCGACGCGATCCTGTGGCCGGACGGGACCAAGTCCAGCCTGAAGCCGCATCCGTCGGTGATCGTGGGCAACAAGGCCTCGGTGGTGGTCGGACCGGGCGTGTTCGTCGGCCAGGGCAGCGGCATGGTGCCGATGGACAATCCGAGCTCGCCGAACAAGCTGCGCTGCGCCGTGCTGGAGGGCGTCTCGTATTGCCATTGACCGCATGGGGCGCACGAGGCGCCCGCATTGCTGCGACCCGCGTCAGTGGTAACGGGCGCTCGATGAGGCGAGGCGGCTGGTGAGAAAGCCCGCCGGCGCCGCCGGCAGAGGTCCGATCTCGACCGATTCCGCGGCCTCGCTGTCCTGCAAGGAGTCGAGAAAGTCCGCGAACCATTGCTGAATCGAATGGCGGCGCAGCTTGGTCATCAGGATCTCGTAGCGCATCCGGCGCTCATTGAGCGGCATCGCGAGCGCCATCGCAATGGTGCGGGCCATGCCGTCGATGTCGTGCGGATTGACCAGCAGCGCGGCATCGAGCTCGTTGGCAGCGCCGGCGAACTTCGACAGCACGAGCACGCCGGGATCGACCGGACTCTGGGCGGCGACATATTCCTTGGCGACGAGATTCATGCCGTCATGCAGCGGTGTGACGACACCGACCTGCGCGCTGCGGTAGAGGCCGGCCAGCACGCCCTGGCCATAACCCTTGTTGAGATAGCGGATCGGCGTCCAGTCGACCTCGCCATGGCGGCCATTGACCTCGCTGACGAGGCGCGCGACCTCGCTCTGCAGATGGCCATAGGCCTCGATCGATTCGCGCGACGGCGTCGCGATCTGCAGCAGCGACGCGGCGCGCAGCAGGGTCGGATGCATCGTCCACATCCGATCGAACGCGTTGATGCGGTTGACGAGCCCCTTCGAATAATCGAGCCGGTCGACGCCGATCGCGAGCTTCTCGCCATGCAGGCTGCGGCGCAGCCGCGACACGTCGGGATGCGACGCCGCCTTGGCGGCGGATGCAGCGAACTTGTCGGCATCGATCCCGATCGGGAACACCGCCAGCCGCGTATGGCCGTGCCGCGACCTGACCACCCCATCGCGCACTTGCACGCCGAGATCGGCGCGGAGGCAGGCGGTGAAATTGTCGCGATCGTCCTCGGTCTGAAAACCGATGAGGTCATAGGCGAGCATCGCGGTGACGAGCTCGCGGTGATTCGGCACGCTGTCGATGACGCTGCGTGCCGGCCAAGGCGTGTGCAGGAAGAAGCCGATCCGGCTCTTCACCCCGAGCGCGCGCAGCTCCGCACCGAGCGACAGGAAGTGATAGTCCTGAATCCAGAACAACGTGTCGGGCTTCTGGAACCGCAGCAGCGCCCGCGCGACGAACGCATTGACCTCACGATAGGAATGGTAGTCCTCCTGCGAGACGCGGATCAGATCGGTGCGGGAGTGGAGCGCCGGCCATAGCGCCGAATTGGCGAAACCTTCGTAATAGCCGGCATAATGCGCCGCCGGCAGATCCAGCAGCGCCAGCGCGCCTTGGCCGAGCTGCTCGACCTGCGCAATGGGTTCCATCTGCGCACCATCGCGCACACGACCCGAGGAACCGACCCACACTGCCCCAGAATTTTCAACAACGGGCAGCAGAGCTGCCGCAAGTCCGCCGGTCATTGGCTCGTTGGCTTTGCCACGGGCCACCCGATTCGAAACCACGACGAGGTTCACAGCTCCCCTCCTGTTGGTCATGTCGGTTAACAACCGTTCATCAATATGGTTCCGGGCCACCCTTTCAACCAATTGAAACCAAATTCGGGCAAGCCCGCGGTGTAATCACAGCGGGGAGCAAGTCAGAACATTTCTAATCAATGACGATGCATGGAGACGCGAACGCCATGCATGTGGAACTACTCGAGGAACTAACAACGCGACTGACAGTCATCGCGAAGCGAGCGAATTAGTTCCACTCCCTGCGAGCTGGGCGAGGAAGGCGCGCACGTCGTCCGGTGCATCGAAATGTCCGTCGACGCCGAGCGCGCGGCGGCCGACCGAGAACGACAGGCCGGCGAAATCGGGCATGATTGCAAACACGGTTTCATCGGTGACATCGTCACCGATGAAGAACGGCTTGCGGCCCGCGAAGGGCGCGTGCCGCATCAATTCGCGCACGCCGCTCGCCTTGGTGAAGCCGGCGTGCTTGATCTCGCAGACGCATTTGCCGGGCAACACCTCGATCGGCGCACCGGGCAGCTCGGCACGAATGCGCGACACCTCCTCGTAGATCGCCTTCTCCGCCTGCGGCGCGAGACGATAATGCAGCGCCAGCGAATAGCCCTTGTCCTCGAGCAGAATGCCGGGGCTGAGCCGTGCAATTGCTGCCAGCCGGCGCTTGAGCTCCTTGTCGAGCGGCGGCGCCCTGACGGCATCGGCCTCGCTGCCGCCGGCGAGCCGCATCTCCGCGCCATGACCGCCGACGGCGGGATAGACCTCGGGCGCAAAGATCAGGTCGATGTCGTTGAGCGAGCGGCCGGACACCAGCGCCAGTGCCCCGGAGGTTCGCTGCAGCAGGAGGTTCAAGGTCTCGGCCAGCCCCGGCGGCACCCACACCTCGCGCGGCGTCGGCGCGAGATCGAGCAGGGTGCCGTCGATGTCGAGCAGGATCGCGACCTCGCGCAGATGCGGCACCAGGCTCGCGGGCGCCGGAACGATCTCCGGGGGCTCGGACGTGACAGGCACGGTGAGGTCGGAATTCTCGGACATCATCAACTACTCCATCACGGCGAGCGGGCGCGCGACCTGCTCGAGCGATTTGCGCTCCGCTGCGACCGCATATCGCCAGGCGACCAGCGCCGCCACCCCCATCAGCACTGCGCCGAACAGATAGCCGGCAAACACGGCGCCGCGCGCGCCCGAATCAAGCAGCGCGCCGAACAAGGCGGGGCCGGCGACGCCGCCGATCCCGGTGCCGATCGCGTAGAACAGCGCAATCGCGAGCGCCCGCACCTCGAGGGGAAAATTCTCCGACACCGTGAGATAGGCGGCGCTTGCCGCGGGCGATGCGAAGAAGAAGATCACCATCCAGGCGGCGGTCTGCGTCTGCGCGCTCAACACGCCGATCGAGAACAGATAGCCGGTGAGCGCCAGCAGCAGGCCGGAGATGCCATAGGTGAAGGTGATCATGGCACGCCGGCCAAGCGTGTCGAACAGACGGCCGAGCAGCAGCGGGCCGAGCACGTTGCCAGCCGCAAAGGGGAGGATATACCAGCCGACGTGATCGGACTTGATGCCGTAGAAGTCGGTCAGCACCAGCGCGAAGGTGAAGAAGATCGCATTGTAGAAGAACGCCTGGGCGATCATCAGCGTCAGCCCGACGAGCGAGCGCTGGCGGTAGACCGAGAACAGCGTATGCGCGACCTCGCGCAGCGGCGTGTGATCACGCATTCGCAAACGGATCTTCGGCAGGGACTTGGCGCGCTCCTCGCGGTCGTGGCCCGTGACGTCGCGCTCGATCGCGGCGACGATGTCATGCGCCTGCTCGGGATGGCCATGGATCATCAGCCAGCGCGGGCTTTCCGGGATCCACATCCGCATGATCAGCACGAGCAGGCCGAGGCAGGCGCCGATGCCGTAGGCCAGCCGCCAGCCGACATCAGGGCCGGCGAACGCCGGATCGAGCAGCACGATGGCGCCGACCGCGCCGAGCGCGGCACCCAGCCAGAAGCTGCCGTTGATCATGAGGTCGGTCCAGCCGCGGTAGCGGGCCGGCACCAGTTCCTGGATCGTCGAGTTGATCGCGGTGTACTCGCCGCCGATGCCGGCGCCGGTCAGGAAGCGAAACAGCGCGTAGGTCGCGACATTCCACGACAAGGCAGTCGCAGCAGTGGCCGACAGATAGAGCGCCAGCGTGATGAAGAACAGTTTGCGGCGACCGATGCGATCGGTCAGCCAGCCGAAGCCGAGCGCGCCGATGACGGCGCCGGCGAGATAGGCGCTGTTGGCGAGACCGATGTCGAGATTGGAGAAGTGCAGCGCCGGGCTCTGCTTGAGCGCCCCCGACAGCGCGCCGGCGAGCGTGACCTCGAGCCCGTCGAGCACCCAGGTGATGCCGAGCGCCAGCACGACCCGGGTGTGGAACGGGCTCCAGCGCAGGTCGTCGAGCCGCGAGGGAATATTGGTCTCGATGATTCGATCGCGGACCGGCGCTGCGCCGCCGGATTGCGGCGCCGGGGTGACGAGGCGGAGATCGGCTGCGGAGGCCTGTCGGGGTGCCATGGAATCCCACTGCGACGGCGCGGGTCGCACCGCATGCTAGACCGGAGAGGGTGGAGCAAATGCGGCAGCGATCTCCTGCCGCTGCGACCCAACGTCTCGGTGAGCGGGGGGTTCCCGACCGCAGGCGAGGGAACTCGGCCAAGGCGGCGATCGGTCTAAGGTGGGCGCGCGATGTCAGCTGTCGTCCCGGGCAAGCGAGCGCGACCGGGGATCCATACCGCGTGATGTGAGATTGTGCCGCGCGACTAATACCACCCGCCCCACGCCCGGCACGGCGCATGGATCCCGGCGTTCGCCGGGATGACAGCGGAGGGTTTGGCCGCGAGCCCGCAAACGCATGTGCCAGCCGCGTGGAGGACAGCGGCCGAGCCGAGGCGCGGCCTCAAGCCGCCCGGATGTTGGCCATGAAGCGGTTGAGCTCCTCGCGCAGGCGGGCGCTTTCCGAGGACAGCGACTGGGCCGAGCGCAGCACCTCCTCCGAGGCCTCGCCGGTCTGGGTCGCGCCGCGATTGACCTGAGTGATGTCGGTGGCTGCGGCCTGCGTGCCGGCCGCGACGCTCTGCACGTTCCTGGCAATCTCCTGGGTCGCTCCGCCCTGCTGCTCGACGGCGGTGGCGATCGAGGAGGCGATGGTGGAGATCTGGCGGATGGTGCCGCCGATCTGCTTGATCGCGGCAACCGATTCCTGGGTCGCAGCCTGCATGCCGGAGATGTGGTTGGAGATGTCGTCGGTCGCCTTGGCGGTCTGCTCGGCCAGCGACTTCACCTCGGAGGCCACGACGGCGAAGCCACGGCCGGCGTCGCCGGCGCGCGCCGCCTCAATGGTGGCATTGAGCGCAAGCAGGTTGGTCTGCTCGGCGATCGCGGTAATCAGCTTGACGACGTCGCCAATCTCCTGGGCCGCGCGCGACAGCTTGCCGATGCGGCCGTCGGTCTCCTCGGCCTGCATCACCGCGGATTCGGCAATGCGGCTGGACTCGCGCACCTGCCGGCCGATCTCGTTGACCGAGGCGGACAGCTCGTCGGTGGCGCTGGCCACCGAGTGAATCCGGCCGGTCGCCTGATCGGAGGTGCCGCTGACGCGGCTCGCCAGCGACTGAGTCGTTTCGGCAGTGCGGGTCAGGGTCGAGGCGGCGTGCTCCAGCTGTTCGGCCGAGGTCGAGACGTTGGAGACGATCGAGCCGACCGCCGTCTCGAACTCGTTGGCGAAGCGGATCAGCTCCGCCCGGCGGGCCGCACCGGCGGCCTTGTTCTGGGCGTCCTGCGTTGCCGCGTCGCGCTCGGCCTTGGCCACGGCCTGAAGCTTGAACTCCTCGACCGCGGACGCCATCTCGCCGATCTCGTCGGCACGCCCGAGGCCGGGCAGCCTGACGTCGAAATTGCCGGAGGCGAGCTCGCGCATCGCCTTGCACATCGTGATCATCGGCTTGGAGATGCCGTTGCCGAGCATCAGGGCCAGCGCCGCACCGAGCGCCAGACCGCCGATCGCCAGGATCGCGATCAGCCGTTCGATCTCCGTGATGGTGGTATTGGTTGACGCCTCGATGCGCTGCTGGTCGGCCGCCAGTCCGGACCTCAGCCCGCTGGAGAGTGCAAGGATCTCGGTGGCCGCGCCGCCCATGTCCTGCACCAGCTTCGCCAGTGCCTTGGAATTGTCCGAGAACTTGATGAAGGCGGCGCGGTATTGCTTGATGAGTTCGCCGAGCTCGGTGACGCGCTGCGTGATCTTCTCGTCATTGGCATAGATCGTGACCAGCGACGTTTCCAGGAAGCGCGTCCTGGCAATGGCGCCATCAGCGGTCTTCTGATCCGGCTTGGCCAGGAAGCTGCCGACCAGGGCGGAGGCGGTCAGATATTGCCCGGTCAGGTCCTTGGCCGTGGTCTGCACGGAAGGCAGGCCCGCCAGCGCGGCCGTATCGGCGAGATCATCGAATTTGAAGCGGATCTTGTTGCCGACGATTCCGATCTGATCGGTCGCCAGCTTGGCGTTGTCGCGGGTCAGGCCGACGATGTCGGAGAAGATCTTGGCGAAGGTCTGAAACTGCGTCTGCAGCTTGCCGAGCTGCGCCCTGCGCTCCGCCGTGCTGGTCGCTGCCATCGACTTGTCGATCGCAGCCTGCAAGGATTGTTGGGCGGCCGTGGCCGCGGCCTCGTCCTCCGGCTTGCCGGTCAGCGCAAAATAGCGCGCCAGCGCCTGATAGGAGATGAGCTCGCGGTCGATCGTCCTGGCCACATCGGCTTCGGCGACGCTTGCCCGATAGGAGGCGACGGCCGCCGCGACCTGCTCGAACCCGACATAGGCGAAGCCGATGCTGGCGGCGGAGATCGCCAGCACGACCGCAAAGCCGAGAAAGATCTTGGCGCGAAAGCGCAGGGTCAGAAAATTGCCACGCCGCGACCGCGGCGCCAGATGCGCAGACATTCCCACCCCCGAGAGTCCATTCTTAATATGGCCGGAGCCATCCCGCGTGGATGCAGAGCACCCCAGCGTGATCAAAACTACGTCACAATGGCTAAGGGTCAGTAAATGAGCAGCATCGGCATACTGCGCTGGCATCCAGCCTGCCGGGCAGCCGCCACACAGATGCGACCGAATCGCCGAAGCGACGCGCAAGACGTCGCAATGACAGCGCCGACGAAAATTCGAGTTGCAAAGTCCTGAGGGCGCTGTTTCTAATCAGAATAAGAACAATTCATCGGGAGGTTACTCGTGTCGACAGTCAAATTGACGGTGAACGGCAAGGCGGTCTCGGTCGAGGCCGAGGATCGCACCCTGCTGGTGCACCTGTTGCGGGATCATCTGAATCTCACCGGCACCCATGTCGGCTGCGACACCAGCCAATGCGGCGCCTGCGTCGTGCATATCGACGGCCGGGCCGTGAAGTCCTGCACCGTGCTGGCCGGCCAGGCCGCCGGCGCCAACGTCACCACCATCGAAGGCATCGCCAAGGGCGACGAGCTGCATCCGATGCAGGCCGCCTTCCGCGACAATCATGGCCTACAATGCGGCTATTGCACGCCGGGCATGATCATGTCGGCGATCGATATTGTGCACCGCCACGGAGGCCTTCTCGACGAGGCCACGGTGCGCGAGGAGCTGGAAGGCAACATCTGCCGCTGCACCGGCTATCACAACATCGTCAAGGCCGTGCTCGACGCCGCCGGCCGGATGAAGGTCGCCCAGGCCGCCGAATAACAAAGGCAGCCGTCGGCTTCGACGTCTTTCAATCAATACCGAGACCACGACCGCTGCGCGCGTTGGCCGCGGCGGGACAACAAACTCCGGTAGGGGAGAGATTCGCATGGGTATGGAAGGCATTGGCGCAAGCGTCGTCCGCAAGGAGGACAAGCGTTTCATCACCGGCAAGGGCCGGTATGTCGACGACATCAAGCTTCTGGGCATGACCTATGCCCATTTCATCCGCAGCCCGCATGCCCACGCCAAGGTCAAGAGCATCGACTCCTCGGCTGCCGAGGCGATGCCGGGCGTGGTCGCGGTGCTGACCGGCAAGCAGATCGTCGACGACAAGGTCGGCAACCTGATCTGCGGCTGGGCCATCACCTCCAAGGACGGCTCGCCGATGAAGATGGGTGCATGGCCGGCGATGGCGCCGGAGACCGTGCGCTTCGTCGGCCAGGCCGTGGCGGTCGTGATCGCCGACAGCAAGAATCTCGCGCGCGACGCGGCCGAGGCCGTGGTCGTCGAATACGAGGAACTGCCGGCCGTCGCCGACATGCCCTCCGCGCTGAAGCCCGGCGCGCCGCAATTGCACCCCGAGGCGCCCGGCAACGTCGTCTATGACTGGCATATCGGCGACGAGGCCGCCGTTGGCGCCGCGTTCTCCAAGGCCGCTCACGTCGTCAGCCTGGAGCTGACCAACAACCGGCTGGCGCCGAACGCGATGGAACCGCGCGCGGCGATCGCCGACTACGATGCCGCCGAGGAGCACTTCACGCTCTACACCACGTCGCAGAACCCGCACGTCGCCCGCCTCGTGCTGTCGGCGTTCTACAACATCGCCCCGGAGCACAAGCTGCGCGTGATCGCGCCCGACGTCGGCGGCGGCTTCGGCTCCAAGATCTTCATCTATCCGGAAGAGATGGTGGCGCTGTGGGCCTCCAAGAAGGTCGGCCGTCCGGTGAAGTGGACCGGCGATCGCACCGAGGCGTTCCTCACCGACGCGCACGGCCGCGACCACATCTCCAAGGCCGAGATGGCGTTCGACGCCGACCACAAGATGCTCGGCTTGCGGGTCAAGACCCACGCCAATTTCGGCGCCTACATGTCGCTGTTCTCGTCGTCCGTGCCGACCTATCTGTACGCGACCCTGCTGTCGGGCCAGTACAACATCCCGGCGATCTATGCCGAAGTGATGGGCGTCTACACCAACACGACGCCGGTCGATGCCTACAGAGGCGCCGGACGTCCCGAGGCGAGCTATCTGCTGGAGCGGCTGGTCGAGACTGCGGCGCGGCAGTTCAAGATGGACCCGGCCGAGCTGCGGCGGAAGAACTTCATCACCCAGTTCCCGCACCAGACCCCGGTGATCATGGCCTACGACACCGGTGACTTCAACGCCTCGCTCGATGCGGCGATGAAGGCGATCGACTATGCCGGCTTCCCCGCCCGCAAGGCCGCCGCCAAGGCGCAGGGCAAGCTGCGCGGCATCGGCCTGTCCTGCTACATCGAGGCCTGCGGCATCGCACCGTCGAAGGCGGTCGGCAGCCTCGGCGCCGGCGTCGGCCTGTGGGAATCGGCCGAGATCCGCGTCAACCCGGTCGGGACCATCGAGGTCCTCACCGGCTCGCACAGCCACGGCCAGGGCCACGAGACCACCTTCTGCCAGCTGATCGCCGATCGCCTGGGCGTGCCGATCAGCCAGGTCTCGATCGTCCATGGCGACACCGACAAGGTGCAGTTCGGCATGGGCACCTACGGCTCGCGCTCGGCGGCCGTCGGCCTCACCGCGATCCTCAAGGCGATGGAGAAGGTCGAGGCGAAGGCCAAGAAGATCGCGGCGCATGCGCTCGAAGCGTCGGAAGGTGACATCGTCATCGAGAACGGCGAGTTCAAGGTGACCGGCACCGACAAGTCGATCGCGCTGCCGATGGTCGCGCTCGCCGCCTACACCGCGCACAATCTGCCTGACGGGATGGAGCCCGGATTGAAGGAGAGCGCCTTCTACGATCCGACCAACTTCACCTTCCCGGCCGGCACCTATATCTGCGAGCTCGAGGTCGACCAGGCCACCGGTAAGACGTCGTTCGTCAACTTCGTCGCCGCCGACGATTTCGGCCGGCTGATCAACCCGATGATCGTCGAAGGCCAGGTCCATGGCGGTCTCGTCCAGGGCATCGGCCAGGCGCTGCTGGAGCATGCCGTCTATGACGGCAACGGCCAGCCGGTCACCGCGTCCTTCATGGACTACGCGATGCCGCGCGCCGACGACGTGCCGTCGTTCAAACTGAGCCACACCACGACTCTCTGTCCGGGCAACCCGCTCGGCGTGAAGGGCTGCGGCGAGGCCGGCGCGATCGGCGCCTCGGCGGCCGTGATCAACGCGATCACGGATGCGATCGGCAACAACAAGCTGGAAATGCCGGCGACCCCGGACCGCGTCTGGCACGCGATCCACGGCAACGCCTGATCGAACCGGAGGAGCAACCATGTACGAGACGACCTATCATCGCGCCTCCTCGGTCGACGAGGCCGCGGCGCTGTTCTCCAAGGGCAGCGAGGCCAAGTTCCTCGCCGGCGGTCACACCCTGATCCCGGTCATGAAGCAGCGCCTCGCCTCGCCGTCCGATGTCATCGACATCGGCAAGATCAAGGACCTGATCGGCGTGCAGCTCTCGGGCGACACGCTCGTGATCAAGGCGGCGACGACCTACTACGACATCATGACCAATGCCGATGTGAAGAAGGCGATCCCCGCGATCGCCCATCTCACCTCGGTGCTCGGCGATCCCGCGGTGCGCGCCCGCGGCACGATCGGCGGCTCGATCGCCAACAACGATCCGGCAGCCGATTTCCCCGCAGCGCTCGTCTCGCTCGGCGCCACCGTGAAGACCAACAAGCGGTCGATCTCGGCCGATGATTTCTTCAAGGGCCTGTTCACGACGGCGCTGGAAGACGGCGAGATCATCACCGAGGTGTCGTTCCCGGTGCCGGAGAAGGCGGGCTACGCCAAGATGCGCCACCCGGCGTCGCGCTTCGCGCTGACCGGCGTGTTCGTCACCAAGACCAAGGGCGGCGATGTCCGCGTGGCCGCCACCGGCGCCTCGCAGAGCGGCGTGATGCGGGTCTCCGCGATCGAGGCGGCGCTGAAGTCCAACTGGTCGGCCTCCGCGCTCGACGGCGTGAGCGTCTCCGCGAGCGGCCTGCTCAGCGACATCCACGGCTCGGCCGACTACCGCGCCAATCTGGTGAAGGTGATGGCGCAGCGCGCGGTGCAAGCCGCGGGCTAGCGGCCGCGACGCGGATCATTCCGCATCACGGCACGACAAATTCCACACGGCGCGCAGCGATGCGCGCCGTTTTGCTTTGCGGCATACGGCGCGCTTGCGTTGGTGAGAGGCACGCGGGACAATTGCGGATCAGGAAACGCAAGCGACAAGACGCGCGAAGCCAAGGACACAACGACGTGCTCGACAAGACCGCCCCTCACAACCAGACCCGCGCCACCGGCCCGCTCGCAGGATTCCGCATCGTCGAATTCGCCGGCATCGGACCTGGACCGTTCGCTTGCATGCTGCTGGCCGACATGGGCGCGGAGGTGGTGACGCTGGATCGCGTCGGCGCGCGCAAGAATATGAAGTCGGTTGCCGGCCGCGGCCGCAAGGTGATCGAGCTCGATCTCAAGGACAAGGCGGTCATTGCCGACGTGCTCGACCTGCTCGCCGGCGCTGACGCGCTCATCGAAGGTTTCCGCCCCGGCGTGATGGAGCGGCTCGGCCTCGGCCCCGATGTCGTGCTCGCGCGCAATCCGAAGCTGGTCTACGGCCGCATGACCGGCTGGGGCCAGGAGGGCCCGCTCGCGCAGGCCGCCGGCCACGACATCAACTACATCTCGATCACCGGCGCGCTCGCCGCGATCGGACCCAGGGAGCGCCCGGTGCCGCCGCTCAATCTGGTCGGCGATTTCGGCGGCGGTGCGCTCTACCTCGTCGTCGGAGTGCTTGCTGCGCTGTTAGAGGCCTCGAAGTCCGGCAAGGGCCAGGTGGTGGATACCGCGATGTGCGACGGCGCCGCGTCGCTGCTCGCGATGTTCTTCGACCTCACCGCGATGGGCCGCTGGATGGAGGGGCGCGAGCGCAACTTCCTCGATGGCGGCGCGCATTTCTACGGCGTCTACGAATGCGCCTGCGGCAACTTCATCTCGATCGGCTCGATCGAGCCGCAATTCTACGCGCTGCTGCGCCAGCACGCCGACCTCAGCGATCCCGCGTTCGAGGCCCAGATGGATCCGCGCGCCTGGCCGGCGCTGAAGGAGAAGCTGGTCAGCGTGTTCAAGAGCAAGACGCGCGAGGAGTGGTGCGCGATCATGGAAGGCACCGACATCTGCTTCGCCCCGGTGCTGACGATGTCGGAGGCGCCCAAGCACGCCCACATGGCCGCGCGCGGCGTGTTCGTCGAGCGGCACGGCGTCACCCAGCCAGCGCCCGCGCCGCGCTTTTCGCGGACGCCGTCGAATATTCGCGAGCCGGAGGTGGCGGAGATCGGGGCGCTCGTGAGCGCGTGGAAAGCGGGACGGTGAGCTGATAATCGCAGGCGGGCCGACGACGCCCGCCGCGTCAATCGGCATGAGTTGACGACACCCGCGCCTCACCATCAGTGTCATCCCGGCGCACGCCGGGATCCATAACCACCGGCGGTGGTGAGGCGAAGATCGTCTGCCATCGCGGCCTAATGAGACATCACGCGGTATGGGTCCCGGCTCAAGGCCGGGACGACGCTGTTTGTGGCGCGGCAGTGTGCCTCTTGCACCCACCGTCATTGCAAGCGAAGCGACGCAATCCAGGACCAGGGCAGGACTCTGGATTGCTTCGTCGCTTTGCTCCTCGCAATGACGGGCAAACCGACTCGGCCTACTCCGCCGCCTCGACCTTCAGGACGCCGCGGCGGATCTGGTCTTCCTCGATCGATTCGAACAGCGCCTTGAAGTTGCCTTCGCCGAAACCGTCGTCACCCTTGCGCTGGATGAACTCGAAGAAGATCGGGCCGATTGCGTTGGCGGAGAAGATCTGAAGCAGCACCTTGGTGTGGCCGCCCGCAACGACGCCCTCGCCGTCGATCAGGATGCCGTTGCGCTTGAGCCGCGCGACATCCTCGCCGTGCTTGGGCAGGCGCGCCTCGATGCGCTCGAAATAGGTCTCCGGCGGCGACGGCATGAACGGCAGACCTGACGCGCGCAGGCCCTCGACGGTGGCGTAGATGTCGCGAGCGCCGCAGGCGATGTGCTGGATGCCCTCGCCGCGGTAGGTCTTGAGATATTCCTCGATCTGCCCGGAATCGCCGGCATCCTCGTTGATCGGAATCCGGATCTTGCCGTCCGGGCTGGTCAGCGCGCGCGAGAACAGGCCGGAGGCGCGGCCCTCGATATCGAAGAAGCGGATCTGGCGGAAGTTGAACAGTTTTTCGTAGAAGCCCGCCCACACGTTCATGCGGCCGCGGTGCACGTTGTGGGTCAGGTGGTCGATATAGTAGAGGCCCGAGCCCGCAGGGCGCGGATCGCGCGCACCTATCCAGTCGAATTCCAAATCATAGGCCGAGCCCTTGGCGCCGTAGCGATCGACCAGATACAGCAGGCTGCCGCCGATGCCCTTGAGCGCGGGGATGTCGAGCGTCTTCCGGGCCGACGGCAGATCGACGGGCTCCGCGCCGAGGGCGATTGCCCGGGCATAGGCCTTCTTCGCATCGACCACACGGAACGCCATCGACGGCGCGCACGGGCCATGCGCGGCGACGAAGTCGTGGCCGTGGCTGCCGGGCTCTTCATTCACAAGGTAGTTAATGTCGCCCTGGCGATACAGCGTGATCGCCTTGGTCTTGTGCCGTGCGACCGCGGCAAACCCCATCAGCTTGAACAGCGCATGCAGCTCGCCCGCGTCGGGATGGGCATATTCGACGAACTCGAAGCCATCCGTGCCCATCGGGTTGTCGGTGGAGATGGTGGCAGGCGGTGCATCGTGCGGAAACGGACCCATGGGCGGCAGCTCCTTCAGCTTGATCCGGAGATCATCGCCCGGATTCCGCGCATGGAGCGTGCAAACCATTGTCATTTTCGCCTGGATATGCACGATCCGTGCATAGTCAGAGGATATGGCGCATGATTTCGATCGACAGCTTCGATATCAAGATCCTGGCCGCGCTGCAGGACGATGGCCGGCTGACAAACCAGGAGCTCGCCGATCTCGCCGGGCTGTCCGCCTCGCAATGCTCACGGCGGCGGATGCGGCTGGAGGAAGACGGCGTCATCGCCGGCTATCGCGCCCAGCTCGCCAGCCAGGCGCTGGGTTTCGAGCTGATCGCCTTCATCCAGATCACCTTGGCGACGCATTCGCCTGACAACGCCGAGAGGTTTCGCGCGCTGGTCAACCGCGTCGACGACATCCAGGAGGCCTATGCGCTGACCGGCGATTCCGACTATCTGCTGAAGGTGGTGCTGCGCGACCTCAAAAGTCTGTCCGACATCGTCAACAACGTGCTGATGCCGCACCAGAGCGTCGCCCATGTGCGCTCCTCTATCGTGCTCGACCGGCTGAAGGAGAGCGCGAAGCTGCCGCTGGGATCGCTGTCGTCAGGCTGACAGCATGGCGCAAATCGAGGGAACTTCAGCATTCACCTCCGTCACGGCTTTTGCGACAGTCGCAATATTCCCGGCATTGCGAGACGATCATGGCGCTACAGCTTCGTCCTAACTGCGAGTATTGCGACAAGGACCTCCCGCCCTCCGCGACGGACGCGCGGATCTGCTCGTACGAGTGCACCTTCTGCGCCGATTGTGCGGAAACGAAACTGTTCAACGTCTGCCCCAACTGCGGCGGCGGCTTTGCGCCGCGGCCGATCCGGCCGACGCGGGAATGGCGCCCTGGCGTCTGCACGGTGAAACAGGTGCCGTCGGACAAGCGCGTGCATCTGAAGTACGCGACCGAAGACGTCGCAGCATTTGTGGCCGGTGTGAAGGACGTCGTACCTGAGAACCGCTGACCTCTCTCCTCGTCATTCCGGGGCGGCCCGCAGGGCCGAGCCCGGAATCCATAATCACGACCCGACGTATGGATCGAAAGCATAGCCACGAGCAGCTCGCACGACAGGTCCGCCTGTGAGTATGGATTCCGGGCTCGCGCTGCGCGCGCCCCGGAATGACGGCGGTGGGTGGGGTGGCTATTCGGCCGCGACAATCGTGCCTTCAACTTCGCCGAAGCCGACACGATAGCCCTGGCCCTGACACCAGCCGCGCATGATGAGCGAGTCGCCGTCTTCCAAAAACGTGCGCTTCACGCCGCCGGCGAGCTCGACCGGCTCGGTGCCGTTCCAGCTGATCTCGAGCAGGCTGCCGCGCTGGTGCTTGTCGGGGCCGGAAATGGTGCCGCTGCCGAGGAGATCGCCGACGCTCATGGCGCAGCCGCTCGAGGCGTGGTGCATCAGCTGCTGGACGCTCGACCAGTACATGTATTTGAAGTTGGTCTGCGAGATATTTTGAGCGGCATTGCCACCTGACGCACGCAAGGCGACGTCGAGCGCGAGATCGTAGTTCTGCGCGCCCTTCTGCTGCAGGTACGGCAGCGGTGTCGGATCCTGGACCGGCCCGGCGACGCGGAACGGCTCCAGCGCCTCCCGCGTGACGACCCACGGGCTGATCGAGGTCGCGAACGCCTTGGCCTGGAACGGGCCGAGCGGGACGTATTCCCATTGCTGGATGTCGCGCGCGCTCCAATCGTTGAGCAGCACGAAGCCGAAGATCATCGCCTCCGCCTGCGCCTCGCTCAGCATCTCGCCGAGCGGCGAGGACTGGCCGATGACGACGCCCATCTCGAGCTCGAAGTCGAGCCGCTTGCACGGGCCGAAGCTGGGGACCTCGGCGCTCGGCGGCTTGAGCTGGCCACGGGGACGACGCACCCTGGTGCCGGAGACGACCACGGTCGAGGCGCGGCCGTTGTAGCCGATCGGCATGTGCAGCCAGTTCGGCTGCAAGGCGTTGTCCTTCCCGCGGAACATCACGCCGACATTGGTCGCGTGCTCCTTCGACGAATAGAAATCGGTGTAGCCGGCGACGTGGAACGGCAGGTGCAGCGTGACGTCCCGGCGCGGCAGCAGCGCCCGGCTGCGCAGCGGCTTGTCGTCGCGCAAGCGCGGATTGTCATCGCGCAGCAGCGCGCTGATCGCGGCGCGGGTCTTCGACCACACGGCAGGGCCAAGCGCCATGAAGGCGTTGAGCGAGGGCTGCGCGAACACCTCGTAGGCCGGCGAGAGATCGAGCAGGCCTTCGTCCTCGAGCACGGCGAGGTCGAGCACGAACTCGCCGATCGCGACGCCGACGCGGGGCTTCGGTGAGTCGGCGGCGGAGAATACGCCGTACGGCAAGTTCTGGATCGGGAAGTCGGACGACGGATCGACCGGGATGAAGGAGCGGAGCGAGGGGTCGTTGGGGTGTTTCACGTTGTGTTCCTGAATTCGTGCCACGCCTCCCGCTGTCATTCCGGGGCGGCCCGCAGGGCCGAGCCCGGAATCCATAGCCACAGGACGATGTGTGAGGCGAGTTGGTTGTGGCTCAGCTTTCCATCTACACGACCGATCGTGGTTATGGATTCCGGGCTCGCCGCTGTGCGGCGCCCCGGAATGACGGCGAGAGTTGCATCTACGGACGGTTCGGATCGAAGCGCTTCTCCAATCCATTCCAGCAATCGGCATAGTCCGGCTGCAATGTCCCGGACTCCGCGGCATGCTTCGTGATCCGTTGCGGGAAGCGGGTCTCGAACATGAAGGCCATCGTGCCCGTGAGCTTGACCGGCTTCAATTCGCCATTGCTGGCGTGGTCGAAGGCTTCCCGATCCGGGCCATGCGGCAGCATGCAGTTGTGCAGCGACATACCGCCCGGCACGAAGCCTTGCGGCTTGGCGTCGTAGACGCCGTAGATCAGGCCCATGAACTCCGACATGATGTTCATGTGATACCATGGCGGGCGGAAGGTGTTGTCGGCGACCATCCAACGCTCCGGGAAGATCACGAAGTCGATGTTGGCGGTGCCGGCGGTTTCCGACGGCGAGGTCAGCACGGTGAAGATCGACGGGTCGGGATGATCGAAGCCGATGGCGCCGACCGGCGAGAAGGTGCGCAAATCGTATTTGTACGGCGCGTAGTTGCCGTGCCAGGCGACGACATCGATCGGCGAGTGCTTCAGCTCGGTCTTGAACAGCGCGCCGCCCCACTTCACATAGAGCTCGGTCGGGGTGTCCTTGTCCTCGTAGGACGCCACCGGCGTCAGGAAGTCGCGGGCGTTGGCGAGGCAATTGGCGCCGATCGGACCGCGCTCAGGCAAGGTGAAGGCGCCGCCATAATTCTCGCAGAGATAGCCGCGCGCCGGCCCCGCCGGGATCTCGACCCGGAATTTCACGCCGCGCGGGATCACGACGATCTCGCCGGGCTCGGCGTCGATGCGGCCGAACTCGGTGACGAACAGCAGGCGACCCTGCTGCAGCACGAACATCAGCTCGCCGTCGGCATCGTAGAAGTGCTGGTCGACCATCGACTTGGTGATGACGTAGACATGCGTCGCCATGCCGGCCTGCGTCGCGGCATCGCCCGCCGTGGTCATGGTCTGCACGCCCTGCAGGAACGTGACCTCACCCGAGGGCATCGGGGTCGGATCCCAGCGCAGTTGCTGCACCGTGATCTCCTGCTCATGGCAGGGCGCCGTGCGCCACAGCCCCGCATCGACCTTCGCGAAACGCCCCGAGTGTTTCACCGAGGGGCGGATGCGATACAGCCAGGAGCGCTCGTTGGAGCCGCGCGGCGCGGTGAACGGCGAGCCGGACAATTGCTCGGCGTAGAGCCCGTAAGCGCAGCGCTGCGGCGAGTTGCGCCCGATCGGCAGCGCGCCGGGCAGCGCCTCCGTCTCGAACGAATTGCCGAAGCCGGACATGTAGCCCGGCGTGACCTGGCCCGAGGCGCGGTGAAGCTGGTCAGGCGATGTGTTGACGTTCATCATCCCTCTCCTTGCAGGCGAGCCCACATCTCGCGGTCGCGCTCGGCGGTCCAGATCACGGGATCGTCGATGCCGCTGGCTTCGTCATAGGCGCGCGACACGTTGAACGGCAGGCAGTGCTCGTAGATGGCGAAGCTCGAGAATTTCGGGTCCATGACCTCGCGCGTTGCCGCCATCGATTCCTTGAGGCTGCGCCCCTTGGCGACCGACATCTCAGCGGCGCCATACAGCGAGCTGACGAAGTCGCGGGTCATCGCGATCGCCTCGCGTACGGTCGCCTCGCCCTTCAGCGCGTCGCCACGGCCGGGCGCGATCGCCTTCGGATTGAAGTCGCGGATCTCGTTCAGCGTCGACGGCCATTCGCGCAAGTAAGCGTCGCCGCAATAGCAGGCGGAGTGGTACTCGATGAGATCGCCGGAGAACATCACCTCGGCGTCCGGCACCCAGGCGACGATGTCGCCCGAGGTGTGGCCGGCACCGAGCTGGATCAGCTGCACCTCGCGCTTGCCGAGATGAATCGTCATCTCGCCCTCGAAGGTGAGCGTCGGCCAGGTCAGGCCGGGAATGCTCTGCGCGTCCTGGAACAGCCGCGGGAAGCGGCCATATTCCGAATCCCAGTCCTGCTGGCCGCGCTCGACGATCAGCCGGTGCGTCTCCTGGGAGGCGACGATGCCCTGGGCGTGATAGGCCGAGGCGCCGAGCACACGCACGGCGTGGTAGTGCGACAGCACGACATATTTGATCGGCTTGTCGGTGACCGTCTTGACGCGCTCGATCACCTTGCCCGCCATCGCCGGCGTCGCCTGCGCGTCGAACACGATGCAGCCGTCGTCGCCGACGATCACGGCCGAGTTCGGATCGCCCTCCGCCGTGAACGCATAGAGATCGGGGCCGATCTCCGAGAAGGTGACCTTCTTCTCGGCCATATCGGTGGTGGATGCGAAACCTTTCGCCATCAGTTCATTCCCTCGTGTCGGCAGCTATTGCTGCTGTTGTTGCTGTTGCTGGCTGGTGTCGATCATGCGCCGCTTGGCGAGCGTGATCGCCTCGCGCAACACGGTGATGTCGCCGATATGATTGGCGAGAATCAGCACCAGCGCAGCATCGAGATCGGCGCTCTCCTTGTCCGAGAGGCCCCGATGTGCCTCGACGACCGCGCGAAAGGCGTCGTCCGGCCTGACGAAGTTGGAAGCGGTCGAGAGTGCCATGATCAGCTCCTCAGCCCAGGCCGGAGGCACGCGCGACGGCGAGCTCGATCGCGGCACGCGTCGGATGCTGAAACCGCGCCGCGACATAACCGTCGGGACGCAACAGATAGGATGTGCCCGGCTCCGCCCCATAGCGCTTGCCGGCAAGCCCTTCGCAATCAACCAACCCGTCGGCATCGCCGATCCTGATGACGCCGAGATCATCCGGGACGTCGGCTGCTTCGCCATTGGCGAACGACAGCAAGGTGAAGCGGCGGCCCTGTGCATTGAACGCGTCAGTCAGATAAAGGTGCCGACCGTCCGCGGCTCGAAGCGGCGCGTCGAGCATCGAGGTCCCCGGACGTGGCCCGGCCGACCAGGGTTCTGCATCGGCCGTCGACAGTGGGGTCTCATAGATGGACGGCACCGACAGCCGGCCGCCATTGACCATGCGCTTGCCGAACTCGGTCTCCTTGGCGAGCGACAACACCGCCTTGCGCAGCCGCGCCTCCTGCGCGCTGACCGGCGCCATGAAATCGGTGGAGCGCGTCGACTCCCGGATGTTCTCGTCGGCCGCGGCGCTGCGCTCGATGTGATAGGTCTCGAGCAGGTCGGACGGCGAGGTCCCGCGCAGCACGCGGTCAAGCTTCCAGGACAGATTTTCCGCGTCCTCGAGCCCGGAGTTGGCGCCGCGCGCGCCGAACGGCGACACCTGATGCGCGGAATCGCCAGCGAAGATCACGCGGCCATGGATGAAGCGCTCCATGCGCCGGCACTGGAACTTGTACAACGAGATCCATTCGAACTCGAACTTGTCATGACCGAGCATGCGCGCGATCCGCGGGCGCACGTTCTCCGGCTTCTTCTCGACCTGCGGATCGCAATCCGGCGTCAGCTGCAGGTCGATGCGCCAGACGTCGTCGGGCTGGCGATGCAGCAGCGCCGAGCGTCCGGCATGGAATGGCGGATCGAACCAGAACCAGCGCTCGGTCGGAAACTCCGCCGTCATCTTGACGTCGGCGATCAGGAACTGATCCTCGAACACCTTGCCGGAAAAGCCGGCGCCGACCATCTGCCGCAGCGACGAGCGCGCGCCGTCGCAGGCAATCACATATTGCGCCGACAGGAGATAGGGACCATCAGGCGTCTCAATGGTCAGAACAGCCCGGTCATTGCGCTGTTCAAGCGCAATCACCTTGTTGCGCCAGCGCAGCGATATGTCCGGCAATTGGGTGACGCGATCGACGAGATAGGCCTCCGCGTAGAACTGCTGCAGGTTGATGAAGGCCGGTCGCTTGTGCCCCGGCTCGGGCAGCAGATTGAACTGATACAGCTCGGAAGGCCCGTGAAAGATGCGGCCGACATTCCACACCACGCCCTTGTCGACCATGCGGTCGCCGACGCCGAGCCTGTCCCAATAATCCAGCGAGCGCTTGGAGAAGCAGATTGCCCGCGAGCCCTCGCCGATCCGGTCGGCGTCATCGAGCACCACGACCGCATGGCCGCGCTGCGCGAGATCGATGGCAAATGACAGGCCCACGGGACCGGCGCCCACGACGACGACCGGATGCTCGGCCGGCGCGACCTGGTTCTGGTCGCCGTGCCGATGATAGCCGAACTGAACCTTCGCCTGGCTCGCGCCCTGCCCCGGATTGGCCTGCACCATGGCTTGCTCGCCTTGTGGTTTTCTTGAATTGTCGAAGCGACCGACATTTCCTCGGGTCAGACCTCCAGCCGACTTGCCAGATAGTCTCACCTGCAACTATTCTAAAGCTGACGGCCTCGGCCGCGTCAACTCAAAAATCGGAGCGCGATCGTGGCCGATCCATCAGCAGCGACGTCCCGGCGACAGGCAAAGACCGTCGATGGCCGGAATGCCGCAGCGCGACATGACGACGAGCGGCTCGACCTGTTCAAGTTTGCGCCGTTCCGGCTGAATCGCCTCGCCGCCGAGGTCAGCGCGGCGCTCGCCAGCGAATACCGCGAGCGTTACGGGCTCGACATTCCGGAATGGCGCGTGCTGGCGACGCTGGGCTTCCGCCGCGAGGCGTGCAGCGCGCAATATGTCGCAGCGTGCACACGCACGCACAAATCGACGATCAGCCGCGCCGTGACGTCGCTGCTGGAGCGGCGACTGATCGAGCGGGTCGAGAACGCCGACGACCGCCGCGAATTCCGGCTGCGCCTCACGCGAAAGGGCAAGACGCTCTACGAGGAGCTGATCCCCCGCCTGCAGCAGCGCGAGCGCGAGATCATGGCCTGTTTGTCCGCCGACGAGCGCAAGACCTTCGACCGGCTGATCGGCAAGATCGAGGCGAGCCTCGACCTGATCCAGACCAGCGAGGAAGCCGACGCCAAACAGGCCTATTAGTTGCGAAGGTGCAGGGCGGGCAAAGCGCCGCCATAGGCGGGCGCGTGCCCGCCGTCGTGTCAACAAAGGACATAGTGCAGTCGCCCTTGCCTATCCTACGGATCAGGTCGCAGACGAACGCCGCCGCTCTTCCGGGACGTCGAGCCCTTCACTGCCCTCGCCGCGCCAGCGCAGGATCTCCATCGCCAGTACCGGATGGTTGAAGCCCTTGAGATGCAGATCGTCGATCGGCCGGGCATCGACCGACGCCTCGACCACGCCATACACCCGGCGTGAGACGATCACCTGCCCCGCCTTGGCCTCGTCGCACAGCCGCGAGGCGAGATTGGTGACGCTGCCGATCGCGGCGTATTCCAGCCGGTGCTCGAAGCCGACCTGGCCGAGCGTGGCATAGCCGAGCGCGATGCCGACGCCGAATCCCAGGCTGTGGCCGCGATTCTTCCAGCGCTCCGTCAAATGGCCGATCTCGTCACGCATCTCCAGCGCCATCTTCACCGCGCGCGTGGTGTGATCGTCGAACGGGATCGGCGCATTGAACAGGATCATCACGCCGTCGCCGGCGTAGCGGTCGAGCGTGCCCTCATATTTGAAGATCAGCTTGCCCAGCGCGGCGTGATATTCGCGCAGCACGTTCATCGCCTCTTCGGGCTCGGTCGTCTCGGTGAACGACGTGAAGCCGCGCAGATCGCAGAACACGACGGTGACCTCGCGGCGGTGGCTCTCCAGCAGCGCGTCGTGCCCGTCCGACGACGCGATGATCTGCGCCACTTGCGGAGCAAGGAAGCGCTCGAGCCGGCGGATGCGCTCGATCTCCCCGAGCTGCTTCTCGACGCGATCCTCCAGCGATCTGTTCCATTCGCGCAGCTGCTCGGTCTGCTCGGTGAGCTTGGCCGCCTGCTGCTGGACGGTGTCATGCGCCAGCGCCAGCTCGCGGCCCTTCTGATCGACCTCGGTAAACAGTCGCGCATTGCGCATCGCCAGCACCGCCTGGTGGGCAAAGGTGCGCATCAGACCGATCAGGCTCGCCGGAAACGCGCCCGCCGCGCGTCGAAGCACCACGAGCGCGCCGAGCACGCCCTGCTGATCGACCAGCGGCGTGAACAGCACGGCGTGGAAGCCGGCCGCGACGGCGACGTCGCGCAGCGGGTGATCCGGCGCGGCTGCGAGTTCGGCGATCGCGATCGGCTCGCCGCTGCGAACGGAATCGGCCAGCAGGCTCGTTTCCTCGTCGAGCATGTTGTATGCGGCGTCCGGCGCGCGCTCCACACCCTTGGCTTCGACGAGCCTGAAGCGGCGGGTCGGAGCCTCGTAGGAATAGATCAGGACAGCGTCCGCATGGGTGATCTCGAGCGCCCGCGCCGCCACCGTCGGCAGCACGGCATTGAGATCGAGCGAGGACGAGACCGCACGCCCAACCTCCTCCAGCACCTTCAGCTCGTTGATCGACTGCGCGAGATCGCGCGTACGCTCCTCGACCTTGGCTTCGAGCACCGCATAGGATTGCGCGAGCTGGCCGGCCATGCTGTTGAACTGATCGGCCAGTTCCTCAAGCTCGTCGTGCGTCTTGACGTCGATACGCTGGGCGAAGTCACCGGCGCCAAGCTTGCGCGCGCCGGCGCGCAACGCGGTTATCGGAACGAGCATGCGGCGCGCCAGCAGCGAGCCGGCGAGAATCGCAACCGCAAGGCCGAGCGCGATCAGGAGCGCGCCGCGCAACAGCTGATCGCGGATCGGCGCCAGCGCATGCGCGGTCGACTGCTCGAAGAAGACGACCCAGCCGAGCTTGGGCAGCGTCGCGACCGCCGACAGCACGGCATGCCCCTCGCTGTCGGTCCCGGCGGCCAGCGCCTGGCCGTCGGGCGCGAGCATCGCCGCCACCTGCGGCAGCTTGGCGAGGTCCTGGCCGACGGCAGGTCCCTTCGCCGAGCTCGCCAGCACCTGGCCCTTGGGGTCGACGACATAGGCGATCCCGACCTTGCCGACCTGCGCCTCGGTCATGAAGTCGTCGAGAAAGTCGAGATCGATGTCGGCCACGGTCACGCCGGCATTGAAGCCGGAATGCGCGACCGAGATCGACATCGTCGGCTGCGCGCCCTTGAAGGTCACGGCCGAGAAATGGCTGCCATGGGTGACGGTGTCGGTGAAACGCAGGTCGCGCGACAGATCATTGCCCGAGGAGAACGAGATCGAGGTGCGCGAGACCCGGAGCTGCTCGCGGCCCTGGCCGTCGAGCTGATAGAGCTGCCGCACCGCCGGCGCCTGGCTCAGCAGCTGCACGTAGTCGGCGCGGCGCAGCTCCAGCGTATTGGCGCTCGCCCGCGTCACCCAGCTGATCTGGCGCTGCAGATCCGAAACCGCCTGGTCGATGCGCCGGGCGCTCACATCGGCCTTCTCGGCCATCGCGGCGGTCAGGCTCGCCTTGGTCGACTGATAGCTGATCCAGGTTTCGGTCGCGCCGTTCACCGCCAGCACGAACACGACGAGCCCGACCAGCGACACGACATATTTGGCGAACAGGCCCTGCCGCAGCGACCAGCCTCTGTTCTCGACCCCGTTCATCCGGACCCCTCACGCGCGGCATGGCCGAGGTTGAAACCCCGGATCGGCGCGTCCGCTGCCATCCTCGCGACAGCGACACATCACAGACGGGACCGCCCGTGGGCCGAGCCGGTCCGTCACCGGGATGCGTTTAGCACAGAATGAGAGGCAGGACGGCTTCCGATGCAGCCCCTATGGTATCGATGATCGTCGCCGTCGCATCCTCCATGCAGAGGAGCGGACCGCTCGTCGCGGGACGGTTCAGTATTACCTATTGAAGATGCGCTTCAAGACGTCGTTCATCGGCTGGCTGTCCTGCATGCCATCCGGTGTATCGGACGAGCTTCCGGCAGCCGCGGCACCCGAGCCGGAGTCGGTCGGCGGCGGGCTGACTGGCGCCTGCAGCAGCGGCGCCGCGCCTTCGGTCGGATTGAGCGTCCGGCCGCGGCTTCTGACGGGCGGCTGAGTGCCCTGCTGCAATCCCTGCTGGATCAGATTGCCGATGGCGGCGCCGAGCTCGCCTCCGAGCAGACCGGACTGCCCATTTGCCGGCGCCTGCGCATTCGGGGCCGATGGCGCCGCATTGGGGACCGTGCCGCTGCCGGACGTGGAGTTGCCGATCAGGCCGCCGATGCCGCTGATCAGATTGTCGAGCCCGGCGCCGTCCTTGCCGAACAGCCCCTGCCCCATCTGCTTCAGCTTGGCATAGGCGGCGTCGGGATTGTCGAGGATGCCGGCCATGTCGGGATAGAAGCGCGGCTGGCTCCAGGGGCCGTCGATCACCACGGGAATGCCGAGGCCGACCGGATCCGAGGCGCGGCCCTGCCCTTCCGTCGTCATCACGAGCTTGGGCTCGACGCGCATCGCCAGCGCGCGATTGCCGAGATCGATCGTGCCTGCGCCGGTGACCTTCACCAGCGGTCCGACCAGGTTGAGATCGCTCGTCGCCGCCTGGCCGCGTTCGATCTGGAACGAGGCCGAAAGCTGCGTGAGATCGGTGGTGAGCTCCTTGGCATCCTGCCAGCCCGACAGCGGATTGGTCGTCAGCGAGCGGATCATCTGCGCGACGTTGATGCCGCGGATCGCGCCGTCCTGGAACAGCAGGAACGCCGAGCCGCTCAGATTGCTCATGATTGCCTGCTGGCTGGCGCCGTTCGAGCGCAGCGCCAGCTTGCCCTGCATCCGCGCGTCCAGCTTGTCGAAATCAGCGACGTTTTGCAGCAGCGGGAGGGCCCGGACGCCGACGAGATCGCAATGCATCGCGTAGGCCGGATTGCCCGTTGACGCGTCGATCACGACCTCGCCGCTGGTCTGGCCGGTGTAGAGGCCGAGATTGGTGACGGTTGCCTTCAGCACCCCGCCGGCCAGCGACGCTTCCGCGTCCAACGGGCCGAGCCGCGCGCCGGCGATGCCGATGTCCGTCGCGGACAGCTTCACGCGGGCATCGACGTAGTTCAGCCCCCGCAGGTCGATCGCTGCGGTGCTCCACCCAGCCGTGCCGCGAGATGCTGCCGGGCCCGCGATGTCGAGACGGCGCACGTCGAGGTCGACCTTCACCAGCGGCTTGCTCGCGAGGTCGACCGAGGCCCAGCCGTTGAAATCGCCGTCGCCAAGCGCGCCGCTGAGGCCGTTGATCATGACCAATGAACCATTCAGGCGGACATCGGCGCGGCCGGCGAGAACACCGCGGAACGCGCTCTCCATTCCGATCTTGAAGTCGACCGGCAGGGTCTGCCGATCGATCGGCATGGAAGGCGCCGCCGACGTGACCTCGAACGTCACCGGACGGTCGCCGGCCCGCGCCGCTCCCGCAATCCTGATCTTGTCGTCATCGCTCAGCGAGGCGGTGGCACCAATGCCCTCGATACGGTTCTCGACGCGATCCCGGGCGTTGGAGAGGATGACGGCACCGTCCCTGACCGTAACGCGCTCGACCCGGACCGAAGCTGCGGCGTCCGGCTTCGCCGCCGTACGGTTCCGCGGCGCGTTGTCGCGCAACCGTTCGCGCAGCAACGGCAGGTACAGCGTGGGTTTGTCGATGACGACCTCGCCGATATCGGCCCGGCCGGACCACAGGCTCGACAGCGCCATGTCGGCCTGCAGCTTGCCGATCGTCAGCCGATTGTTGCCGTCCCGCTCCTTCGGATCCTGCAGGGTGATGTCGGTCAGCGTGGCATGCAACGACGGCCACAGGCTGACGCGGGCGGAGCCGGCAATGCTCAAGCGGTAGCCGGTGTCGCGTTCGACGCGGTCCTGGATGGCGACCGTGAGGAAGCTCGCCGGAAGTCCAAAGGCAAGCGCCAGGGCGAGCACGACGATGACGACGCCAACCAAACCGCCTGCGATCTTGAATGCTTTCATGTCGATGTCCCAAGCGCGACGCGCGAGCGGTCTCCACCGGTTAGCATGCGGCAACGCCGACCGGGTTCAATTCGAATTTTTCTCAGAACGAGAACCGCCCCGTGAGCGACCAAACTAGGCGCAAGCCCCTGCGCCCTTATGTGACTTATGACACACTTCCGCCCGGGCGGATTCTGTAACTGAGGCGATAAACCCAATGCCGAAGGTATAGTGATGAGCAAGCAGGCCGAATTTGCGGTCATTCTCAAGATGAATCCGATGTTCGCGGACCTTGGTGCCGACGAGCTGCAGCGGATCTCGAACCTCTGCCATACCCAGCATCTCTCCTCCGGCGAGGTCTTGTTCCAGAAGGGCGATCCCGGCAATGCCCTGTTCGGGGTGCGGCGCGGCCAGATCCGAATCGAGACCGGCGCCACCGACGGCAGCCGGCTGACCCTCAACTTCATGGGGGCCGGCGATCTGTTCGGCGAGGTCGCGGTGCTCGACGGACAGGAGCGCACGGCCGACGCCACGGCCGGTGAAGCGACCGAATTGTTCGTGCTCCGGCGCGAGGATTTCCTCAGCTTCCTGGAGCGCGAGCCCAAGGTGGCGATCAGGATCATTCAACTGCTGTGCCAGCGCATCCGCTGGCAGAGCGAGCGCATGGAGGAGTCCGTCCTGCAGCCGCTGCCGGTGCGGCTGGCGCGCCGGCTGTGCGCCCTGGCGGAGGATTTCGGTTCGGAGGTGCACATCTCCCAGGAGCAGCTCGGCGTCTTTGTCGGCGCGGCGCGCGAGAGCGTCAACCGTCAGCTGCAGGCCTGGCGCAAGGACAGCATCCTGGACCTGCAACGCGGCCGCATCCTGCTGCACGACCTGACCAAGCTCAACACGATCGCCCGCAACGAATGAGGATGGAGCCCATCGCGCTCCATCTACAAGGGCGATGGTGATAGCGACGTGACGATCTGCCGGGTCATGATCGGCTGATCCTCGTCGCACCCGCGACGCGCAGCGGACGTCGGGGGCACGCGCCAATTCTGTCCGTTCCAGGCCGAGGCGATGGCGGGAACCGTCCACCGTGCATCGTTTCGTATCGGCCCCGGCCAAACATGATCGCAATTGGGCCATCGCACCTCACAATTTGCGACATGAACCCTTTTTAACAATTCTAACAAGGGGTCGATCCGCCGGCGGCGAGCTCCGTTGGGCTGCGCGCATCGGCGTGTCGGCGAGCGTTGTCGCGTCGGACCAGGTGAGTTGGAAGTGCGGTCATGAGTCTTGCGTTGCCGGCGATTGCGGTCGAGGCGAACGGTTCGGTTGCCCGCTGGCGCAGAGCGCTCAATGTCTGGATCGACGCCGTCGAGGACGGCTGGGCGGTGCCCGCGCTGATCGTGGGGTTCGTCGCGGCCTGGATGGTCTATTTCTCGATCGCCTATGTCGGCGGCGATCTCCACCAGGACGTGATCGAGACCTGGTCGCTCGGGCGCAGCTTCGCGTGGGGCTCGACCAAGCATCCGCCGCTGATGGGCTGGGCCGCGCGGGCCTGGACGCTTGTGTTTCCGCTGACGAACTGGTCCTTCAACCTGCTGGCGCTGACGAACGCGGCGGTCGGATTGTGGGCCGTCGATCTGATTACCCGGCGCTTCGCGCGTGGCGACAAGCGCCTCGTCGTGCTGCTGCTGCTGATGCTGCTGCCGATCTATCAATTCCATGCGCAGCGCTTCAACGCCAATGCCGTGCTGCTGTCGAGCTGGCCGCTGGCGACCTGGTGCTTCCTGCGCTCGTTCGAGACGCGCAAGGCAGGCTGGGCCATCGCGGCCGGGCTGGCCGCCGCGCTCGCCATGCTCGGCAAATACTACTCGATCTTCCTGATCGCCGGCTTTGCCGTGGCCGCGCTGTGCCACCACGACCGGCGCGCCTATTTCACCTCGGCGGCACCCTGGATCGCCGCGCTCTCCGGCCTCGCCGCGCTGGCGCCGCATCTGGTCTGGCTTGCCGCCACCGGTGCGCAGCCGTTCTCGCATGCGATCGCGCATCACGTCGGCAAGACCGGCGCCGCCGCGCTGCTCGAGGGCAGCGGCTTCCTGCTGGCCATGGCCGGCATCGCCGGCATCCCCGGACTGATCTGGCTCGCGATGACACGGCCGCGCTTGGGCCGGGTGCTGAACGATGCGCTCAGCCTCGGCACCGGGCTCCGGCTGCTGGCGATGATCGGTCTCGGCAGCGTGGCCTTCCCTGCCCTGATCTCGGTGATCTTCCGCACCGACATGCCGCCGCTGTGGGGCTTGCAAGGCGTCTTCCTGCTCGTGATCGTCATCGTCTGCGGCGCCAGCTATCAGGCTCCCCGCGATCTGACGGCCAACCTCGCCGCAATCGCCATCGGCATCACCGCCATCGCCGCCACCGTCGTTGCGCCGCTGCACGCGCTGTATCGGAACTACGCTCCGCTGAGCGAGGGCCGCAATTTCTATGTGCCCGCGGTCGCCGAGCTCGATCGCCTCTGGCGGACCGCGGCGAGCACCGGGCTGCCCGCGGTGGGTGGCGATGACGGGCTGGCCTTCGCCGCGGCCTTCTACGGCACCGATCATCCACGCTACGAGTTGAGCCTCGTGCATCCGCGTGAGCTGCAGCTCCCGAGCGAAGCGCTGACCGCACAGGGCTGGGCCGCGCTGTGCTACGACACCGACATCTCCTGCATCTCCGGAATGAGCGCCGTGGCGGCGCGAGCCAAGCATTCGGTGCAGGCGGGCTTCACGCTCCGCACCAACCTGTTCGGCTGGCAGGGCGCCAGCCAGGGCTTCGTCGCACTGGTCGTACCGCCGGAGACGCCGCCGTCGTCGGCGCCTTCGCAAGGTCCCTACGATCTCAGCGCACGCCGGCGTCTGCCGAGGACGACGAACTGACGCCGGCTCCCTTAACTCATTCCGCCGCCGGAGTAACCGCCGGCGGCGGCTTGTGCTGATGCCCGACGTTCGGCGCGTGTTCGGACGGCGCCTCCTCAGTGCCGTCCGACACGATGAGCTTGCGGCCGAGACGCGCGAACAATGCGCCGACGTCGTCCATCACCAGGAACATCGCCGGCACGAACAGCAGCGATAGCACGGTCGAGAACACCAGACCGCCGATCACCGCGAGCGCCATCGGCGAGCGGAATTCGCCGCCCGCGCCGACCGCGAGCGCGCTCGGCATCATGCCGGCGACCATCGCGATCGTGGTCATCACAATCGGGCGCGCCCGCTTCATGCCGGCATCGATGATCGCTTCGTCACGCCTGGTGCCGGCATGGATCGCCTCGACGGCGAACTCGACCAGCATGATCGCGTTCTTGGTGACGATGCCCATCAGCATCATCATGCCGATATAGACGGGGATCGTGAGCTGCTTGCCGGTCAGCATCAGCGCGCCGATGGCGCCGCCGATCGACAGCGGCAGCGAGAACAGGATGGTGATCGGCTGCAGGAAGGTGCCGAACAAGAGCACCAGCACCGCATAGACGATCATCAGGCCCGCCGTGATCGCCGTGATGAAACCGGAGGCAAGCTCGTTCAGGCTCTCGGCATCGTCAGACGGAATCAGCTTAACGCTCGCCGGCATCGTCTTTCTGACCGGCAGCTCGTCGATCAGCTTGGTCGCATCGCCGAGCGCCGCCAGTCCGACGAGATCGGCCGAGACCGTCGCCTGCCGGCCGCGGTCGTAGCGGCTGATGCTGGTCGGGCCCTGGTCGAGCTTGATGTCGGCGACGACCGCCAGCGGCACGCCGCCCTTCTCGCCATATTGGCCGAGCGGCACGCGGAGCTGCTCGAGGATCTTCACGTCGCTGCGCGCCGCATCCTCCAGCTGCACCCGGATCGGAACGAGGCGGCCGCCCACGTCATATTTCGCCAGCGCGGGCCCGACGTCGCCGATGGTGGCGACGCGGATCGTCTGCGACAGGCTTTCGGTCGACACGCCGAGGCGCGCGGCGAGATCGGCGCGCGGCTGCACGCGCAATTCCGGTCGGTCGAGCGAGGTGTCGGACACCACGTTCGAAATGATCGAGATCCGCTTCATCTGCGAGGCGAGCTCGCTCGCGACATTGTCGACCAGCTTGGGATCGGAGCCGGTCAGCACCAGCTTGATCGGGCGCAGGCCGTTCTCGTCGGTGAACCAGAAGCGAATGTCGGGGATGGTCTCGAGATCCTTGGTGATCTCGAGCTCGAGCTCCTTCTGGGTGATCTTGCGCTCGGTCTTCGGCGTATAGTTGACGATCATGCCGGCGCGTCGCACCTCCATCGCACCCTGCAGCCGGCCGCCGTCGACGAACACGCTGCGCACCTCCGGCCGCTTGCGCAGCCGCGCCACGATCTCCTCGGTGACCTTCTCGGTGTAGGCGAGCTGCGCGCCGGGCGGCAGCTCGATGGCGAGCAGCGATCGCGCCGCGTCCTGCGCCGGCAGGAAGCCCTTCGACAGCAGGGTGGTGCTCCAGATCGAGGCCGCGAAGATCCCGACGCCGAGCAGGATCGTGACGTAGTAGTGCTTCACCGACCAGGTCACGATGCGCTGATAGGCGCGCAGGATGAAGCCTGGCGGCGGATCGTCATGGTCGTGGTGCTTGAGGAAATAAGCCGCCAGCATCGGCGTCACGAAGCGCGCGGCCAGCAGCGAGAAGAACACCTGCACCGAGACGGTGATGCCGAACTGCTTGAAGAACTGGCCGGCGATGCCGGACATGAAGCTGGCGGGCGCGAAGATCGCGATGATGGTGAGGCTGATCGCGATCACCGCGAGCCCGATCTCGTCGGCGGCGTCGAGCGCCGCGCGATAGGGCGACTTGCCCATCCGCATGTGGCGCACGATGTTCTCGATCTCGACGATGGCGTCGTCGACGAGGATGCCGGTCGACAGCGTGATCGCCAGGAACGAGACCATGTTCAGCGAGAAGCCGAGGATGTCCATCGCCCAGAACGCCGGGAAGATCGACAGCGGCAGCGAGATCGCGGCAATGATCGTGGCCCTGAGATCGCGCAGGAACAGCAGCACGATGATGACCGCGAGGATCGCGCCCTCGAACAGGGTCGAGATCGCGGCCTCGTAGTTGCCCTTGGTGAACTCGACCGACGTGTCGATCAGCTTCAGCTCGACATCGGGATGCGCGGCCCTGACCTGGTCGATGCGCTTCTGCACGGCCTCGGCGACGACGACGTCGCTGGCGCCCTTGGCGCGCTTGATGCCGAGCGCCACCACCGGCTCGCCGTTGAAGCGCGCGAAAGTGCGGCGGTCGGCGATGGTGTCGGTGACCGTGCCGAGATCGGCAAGCCGGACCTCGCCGCCGCCGAACAGCGGGATCATGGTGTTGGACAGCTCGTTCAGCGTCTTGGCGCCGGCGAGCGTGCGGATCGCCTGGTCGTTCTTGCCGATCTCGGCGCGGCCGCCGGCGACGTCGACATTGGTGCCGCGCAGGCTCTGGCTGACATTGACGGCCGTCAGGCCCATGGCCTGCAGCCGATCGGGATCAAGCGACACCAGGATCTCGCGCTCGACACCGCCGATGCGCTCGACCTGGCTGACGCCGCGGACGCCCTGCAGCTCGCGCTTGACGACGTCGTCGACGAAGAAGGACAGCTGCTCCGGCGTCTTGCCCGGCGAGATCGCGGCGTAGGTGACGATCGGCAGGCCGATCTTGTCTACGCGCGAGATCAGCGGCTCGGTGACGTTCTGCGGGAGATCCGACCGCACCCGCGTCACGGCGTCCTTGACATCGTTGATGGCGCGGTCGGTGTTGGTCTCGAGCGCGAACGTAATCGTCGTCACCGACAGGCCGTCGGTGATCAGCGACTGGATGTGGCGGGCACCCTCGACGCCGGAAACACCGTCCTCGATGATCTTGGTGACCTGGGATTCGAGCTCCGACGGCGCCGCGCCGAACTGCGCCACCGCCACCGAGATCACCGGGATGTCGGCGTTCGGCAGCCGGGTGACCGCGAGCTTGGTGAAGCTCATCCATCCGAGCACCAGCAGGATGATGGAGAAGAGGATCGAGGGCAGCGGGTTCCGGATCGACCATGCCGAGATATTCAGTGCCATCAGCGTACCCGCGTGCGATCGATGTCTTCGGCGAACATGGTCTTGATCTGGTCGCCGTCATGCAGCGAGCTGCCGGCATCGGCCACCACGATCTCTCCCTCGGCCAGACCTTCGAGAATTTCGGTCGAGGTGTCGGATACGAGGCCGACCCGGACCCTCCGGGTCTCGATCGTATCGCCCTTCACGACCTGGATGGTGAGATGATCGATCGCCGTATTGGGAACGGCGACACCGCAGCTCCGCCGCGCGTCGATGTTGGCGCGCGCGAACATGCCGGGCTTGAGCGAGGGATTGCTGGTCAGCGCAATGCGGACATGGCCGAGCTGGGTGGTCCGGTCGACCTGCGGCGCCACCACGCGCAGGCGACCGATGATGTCAGGAAGATTGTCGCGGGTGATGCGCACCGGCGCGCCGGCGCTGAGCTTCAGGAGATGAATGCTCGGCACTTCCGCGTCGAGCTCCAGCTCGTTGTTAACGGCGATGCGGAACATCGGGCCGGCCTGGGGCGAAGCCGGCGCCCCGGCAATCGTGCGCACCTCGGTGACGAGCCCCGCGGCCGGCGCGCGCAGCGACACGGGCCGGCCGGCCGCAGCGGCCGGCGCCCCCGGTTGCGGCGGAGGCGGCGTGAGGCGCGCGAGCTCCTGGTTCTCAGTAACCGTGTCGCCTTCCTTCACCAGAACGTCCGTGACACGCGATCCCTCCTGGTCGGCGCCGACCACCGCCTCGCGGCGTGGCACGACGAAGCCGGTGACGCGCACGAGATCGGAGAAGCAGGCCTTGCCGGCCTTGGTGACGAGCACCTGGGCCTGCATCCGCGGCTCCTCGGCGGCGGGATGCGGACGATGCTCGTACCAATAATAGCCCGCGACCAGGGCCACGAAGACGACCACGCTGGCCGCGGTCTTGAGGGATTTGGGCAGCTTCATCGCAGAGCAGATCCGGTCGGCACGAGATGCGGTTTCACGGTGGGGCGGCTGTTCCGGCTGGGTTGGAGCAGGCCGGCCCGACGAGACGATGCGCCCCGCAACGCTGCGAGACGCATCCGGTCACCTCGATGTGCTGCCACGCGGCCCCCGACGGCGTTATGCAGACGCGCTACTTGGCCGCCGTCTTGCTCTGCATGTTGACGACCTGGACGCGGCGGTTCACTTCGGCCAGCGGCCGGCTCGGATCCTTCAGCTTGCTCTTGCCGTAGCCGACGGTGACGAGGTCGGCGCCGGCGATGCCGAACTTCTCGACCAGATAGCGCTTGATCGCATCGGCGCGACGCTCCGACAGATCCTGATTGTAGCCGTCGGCGCCGGCGGCGTCGGTGTGACCGGCGACCACGAAAGTCGATCCCTTCAGGTCGGGGCTGGTCAGCGCCCGGCCGAGCGCCTGCACCGAGGGCATCGACTTCTGGCTGATGTTGGCGGAATTGTAGTCGAAGGTGATCTCGAGATCGATGTTCGGCTTGGTCTTGGCGACGGCCGCGATCTCCTCGCGCTCGGCGATCGACAGCGAGCGGGTCGAGCGGCCGCGGATGCTCTGCAGGAACTTGTCCTGCTCCGGCGCGACGGCCGGCGCGGCCTCCGACGGCGGCGACATCGACAGCCCGCGGGTCAACGGCTTCTTCGGTCCGGCCAGCGCGCGGACGATCTGATCTTCCGTCACGTCCTCGGCGGCGAAGGCCGGCGTGACGCTCAACGCGGCAGCCGCGCTCACCATCGTGGCGACCAGAAGACCGGCCAGGCTGGCGGCTTTGCTCAGGTTCGTTTTCGGTGCGGTCATTGCCAATCCCTCCTCGCGCGCGACTCACGCGAACTCATGTCCCACCTCATCGCGAACGCCCCGCTCACGATGTCGGCTGTTCGCTCGATATGTCGGTCCGGCGCGCCGCATGGTTCGAGACGGCCGGACGGCGCGCGCAAAAAATCAGCGCACGCCGTAGCCTTCGAACTCGCGGGCGATGTTGGGGTCCATCGCCTTGGCGTTGGCGATGTCGAGCGCGCCCTCCTGCGCGGCGCCGTTGCGCTGCTTGGCCAGACCCCGTCCGTACAAGGACGAGGTCAGCCGCGGATTGATCTTCAGCGCCGCATCGAAATCGGCGATCGCGTTCTTGGCCGCGCCGCTCTTGAGATTGACGAGGCCGCGGCTGTCGAGCGCGTCGACAAAATTCGGCCGCAGCCGCAGCGCCTCGTTGCAGTCGCGCAGCGCGGCCTGCAGCTCGCCGACGACGGTGCGGGCCCAGCAGCGGTTGTTGAGCGCCTCGACGTCCTTCGGATTGATCCGGATCGTATCGTCGAAATCGCGGATCGCCTGCGCATAGGCGCCCTTGCTGGCATAGACCTGACCGCGACGGTACAGCGCGCTGGCGTCCTCGGGATTGGCGGCGATCTTGGCGGTCAGGCTCTTGATGGTCGGGTCCTCGGCGAACGGATCTTGCGCCGGAGCAGCCGGGGCTGCGGGTGCGACCGGAGCTGCGGGTGCGACGTTCGCGACCGGCGGCAGGGGCGCCGGCGTCGGCGCGGGCGGAACCGGCGCGACCGGGGCCGGCGGCGGCGTATCCACCTTCTGAACCGGTGCAGGCTGCGGCGCAGGCGGAGCCGGCGGCAGCGGGGCCGGCACCGGCGGCGCCACGACCACCTGCGTCGGCGTCGGCGCGGGCGTCGGAACCGGCGCGGGCGCCGCGGTGCTCTCGACCGGCGGGGCCGGGCGGGCGCCGCCCGCGCCCGGCACGAACGAGAAGTCCTCCGCCAGCGACGACGAGATCCACGGCACCTGCTCGCTGCGCGAGGCCCGCGTCACGCCGACGCGGGTCCGGTTCAGCGTCTCCTCGGCGGTGAGGTCGGGAACGCGGATCTCCTTCAGCAGCTCCTGCACGAACAGGCTGCGGTCGCGGCCGGTATCCGACACCACGGACGACAGCGCGGCCGAGTACATCACCAAGGTACCGCTCGGCGCGATCACCGGCGCGAGGCCGGCCGACGCCGTGCGGAACCGGCGCTCATAGGGATTGCGCCGGGAGGCGTCGAGCAGCGCGATCTTCACGCCGGCGCCGCGGCTGTTGATCTCCTGCAGCACCTGCTCGAGGCTGATGCCGTCGCGCCGCACATCGGCCTCCTGCCAGATCTGCGCGTCGATCGGGATCATGTAGCTGGTGCGGCTCGACTGGATGCCGAAGCCGGAGAAGAACACCAGCGCCACCGAGCCCGGCTTGATCTTGCCATAGAGCCGCTCGAGCCCGCGGCGCATCGCATCGCCCGTGGCGTTCTCGAGCGTCTCGACGGCGAAGCCGTCGCGCTTCAGCTCGTCGGTGAGATCGCGCGCATCGTTGAGCGGTTCCTTCAACGGCGCTTCGGCATCCGGATATTTCGCGTTGCCGATCACGAGAGCGAAGCGGTCGCCGGCCGCATCAGCGGGGCCGGACCACATGATCGAGAACATCAAACCGAGCAGCAACAGCAGGCGAAGCGTCATCACGATGGCGGTCCAGCAAACAGGCGCCGTCCAGCTTGCGCCGCGGCGACCTTATCCCACGCGTCAGGCATTATCAAATCGCCGTGACGACACGTCAACCGCTTGCAGCGATTGAGGAATCGTCGAGTGCGACAGCCGCCGATGCAAGGGCTCTTGCGAGCCTGCGCTTCCACGACACCGCCCGACCATGCCGCGATACCGGCGTCATGCAATGTGAGATGCCTCACGCTTTGTCTCGGCCGACCGCGGTCCGGTTCGACGTCCACGGCAATTGACCTTCAGCGCCGGCGGTGGCTCGATGCCGGCAGGCGCGATCACCGACGCGCCCAACAACGAGAACGAGAAGGCCCGATGGGGAACGCCACCGAGATCTACGCGCTGCGCTATGCGACGATGTCGCCGCGCACCTTGCACATGAACTTCCTGCAGCCCGATCCGCACGACACCACGGCGCAGGACCTCGACTATTTCGTCTGGCTGATTCGCACCGGCGGCCGCGACATCCTGGTCGACACCGGCTTCAACGCCGCGGAGGCCGAGGTCCGCCACCGCACCCTGACCCGCGACCCGGTCGATGCGCTCGCTTCCTTCGGCGTCGATGCCGCCGGCATCCGCGACATCATCGTCACGCATCTGCATTACGACCACGCCGGCAATCTCGACCGCTTTCCCAATGCGCGCTTCCATCTGCAGGAGCGCGAGATGGCCTATGCCACGGGCCGCTGCATGTGCCTGGGCATGCTGCGCTACCCGTTCACGGTCGAGCACGTCACCACCATGGTGCGGCACGTCTATGGCGAGCGCGTCACCTTCCACAATGGCGACGGCGAGGTCGCGCCCGGCGTGACCGTGCACCGCGTCGGCGGCCATTCCGACGGGCTGCAGGTGGTGCGCGTCGACACCGCGCGCGGCCCCGTCGTGCTCGCCTCCGACGCCGCGCATTACTACGCCAATCTGCAGCGCCGCAGCCCGTTTCCGATCGTCTACAATGTCGGCGACATGGCGCAGGGCTGGGAGACCGTCGAGCGGCTCGCCGGCCATCCGGATCGCTTCATCCCCGGGCATGACCCGCTGGTGACCGAGCTGTATCCGCGTGTCAACGAAGCGGCCGACGCCTATGCGCTGCACGTGGCGCCGTCGCGGTCGTTCGCGACATAGGGGCGAAGAACCTGTTCGTCTGATGTGATTGTCAAACAGCCCACGCGGCTGCAGGTCCGCGCTCTCGCGGCGCGTTTCGCGTCCGAGCTGTGATCGTCGTGAGACCCTCTTCAAGGCAGAGGGCGCAGGGAAGGCCAGGCCTCGGCTGAGGCCTGCGGTCCGCGTGCAGCAAACAAGCACGCGGCAGAACCACAGGTCAGCCGGATGACCCGGCCCTCCCTGCACGACGGCTTTACGATTTATACGCAGTCTCCCCGGTGACCGGCTGGTTTGCCACCGTAGCGACAACGCGCGCATCACGCGCATTGCGCGGACCTCAGCGTCGGGAGGCCAGGACCCTGCGACTTCACCGTCCACGGCATGGCGTACGTCGGCATGCTCTGAGCACGCTGCGCCACGCCGTGGCCATCGCATCCCACCCCAACGCGTCGTGACGTTCGCGAGGCGCCCCTCTTCAATGAGGCGGGACGGGCGGAAATCTCTGCCTGATTTGCCCGACGACACAAGAGATTTCTTTTTTGCCGAAGATCTGGACAAGCCAAATCAGCTTGAATTCACTAGACAAATTCGCCGGACGCGACCAAGGATTGCGGATGCTTTTCTGACGAGTTCATTGAGCCGCGATGGGGGCGTCCAGCAATTTCGACGTTCTCGCCGGCCAGGACGAGCGCCCGGCGCGGCTGGGCCCGCTCGCCGAGCGGCTGGAAGCGGCGATCCTGACCAAGTTCAAGGGCGGGCCGGTGCGCCTTTGCCCACCCTACAAACCGAATGCGCAGCAAGCGGGCCGCCAAATGCAGCGCCCTCGCCCCTTGCGGGGGAAGGCATCTCCGGCCGGTCCGCGCACGCGGTTGGGTGAGGGGTATCTCTCCGCGAACGACACTTGTGGAGAGACCCCCCTCACCCAAGCGAGTTTGTCGGTCCTACGTGCATGCCCTCTCCCGCAAGGGGCGAGGGCACAGTCACGAGCACTGCGCTGTATGCGGCACTGTTAGTAGTTCACCCACCGCCGGCGTCCCGGACAGGCCACGATGTGCGACAGCGCGGCGTGGCGCCGACCGGGGCCATACTCCGCGGCGGGTGTGGTGAGCGGGCTCTAACGACGTACCTGCCTCAAACTCCTCCCTGGGGTTATGGGTCCCGGCTCGAGGCCGGGACGACGGCGGAGGTTGGCGAAGCGGCTTGGCTCCATTGAAGCGGTTCGGCTTCATTGAAGACCGGTGGACATCGCAGCAACATTCGCTGCGCTCACCGCAGCTCCACCGACACCTTCTTCGCGAGGTGCTCACCGAGGAAGCGTACGTCCCAGTTGGTCAGGCGGACGCAGCCGTGGGATTCCGACTTGCCGACCTTGGAGGGCTCGGCGGTGCCATGGATGCCGTAGCCGTTGCCGACCGAGAGGCCGATCCAATAGGCGCCGACCGGACTGTTCGGGCCGGGCTTGATGGTGAACGGCTTGCGCGCCTTGACGCCCTCGAACGCGTAGTCGGGATTGTAGCGGTAGTTGGGATCGGCATCGCGCGAGGTGACCTTGAAGGTGCCCTCCGGCGTCGGCTTCTCCTCGCTGCCGACGGTGGCGGGAAACACTGCGACCAGCTTGCCGTCCTTGGCGAAGGCCTGCACGTGACCGGCATCCTTGTCGATGTCGAGCCTGGTGATCTCCGGCAGCTTCTCGTCCGGCCTGATCACGTTGGCGACGGCGATCTCGCTGCCTTCCTTGTCGAAGGTGCCCTTTGGATTCAACGCCGCGAGCAGCGTCTCGCTCATGTGAAACTTCTCGGCCAGGGCCTCGCGCGGCGAGGTGTAGCCGATCGCCGGCAGATCCTTCATGTCCTCCATCTTCTGCGGCAGCTTTTTCAGGAACGGCCCTTTCACATCGTCGCGGGTGATGGTGTAGCTGACGATGGCGGGCGCCGGGTCGCTGCGCAGCAGCGCATCCCACAGCTCGGGCGTCAGCTTCGCATCGCCGGCGCGGCCCTTGTCGCCCGCAACACCCTTATCGCCGGCGAGCCCCTTGGCCTTGGCGAACGCCGCCAGCGCCTTGCGCGCATTGTCGCCGAACCGGCCGTCGATCTCGCCCGGCGACACATGGGCACGGTCGAGCAGCACCTGGGCGCGGATCGCCACCGGGTCCATCTTCTCCTCGGCCGGCGGCCGCTTGCGCAGCTCGGCGCCGTTGACGGCGTCGGCGGTGAGCTCGGCGGAGATCGCGGGCGTGACGAGGGCGGCGCAGAGCAGAAGCGGTATCCAGAGCCGAAGCATGATCGTGATCCCAGGTGACGGACGGCTGACGTTCGGCAGCGTCAACGTGGCGATGACCGGGAAGTTCGGCGCGATCGGGGCACCGGCTGAACGTCGCAGCCTCCTGGCGCGACTATTGGGGACGCGGGTCGGCTGGCCCGGCGGCGGCGCGTCTGCTATCCCCGGCGACAGCCGTTCGATGATGTGGGTTCGCGAGGATCGGTTTCGCATGGGACATGCCGCAATTGCCGCCACGATGCGCCGGACGCCGCTGCTCGCAGCTCTCGGCCTGCTGGCCCTGATTCAGGCGGCTGCGGCGGCCGAGGATGGCGCGCCGAAGGGCGCCGCGATCAGCGTGCTCAAGGCCACCAAGGCCTGCTTCGACAACACGGTCGAAGTGTCGGGCATGGTGCTGGCCCGCGACGAGACCGCGGTGAGACCCGATCGTCCGGGGCTGAAGGTGGCCGAGGTGATGGTCGATGCCGGCAACACCGTCACCGCCGGGCAGGCCCTGGCGCGACTGACGCCGCCCGAGGGCGGCACGATCACGATCCAGGCGCCGGTTGCCGGCACCGTCCTGTCGTCCAGCGCCACCATCGGCGCCTTCGCCTCGGGCCGCGGCGAGGCGCTGTTCTCGATCCTGGCGCGCAACGAATATGATCTGGTCGGCCTGGTGCCATCGGCACAGCTCGCCAAGCTCGCGGTCAACCAGACGGCCAGGATCCGCATCGTCGGCGCCGGCGAGGTCGACGGCAAGATCCGCCGCGTCGCGCCGACCGTCGAGCCGAACAGCCAGCTCGGCCAGGCCTTCATCGGCATCACCGGCAATGCGAAGCTGCTGGTGAACGCGTTCGGCCGCGCGGTGATCAAGATCGGCCAGAGCTGCGGCGTCGCGGTGCCGCTGACGGCGATCCTCTACGATTCCGACGGCACCGTCGTGCAGGTGGTCCGCGCCCAGCGCATCGAGACCAAGCGGGTCGAGATCGGCCTGATGGCCGGCGGCCAGGTCGAGATCAAGGACGGCCTCGCCGAGGGCGAAATCGTCGTCACCCGCGCCGGCGCCCTGCTGCGCGAAGGCGACCCGGTGCGGCCGGTGATGGCGAGCAATTGAGGGACGAAACAGCCGCGCGGCAAACGCGCTGTTCACCCTCCCCTGGAGGGCAGGGCAGTCGCATATGGAGACACTGGTCTCTCGCGACGACCAATCCCGGCAGTTGGTCAATCCGTCATGCCCGGGCTTGTCCCGGCCATGACGACGTGGAGAGAGACGAACGCATCATTGCGATGTTCGAATGCGATAGCCCTGCCCCTGCAGGGGAGGGTGAAGACCCGATATGGCGAAGCATCTCGGAGGGAGCGGCCTCAGCTGCCGGCGTTGGCGACGTCCGTGCTGAGGCGGATGTCCTCGACCAGCGAGGACGACACCGACGGCACCTGCTCGCCGTCGGAGCTGCGCGCGATGGCGTTGCGGGTCTTGTTGAAGACGGCCTCGGCGCTCGGGCTCTTGCCGAGCTGGTTGAGCAGCTCCGACACCAGCACGCTGTTGGCCTGATCCTTGGGATCGTCCAGCACCTGGCCCGGCGTCGCCGACGACAGGATCAGCGCGTTGGCGGGCGCCGTGATCGGCGCGAGGCCGTGCGAATAGGAACGGAAGCGGCGCTCGTAGGGATTGCGGCGCGAGGCGTCGATCACGACCAGCTTGGCGCGCGCGCCCTGCTCGCGCACGGCATCGAGCACGCGCTCGACGCTGGTGCCCTCGCGGCGCACGTCGGATTCCCGCCAGATCTTGGCGTCGACCGGGATCATGTAGCTCTCGCGGCCCGACTGGATGGCAAAGCCGCCGAAGAACAGCATCACCACCGAATCCGGCTTGATCCTGGACTTGAGGCGCTCGATCGCGCGGCTGATGTCGTCCTTGCGCGCATCCTCGACGATGTCGACGTCGAAACCGTCGCGGCGCAGCGCGCCGGTGAGCGCGCGGGCGTCGTTGATCGGCTGGGCGAGCGGGGCGTTGGCGTCGGGGTAGTGACCATTGCCGATGACCAGCGCGAGGCGCGCGCCGGTTCCGGCCGACATGGCGCCCTGCTCGACGGCGTCCGCCTTGCCGCCGTCGATCGACCGCTTGTTCAGGGCAGCATGCGCGCCGAGCGCGAGCGACACCGTGCACAGCAGCGCCGCGGCGATCACGGCCGACCGGCGAGAGAGAGAAGGCTGCCTTGCGGTCATCACGTCAATCCTGGTCCGAGCCGATCCAGTCGTTCCAAAGGGTCGCACCCTTTGGTCGCGCTGGCGCCTCTGAGGTTTGAGGGGTTGCGAGACGATGTGTCGTCACTTTGCGCGCAAATTGCGGCACCGCAACGAAGAAAGGCTTAACCCGAACCCGCCGATCAGGCAACATCGGAACACCATTGACTTTTCAAGCACTTGGAAATTAAGGCGAATTTAACCATGACGCCGATCTCCAAACGGCCGCGGCCGGACCGCCGGAGGGCCACATTACGGTCAAATCCACAGCCGCCGCAGTGACCCCGCTCACGTTGTCTTTGACCGTCCAGCGTGTCAGTTTGAACCATGTATGCGCGTGACGAGCCGTTGGCCGGGCGCCGTTGCCGTGCATGCCGACCGTCCCGCCCCCGACAACCCGCGAGTCCCGCCGTTGAGTTTGCAATATTTCGCCGGAGCCGCCTGTCGCGCGCTCACGGCCCGGAAGGATGGCCCCTCGCTGTACGAGGTCTGCGATCCCATCCTGCGCCAGCCCGGCAGCGGCGACCCGCATCTGTCGAAATTCTACCGGACCGCGCTCGGCAATCCCGCGCTGCGCACGCTGCTGCGCCGCGCCGGCCTGCCCGAGCTGAACGATTCCGCGCGGCTCAATGCGCTGCGCCAGGCGCTGGTTCTCGCCCGCGACAATCCGACGCCGGACTGGGCGATCGTGGGCGGCCCGATCGCCGAGCTGGTCGACGGCATCAGCTTGCAGCACCCGGCCCCGCCGCGCCGCACCGGAACCGCGGCGATGCCGCCTGCCGCCGAGATCGACCGCGTGATCCGCGCCTGTGGCGCCGATCTGCTCGGCTCCTACGGCCGTAACGGCTTCATCCCGACCTACGCCGCCTTCAACCTGATCGGCGATCCCGACATCAGGGGGCGCGAGGTCCTGATGGCGCTGCAGGGCCTCGACGCCCGCGGCTACAAGAACTCGACCTTGATGTTCAACCTCGCCCGCGTGTTCATCGCCCGCTCGCCCGCGGCGGCCGTGATCAATCCGCCGTGGCGCGGCATCGCCGAGCCGATGTGGGAGCCGGTGCAGATCCGCCACCGCTCGGCCTATTACGACGCGTTCTTCACCGAGGCGCTGCTGAGCTATCTGGAGACAGGCCTTGCCTCGTCCGATCAGACCGGCGCGGCGCGCGCCGCCATCGCCGCCATGGTCGAGTTCTGCCTCGAGACCAGCCGGGAGGAGGTGCGCGGCGCCGACGGCAAGAGCTATCATGTCGTCACCGCGCTGGCGCCGCCGCCGCATCCGCGGTTCTCGCGCTTCTTCACCCAGATCAAGCAGGACCTCGGCTTCGGCGTCTACGTGCCGGATTGCGACACCACGGCATGCTCGTTCTCGGCGGCGACCCAGGCCGGCTCCAACGATCCGATCCTCCACCAGCCGCTGGTCGATTTCTATGCCGGCTATCAGGTGCGCGCCGGCGGCAACGAGCCGCGGGTGACGGTGCCGATCAACGACAACATCGACTATGAGGGCGGCGTCGCCACCTGGATCGACAGCATGGCCGGCGAGCGGCCCTACGGCAACGACCTCGATCCGACCTTGAATCTCGACGTGCTCGAAGTGTCGTTCCGGAATCTGACGCGCTGGCAGATCCTGGAGACCGAGGCGCGACTCGCCTTCATCAGGCGGATCGTGGGCTTCCAGCAGCGGCTGGTCCTGAGCGGCGCCTTCGCCGATCCACGCGCGCACATTTATTATCTGCCGGAGCTGTACTGCGCCTATTTCGGCCGCTGCTATCACGCCTTCATGGCGCTGCCGCCGGCGGCGCGGCAGGCGATCGATCCCGACGGCGCGTTCGAGCTGATCCGGCTGCGTGTTCTCGCCTATGTCGAGGACGAGCTGGTCGGCCGCGAGATGAACCCGTTCGACGCCGCGCTGGCGCTGATCGCGCTCGGCCATCTCGGCGGCAATGCAGCAAGCTTCGCGCCGGCGGTGCATTGCATCGTGACGTCATTCGGCGAAGGCGGCCGGCGGCACCCGTACCGCGCCTATGAGTGGAACAAGATGAAGACCCCGACGCGGATTCTCGTCGGCGGACCGGAGGTGACCTCGGCCTTCGTGCTGATGGGGCTGGCGCTGGCGCGGCGAGTGACGATGCGGTGAGCCGAGCCATCAGCGGCAACGGCGGTCGGCTCCCCTCCCCCTTGCGGGGAGGGGGCGCACCGCCGTCGTGGTTAACGGGCTCGCTTTCTCAACTTATCAGCCCTCACCATCGCGCGAAGTTGAGCAAATCAGGCAATCACCGCGCTGGAACGGCCGGGCGATCCGCCGCACAATCGTGGACATTGCCCATCTCAAGGACGACCCGCGCCCGTTCATGCCGATGAAACCCGCTTTGCTCGCGCTGCTCCTGCTGCTGCCCACCGTCGCATCCGCCGCCGACATCACCGGCACGGCCAAGGTCCGCGAGGCCGACAGCGTGATGGTCGGCAGCACCCGCATCCGGCTCGGCGGCATCGACGCGCCGTCGGTCGACCAATTGTGCCTCAACAAGGACGGCGAGCGCTGGACCTGTGGCGTGGCGGCGCGCGACGAGCTGATCAAGCATGCCGACGGCAGGAGCTGGACTTGTCATCCGCGTTCGATCGACCGCCGCGGCCGCCAGGTGGCGCGCTGCAACGTCGACGGCGAGGACATCCAGAAATGGCTGGTTCGCAGCGGCTGGGCGCTGGCCTATCGCACCCTGTCGCGCGACTACGAGCCCGACGAAGCCGAGGCGCGTGCCGCCAAGGCCGGCATGTGGCAGGGCGCGTTCATCGCCCCGTGGGACTGGCGGGTGCGCAACAAGAAGACCACCATTCTCGGCGCCACCAAGCCGCCCGAGGGTGCGCGCGCCATCCTGCTCGCCTCGGCCTCGGGCCCGGTGGCGCCGTCCCCGGACTGCACCATCAAGGGCAATGTGAACGGCGCCGGCGAGTGCATCTATCACACGCCGCAGAGCCGCTGGTACGCCCAGATCAAGATGCGAGTCGCCAAGGGCACACGCTGGTTCTGCTCGGTCGAGGACGCCGAGGCCGCCGGCTGCCGCGAGACCCGGCGCTAGGACGGAACACGCCGGCCGGGGCATGCCAGCCCCCCGGCTTCTCCGGCTTTTCTTATGCGGCAGCGCCGCGTAAAAAGGCCCCGGCCCGATCGCGTGCGAGGGCCCCGCCATCACCCCAACGCCAATCGCAAGACCACATCGCCAAGGACAATTGCAATGACCGTTCGCGCGGGCCGGGAGTTTCTGGCCATCCCGGGACCCACCACGATGCCCGACGAGGTGCTGCAGGCGATGCACCGCCCGGCGCTCGACATCTACTCGAAGCAGATGGTGGAGCTGACCGACGGCATCATGGCCGATCTCGGCCGCCTGTTCGCCACCAAGGGCAAGACCTACATCTACATCGCCAACGGCCACGGCGCCTGGGAGGCCGTGCTGTCGAACGTGCTGGCGCGCGGCGACAAGGTGCTGGTGCTGGAGAGCGGCCGCTTCGCGATCGGCTGGGGCCATGCGGCGCGCGCGATGGGCGCAGAGGTCGAGGTGCTCAAGGGCGACTGGCGCCGCGCGGTGCGGCCGGCCGAGGTCGAGGCCCGGCTGCGCGCCGACAAGGAGCACACGATCAAGGCGATCGTGGTGGCGCAGATCGATACGGCGTCGGGCGTGGTCAACGACATCGAGGCGATCGGCCGCGCGATCAAGGCGTCGGGCCATCCGGCGCTCTACATGGTCGACACGGTCGCTTCGCTCGGCTGCATGCCGTTCGAAATGGACGCCTGGGGCATCGACGTCGCGATGTCCGGCTCGCAGAAGGGCCTGATGACGCCGCCCGGCCTCGGCTTCGTCGCGGCGAACGCGCGCGCGCTCGAGGCGCACCAGCGCGCCGACATGCGCACGCCGTATTGGGACTGGAGCGAGCGCGAGGGCACCGAGCACTATCGCAAATATGGCGGCACCGCGCCGGTGCATCTGCTGTTCGCGCTGCGCCAGGCGATGGACATGCTGTTCGCAGAAGGCCTGCCGCACGCGTTCCGCCGCCACCAGCTGCTCGGCGAGGCGGTGCGCCGCGCGGTGACGAAATGGAGCGAGGGCCAGGTGATCGGCCTCAACATCGAAGAGCCCGCCGAGCGCTCCAACACGGTGACCACCGTGCTGATCGGCGGCGGCTATGATCCGGCCGTGCTGCAGAATTACTGCAAGGAGCAGTGCGGCGTCGTGCTCGGCACCGGGATCGGCGATCTCAGCGGCAAGGCGTTCCGCATCGCCCATATGGGCCATGTCAACGCCCCGATGGTGCTGGGCACGCTCGGCGTGATCGAAATGGCGCTGGTGGCGTTGAAGATTCCGCACGGCCGCGGCGGCCTCGATGCCGCGATCCAATGGCTCGGCGAGAGCGTGACCCCGTAAAGGACGACATGACCGACTTGAGCACCAAGGCGCCGGCGGCGCCGCGCCGACCCTATACCTTCACCCGTCACGGCATCACCGTGCAGGACGACTATGCCTGGCTGAAGGATGAGCGCTGGCAGGAGGTGCTGCACGATCCGTCGCTGCTGGATGCGGATATCCGCGCCTATCTGGAGGCGGAGAACGGCTATGCCGAGAACGTGCTCGGCCATACCGCGCCGCTGCAGAAAAAGATCGTCGCGGAGATGCGCGGCCGCATCAAGGAGGATGATTCCTCGGTGCCGTCGCCGGACGGCCCCTATGCCTACTTCCGCAAATACCGCGAGGGTGGCCAGCACGAGCTGTTCTGCCGGACGCCGCGCCACGGCGGCGCCGAGACGATCGGGCTCGACGGCGATGCGCTGGCGCGCGGCCACGACTACTTCAAGTTCGGCGGCAGCCGGCATTCGCACGACCACAAGCTCGTGGCGTGGAGCGCCGACACCAAGGGCTCGGAATATTTCACCATCCGCGTCCGCGACTGGGATGGCGGCGATGACCTCGCCGACCTCGTCGAGGAGACCGACGGCGGCGTGGTTTGGTCGCGCGACTGCAAGAGCTTCTTCTACGTCAAGCTCGACGACAATCACCGCCCGATGCAGGTGTGGCGCCACAGGCTCGGCACCAAGCAGGCCGATGACGTGCTGGTGTATGAGGAAAAGGACACCGGCTGGTTCACGCATGTGCACGAATCGACCTCCGGCCGGTTCTGCGTCATCGCCGGCGGCGATCACGAGACCTCCGAGCAGCGGCTGATCGATCTCGATGCGCCCGAGGCACCGCCGCGCCTGGTCGCGGCGCGCGAGACCGGCGTGCAATATTCGATCGCCGATCGCGGCGACGAGCTCTACATCCTCACCAATGCCGATGGCGCCATCGACTTCAAGATCGTCACGGCACCCCTCGCCTCGCCCGAGCGCGCCAACTGGCGCGATCTCATCCCGCATCGCGCCGGCATCTATGTGCTCGACCACGACCTCTATGCCGGCCATCTGGTGCGGCTGGAGCGCGCCAACGCACTGCCGTCGATCGTGATCCGCGATCTCACATCGGGCGAGGAGCATGCGATTGCCTTCGACGAAGGCGCCTATTCGCTCGATGCGATGGGGTCGTATGAATTCGACACGACCAATCTGCGCTTTGCCTATTCGTCGATGACGACGCCGTCCGAAGTCTATGACTACGACATGGTGACGCGCGCGAAAACCTTGCGCAAGCGCCAGGAGATTCCGTCGGGTCACAATCCGGCCGACTACGTCACCACGCGCATCATGGCCAAAGCGGATGACGGCGCCGAGGTCCCGGTGTCGCTGCTGCACCGGCGCGACTTCAAGGCCGACGGCTGCGCGCCGCTGCTGCTCTATGGCTACGGCTCCTACGGCCATGCGATGCCGGCATCGTTTAGCGCCAACCGGCTGTCGCTGGTCGATCGCGGCTTCGTCTATGCCATCGCGCATATCCGCGGCGGCACCGACAAGGGCTGGGGCTGGTACCTCCAAGGCAAGCGCGAGAAGAAGACCAACAGCTTCGACGATTTCGCAGCCTGTGCGCGCGCGCTGATCGCGGCGAACTACACCAGTGCCAAACGCATCGTCGGCCATGGCGGCAGCGCCGGGGGCATGCTGATGGGCGCGGTCGCCAACCGCTCGGGCGAGCTGTTTGCCGGCATCGTCGCCGAGGTGCCGTTCGTCGACGTGCTCAACACGATGCTCGACGATACGCTGCCGCTGACGCCGCCGGAATGGCCCGAATGGGGCAACCCGATCGAGAGCGAGACAGACTTCCGCACCATCCTGTCCTACTCGCCCTACGACAACGTCGCCGCCAAGCCCTATCCCGCGATCCTCGCGATGGCCGGCCTCACCGACCCGCGCGTCACCTATTGGGAGCCGGCGAAATGGATCGCGCGGCTGCGCGCGACGATGACGTCGGGCGGTCCGGTGATGCTGCGCACCAACATGGGCGCGGGTCACGGCGGCGCCTCCGGGCGCTTCAACCGGCTCGACGAAGTCGCGATCGTCTACGCCTTTGCGCTGTGGGCGGTGGGCCTGGCCGGCGAGGCGAGAGGCTGAGGCGCGGCTCCGCGCTACTTCAGTCCGGCGGCCTGCAGCGCGCGGTCGATCACGGCGGCGACGTCGATGACCCGCCGACGCTTCGGCTGGGGTGGCGGGACGACAGCGTCCGGCTTCGGATCGGACGGAGGCCGAGCATCCGCCGGCGTCATGTCGACGGCCTTCCCCACGACCGGCTTCGCCGCGAATGGCTTCACCTCGACCGACGCGTCCGCCGGCGTCGCGGCCTTGACCACCGGGACCATCGGCGCCGCGGCCTGCGGCTCGGATTTCGGCCTTGCAGCTCCGGCGACAGCTGGCCGCGTCCGCTTGGCTCGCACCGGGGCGCGAGACGGCGATGCCTTGGCCGCTGGGGCCTTGGCCTCGGCCGGCTCGACGACGGCTGGCGACACCTCCGGACGGCGCAGCATCTTCGTCAAGGTCGGCAGCGCCGAGATCGGCGACACCTCCGGAATGAGCTTCGTGCTCGGCGAGGTCACCGCCGGCTTCGGCTGACGAATCCAGTCGGTGACGCCGAAGAACTTTGCGATCAGATAGGACGAGGAGATGCCGGCCTCGAGCAGGAACGGCCCCGCTTTGCCATAGCGCTTGTCGTTGGCGGCGACGCCGATCGGTGTGCCATGCGCCATGTTGGTGATGGTGAAGGATTCGACGACGGTCTCGCCGTCGGCATTCCACCATTGCTCATGCGGATAGCCGTTGACCTCTCCCGCAGCCATCGGCGCCAGCGGCAGATGATGCAGGTCGAGCCATTGCTTGACGATCTCGCCGGCATTGTCCGGATGCACGGTGTAGTCGGCGGTGCCGTGCCACACCGAGAGCTTCGGCCATCTGCCGCGATGCTGAGAGGCACGGCGGACGAGATCGCCGAGCTCGCCGGCGGGCCGCGCCGGCGGCATCCGCATCTGCAGGATCGCATCGCGCATGTTGCGCGCGGTGCCGAACGGCAGCCCGGCGATGACGGCGCCGGCGGCGAACAGCTCAGGATGCGCCGACAGCATCGCCATCGTCATCGCGCCGCCCGCCGACAGGCCCGTGACGAAGATGCGCCGCTCGTCGATGGCGCAATCGGCGACCATGCGCGCGATCATCTCGCGGATCGAGGCGACCTCGCCTTGGCCACGCGCGATATCCTCGGATTGAAACCAGTTGAAGCAGCGCTGCGGATTGTTGATGCGCTGCTGCTCCGGAAACAACAGCGCAAAGCCGAAATGCTTGGCAAGCGTCGACCAGCCGGCACCGAGATCATACTCGGCCGCCCCCTGCCCGCAGCCATGCAGCACGACGACGAGCGGCAACAGCGGCTGCCGCTGCGCCGGCACATAAGCGAACATCTTCAGCTTGCCGGGATTGCTGCCGAAGCTCTCGACCTCGACCAGCGGGCATTCCGGGGCGGGCCGCAGCTGGCGGTGAAAATCGCCGAATCCGGTGATGCCATTCAGCTCGCGCAGCCGTCGCAAATACTCAACATTTTCAGCGAGGGACAACGGCAGCTCCTTGGCAGTCACATCTTCACGTCGGCGCGGATCAAACCCACCATCACCCAGATGGTTGCTGCAGCGCAAAAGAAAAAGCCCGCGCGAACGCGGACGTCAGCAATTTGATTGCGAATTTCGGTCTTGCTGCGATCAAAATGCCACGCCGCCGCGGCGCTTCACGCTGCAATCACCGAAACGCGAACCAGGCACGGCCGAAATCGCGGACAGGATGAACGCGGACGATCCCGCAACTGCTTTCAAGCGGTGGCCACAAGTAAGCGCCATCACTTGTCGGTCTGTCGCGAATCGCGATCTCGCGTCGGAGTGTGCGGAGAGATCGCCGATCAGTAAACAACAAATGGCAGGCATGCACGGCTCTCGTATGAGCAGCAAGATGATTGCCTGCCAACGACGCGCCGACTAGCCTGCCCCATAAGCAACAACGACATTCCATTCGGGAGAAAAACACATGGCGCGGCTCAAATTCGGCGCGTTCCTCGCTCCGCATCATCCGATCGGCGAGCATCCGATGCTGCAATTCCGCCGCGACCTCGATCTCGTGTCGCAGCTCGACGAGCTCGGCTATGACGAGTTCTGGTGCGGCGAGCATCATTCGAGCGGGTGGGAGACGATCGCCTCGCCCGAGATGTTTCTGGCCGCCGCCGGCGAGCGCACCAAGCGCATCCGGCTCGGCACCGGCGTGATCTCGCTGCCCTATCATCATCCCTACAACGTCGCGCAGCGGATGGTGCAGCTCGATCACATGACCGGCGGCCGCGCCATCTTCGGCTCGGGCCCTGGCGCGCTCGCCTCCGATGCCCACACGCTCGGCATCGATCCGATGACACAGCGTGACCGTCAGGACGAGGCGATCGCCATCATCCGCCGGCTGTTCAATGGCGAGCGTGTGACCGCGAAGAGCGACTGGTTCACGATGAACGACGCGGCCCTGCAGATCCTGCCGTTGCAGGAGGAGATGCCGTTCGTCGTGGCGTCGCAGATCTCGCCGTCGGGCATGACGCTCGCCGGCAAATACGGCATCGGCATCATCTCGCTCGGCTCGATGTCGACGCAGGGCCTGATGGCGCTGCCGCAGCAATGGGAGTTCGCCGAGGACGCGGCGAAGAAGTACGGCACCACGGTGAGCCGCGCCAATTGGCGCGTGCTGCTGTCCTGGCACATCGCCGAGACGCGCGAGCAGGCGCGCCGCGAGGCCGGCCCCGGGCTGATGCGCTGGCACAACGAGTACACCGTGGGCACGCTGATGCGGCCCGGACTGAAGCCGTTCGCGTCGCCCGATGAGGCCGTCGACAAGACCGCCTTCGTCGAGGGCGCAGCATCGACGATCGGCACGCCCGACGATCTCGTCAAGACGATCAAGAACCTGATGCAGGTGTCCGGCGGCGTCGGCCACATCATCGGCTTCGTGCACGACTGGGCCAATCCGGAGAACACGCGGCGCAGCTGGGACATGGTCGCGCGCTACGTCGTGCCGGAGATCAACGGCTACATCGACGGCCTGCGCCGCTCGCAGACATTCGTTATCGAGAATCGCGCCATCTTCGAGCGCGCAGGGCAAGCCGTGATGGCCAAGATCATGGACAACGACAAGGCGGCCGCCGCCCTGTCGCAGACGGGCCCGGGCCGCGTGGCGATTCCGGCGGTCAACGCGCCGGACCTGCAGCAGGCGGCAACGAAGCAGCGGGGGTGAATCAACATCGGTGCGCAGGGCGGATTAGTACTACTGCGTCGGAAACACTGCCCGCTATCCGTCGTCATTCCGGGGCGCCCGAAGGGCGAGCCCGGAATCCATAGCCACAGACAGATGGTTGGCGGCAAAGTGCCTACAACCAGCCTGCCTTACACTATTGCCTGTGGGTATGGGTTCCGGGCTCGCCCTTCGGGCGCCCCGGAACGACACGCGGAGAGAGCAAAGCCCTTTTCTGACGCAGTAGTACTAGCGCAGCGTAATCCGCCGACCCTCACGAGAGACTTCATCAGGTCGTCGTCGGTATCACGATCGAGCATGGTATATGCTAAGCGGGCAGGTCACTACGCCGTACCCTGACGGCGGCTTACGCTGCGCTACTCCGCCCTACGACCGCCTCACCTCACCGCGGCGACCAGCCTCTCGCAGTCAGCGAGTGTCGCGATCTGCTTCAGCGTCTCACGCAGCGCCGGCAGGTCGACGGGCTTCTGGAATTGCGGATAGACGACCAGCCCGAGCACGGTGGCGAGCCGGACGTGCTCCTCGCGGGTGCCGTCCTCGGCGCCGCTGATGAAGATCACCGGCGTGCGCGATTTCAGCTCGTTGAGCAGCAGCAGGACGTCCGCGCCGCAGCGGTCGCCGAGCGACAGGTCCAGCGTGATGCAGTCGAACGTCCTCTCGCGCAACACCTCGGCGGCGGCCTCGACCGAGCTCACGCAGGTCGCCTCATAGCCGCACTGCGCGGCGATCTTGCGCAGAATCGACAGATGCACCTCGGCATCCTCGATCACCAGCAACTGATTGCTCATGCCATTGCCCTCGCTGCCTGCTGGCCAGACGTCCCGGTCCGGGCGTTCCTAGGCGCCGCCAATGGCCGCGAGGTAAAGATTTGGGTCCGTAGATCTACGGCCGTAACAAGCAAACCTCGCTCGAATCCAGGCTTCGGCCGGGCTGGATGCGGACATGGAGGCGGTTGGAACCGGCTCCCGCGATATCGCAGTGTCGTCTCGGCAACAGCATGAACTTTTTGGCCCGCCCCAGAGCGATGCAATTGCCGCGCTCAATGCAACCGGCAATGGTACCGATTGTGTCGAATCGGTGTCACGCGCTGGGCAGAGCATGGCAAAATCAATGATCAAGCGAATCGGGTCTGCGCTGGCGGGCGTCCTGCTTGCGGGCTCGGCGCTGGCGGCCGACCTCCCCGTCAAGGCGCCCGCACCGGTGGCCGCACCGACCTGGACCGGACTCTATGCCGGCGTGTCGGTCGGCGCCCGCTGGGCCGATCATGATTGGCGAACCAGCGACGTCTCCCCGAACTTCGGTCCCGGCGTGTTCGTGCCAACGGCAGGCACAAGCGGGGCCATGGACAGCGCGGCGGCTCGGATCGGCGGCTACCTCGGCGTCAACTGGCAGTTCGCTCCGTCATGGGTCGCAGGCATCGAAGGCGACTTCGGTTGGGCCGACAACAAGAAGTCGGCCAGTCCTCTGCCGGGAACGGCCGGACTGTTCTTCGGCGGCCCCATGGTCGGCCTTCCCGCCGGCTCGGTGAAGGACACATGGGATGGCAGCGTGCGCGCCCGGCTCGGCTATCTGGTCACGCCATCGACGCTGCTCTATGGCAGCGGCGGCGTCGCGTGGCAGCGCGTTGAGCTCAACGCCAGCTGCGCCGTCGTTCCCGGCAATAGCTTCTGCTTCGGCAATCCGCACAACGAGACCTTCGCCTCGACCCGGGTCGGCTGGACCGTCGGCGGCGGCGTCGAGCACATGATCGGCGGCCATTGGCTGCTGCGCGCCGACTACCGCTATGCTGATTTCGGCACCTGGACCCAGCCGTTCTTCGTCGCCGGCGGCGTGGGCGTCGGCTTCGACGATCGCTTCACTGCGCATGTCACGACGCGAACGCACACGGCAACGGTCGGCCTCGCCTACAAGTTCTGAGACGCAGCTGGTCCTGAGGCGAGTTGTCATAGGCACGGCGGCTGGCGGCCGCGCGGCAGGCATCGACGTTCGGGCATCTCCCCGATTTTTCTTAACTCTGGGCTGCTAGGCTGACCTCAGATCGAGCAAGCCTGCAAGGGACGCTCGCTGTGTGGTGCGTCAAGCAGCCCGCCGTCTCGACCCGGCGGGCTTTTCCGTGGAAAGGTCGCCAATGTCACTCTCCTCCGCCAAGAACTACGCGCTGCGCGCCGAGCGGTCGCAGGATCCCAAGGAGGCCGCCGACCTCCTGGCCAAAGCGATCCTGGAGCTCGCGGCCTCGATCGAAGCCACCGACGCCAAGGTGAAGAAGATCAACAAGTCGGCCGGCTGACGGTCCTGATGTCCGCGTCGGAAGGCATGGCGCCGTCGGGCGCCGCGATTGGCAGGACTGCACGGCGCAATTTCGCGTTTTTGCAAGGGCGCCCTCTGCGTGGAGGAGGGCGGAATATTCCATCCCTCGGACGCAGGACCGCGTCGTGAGATTGCCGACGCGTGCGATGCAGCACAACTACACCGAGACGAAATAACGCAGCGTATTGCATGACGGCCGCAACCGCCCTTGAATGATGCGCCGGCGCGTCGCCGCGCCCCGCTGCCGATCAGCTTCCGGAGCCCCCTCATGTCGATGCAAAGTGTGGCCACGCCCTCGTTCCGCCTGACATCGCCGCGGCGAAACTCGCTGACGCATATACCGGGCGACGAAGGCTGGCCGATCATCGGCAAGACGTTCGAGACCCTCGCCGACCCCAAGGGTCACGTCGAGCGCAACGCCAGGAAGTATGGCCCCGTCTACCGCACCCACATGTTCGGCCACGTCAACGTCGTGCTGCTCGGCCCCGAAGCCAATGAGCTGGTGCTGTTCGACCAGGCCAAGCTGTTCTCATCAGCGCATGGCTGGGGCCACATCCTCAACCTGCTGTTCCCGCGCGGCCTGATGCTGCTCGATTTCGACGAGCACCGCATGCACCGCAAGGCGCTGTCGGTGGCCTTCAAGGCCGGGCCGATGAAGTCCTATCTCGCCGGCCTCGACCGCGGCATCGCCGCGCGCATCGCGCAGTGGAAGCAGTCCCCCGGCGAGATGCTGTTCTATCCCGCGATCAAGCAGCTCACGCTCGACCTCGCCGCGACGTCCTTCCTGGGCACGGAGATCGGACCGGAGGTCGATGCCATCAACCGCGCCTTCGTCGACATGGTCGCCGCCTCCGTCGCGCCGATCCGAAAGCCGCTGCCCGGCACGCAGATGGCGCGCGGCGTCAAGGGCCGCCGGCGTATCGTCGCGTATTTCTCGGAGCAGATCCCGCTGCGCCGCGCTCGGAGCGACGGCGACGATCTGTTCTCGCATCTGTGCCGCGCGACCGACGACCAGGGCGCGCTGCTGTCGACGCAGGACATCGTCGATCACATGAGCTTCCTGATGATGGCGGCACACGACACGCTGACCTCGTCGCTGACCTCCTTCATCGCCCAGCTCGCCGCACATCCGCAGTGGCAGCAGCAGCTGCGCGAAGAGGTCGCGAGCCTCGGCCTTGCCCATGGCGATCCGATGAGCTCGGAGCATCTGGACAAGATGAAGCTGACCGAGATGGCGTTTCAGGAGACGTTGCGGCTGATGCCGCCGGTGCCGTCGCTGCCGCGCCGTCCGGTCCGCGACTTCACCTTCAAGGGATTTGCCATCCCCGCCGGCACCGGCGTCGGCATCAACCCGATGTACACCCACCACATGCCCGAGATCTGGCCGGAGCCGGAGCGGTTCGACCCGATGCGCTTCACCGACGAGGCGCAGCGCGGCCGTCACCGCTTTGCCTGGGTGCCGTTCGGCGGCGGCGCCCACATGTGCCTCGGCCTGCACTTCGCCTACATGCAGGTGAAGTGCTTCGCGCGGCATTTCCTGTCGAACATCGAGGTCTCGTTTGCGCCGGGCTATCAGCCGAACTGGCAGGTCTGGCCGATCCCGAAGCCGCGCGACGGGCTGAAGGTGGTGTTGAAGGCGGTGTAACCCGGAAGTCGCGCGGTCGGCGAGGCCACATGAGGCGGCTGACAGATCATCGCCACGCCGACGACCGTCAATTAGTTACTCGTCATGCCCGGGCTTGGCCCGGGCATCCACGTCTTTCTCAGGATGCCGAACGACGTGGATGGCCGGGACAGGCCCGGCCATGACGGTGTGGAGAGAGCGACGTTACAGTCAACAAGCAGACGATGCTCGAAGCGGCAGCGCCCTACTCCACCGCATCTCCCAGCAGCTTGCGCATCGCTGCATAGCCTTGCTGCTGCTGGCTCCAGTTTCGGCCGCCGGTGATGGCGCCGTCGATGACGAGGTCGTGGCCGTTGATGAAGCTGGACTCGTCGCTGGCGAGAAACACCGCGGCATGAGCAATGTCGTCGGGCAGGCCGGCGCGCGGGATCGGCTGGGCGGTCGCATAGGCGTTGCGGATCGTCTCGGGCGTCTTCTCGGCGGCCTCGGTCGACAGGCCCAGCGCCTTGCCGAAGATCCCGGTGGCGATCAGGCCCGGCGAGATCGAGTTGACGCGCACCCCGGATTCGCCGAGCTCCATCGCCACGCATTTGGTGAGATGGATCACCGCGGCCTTCGCCGTGCTGTAGACCAGCGAGGTGGAGAAGCCGGCGAGCCGGCCGGCGATCGAGCCGTTGTTGATGATGCTGCCGGCGCCCTGCTTCTTCATGTGAGGCGCGGCGTATTTCATGCCCAACATCACGCTGCGCACCAGCACCGCCATGGCCTGGTCGAAGCGTTCCGCATCGAGGCCTTCGATGCCGCCGGTCTGCGCCGGACCACCGGCATTGTTGAACAGGCAGTCGAGCCGGCCGAAGCGCTCGACGGCGACATCGATCAGCGCGCGCATCTGCGCGTCGACGGCGACATCCGTCTGGCGGAAAATGCAGTTGGCACCAAGCCGGCTTGCCAGCGCCTCACCCTCGGCGCTGCGACGTCCCGCGGCGATCACCTTCGCGCCTTCGGCGACGAAGATCTCCGCGGTGCGCAAGCCGATGCCACTGGTCGCGCCAGTGATCACCGCCACCTTGCCATCCAGTCGTCCCATCCCGTGATCCTCTTGTTGATTGCTTGCAGATGTTGATTGCTTGCGGATCCATCCCGCAACCGGGAACAGCCCGTTCCCGTCACGGAACCATCATCTTGTCTCCGGAATTACAACACAAGCAAAGCTCCCTCCATCGCCTGGACAAATTACCGCCACGTCGGCCTTAATTTGGTTGCGCGTTTGAGGCTCATGAAAGTCCATGACGCGACTCATCGACGACATCAAGCGGGTCTGGCGGGGCGAGCAGCAGCCGTCGCTGACATGGAGCTGCCTGTTTGCAGCGGTGTGCCTGATCGCGGCCACCGCGGTCCGCTATGGCATGGCGCATTTGCGGCCGGACGTGTTCTTCACGCCCTACATGCCCGCGGTGTTCTTTGCGACCGCCATGGGCGGATCGGGCGTCGGCCTCGCCACCGCGATCATCGGCGCGGCGCTTGGCCTCATGCTCGACTTTGGCGGCGGCCCGGCCGATGGGGCACGGCTGGCCCTGATGGCGATGTACCTGACCGTTGCCGCTCTGGTGATCTGGGGCGTCAACCACTATCGCAGCCTCGCCGCCAAGCAGCGCGAGATTGCACGGCGCCTGACCGAGGAGGAGCAGTATCGCAAGCTGCTGGTCGACGAGCTGCATCACCGGCTCAAGAACAAGACCTCGACCATTCACGCCGTGCTGCATCAGGTGCTGCACGACCAGCCGCAGGTCTGGGGCCGGATCGACCAGCGCATCCGCGCGCTGGCGACCGCCGACGACCTGATCGCGCGGGCGGATGCTCAGGGCTGCGACCTGAAGGACCTCTTGATGTCGGAGCTCGGGCCGTATGGCCATGTCCGCTTCGAGCTCAACGGCGATCCGTTGTTCTTGCCCGCCAAGCTCGCGGTCAGCCTTGCGCTGATCTTTCACGAGCTCGCCACCAATGCCGGCAAATACGGCGCCTTCGCCTCGCCGCGCGGCTTCCTGCAGGTGTCGTGGACGATGCAGGACGACCGGCTCAAGCTGACCTGGGACGAGGCCGAGGGCCCGCCGATCAACCAGGTCGGCAAGCCCGGCTTCGGCACCAAGCTGCTCAAGGCCGCCCTGTCGTCGTTCGACGGCAAGACCGAGACCACCTTCCTGGCAACGGGTATTCACTGCACCATGCAGTGTCGCGTTCCGCCCAGCTAAGGGGCCCGCGGGCGGCCAATCCTGCCTACGACTTTCGCAGCATGCGCGCAGCCGGTCCTCGGGGCGAAATTGAGGATCCATTAATGACGCTGCGGCACAAAGCGCCGATCTTTCCAGGACTTGGCTCAGGCGTTCCGTGTTTCTACGTAGCGCTTAACTAAAATGAAGCGGGAACTTCGCACAATCGGCGCATGTATAGCAGCGACCGTTTCAACTTTTCCCCCGATGCACCCAACGGGCAGGACGCGACCGAGGCCGAGCTGCGCTTCCTGCGCAGCATCCTCAGCCAGCTGCCGTCGGGCGTCACGGTTCAGGACGAGCACGGCCGCTTTCTCCTCGTTAACGATACCGCCGCCGTCCAGCTCGGCGCCGCCGCCAACAGCGCCGACGGCGTCTCGGCGCCGCATCTCAACGGCAGGCGTTCGGCCTGCCGCGAGATCATCGGCCGGGGTCGCACCGTGATCGCCGAGGAAAAGATCGCCGGCGAGCGCGGCGCGCAGACGCTGCTCACGGCGCATCGGCCGCTCCGCATCGGCGACCAGAACGTGCTGATCTCGAGCTCGGCCGACATCACCGAGCAGAAGGAGTTCGAGGATCAGCTGTTTCGCGCCGCTTATTATGATGAGCTGACCGGCCTGCCGATGCGGCGCGTGGTCGAGCACCGCGCCGACCATCTGGTCCGCCGCGGCCGCGTCGACGGACGCTTCGCGCTCGCCTTTCTCGACCTCGACAATTTCAAATACATCAACGACTATTACGGTCACGCCACCGGCGACGCGCTGCTGGTCGAATTCGCCAAGCGCATCAGCCGCGATCTGCGCGAGTCGGACCTGCTGTCGCGCATCAGCGGCGACGAGTTCCTGCTGCTGCTCAATCCGATCGAGCGCGCCGAGGAGGTCGCCGAATTCCTCCAGGCTCTGCTGGACCGCCTGAGCGCGCCGTTCTTCATCGACGGTGCGGAGGTGTTCGCCTCCGCGTCGGTCGGCGTCAGCCTGTTTCCCGAGCACGGCGCCAGCTACGACGTGCTGCGTCAGAACGCCGACCTGGCGATGTATCGCGTCAAGAACAGCGACAAGGGCACGCTGGCCTTCTTCTCGAGCGCGATGGAGCACGAGGCGCTGGCGCGCATGAAGGTCGAGCAGTCGCTGCGGCTCGCCATCCTCGAGAAGCGCTTCTGCTGCGCCTTCCAGGCCAAGGTCGACATCCGCACCGAGGAGATCAAGGGCATCGAGGCGCTGGTGCGCCTGCGGGACAATGAAGGCGTGATCCAGGCCCCCGGCTCCTTCATCAACCTCGCCGTCGAGCTCGGCCTCATCGACGAGCTCGCCCATCTCGTGCTGGACGAGATCGTCAAGTCGATCGACCTGATCAACGACACGTTCGGACCCGAGGCGACGATCAGCATCAACGTCGCGGCCAAGCAGGCATCGAACCCGGACTTCATGCAGCCCTTCGCGCGAGCCATCGCGGCGACCGGCTTTCCCAAGCGGTTCATGATCGAGGTCACCGAGGATGCGTTCGTGACCCGCAGCCATTTTCAGGACGAGATCGTGCCGCTGCTGCGCGAGATCGGCGTCGGCATCTCCATCGACGATTTCGGCATCGGCTATTCGTCGCTGTCGGCGCTCGCCGACATCACCGCCGACGAGATCAAGATCGACCGCTCCTTCATCACCGACATCCATAAGCGGCCGCGCAGCCAGGGCATTCTGCGCGCGATCGAATCCCTGAGCGAAGCCCTCGGCATGACCGTGATCGCTGAAGGCATCGAGTCGTTCGAGGAGCTCGCTTATCTGCAGGCTGCGACCAAGATCCGCTATGCGCAGGGCTACTACTTCTCGCGTCCGATCTTTCTCGAGGAATTGAAGCCTGCCACCCCCCTTGCAAGCGAAGCGCGCATGAGCCTCGCCAGTCGCCCTGTGCAGGAAAATCGCCAGGCTTACGCGCGCAGCAGCCGCTATCGGCGCTGATTGCTGACAGAGCAAGGAGAGGCACCTGGATCAGCACAAAGTATGAGCGATTCCGCGCTGCCTTCGAAAGCGCCTTGACCCAGGCTCAGGCTGCACACTATCAGTTGCAGACAACAGCCGCCGTAGCTGGGAGGAAGGCTCGTGAGAACGTCACATATTTGCAAAGCCATTGTTTCATCACTGACTGCAGCCCTGCTGGCCACCGCCGCCCAGGCCGACGATCTGAAAATCGCTCTCATCTATGGCAAGACCGGCCCGCTCGAGGCCTATGCCAAGCAGACCGAAGCCGGCCTGCGCCTCGGCTTCGAATATGCCACCAAGGGCACCAACATGATCGACGGTCGCAAGATCGTCATCATCACCAAGGACGACCAGGGCAAGCCCGACCTGTCGAAGGCCGCGCTGTCGGAGGCGTATCAGGATGACGGCGCCGACATTGCGATCGGCACCACGTCCTCGGCCGCGGCACTCGCCGACCTGCCGGTCGCCGAGGAGAACAAGAAGATTCTGATCGTCGAGCCGGCGGTGGCCGACCAGATCACCGGCGAGAAGTGGAATCGCTACATCTTCCGCACCGGCCGCAATTCCTCGCAGGACGCGATCTCCAACGCGGTCGCGATCGGCAAGCCCGGCGTCACGGTCGCCACGCTGGCGCAGGACTACGCCTTCGGCCGCGACGGCGTCGCCGCGTTCAAGGAAGCACTGGCCAAGACCGGCGCCACGCTCGGCGCCGAGGAATATGTGCCCACCAACACCACCGACTTCACCGCCGTCGGTCAGCGCCTGTTCGACGCGCTGAAGGACAAGCCGGGCAAGAAGATCATCTGGGTGATCTGGGCCGGCGCCGGCGATCCGCTCACCAAGCTGCAGGACATGGATCCGAAGCGCTACGGCATCGAGCTGTCGACCGGCGGCAACATCCTGCCGGCGCTGGCCGCCTACAAGCGGTTGCCGGGCATGGAAGGCGCCACCTACTACTATTACGACATTCCCAAGAACCCCGTGAACGACTGGCTGGTGGCCGAGCACCAGAAGCGCTTCAACGCGCCGCCGGACTTCTTCACCGCCGGCGGCTTCTCGGCCGCGATGGCCGTCGTCACCGCCGTCACCAAGGCGAAGTCGACCGACACCGAGAAGCTGATCGCGGCGATGGAGGGCATGGAGTTCGATACGCCGAAGGGCAAGATGATCTTCCGGAAAGAGGATCACCAGGCGCTGCAAAGCATGTATCACTTCCGCGTCAAGGTCGATCCGAACCTCGCCTGGGCCGTCAACGAGCCGGTGCGCGAGATCAAGATCGACGAGATGAGCGTCCCGATCCGCAACAAGCGCTGACGATGAAATCCGTGCCCGGCCTTCGCGCCGGGCACGTCCACTTTGGAAGCCACGCTGGCGACAATGACCCTCACTCTCGAAACCCGCGACCTCACCATCCGCTTCGGCGGCCATGTCGCAGTCAACAGCGTCAGCTGCAGCTTCCGCCCCGGTGAGCTGACCGCAATCGTCGGCCCCAACGGCGCCGGCAAGACCACCTACTTCAACCTGATCTCCGGCCAGCTCTCCGCCTCCTCCGGCACCATTTGGTTCGATGGCCGTGACATCACCAACCTCTCGGCGCCGCTGCGCACGCGCGCAGGATTGGGCCGCGCGTTCCAGCTCACCAACCTGTTTCCCAACCTGAGCGTCGAGGAGAATGTACGCCTCGCTGTCCAGGCGCGTAGCGGCGTACATTACGATCTGCTCCGCCCGTGGATGGCGCGACGCGATCTGATCGCGCGCGCGGATGCGATCCTCGATCAGGTTGCGCTCGGCAGTCGCCGCGAGATCAGCGCGACGACGCTGTCCCATGGCGACCAGCGCAAGCTCGAGGTCGCGCTGATGATGGCGCTCGAGCCGAAGGTGTTCATGTTCGATGAGCCGACTGCCGGCATGAGCATCGACGAGGTGCCGGTCGTGCTCGACCTGATCGGTCGGCTCAAGCAGGACAAGACCAAGATCATCCTGCTGGTCGAGCACAAGATGGACGTGGTCCGCTCGCTCGCCGACCGCATCATCGTCCTGCACAACGGGCAACTCGTCGCGGACGGCAAGCCTGCCGAGGTGATCGCCTCGCCGATCGTGCAGGAAGCCTATCTCGGCGTCACGCCGCGGAGCGCGGCATGAGCGCATTGCTGAAGCTCACGGGCGTCGAAACCTATATCGGGCGCTATCACATCCTGCAGGGCGTCGACTTCGAGGTTCCGGAAGGCCAGACCACGATGCTGCTCGGGCGCAACGGCGCCGGCAAGACCACGACCTTGCGCACCATCATGGGGCTGTGGCAGGCGAAGAACGGCAGCATCACGCTCGCCGGCGAGCCGATCGAGAAGCTCGCGACGCCCGACATCGCCCAGCGCGGCGTCGGCTACGTACCCGAAAGCATGGCGGTGTTCTCCGACCTCACGGTCAAGGAGAATCTGGTGCTGGCGGCACGCAACGGCCCGCTGGACGATGCCCAGCTCGCCTGGATCTTCGGCTTCTTCCCGGCGCTGAAGAAGTTCTGGCTGTCGCGAGCCGGCAGCCTGTCCGGCGGGCAGAAGCAGATGCTGTCGATCGCCCGCGCCATCGTCGAGCCGCGCAAGCTGCTCCTGATCGACGAGCCGACCAAGGGGCTTGCGCCGGCGATCGTGATGTCGCTGATCGAGTGCCTGAAGGAGATCAAGCGCCGTGGCGCCACGATCCTGCTGGTCGAGCAGAACTTCCACGCCGCGCGCGAGCTCGGCGACCACGTGCTGGTGATGGACAACGGCACCATCGTCCATCGCGGCGAGATGGCCGCACTCGCGGCCGACGTGCCGCTGCAGGAGCGCCTGCTCGGCCTCAGCCTGGAGGCGCATCAATGAGCGAGATCGCGGCAACCGACGCGCTGCCGAAGCCGAAGCGCGACATCGCGCCGCTGCTGCTGCCGGTCGTGCTGGCCATCGTGATGATCCCGCTGGTGGGATCGGCGAGCTCATGGGTGACGCTGACGGTGGCGAGCCTTGCGATGGGCATGATGATCTTCATCATGGCGTCCGGCCTGACCTTGGTATTCGGCCTGATGGACGTGCTCAATTTCGGCCACGGCGCCTTCATCGCGGTGGGCGCCTACGTCGCAACCCTGGTGCTGCTGCCGCTCGCGAGCTGGGCCCAGGCCGATTCGCTGCTGGCCAATCTCGCGGTGCTCGTCCCGGCGGCGCTGCTGTCGATGGGCGTGACCGGGGCGCTCGGCCTCGTCGTCGAGCGCGTGCTGGTGCTGCCGGTCTATGGCCAGCACCTCAAGCAGATCCTCATGACCACCGGCGGCCTGATCGTCGCCGAGCAGACGCTGTATGCGCTGTTCGGACCACAGATCATTCCGATGCCGCTGCCGACGGCGTTGCGCGGCTCATTCATCCTCGGCGACGTCGTGATCTCGAAATACCGGCTGCTGGCGATGCTGCTCGGCTTCGCGATCTTCGTCGCCATCGAGCTGGTGCTGAACCGGACCAAGATCGGGCTGCTGATCCGGGCCGGCGTCGAAAATCGCGAGATGGTGGAGGCGCTCGGCTATCGCATCCGCCGCTTGTTCCTCGGCGTGTTCATGACCGGATCGGCGCTGGCCGGCCTCGGCGGCGTGATGTGGGGTCTCTATCGCGAGCAGGTGCATGCCTCGATCGGCGACGAGCTTACGGTTCTGGTCTTCATCGTCGTCATCATCGGCGGCCTCGGCTCGATCACCGGCTGCTTCATCGGCGCCATCCTGGTCGCGATGGTCGCCAATTACGGCGGCTTCCTGGTGCCGAAGCTCGCCCTCGTCTCCAACATCCTGCTGATGGTCGCCGTGCTGATGTGGCGGCCGCGCGGCCTCTATGCGGTGACCAGCCGATGATGATCCTGTCCGGCGATCCGCCCCGCAGCCGCGCGCTGTCGATCCTGCTCGTCGTCATCATGCTGGCGCTGCTGGCGACGCCCTTCGTCTTCCCAGGCGCCAAGGCGCTCAACGTCGCCGCCAAGATCTGCATCTTCGCGGCGCTGGTCGCGTCCTACGATCTGCTGCTCGGCTACACCGGCTCGGTGTCGTTCGCGCACACGATGTTCTACGGCATCGGCTCCTACGCGATCGCGATCGCGCTCTATGGCCTTGGCCCGAATTGGACCTCAGTGGCCGTCGCCGTCGCCGCGGGACTGCCGCTCGCGCTGCTGCTCGCGCTCGCCATCGGCCTGTTCTCGCTGCGCGTCGAGGCCATCTTCTTTGCCATGATCACGCTCGCGGTCGCCTCCGCCTTCCTGGTGCTGGCCTCGCAATTGTCGTGGCTCACCGGCGGCGAGGACGGCCGCAGCTTCCAGCTGCCCGAACTCTTGCGCCCCGGCACGGTCTTTGTCGGCAAGGAATGGTTCGGCTTCCCGATCAACGGCCGCATCCTGACCTACTATTTGGTCCTGACGGCCTGCGCGGCGATGATCCTGGCGCTGCTGCGCGTCGTCAACTCGCCGTTCGGCCGCGTGCTGCAGGCGATCCGCGAGAACCGCTTCCGCGCGGAGGCGCTCGGCTACCGCACCGTCTTTCATCTCACTTACGCCAACTGCATCGCAGCTGCCGTCGCGGCCTGCGCGGGCATGCTGAATGCGCTATGGCTGCGCTACGCCGGACCCGACACGTCGCTTGCATTCTCGATCATGCTCGACATCCTGCTGATGGTCGTGATCGGCGGCATGGGCACGATCTATGGCGCGATCATCGGCGCTGCGATCTTCATCCTGGCGCAGAACTATCTGCAGGCCCTGATGGGCATCGCCTCGACGGCTGCGACCGACGCCGGCCTGCCGCTATTGCCGGGCCTCCTGCACCCCGACCGCTGGCTGCTGTGGCTGGGCCTGCTGTTCATCGCCAGCGTCTATTTCTTCCCGACCGGCGTGGTCGGCCGGCTCCGCAACAAGCCTCCCGCCGCTCGTTGAGCTGCGGATACGCTTAAATTTCTACGCAGCTGCGCCGCGAGAGCTGCGGCGGCGCGGTACCCCCATGCTGAAATGATTGTTTTCCACGAAGTTTCGCCGTTGGCTTAAGCCGCGGATAACCGCGTTTCCTAACCGCTCCGGTACCAGTGCCTTGCTATCAATCCTGATTGCAACACGTCGTTTCCTCCCGGGTCGATCAGGGCATGCAAGGCGCAGCAGACACGTCAGAGGCCGGCCGCACCGGGCCGGAGCGGATCGGCACGTCCCGTTGGCGCGGTCCGGTGCCGTGGCTGATCGCATGCGGCGCGCTGCTGATCGCCGCCATCGTCGTCGGCACGATCGTCATGGCCAGCGACTTCCGGTCCCGCACGATCGACAACAACGAGCGTGAGCTCGAGAATACCGTGCTGCTGCTGAGCCGGCATTTCGCGCAGCAATTCGAGGACGCCGAGACTGCGGTCTCGCACGCCATCCGCCGCATGTCGCTGGGATCGATCTCTTCGCCGGACGACTTTCGGGCGCGGATGTCGCAGCCCGATATCCGCGAGATGCTGCAGTCGCAGGTCAGCGGCCTGTCCTACATGGGCGACCTCACGGTCGTTGGAGCCGACGGCAGCTTCGTCAACTGGTCCTCGAACGACCCGCTGCCGGCGATCAACGTCGCCGACCGCGCCTACTTCAAGGATCTTCGATCGGCATCGCAGCCGAATGCCTTTGTCATCACGCCGGTCGTCAGCCGCGTGACCAGCGGATGGGCGACGATCGTCGCCCATCGCCTGAGCGCAGCGAATGGTGAATTCCTCGGCCTGCTGACCCGCCGGGTCGATCCGCACACCTATGAGAAATTCCTGGAGTCGATGGCGCTCGGCAAGGGCTCGTCGATCACGCTGTTCCATACCGACGGCGCCATGCTGGCGCGCTACCCTCATGTCGAAGCCCTGATGGGCGCCAGGCTCGGCAATGCCGACTTGCTGAAGGAGATCCCCGGCGATGGCGTGGGGACGAGCCGGATCACCAGCCCCGTCGACGATTCGGAGAAGATCGCGGCCGGCGCCAGGGTGGGACGCTTTCCGCTGATCATCGCGGCGAACAGGACGGTCGATGATGCGCTGGCCGATTGGCGATCGCAGATGGTGCTGCTGGTCGCCGCCGCCACGCTCGCCGTCCTCGTCATTGCGGTCACGTTCAGCCTGATGATCCGGCAGATCGTGCGGCAGAACCGGATTGCGAGGCACCAGCTCGAGGACGAGAAGCAGCGCGTCGAGACGGCGCTCGACAACATGACTCAAGGCCTGATCTCGTTCGACGCGGACGCCTGCGTCGTGATGTTCAATCACCGTTTCATCGATCTGCTCGGCCTGTCCCCCGACGTGATCAAGCCTGGCGTGCACCTCACCGACGTCGTCGCGCATTGCAAGGCGCGAGGCGCCTTCAGCGGCGACGTGGCGGAGTTCTGCGCCGACGTCATCGACAGGGCCGCGCTGGGCGGCACGTCGCAGATGGTCGCCGAGGGAGGCTCTGGCCGCTTCTTCAACGTCATCGACAAGCCGCTGGCGTCCGGCGGGTGGGTAACCACGATCGAGGACATCAGCGCGCAGCGCAGGCTGGAGCAGGAGCGCGACCGGAACCATGCGTTCCTGCGCGAGATCATCGATCACATCCCCTCACACATCATGGTCAAGGACGTCCGCGACCGCCGCTACGTGCTGGTCAACCGGTCCACCGAGCAGGGCTTCGGGCTGCCGCGCGAGAGCATCGTCGGAAAGACGGCGTTCGACCTGCTGCCGAGATCCACGGCCGAAAAGGTCACCGCCGACGACGACCGCGCCCTGGAGCACGCCGACGGACTTTTCCTCGGCGAGCATCCCTGGCAGACACCGGCGCTCGGCCTGCGCTACATCACCTCGCGCCGCATCACCGTCGAGGACGAATCGCATCGGCCGCGCTACCTGATCAACGTGATCGAGGACATCACCGAGCGGCGGCTGGCCGACGAGAAGATCGCTCATCTCGCCCATTTCGACGCGCTGACCGAGCTGCCGAACCGCGTGCTGTTCCGCGAGCGCATCGACGAGGAGCTGGAGCGCGCGCGTCACGGCACGTTCTTCGCCCTGCTCTACATCGACGTCGACGAATTCAAGGGCATCAACGATTCCCTCGGCCACCATGTCGGCGACGAGCTGCTGAAAACCATCGCGCGCCGGATCGAAAGCTGTCTCGGGCCCGAGGACATGGTCGCCCGCCTCGGCGGCGACGAGTTCGCGGTGCTGCTGACCACCGTCGCGGACAGAGACGAGGTGATCGTCGCGGCGCGTGAGATCCTCGAGACCATCCGCAAGCCCTATCGGTGCCTCGGCCACCAGCTGTCGACCGATGCCAGCATCGGCATCGCGCTGGCGCCGCAGGACGGCATCGAGCGCGATCTGCTGACCAAGAATGCAGACCTTGCGATGTACGCCGCCAAGGCCAGCGGGCGCCGCACCTTCCGCTTCTTCGAGCCGTCGATGGACGAGACTGCGCGCGCGAGGCTGCAATTGCAGCAGGATCTGCGTCGCGCGGTCACCGAGGGACAGTTCGAGCTGCACTATCAGCCGCTGCTCGGCTTCACCGAGAACGTCATGACCGGATGCGAGGCGCTGCTGCGCTGGCGCCATCCGGAGCGCGGCATGGTGCCGCCGCTCGACTTCATTCCGCTCGCCGAGGACACCGGCCTGATCAACGAGATCGGCGACTGGGTGATGCGCACCGCCTGCCTCGAGGCCGCGAGCTGGCCGGCCGACATCCGCATCGCCGTGAACGTGTCACCGGTGCAGCTGAAATCCGCGACCCTGGCGCTGCGGATCGCCAACGCGCTGTCGGCGTCGGGCCTCGCCCCCGAGCGGCTGGAGATCGAGATCACCGAGGCGGTGCTGATCAGCGACGACGACGTCGCGCTCGGCATCCTGCATCAGCTGCACGACATGGGCGTGCGCATCGCGCTCGACGATTTCGGCACCGGCTATTCCTCGCTCAGCTATCTGAAGCGGTTCCCGTTCGACAAGATCAAGATCGACCGCTGCTTCGTCAACGACCTCGGCGCGAGCGGCTCGTCGGCAATCATCCAGGCGGTGGTGAGCATCGCGGCGGCCAGCAACATGACGACCACGGCCGAGGGCGTCGAGACCGGAGCGCAGCAATCGGCGCTGCGCCAGCTCGGTTGCACCGAGATGCAGGGCTATCTGTTCAGCGCCCCGAAGCCGGCCGCCGAGCTGCGCAAGCTGTTCGCGTCGGAGGCCGCCACCGCGCAGGACCTGCAGGCCGCCGGCTGACGTCGGTCGGCCGCCGCTGGATGCGTGACCATCGGCCGCGCGGTGCGGCCTGCGCGAAGCGGGCGGTAGCGGCCGTGCGCCGCTCGCGACCACGACGATCTCACCGGCGACCTTGCAGCAATCGTCCCCCCGGCAACGTCCTGCGACGTTGTGGTGCGCCGCCTTTGGCCCCGGCCGATGACCACCTATATGAGCGTCGTCGGAACCAGGAAGGTGGCCCATGCAACCCGTCTCTTTGCTCCTCAACGTTCTCTGGATCGTGCTCGGCGGCGCCTATATGGCGTTCGGCTGGCTGGTGGCGGCTGTCGTCATGGCGATCACCATCGTCGGCCTGCCCTGGGCCCGCGCCGCGTTCAACATCGCCGCCTATACGCTGCTGCCGTTCGGCTCGCGCGCCGTCCGCCGCGACGAGGTGACGGGCATGGAGGACATCGGCACCGGCCCGCTCGGCCTGCTCGGCAACATCATCTGGTTCGTGCTGGCCGGCTGGTGGCTCGCGCTCGGTCACCTCGTCACCGCGATCGCCCTGGCCGTGACCATCATCGGCCTGCCCTTCGCCTGGGCCCACCTCAAGCTCGCCGGCCTGGCGCTGTGGCCGATCGGCAAGACCATCGTGCCCGCGTAAGGGCCGCCCGGCCGGCCCCCCCCCGAGCAGCCCGACCCGCGTCGGCAACCGGTCAAGGCCGTTGCCGACCACGAGCCAATCGGTTAAACGGTTGGCCGTACGCACCCGTAGCTCAGCTGGATAGAGCGTTGCCCTCCGAAGGCAAAGGTCACACGTTCGAATCGTGTCGGGTGCGCCAGGACTAAGTCCTTCACAGGACGTCAGTTTCGGTCCGGCGCTCTCAGCTTCTGACATCTCCCGAAGCCTCGTCCGTCACAGTTGGACGGAACATCATGCCTTCAATCCAAGGGAGGCGCCACTTGGCAAGTCCAAGTGCGTCGCGCGGCTATTCCGCGTCGGCCAAGTCGTTCTCGACGCCAGGGCAGGTGTCGATAGCCAACGTTGCGATCGATGCCGCGCGACGAATCGATAATCGCCGCCAAATCACAACGTAAAAGGGACTTCATTCCTTTTACCGTTCGTCGACATGGTCCATGCTATTGCTCGCACGATGGCCATTCACAGACTTTACGGCGAGCTTGCCGCCTCGCTCGTGCGCGCCACCACGGAGCGCTGTGAGCCGGAAGAGCCGCGCACCCGCGTTGGCGCCAAGCTCGACGGTGCGGGCGGCCTGTCTGCCTACGAAGGCGCGTTGCTCATCCTCCACAAGCTGGGGCTGGCGACTCCTGACCACAAACTGGCGATCGACGGTGACCGGGTCGCACAATTCATCACGAAGCGATCGCGGGACGGACAGGTGAAATTGCCGCCGATCGACGACGTCCTTGAACCGTGGCTCTCGGTTGCGGACCAGCAGGGTCATCTGTCGCTCAAGCGCCTGCCCTTTGTCCCGCATGACGAGATCAGGCCCGTGATGGATGCACTTGTGGCCCTGGACTACGCCGGGCCGGCCGGCAATGCCTTCATATGGACGGACAAGATCGGCCGCGCGATGCAGATGGCCGGCGACTGGGACGAGAACAATTTGTCGCGTCAGGAGCTCGAGGAGCGGAACGTCGATCTGGAGATGCGCAAGGCGCTGGCTTGCATTCCCGAGGACGTCAGGCTTGTGGCGCTCAGGGGTAGCAGAATAGACGTGGTCAAGGCGCTGGCCGCGCGTTGGGTCGACGGTGTGTGGCTGCCCGATACGGCCGACGAGGCCCCATGGTGGCGTCTCACCGCCGTCGGTGCTGAAGCGGCGCGATTGGTCGAGCTGGTCCAGGGACCTGGCCACCTACTGACGCGCGAGGTCAACTAGCGATGGCCGCACCAAGCGCTCAACCGGATGACATGCTCGTGCGGCGCCTCAAGCCGGGCTCACTGCTGAGCTGGATTGTCATAGCTCGCTTGAACCGCTTTACCTTTCACAACCCGCCTACGCATTTCAAGATCGAGAATCGCTGGCGCTGGCTGTTCAATCCGATTCGTGATGCAAGGGGGCGCGGACTTCTGAAATACTACCGGTATTGGCAGAGCTTCAAAGTCAATGACCGGTTCTACACCGCCGTCGGAGCCGGATTTTGTACCTTCATGTTCAACCGGCGTGACGCCACTGCGGAGGAAAGAGCGCAGTTGGACGAGAGCGTGGAGGCCGCGCGCGCACATTACGAAGCCGATCCCGCGTTCCAGGCCGCGGTGGACAGATTGAACGGCATCGACATTCCCCGCGAATTTGCCTCGCAGCAAGAAGATCAGGGCGCCTACGTAGCGTTGCTGCTGCAAGGCTCTGTGGCCAGTCTGGCGTGGTTGGAGGCGCTGGCCGCAGACGATGCTGGCTATCGCTCCGCGGCCGAACGTGCGGCAGCTGCTGAGCGCTTCCGGATCTTTCTTTTGCGAAATCATCTTTGCAACTCCAAAGATTATCGCGAACGCTATGCCGACGTCGGTGGCTCGCCCTATGACGATCCCACGAATTGGCCGAGGCAGACCTAACTGATCAGGCATGACCGAGATGACGGAATGAACGATCAGCCATCAGGAGGACCGCCGATCATCAGGCTCTGCGGAAGATCACATTCCGTCGCTGGCTCTGCGGCCGGAGGACTTGCTCAGTCGCGCCGTGCTCGGCTTTGCCGCCTGCGCGCTGCTCGTACCGTGCGCTACGGCTCATGCGCGCTGTTTTGGCCGGCGGGATGCACCTTTCCGAGAAAGGAACCAGCGAGGTGACGAGCACCCCTTTGGTCTTGCCTGACGACCCGGAGCAACGCTCCTTTCTGATCGTCATCGGTCGCCTCGATCTCGGGCTCCGTTCCGAAGGGACGTTCTTGGAGCCGGCCCGCGGCCACATTCACGACATCGGCTTCTGCGTCGGCCCGGATCGGGCCCTCACGCATCGCCCGCCGCGCCCTGAGCGGGTTCCCTACGATCGCCAGTGCACGGATCGCTTCCTCTATCTTCGGCCCGACGAAAGCTGCGATCGGCTCGGGCGCGTCGAGGTGACAGAGTGGCTCGTCTATGACAACACCGTGCGCGGGGACATCGACTTCACCGGAATCATGGTGAGGATCACGCTGCGAGAGCAGGCGTATCGCACGTTTGAGAGCCATGTCGGCCTGATGCCCTGGCCTGAGCTGGGCGACCACACGTCATGGGACGGCGGGATTCTCTTCCGCATCCCCTCGCCTCCCTTCCCGTTTCCGATGCCGCGCGGCAACTCCGATCCGTGGACGAGCCGGAAACGGGTGGTCGGCGAATTGCAGCCGATCACGCGCTTCGATGTCGACGAGATCGAAATCCAGCCACTGCGTGACACGCAAGGCCGACGCGTCCGCCGGGGCGAGGCGGCGTGCGACGGCGATCCGGCGTGGGAGCCGCCGTTGCGGCTCCGGGCCTGACGCACCGCTCGCCTCAGCCGCGCACCACGCCCGCCCGCGACTTCAGGAACTCGCGCGCGACGATCAGCTTCTGCACTTCCGTCGCGCCCTCGTAGATGCGCAGGGCGCGGATCTCGCGGTACAGGCTCTCGACGATCTCGCCCTTGCGGACGCCGCGGCCGCCGAACATCTGCAGGGCGCGGTCGATGACGCGCTGCGCGGTCTCGGTGGCGGTGAGCTTGGCCATGGCCGCCTCGCGGGTGGTCGGCAGCTTCTGGACGTCACGGCGCCAGGCGGCGCGGTAGGTCAGCAGCGCGGCGGCATCGGTGTCGGTGGCCATCTCGCCGAACGCGGCCTGGGTCATCTGCAGGTCGGCCAGCGCGCCGCCGAACATCTGTCGGCCCTGCGCATGCGCCTGCGCCTCGTCGAGGGCGCGGCGGCCGAAGCCGAGGGCGGCGGCCGCGACCGAGGCGCGGAAGATGTCCAGCGTCTGCATGGCCAGCTTGAAGCCGCCGCCGGGCGCGCCGAGCCGCCGGCTCGCCGGGATGCGGCAGTTCTGCAGCCGCAAGGTCGCCAGCGGATGCGGCGCGATCACCTCGATGCGCTCGGCGACCGAGAATCCGGGATCGTCGGGGAACACGACGAAGGCGGAGATGCCGCGCGCGCCGGGCGCCTCGCCGGTGCGGGCGAACAGCGTGTAGACGTCGGCGATGCCGCCGTTGGAGATCCAGGTCTTCTCGCCGTCGAGCACGTAGGCGTCGCCGTCCAGCCGCGCCGCGCAGGCCATCGCGGCGACGTCGGAGCCCGCCTCCTTCTCGGACAACGCGAAAGCGGCGAGCCATTCGCCGGCGCGTACCTTGGGCAGCACACTGGCGCGCAGCTCGGGCGAGCCGCCGAGCGCGATGGCACCGGAGCCCAGTCCCTGCATGGCGAAGGCGAAGTCGGCAAGGCCGTCGGCATAAGCGAGTGTTTCACGCGACAGGCAGATCGCGCGCGAGTCGATCGCGCCGGCATCGGCGTCGGGCGCCACGACGGCACTGTCGAGCAAGCCCGCCGAACCGAGCGCACGCACGATCTTGCGGCAGGCCTTGTCGACATCGCCATGATCGACGTCGTCGAGAACGCCCGAGCCGACGAAACGGTCGAGCCGTTCGCACAGCGCGCGATGCTTCGGCTCGAAGAACGGCCAGTCGAGCCAGTCGCGCGGGATCACCTTCGCCGTTGCACTCATGATGGACCTGTCCGCCAATTATTTTAAGTATAAAATAATTGGCGGACGATCGCCGTGTCAAGCTGCAGGTCGTCCCACAAGAGCAGGGTCCTTGCATCGCGCAAGGGCCTCTCCGCACAGCTGGTGCGTGCGGCGGCCCCTCACCCCAACCCTCTCCCCGTGAAGAACGGGAAGAGGGAGCACACCGACATCGCCGCGCCGACGTTCGTCCAAATCTGCACCAGCAACATGCTCTTGCTATGTGCAGCGTCGACCTGCGCCGCTCACTCCGCCGCCTTGGCGATCTTGCCGAACACGCGGGTCGGGGCCGGGAAGCCGCAGGAGGTGCCGTCGGTGACCTTGACCTGATCCTCCCATGGCAGCCGGTAGGTGCCGGCGACCATGTCGTGCATGAAGGTGTACGGACAATCCATCGCGCCGCCCTTCACCGCGACGTAGCCGCGATGCCAGAGCTGATAGATGTTGTTCTCGACGCCCCAATTGATGCGTGCCTCGCGCACGAGGTCGGGACGCACCTCGGCGGTGATGATCTCGTCGGGGCGGCCGGTGGTGCCGTGGGCGAGAATGCTGCCGTCGAAATTGACGATCATGCCCTCGCCCATCGAATCGAACGAGCCGTCGGAGCCGCACATGCAGACATTGGCCGTCACCATCAGGTTCTGGAATGCATTGGCCTGGTTGGTGAAGCGCCAGCTGTCGCGGATCGGCGCGGTGTAGCCGGCGGTGCGGATCATGATCTCGGCGCCCTTGTAGGCGCATTCTCGCGCCATCTCCGGGAACATGCCGTCATGGCAGATGATGAGCGCGATCTTGGCGCCGCGCGGTCCCTCGATGACGGGAATGCCGACGTCGCCCGGCTCCCACGGCTCGACCGGAATCCACGGATGCAGCTTGCGATAATACAGCTTGATATCGCCGTTGTTGTCGATGATCAGGCCGGAATTGTAGGGGTTGCCGTCCGGATTGAACTCCATGATGGAGAAGCAGCCCCAGATCCTGTTGTCGATGCAGGCCTGCTTGAAGGCGGCGACCTCCGGCCCGTCGAGCCGGCACATGATCTCGGGATTGGTGTCCATCGACAGCCCGTGCAGCGAATATTCCGGGAACACCACGAGGTCCATGGTGCCGAGATTGCGCCGGGCCTTGCCGACCATCCAGACGATCTTCTCGGTCTGCCGCGCGAGGTCGTCCTTGGTGACGACGACGGGAAGCTGGAGCTGCACCAGCCCGATGACCACGCCGTGGTCGGACTTGTTGAGACCGCCTAACCCATTCATGCCGGACCTCCCTGGGAGTCGCCGCTGCTTTTGGCCAAGACAATCATGATTTCACACGGGCCGCGCGCCGATATTTCAGCCCGCCCGCTGCCGCTTGCGCAGGCAACCGGGACGACCGGCTTCGTCAGATCGCAGGCGGCTGCTGCAGGCGCCGCCGGAACCGGGCCAGCGCGCGGCCGAACACGGCCTCGTCCTGGGTCGCGCGCGCCAGCACCAACGCCCCCTGGATGCCGAGCACCACCTCCTCGGCAGCGTCCCCGGCCGCGCCGGCATCCCAGCCGTCGCGCAGCAGCGCGTCACGCAAGGCGGCGATCCAGCGGATGAAGTAGTCGGCGATGGCGGCGGCGAAACGATCGCGCGTCCCGTCGAGCGCGAAGGCGCCAACGAGGCAGACGCGACGGCCGGAGCGGAAGTAGTCGTCGACGCCATGCCACATCCGCGCAATCGAGGGCTCCGGCGCGCCATCGCGCAGCGGCGCATAGATCTCGCGCTCGAACCAGGCATCGACATGCGCGAGCACGGCGCGCGCCATCTCCTCCTTCCCGCCCGGGAAGAAGTGATACAGGCTGCCCTTGCCGAGCCCGGTCTTCTCGGTGATGCGGCTGAGCGATGTCCCCTCGAAGCCGAACTCGCGGAACACCTCGGCGATCAGCGGGATGACATCGGCGCGCTCGTTGAGCGTCCGCATGGCGCGCCCTGCTTCACAGTCCCAGATCGCTCAGCCCCGGATGATCGTCCGGGCGCCGGCCCAGCGGCCAGTGAAACTTGCGCTCGCTCTCCTTGATCGGCAGGTCGTTGATGCAGGCATAGCGACGCTGCATCAGGCCCTGCGAGTCGAACTCCCAGTTCTCGTTCCCGTACGACCGAAACCAGTTGCCGCTGTCGTCATGCCACTCATAGGCGAAGCGCACCGCAATCCGGTCGTCGGTGAACGCCCAGATCTCCTTGATCAGGCGATAGTCGAGCTCCTTGGCCCATTTGCGGGTGAGGAAGGCGACGATCTCGGCCCGGCCGGTGACAAACTCCGCCCGGTTCCGCCAGCGGCTGTCGGGCGTGTAGACCAGCGATACCCGCTCCGGGTTACGGCTGTTCCAGCCATCTTCCGCAAGGCGCACCTTCTGAATGGCGGTCTGCAGGGTGAAGGGCGGGGCGAGAACGGACATCGCAAAGTCTCCTTATGTACCACTTTGACTACTCTGTACCTATCGGTACACTAACCGGTACACGGAGTCAAGTTGCGCAGCTTGGAATGCGGTTCCGGTACGCGGCCCCGGCGCCTGGCCATGATGATCCAGCCGGACTATGCAGCACGGTGCAGCACTACCAATCTGCAGCTCGCGAGTGTCAGCACCCTTGTGTGCTCAACGGAAATTCGATGATCTGCTAAGGGAACCAACCGGGGCCGCGGGGGCGACACGGTCCGTGGTCGGCGATACGTTGTGGGGATTTTCGGACATGTCGATGCTCACGCCGCATGGCGAGTGCCTGCTGTGGACGCCTGAACTGATCTGGGTGAACGCGGTCTCCGACGTCCTCATCTCCTTCGCGTTCTTCGCCATCGCCTTCGTGCTCGCCTACATCGTCTACCGCCGCCGCGACTTTCAGTTCAGCTACATTTTCTGGGCGTTCGCGCTGTGGGTCTCGGTCTGCGGGTTGACGCGGCTGATCGAGGTTCTCACGATCTGGGTGCCCGCCTACAGCCTCGAGGCCGCCACCAAGGGCTTGCTCGCCTTCATGTCGGTCGGCATCGCGTCGGCGCTGCTGCTGATGCTGCCGCGGGTGCTGACCATGCCGTCCCGCGCCGAGCTCCGGAACGCCTATGCGCAGCTCGAGGAGGAGACGCGGCAGCGCCGCACCGCGGAAGCCATGGTCAGGCGTTTCCAGGAGATCGAGGCCACCGAGGCGCAGGTGCGGCAGGCGCAGAAGATGGAGGCGATCGGCCAGCTCACCGGCGGCGTGGCGCATGACTTCAACAACATCCTGACCGTGATCACCGGCACGATCGAGATCCTGGCCGAGGCGGTGAAGGACCGTCCGCAGCTGGTGCAGATCACCAGCCTGATCAACTCGGCTGCGGCGCGCGGCGCCGACCTGACGAAGCACCTCCTCGCCTTCGCCCGGCGCCAGCCGCTGCAGCCGCGCAGCGTCGACATCAACGGCATGGTGGTCGACACCGCCCGCCTGCTGCGGCGAACGCTGGGCGAGCAGATCGAGATCGAATCCATGCTGGCCCACGATTCCGCGCCGGCGATGATCGACCCCAGCCAGCTGTCGACCGCGATCCTCAATCTCGCCTTGAACGCGCGCGATGCGATGCCCGAGGGCGGCAAGCTGACGCTGGAAACCAAGAACGTGCTGCTCGACGAGGCCTACGCGCGCATGAATCCGGAGGTGATCCCGGGCAACTACGTCATGATCGCGGTCAGCGACACCGGCGAGGGCATTCCCGCCAACCTGCTCGACAAGGTGTTCGAGCCGTTCTTCACCACCAAGGACGTCGGCAAGGGCGTCGGCCTCGGGCTGAGCATGGTCTACGGCTTCGTCAAGCAATCCAACGGGCATATCAAGATTTACAGCGAGCCGGGGCACGGCACCTCGGTCAAGCTGTATCTGCCGCAGGCCAATGCCGATGCCGACGCCGCGCTCTCGGCCATGAGCACGGCCGGGATGGAGCGCGGCGACGAATCGATCCTGATCGTGGAGGACGATTCCCTGGTGCGCGAATACGTCATCGCCCAGATCAAGCGGCTCGGCTACACTACCCTGGCCGCCAGCAAGGCCGACGAGGCGCTGGCGCTGATCGACAGCCCCGCGCGGATCGATCTGCTGTTCACCGACATCATCATGCCCGGCGGCATGAACGGCCGCCAGCTTGCGATCGAGGCCCTGAAGCGGCGCCCGAACCTGAAGGTGCTGTACACGTCCGGCTATACGGAGAACGCCATCGTCCATCACGGCCGGCTCGACGCCGGCGTGCTGCTGCTGACCAAGCCGTACCAGAGCGCCGATCTCGCCCGCATGATCCGGACCGCGCTGAACGCGTGACCCGCAATGCGCAGCGCATGATCCGGTCTGCAGGTGCGCACGTTTCAGACCGGAGACGACGCGGTGGAATGAGTGAGGCAGTGAATGCAGAGGACGCTCGGATGTTGGATGGCCGCCGTCCAGGCCTATGCCTCGGCCGATGATCCGCAGTCCGACATCGCCGCCAAGGTGGCGGTGGTCATCGTCTCCAACCAGCCGTTCTACCCGCTCTACCTCCATGCCATCGCCGGCGCAGCGGCGTGGCCGGCGTGGCTGACCCTGCTCACCACGCCTTTCTTCGCCGCCGTTCCGGTTCTGGCGCGGCGCAATCCGTTCGCCGGCCGTGCCCTGATGGTGCTGACGGGGACGGCCAACACGGTGTTCTCAGTCAAGCTGTTCGGCATGCAGAGCGGCGTCGAGCTGTTCCTGCTGCCCTGCACGCTGCTCGCGGCGCTGCTGTTTCGTCCCGACGAGCGCATCCGGTCTTTGCCGCTGCTGGCGCTGCCGTTCGTGTCCTATCTGCTGATCGATTCCCGGCTTGGTGCGCCGGTGATGAGAGTCGCAGACTCCCAATATGCTTCGCTGGTCGCGATCAATGCGACCAGTGTCGGCGCGCTGACAGCCTTGATCGGCATTCTCGCAGCACGCATGACGGCGCGTTGAGCGCAGCGCACCGCCTCCGCTGCGTCAGCCCCTCCGGTCTCGCTCACGACCTGGACGCCCAGATCGGACCTGCCGCAACGCCGCTGCGGCAGCGCTGCCACATCTGATCGTAGAGGTCCTGCAGCGATCGGGCATAGCCGGCGGCGTCGAACAACGGAGCGACCAGCCGGTTGCGCTGAAGCTTGGCCTTGGCCGCCCGCAGCAGGTCGGGCTCGGCCGCCAGCGTCAGCGCGACCGCGAGATAATCGGCTTCGTCGGCGGCAATCAGTTCGGGCAGTCCCACCGCGTGCAACAGGCTGCCGGCGACCCGGGAGGCAAACGTCTCCCCGGCGCAGCTGACGACCGGCACGCCGGCCCAGAGCGCATCGCTGGCCGTGGTGTGAGCGCCATAGGGAGCCGTGTCCAGCACGAGATCGGCGAGCTGGAGCCGCCGGAGATGCTCGCTCTGAGTCATTTCGGGCGCGAACACCAGGCGGCCCGGCGTCACGCCCCGGCGCAAGGCCTCGCCACGCAGATTGCCCTCAGCCTGGTCGGATGCCAGCAGCCACAAGACGCTGTCCGGTATCGCATCGAGCAGACGGCACCACAGATCGAACACCGCCGGCGTCAGCTTGTAGGCCTGATTGAAGCAGCAGAACACGAAGGCGCCGTCCGGCAGGCCGGCCTCGGCGCGGCTGGGCGGCGGACCGAGCGTCGCCCGGCCATGCGGCTGGTAGGAGTGCGGCATGTAGGCGAAGCTTTCCGAATAATCGGCTGCCGCCGCCGGCGGCGTCATGAACGGATCGGTGATGATGTAGTCGCAGATGCCGCCGCCCAGCGTTCCCGGATAACCGAGAAAGTTCACCTGAACGGGCGCAGGACGCAGCATCAGAATGCCGGTCCGGGCACCGCGCGTGTAACCCTTGAGATCGACGAGAATGTCGATCTGCGCAGCATGAACCGCAGACGCGGCGGCGCTGTCGCTGAGCGCTGTGACGTCGTGGAAGCCGTCGAAAGCGTCATTGAGCCGGCCCCGCATGAGCCCGTGGTCGTCGGCACCGAACGAGAAGGCATGCAGCTCGCACCGCGCACGGTCATTCGCCTCGAGCGTTTCGATGAGCAGATGCGCGGTGGCGTGGTCGTGGAAGTCGTTTGAAAGGTATCCGACACGAAGCTTGTCGCGGATTGTCAGGTCGAAGCGAAAATCCAGCCGCGTCCTTTCCGCGCGGCTCGCGGCGACGCGATCGCGGGTCCAAAGCTCCGAACAGACGCGATGCTCGCCCGCGCTCAGTCCGGGGACGGACAGCAGCAGAAATGGCGGAATCTGACCCGATCGGGCCTGCTCCAGCGACAGTCGGGCGTCGATCGACGCCTGGGCGAAATCATCCCAGGCGCACATGCTGCGGTCACGGCCGAGCGCTCTCATTCACGTCCATCCATGCCGGAGGCTGCCATCGGGCACAGCAAGTCCCGCGCCAGACTGCGAACGACAGCCGATGTGGAGCGGCGCTGGCGCCCCCCTCGCTGGCCAGCACGACCGTCGCGGAGTGAGTCGCCCGTCGGGCGGGCGCGGGCATCGTCCCAGCCGCAGCGATGGCCGTAACGTGCACGGAATCGCATGCGCCGGAATGCCGATTTCGGACGCCGGTTCAAGCCGATGACCTCTGTCCAGATGGCGACGCGGAAATAATTCGCTTTCGCTTTTACAGAATTTGATGTCTCCTGCGCCCATACCGCCTCGGGCAGAGGGCGTATCGCGGTCGTCACGACACGCGAGGCGGGGAGCGATGGCCGCGACGGGTCGCAGCATGTCCCTTGGACGTGCCGACGAACGGCTCGTTGCGGACGGTGAAGTCGTGTGGTCCTGACACCCCGAAGCTGGTGTCCCGCGCAATGCGCGAAAGCGCGTCGTCGCGATACGGTGGCCAGAAAGCCCGGTGCACCGAGGAGAGCACGTATAAGCCGTAGCCCATCGCGCGGGGAAGGCCGGGATTGCCGGCCGAACCTGTGGTTCCTGCCCCGTGCATTCTTCACGCACGGGGGCCACGGGCACCGGTCGGTGCCTGGTCTTCCCTGCCCCTCTCGCTCGCAGAGGGTCCAGTGTGAACACAACTCGGACGCAGATCGCGCCGCGGGACCGAATGGCCGTTGTCCGGCTAACTACGCGGCGGCCATCTGCCAGGATGACGGCGTATAGGAGGGAACGTGATAGTTCATGTTGGCCGGCGCCTGCGAAGGGGCCTGGCGCGCGACGAAATAGGCTTCCAGCTCGGCGACGGCGCGGCTCTCCCACTCCGCCGCCTGCGCCAGCAGCGACTCGCGCTGGTGCGGACGAAATGCCGCAGTCTGCCGGTACAAGGAGGCGACGGTACGATAGCGCCGCACGTTCTCGAGAACCGCTTCCCCATTCATCGTCATGATTGCTCTCCCCTCTCCGTCCCCCTCAGGACACGCTGAAAGTGCACGCGCGCGCTTTGCCAAATCGTTAGCGCGCGAGGCGGCGCATCGGGATGGTTGGCGAATGGTTGACTAATGAGGTGCGTCGAATTGTCCAGATCTCGTGCGCAGGACGGTATCAGTCGACCACCCCCTTGCGGGTCCCTGCGAATTTACAAGCACTTAAGGTTAAGCGCACAACCGCTGGAAAGTGACGTGGTCACAGATACTTACGATCGCGAGTGTTGTAGTTGAACTACAGCCGGGCGGCCCAAGATGTGAGAAGAGTATGTCCGAACGTTGCTGATTTTCATTGAGGATTGTGACCATGAAGACGCTTGCCTCCGCCGCCGCTCTGCTCGTCGCGAGCTCGCTCAGTGCCTTCGCCGCCGACATGCCCGCCCGCTACACCAAGGCGCCGCCTCCGGCCGCTATCTACAATTGGACCGGCGGCTATTTCGGCGGCAATATCGGTTACGGCTGGGGCCGCTCGAACCTCGGCACGACGCTGGACCAGACCAGCAGCTGGGCCGTCGAAGGTGCGGCTTTCCAGAATCAGTTCGTGAGCATCAGCAACAACCGTCTCAATCCGGCTGGCGTGATCGGCGGCCTGCAGGCCGGCTATAACTGGCAGACCGGCCCCAGCGTGTTCGGCATCGAGGCCGATTTCAACGGCTCGGGCATGAGCAAGCGGACGATCTATACGGCCGCCAATCCGCCGACGACGCGCACGTTCAACGAGAGCATCCGCAACGACTGGTTCATGACCCTGCGCGGCCGCGCCGGCTACGCGATCGATACCACCCTGCTCTACGTCACCGGCGGTCTCGCCGTCGGCAACGTCAAGGGCAGCTGGGACCTGACCTCGGGGAACGGCTACGCCAAGACCGCCTCGGTCGACCAGACCCGCGTCGGCTGGACGATCGGCGCCGGCGTCGAGCATGCCTTCGCTCCGAACTGGACGGTCAAGTTCGAGTATCTCTACACCGATCTCGGCAGCGTCAACTACACCTCCGCCTATGTCCCGGGCAGCACCTTCGCTCCCCCCGGCTCCAACTACGTCGAGCGCCTGTCGCAGGACTTCACGTTCCACACCGCCCGCGTCGGCGTGAACTACAAGTTCGGCAGCCCGGTCGCCGCCCGCTACTGATCGCGATCGAGATCCATCGCAAAAGCCTCAGCTTCGCTGAGGCTTTTTTGCTTTCGGCGCATGGAGGCCGCGTCCTACGCCCCGGTGGCGCCAACCGCGGCGCGGAAGCGCCACAAGGTCAGCGCCAGGAACAGGGCGCCGATGCCGGCAACGGCGGCGAATTGCGGCCACACTACGTCGATGCCGGCGCCGCGATACAGAATGGCCTGCGCGAACGAGACGAAATGCGTCGACGGCGAGGCCTTCATGATCGTCGAGAGCCACACCGGCTGGCTCTCCACCGGCGTCGCGCCGCCGGAGAGCAGGTTCATCGGCACGGCCACCAGGATGTAGAGGAGGCCGAGCTGCGGCATCGATCGCGCGATCGTACCGAGGAAGAGGCCGACCGCGGTGGCGAAGAACAAATAGAGCACGACCCCTCCCATGAACAGCGGAATCGAGCCCGTGATCGGAACGCGGAGAAATCCCTGCACGACCGCGTAGAGCGCCACCGCGACGGTGACGGCGATGACGAGCGCATTGGCCCAGATCTTCGACATCGCGATCTCGAACGGCGACAGCGGCATCACCAGCAGATGATCCATGGTGCCATGCTCGCGCTCGCGGACCAGCGCTGCGCCGGCCAGGATGATGGCCAGCATCGTCACGTTGTTGATGATGCCCATCACGCTCTCGAACCACGCCGTCGTGATGTTCGGATTGAACGCGATGCGCGTGACCAGCTCGACCGGGGAGGTCTCCGAGGGGTTGGACCGCGCCAGATAGCCCACCACCTCGGTGTTGATGATCTGCAGCGCATAGCCGGCCCCGAGGCCGGCCTGGATCATCGCCGTGGCATCGACGTTGACCTGCAGCGCCGGCCGGTGCCCCGCCAGCACGTCGCGCTGGAAGTTCGGCGGAATGTCGAGCACGAACGTGAAGCGGCCGCTGTTCATCAAAGGCTCGATCTGGCTTTCCTTGATGTACACGGGGGTCTGAAAATACGGCAGCATGAACGCGCTGATGATCCGGCGCGACAGCTCGGAATGGTCCTCGTCGACCACGCCGAGCGAGGCGTGATGGAGCTCCTGCGAGTTGCTCTGGGCCTCGCTGACCACGGCCACCGTGAACGAATAGATGACGAGGCCGATCAGCACGACGTCGCCGAACAGGCTGCGCAGCTCCTTGGTGCCGAGCCAGAAGATGTTGGAGAGCGAATGCCGCATGGCTCAGCTGTCCTGCTTGGGCAGCAGCACGAGGCTGAGCCCGATCAAAGCCGGAATGAAGACGACCAGCGTCAGGATGTCGGCGCCGAGATCGGCAAAGCCGAGGCCCTTGGTGAAGGTGCCGACGCTGATCGGACGGAAGTAGGTCATGGGAAATCCCATCCCGATGATCCGGCCGACGCCGGACAGCGACGAGACCGGCACCAGCATCCCGGAGAACTGCGTCGCCGGCAGCACGGTGAGGATCGCGGTGCCGAACAGAGCGGCGATCTGGGTCCGGCAGAAGGTCGAGATCAACATGCCGTAGGCCGTCGTCGTAAAGACGTAGATGATCGTGCCCGTCAGCAGCGGCAGAATCGCTCCCCTGAGCGGGACGTTGAACAGCAGGGTGGCCATGCCGAACATCACGGCGAAGTTCACCAGCGCCACGCCGACATAAGGCAGCTGCTTGCCGAGCAGAAACTCCAGGCGCGTCACCGGCGTCACGTAGAGATTGGTGATCGAGCCGAGCTCCTTCTCGCGGACGACCGCGAGCGCCATCAGGATCGCCGGAAACAGCGCCAGCAGCAGCGCGATCGTGGTCGGGACCATCGCATAGATGCTGTTGAACGCCTGGTTGTACTTGAAGCGAATCTCGGTGTTGACCGGCGACGCGGCGGCGGGCCGGGTGGTCTTGACCGCGGGATCGCCCAGATAGAGCTGATGGGTGCCCTCGAGATAGCCGCGGATGGTCTCGGCGCGGAACGGCATCGAGCCATCGATCCAGGCCGACACGAAGGCAGTCCGGCCGCGCTTGATGTCGAGGCCGAAATTCGGCGGGATCTCGATCGAGGCCATGATGTCGCCGGCCTTCATCCGACGCTCCAGATCGGCATAGTCGATGAGCGGCCGCCTCTCGACGAAATAGGGCGAGCCCCTGAGTTCGGCGAGATAGGCGCGGCTCTCCGGCGTCTGGTCGCGATCGAGCGCTGCAAAGGTGAGGTCGTTGACATCGGTGGAAATGCCGACGCCGAACACGATCATCAGGAAGGCGGTGCCGAACAGCGCGAACATCAGCCGGATCGGATCACGCACCAGCTCGAGGCCCTCGCGGATCGTGTAGGCGAACAGCCGGCGCAGGCTGAACCGCGCGGGCTCGCCGCTGATCCTGCGCTCGGGCGCGGGCGGAGAGCTCGTGTCGATCAGCATCGTCGGTGGCGCGTCGAGGCCGGCGTCCTGCTCGAGGAACGCGACGAAGGCCTCCTCCAGCGTCTGCGCGCCCTTCGCTTGGATCAGCCCGTCCGGCGTGTCGGTCGCCAGCACGCGCCCGTCATGCATCAGCGACAGCCGGTCGCAGCGCGCCGCCTCGTTCATGAAATGCGTGGAGACGAAGATCGTCATGTCGTCGTTGCGCGACAGCTCGATGAGCAGCCGCCAGAACTGGTTGCGCGCCACGGGATCGACGCCCGAGGTCGGCTCGTCGAGGATCAGCAGATCCGGCGCGTGGACGATCGCCACCGCGAGCGACAGCCGCTGGCGGATGCCGAGCGGCAGCTCGGCGGCGAGACCATCGACATGCTCCGTCAGGTCGCAGCGATCGATCAGTTCGGCGATCCGCTTCTCGGCGAAATCGTGCGGCAGATGGAACAGCCGCGCATGCAGCACCAGGTTCTGCCGCACGGTGAGCTCGCCATAGAGCGAGAACGCCTGCGACATGTAGCCGACACGGCGGCGCGATTCGTGATTGCCGGCCTCCATGGAGCGGCCGAAGATCAGCGCCTCGCCGGCGGTCGGCGGCAGCAACCCGGTCAGCATCTTCATGGTGGTGGTCTTGCCGCAACCATTGGAGCCGACGAAGCCGAAGATCTCGCCCTTGCGGATCTGGAAGTTCACGCGATCGACGGCCGTGAAGTCGCCGAAACGGCAGGTCAGGTCGCGCGCAGCGATGACCGTCTCGTGATCGGGGTCGAGCTCGGCCTTGACCGGCATCTCCGCCTGATGCCGCAACCCGTCCGGCGGCAGCAGCGCAATGAACGCATCCTCGATCGTCTGCGCCGCGGTCTGCGCCTTGAGCTCCGCTGGCGTTCCGGTCGCGAGAATGCGGCCGTCATTCATCGCGATCAGCCAATCGAAACGCTCGGCCTCCTCCATGTAGGCGGTCGCCACCACCACGCTCATGGCCGTGGCGCTACGCGCCCGCAGGCGGTCGATCAGATCCCAGAACTGGCGGCGCGACAGCGGATCGACGCCCGTCGTCGGCTCGTCGAGGATGAGGAGGTCGGGATCGTGGATCAGCGAGCAGCACAGGCCGAGCTTCTGCTTCATGCCGCCGGACAGCTTTTTCGCCGGCCGGTCGGCAAAGTCGGACAGCGCGGTCGCCTCCATCAGCTCGGCGATGCGCCAATCGCGCTCGGCGCGAGACTGGCCGAACAGGCGCGCGAAGAATGCGATGTTTTCGCGCACGCTGAGATCGGGATAGAGATTCTTGCCGAGGCCTTGCGGCATGTAGGCGATGCGGGGGCAGGCTCGCTCGCGCGCACGCCGGTCGGCCATGTCGGCGCCGAGCACGACGGCCTCTCCGCGCTGGATCGCGCGCGCGCCGGCCAGGATCGACAGCAGCGAGGATTTTCCGACGCCGTCGGGCCCGATCAGTCCGATCACGCATCCCGACGGAAGCGCGATCGAGACGTCGTCGAGCGCGGTGACGTCACGATAGTGCTGCGACAGATGCCTCACCACCGCGACCGGAGGCGCGGCGATGCTCATGGCGCGGCTTGCAGGCGCGCGGGCCAGGCGACGTCCGGATTCCACCGCACATAAGCGACGCCCGGCAGCCCGCTTCTGACGGCGTCGGCATGCGCCGCCAACCTGTCCGGATCGACGCGTACGCGGATGCGGAACATCAGCTTGTCGCGCTCGCTGCGGGTCTCCACCGTCTTCGGCGTAAACTGCGCCTGGCTCGCGACAAACGCCACCTTCGCAGGAATGGGACGATCAGGATAGGCGTCGAGCACGATGCGGGCGTCGCTCCCGACCTTGATCTTGCCGACCTCCTCGGTCGGCAGGAACACGTCGATATAGACGTAGCCGATGTCGAGCATCGTGAAGACCTTGCCGCCGGCGCCCAGGACCTCGCCCACATTGGCGAGCCGGTATTGAATGCGGCCGGCCTTCGGCGCGATCAGCGAGTTGTCGGCAATCTGGACGGTGTAGAGCGCAACGTCGTGACGCGCCGCTTCCAGGCCGCGCTCGGCTTCCGAGATTCGCGCCTGTGCGCCGGCGACGCCGGCGATGGCGGCGTCGAGCGCCTGCTGCCGCTGGTCAGCCAGCTCGCGCGTCGTCCAGCCGTTCTGCAGCAGGCTGCGCGTGCGCTCCATCTCCTGTTCGGCCAGCGTCTTCTGAGCCCGCAGTTGCGCGAGACTGGCGCGGGCCTGATCGATGACATGCTGGGCCTGCTCGGCCTGAGCCGTGGCCTTGGACAGCGACTGCTGCAGCTCCTTGCTGTCCATGCGCGCCACGATCTGCCCGGCCTCGACGAGATCGCCGATATCGGCGCGGAGCTCGGCGACGCGGCCGGCATATTTGGTCGCGATATCGATCTCGTCGGCCTCGATCCTGCCATTGCTGACGCTGATGCCGAGCGGCAGCGGGGGATGCAGGCGCTGCCACCAGACGTAGCCACCGCCTCCCGCAGCCCCGGCGAGAAGGACAAGCAGCACAAGAAATGGCCACATGCGTCGCTTCGGCGGCAGCTCATGCGCCACGGCCATCGGCAGCGCCGGCGCGGGAACGAGAGCGACGGCTTCCGCACGCACGTGCTGAACGGGCCGTTCGTCATCCGCGAGCCGAGTGTCCTGTGGATCCATTCCGAGAGGCCTTCTTCGCTGAAGCAGGCGCCTCGTTTGCCACAGGCCCTCGGGAATCCGTTGACACAGCTCAATTGGCGCCGCGTGCTCTGCCGACGCTGGAGATCACGTTTGGTTTACGGCGCGGAATCGGATGTCGCGATCGCATGGATCAGCAGCAGGCTGCTGAAGATGACGAACAAGGCGAATGCCTGGAATTCGCGCAGCGACATGTCGAGCAGGGCAAGCATCCACTCGATCGGCAGACCGGCGATGACCAGCAGGAGAAAGCCGGTGGCCGCGATGAAGATGCCATCGAGAATGCTCAGCGCGATCATCTTGGATGTCATGGCCGCCTCCCGTTCAGGACATGCGTCCGATCGGCAACGCACGGCTGCCGCCGCAATCGCCCCGGACCTCCCGCGGTGTCAGTCCATACTGGCGGCGGAACGAGCGGTTGAAGTGCGAGAGATCGCCGAAGCCGACGTCGTAGGCGATGCTGGCGATCGCCAGCGGGCCATGGGCGGGATCACACAGCATGCGATGCGCATGTGCCAGTCGCACACCCGACAGGAACGCGGAGAAGGTGGTGCCGTCGATCTCGAACAGGCGCTGCACGTAACGCGGCGTGACGTTCAGCTTGGCCGCGACCACCGCCACCGACAGGTCGCGGCGCCGGCTGTTGGCGACGAGGAACGATTTGGCGAGCCTCAACCGTGCTGCACGCAATCCTCGCGCGCGCATCGTCTCGGCCAGATCGGCTGCCGGCCCGATCGAGAGCGCGAGCAGATCCATGACGTGACGCACCGACAGATTGAGCAGCTGTCCATCGATCGCGGCGCCGCTCGCCATCAGCCAGCTCGCATAGTGGTCGAGCAATCGCAGCGCGCCCCGATCGACCGGCATCTGCCGCATCACTGCGTCCTCGACGCTGACGTCGGCTGCCTCGATCATGACTCGCGGCATGAGCAGGGTGAACGACCGACCGTTGCTCGCACGATGAAACGCGCATGCATCGGCGCCGCTGAGGATGGCCGCCTCCCCCTCAGGCAGCTCGCGCGTCTGCCCTGCAGCCTCGACGAAGGCGGTGCCCTGGCGGTTGATCGCGAGGATGACGTTGTCGGCGCCGTCGGCGAGATAGCGGCCGGACCGGGAGATCCGCGCCGGAGTAGCCCAGGCATCGAGTAGCTGCAGGCCCGGCAAGGTCAGCGCCCGATTTCGCGCGTTGAATGCGACATCCGGCGCGGGCTCGAAATCGACGCGGAGCATGACCTGACCGTAGTGCTCGCGCCAGAACGCAGCGCGCTCCCCTTCGGGGATGTGGTCGGTCGAGAATTCAACGATGCGAGGGTTGAAGTCTGACATGCGATCACTCGGAACCTTTGAAACTGAGACCTGGGATGACGCTTCGATGCCGAGTCGATAGCGCCATCACCGCGAAGGCGGCGTCCTCTCATCAGGGGATGTGGCGCAGCGCAGGATTGCCGAATGTGAACTGGATCACGCGTGGTCGTGTCAGCCTTGGCGATCGTCGCGGACGGCCAAGACGCCAAGGTCGAGGAGTGATGCCGTCCGCTGGGACCTACAACCAACGAGGACGATGATGACACTTGCTGGACGATGTTTTTGCGGAGCGGTTGAAGTCGAGGTATCTGGAGCACCGGAAGCGATGGGCTATTGTCACTGCCGCTCCTGCCGGTCGTGGTCGGGCGGGCCCGTGAATGCTTTCAGCTTGTGGAAGCCGGACGCGGTCAGGATCACATCAGGCAGCGAGCACGTGGCGATGTTTGCGAAGACGCCGCTGAGCCAGCGGCAGTACTGCGCGAAATGCGGCGGTCATCTGATGACCAATCATCCGCCGCTCGGGCTCGTCGACGTATTCGCAGCGACGCTTCCGGATCTCGACTTCAAGCCGGCCGTGCACGTGAACTATGCCGAAACCGTGCTGCCGATGCGCGACGGCCTGCCGAAGCTGAAGGACTTTCCGCGCGAGTTCGGCGGCTCGGGCGAAGCCGTCGCGGAGTAGCTCGACGCTGCCGAGCCCTGTAGCTCCCGGGCTTCAGGGCCTCGGCGCGCCACCCGTCGCATGGTCGGGTGTCATCGACAGCCGTCACAGCACGACGGGCCCCGGCCCCTCATCACTCGTCTGCAGCGATACGAAGCCTCCCCTGTGCAGCATCTCGCGTCTGATAGTCCTGGCGCGCCCGCCAAACGCGCGGTTTCGCGCCGAAGCTGCGCGATGAACCTCGCGCGCTGGGCGGCGACCCATGAACGGGAATATCGTCCGCGCGTCAGGGTTGACAAGTCAGGCCGGCGCACCTTCTCCCGGTCATGGCAGCGAGGTCATCGTGCAGAGCGAGCTCTATTCACGGGCGCTGGACGCCATCTATCAAGGCTTCGCGGAACCCGACGGCATCGGCGGTGCGCTGAATTGCGTCCGGGAGCTGACAGGCGCCGAAAGCGCCACCTTCGAGGTCATAGACCCTATCGTCCGGCAGCCGGTGACGTTCCGCAGCAGTGGCGTCGCTCCGGCCGAGGGCGACGACTACCTCGCCCATTTCGCGCCACGCAATCCGCGCCTGCCCACGGCGTTGAAGCAGCAACAAGGCGAGCTGTCCTGGGACTATCAGGTCATGGACGAGAGCGCCATGGACCGGGATCCGTTCTATGCAGAGTTTCTGCCGCGTGCCGGCTTGCGCTACTTTCTCTCGGCGGTGCTGGAGCGGTCGCCGCAGCGTATGGTCGCCTTGACGCTGCAACGAACGCCGCGGCACGGACATGTCACCAAGGCAGACATTGCGCTGATGCAGCGCCTCACGCCGCATTTGCAGCGCGCGCATAGAATGCGAGGCAGCCTCGTCACGGCGTATGGTCACGACATCGGCACGCGCGCGCTCGATGTATTGAAGGACGGCGTCGCGCTGCTCGATCCGAAGGGCGAGATCGTCTACCTCAATCCGAGCCTGCAAGCGATCTCGGCGGGCAGCGGGCTGTTCCGGATCGACAGTCGCGGCATTCTCTTCGGCTCGGCGGACCTGCGCAATCGCTTCGCCCGCGCATTCAGCGCGGCGGTGGGCGCCGACGGCCTGACCGACGCAGATGCCGCGCGTGACTTCCTGGCTCCTCGTCCGGACGGCCTGCCGCCGTGCACGATATCGCTGCGCGCCTTGCGCCATTCCGGGCGCCGGACGGATTGTCCGGCTGCCGCAGTGATGATGCTGGTACGTGATCCGATGCGGGACGGCCCGGCGACGCACCTGCTTCAGGATCTCCATGGTCTGACCAAGGCGGAAGCGCAGCTGGCCTGGGCACTCAGCGCCGGCATGACGGCGGTCGAATATGCCGCGCATCGCGGCATCAAGGTCACGACGGTGTATACGCATCTGAAGCGCACACGGGAAAAGACGGGATGGCGCAGCGTCGCCGAGCTGACGCGGCGCATCCATGAGATATCGGTCGGGCTACTGAATGCCGATCCCTAGCTAGATCGCCGAGAAGGCGGCGACCTGTTGCGCCAACGCGTCGTGGACGCGCGCGACCACCGTCTCGTAGTCGCGGCGTTCGTCCTGACGAAACAGCCGCACGCTCGGATACCAGGGACTGTCGGCGCGACCGAGCAGCCAGCGATAGTCCGGCGTGTAGGGGAGCATGACCCAGGTCGGCTTGCCGAGCGCGCCGGCGAGATGCGCGACGCTGGTGTCGACCGTCACGACCAGGTCCAATCTGTCGATCAGCGCCGCTGTATCGACGAAGTCGCGGATGTCAGCGGTGAGATCGAGAATGTCGCGTCGGTCGGCGAGCATGGCCTTGTCCGCCGGCCGCGGGTCCTTCTGCAGGCTGACGAACTGCGCATCCAGGGCGAGCAGCGGCGCGAGCCTCGCCAACGCCATCGAGCGGTTGTGGTCGTTGAGATGCATCGGGTTGCCGGACCAGACCAGCCCGACGCGCATCCGATCGTGCGGCCCGAGCCGCTGCTCCCACAGCGCGCAGCGCTCCGCCGGTGGGCGCGGCAGGTAGGACGGCGCAGCAGGGATGGTGTCGAGGCGGGTCGCGAAGGCGAGGGGCAGGCTCGACAGCGGACAGTGATATTCGATGACCGGCAGCGCATCGATGCCGCGGGCCAGACATTGCGCGACACCCTTGATGCCGGACATCAGGGGCTGCAGCACGCCGTCGACCTCGAGCACCACACGCGCGCCCTCGGCCGCGACCATCGTGGCGTAGCGGGCGAACTGAATCGTGTCGCCCAGTCCCTCGTCGCTGTGGAGCAGGATCGTCTTGCCCGCGAGCGGCGCGTCGGCGAGCCACATCGGCACGTCGAAGCTGCGCTCCACGAAGCCGACGGCGCGACATTTGCGCCCCCATTCACGCGCCGCCCAGCCCCGCGCAAAGTCGCCGGTCAGCAACCGGAATAGCGCCGCGTTCCAATGCGCGTCGGCAAGGTCCGGCTTCAGCGCGACGGCGCGCTCGAAGCTGGCGAAGGCCTCGTCGAAGCGGTGCAATTCAGCCAGCGACGTGCCGCGATGATTGTGAAAGTCCGCGACCTGCGGCCGGATCGCGATCGCCTTGTCGAATGCGGCGACGGCCTGGTCGTGACGGCCGAGATTCTGCAGGATGCAGCCATAGCTGTTGGCAATGTCGGGATCGGCCGGCGACAATGCGTGCGCGCGCTGGCCGCTCGCATGCGCTTCGTCATAGCGGCGCAGCCGTCGCAGCGAGATGCCCTTGAGGCAGAGAGCGCCAGGCTGATCGGGCCGCGCGGCAAGCGACTGATCGAAACGCGCGATCGCCTCGCCGTAGCGTCCTGCATCGAAATGGACGGCGCCGGCTCTGTTCGCCGCATCGACATGATCGGGTGTCAGCTCGAGCACCTTCTCGAACGCCAGCGCCGCCTCGTCGCGGCGGCCCTGGGCTTCCAGCACTTCGCCGAGGCGGAACCACGTCGCGACGCGATCAGGCGCGAGCTGCAGCAGGCGATCACAGGCCAGCGCCGCCTCGGCATGGCGGCCCGTCAGCTGCAGCAGCTCGCCGAGGGCGTCCCAGCTCTCGATTGCATCTGGCTGCAGCTGCAGGGCGCGATCATAGGCCTTGATGGCTTCGTCGAGGCGGCCGCCGAGCCGCAGCGCCTGCGCGAGGCCAACGAACGAAGGCGACGCGGAGATGTTCTGCCGGATCGCACGGGCGAACCACGCGATGGCGTCATCGGCACGCTTGAGCGCGAGGCAGACCTGTCCCATCGCATGAAGCGCATCGATCGAAGCCGCATCCAATGTCAGCGCGCGGCGGCAGGCGTCCTCGGCCTGCGTCAGCTGGCCTGCCCGCAGCAGCCGCAACGCCGCGGCACACAGCGCATCGGCGGTATCGCCATGGCGCGACGATCCGGGTTTGCCCGGAGATGTGCCGGCGGGCCGGCGCGGCTTGTGCTTCATCGCGGGATCTCTGCGCTCGTGCTGCCAGCGGTAGATGATTCCCCGATGCGCGGAAAGATTGTGCGGGCCTCAGGAAACCGGTGCGGGCGCCAGCGGCACCGCGTCAAGGCCGCCGAAGCGGCGCTCCCGGCCGCGGAACGAGGCCAGCGCCTGCGCGAGGTCGCCGGCATCGAAGTCGGGCCACATGCGCTGCGTGAAATGCAGCTCGGCATAGGCGCCCTCCCAGAGCAGGAAGTCGGACAGCCGCTGCTCGCCGGAGGTGCGGATGATCAGGTCGACGTCGCGCAGGCCCGCCTCTCCCGTCACGAGGTCGGAGAACGCTTCGCGCGTGAGCCCGCCGGCGTCGCGCGCCTTGGCCGCGGCATTGAGGATCGCATCACGGGCGGAGTAGTCGACGGCGATGCGCAGATGCAGAGTCCGACCGCTCTGCGTTGCCGCTTCGGCGCGGCCGATCGCATCGGCGATGCCGCCCGGGAGGCGGTCGCGGCGGCCGATCACGGTGAGACGGACGCCATTGCGAGCGAGTGAGTCCACCTCGCTGGCGAGATAGACCCGCAGCAGCGCCATCAAGGCGGCGACCTCGGCGCGGGGGCGCCGCCAGTTGTCGCTGGAAAAGGCATACAGCGTCAGCGTGCCGACCCCCTGGTCGGGGGCGGCCTCGACCACGCGGCGGATCGCCTCGACGCCCGCCTCATGGCCGCGCAGCCGCGACAGGCCCTGGCGTGTCGCCCAGCGGCCGTTGCCATCCATGATGATGCCGACATGCAGACCGTCCACCGGAGCAGGCGATGTAGGTTGCAGACTACTTTGCATTGCAAAGCTCCAGGTCAAAAAAATGCAGTGAGATGTTCAGGCGCGGCCCGGCATGAAGCCGACCGAGGATGGCGCGTGCTCCTTGCCGGCCGCCGCGGCTGCGTCGCGGACCAGACGTTCGAGCACGGCGAGATAGTCCAGGAACCGGCGGCGTCCGGCCTTGGTCAGCCGGCAGGTGGTGTGCGGCCGATTGCCCTCGTAGCCCTTGCTGACCTCCACCAGGCCGGCCTCCTGCAGCACCTGCAGATGACGCGAGAGATTGCCGTCGGTCAGGCCGCAGAGTTGTTTGAGGTCGGCAAAGGCGAGGCCTTTTGGATGCGCCATCAGCGAGGTGAGCAGGCCGAGTCGCGCCTTCTCGTGGATGACACGGTCGAGCCCGTCATAGGAAAACGGCGCACTGCCGTCAGTCTTCGACATCGGAGTCTCCGGTGGCAAAATACAGAATGCCTGCCATCAGCGCCTGACCGACCGCGAAGGGCAGGCCCATGGTCCAAGGCGACAACGAATGAGTGACGCTGCCGAGCAGCAGCACCGCGAACCCGGCCAGGAAGTAGAACGCACCAGCCAGCGCGACCGTCCGGGGCAGCGAGCGCACCGAGGCGAACACGCCGAGCGACGTCAGGATCTGCCACAGGCCGGGGAGCATCCACAGCGCTTCCGGCGCGAACTTCCACAGCAGCACCGCCAGCAGTACGCCGGCGATTCCCGCGGGGAGAAACTGCTCGACCGCCTGATGGATCATCGCGTCGGCGAGACCGGAATGATGCCGGCGCGAGCGCGCCCGCATCTCGATCCAGATCATCGTCAGCGACACGCAGGCCGCGGCCGCCCAGCCGAGCAGGAAGGCCAGCGGCTCCGCCGTGGGGTCGCGCAGCACGATCTGCTGGATCGAGGCGGTCGCAAGCGCGACCGCGGCGGTCGCGGCCATCGTCGCCGGACCATAGCCGCGAAAAGCCGTGCCAGCCGCGAGCTGGCTGCGGATCGCGATGATGTCGGCGAGCGCCTTGTCGAGGTCGCGCATGTCTCACCCGGCGCCGCATGAGGCGCGTTAACTTTGCGATACAAAGTATACACGCTCGCAAAGTCAGCGCAAGCCTCACGCGGCTGAGGGATGCCTCGCGGCCGCAGACGAGGGAGTTTCAGCCACGCTCAGTAGGGATTGTAGCGGTGCACCCGCCGCGGCGGCGGCATGTCGACATAGACGGAGGGCCCGCGACGATCCGAATTGAACGCCACGCGGGGGTTGATGCCGCAACCGGCGTTGCGCCCGGAGGCGCTGGCCCGGCATTGCTCGAAGGTCTGATAGGAGCAGTCGCCGGGGTAGCCGACGCCCCTGCCCTGCACACACCAGGGATAGTCGTAGCCTCCGGCCGCGGCGGGCGTGACGTCGCCGCCGACGACGAATGCGACGCCGACGAGGCCGGCCGCCATCATCATCACCTTGCGCATGATCTGTTCCTCTTCTGGCGGGAAGATTGCATCACACTGACATGGTTAAATAACGACGAACTGGCGGAGTGGATCACCAAGCTTGGCGATGACGTGTCGCAGCCAAGGCACGTCATCACCGTTGGGAACAGCCGCAGCCGCGGGTCAATCCAGCTTCAGGCCGGCGAACTCGACGACCTTCTTCCACTTGTCGGTCTCGGCAGCCACCTGGGCGCCGAACTGCTCCGGCGTCTGGATCAACGGATCGCCGCCGAGATCGACCAGGCGCTTCTTGATGTCGGGCTCGGCAAGGATCACGTTGATCTGCTTGTTCAGCTTCTCGACGATCTCCTTCGGCGTGTTCTTCGGCGCTCCGACGCCGAACAGCGCGCTCGCCTCATAGCCCGGCACGGTGTCGGCGATGGCCTGCACGTCGGGCAAGAGCGCCGAGCGCTCCTGGGTGGTGACGCCGAGCGCGCGCAGCGAGCCCGAGCGGATGTGCTGAATGATCGAGGGCATATTGTCGAAGATGACCTGGACCTGGCCGCCCAGCATGTCGGTGATGGCGGGGGCAGCGCCGCGATACGGCACATGCTGCATCTTGGTGCCGGTCATGGCCATGAACATCTCGCCCGACAGATGCACCGAGGTGCCGTTGCCGGACGAGGCCATGTTCACCTTGCCCGGATTTTCCTTCAGATAGGCGATGAACTCGGCCACGTTCTTGGCCTTGATGTCGCTGTTGACGGTCATCACGTTCGGCACGCGATTGAACGAGGCGACCGGCGCGATGTCGCGCACGAAGGTGAACTTGAGGTTGGTATAGAGACTGGCATTGATGTAGTTCGCCGGGTTGACCAGCAGCAGCGTGTAGCCGTCGGCGGTTGCATTCACGACCGACTCGGTTGCGATGTTGTTGCCGGCGCCCGGCTTGTTCTCGACCACGAACTGCTGTCCGAACGTCTCGGACAGACGCTGACCGATCAGCCGCGCCAGGATGTCGGTTGCACCGCCCGGAGGATAGCCCACCACGAAACGGACTGGGCGGGCCGGGTAGTCCGCCGCAGATGCAGAACGAATGGCGGCGATGGACGGAACGGCGGAGGCGAGAAGACCAAGCGCGGCACGGCGTGAAATCATACGTTTCCTCGGATATTGTCGTTGAGCGTTCGTTAACGAACCGCCGACCCGGATCATAGCAGAATGCCGCGGTTGCGGCGAGTTCGACGTTTCATCGGACACTCTACCAGGAAAGGAAGAGCCCATGCCGGTCAAGATCGATGCGCTCGATCATCTCGTCATCAATGTCGCCGACGTGGAGCGCACGACCGCCTGGTACCAGAAAGTCCTGGGCATGACGTTGCAGGTGTCGGACCCCGGCATGGGACGAACGAAGCGAACGTCTCTGCTGTTCGGGAACCAGAAGATCAACGTGCGACCGAAGGACGCGGACAAGGTCGACTGGTTCACGGCCGACCATGTGATGGCGGGAAGCGACGACCTCTGCTTCCTGACCACGAGCAGCCCGGACGAGGTCGTGGCGCATCTGCAGGCGCTCGGCGTCGCGATCGAGGAAGGCCCGGTCGCCAAGCAGGGAGCCCGCGGCACCCTGCGCTCGGTGTATTGCCGCGACCCGGACGGCAGCCTGATCGAGATCTCGTCGTACCAGGACTGAGCCCCCGCGAACGACGGTGGCTATTTCGCGAGCGTCTCGCCGCTCCGTGCCATCTTCTCGACGATGTCGCCGCGCGGCCAGCCGGTGAGGGACGCGACATTGTCGGCCTCCTTGGCGAAGCGCGCGGTGAGCCCGTCCCGGTAGGCGTTGGCCGCCTCGCACGTCGCCTCGCCGCGCCAGGGATGGTGCTGCACATAGCGGCCCTGGAAATTGGCGCGGTCCTTGGTCTCGACGAAGACGATATCCTCGGGAAAGGACTTGGCGTCATAGCGTACGTGCAGCCGGGTGACGTAAGCGTCAGAGCCGCCGCCGCGCCGGTTCGCACGGAACGCAACGTCGCCGTCGCCTCCGATCCAGCGCGCGCCGAGCTCGACCACTTCCTTGTTGCTCATCGGATCGGCGGCGCAGGGATCGCACCAGGCCAGGTCCCAGGCATATTCGACGAACACCGCCTGCATGTTCTCGCGCGCCACGGCGCGCTCGAACAGCGCCTTGTAGAACGGACCGAACTCGTTCTTCACATACAGCGGCACGTCGATGTCGGAGGGGATCTTCACGGTGCGATAGTTGGTGGCCTCGATGCGGCCGCTCCTGGTCAGCGCGAAGATGATCAGGTCCTGCGGTCCCCGGGCGTTGACCGTGCCGAGCCGCAGCGGGACCATGAACTTGGCGCTCTGATAGCGCACCTGCAGCGGCCGCAGCTGTCCGTTGCCCAGCCCCTTCATGCGCTCGACATTGACCTTGGCGACGAAGAACCGCATGCCCTGCTTGATGTAGCTGCCGAGCACGGCTTCCGCACCTTGCGGAATGCGATAGTGGTTGTCGGTCAGCCAGCGCGTCAGGCCGTCGCTCTCCTGCGCCGACAGGATCAGCACGTCGTATTCGGCGACGTCGTAGCTGGCCTCGATGGTGACGCCGTAATCCCGCCGGGCCATCTCTTGGACCGCTCCCGCCATCATCGGCGCCGTCGGCATCGCCCGCGCCGCAACCATGACCGGCGCGCACGGATCCGCATCGTGATACTCCACCAGCCGCGGCGCGGTGTATTTGTCGAGATGGTCGATCGTCTTCGGCTCGACCACGCCGATCTGCTTGCGCTCGATAAAGGTCGGCACGGGAACGACGACCGCGAACTCCTTCACGTCGCCCTCGAAATCGCTGGCCATGGTGATCGCGGTCTGCTGGCCGTCACGCGCCAGCACCACCTTCGAGGATTGGTTGAACAGCTTGGCGTCGGCCTGCGCGACATAGAAGCCGCAGAACGCATGGGCCGGCGCGGTCGCCGCATGGGCGAGGATCGCAGCAGCTGCCACGCTGGTGCGGAAGAGTTTGCTGGTACGCAGGGTCATGTCGACACTCCCTTGGGAACAGACGGACGCCAGGAAAAGCGGGCAGCGGGAATCAGCCGGTCGAGCACCAGCGTCAGCGGCGACAGCGCGATCAAGGCGACATAGAGCGCGGGCCGCATCTGCAGGACGAAGGCGAGGTAATGCGCGGTTACCGCGACCGCCGCCGCGAACAGCAGCCGTCCGGCGTGGGAATCAGGCGTCGTGCGCGGGTCGGATATCATGAAAAACGTGAAGATGAGCAGCGAGCCGCTCTGCAGCTGATGCAGCGGAATGACCAGGGGATCGCCGAGCCAAGTCGCTCGCAACAGCAGCAGCGCGGCATGCGACGCCAGAAAGTAGATCGCGATATCCACCCGGTGGGAAGCACTGAGAACGAGAACGGCAAACAGGCCGGCGAGGCTCGCGAACCAGATCTCGGTGCCCCATTGGCCGGGCGAGATCCACACGCCGCTGGAGCTGAACAGCAGCACCACGATCGCAAGGCCCGCCGGATTGAAGACGTGCTTGCCGTCGATGCGCAGCACGAATTTCGAGCCGATGGCGATGACGGCCGCGGCCGCATGCAGCCACAGCGCATCCGCGCGCAACAGCAGGCTGAGCGACAGGCCGGTGATCAAAGGCGACTTCAGGTCGAGCGGCAGACCGGAGAGACGACAGCCGATCAGCTGCGTCAGCAGCGCAGTCGCGATCGCGATGACGCTGGCCGCAGGTCGCGCGCCGAAATCGATCAATGCGAAATTGATCACCAGCAGCGTGGTCAATGCCGCGATCTGGAAATAGCGGGCATCGGGCAGCCGCCGTGGTCGTGCCAGGGCCTGCATGCGAACCTCCGGACAAGTTTTGCCGCGCCATTGGTCGCGCCCGGACGGAGAGCGGTTCAATCCGGATTTGATCGCGACGCCGCCGGATGGCAAAAGGTGGAGCAACATCGGGAGAAAGCGGCCGGGACGGGCCGCGGACAAGAACAGCGGAGCCAAGATGAACGCAATGACGATCGCACCCGGCACTGTGACGCCCTTCGACGGCATGGACGTGCCCTGGCTCTTGAAGCTGCGCAGCGAAACCCGTCGCGATCATCCCTTCCTGATCTGGGCTCCGTTCGATGCGCCCGCGCGTCGCTGGACCTATGGCGAATTCCACGACCGGGTCGGCGCGCTCGCCGCAGGCCTCGTCAGGCGCGGCATCAAGCCGGGCGACGCAGTGCTGATCCATCTCGACAATTGCGTCGAGGCCATGCTGGGCTGGTTCGCCTGCGTCGAGCTCGGCGCGCTGGCGGTCACCACCAACACGCGCTCGGCTGCGGCCGAGATGAACTACTTCGCCGGGCACTGCCGCGCGTTGGCCGCGATCACCCAGCCGTCTTATGCCGAGATGATCGCAGCGCATTGCCGCGACATCCGCTGGCTTGCGGTGATCTCGCATGATCCGGGACAGGCTGAGGCGGCACCGGTCGGCGTCGGCGAGCGCTTCGAGGCGCTGTTTGCCGACAGCGCCGACCGGCCACGGCGTGCGATCGATCCGCTCGCGCCGTGCAGCGTGCAATACACGTCGGGCACGACGTCGCGGCCGAAGGCGGTGCTATGGACGCACGCCAATGCGCTGTGGGGCGCCAAGGTCAATGCGGTTCACGAGGACCTGCATCAGAGCGACGTCCATCAGACCTATCTGCCGCTGTTCCACACCAACGCGCTGGCCTATTCGATGCTCGCGAGCCTGTGGGTCGGCGCCACCTGTGTGATCCAGCCGCGCTTCTCGGCCAGCCGCTTCTGGCCGGTGGCGCTGGAGCATGGCTGCACCTGGACCTCGACCATTCCGTTCTGCATGAAGGCGCTGCTCGAGCAGGAGGTACCGAAGGATCACAAGTTCCGGCTGTGGGGCACCGCCGCATCGGAGCCACCCGTCTTCGCCAAATTCGGCATCAAGATCATCGGCTGGTGGGGCATGACGGAAACCATCACCCACGGCATCGTCGGCGAGATCGATCAGCCGAACACGCCGATGTCGATCGGCCGCGCCGCGCCGGAATACATCATCCGCATCACCGACGACGACGGCCGGCCGACCGGGGTCGGCGACACCGGCAATCTCGCCATCAAGGGCGTGCCCGGCCTGTCGCTGTTCGCCGAATATCTCTACAACGAGGAGGCAACGCGGACGAGCTTCGATGCCGATGGCTTCTTCCTCACCGGCGACCGCGTCACGCGCCTTGCCAACGGCTTCATCAAGTTCGGCGACCGCACCAAGGACATGCTCAAGGTCGGCGGCGAGAACGTCGCGGCGTCCGAGATCGAGCAGGTGATCATCACCGTCCCCGGCGTGCGCGAGACCGCCGTCGTCGCCAAGAAGCACCCGATGCTCGACGAGGTCCCGGTGGCGTTCGTGATCCCGCAGGCTGGCGCGCCGCGCGAGCAATTGCCTGAGAAGGTGCTGGCGGCCTGCCGCGCCGGCCTGGCCGACTTCAAGGTGCCGCGCGAGGTGAAGCTGGTCGACGAGATGCCGCGCTCGACCTTGGAAAAGGTCGCGAAGGCCGAGCTGCGCAAGCTGCTGGATTGAACCGGGGTTGCGGTGCGCGTCCTAATGCGCGCCCATGGCGACCGGGCGGAACGCCTGCAACAGCTGCTGGTCGAGCTTCGGCCCCATGTTCTCCATGATCTGGAACGCGCGCGCATGGGTGAAGGCCGGCCGGTAGGCGCGGTTCTCGATCAGAGCGGCATAGATGTCGACGATCGTCGTCAGCCGCACGATGTCGCTGATCTGCTCGTTATGCAGCGCGTCGGGATAGCCGGAGCCGTCGAGGAACTCGTGGTGGTGCAGGATCACGTCGAGCATCTCCGGCGGGAAGCCGCCCTGCCGCCACAGCGCCTCATAGCCGCGGCGCGGGTGCTGGCGCAGCAGCGCGATCTCCTCGGCGGTCAGCTTGCCCTGCTTGTCGAGGATCGCGACCGGAATGAACGCCTTGCCGACATCGTGCAGCAGCGCAGCACGGACCAGCCGGCGCTGGTCGTCGTCGCGCATGCCGAGATGGATCGAGAAGCCGACGGCGAGGCCGGTCACGAACAGGCAATGCCGATAGGTGTCGTTGTGATGGCAGCCGACCACCGTCATCCACTCGCGCAGCGAAGAGTGCTTGATCGCCTTCAGGATCTTGTTCTCGGCCGCGACGATGTCCTCCATCGTCAGATGGGCACCCGTGGGCAGCTTCTCGAAGATCTTGACCATGACGGCCTGGGCCGCCTCGATGCCACGATTGAGCAGCTTGCCGCGATCGGTCTCGTCATAGCCGTCGTCGGCGGGAAGCGCCGAGCGGATGCGCTGAAGCACGTCCGCCGGGCTGAACGGACGCGCGATCGTGTCGGTGGCGCCGAGCGCCCACGCCTGCATGGTGGCGTGGTGCAACGCCTCGGCGAGCACGAACAGGCGAGGCACCTCGCTATAGGCGCGCGATGACAGCTTCTTGCGCACCCGCTGCACGCTCTCCGGCGAGCGCAGGTTGATGTCGACGATGACGCCGGAGAAGCGGTTGCCGGGGTTCTCGGGAATTTCGGTGGTCGGCATCAGGTCGACGTCGCCGACCGAGCGCAGGATGCGCGCCAGCTCGCTGCTCTGATCGCCGCGATCGGACGCGAGCAGGAGATGGCGCCTGGTCGCGGTCTGGGTCACGGTCTGCTTGGCTGTCGCGCTCATACGTGCTCGCCCCTGCGGTTTGCTGCCCTTGCAAGTTACCGGGATACGGGTTCGTCGCGGCTTAAGCCGATCATTCAAGCTGTATCGTTTCAGGTGTGCGAAGCGTTAAGAGGAACGCTCAAATTGTGCCGCGCCGCGCCCGATCGCATCGCCAAAAAAGAACCGCCGGAGACGTGCCCCGGCGGTTTCCAGATACTGCGACCGGTCCGGCGACGACGCTACGCCTTCATCGCCGCCTTGACCGCTGCGGCGGTGATCGGCAGCGCGCGCAGCCGCGCGCCGCAGGCGTTGTAGATGGCGTTGCCGAGCGCCGGCGCGACCACCGTCACCGCGGGCTCGCCGACGCCGGTCGCCTTCTCGCCATTGGCGATGACTGCGATCGCGACCTCCGGCACCTGGCTCATCCGCAGCGGCGTGTAGCTGTCGAAGTTGGTCTGCTCGATGCCGCCATCCTTCAACGTCGCCTTCTCGTACATCGCCAGCGACAGGCCCCACAGCGCCGCGCCCTCGACCTGGGCACGGATGTTGTCGGGATGCACTTGCGTGCCGACGTCGGTCGCCACGGTGAGCTTCTTCACCGTGACCGCGCCATTGTCGGCGACGGCGACATGGGCGACGCAGGCCGTCCAGCTCGCGGTCGCCCGCTCCTGTGACGACACGCAGGCCACGCCCATGCCCTCGCCCTTCGGCAGCTTCTTCGCGCCGTAGCCGGACAGACCCATCGCCGCCAGCAGCGTGTTGCGCAGCCGCTGCGCGCCGCCGTCGTTCTTGCCCTTGCCGTCGAGCATGGAGATGCGGAACTGCGCCGGATCCTGACCGGCCGCCGCCGCGATCTCGTCGATCATGCTCTCGACCGCCCAGAACGTCCAACCCGGCGCCACCGAGCGCAGCTGCCCGGACGGCGTCGCATTGTGCGCGAGCTCGTTCTTGATCGCGCGCACATGGTGGTTGGGCACGGTGTAGAAGAAGTCGGCACCGTTGACCGTGAAGGAGTCGAGCGGGCCCTTCTTGTCGACCGAGGGCGACAGGAAGTCGGGAATGCCCCAGCGCGCCGTCGGCCAGGCCGAGACGACGTCATGGCTCAGCGCGATGAGCTTGCCATTGCTGTCGAGCCCCGCCTTGACCTTCTGGTAGGTGAGCGGCCGCGAGTAGTCCATCGTCATGTCGTTCTCGCGGGAGTAGATCACCTTGACCGGCTTGCCGACCGCCTTCGCCGCCTGCACCGCCGGCACCATCATGTCGGCATCGAGCCTGCGGCCGAAGCCGCCGCCGAGCCAGGCCTGGTGCATCACGACGTATTTCGGATCGATCCCGGCGGCGCCCGCCGCGATCGCGCCGGAGCGGGTCGCGAACTGATTGCCGGAGTAGATGTGCAGGATGTCGCCCTTGAACTCGGCGGTCGCGTTCATCGGCTCCATCGGCGCGTGGATGTTGATGCTGGTAGTGTACTCCGCCTCCAGCACTTTCGCTGCACCCGACAGCGCCGCGACGGGATCGCCGTCCTTGACGAAGAACTGCCCGGAATCGTCCTGCGCCTGCAGCCGCATCGCCTCGGTGAGGATGGTGTCGGTGCTGACATTGGCGTAGGGGCCCTTGTCATAGCTGATCTTGAGCGCATCCGCCGCCTTCTTGGCGTTGGCGAAGGTCGAGGCGACCGCGACCACCCAGCCCGAGGTCGAGCCGGTCTTGTCGTCGAGCACGACCGCCTTGATGAAGCCCGGGACCTTCTTCGCCTCGGAGTCGTCGACCGACTTGACGGTGGCGCCGAAGCGCACCGGCGGGGTCACCACCTTGCCGTAGACCATGCCCGGCAGCATCGTATCGATGCCGTATTTCGCCGTGCCGTTGGTCTTCGACGGAATGTCGAGCTGCGGCACCGACACACCGATCATGGTGTACTGATCGGGCGTCTTCAGCGTGATCGCCTTCAACTCGTCCGGCGTGAAGCTCTTGGTGATCTTGCCGCTCTTGACGATCTCGGCATAGCTCATCTGCTTCTTCGACTTCGAATGCATCACGACGCCGTCGCGCACGACGAGCTCCTTCGCCGGCACGCCCATCACTGACGCAGCGGCCTCGGTGAGCGCGATGCGCCCCGCGGCGCCGGCGCGGCTCATGGCGTCGAAGTTCATCATCGTGCTCCAGCTGCCGCCGGTGATCTGCGCGCCGAGCACGGGATCGTTGAACTTCGGATCGTTGGAGGCGAGCTGGACGCGCATGTCCTTCCAGGCCGCACCGAGCTCCTCGCACACGATCTGCGCCATCGTGGACGCAATGTGCTGCCCCATGTCGGCCTTGCCGCAGGTCACGGTGACCACGCCGTCCGGCGCGATGGAGTACCACACGCTCGGCTCGAAGCTCGCCGGCGCCGTCGCGGCGAGCGCGGCATCGGGAAGGCCCGCATAGCCGAGCACGAGGCCGGTGGCGGCGGTGCCGACCAGGAAGGAACGGCGGCTGAGATCGGTGACCATCTCTGGGGCCATGGTGGGCGCTGCTTTCACGTGCTGGTTCATGTCGCCCTCCGGTCGCTGCCGTTCGACGCGGTGCGCATCTCGGATGCGGCGCGCTGGATCGCCTTCTGGATTCGCGAATAGGTCATGCAGCGGCAGAGATTGCCGTCCATATGCGCCGTGATCTCCTCCTTGGTCGGGCTCGTCGTCTTGGCGAGCAGCGAGGCCGCCTGCATGATCTGGCCGGACTGGCAGTAGCCGCATTGCGGCACCTGTTCGGCGATCCAGGCCTTCTGCAACGGATGATCGCCCTTCTGCGACAGGCCCTCGATGGTGGTGATCTTCTTCCCCGCGACGTCGCCGACCATGGTCTGGCACGAGCGCACCGCCTCGCCGTTGACGTGCACGGTGCAGGCGCCGCACAGCCCCGCGCCGCAGCCGAACTTGGTGCCGGTCATCTGCAACTGCTCGCGGATGACCCATAGCAGCGGCGTGTCGTTCGCCGCGTCGACGGACATGGTCCGCCCGTTGATGGTGAGATTGGGCATTGGTTTCTTCCCCGCCCGGCATGTCGACTTCGCTTACGGCGAAGTTCGGATTTATCGATTCGCTGGGACCCACCGGTGAGATGCCAGCCATCATAAGAATGATCGCGTTGCCACGGTGACGCAACGGGATTTGAACATCGGCTTGCGAAATGAAACGGCAATTTGCATTGTGCAGCGCGAACGATGCTGGGCTCGCGACGCCGGGCAAGCTAAGACGGAGACGCCGCCGACGCGGTCTGGCGACAAGCGGTTGGCGACGAGGAGAGTTCAGGCCATGAGAGCATCCGCACGAATGACGTTGTGCGTGGCCGCCGCTGTGCTGGCGAGTGTGGCGACCGTGGACCGGGCCGCCGCCGGGCAGACGCCCGATGTCGTCCGCCGGCCTTTCACAGCGACGTTATCCAACGTGTCGCCGCTTGCCTTCGGCATGGATGTCGGTGAGACATCGCGCGTGCTGGAGCAGCCGCTGATCTATCTGAACGGCTCGCCCGGCAACGAGACCTATCTCGCCTTCCGCAATCTCGGCGGCAGCGGACTGGTCCCGCATCATCATCGCCTGTTCCTCAAGTTCCGCAAAGGACGATTGACGGGATGGAAGGAAGACTACGGCACCAACTGGATGTGGCGGTAGCTCCGCGCATCGCGACATCATGAAGGACAGAACGTGGGACAGGACATCAAGCTGACGGCATCGGACGGTTTTCAGCTCGGCGCCTACCGAGCCGATCCGGCGGCAGCGGCCAAGGGCGCGCTGGTCGTGATCCAGGAGATTTTCGGCGTCAACCATCACATCCGCAACGTCTGCGACCGTCTCGCTGCGGAAGGCTACGTCGCGATCGCTCCCGCGATCTTCGACCGCGTCGAGCCCAATTTCACCTCCGGCTACTCGCCTGATGAAATCGCCGTGGCGCGCAAATTCGTTGCCAATCCGGATTGGCAGGGTTTCCTGCGCGACACCCAGGCTGCGATCGACGCGGTGAAGGATGCGGGGCCGGTCGGCATCATCGGCTTCTGCCTCGGCGGCAGCATCGCCTATGCAGCCGCAACCAAGCTCACCGGACTGAAGGCGGCGGTCGGCTATTATGGCGGCGCCATCGTGCGCTTCGCCGACGACAAGCCGACCGTGCCGACCCAGCTGCATTTCGGCGAGAAGGATGCCGGCATCCCCCTTGCCGATGTCGAGACCATCGAGGCCAAGCGCCCCGACGTCGAGATCTTCGTCTATCCCGGCGCGCAGCACGGCTTCGGCTGCGACGAGCGCGCCAGCTACGACAAGCCGAGTTCCGACCTCGCTTGGACGCGCAGCCTGGATTTCTTCAGGCAGCATCTGAGCTAAGAAAGGCCGTCATTGCGAGGAGCGCAGCGACGAAGCAATCCAAGGCGTCACGCGCGACCCTGGATTGCCCCGCTGCGCTCGCAATGATGGAGGATGGAGCGTTGCCTTGTTGCGCAGCGATCTCTCTGAGCAGCCGGAAGATCAGAACCAGCGCTCGCCGACCTGGATGGTGTCACCGGGTTTCAGCGACGTGCCGAGCGGCACCTCGTAGCGGGCAGCACCCGAGGGATCGGTGTGCGTCAAGGTGACGATGTCGCGCCTCGCGCGCGGCGAGAAGCCGCCGGCGATGGCGATGGCGCTCTCCACCGTCATGTTGGGCACGTAGGGATATTGGCCGGGCGCCTGCACCTCGCCGAGGATGAAGAACGGACGATAGGCCTCGATCTCGACCGCCACCGACGGCTCGCGGATATAGCCGTTGCGCAGCTTGGCGGTGATCTCCGCGGCAAGACCGGCGGTGGTGCGGCCACGCGCCGGCACGCTGCCGATCAGCGGCATCGTGATCGATCCGGCCGCATCGATCGCGTAGGTGTTGGTGAGCCCCTCCTGGCCGTAAACGACGACGCGCAGCTTGTCGCCGGCGTCGAGATGATAGGCCATGTCGGTCCGCGCCGGCGCGTAGCCGGCGGGCACCACATGAGCGCCGACGCGCGGAGCGGCAGCGAACGCGTTGCGCAGCGCCGGGATCGCTCCGCCCTGCCCGGTGGCGGCAACCGGGCCGGTCGAAGGTGTCCCATAGGCCATGGCATCGAGATCGCTCTGCGGCTGGCCGACGGCGACGGGGGACGCCGTGTGCATGCAGCCCGACAGCAGGACCGTGGAGAAGATGGCAATGACCGGAAGGAAAAACGCGCGCACTCGAACAATCCCTGAAAGAGGATGCACCCTAGTCATGCGCGGTTAAGGTTAACAAACCGTTGGCGCGTGTGGCGCGCGCGGTACGCAAGTGCGCCGCCTGCAGCGCCCACGGCGCAGAAAAAAACCCTCCCCCACCAAGTGGGAGAGGGAGCCGAGCTCGTCGCCGCCGCGCCGGCGGCAAACGCCAGCGTTGCGCCTATGCGTTGACGCCGACACCGATCGGACAGGCGACGCCGGTGCCGCCGAGACCGCAATAGCCGGCCGGGTTCTTGGCCAGATACTGCTGGTGATAGTCCTCCGCGAAGTAGAACGGTCCCGCCGCACCGATCTCGGTGGTGATGGCACCGAGCCCCTTGGCGCGCAGCGCCGCCTCATAGGCCGCCTTCGACGCCTCCGCCGTCTCGCGCTGCGCATCGCTGAACGTGTAGATCGCCGAGCGATATTGCGTGCCGACGTCGTTGCCCTGGCGCATGCCCTGGGTCGGGTCGTGGCTCTCCCAGAACGTCTTCAGCAGACGCTCGTAAGACATGGCCTTTGGATCGAACACGACCAGCACGACCTCGGTATGCGCGGTCAACCCCGAGCACACCTCCTCATAGGTCGGGTTCGGCGTATGACCGCCGGCATAGCCGACGGCGGTGACGTGGATGCCGTCGCCGAGCTGCCAGAACTTGCGCTCCGCCCCCCAGAAGCAGCCGAGGCCGAACACGGCCTGCTCGAGACCTGCGGGATAGGGCGGCAGCAAAGCACGGCCATTGACGAAGTGCTTGGTGGCGGTGGGGATCGGCTGGGCGCGGCCGGGCAGCGCCTCGGCGGCGCTCGGCACGGCAGTCGGTTTGCGCATGAAGAACATCGGGTGTCTCCGGGCATGGCATTCGCCCGCCGGAACGGTCCGGCGGCGCGATGACCTTCGGTCTGTGGGTTATATAGGCTCTACGCCGGAGATCGCAGCGATGTTACGCCGCGCCGGGGCCGGCGCTCAGTCGCGCCCGTAGCCGATCAGCGGTCGGCGCGGCCGGAACAGCAGCATCAGGAGAATTCCGAGCACGCCGAGCACGGCAAACACCGGCTGGTCCAGGAACACCCTGACGATCCACTCCCACAGGAACGGCGCCTTGGCCTCGACCCAGGCCTTGAAGGCCGCCTGGCTCGCCTGGTGGACATCGTTCCAGAGCTGGCCGAACCGGGTGAATTGCAGGGTCTGATCGGCCACCCAGCGCGCGCCGTCATATACCAGGAAGATGAAGCTTCCGGCCAGAAGCAACAGTCCCACCAGGCGGAAAAAACCGCGGATCATGCCTCACCTGCTCTCTCTCGCTCGCCCCGACCGGCAGCAAGGCCATAGCGGGGCCCCCTTAGAAATTCAACCTCGTCAGGGGCTTAGAAGCGGCTTTTGGCCGGTTCCGGCGATCCCTGCGGCTTCCGAGACCGTTGACGCTCGAACCGCCTGCCCCTATAAGGTCGCCATTGGCGGTGGGCGCAATCCCGCCGCCGCTGTTCTTTGAGCGGCGCCGATCCACCGAGCCCACACGCTCCGGTCATGGCATTCTCAGAGAGGCGTCCGAACAACCCATCGCGTCGATCGGGCCGCAATCGAGCGGACCGCGCGCGTACCCGCTGATTGCGGCGAACGCTCGCCGCCGAAGGATAGTTGAGAGCATGGCCAACACGACCTCCGCGAAGAAGGCGACGCGCAAGATTGCCCGCCGCACCATCGTCAACAAGTCGCGCCGCACCCAGATGCGCGGCGCCGTTCGCTCCGTCGAGGACGCGATCAAGAAGGGCGACCGCGACGCCGCCTTGAAGGCGATGGCCAATGCCGAGCCGCAGCTGATGCGTGCCGCGCAGCGCAACATCATTCACAAGAACAACGCCAGCCGCAAAGTGTCGCGCCTCACGCATCAGATCGCCAAGCTCGCGAAGTGACGCGATCGCGGGACTGACGAACTATCAAGATGCAACAGCCCGGCTCGCGCCGGGCTTTTCTTTTGCGCTTGGCCCGCCGACTGCGCTTGGCCGGCCGTCGCGACTCGTCCCTGCCGCCTCTTCTCTTCCGTCTCTGCCGTTGCGCCGATTTCTCCGCGCATTTTCGCTCTGCGCATTGCACGCGTGACGCGCTCACACTTCTATTTCATGGCGACATCGAAGCAGCGCTGCGATCTTCGCGCGTGTTGGAACAGTTGCGATGTCGTGCCAACCTGACACGCTCCGTACTCCTACGTGGCGTTCCGTAATTTTACGCGGTGACAATTTTGTCTCACCGGAAACAGCAGCGAATCTGCGCGACGCGCTTGCGCATCGATGTCAAGACCGCTCGATGCGCCGCTCACTTCACGCACTGCGCATCGCGGGAGTTACCCGCTTGAAGTAATCGCGAAAAACATCGGCTCGAAAATGACTTAAGCGCATAGCGCAGCCAAGTGTTTGGAAAAGCGGCCACGCTCGGCCGGAACGTAAAAAAATTATGAAGAAATTTTGGGCAGACGATGTTGTTTGTCACATCCGAGATTCCTCGCGATGATTCAAAACCTTGCTTTCTTAACGCGCAACATGGCGTGGCAAGCGGTGCGATGACTCGCGATGCGTGCTCCGATCAAATGGATTGCGAGTCCCAACGCATCGTGTATTTCTTAAATCCACTCGCGGCGCCCACGATCTTGAGACCAGCGCGGTTTTAGAAACGGGGCGGACGTGCAAATCGGCGGCGGTGTGCGCGTTGGCGACGCTTTCAAAAGCGATGGCCGGAACGGTCTCCATAGCAGTATGGGGAACGACCGAACTTTGTCGAAATTTCTCGGGCACAACATCATCGTTGCGCCGTTTTGAACAAGAGAAATACGACAACGCTCGAACCGGCTGGAGCTTGCGACTGCTTCGCTCAGTGAGTGGACAATGGACGGGATATGGCGTTGCGGCTGAATCTTGGGGTTCGGACGCGGATGCCTATGGGACATGTGCGAGATGACAACTTGCCGTGAGCAATTGCGGTGAGGCGGGGAGGTTGCATGCTTTACGGACACATCGCTGCGAGACATCAAGAGCTGGTTCCGGATCACGCACCCTTAGCGGTCAACACCATCAGCACGGCCATCGGACCTCCCCTCCTCGCGCATCCGAGTATGCGCTGACCTCGCGGAGAACTCCCCTCGACCAGCATTGATCTGCCCAACGGCGTGCGCGCCGGACGGCGAAGCCATGGCTGGCGTTGGTCCTCCGCTCGAGGTCTCGCCCGGCAGACCAGTCCCTCGACGGGACATCTGCCCCAGCGATCACTCGACACCACCACTCAATTCGAAAAGTTGCGACTGACATGACAAATTCGGAACAGGAACGCTGGTCTCGCGTGAAGGGTCGGCTGCGCTCGACCGTCGGCGAGGACGTCTATACGAGCTGGTTCGCGCGCATGGACCTCGAGGCCGTCCAGGACGAGAGCGTCCATCTGTCGGTGCCGACGCGTTTCCTGAAGAGCTGGATCCAGGCCCATTATGCCGAGCGCGTGCTGTCGTGCTGGCAGGCCGAGATGCCCGAGGTTCACCGGATCGATCTTTCCGTTCGCACCGCGATGCGTTGTGCGACGCCGGCCAAGGAGGCGCCCGTTGCCGTGGAAGCCCGCCGCGCCGAGCGCAGCGATGCCAAGCCCGTCAGCAACGAGGTGCGCACGTCCGCCGCGGCGTCGCTGGCCACGAGTCATGACGCGCTCGGCGGCTCGCCGCTCGACCCCAGGCTGACCTTCGCCAGCTTCGTCGTCGGCCGGGCCAACACGCTCGCTCATGCGGCGGCGCGCCAGGTCGCCGACGGCCGCCGCGGCGATCCCGTGATGTTCAATCCGCTCTACATCCATGCCGGCGTCGGCCTCGGCAAGACGCATCTGCTGCAGGCCGTGACCTGGGCCGGCAATGCCGGCGGCGAGCGCAAGGTGCTGTATCTGACCGCCGAGAAGTTCATGTACGGCTTCGTCGCGGCGCTGAAATCGCAGACCGCGCTGGCCTTCAAGGAGGCGCTGCGCGGCATCGACGTGCTGGTGATCGACGACCTGCAGTTCCTGCAGGGCAAGTCGACCCAGGCGGAGTTCTGCCACACGTTGAACGCCCTGATCGATGCCGGAAGGCAGGTGGTGATCGCCGCCGACCGGCCGCCGTCCGATCTCGAAAGCCTGGATGATCGCGTCCGCTCGCGGCTCGCCGGCGGGCTCGTCGTCGAGATGGCAACGCTCGGCGAGGACCTGCGTCTCGGCATTCTCAAGTCGCGCGTCGCGGCAGCCCGTGCCCATCATGCGAGCTTCGACGTGCCGGAGCCGGTGCTCGATTATCTCGCCCGCTCGATCACCCATAACGGCCGCGATCTCGAAGGCGCCATCAACCGCCTGCTGGCGCATTCCAAGCTCAACAACCAGCCGGTCACGCTCGACATGGCCGAGCGCGAGGTCCGCGACCTGGTCCGGCCGCAGGAGCCGAAGCGGATCAAGATCGAGGACATCCAGCGCGTGGTGGCCCGGCAGTACAACGTCAGCCGCTCCGACCTGCTGTCCTCCCGCCGCACCGCAAACGTGGTGCGCCCGCGTCAGGTGGCGATGTATCTTGCCAAGACGCTGACCCTGCGCTCCCTGCCCGAGATCGGCCGCCGCTTCGGCGGACGTGACCACACCACCGTGCTGCACGCCGTGCGCAAGATCGAGGCGCTGGTCGGCAAGGACATCACGCTGAACGACGAGGTCGAGTCCCTGAAGCGCCAGCTGCAGGACTAGGCGGCTCGCACGGCCACGGGGGTTTGGACAGAACGTCCGGCCCCAGCCGGCCATCCTCCGCGCCCCTCCAAGCCAGCTTGGGACATCGTGCTCGGGACCGCGCCTCCGGGTCACGGAAGAGCCTGCCGAAACATGGGAAATCGGCGCCGCATCCCTTGCGCTTGAGCCTCATCCGCGCCACTTTACGCCTCCCCCTCACGCTCCTGGACGCTGGCAAAGCGCCGTTCGGGCGCGAGGTGCCATCGGCCGCGGCGCTGCCATAGCCCGCCGGCATTCCAGGACGAGATCAGTTGGGAACGGGCGGGTAAGTGCAATGAAGGTGACCGTCGAACGCGCGCAGTTGCTGAAGTCGCTGGGCCACGTCCATCGCGTGGTCGAGCGCCGCAACACCATCCCGATCCTGGGCAACGTGCTGGTGCGCGCCGAGAATGCCCGGCTGTCGCTGCGCGCGACGGACCTCGATCTCGAGGTCACGGAAACCCTGGCCGCCGAGACCGCCACCGCGGGCTCCACCACGGTTCCCGCGCATATGTTCTACGACATCGTGCGCAAGCTGCCGGACGGCTCGCAGATCGTGCTGGAGAGCGACGGCGAGCGCGCGGTGCTCGCGATCCGCGCCGGGCGCTCCAAGTTCACCCTGCAGACGCTGCCGGAGAGCGACTTCCCGGATCTCGCGGCGGGCGAAATGACGCATGCCTTCGGCGTTCCCGCCAAGGACATCAAGAGCCTGATCGACCGCACCCAGTTCGCGATCTCCACCGAGGAGACGCGGTATTATCTCAACGGCATCTATCTGCACGCCGGCGGCAATGCCAAGCAGCCGACCTTGCGCGCGGTCGCCACCGACGGCCACCGCCTCGCCCAGGTCGATCTGCCGCAGCCGGCCGGGGCTGCCGAGATGCCCGGCGTCATCGTGCCGCGCAAGACCGTGGGCGAGGTGCAGCGGCTGATCGAGGACAATGACAGCGAGATCAGGATCGAGCTGTCGCAGGGCAAGATCCGCTTCACCTTGGGACAGGTGGTGCTGACCTCGAAGCTGATCGACGGCACCTTCCCGGACTATGGTCGCGTCATTCCGCAGAACAACGACAAGGAGCTGGTCGTCGACAAGGCCGATTTCGCCGCCGCCGTCGACCGCGTCTCCACCATCTCCTCGGAGCGCGGCCGCGCCGTGAAGCTGGCGCTGGCGCCGGGCAAGCTGGTGCTGTCGGTGACCAATCCGGATTCCGGCAGCGCGACCGAAGAACTCGAGGTCGAATACGCCGCCGACGCACTCGATATCGGCTTCAACTCGCGCTATCTGCTCGACATCGCCGCCCAGATCGAGGGTGAGGTCGCGGTGCTGCGATTGGCCGATCCCGGCTCGCCGACGCTGATCCAGGACCGCGACAACAGGAACGCGCTGTACGTGCTGATGCCGATGCGGGTGTGACCCAACGCCCGTTGCGAGCTTTGAAGTTCACTCGTCATGGCCGGGCTTGACCCGGCCATCCATCTCAACAAATGGCCTACTGGGTGTACATCCTCGCCAGCAAGCCCGGCGGCACGCTCTATATCGGCGTGACCAACGATCTCATTCGGCGCGTGTATGAGCATCGCGAAGGCCTCGCAGAGAGCTTCACCAGACGCTACGGCATCAAGCGGCTCGTCTATTTCGAGGCGCATGAAACGATCGCGGCAGCATTGCAGCGTGAGAAGAACGTCAAACACTGGTCACGCGAATGGAAGATCGACCTGATCGTGGCGAGCAATCCGGATTGGCGCGATCTCTACGATGAAATAGTCCGCTGACGCGGACGATGGATTGCCGGGTCAAGCCCGGCAATGACAGAGCTAGGGCTTCCAGCTACATCCCGATGACCCCCTCCCGCATCAACCGCCTGTCGCTGACGCATTTTCGCAGCTATCGCGCTGCGAGCGTGAGCGTGCAGGCGGACATGGTGGCGCTGGTCGGGGCCAATGGCGCCGGCAAGACCAATTGCCTGGAGGCGATCTCGTTCTTCGCGCCGGGCCGCGGCCTGCGCCGGGCCACGCTGGAGGACGTCGCCGACAACCAGGGCGACGGCTCCTGGGCGGTCTCGGCGGAGGTCGAGGGCGCGCTGGGGCTGACGACGTTCGGCACCGGCATCGAGCCTCCGCGCAGCGATGCGAGCACCACCCGCCGCTGCCGCATCGATCGCGAGCCGGTCGGCTCGGCCGCGGCGTTCGGCGATCACATCCGCATGGTGTGGCTGACGCCGGCGATGGACGGCCTGTTCATGGGCTCGGCGTCCGAGCGTCGGCGCTTCTTCGACCGTCTGGTGCTCGCGATCGACAGCGAGCATTCGAGCCGCGTCTCGGCGCTCGAGCGCAGCTTGCGCTCGCGCAACCGGCTGCTCGAGGTGCGCAATTTCGACGATCATTGGTGCGACGCGATCGAGCGCGAGACCGCGGAGCTCGCGGTCGCCGTGGCTGCGAGCCGCGGCCAGACCGCCGTGAAGCTCGCCGCGATGCTGCGCCAGCGCGGCGCCGCCTCCGCCTTTCCCTCGGCCGAGATTGCGCTCGACGGCTGGATGGAGAACGCGCTGCTCACCGAGCCCGCGCTGGCGGTGGAGGACCGCTACCGCGCGATGCTGCGCGACAATCGGGCGCGCGATGCCGCCGCCGGCCGCACGCTCGATGGCCCGCACCTCACCGATCTGCACGTCATCTACGCGCCGAAGAACATGCCGGCGCGCGATGCCTCGACCGGTGAGCAGAAGGCGCTCTTGATCGGCCTCATCCTGGCGCATGCGACGCTCGTCGCCGAGACGACAGGCATCGTGCCGATGTTGCTGCTCGACGAGATCGTCGCGCATCTCGATCCCGGCCGGCGCAGCGCGCTGTTTGCCGAGCTCGGCACGCTCGGTGCCCAGGTATGGCTGACCGGCGCCGATCCCGCCGCGTTTGCCGAACTACGCGAACTCGGCGAGATCTTCGATGTCGAGGGTGGCCGGATCACCGCGCGGCGGTAACGCATTCCGCCGTTGAACCTATCAGTTCCCAGATTCGACTAGCTGTCGTTGGATCGACGACGAGGTCCTCCGACATCCCGCAGGCCCACGCGCCGCAATCGAAATCCTGGAGATCTGTGATGTCAGAGCTTTGGCCGCAGGCCATCGCCGCGCCGCGGCTGCGGCTGTTTGCCTGCTGCGTTTTGCTGCTCGCGAGCTGCGCCGTCCCTGCGCGCGCCGACGACGCCATCGTCGACGTGCATGCGCTACCGCGCGTCGAGGGTGCTGTCGAAGACACCTCCCGCCCCGATCGCTATCGCGTCGTCTACCGTCTGCCGATGCCGGTCGCCGCGACCAATGCCGCGACGCAGCAGGCGCTGAGCGCGGACGGCTGGGTGCGCTACATCCGGCCGCTGGAAGAGCGCAATCCAACGCTCAACTACAAGAAGGGCAAGCAGGGACTGACCGTGTCCTTCACCGGCAGCGGCGGCCGTGCCGACCAGTCGGACGTGACCTATTCGCCGCAGCGGATCTACGCGAACCTGCCGTTCCCCGAGGGTGCGACCGACATCGTGTTCGACGAGACGCGCCCCTATCTGTCCTGCGTCGCGCCGATGCCGGTGGATGCGGCGCGGGCCTACTTCGCCAAGGAGATGACGTCCCTCGGCTGGCAGCCGTTGACCGCCGAGACCGCCGCGCGCTGGCCCAATGCCGATCTCAGCGAGACCGCGCCGAATGGCGTGCGCGCCTTCTTCGGCCACGACGACAGCGACGGTTATCGCCGGCAGAGTCCGGTCATGGTGAGTCTGACTCGCCGCGATGACGGCAAGACGAATGTCGAGATCCGGATCGCGCCTTTCGCGCTGCCGGCTCAGATCGAGGCCGGCGACGACCGCGCCGGCCTGCCGATGCCGAAGCCGACCAAGTGGTCGCAGAGCCTGGGCAGCGCGACCTCGCCGAGCCGCCAGGCCAAAGGCGCCGTGATCGCCGAGCTGCCCGCGGTGCTCGCCTTCTACACCGGCGAGCTGCCGGCGCGCGGCTGGCGGATCGAGGCGGCCGGTGCGGGCACGCCGGACGAGGCCACGTTCAAGGTCGCCTCCGCGGAAGAGACCGGGACCCTGAAGCTGTCCCGCAAATACGATCTCACCATGGTCGAGCTGTCGGTGCGCGCCACGGAAGCTGCGCTGGCCGCACGCGCCAAGGCGAAGAAGGACGCCGACGACCGGTTCATGGCCGACGCAGCGGCGATGGCCAAGCAGGTGATCGCCGCCGACGAGGTCCGCCGCGCAGCCCAAGCCGCAACGCTGTCGGATGCGCCGCTCAAGACGCTTGCCGACAATCCGGCGCCGATCCCGCTGCCCGAGACCGCCGAGGCGGTGCAATTCGACGGCAGCCAGGGCCGGCTGGAGTTCAAATCCGCCTCGACGGTGAAGGCGCTCACCGGCTTCTATCGCGCGGCCTTGAAGCCTGCCGGCTGGCAGGAGGCACCCACCGTGATCGACAATCCGACCATGGCGCGCCTGCAATTCTCCGCCAGGGGCAAGTCGGTCGCGTTCACGATCATGCAGATGGGGCCCAAGGTGAACGTGACGGCGGACGGCACCGGCCTGCTCGCCGCGGCCAAGCCCGCGGCCGGCGCAAAGGCCGTGGCTCAGCCGGCGGCGGACGCGGCGCCGCTCGAGGCCGATCCGAACTCCGCGCTGCCGGTGCCGAAGCAGCGCAGCGCAAGCTCGACGTCGAAATCCAGGGCGCCCGGCATCGACACGCCGCTGCGGCTCGAGCTGGAGGCCAGCGTGCCGGCCGAGCTGAGTGCCGTGATGGCGTTCTACCGCACCGAGCTCACCAAGCTCGGCTGGCGGGAGACATCCGACGGCGCGCAGCAGGGACCCGAGCGGGCCCGGCTCGCCTTCGCGTCTCCGCAAGGACCTGCCGTGCTGACGCTCGGCCGCGCCAAGGGCGAGACCTCGGTCCATCTGGTGCAGAAGAACGCGGAGGCCGCGGCCAAGGCGGACATCCTGCCGAAGCCCGGCCAGGCCAAGCTCATGCTCGGCAATGTCGGCGAGACCGACGCCGTGGTGACGATCAACAGGCAGTCGATCAGGATCGCGGCCGGCACAGGCAGTCCCAAGACGCCCAAGGGCCCGCTGCTCGATCTGCCGCCCGGCAAGTACCGCTACGAGGTCAAGATCGCCAGCCGCGCTCCGGTCACCGAAACCATTGAGCTCGGCGCCGGCGACGTCTGGGGCCTGATGCTGGGCCCGACCGGCCAGGCCCTGCCGTTGCCGCTGTATTGACCGCCGCAAGCGCCGCTGCACGCCGTTCGCGGATCTCCAACGCGACAATCTCAGGCGGCCCCAAGGGGCGGCCTGATGCCGTTGGAACGCGGCCTTGACCATGCTTTTCAGGCGCCATCCGAACCGCCGCCGAAGAGCCCCCGAATCGCGCCTTCGCAGGCCCCGAAAGAGGCGCTCATACGGCTTGAAAAACGGTTAAAAAAACCCATCTCTTCAATATCTTAAGAGGCTCCACTTTGCGCTATGCGCGCACCGTCTTTCATGGCACAAATGGCGCTCTCAGCACCCTAGCGCGACATCGCCCTTCGGGACCCCTTCAAAGGCCTCACATGACCGAACCCGCCCGGCAAACCATCGCCGAAAACGAGCCTGCAACCGCGAACGAGTACGGCGCAGAATCGATCCGGGTGTTGAAGGGCCTGGATGCCGTGCGCAAGCGCCCGGGCATGTATATCGGCGACACCGATGACGGCTCCGGCCTGCACCACATGGTCTACGAAGTCGTCGACAACGCCATCGACGAGGCGCTCGCCGGTCACGCCACCGCGGTCGAGGTCGTTCTCAATCCCGACAACTCGGTCACCGTGCGCGACGACGGCCGCGGCATTCCCGTCGACATCCACAAGGGCGAAGGCGTGTCGGCCGCCGAGGTCATCATGACCCAGCTGCATGCCGGCGGAAAGTTCGACCAGAACTCCTACAAGGTGTCGGGGGGGCTGCACGGCGTCGGCGTCTCCGTGGTCAACGCGCTGTCGAGCAAGCTGCTGCTGCGGGTCTGGCGCGACGACAAGGAGCATCTCATCGAGTTCGCCCATGGCGACGCGGTTGCGCCGCTGAAGGTGGTCGGCGAGGCCAAGGGCAAGCGCGGCACCGAGGTGACGTTCCTGGCCTCGACGGAAACCTTCAAGAACGTCGAATATGACTACGCGACGCTCGAGCATCGTCTGCGCGAGCTTGCCTTCCTCAACTCCGGCGTCAACATCGTGCTCTCCGACATGCGCCATGCGGTCGAGAAGCGCGAGGAGATGCATTACGACGGCGGCGTCGAGGAGTTCGTCAAATATCTCGACCGCAACAAGAAGGCGATCGTTCCGGCGCCGATCATGGTGCGCTCGGAGGCCAACGGCATCACGGTGGAAGCTGCGCTGTGGTGGAATGACAGCTATCATGAGAACGTGCTGTGCTTCACCAACAACATCCCGCAGCGTGACGGCGGCACCCATCTCGCCGGCTTCCGCGGCGCGCTGACGCGCCAGGTCAACGGCTATGCCGAGGCCAATGCGAAGAAGGAAAAGATCGCGCTGACCGGCGACGACTGCCGCGAGGGCCTTACCGCGGTGCTCTCGGTGAAGGTGCCGGATCCGAAGTTCTCGTCGCAGACCAAGGACAAGCTGGTGTCCTCGGAAGTGCGCCCCGTGGTCGAGAACGTGCTCAACGAGGCGCTCGCCGCCTGGTTCGAGGAGCATCCGGGCGAGGCCAAGGTGATCGTCGGCAAGGTGATCCAGGCGGCCGCCGCCCGCGAGGCGGCGCGCAAGGCGCGCGAATTGACGCGCAAGAATCCGCTCAGCGTCTCGTCGCTGCCGGGCAAGCTCGCCGACTGCCAGGAGAAGGATCCGGCCAAGTCCGAGCTGTTCATCGTCGAGGGTGACTCGGCCGGCGGCAGCGCCAAGCAGGGCCGCAACCGCGAGTTCCAGGCGGTGCTGCCGCTGCGCGGCAAGATCCTCAACGTCGAGCGCGTGCGCCCCGACAAGATGCTGTCGAGCGAGCAGATCGGCACCCTGATCACCGCGCTCGGCACCGGCATCAGCGACGACTTCTCGATCGACAAGCTGCGCTATCACAAGATCATCGTGATGACCGACGCCGACGTCGACGGCGCCCACATCCGCACGCTGCTATTGACCTTCTTCTACCGGCAGATGCGCGAGATCATCGACCGCGGCCACCTCTACATCGCGCAGCCGCCGCTCTACAAAGTCATGCGCGGCAAGTCCGAGCAGTATCTGAAGGACGAACGGGCGCTGGAGGATTATCTGATCGGCACCGGGCTCGACGATTGTGTGTTCAAGACCGCCGAGGGCGAGGAGCGCAAGGGCCGCGACCTGCTGGCGCTGGTCGAGGAGGCACGCCTGGTCCGCAACATCCTGCGCAACCTGCACAGCCGCTACGACCGCAAGGTCGTCGAGCAGGCCGCGATCGCCGGCGTGCTGCGGCCGGACATCACCCGTGACATCGCCACCGCGGACGCCGCGGCGGAGTACATCGCCAAACGGCTCGACGTGCTCGCCGACGAGGTCGAGCGCGGCTGGATCGGCCATTTCGTCGAGGGCCAGGGTTTCACGTTCGAGCGCACCGTGCGCGGCGTCAAGGATGTCGCCGTGATCGACGACGCGCTGCTCGCCTCCGTCGATGCCCGCAAGCTGGACGACTACGCAGCCCGCCTGCAGGAGGCCTATGCCAAGCCCGGCGTCCTGCGCCGCGGCGACACCCAGACGGTGATTCACGGCCCGATCGATCTTTTCGAATCCGTCGTCGACGCCGGCCGCAAGGGCGTCACCCAGCAGCGCTACAAGGGTCTCGGCGAGATGAACCCGGAGCAGCTCTGGGAAACCACGCTCGACACCGAGGCGCGCACGCTGCTGCAGGTCAGGGTCAAGGAGGTCGACGAGGCCGACGACATCTTCACCAAGCTGATGGGCGACGTCGTCGAGCCGCGCCGCGAGTTCATCCAGGACAACTCGCTGTCGGCGAATGTCGACGTGTAAGGACGGGTGGTGCTGGTCTAGACCGGCCCGCTGGGCTCGGCTTTGCCGGCAGGGTCCACGGCATTCTTGAATTGCGCGACCGCGTCGCGGATCCTACCGAGAACGTGGCTCGCAGCTTCGACCGAGGGGCCGGCCTTCGACGCATCGAAGTCGCCGTAAACGGCGTTTCTCGCCCGGTGACGCATCCTCATCAGTTCGAGCAGATCGAGGCGAAGCGCAGCGTCGAACATCGCCGGCCGTCCTCTGTCGCCTTGCATCGGTCTTGAGACGCGATCGATGAGATCCTTGTGCCACGCATCTCCGGATGGGCTGGTCTCGCCGAGGATATCGAGAACGCGTGTGATCGCCTTCTCCAGCAGGGTGTATCCCGTCTCCATCCCGTGCAGGAACGCATTGGACCGCTCCCATGCGAGATCCGGATCATTGGAATCGAAGCCGCCCCGCTCGAAAGTTCGCAGCGCCATCCCGAGTTGGGTTACGGCAGCGTCCAGATCAGCCTCGACGTCGCTCCAGCGGTCATCGCTCATGAAAGGATCACCGCATGATCAGCGATCCGCGCGAGAAGCCTTTCACTGGCCAGCGATTTGAGATGGATGTCGGCTGGCAATTCATGGTGACGACAGAGGTCCTCGACCAGTTCGACGGCCTCGACCTGATGCGCGGACGGAACATCGACGATGACGTCGAAATCGCTGTCGAACGACAGCCGCTGCTGCGCAACCGACCCGAACACAATGAAGCGGCCGCCGCACCGTTGCGCGAAGGTTTTCAGCTCGGCCATGACAGCGGCCGCCGCCAGCCGCCGCCGTGCGGTCTCGCGCGCCTTGCGTTCCGATATTGTGACGACACCGGTCATGGCAGCTCCTGAGCCGCAATATCAGCATTCCTGCGGCCCAACACAATGCCTCATCGGACCGGAGCCGCACCGGACAAAACCCGGGATCCGTGACTTGACCGCGCCTTCCATGTTATTGGCGTTTGCGATCCAGGCCCACTGTGGCGGGTCGCCCCCTGGCAAACGGTCATCTGAGGACGGGTTTTCGCGCATGGCGCCCATTCAATACATCGTCGAGGGTGGTCACCGGCTCAAGGGCGCGATCGAGCCGTCCGGCAACAAGAACGCCGCGCTGCCGATCATTGCCGCGGCGCTGCTGACCGACCATCCGGTGACGCTCGACAACGTGCCGCGCATCCGCGACACCGAGACCCTGGTCGAGCTGGTGCGCTCGGTCGGTGCCTCCGCCGAATGGCGCGGCCGCAACCGGCTCGCGATCCATGCCAAGGAGATCCGCGCCGCCGATCTCGATCCGGACCTCTGCGCGCGCATCCGTGCGTCGATCCTGCTCGCCGGTCCCCTGCTCGCCCGCTGCGGCGAAGTGGCGCTGCCGCCGCCGGGCGGCGACGTCATCGGCCGCCGCCGCCTCGATACCCATTTTCTCGCCTTCGAGCAGCTCGGCGCCACCGTCACCGCGACCGACAAGATCGAGCTGCGCGCCAGCGGCCTGAAGGGTGCCGACGTCTTCCTCGACGAGCCCAGCGTCACCGCGACCGAGAACGCGCTCGTCGCCGCCGTCGCCGCGCACGGCACGACTTACTTGCGCAATGCCGCCTCCGAGCCGCATGTCCAGGACCTCGCGCATTTCCTGGTGGCGCTGGGCGCCAACATCGAAGGCATCGGCACCAACACCATGGTGATCCATGGCGCCAGCACGCTCGGCCAGGCCTCCTACGCGATCCAGCCGGACCACATCGAGGTCGGCTCGCTGATCGGTCTCGCCGCGGTGACGCGCTCGCCACTGCGCATCGTGCGCGCTGGCACCGAGCATCTGCGCTCGATCCGCATGGGGTTCGAGCGGCTCGGCATCGTCTGCGAGGTCGCCGGCGACGACCTCATCGTGCCCTCCGACCAGACCATGAAGATCAAGGATGATTTCGGCGGCCACGTGCCAAAGCTGGAGGACCAGCCCTGGCCGGCCTTCCCCGCCGATCTGATGTCGATCGCGATCGTCACCGCCACGCAATGCGAGGGCGTGATCCTGATGTTCGAGAAGATGTTCGAGTCGCGGATGTTCTTCGTCGACAAGCTGATCTCGATGGGCGCCCGCATCGTGCTGTGCGACCCGCACCGTGCCATCGTCGCCGGCCCCAGCCAGCTGCGCGGCGCCCGCGTCGTCTCCCCCGACATCCGCGCCGGCATGGCCATGCTGCTCGCCGCGCTCTGCGCCGAGGGCACGTCATACATCGACAACGCCGACCAGATCGAACGCGGCTACGAACGCATCGACGAGCGCCTGAACGCGCTGGGCGCGAAGATTACGCGGGTGCCGGAGCGCGTACGGTAGACAGGTTCACGCGGACCGATCCGTCTGCACGCCCGCAAGCACCTGATCTCGTCATAAGATGTCGATCCGCATCGCAAAGGCCAATACAGCGCCCTCTCCCCTTGTGGGCCCCTTGTGGGAGAGGGCATCAGCGGCCCATCTACGCACTCACTCGGGTGAGGGGTCTCTCTCCGCTAGCGACTCTTGTGGAGAGAGACCCCTCACCCGACCGAGCCTGCCAAGCCGGCATACATGCCCTCTCCCGCAAGGGGGCACATTCACGCGCAACGCGGCTCCGCTCGATCTGATTGTCGAGCCCGCGAGGAGCGCCGCGTACGCCCACTCCCATCGTCGTCGTCAGCAGTCAATAGTCATGCATTGTCTCACCAGATGTGTGGTGCCGACGAGTACAATTCATTGTAACGTTCTGACCTCGTCCTCCGTCCAGTCACGCCTTGCCTCTCGTCTCGATGTCGCTCACACACGAATCGATCTGCGCCCCTCTGACACGCGATGATACCGAGTCGCTGACCTTGTTGCGCGACGCGGCGGCGTCGGCCGACCAGTTCATTCGTCGAACCGCCGTCGAAGTCATCGGCCGGCATGTCAGCGGCCGAAACCTCAGCGACCTGATCTTGTGTGCCTTGGCCGATCGATCCGAGTATGTCGTACGCGCAGGCTGCCAGGTTATCGAAGATTGGAAATGGGACGCTGCTCACGGCGCCATCTCGAACCTGATCAAGAGCCCGTCCGGATCCACGCGACAGGTGTCTATCCGCACCTTGGGCGCGATTTGGCGGCAGTCGGATTTTCAGCCGGTCTTTCAAATCTACAAGACGGACGCGGAGACCGAGGTTCGGCGCGAGGCCGCGTGGACCCTTCGAAACAACGTCTCCGGCGCGGATTGGCGGCGCTTGTTCGACGCCTTCCGCACCGACGCGTTACCTCGACATCGTCGATGGGCGTGTGATCTCGCCAGCGCGTTCGGACAACCGGACGTCGTCCGCTTCCTCAAGGCGCTCTGCACCGATCGCGATGGCCATGTGCGAAAGGCGGCTGCGAAGGCCATGGCTGCTTTAGACGCGCACACACTTCCCGTGGTCGAGACGGTCGACGTCGACGTTTAGGCGCTCCATGGACGACATCTCCCGTCTTCTCCCACGCAGCAAGAACGACATCGACGGTGCACGGGCCGTCGTGCAAGCTGGTTATCCTGCAGTCGCCCCGATACTCGGCGAACTGACGGTTTGGCTGAAGGATTACAACTGGCCCATTGCCCACCTTATCGCGCCATTCCTGTCGTCGATCGGTACCCCGATGGTGCCGCACATCTGGCATGTCTTGAAATCCGACGATCACGTCTGGAAATACTGGATCATCGAGTTGCTGCTTCTCGGCCTTCCTCAAGATACCGCGCTAGAATTTCGTCCGGAGCTCGAGCGCCTCTGCTACACTCCAAGCGATGCCGAGCGTCGCGAGGAGCTCGATCAGCAGGCACGCCAAGTCCTCGCTCACTTCGGTTGGGTATAATGTAAAAAGCGAGCCCAGACGCGCCACCCGCCATACAGGAACGACCAACCCCCGAGGCTCACGCGTGACGATCAGCGAGATCGTTCCCGATGTCGACCGTGACCGATGGCTCGCCGGTGCTGACTTCGCCGATGCCTTCCGCATCTCCATCGACGGCGCGGCCCTCGATGCCCGCACTGCGGCCGAGCGCATGCTCGGTCATGCGCCCTGGTGGATGGCCGCGCTCCTGCAGCTCCGCAATGGGCTGGTGCGGCCGTTCGGTCTCAAGACCTCCGGCGCCGACGCTCGCCGTCCGGGTCCCATGATCGGGATGTTTCCGGTGATCGATGAAACGCCAACGCAACTGGTGCTCGGCTTCGACGACAAGCACCTAGACTTCCGCGTTCTCGTCGATGTTGCGATGATCGGCGCGACCTCGCAAGTGACCGCGACCACGCTGGTGCAGACCCACAACGCGCTCGGCCGCATCTATCTCGCCGTCATCACGCCGTTTCATCGCCTCGTGGTCAAGGCCATGCTCCGGCAGGTTGCCGCGCCTGCTTGATAGGCCGCCGCCCATTTTTTCATTTTCCAGAATTTTCCGCTTGCGCTATTTCCGTAAATCAGAAACAATGCCGCCATCCCGTCCTCGTTGAGAGGGACGCTTCGCGATCGTCACGAACGTTGAGGGTGGGATGCGATGGATGCGGCGGCTTTCAGCGCGCGCTCGGGGCAACTCGAGTCGGTGCGTGGACGAAGGAGCGGTCGCATACGGCGAAATCGTATGGTCCTGGCCTCCCGACGCTGAGGTCAAGCCGGCGAACGATCTGTCGGTGACGGTGGCCAACAAGCCCGGCGCACCGGGGAGAGTACGTATAAGCCGTTCCAACCATTGCGCAGGGAAGGCCGGTTGTGCGGCCCACCTGTGGTGACTGCCGCCTGCTACTTCTTTTGCAGGCGGGCCATGGGTGTGGTCAAGCACCCGGCCTTCCCTGCGCCCTCTCACTTCCGAGGGGCACTGGTCGAGCAAAGCTCGGGCGCGAAACGTGCCGCGAGATCGCGAAGGCACGCATGCGGCGACAAAGACAAATCAGTGCCGAAGCGCGCCATGCCGCGCCATGACATCGATGGGGGTCGTCCCGACGATCCGAGCGCCCGCGCCGCACCGTCCCGCCGCCGAACATGCCGCTGTGATGTGCATGACGCCACGGGGCCTGCTATAGCGCCGTTCATGACCTCGACAACAGGAACCGACCACGCGCCATCAGCGCTGACGCCGCCTCTCGCGCTCGAACTGTGGGACACCATCCGTCTTGCCGCGCCGATGGCGCTGACGCAGCTCTCCCAGATCGCGATGATGTCGACCGACCTCGCCTTCATCGGCCGGCTCGGCGGCGACCCGGTCGCAGCCGCTGCGCTGGCCGGCACGGTCTATTTCGTCGGGTCCACGTTCGGAATGGGCTTGATGTCGGCCGTCGCGCCGCTCGCCGCGCAGGCGTTCGGCGCTGCAGACGCAGGCCTCGTCCGGCGCGCGCTGCGCGTCGGCCTGTGGGCCGGCCTGCTCGTCGCGCTGCCGATCATGCTGATCGCGCTGAACGGCGAAACCATCCTGCTCGCGCTCGGGCAGGCGCCCGGCGTGGCGCGCCTTGCCCAACACTATCTCGCCGGCCTCGCCTGGGGCATCGCGCCGATGCTGTGGTTCATGGCGCTGCGCAGCTTCATGGGCGCGGTCAATCGCCCGGAGCCGGTGCTCTGGATCACGCTGACCGCGATCCCGCTCAATGCCCTGCTGGTCTATCCGCTGCTGTACGGCCATTGGGGTTTTCCGCAGCTCGGCCTGACCGGCGTCGGCCTTGCGACCTCGCTGGTCAATACGGGCACCTTCCTCGCAGGGCTGTGGTTCGCGACGTTCCGTCCGCCGTTTCGCGACTATCGCGTGCTCGCGCAGCTGGGGCGGATCGACTGGCGGCTGATGCGGCAGCTCCTCGTCATCGGAGCGCCGATCTCGTTGTCGTTCCTGCTCGAATACGGCCTGTTTTCCGCTGCGGCCATCCTGATGGGGCTGATCAGCACGCCCGCGCTCGCTGCGCATCAGATCGCACTGCAGATCACCGCGATCCTGTTCATGGTCCCGTTCGGCATCAGCATGGCCGCGACCGTGCGGGTCGGCCATGCCGTCGGCCGCAACGACGCGCATGGCGTGCGTCGTGCCGGCCTGATGGCGATGCTGCTCGGCCTCGTCCTGGCCGTGCTGTTCACGCTCGGCATCGTCGTCGCGCGGTTCGAGATCGTGCGGCTGTTCCTGGGCGCGGGCATCGTCGACGCCGATGCCACCGTGGCGCTGGCGGCGACCCTGCTGCTCGTCGGCACCACCTTCTTCATCACCGACGCGCTGCAGAGCATCGCGGTGGGCGCGCTGCGCGGCATCAAGGATACGCGCGTGCCGCTGCTGCTCGCCGTGCTCGGCTATTGGCTGGTCGGCTTTCCCGCGTCGTATGCGCTGGGATTCCACACCCCGCTCGGCGCCGTCGGGATCTGGATCGGGCTGTCGGCCGGCACCACGCTCTATGCGGCGCTTCTGGTGCTGCGCTTCCTGCAGCTGTCGCGATGAGCAAGCTATGCACCGGCCGTGTCGGACGTCTCCTCCGGCTCCGCCCGGTGCGGCTTTCCGCTCGATGCCCCCGCCCATTCGGCGACGACGCGCTCGAGGTCGATCAGGTTCTGGCGCATCTGGTCGAGCGAGAAGCCGAGCGCGAAAAAGCGTTCGGCGGCATCGCCCGGCAGGCCGCGCGTGAGACCATCGCTGCGGACGGCGGCGACCGCCTCGGCATAGGCCTTGACCGCAACATGGACCGGCCAGATCGCCGGCGGGCCGGAGCCGTTGCGAATGGCGGCGGCGCAGCCGCGCAGGTAGCCGGCAATGGCGTCGCTGACGCGAGTGACCGGACCCGACAAGCGCGCCTGCAGCTCCGACGGCAGCGGCACCACGCTGGCGCGGCCGATCATCACGACGTCGTGCCGCAGCCGCAGGATGGTCCGCAACAGCGGGCCGGTGTCGGCGCCGGAGGACAGCCGCGCCGAGCGCTCGCGCTCGGCCTCGGCGCCGGTCGCGTTCAATTCGCTCAACGCCGTGCCGATGCCGTCCTGGATCCGGTGCAGCGCGTCGTTGTCGCGGCCGCGCGACAGGCCGGCGAGCAATTCGGTCATCGCCGCGGCGATCAGCTCGAGCAGCCGCCCCGCTGCGCTGCGCATCTGCACATGGGCGCGCGAGGGCAGCACGATGAACGAGACGACGAGTCCCGTCAGCGCGCCGACGGCGACCTCGAACACGCGGTCGACGGCCGAGCCGAGCCCATCGAGCTTGCCCATGGTCGGCACCAGCAGCACGATCACGGACGTCACCGTCGCAGCGTTCAGGCTCGGATTGATCGCAGCGATGAAGGCGAGCGGCGTCACCGCCAGGATCAGCATGCCCAACAATTGCAGCTCGCCGGAATGCGGAATGAACACGGTGATGGCGCCGCCATAGATCGCGCCGCCGATGGTGCCGAACATGTAGTCCCGCGTCGCCTTCAGCGAGCGCCCGACGCTGCCTTGCGTGACGATCAGCGACGTCAGAACCGCCCACAGCGGCAGCTTGAGCTGGAAGGCGGTGGCGATGGCGAAGGCGAGCGTCGCCGCCACCGTGCCGCGGACGGCCAGCGCCATATGTGGCTTGCGGGCGCGCACCCGGCCGAGCAGCTCCTTGAACGACGCCATCAGTCAATCACCTCGAAAAGCACCGGCGCGATCCGGACATGGCAGCTTCCCACCGGGCCCGACCCGCTTGAAAGGCGGAATCAGTCTGCCTACGCTGGCCGGCAATAAGAGCGAGGAAACACGATGGCCCAGGAAACTGCAACGCTCGCCGCCTATGTCGCCGAGCTGAAATATGACGATATTCCGCCCGAGGTGCTCGATCGCGCCAAGGTGCTGACGCTCGATTTTCTCGGCAGCGCCATCCGCGCCCGGCGCGAGGCGGAATCGACGCCGTCGGTGGTCAACATGCTGGCGGCCTTGAAGCTGGATGCGGCGGGCGAGGCCACCGTCTTCGGAGATGGCCGGACCTGGACTCCCGCGGTGGCGGCGCTGCTCAACGGTACGATGGGCCATTCGCTCGACTTCGACGACACCCACGCCGATTCGTCGCTGCATCCGAGCGCGCCGGTCGTTCCCGCGGCCTTCGCGGTCGGCGAAATGGTCGGTGCGTCCGGCCGCGAGGTGCTGACCGCCATCGTCGCCGGCTACGAGGTGTGCTGCCGGCTCGGCAACGCGCTCGACCCGACCTCGCATTATGCACGCGGCTTCCATCCGACCGCGACCGCGGGCACCTATGGCGCCGCCGCTGCCGCCGGCAAGCTGTTCGGCCTGTCCGAGCAACAGCTGGTCTACGCCTTCGGCGTCTCCGGCAGCCAGGCGGCGGGCTCACTGCAGTTCCTGGTCAACGGCGCCTGGAACAAGCGCTATCAGGTCGGGGCATCGGCGATGAACGGCGTGATCGCGGCGACCTTGGCCAAGAACGATTTCGTCGGCGCAGTCGAATCCGTCGAGGGCAAGCATGGCCTGCTGGTCGGCTACACCGACGCGCCGCATCACGAAAAGGCGGTGGCAGGGCTCGGCACCACCTATGAGACGATGAAGATCGGCGTGAAGCCGTATCCGAGCTGCCGCTATACCCATGCGGCGATCGACGCCATCGTCGCGCTGCGCCGCGAGCACAATCTGACGCCGGACCAGGTCAAGCGCGTCGAGATCGGCCTGCATCGCAACGGCATCACCTTGACCGGCGATGCCACGACCAAGCGGCACCCGACCTCGATCGTCGGCGGCCAGTTCTCGATGTTCTTCACCGGCGCGCTGGCGCTCGACCAGGGCCGCTTCGGCTGGGACGACTACACCAGGCTCGGCGACACGGCGATCAATGCGCTCGCCGACAAGTTCGATGTCGTTCAGGACGACAGGCTCGAGGTCGGCCGCAGCCATCCGTTCGGCGCGCGCGTCACCATCACCACGGAAGACGGCGTGCACGAGCGGCTGCACGACGATCCCTCGGGCGAGCCGACCTCGTTTCCCTCGGCGCAGGCGATGAGCGACAAGTTCATCACGCTGGCGCGGCCGGTGCTGAGCAGCCGCGCGCAGGACTTTGCCGACGCGATCCTGTCGCTGGAGCGTTTCGACCGCGTCGCGCAGGCGACGGCGCTGGGGAGGGCCTGATCCACGCGTCACTCCCCCCGCGTCGCCGCGATCACGTCGCTCACGAGCTGCGCCACGCCGTCGACTTCCGGCGGCCAGTTCACGGTGCGGCCGAAGCGCGCGATGACGAGGCGCTCGGAGGGGATGACGATGACGTACTGGCCGAGCGTGCCCTTGGCGAAGAAGGCATCGCGCGGCCAGCCATGAGAGATGCGATAGTTGGCGCCGAAGCTGTCACCGCGGTTGGTCCAGAAGCCGGCGCCGATGCCGACGAAGGCGTTGGGCGTCGGCGTGCTGACATGATCGACCCAGCCCTTTGGCAGGATGCGGCGGCCGCCGACCAGGCCGTCGTCGAGATACAGCTGGCCAAGCCGCGTCCAGTCGCGCGCCGAAGCCAGCATCTGGCTCGATCCGTCGGGGGTGCCGGCCGAATCGAATTCGAGCGTGACGCTGGTCATGCCGAGCGGACCGGTCAGCTCGCGATGGACAAAACGCAACACGTCCGCAGCGCTGCCGCCCGCGGCGTCGCGGATGAGATGAGAGAGGATGACGGTGTTGCCGTCGTGATAGTTGAACGTTGCGCCAGGGGGCGTTTCGAGGGGCATGGATTCGGCGAACGCCGCCCGGTCCGGCTCGACGAACTTCATGCGGTTCACGGGCTCCAGCGCCGACAACAAGGAAGCCTGCAGCGAGCTGCCGAGCGCGAGCCCGGCGGTGTGGCGCAGCAGATGATCGACGGTGATGGCATGGCGCGGATCGCTCTCGCTTGTCCACGCCGCGACCGGCGCGGGCCGATGCAGCGCGAGCTTGCCCTGGCGGACGAGGATGCCGATCAGGGTTGCGGTCATGGATTTGGTCGCGGAGAAGCCGAGCAGCGGCGTATCCAGCGAGACGCCCGGCGCGTAGCGCTCGGCAATGACCTTGCCGTCCTTCAACACCACGACCGCATGCGTGCGCCGGAACGGCGGCGCCTCCGGCTCGGCAAAGGCGCGATCGAGCGCGGCAGCGAGGGCCGGGTTGGCCGGCGTCACGACACGCGGCGGGGCGATGTCGGACAGCAGCGCGGGCTGCTGCGGGGAGGTCGGCGCGGATGGCCACTCCCGCGCGTCCCCATGATCCATATGGCAGCCGTACCCGTCGCGATACACGGCATGGCTGCGGCCGAGCCCGAGCAGCGTGACGGTGACATCCTTGGCCTTGCGATCGACGCGGATGTCCATCGCCCAGCTCAGCAGGCCGGCGCCGGGCATGGCGGCCTGGGTCTCGGACAGCACACCGTCCGGATCGAGGCCGGAGACGAACGTCTCCGAGCACAGCACGCCGGCGATGAATCCGGTCGCGACCTGGGGCACGTCGCGGGCCCGGGCAACGCCGATGGCCAGGGTGGTCAGGGTGACGGTCGAAACGAACACGAGCAGCAGGCGGCGGCGGGTCATGGGAAGCTCCGGCAGATGGACCTGCCGGACCCCACCGCAGCGGCGGCCGGAGCGCTCGCCGATTTCGAAACAGGCGCCAGCCGGAACTGCCAGGGACCTCGCCGATTTCGAAATTCATTCGTGATTTCAACGCCGCAATCGTCACGCCGCGGACAGCCTCGTACGCCGGTACTCCGTGGGCGTCACGCCTGTCTCGGCCTTGAAGGCGCGGTTGAACGGCCCGAGCGACTGGAACCCGGCGTCCATCGCGATGGTGATGACGGGCACCTCGGCCTGGGCCGGGTCGGCGAGCGCGGCCTTCGCCTCCTCGATACGGTGGTTGTTCAGGAAGGTGTTGAAGTTGCGATAGCCGAGCTCGCCATTGATCAGCCGCCGCAGCCGGTATTCGGGGATCGACAGCCGGCTTGCCAACATGCCGATGGTGACGTTCTCCTGGCGGTAGATCCGCTCGTCCGCCATCAGCCGCATCAGCCGGTCGACCAGTCTGCGGCTGATCGCCGCCTCGGCCGCGCTGGCAACGGCGGGCCCCGCTGCCACCCCCGGCATCTCGACAGGGGTCGCCTCCGGGGCGAACACGTCGCCCGCACCGACCTTGAGCAGCATCAGCGTGACGGCCGCGACCACGGCCGCGAGCATCGCCGCGTTGATCACATTGCCCAGCTCGGACGGACCGCCACCGGCGGACGCGATCTGCAGCAGCGCGTTGACGCCGCCATAGGCCATCGCCGCGATGACGACGAAGGCCCGGACGCGCCGCCGTCCCTCGACGAGATCCGCAGACCACGAGCGGACAGTCTGCGCCAGGGTCAGCCCGAGGAAGCCGATGGCCAGCGCATTGTTGGCGATGACGACGAGCCGGCCGTGACCCGCAGGCCCGAGCATGAGGCAACTCGCCAGGCTGAAGCCGAACACCGCGAGCCAGATGAGGCCGTGGCGCCAGCGCAACACGAAGCCGTCATCGAACAGCGCGCGGCAGAACAGCCAGAGCACGACGATGTCGGCCGTCGCGAGCGCGATCAGCGGCGCGAAGGCGAGCGACGGCGCCGCCGTGCCGCCAATGTTGAACGTCGTCGCATGCGCGGCCGAGCCGAGCGCCAGCGCGATCGCCAGCCGCCCAGTCAACCGCTGGCCGAGGTCGCGCCACATCGACACCGCCAGCACGGCGAGCAGCGCGATGGCGGCAGCGCGGAGCGCGAGGTCGAGACTTTCGAGCGGCATCAGGGCGGATCCATCATCGGCTGCGGAACTCTAGGCCCGTTCAAATCTCCCCGCAAACGCCGCGACCTCATGCCCTGCCCTCGCCTTCGCGAAACTGCTAAGCTCGCTCCTCCACATCGCAGGAGCGTCCCATGAGCTGGCAGCCATCGATCGATCCCGAATTCGGTGATCCCACCTCCTGCGATGCGCTGGAGCATGTCATCGTGCCGCGCACCCGCGACCTCGGCGACGGCTTTGCCGTGCGCCGCGCACTGCCGCATGGCCGGCGCCAGATGGTCGGCCCGTTCATCTTCTTCGATCATTTCGGCCCGGTGCAGTTCGTCTCCGGCAAGGGCATGGACGTGCGGCCGCATCCGCATATCGGCCTCGCCACCGTCACCTATCTGTTCGACGGCGCCATCATGCATCGCGACAGCGAAGGCAACGTGCAGGAGATCCAACCCGGCGCGATGAACCTGATGACGGCCGGGCGCGGCATCGCGCATTCCGAGCGCACGCCGGATTTGCAGCGGCAGAACGGGCAGCAGATGCTGGGACTGCAGAGCTGGATCGCACTGCCGGTGGAATCGGAAGAGATCGCCCCGAGCTTCCAGCATTATGCCGCGAACGCGCTGCCGACCGTCAGCGACACCGGCTTCTCCGCGCGCGTGATTGCCGGCAAGGCGTTCGGAAAGTCCTCTCCGGTGACGATGGTCTCGCCGTGGTTCTATGTCGAGGTGACGGCGCAGGCCGGCACGGTCGTGCCGCTCGATCCCGACCACGAGGAGCGCGCGATCTACATCGTCGACGGCGAGATCGAGATTGCGCGCGAGCGCCACGAGGGGCCGCGGCTGCTGATCTTCCGACCCGGCGACGCCATCAGCGTGCGCACCGTCAAGCCGACCCGGATGATGTTCCTCGGCGGCGACGCGCTGGAGGGGCCACGCCATGTCTGGTGGAATTTCGTCTCCTCCAGCAAGGAGCGCATCGAGCAGGCCAAGCAGGACTGGAAAACCGGCCGCTTCGCCGCCGTTCCCCAGGAGCACGAGTTCATTCCGCTGCCGGAATAGGCTATTGGGGACACAACGCTCCCGTTTCGAAAGCCCTATACGATGACCACGCTTCTCGCCAGCAATCTGCCGCTTCCGAAGATCGGCCGCGGCAAGGTCCGCGACATCTATGCCGTCGGCGACGACCGCGTGCTGCTGCTGACCACCGACCGCATCTCCGCCTTCGACGTCGTGATGAACGAGACCATCCCGATGAAAGGCGCGGTTCTGACGCAGATCTCGGCCTACTGGTTCAACGCGCTCGAAGGCGTCGTGCACCATCACATGATCTCGGCCGACACCGACGAGATCATCAGCGCCGTGCCCGAGTTGAAGCCGCATCGCCAGGAGATCCTGGGTCGCGCGATGCTGTGCAAGCGGACCACCGTGTTTCCGATCGAATGCGTGATCCGTGGCTACCTCTCCGGCTCGGCCTGGAAGGAATATGCCGCCAGCGGCACACTGGCTGGCGAGCAACTGCCCGCCGGCCTGGTCGAGAGCCAGAAGCTCGAGCCCGCGATCTTCAGCCCGGCGACCAAGGCCGAGAGCGGCCATGACGAGAACATCACCATCGCCAGGATGCGCGAGGTGGTCGGTGATGAGACGGCGTACACGCTGGAGAGCATGACGCGTGCCGTCTATACGCTCGGCGAGACGCTGGCGCGCGAGCAGGGCATCATCATCGCCGACACCAAGTTCGAGTTCGGCCGCGACAAGGATGGCCACATCATCCTGATCGACGAGGTAATGACGCCGGACTCGTCGCGGTTCTGGGCCGTCGACGCCTATCAACCGGGCCAGCCGCAGCCGAGCTTCGACAAGCAGCCGCTGCGCGACTATCTCGACGCCGAGCGCCGTGCCGGCCGCTGGAACGGCGACGCCCCGCCACCGCCGCTGCCGCAGAGCGTAGTGGATGCCACCAGCCAGCGCTATCTCGAGGCGTTCAGGCGCGTCACCGGGCATGAGCTGAGGATCTGACGACATCAGGGCCGAAGCTGAACTGATCACAGCCGAGCTCGCCCTTCCTCGCATCCGTCCCCGGCTCGATATCGGACGCAGGCTCTCGTTCTCGCAGCATCGTTTGCCCGAGCTTTGCGGATCGAGCTCGCCCTGGAAAATGCCGAGGGCGCAGGGAAGGCCGGGAGCTGGCTGCTCCCATGGCCCGCGTGCGAAAAAGAATGCACGCGGCGGTCACCACAGGTTCAGCCGAGACATCCCGGCCCTCCCTGCGCGATGGGTTTAACGTCTGCTCCGTGCTCTCCCCGGGGACCGGGCTTTGTTGCCCCCGTCACCAGCGCGACACGTCCTGTCAAGGATCACGTCACACCGACTTGGCGCCAGCATCGGGGCGCCAGGACCACACGGCTTGAACGTCCGCGAGCTGTCCATCGTCCAGCGCATCAGCACCTGACAGACCCGCGGCCACCGCTCCCCGCCTCTACGTATCGTGACGACGCGTACGTCCCTCTGCATGAGGACGGGATGCCGCGGAGTAGAGCATGATTTCTGAAAAATAGCAATAGCAATGCTCCAAAAATCCGGCGATACCTCGCCTGTTTCGAAAGTGACTGCTCCAAAGCTGATCGTTGCACCTCGTGGCGGGTCCGGTGATTGCAGGCCAAACCGCGTCCGATCAGGGAGATAGGCCCGCGGACGTCGAAAGCCGATCACCTTCACTCGCAGTGCGATCGATTGGACCGTGCTACATGGAAGCGATGAGCCGAGCTACGAACACCGCCATCATCCTGCTGCCCGGCATGGACGGAACGGGAGAGCTGCTCAAGCCCCTCGCGGAACGTCTGTCGGCGCGTCGCCCGACGCACATCGTCGCCTACCCTGGCGATCGGCACCTCGACTACGACCAGCTGGCACAATTCGTCGGCGAGCGCGTGCCTCGGCATCGCTTCGTCATTCTGGGCGAGTCATTCTCCGGACCGATCGCGATCGAGATCGCAGCGACGAACCCGCGGGTCGCCGGGCTCATTCTTGCGTCGAGCTTTGCATGCCATCCGCTGCCACGGTGGATGTCGCCGCTCACCTGCCTCCTCGATGCGCGATGGATGCCGTCGAAGCTCATGGCGGCGGCCATCATGGGATCGGCGGCAACGCCAGAGCTCGAGCGACGGCTGCGAGACGTCCTGCGTTCGGTGCCGCCGGCGGTGCTTCGCGCGCGGGCCAAAGACGCGCTCCGCGTCGACAGGCGCGATCGATTGCATGAGACCACCTGCCCGATGCTGTGCCTGCACGGCAGCGCGGACCTGCTCATCGGTCGGAGAGACATCTCGGACATCCTTGCGGCTCGGCCCGATTGCGAGTTGCGCGAGCTCGATGCGCCCCACATGCTGCTGGCGACCCATTCCGACGCATCGGCCATCGTCATCGATGCATTCTGCGAGCGCGTTGCGCCCGGCTCTTGATAGAACCCCGAAGGGTGGGCAAAGGCGGGAGCGAGCTCTATCCCGAGACGAGATAGCGGTGGCGCCGTGCGCACCGTCTCGCGGCGCATGCGCTGAATGACGGTGGGCACGCTGCCGCCTTCGGCGGCTGCTTTACCCACCCTACGCGGCCGCCCGCACTACTCCTCGAATCCCACGAACACCGTCGCGTCCTTCACCGACTTGCGCTCGGAAACCACGGCATTGGCCGGGAAATCATGATCGGGCCAGCCGAGCGCGATGCTCTTCATGATGACCTGGTCCTCGGCGATGCCGGCGTGCTCGCGGACCACGGGGGATTGCATGATGCCCTGGCTGTTGATGACGGCGCCGAGGCCGCGCGACCACGCGGCGTTGACCAGCGCCGTGGTCACGGCGCCGCAGTCGAACGGCGTGTCGTCGCTGCCGTCGAGCACGCGGTCATAGGTGACGATGATGCAGACCGGGGCGTCGAACTGGCGGAAGCCGCGCAGCACCCAGTCCTGGCGCTTGTCCTTGTCGTCGCGCGCGATGCCCATCGCGGAGAACAATTGCTTGGCGACGCCGATCTGGCGCTCGCGGTGCGCACCGTCGAACGGCTGGCCGATGCGAAATTCGCGCGACTGCGGCACGCCGGCGAGCATGCGCTCGGTGTTGCCGGCGCGGATGCGGTCGAGCGGCTCGCCGGTGATGACGTAGAAATTCCACGGCTGGGTGTTCATCGACGATGGCGCGCGCATCGCCAGCGTGAGGATTTCCTCGATCAGCGCCCGCGGCACCGGATCCGGCTTGTAGCCACGGATGCTGCGGCGGCCGAGGATGACGTCGTCGAATTGCATGCGGTATTCCTGCCCTGAGATTATTTATCCGCGATTGTCGCGGCTTTTGGGTTCCCGCGCAAGATTGACGACCGCCGACCGCACCTCGCCGCGGGCTATCGCGTCACCACCGACGCAATCGCGCGCGCCAGATCAAAGGGACTTTCCACGAGGCGGTCTGCACCGGCGGTTTCGAGTTCATCGCGGCTGCCATAGCCCCAGAGCACACCGAGGCTGCGCATTCCCACCGCATGCGCGCCGGCAATGTCGTGGCGGCGATCACCGATCATGAGACTGTTGCGCGCAGCGATATTCCGCTCGATGAGAAGATGCGCGAGCAGCTCGGGCTTGTGGTCGAGCGCACCCGAGGGCACCGAGCCATGGATGGCGGTGAACAACGACGCCAGCTCGAGATGCTCCAGGATGCGGCGCGCGAACAGCTCGCGCTTGGAGGCCGCGAGATAGAGCCGCAGTCCAGCGCCGTGCATCTCCTGCAGCGCCTCACGGATGCCTGGATAGAGCGCGCAGTCGAACAGGCCGATCTCGCCGTAATGCTGGCGATAGGCCAGGACGGCGTCGTCCACGCGATCGTCGCCATGAGCCTGCAGCAGCACGCGCAGCATGTCCTGCAAGGGCGGACCGATCATCGCGGTCACGTCGAGCGTGTCGTCAGGCGCATGCCCGAGCGAGCGCAACGCCGCCCGCGTGCTCGCGGCAATGCCGGGACGCGAGTCGATCAGAGTGCCGTCGAGATCGAGCAGGACGGAGTGAACAGGAGACATGGCCGAGCATAGGCCTGGCCCGTCGCGCCGTAAACGCCGACGTGTGCGATCGCGGCATCAACGCATGCAGGGCGCTTCAGGGCGCGGCCTCATGGCCTGTCGAACACCCATTCGAGCGCGGCATTCTGCGCGTGCAGCAGAAACGCCTTGGCCTGCACCACGCAACAGGCACGATGCCGCATGGCGTCGGCCGAGACCTCCTGCCCCCGCGTCACCGGCGGGCAGGGCAGGAACTCCAGTTCCGGCCGGAGGCCATCCAGCAGCGCTGCGGTGATTTGATAGTCCTGCAAGACACCGGCTTCTTCGTCTCTCGGCCAGCAATCCGTGATGACCACGTCGGCATCCTGCAAGGCGTCGAGATCGGTCGTGACGTGAAAGCGCGGTGACTCTCCCGGCGCGTGCCAGCGCGCCGGATAGACCTGCACGACGTCGATGGGAAGCACCTGCGCGACCTCGATCCAGGAGCCGAGGATGTTAGCGGCCGGCGACACCACGGCGATCTTCAAGCCTTCGATCGTGCCGCGGCGGTGCCACAGGAAGGCAAGGTCGCCGAGCGTCTCGCAGGGATGATTCTGCCGCGTGCGCGCATTGATCACGGGCGCCTGCGCCCAGTGAGATAGTGCATAGAGCATCTCGAGCTCGGGCGTACGGCAGACCACCGCATCGAACCAGTTGTCGAGATAAGCGGCGAGATCCTCGACCGCCTCGGTCCCGTTGAGACGGATCGGCGCGTGCACGCAGAGGCCGCCCATCGATTGCACGCCGAGATCGAAGGCGGTCGTATTGCGCCAGCCGCCGTCGTCGACCACGAGAGCGACGCGCCGGCCCGCAAGCGTCTGCGGCATCTCGCGCGCCTGCCAGCAGGCCGCAAGTTCCTGCGCTCGTGCCAGCACGCCTAGGATATCGGAGCCATCGAGGTCACCGAGGGACAGGATGTCACGATCGCCCGTCATGCCCTCTCACCACGTCCCACCATCCGCCGTCCGCAATTGCCCTCGCCACAGCAGCAGCATAACCTTCGGCAAAAATCCAGGGAAGGAACCGCGCCATGGCACAGATCGCCGCGATCGAGACCGGCCTCTACCGCATCCCGCTCGGCGTCACGCTGACCGACAGCACGCATGGCGAGATGACGGCGTTCGAGCTGATCACCTGCCGCGTGCGCGATGCCGATGGCGCCGAGGGCACAGGCTACACCTACACGGTGGGCCGCAACGGCTATGCCGTTGCCGACATCTGCAGGCGCGAGATCCCTGATCTCGTCGTTGGTCACGAGGCCGACGCCACCGAGGCGATCTGGCACCGCGTGTGGTGGGGCCTGCACTATGGCGGGCGCGGCGGACCGGTCGTGCTGGCGCTGTCGGCGCTCGACATCGCGCTATGGGACCTGAAGGCGCGGCGGGCCGGCCTGCCGCTGTTCCGCCTGCTCGGCGGCTTCGACAGCCGCGTGCCCTGTTATGCCGGTGGCATCGACCTCGATCTCACCGTGGACGCGCTGCTGAAGCAGACCGACGACAATCTCACACGCGGCTTTCGCGCCATCAAGATGAAGGTCGGGCGGCCCAATCTCGGCGCCGACGTCGCGCGCGTCAAGGCGATGCGTGAGCATCTCGGCAACGGCTTTCCGCTGATGGCGGATGCCAACATGAAGTGGACGGTCGAGGAGGCGATCCGCGCCGCCCGCGCGCTTGTGACGTACGATCTGACCTGGCTGGAGGAGCCGACCATTCCCGACGACATCGCCGGCCATGCCCGCATCCTGGCCGCCGGCGGCGTGCCGATCGCGGCCGGCGAGAATCTGCGCTCGCTGTGGGATTTCAAGAACTACATCGCGGCCGGCGCGGTGTCCTATCCCGAGCCTGACGTGACCAATTGCGGCGGCGTCAGTGCGTTCATGAAGATCGCGCGGCTGGCGGAAGCGTTCAACCTGCCGGTGACCAGCCACGGAGCGCACGACATCACCGTGCACCTGCTCGCGGCGTGTCCCAACCGCTCCTTCCTCGAAGCGCACGGCTTTGGGCTCGACCGCTACATCGAGCATCCGCTGGTGCTGGAGAACGGCATGGCGTTGGCGCCGACGCGGCCGGGCCACGGCATCACGTTCGATTGGGAGGGGCTGGCCAAGCTCGCGGCGTGAGGTGAGCCATCAGCGATCGCCGCCCTGCCAGCTCACGCCCTTGCGCTCGGGCGGCTCGACACCTCACCGTACCATCGCTTCAGATGACGGAGGTGATCCGGCGGATCGAGCTTTGCGCGAGACGCGAAGTCGACCGTCACCATGGCGCTGATGTCGGCGATGGTGAAGCCGGCTCCGGCGACGTAGGCATGATCGGCCAGTCGCGCGTCGAGCCATGCGAAGAAATGCGTGGCGCGCCGGCGGCCCCGCTCGGCGAGTGCCGGAATCTGGTCGAGCGGCAGCGGTCCGGGCAGCGCGCGATGCTCCAGCCCTGGCGCGCTGTTGCGAAACGCTTCCTGGATCGCAACGATGCCATCCCACTCGATCCGCCGCACCCAGCATTCGATCAACGCCCGCTCTTCCGCGTCTCGACCCATCAGGGACGGCGCGGGATGCAGCTCCTCGATGTAGCGGCAGATGGCGATGACGTCGGTGATCCCTGCGCCGCTGTCGAGCTGCAGAACCGGGACGGTGCATTGCGGATTGAGCGCGCGAAATTCCGGTTGAAACTGCTCGCCGGCACGCAGGTCGAGCTGAACGGTGGGAATTTTGACGCCCTTCTCGCTGAGGAAGATGCGCACGCGGCGCGGGCTTGGCGCAGTCGCGGAATCGTACAGCTTCATCGGCAATCTCTTTGCATGATCTGGCTGGGAGGTGCGCAACAGGGGCGGGACGGCGCGACTACTCCGCGCCGAAAATGTCGTCCTGATCCATCCGCACCGCGCGCAGAGCGCGCGTCCGGCGCCACTCCTCCTGCTGGACCGAGGTGGCGTAGGTGATCAGCAGCGAGCGGCGGCGCGCGCCGCTGCCGTTGCGGGTCGCACCGTGCAGCACGTTGACGTCGAACAGCAGGATGTCGCCGGCCTCGCCTGTCGTGACGAACGGGGCAGCCTGCGCATCATCCGTGTCTTGGCGATGCGTGCCCGGCGCCACCTGCGTCGCGCCATTGTCGGGGCCGAACGGATCGAGAAAGGCCAGCGCCGAGACCGCGTCGGTGCGCGTGCGCTCGATGCTGTCGCGATGCAGCGGCTGCTGGCCGCCATCGTGCAGCGGCTCGCGGCCTTCGACCTGGCCGAGAAAGAACGGCGCCTTCAGGATGTGATGCACGGCCGCGAGCATCACCGGCAGGCGGCAGACGCGCTGCACGGTCGCATCGAGATCGACCATGGCGTGGCGCCAGTCGCGACCGCGCGGCACCGGCCATTGCTCGGATGGCAGCGTGCCGGCCTCGAACGCATCGCGCAGCGGCGCAAGCCAGTCCGCCGGGATGGCACCGCGCAACAGCAGATAGCCGTCCGCATCGAGGCGGCGTGCCTCCGCATCCGGAAGCTGGCCGACGCCGACACGCGTGAGGGCTGCAGACATGGTGAGCTCGCACATTGAGGGGTCGTGGTTCGCCGCGTCATGGTCGACGATCCGGCGCGCCTCGGCAAGCTCGCTTGCGCCCGTCGGTGGCGCTTCGCGCCGTCGCATTCATCCGGCCGTGACGTCCATCGCTGCAGACGACGCTGAGGCGATGGGCCGCACTGCGGAACGGCCGGATCGCCGACGCCGGTTCACCGTTCGTTAACCCTCTCGACCTACCTCTCGTTAGCAACACTCTGCAACGATCCGACAAACGGGGTAAACGAGCGATCCGAGCTCCTTGGAAGCACACATGGTAGCCATCCAAAGCACCAACCAGATCTCGCCCGCCAATGAGCGCGTCTATCGCCAGAGCAACCTGCTGGGCGAGTGGAAGGGCAGTTGGACCGCCAACGGCCAGGCCGTGAGCTTCAAGGTCGTCAACATCAGAGGCGCCGCCGCCACGGTGGAGTACACCCACAACGGCCGCACCGAGCGCGGCATCGGCGAGGTCAACGGCTCGACCATCGACTTCGGCGCGGTCACGCTCGGCACCAAGAACGGCAAGAACGCGGTGCTGCTGTTCTCGGCCGGCGGCGGCAAGGCCACGGCGATGCTCGAAAAGCAGGCCCCGCCCGCCAATGAGAGCAATCTCGTCGGCAGCTGGGCCGGCTACAACGGCGAAAACGGCCAGAGCGCGAGCTTTCGCGTGCTCTCCGTCAACGGCAAGGAGGCCCAGGTCAGCGTGACGACCAACGGCGTCACGCGCCAGGGCACCGGGATCGTCTACAACAACGTCATCATGTTCGGTCAGTCGCAGATCTCGACGACCGACGGCAAGAGCGGCAAGGTCATCTTTCAGGTCGGCAACAAGTCCTACCTGGTGCCGGTCGACAAGCTGCCCAAAACGGCCTGAGCTCGGCCTGAGCTCAGACGCTCGAAGTTCAGGCTCCCGAAGTCTCGACGTTCAGACGCCTGCCATCATCACGTATTTGATCTCGAGATATTCCTCGATGCCGTGATGTGAGCCCTCGCGCCCGAGACCGCTTTCCTTGACGCCGCCGAACGGTGCGACCTCGGTGGTGATCAGGCCGGTGTTGACGCCGACCATGCCGGATTCCAGCGCCTCCGCGACGCGCCAGACGCGGCCGAGGTCGCGGGCGTAGAAGTAGGATGCCAGACCGAACGGCGAGGCGTTGCACATCGCGATGACGTCGGCCTCGTCCTTGAAACGAATGACGGGAGCCAGCGGACCGAACGTCTCCTCATGCGCCACCAGCGCGTCGGCCCTCACGTCCCGCAGCACGGTCGGCTCGAAGAAGGTGCGGCCGAGCGCATGACGCTTGCCGCCGGTGACGATCGTCGCACCGCCCTTGACCGCATCAGCGATGTGGCGCTCGACCTTCTCGACCGCCTCCGCATTGATCAGCGGGCCCTGGGTGACGCCGGCTTCCGTGCCCTCGCCGATCTTCATGGCCGCGACCTTGGCGGCGAGCTTCTCGACGAAGGCGTCGTAGATGCCATCCTGCGCATAGAGGCGATTGGCGCAGACGCAGGTCTGGCCCATGTTGCGATATTTGGAGACGATCGCGCCCTCGACGGCGGCATCGACGTCGGCATCGTCGAACACCACGAAGGGCGCGTTGCCGCCGAGCTCGAGGCCGAGCTTCTTCACCGTGCCGGCGGATTGGCGATACAGGATCTTGCCGACCTCGGTCGAGCCGGTGAAGCCCACGAAGCGCACCGCCGGATGCTCGCACAGCACTTTTCCAATCGGCGGCGCATCGCCGGTGACGATGTTGAGCGCGCCCTTCGGGATGCCGGCGCGCTCGGCCAGCACGGCGAGCGCCAGCGCCGACAACGGCGTCTCGTTGGCCGGCTTCAGCACCACGGTGCAGCCGGCGGCAAGCGCCGGCGATACCTTGCGAGTGATCATCGAGTTCGGGAAATTCCACGGCGTGATCGCGCCGCAGACGCCGATCGGCTGCTTCAGCGCCAGCAGGCGCGCATCGGGCTTCTGCGTCGGGATGGTCTCGCCATAGACGCGGCGCGCTTCCTCGGCGAAGAACTCGATATAGGCGGCGCCGATGTCGACCTCGCCCAGCGCTTCCGCCAGTGGCTTGCCCTGCTCGGAGGTCAGGATCAGCGCGAGATCCTCGCGGTTCGCAATGATCAGCTCGAACCATCTGCGCAGGATGTTCGAGCGCTGCTTGGCGGTCAGCTTGGCCCACAGCGGAAAGGCGCGTGCGGCGGCCTCGACGGCGTGCGTGGTCTCGGCAGCACCGAGCTGCGCAACCTTCGCAATCTCCACGCCGGTGGCGGGATTGACGACCGGGAACTCCGGCTTTCCGACCCAGCCGCCATCGATATAGCTCTGCTCGCGCAGCAGCGACGGATCCTTCAGGCGGTCGCGCAGGCTGAGGGTAGCGTCGGACGCGCGAGCGGCGGCGGGCGGTGTCATTGGGCATCTCCTCGAAGCGGTCGGTATCTTGCTCCGAATATAGCCCCCACACGGCGCAGGCGCACGGTGTGTGCGCCTCACGAACGGTACATTCGACCGGGCCAACCGTGCCTTGACAGCACCAAATGCGGTGCCGGGACCCGTGCCCGCTGAGCGCGGTCTCAGGCTGCGCCGCTCATATAGGTCTCGCGACGGCCGATCATGCGTTCGGCCGCGGCCTTGGCGTCGGCCTTGGTCGAGGTCGCGCACGTCCTGTATTCGAGGTCCGGCAAGGTGGCGGGATCGCGGCGCCCGAACCAGGATTTCTGCCCGACCGGCAGCAGCGCCAGCGCCTGCGCCACATTGTCGACCGCACCGAACGCATACAGCGCCCCCGTGGCGGCGACGCGCACTTCATAGATCCCCGGGGTGATCGGTGCCTCGATATTGTCACCACGACCCGGGCGGGGATACCGCTTCCACTCGCTCCACTTCGAAATCATATCGCCCCCACTGGCGGAATTTGCCGCCATAGCCATACCGTCGGCTCGAAAAAGCCGGTTGTTGAACCCTTTAATGCAAAAATGGTTGCAACTCACAACAGTCCGAGGCCCGTGGTGGGAACATGGCGCCCATGTGACGGACTCGCGGCTCGATGGAACTAATCATGATTCTCTGAGGATTTTGAAGGGCTGTGGCGTCGCCGCCCCGGTTCTCCCGCCTTGTCTTCGTTCGCGCCGCATCATCACGAGATCGCGACCAGCTGCGTCGGCGAGGGTTCTTGCCGCCCCGATCGGGGCAGGGAACAATCCCGTACCGTCAACAAGAACGGAACGGAGGAGACCATGCAGAACAAGACCGACATCGATGGCGTGCTACGACAGAAGGCGGACGCCAAGGAGATTCCGGGCGTCGTCGCCATCGCAGCTGACAGCAACGGCATCATCTACGAAGGCGCCTTCGGCAAGCGCGATCTCGGCCGCGACGATCCGATGACCACCGACAGCGTGTTCTGGATCGCCTCGATGACCAAGGCGATCACCTGCGCCGCCGGCATGCAGCTGGTCGAGCAGGGCCGGCTGTCGCTGGATGCGCCGATCGGGCAGGTGCTGCCGGACCTCGCGGCGCCCAAGGTGCTCGACGGCTTCGACGCCAATGGCGAGCCGATCCTGCGACCGGCGAAGGCCGCGATCACGCTCCGCCATCTCATGACCCACACCGCGGGCTTCTGCTACGACATGTGGAACGGCGACATGGCGACCTACGTGCAGAAGGCCGGCACGCCGGGCATCATCACCTGCAAGAACGACGCGCTGAAATTGCCGCTCGCGTCCGATCCCGGCACGCGCTGGGAATATGGCATCAACATCGATTTCGTCGGCAAGGCGGTGGAGGCCGCGAGCGGCCAGACGCTCGATGCATATTTGCGCGACCATCTGTTCGCACCGCTCGGCATGGACGATACCGGCTTCAGGCTCGGGCCGTCGCAGCGCGAACGCCTGGTCGGCATGCATGCGCGCGGCGACGACGGCTCGCTGGCGCCGATCCCGTTCGAGATCGAGCAGGAGCCGGAATTCCACATGGGTGGCGGCGGCCTCTACGGAACCGCGGGCGACTACATCCGCTTCACCCGGATGATCCTCAACAACGGCCGGGGCAACGGCAACCAGGTGCTCAAGCCCGAGACCGTCGCGGCGATGCGCGACAATCACATCGGCGAGCTGGAGATGACGAAGATGGCCGCGGCCGTGCCCGGCGTGACCAACGATGTCGATCTCTATCCCGACATCGTCAAGAAATGGGGCCTCAGCTTCATGATCACGACGGCGCAGACAGCGGAGGGCCGCAGCGCCGGCAGCCTCGCCTGGGCGGGCCTTGCCAACACCTACTACTGGATCGATCCGGCGCGCGACGTCACTGGCGTGATCCTGATGCAGCTGCTGCCGTTCGCAGACCGGCTGTGCCTGGAGACGTTCGCGGGCTTCGAGCGCGGGGTGTATGCCGGGCTTGATGCTGCCGGCGGCAAGAAGGCGGCGTGATGGAGTGAGGGCATGCGGAGGCGGGCTGACCTACAGATCAATCCGCCCCCGAAGTGGCCAACTAATAAGTGAGCTGCGTCGGATCAGAGCGCACGATCCTCAGATGTTGGATCTGACCCGTTGCGGCACGAACAGTGCGCTCCCTCTCCCCGTTCTTACGGGGAGAGGGTTGGGGTGAGGGGCAGCCGCGCGGGAGGTGTTCGTGGAAGGACCTGTGCCCCCTCACCCGGATTGCATCTTCGATGCAATCCGACCTCTCCCCACAAGCGGGGCGAGGTCAAGTGGCACCGAACGAGCCGCCTCAGCGACCCGTCCTAGCAGCTAGACCTTCAGCCCGGTCTGCGCCGCCAGCTCCTTCAGCGACACCTGCGGCCGGGCGCCGATGTGCTGGATCACCTCGGCGGCGGCGAGGCCGCCGAGCTTGCCGGCCATCTCGTAGCCGGACTTGCGCACCAGCCCGAACAGGAAGCCGGCGGCAAACAGGTCGCCGGCGCCGGTCGTATCCACCAGCGTCTCGATCGGGTGCGCCGGCACCGCGATCACGCCGTCGTTCGACACCACGACGCAGCCCTTGTCGCTGCGGGTGACGATGCCGAGCGTGGCATCCTCGCGCAGCTGCTTCAGCGCGCCGTCGAAATCTGAGGTCTGGTACAACGAATGCAACTCAGCCTCGTTGGCGAACACCAGATCGACGGTGCCGCCGCGCATCAGCTCGAGGAATTCGTCGCGATAGCGGTCGACGCAGAACGAATCCGACAGGGTCAGCGCGACCTCGCGGCCGGCATCATGCGCGATCGCCGCGGCCTTCACGAACGCGTCCTTGGCGTCCTTCGGGTCCCACAGATAGCCTTCGAGATAGACGATGCGGGCGGCCGCAATCTGGGCGGGATCGATGTCGGCCGCCGTGAGGTTCTGCGCGGCACCGAGATAGGTGTTCATGGTGCGCTCGCCGTCCGGCGTCACCAGGATGTAGGAGCAGCCGGTGGCCGGCCCGTCGGCCGCGGCCGCCGTGTCGAAGGCGACGCCGGCGGCGCGGATGTCGTGCGAATACATCCGGCCGATCTGGTCGTCCTTGATCTTGCCCACATAAGCCGCGCGCGCGCCGAGGCTGGCCAGACCGACGATGGTGTTGGCGGCCGAGCCGCCCGACATCTCGGTCGCCGGTCCCATGTCACGGTAAATCGCCGCCGCGCGGGCCTCGTCGATCAAGGCCATGCCGCCCTTGGTCATGCCGTGCCTGGCGAGAAAGGCTTCATCGGCCTGCACCAACACGTCGAAAATCGCGTTGCCGATGCCGAGAACATCGTATTTCGCGTCAGTCATCCACTGGCCCCGTTTACGGCGTTTGCAAACGCTGCGGCCTATCACAAGCGGCGCTGCTATAGAAGCCTCATGATCCGATCATTCGTGACCGTGTTGTCAGGAACACTCACCTCACGCCTGCTCGGCTTCGGCAGGGACGCGCTGATGGCCGCGCTGCTGGGGGCCGGACCGGTTGCGGACGCGTTTCTCGCGGCGTTTCAGCTCGTCAACGTCGCCAGGCGATTGCTCACGGAAGGCGCACTCAACGCCGCGCTGGTGCCGGCGTGGTTGCGAATATACCAGCAGGCGGGATCGACGCAGGCGGCAGCTTTTGCCGGCCGCGTGCTCGGCACCGTCAGCGCCTGCCTGCTCGCGGCCACGATCGCGCTGGCTCTTCTGATGCCGATCGCGATGATGGTGCTCGCGCCGGGCTTTGCCGGTGACGAGACGCTCACCCTTGCAGTGAACGACGCCCGGCTGATGCTGCCCTATCTCGCCTTCGCCGGCCCCTCAACGGTGCTGCTCGCGCTTTCCAGTGCACGCGGCCGCTTCGCGCTGGCCGCGTTTGCGCCGCTGCTGTTCAACGTTGCGCTGATCACCGTGACGATCGTGCTGCTGACGCAACACGCGGATCCCTCCCGGGCCGCGCTGCTGCTCGCCGCCACGATCGGCATCGCCGGTCTGCTGCAGCTCGCGATGCTGGCGCAGCGCGGCGACAGGAGCAACGTCGCCTCGCCCGTGCGCGTCTCGCTCGATGCGGAGATGCGCGGCTTCTTCGCCAAGGCGCTGCCCGGCATGGTGGCGAGCGCAGCGCCGCAGCTGCTGGTGATCGGCGGCGCGATCATCGCGTCGACCACGCCCTCGGCCGTGTCATGGCTCTATTTCGCCAACCGCCTGATCGAGCTGCCGCTCGGCCTGGTCGGCGTGGCGATGGGCACGGTGCTGGTGCCGGAGCTGACGCGCGCGCTGCACGCCGGCAACAAGGAGGCGCTGTCGCGCGTGCAGTCGCGCGGCGTGGAGCTGACGATGGGCCTCGCGCTGCCCGCGACGCTCGGACTGATGATCCTGAACGAGCCGATCGTTCGTTTGCTGTTCGAACACGGCGCGTTCGGCTCGCAGGATGCCGCCGCGACCGCGCGGGTCTTGACCTGGCTCGCGGCGGCGCTGCCGGCGCAGGTGCTGACCAAGGCGCTGCAGCCGGCCTTCTTCGCACGCGAGGACACACAGACGCCGCTGCGCGCGACGTTGATCGGATGCGGCACGGCGATCGCGCTGGCGTTCCTGCTCGGCCAGATCTTTGCGGTCAGCGGCATCGCTGCCGGACTCGCGCTCGGCGCCTGGGCCAACGCCGCCGTGCTGCTCCGGCGCGGCAGCACGCGCTTCGGCTTCGATCTCCAGCCGGCATCACGGCGCCGGCTGCCGCGGATCGCACTCGCCGCGGCCATCATGGCCGCAGTGCTCTGGATCGCGGCGACCCGTGCCGGCGAGGCAGACGGTGGCCATCATCTTGGAGCCGCGCTCCTGCTCACCGCCTTGATCGGCGGCGCGGTCATCCTGTACGCGGCGCTCCTGGCCGGGCTCGGCGTCGTCAGCTTGCGCGAGACGATGCTCGCGATCCGGCAGCGGCCCGCCCGCGACCTGCCCGCTGGCGACTTGCACCTTTGAGGCGCCCGTGCCAAACGACGCAGCAAATCCATCATCTGGAACAGCGACCATGGCCTTCGTGGAACGGGTTTTCTCGGGCGTCCAGCCGACCGGCAACCTGCATCTCGGCAACTATCTCGGCGCGATCGTCAACTTCGTGAAGATGCAGGAGACGCACAACTGCATCTATTGCGTGGTCGACATGCACGCCATCACGATGCCGATCGACGTCTGGGGCGGTCCGGCGGAGCTCGCGCGCAACACCCGCGAGGTCACCGCTGCCTTCATCGCAGCCGGAATCGATCCGAAGAAGCACATCGTGTTCAACCAGAGCCAGGTCTCGGGCCATGCCGAGCTCGCCTGGATCTTCAACTGCGTTGCGCGCATCGGCTGGCTGAACCGCATGACGCAGTTCAAGGAGAAAGCCGGCAAGGATCGTGAAAATGCGTCGGTCGGTCTGTACGACTATCCGGTGCTGATGGCTGCCGACATCCTGCTCTATCGCGCCACCCATGTTCCGGTCGGCGAGGACCAGAAGCAGCATCTCGAGCTCTCGCGTGACATCGCGCAGAAGTTCAACAATGATTTCGGCGACGCGATCCGGGCCCAGGGTTTTGGCGACGGCCTGTTCTTCCCGCTGCCGGAACCGTTCATCACCGGGCCCGCGACGCGCGTGATGTCTTTGCGCGACGGCACGAAGAAGATGTCGAAATCCGATGCCTCGGACTACTCGCGCATCAACCTGACCGACGATGCCGATACGATCGCGCAGAAGGTCCGCAAGGCCAAGACCGATCCGGAGCCGCTGCCGACCGAGGAGAAGGGACTGGACACCCGCCCCGAGGCCGACAATCTCGTCGGCATCTACGCGGCGCTGTCGGACCGCAGCAAGGCCGACGTGCTCAGGGATTTCGGCGGCGGCCAGTTCTCCAGCTTCAAGAACGCGCTGGTCGAGCTGTGCGTCACCAAGCTCGGTCCGATCGCCGCCGAGATGAAGCGGCTGACGGCGGACCCGGGCTATGTGGATTCCGTGCTCGTCGACGGCGGCGAGAGGGCCCAGACCATCGCGGCCGAGACGATGAAGACCGCCAAGGACATCGTTGGATTCATCCGCAAGCCCTGAACGGAGCTGCACGCCGCAAATCCCGCCGCTACGGAACCGACGCCCCTCTCCCCAACGGAGACGGGCTGTGGCAGCATCGCGGCCGGATCGACTCGCAGCAGCAGGCGGGAACGAGGATGGCGGCGCAGCGGCAGAGCTACCAGACCGGCCATGCGCCGAAATGCCTGGTCGTCGTCGACGACAGCGCGGAATGGGACCGCGCCATCCGCTATGCGGGGCGTTGGGCGATGCGCGCCGGCGGCCGGATCGTGACCCTGCACATCATCGAGACCGAGGACCAGAACCAGCAATGGCTGGGGGTCGCCGACCTGATGCGGGCCGAAGCGCAGGACGAGGCCAATGCCGCGCTCGACCAGGCGGCCGCGCTGCTGTCCGCCATCGGCGCGGCCGCGCCGGAACGGGTGATCCGCGAGGGCGAGCCGACGGCGCAGATTCTGGCCACCATCGAGCACGACAGCGACATCGCGCTGCTGGTGCTGGCAGCCAACTCCGGCGTCGATGGCCCTGGACCGCTGGTCACCCATGTCACCAAGACCATCGGCGCCTTCCCGATCCCCCTGGTGATCGTGCCCGGCGACCTCAAGGACGCCGATATCGACGCGCTTTCATAGGCTTAAGGACGAAATCCACGTACCGTCCCCTTGATCGTGCGCGTCTCCTTGCCATCTGCTATGACAACGTTACAGGCCGGCCTTGAACCGGCGCTGCCGGAGAAAACCATGTTCATCCAGACTGAAGCCACTCCCAATCCCGCCACCTTGAAGTTCATCCCGGGCCGCGTCGTGCTGCCGGCCGGAACGATGGAGTTTTCGAGCCGGGACGCCGCCGCCCGCTCTCCGCTCGCCGAGCGCCTGTTCGGCGTCGACGGTGTCACCGGCGTGTTCTACGGCGCCGATTTCATCACGGTGACCAAGAGCGACGGCGAATGGCAGCATTTGAAGCCTGCCATTCTCGGCGCGATCATGGAGCACTACATGTCCGGCGGGCCGCTGCTCGCCGACGGCAGCGCCGCCAATGACGAATCCGCCGACGAGGACGACGAGTTCTATGACGAGGCCGACACCGAGACCGTCGGCATGATCAAGGACCTGATCGAGAGCCGCGTCCGCCCCGCCGTCGCCAATGATGGCGGCGACATCACCTTCCGCGGCTTCAAGGACGGCATCGTCTATCTCAACATGAAGGGTGCCTGCTCCGGCTGCCCGTCATCCACGGCGACTTTGCAGCACGGCATCCAGAACCTCTTGAAGCACTTCGTGCCCGAGGTCGTCGAAGTCCGTCCGATGTAAGACGAGGCGAGAGGCGAGTGGCGAGCAGATTCAATCGCTGCTCACCATTCGCCATCCTAGCTGCCCTGCTCCTATCTGCCCTGCCAATGGAAGCGGACGCCTGTGGCGCATGCGCTCCGACATCTCGACGCTCTGCTCGCCGACCGCATGCGCCGTCGATGACACATCCTAATTCTCATTGACTCATTCTCATCGACGCTCTGTATCGCCTCGTTGATCGTATCGACCTGAGCCATCGCATCCCGCGATGCCGCGCCGGCTCGCCAGAACGACATTGGGACGCCCTCTGCTCCTGACGGTGGGATCAGCGCGGGCGGCCTGGGCCCCGGCGCAACGGCCGCGAAATGCGGGGGACAATTCCCACGGGCCCGGAAAGATTTGCTCAAATAGCTGCTAGTTCAGTAGTTTAGCTTTTCGTTGGTTGAGCCTTGATGCGTTTTTTCTTGTCAGGATGTAAGAAGGCGTCAACCGACTTTATCAAAGTACCACAATCGGTATTGGGCGCCCCTTTCAAACGCGAATCTGACGGATGCTGATCCTCGCCATCGATACCGCCCTCGACCATTGCGCCGCCGCCGTCCTGGACACTGATTCGGCCGCGATGCGCGCCCAGGAGACGCTGCCCATGAAACGCGGCCACGCGGAGGCGCTGATGCCGCTGCTGGCGCGCGTCATGCAGCAATCGGGGGTCGGCTTTTCCGATCTCGACCGGATTGCCGTGACGACCGGCCCCGGGAGTTTCACGGGACTGCGCGTCGGACTCTCCGCTGCGCGCGGGATTGCTCTGGCAGCCCACAAGCCGGTGGTCGGCGTCACCACGCTCTCTGCCTACGCAGCGCCCGTTGTCAGCGGGGACCGCGCAAGCCCGGTGATCTCCGCGATCGATGCCCGGCACGACCATGTCTACTATCAAGTCGTGAGCGGCAGCGGCGAAGAGCTGGTCGCGCCGCAAGTGGCGGTGATCGACGACGTGCTGGCCGCTGCACGCTTCGGTGCCCCTCATCTCGTCGGCAACGCCGCGGCGATCCTGGCCGGACGGTGGCCCGGCAATGAGGCGGCGCCCGTCGCGGTCGACACCGAGGCCGGCCCCGACATCACGTGGGTCGCCTGGCTCGGGGCGGCGGCAGACCCCGCTTACGCACCGGCGCGGCCGTTCTACCTGCGCGCGCCCGACGTCAAGCCGCCCGCAAGCGCGCCGCTCGAACCGGTGCGGACGGCCGCTTCGCAATGAACATGTTCTTCCGGTGGCTTGGCCGCACCAAACCCTCCATCGACACCGCCTCGCTGCGCGACGCCCCCCGTCTGGCCCAGATTCACGCCGCCTCGTTTCATCGCGGCTGGGGCGAAGGCGAATTCGAGACGATGCTGGCCGAGCGCAACACGATGATCCATCGCCTGCGGCTCGGCCGGAAGCTGATCGGCTTCATCGTCTCGCGGATCGGCGCAGACGAGGCAGAAATTTTATCGGTCGCCCTTGACCCAAATCAGCGCGGACGAGGGCTTTCTCGTGATCTGCTGCTGCAGCATCTCGGGCATCTTGCAGGCCGCGGGGTCCGGACGGTGTTTCTCGAGGTCGAGGAAAACAACCAGCCGGCCCGCCGACTCTACGAACGCGCCGGATTTGCGACCGTCGGTCGACGGGAACGTTATTACCTTCAGCCCGGCGGGGAACAGCTGAATGCGCTTCTGATGCGCCGGGACTTGTCGTAACCTGCGCTTGGTGGCAGAAAGCGCATCCTTGAGGCGAGACACGATGACCTCCTTGAAACCAACGCCAGCGCTCAACTCCACCGGCATCGAGGCCCGTTGCGCCGCCACCGGCATGCGGATGACCGAGCAACGCCGGGTCATTGCCCGTGTGCTCGCCGAAGCCTGCGACCATCCCGACGTCGAAGAGCTCTACCGGCGCTGCGTCGCCGTCGACGACAAGATCTCGATCTCGACGGTCTACCGCACCGTGAAGCTGTTCGAGGACGCCGGCATCATCGAGCGTCATGACTTCCGTGAGGGCCGCGCCCGCTACGAGCAGATGCGCGACAGCCATCACGATCATCTGATCAACCTGCGGGACGGCAAGGTGATCGAGTTCACCTCCGAGGAAATCGAGAAGCTGCAGGCGGAGATCGCGCGCCGGCTCGGCTACAAGCTCGTCGATCATCGGCTCGAGCTCTATTGCGTACCGCTCGACGAAGAGACGAATGGCTGACGTCACGCCGGCTTCCAACCTCGATCTGGTCATTTTCGATTGCGATGGCGTGCTGGTCGACAGTGAGGTGATCTCCTGTCAGGCCCACGCCGACGTTCTCACGTCGTGTGGCTATCCGATCACGGCCGATCAGGTGTTCGATCGCTTCCTGGGACGCTCTTCCAAGCAGGCGACATTCGAAGTCGAGGCTGAGCTCGGCCGCAGCCTTCCCGACGATTTCAATGCCAGGCTGCAGGACCAGCTGTTCCGCGCCTTCGAGCAGGATCTGCGCGCCGTGGACGGCATCGGCCAGGCGCTCGACGGCATCGACGTGCCGGTCTGCGTCGCCTCCTCCGGCTCCCACCAGCGCATGCGCGTGAGCCTCGGCGCGACCAGGCTGTATGATCGCCTTGCTCCGCACATCTTCTCGTCCTCCCAGGTCGAGCACGGCAAGCCCGCTCCGGACCTGTTCCTGTTCGCGGCGGCCCAGATGAAGGCGCGGCCCGCGGCCTGCGTGGTGGTCGAGGACAGCCTCGCCGGGATCCGGGGCGCGCTGGCCGCCGGCATGACCGTGCTCGGGTTTCACGGCGGCAGCCATTGCCGTCCCGGCTATGCCGACAGTCTGCGGGCGGCCGGTGCAACGCTGGTTTTCGACGACATGCGGCAATTGCCACTCATTCTCAGCAGGCTCGGCGAGAAAACCGTCCCCCTCGCTGGATTTTCGGCCGTCTAGCCTATATCTGAGCCCCGCGCCGAAATTGGCGTGCCCCCGACCGCATGCAAGGGTTCATGACGCCGCCGCGCAAGCTGCACATCAAGTCCTATGGCTGCCAGATGAACGTCTACGATGCCCAGCGCATGGTGGACACGCTGGGGGCCGAGGGCTTCGTCGAGACCGCCGATGCCGGCGACGCCGACCTCGTGATCCTCAACACCTGCCATATCCGCGAGAAGGCCTCTGAAAAGGTCTATTCGGAGCTCGGGCGTCTCAGGGTGGCCAAGGAGGAGGCTGCAAAGTCGGGGCGCGCGATGCAGATCGCCGTGGCCGGTTGCGTGGCCCAGGCCGAGGGCACCGAAATCATCGCGCGCGCCCCGACGGTCGACGTCGTGGTCGGGCCGCAAAGCTACCACCATCTGCCGGAGTTGCTGGCACGTGCTGGACGGGGCGAACCGGCGATCGAGACTGAATTCCCGGCGGAGGACAAGTTCGGCCTGCTGCCCAGGCCGAGCCGCGAGGCCATCCGCGCCCGCGGCATCTCGGCCTTCGTGACCGTGCAGGAAGGCTGCGACAAGTTCTGCACCTTCTGCGTGGTGCCATATACCCGCGGCAGCGAGATGTCGCGCCCGGTGGCGCGGATCGTCGATGACGTCATTCAACTGACCGAGAACGGCGTCCGCGAGATCACGCTGATCGGCCAGAACGTCAACGCCTATCACGGTGAAGGTCCCGACGGCCGCGCCTGGACGCTCGGGCGGTTGCTCTATCGCATCGCTGAGATTCCCGGCGTGGCGCGGATCCGCTACTCGACGAGCCATCCCAACGATGTCGACGACGACCTGATTGCGGCGCATCGCGACCTCCGATCGGTGATGCCGTTCGTGCACCTGCCGGTGCAGTCCGGTTCCGACCGGATCCTCGGCCTCATGAATCGGAAACATAACGCGTCCGACTATCGCAAAGTCGTCGACCGTTTTCGCGCGGCCCGCCAGGACATTGCATTCTCTTCGGACTTCATCGTCGGGTTCCCCGGCGAGACCGAGGAAGATTTTCGTGCCACCCTCGCGCTGATCGACCAAATCGGCTACGCTGCAGCCTATTCATTCAAGTATTCGCCGCGTCCGGGAACCCCGGCCGCGGACATGCAGGAGATGGTGTCAGCGACCGAGATGGACGAGCGATTGGAGCGCCTCCAGAGCTTGATCGACAGCCAGCAGGCGGCCTTCAACAGGGCTGCAATTGGCGCGGTTGTCGACGTGCTGTTCGAACGCGCGGCCCGCAAGCCCGGTCAATTGGTCGGACGGACAGCCTATCTGCAGCCGGCCCATGTGATGGCGTCCGACGACATCATCGGTCAGGTCCTCCCCGTGCGGATCGACAGCCTCGAGCGCTACAGCCTGCTCGGCGAACTCGTCACGACGACAACGGCTCCGATTCCGGACGCCGCCCTGCCCCTTGTGTCCATCGGAGGCTGAGCACTTGCCCAAGAGCGCATCGGATTCCTCTTCGCTCGCTCCCAGCCGCAAGTTCGACCGCGACATGTCCATGCCCCCCGAGACTCAGGTCGTCATCGATTTCGACGACAACCGCGCCGCTTCAGCCCTCGTCGGGCCCTACGGCCAAAACCTCGCTTTGCTCGAGCGCAGGCTCGGCGTCGTCGTCGACTCGCGCGGCAACCACATCACGATCGGCGGCTCGCGTGACGGCTGCGATGCCGCGCGCCGGGTGCTGGAGTCGCTCTATGCCCAGGCCGTCAAGGGACAGGATCTGGCGCAGGGCGATGTCGAAGGCGCAATTCGCGCCGTGGTCGCGCAGGGATCGCTGTTCGAGTTCGACGCCAAGGGCGCCAAGAGCGGGTTCGAGAGCATCAACCTGCGCAAGCGGCCCGTGCGCGCCCGCACGGCCGCGCAGGATTCCTACATCCGCGCGCTGAAGCGCCATGAGCTGGTGTTCGGCATCGGCCCGGCCGGCACCGGCAAGACCTGGCTCGCGGTTGCGCATGCCGCGCAGCTGTTCGAGCGCAAGGAAGTCGATCGCATCATCCTGTCGCGGCCTGCCGTCGAAGCCGGTGAGCGGCTCGGCTTCCTGCCCGGCGACCTGCGCGAGAAGGTCGATCCATATTTGCGCCCGATCTACGACGCGCTCTACGATCTGATGGATGCGCGCGTGGTCGAGCGCGCGCTGCAGGCCGGCGAGATCGAGATCGCGCCGCTCGCCTTCATGCGCGGACGCACCTTGACCAATGCCGCAATCATCCTCGACGAGGCGCAGAACACGACATCGATGCAGATGAAGATGTTCCTCACGCGTCTCGGCGAAAACAGTCGCATGATCATCACCGGCGATCCCTCGCAGGTCGACCTGCCCAACGGCCAGACGTCGGGCCTCGCGGAAGCTGCGCGGCTACTCGACGGCGTCGAAGGGATCGCGCAGGTGAGGTTCACCGGCGAGGACGTCATTCGCCACGAGCTGGTCGCGCGCATCGTTGCAGCCTATGAAGGCCCGAAGGCCCGCTGACCTCAGAGCAAGCACGCCGATCGGCGCGTGATATCAGCGCCATCCGCACAGAACTCGATCAGGATGCCACAAAGTCCCATTCCAACCACCGAGGTGATCGTCGCAGCCGAGTGCTGGCAGGACCAGCCTGACGCCGAGGACGTCATACATCGCGCCATCATCGCCGCAGCGGAGACGGTGGACGCCGACGTCGGCGAGGCCGAGGTCGCAGTGATGCTGACGGACGATGCCGGCATCCGCACCCTGAACAACAATTGGCGCGGCATCGACAAGCCGACCAACGTATTGTCGTTTCCGGCGCTGCAGCCGACCGGACCGCGGAGCGATGACGATGCGCCGCGGATGCTCGGCGACATCGCGATCGCCTATGAGACGATGCGACGCGAGGCCGACGACGAGCAGAAGCCGTTCGACCAGCATCTCAGCCATCTCACGGTGCACGGCTTCCTGCACCTGATCGGCTATGATCACGAGACCGACGAAGAGGCCGAGGAGATGGAGGCGCTGGAGCGCGAGATCCTGGCCCATCTCGGCATCCCCGATCCCTACGCCGACCGGGAACGGACGAATTGACCATGGCCGATTCCGAGCCCATCCACGACAACCCGCGCAACACGCGCAATCTTCCGGCCGTGGTGCCGCCCTCCGAGCTCGGCCGCTCGCCGAGCGAAAACTGGCTACTGCGCGCGCTGCGCAATTTGTTCGGCTGGAAGGGCGGCGGCTCGGTCCGCGACGACCTGCAGGTCGTGCTCGATGCCTCGACACCCGACGACATCGGCTTCTCCGCAGTCGAGCGCACGCTGCTGCGCAACATCCTCGATCTGCATGAGCGTCGCATCGCCGACGTGATGGTGCATCGTGCCGACATCGTCGCGGTCCGGCGCGACATCACGCTCGGCGAACTGATGAGCCTGTTCGAGAGCGCGTCGCATTCGCGCCTCGTCGTGTACAACGACACGCTCGACGACCCCGAAGGCATGGTGCACATCCGCGATCTGCTCGCCTACACCACCGCGCAGGCGCGCGTTCCGGATGACGTGAAGGCGCGGCGCAAAAAGCCGCTGCCGGCCGGTCTCGATCTCAAGGCCGTCGACCTGTCGATGCCGCTGTTCGAGGCCAACATCATCCGCAAGCTGCTCTACGTGCCGCCGTCGATGCGCGCGATCGATCTGCTGGCGCAGATGCAGGCCTCGCGCATCCACCTGGCGCTGGTGGTCGACGAATATGGCGGCACCGACGGGCTGGTTTCGATCGAGGACATCGTCGAGCAGATCGTCGGCGAGATCGACGACGAGCACGACAGCGACGAGCCGCCGGCGATCATGCGCCAGGCCGACAACGCCTTCATCGCCGATGCCCGCGCGAGCCTCGACGACGTCCGCCGCGTCATCGGCGAGGAGTTCGTCACCGGTGAAGCCGGCGAGGGCGTGGAGACGCTGGGCGGCTATCTCGTCAACCATGTCGGCCGGCTGCCCGTACGCGGCGAGTTGATCTCCGGCCCCGGAAATTTCGAGGTCGAGGTGCTCGACGCCGATCCGCGCCGCGTCAAGCGCCTGCGGATCGCGCCGCGCAAGGAGCGGCCCGTGCCAAGGCCGCCACGCGAGAGCCGCCGCCGCGAGGCCGCGCCGGACGTGACTGCACCGGACACGGGCGCACCGGCTGAGCCGCCGCGGCCGGCAGAGGCCGGCCCGGTGCCGCATGGTGACGGCAGCAGCCCAGCCCAAGGCGGCGACGGAGCGAACTCACAGTGATCCGTCCCTCGATGATCCGCGGCCTCGCCCTTGGCGTCGTGCTGGCCTGGGGCTGGAAGCGCGCCGGCATCGCGATCGCCGCCGGCGCCCTCTCCGCACTGGCGATGGCGCCGTTCAACGCTTGGCCCGTGCTTGCACTCACCTTCCCGGTGCTGGTCTGGCTGATCGACGGCGCGGCAGCGGGGCGGCGCCGCGGCATCCCGGCTGCAGCCCTCACCGGATTCTGCTTCGGCATGGGCTATTTCGTGCCGGGCCTGTACTGGATCGGCAACGCGTTCCTGGTCGATGCGCAGACGTTCGCCTGGCTGATGCCGTTCGCCGTCCTCGGCCTGCCGGCCTATCTGGCGCTGTTCCCGGCATTGGGCTTTGCCGTGGCGCGGCTGATGTGGACGCGCGACTCCACCCGCATCCTCGCGCTGGCGGTCTGCCTGACCGCGAGCGAGTGGCTGCGCGGCCACGCGCTGACCGGCTTTCCCTGGAACGCCTTCGGCTATGCGCTGTCGCAGCCGCTGGCCCTGGCGCAATCCACCTCACTGATCGGCCTCTGGGGCATGACGTTCCTGACGGTCGCGATCTTCGCCAGCCCGGCCGTGCTGATCGACGGCAAGACCTGGCGCGCCCGCTTGCGGGTGCCGGCCGCTGCCGCCGCTCTCCTCGTCCTGATGGGCGTGTTCGGCGCCGTCCGGCTCGGCCTGAACCCGACCGCCTTCGTTTCCGACTTCAGGCTGCGGATCATGCAGCCCAACCTGCAGCAGGACGTCAAATTCAACTACGGCGCCAAGGCCGAGGTGATGCGGCGCTATCTGGCGCTGTCGGACCGCGCCGCGGGGCCGAAGGCGACCGGCGTGCGCGACACCAACGTCCTGATCTGGCCGGAATCTGCGTTTCCCTTCTTCCTGACCCGTGAGGCGGACGCGATGGGGCAGATCGCCGATCTGCTGTCGCCGGGCACGGTTCTGATCACCGGTTCGGTCCGCGCCCCGGACGGGCCCCGCAACACGCCGATCACCCGGGCCTACAATTCGATCTATGTGATCGATCACGACGGCACCGTGCTCTCGGTCTACGACAAGCTCCATCTGGTGCCGTTCGGCGAGTTCCTGCCGTTCCAGAACCTGCTGGAGCGGATCGGCCTGGAGCAGCTGACGCGGGTGCAGGGTGGCTTCATTGCAGGCACCGTGCGACGCAACCTGGACGTGCCACACGCACCGCGTGTTCTTCCTTTGATCTGCTACGAGGCGATCTTTCCGAGCGACGGCGTGCCCCACGAGGAACGTCCGGGTTGGATCGTCAACCTGACCAATGATGGCTGGTTCGGTATCTCGACCGGTCCTCATCAGCATCTGCAGCAGGCGCAGTGGCGCGCCATCGAACAGGGCCTTCCATTAGTTCGATCAGCGAACACGGGTATCTCAGCGGTGATCGATCCTGTCGGCCGCATCACGTCGCAACTCTCTCTCGGCGCCGAAGGCGTGCTCGATTCCGCGCTGCCTCTTGCGCTGCAGCCCACAGTTTACGCGCGATTAGGCGACATTCCGGCCGCAATCCTGTTAGTGCTCGCCCTGAGCACTGTCGTTCGCAGACGTGTTGCTCAAAAGCTTCCCTGACGACAGCAAGATCTGAATTCTTTCCGGCTGCGTAAGATTTTTTTTGACAAGCAAAACCCCAAGTGTTGACAGATAGCTGCTGCAATTCGCATTCTCGCGCGGCAGCATGAGCCGTCCAGTCTGTTGCTCAGCCCGTCTTCGTTAGTACGATCTGCGCGCAGAAATTGACGGTGTGAGCGCCTGAGGCATACTGCGACCGCCTCGTTCCGAGGCCTGATTCTAAGGAGTTGAGAGATGTCGACGAAAGCGCCCAACCCTGTTGACAAGCATGTCGGCAGCCGGGTGCGGATGCGCCGTATCATGTTGGGCATGAGCCAGGAAAAACTTGGTGAGGCTCTCGGACTCACGTTCCAGCAGATACAGAAGTACGAAAAAGGCACCAATCGAGTCGGCGCCAGCCGGATCCAGCAGATCTCAGAAGTCCTGCAGGTCCCTGTCTCGTTCCTGTTCGAAGGCGTCCCCAGTGGCGGGACCAACGGTGAGGCTTTCGGCGAGGGCGCTTCTCCCGCCTATGTATCTGATTTTCTGGCAACCTCCGAAGGACTGGCGTTGACCCGCGCATTCACGCGGATCCACGATTCCAAGCTTCGGCGCAGCATCGTCGACCTGGTCGAGCAGATTGCTGATCGCGAGGCTCCGGAGGAAGGCTAGCTGATGCGCCGGCGCTGACATTCCTATTGCGGACACTCTCATATGAATGTCAGCGCCTCGGGGGGCCATTAGCAGACCACGTTTGGCGAACGACGCACTGGGCACGCGCCGTTCCGCCGGACGAATGAGCCGATAGACAGACCAGATCACGACCAATAGAGCGCGATGGCTATCCCTCGGGAAATGCTGTCGCGCTCTAAATCATTTTGTGCGCATGTGGCGCGGGAGCTGGCGGCACGCCGGCTCGCCCGGGCGAAAACCGGCACTCAGCGCCATCCTCCCCGACTACCATTTGCTAACCATAGAGAACTGCTCGCAAAGCTCATGATCGCTGACAGCAATCCGTTCGATAGTCGCACAATTCTTGAAGGCATCCGCCGCTGGGTGGAGATCGAGACCCCAACCGAGGCGCCCGATCGCGTCAACGAGCTGGCTTCGCTGGTCGCCGAGGGCTATCGCGGGCTCGACGCCTCGGTCGAACGGATCGCCGGCCGCGATGGCTGCGGCGACCATCTGCTGGTGCGCTCGGCGTGGGGACAGAACGAGCCGGGCATCCTCGTGCTCAGCCATCTCGACACGGTGCATCCGCTCGGCTTCATCGAGCGCCTGCCGTTCGCGATCGACGGCGACGTCGCGTTCGGCCCCGGCATCTACGACATGAAGGGCGGCGCCTATCTCGCTTATCACGCCTTCCGTCAGCTCTGCGCCAACGGAGAGCGACCGCCGCTCGGCATTACTCATTTGTTCGTCTCGGATGAAGAGATCGGCAGCCCCACCTCCCGCGCGCTGATCGAGGAGGAAGGTCGCAGGGCCAAATACGTGCTGGTGACCGAGCCGGCGCGCGACGGCGGCAAGATCGTCACCGGACGCAAGGGCGTCGCGCGCTTCGACGTCGCGATCCGCGGCGTCCCCGCCCACGCCGGCGCGCGTCCACAGGATGGACGCAGTGCGATCCGCGAACTCGCCAACGTGATCCATGCGCTCGAAGCACTGAACGATCCCGCGCGCGGCGTGACGGTGAATGTCGGCGTGGTCCGGGGCGGTACGCGCCCGAACGTGATCGCAGAGGAAGCCTATGCGGAGGTCGACGCGCGGCTGCCGACGCCTGCGGATGCCGACGAGATCGTGCCCAAGATTCTTGGTCTCACATCCCGCAGCGAGGGCGTCACCGTCCAAGTGAAGGGCGAGGTCAACCGGCCTCCCTATGTCAAAGGCAACGCGGGCGCAGCCTTGTTCGAGCACGCCAGATCGCTGGCGGAAGAGATCGGCTTCGAGCTCGCCGACACCTACACGGGCGGCGGCTCCGACGGCAATTTCACCGCGCCCTTCACCGCAACGCTCGATGGGCTCGGCGTCGACGGCAAGGGCGCGCATACGCATTACGAGCAGATGTACATCTCCTCGATCGAGCCGCGGACGCGGCTTCTCCATCGTCTCTTCCAGACCCTGCGATGAGCGCCACAACCACCATGCCCGTCGATGACGATGACACCGGCAATGAGGCTCTGCATGGCCAGGGCTCGTTCTTCGGCCGGCGCAAGGGCCACAAGCTCCGCGCGCACCAAGCCGACCTGGTCGAGAACCTGCTGCCGCACCTCGCGCTCGATCTTTCCGCCTCTGCCGAATTCGTGCTGCCGGCGCTATACGATCCCCCCGTCGAAGCGCTGCGGCTGGAGATCGGCTTCGGCGGCGGCGAGCATCTGGCTGCAGAAGCCAAGGCGCATCCGACCACCGGCTTCATCGGCTGCGAGCCCTACGTCAACGGCATGGCCAAGATCCTGTCCGCGATCGAGGCCGACAACATCGGCAATGTCAGGCTGCTGGCGGGCGACGCCGCCGAGCTGCTCGCCTGGCTGCCGCCGCAGTCGCTGCAGCGGATCGACCTGATCCACCCCGATCCCTGGCCGAAGCGACGGCACTGGAAACGGCGCTTCGTGCAGGACGCAACCATCGCCGCGATGGCGCGCGCGCTGAAGCCTGGCGGCGAATTCCGCTTCGTCAGCGACATCGCCGACTATTGCGCCTGGACCTTGTGGCACCTGCTGCGCTCGCCCGACTTCGTCTGGACGGCGGAGCGAGCCGATGATTGGCGACTGCCCTGGGCGGGCTACACGATGACGCGCTACGGCCGGAAAGCGACGCGCGAAGGCCGCGTCGCCAACTACCTGATCTTCCGGCGGCGCTAGTTCCAGCGCGTCAGTGCCGCGTTCTCCAGAATGCAACGACGCGCTCGGCGGTCGATGACAGCAGACGCGCGTAGTTGAGCTTGATCGCATCGATGTCGCGCTGTGCCGGCACGCGCTTGCGCCCGAGCCGGAGCACGATCAGCGCCTGCACGGTGCCCCAGTCGAGCCCGATCTTGCGCCCGAGAATGAGCAGCGGGTCATGGCGGTCGCCGGAGACGAGACGATCGAGCGTTGCGAGCTTGAGCCCGGTCATCGCAGCCAGCGCAGCGATGACCTCCTCATATTTGTGCGCGCGCGCAAATCCGAGCAGTGCGGCCTCGTCGAGCGCGTTCGCTTCATAGAGCGCCAGAATGATCCGCTGCGCGGGAACGAAATTGCGCTTGCCGTCGCTCCGGCCGGCCGCATCGCCGGGCTTCGCCACGGCCAGCCTGATCTTCGCCTGCCGCTCCGGTCCGACCACATCGAACAGCCGCCGCTTGACGACGTCGAGCGCGCCATCGAGCAGTCTCTTAAGATGATCGTCGGAGAGATCCTCGCGCTTGCCGACCGTGAGCGTCAGCACGCCGTCGAAGCTCGCGCGATTGATCAGCTCGGTATAGCCGGGCGCGGAGAACGCCGCACCGGCATTGGCTGCGGTCCGCCGCACCACATCCCTGTCACCACGCCGCACCAGCACGTCGGTCATGTCGGCCGACAGACGTGGACGCTCGGCTATGGCCAGCAGATGGCCTTGGCCCTTGTCGCGCGCCACGTCGATGAGCACGTCGTCGTCGAGCACGGGAGAACGACGCAGCAGCGGACCGGCCACCGCAACCTCGTCGTCACGGGCGAGCTGGCCGACGACGGCACGCGGCGCCCGGGCAAGCCGCGACAGCCGCTCGGCCAGATCGATCCGCGTTTGCTGATCCGCGAGCGGGACCAGATCGATCAGCAACCCATCGAACAGATTGATGTGCTCGGGACGCAGCCTGCCGGCATCTTCGAAAAACAGGTCGGCGATGCGGCGTGTCGCCTCGAGGCCGCGCTCGGCGTCACGATGCCTCACGATCCCGTCGAGTCCGGGGATCAATGCGGTGGCGGGGGTCATGATGTCTACCCGATACGCAACACAACAGACGTCCGCGCGCTCCGCCCCCCCTCATGCTCCAGAGCAAAGCGCCCGAATTCATTCTGTTTTTAGCGGATCTTGGTGAATGAAGGGTTAGACACCTGATGTCGAGCCGTTGCGTGCGTCCCCGGCCGGATCGCCGACGCGACGGGCTTTCTGCAGTTCCGGGCCTGTTTGGCGGAGACGACCCTTTTGGCCGAGACGACCCTTGCCGTCAGGCGCCAAAGCGGCTATATGAGCGCCATCAAACATCATCTCATATACGATCGCGTAGTGAGGGTGGGCCCTTCCGGACCCGCTCTTTTTTGTTACCTGGATCGCCCTGCCATCGGCGCGATCGATCCGGTGAGCGCGATCGGCCAGGCCTGACGGCCGCAAGCAGCAAGACACGCGATCGACGCCTCGATGACGGAACCGACCCTCGCAACCGCTGAGACCGACCTTCTGACCGAGCCCCGGCTCGTCGTCGAGCCGGGCGTGGCGGCGCGCGTGGCTGCCGTGGCCGACCCGGTGTTGCAGGCAATGGGCTACCGGCTGGTGCGGATCCGCATCTCCGGCGAGTCCGGCTGCACGGTGCAGGTGATGGCCGAACGTCCCGACGGCACGATGCAGATCGAGGATTGCGAGGCGGTGTCGCGGGCCCTGTCGCCCGTGCTCGACATCGCCGACCCGATCGACCGCGCCTATCGTCTCGAGATCTCCTCGCCGGGTATCGACCGGCCGCTGGTCCGCCGCTCCGATTTCGAGCGTCACATCGGCCATCTCGTCAAGATCGAGATGGCCGTGGCCTATCAGAACCGCAAGCGCTTCCGCGGCATCATCAAAGGCGTCGAAGGCGATGGCGTGCGCATCACCCGCGACGACGTGGCGAAGGACCAGGACCCGGACGTCGTGCTACCGATGGCGGACATTGGCGACGCCAAGATGGTGCTGACCGACGAGCTGATCGCCGAGTCCATGCGCCGCGGCAAGGCCGCCGAGCGCGAGAAGAAGCGCGACCTCGGATTGGCGCCACCGCTGGCGCCCCACGCCAAGCCGGCGGCCCAGGCCAAGCCGAAACCGAAGTTGAAGGACAAGCAGCCGGTCAAGAAGCCGCTGCCGACCAACACCAAGAAACATCGCCTCGCCGCCGACCGCGCGCGCAGAGGCGAGATCGATCCTGATTAGAGGAGACTAGACCCATGGCCGTCAGCGCCAACCGGTTGGAACTGCTGCAGATCGCCGACGCCGTCGCGCGCGAGAAGTCGATCGACCGCGGCATCGTGATCGCCGCCATGGAAGACGCGATCGCCAAGGCCGCCCGCGCCCGCTATGGCAGCGAGACCGACGTGCATGCCGAGATCGATCCGCGCAAGGGTGAGCTGCGGCTGTCGCGCCACATGCTGGTGGTCGAGAAGGTCGAGAACCCCTCCAACCAGATCTCGCTCGATGATGCCCGCCGCGCCAATCCGGGCGCGCAGATCGGCGACACCATCGCCGACACCTTGCCGCCGCTCGAGTATGGCCGCATCGCCGCGCAGTCGGCCAAGCAGGTCATCGTGCAGAAGGTGCGCGAGGCCGAGCGCGACCGGCAGTACCAGGAGTTCAAGGACCGCATCGGCGACATCGTCAACGGCGTCGTCAAGCGCGTCGAATATGGCAGCGTGATCCTCGACCTCGGCCGTGGCGAGGCGATCATCCGCCGCGACGAGATGCTGCCGCGCGAAGTGTTCCGCAACGGCGACCGCGTCCGCGCCTATGTGTTCGACGTGCGCCGCGAGACCCGCGGTCCGCAGATCTTCCTGTCGCGCACCCATCCACAATTCATGGCCAAGCTGTTCGCGCAGGAGGTGCCGGAAATCTATGACGGCATCGTCGAGATCAAGGCGGTCGCCCGCGACCCCGGCTCGCGCGCCAAGATCGGCGTCGTGTCGCGCGACTCCTCGGTCGACCCGGTCGGCGCCTGCGTCGGCATGCGCGGCTCGCGCGTGCAGGCCGTGGTGAACGAGCTGCAGGGCGAGAAGATCGACATCATCCCGTGGTCGCCCGACATCGCGACCTTCGTGGTCAACGCGCTGGCGCCGGCGGAAGTCGCCAAGGTCGTCATCGACGAGGACCGCGAGCGCATCGAGGTCGTGGTGCCCGATACCAACAACCAGCTGTCGCTGGCAATCGGCCGCCGCGGCCAGAACGTCCGCCTTGCGTCGCAGCTGACCGGCTGGGATATCGACATCCTCACCGAGCAGGAGGAATCGGAGCGCCGCCAGGCCGACTTCGAGAACTCGACCCGCGTGTTCATGGAATCGCTCAACGTCGACGAGGTCGTCGGCCAGCTGCTGGCGTCCGAGGGCTTCACCTCGGTCGAGGAACTGGCGCTGGTCGATCTGAAGGATCTCGCCGGCATCGAGGGCTTCGACGAGGAGACCGCGACCGAGTTGCAGACCCGCGCCCGCGAATTCCTGGAGCAGCAGGAGGCCGAGCTCGAGGCCAAGCGCAAGGAGCTCGGCGTCGAGGACGCCGTGAAGGCGGTGCCCGGCGTGACCACCAAGATGCTGGTCAAGTTCGGCGAGAACGACATCAAGACGGTCGACGATCTCGCCGGCTGCGCCACCGACGATCTGGTCGGCTGGACCGAGCGCAAGGACGGCGGGGAAGCCACCAAATTCCCCGGCATTCTCGACGGCCTCGACGTATCCCGCGACGACGCCGAAGCCATGGTGATGCAGGCCCGCGTCAAGGCGGGCTGGATCAGCGAGGCCGATCTCGCCAAGGCGGAGGCCGATGCCGAGGATGAATCCGAAGAACAGACCGCCTGAGCCATGGACGCCGTGATGACAGCCGCCATGACCATGATCGCTTGAGATGAGGAGCCGCATCACCGCATGCTCGCTTTGGCCGACCCCGAGCTCGACAATGGACCGCGGACCGACAAGTCCGCGACCATGCGCATGTGCGCGGTCAGCCGCGAGGTGCGGCCGATCGGCGAGCTGATCCGCTTCGTCGTCGGCCCGTCGGGCGAGGTCGTGCCCGACATCAAGCGCAAGCTGCCCGGGCGGGGGTTGTGGATCACCGCATCACGACAGGCGGTTGCGGAAGCGGTGCGGCGTCACCATTTCAGCCGCGGGTTCAAGGCGAACGTCCGCGTCCATCCGACACTTGCTGAGGATCTCGAGGCCTTGCTGGCCCGCAGCGCGATCGAGGCGCTGGGCATCGCCGCCAAGGCGGGCCAGGTCGTCTCGGGTTTCTCCAAGGTGGAAGCGGCGCTGTCGCAGCGCCAGTCCCGGACCACATTGGCGGCCCTGATCCACGCAGCGGACGGCGCAGCCGACGGGATTCGCAAGCTCGACGCGCTGGTCCGGACGCCTGACGGCGACCAGGGCCAAGCCCTGCCATTTCCGATCATCTGCTGCCTCACTTCGGCAGAATTGGATTTGGCACTTGGGCGCTCAAATGTGATACATGCTGCCGTGCTCGCAGGCCCGGCGAGCAGGACATTCCTGTCGCGCAGCCAGACACTGGTCCGATACCGGTCGGCCGACGCTGACAAGATTGCCGGAACCGCGGCCACGAAATCTGCTTCGACTTCGACGACATAGCTACGAATACGCGACGATTGCACGAATGGGACGGTGCGGCAGACCCGCACGCTGGTAAACGAGATTAGGACGACTGAATGGCCGATCAAAACACTCCGGGCGACAAGAAACTCGGTGTCCCGAGCAAGACCTTGACGCTCAAGCCGCGCGTCGAGACTGGCACGGTGCGTCAGAGCTTCCCACACGGCCGGAGCAAGCAGGTGGTGGTCGAGAAGCGCGGCACCAAGCGCCGCGTCGGCGATGGGGCGCCCGATGCGCCGCATGCGCCGGAGCCGACCGTCGCCAAGGCGCCACCGCCGCCGCCTCCGAGCAACCGCCCGTCCGGGCCGCGTTCGTCCGGACCTCAACGCAGCGGATCCGGCGTCGTGCTGCGGACCCTGACCGAGGATGAGCGCTCGGCCCGCGCCAGCGCGCTGGCCGATGCCCGCGTCCGCGACATCGAGGAACGCCGTCAGGCCGAGGAGGAAGCCCGCCGCCGCGCCGAGCGCGAAGCCGCCGAACGCGCCGAGCGCGAGGCTGCCGAGGCGCGCCGCAAGGCCGAGGAAGAACGTCATCGCCATGAAGAGGAAGCCAAGCGCAAGGCCGAGCTCGAGGCCAAGAAGCGCTTCGGCGAAGGCGAGGCGCCCCGCCCGACGACATCGTCAGCGCCGCAGCCCACGGTGACCGCGCCGGCCAGGCCCGCGCAGGCTCCGGGTCGCCCGCAAGGCGCGCCGGGCAGCCGGCCGCAGCAGATCGGCACCAGCTCGCGCCCCGGTGGCGCGCAGCCCGCCGGCGCACGTCCTGCCGGAGCCCGCCCGGCCGGCGGTGGCCCGCTCGGCCGCGCACCGGGTGTCGCCGCAGGTCCCGACGAGGATGAGGGTCCGCGGCAGATCCGCCGGGGTCCCGGCGGCGCCGCGCGTCCGGCCCCGCCGCCGAAGACCACGCACAAGCCAGGCCCGCAGAAGCAGCGCGGCCGCTTGACCGTTGTCACGGCGCTCACGGCCGATGACGTGCGCGAGCGCTCGATCGCCTCGTTCCGCCGCCGCACCCAGCGCCTGAAGGGCCATGCCGCCAATGAGCAGAAGGAAAAGCTGATCCGCGAGGTCACGATTCCGGAAGCGATCACGATCCAGGAGCTCGCGAACCGCATGTCGGAGCGCGCGGTCGACGTGATTCGTCTGCTGATGCGCCAGGGCGCGATGCACAAGATCACCGACGTGATCGATGCCGACACCGCGCAGCTGATCGCCGAAGAGCTCGGCCACACCGTCAAGCGCGTCGCCGCGTCGGACGTGGAAGAGGGCCTGTTCGACGTCGTCGACGATTCGACCGACACCGAGCCGCGTTCGCCGGTCGTGACCGTCATGGGCCACGTCGACCACGGCAAGACCTCGCTGCTCGACGCGCTGCGCCACGCCAACGTGGTCTCGGGCGAGGCCGGCGGCATCACCCAGCACATCGGCGCCTATCAGGTGACGGCGCCGGATTCCGGCAAGAAGATCACCTTCATCGACACGCCCGGCCACGCCGCGTTCACCGCGATGCGCGCCCGCGGCGCCAAGGTCACCGACATCGTCGTGCTGGTGGTCGCGGCCGATGACGGCGTGATGCCGCAGACGATCGAGGCCATCAACCACGCCAAGGCGGCGAAGGTGCCGATGATCGTGGCGATCAACAAGATCGACAAGCCCGATGCCCGTCCCGAGCGCGTCCGCACCGAGCTGCTGCAGCACGAGGTGCAGGTCGAATCGCTGGGCGGCGAGGTCGTCGACGTCGAGGTGTCCGCCAAGAACAAGACCAATCTCGATCGTCTGCTCGAGATGATCGCGCTGCAAGCCGACATCCTCGACCTGAAGACCAATTCGGATCGTCCGGCCGAGGGCACCGTGATCGAAGCCAAGCTCGATCGCGGCCGTGGTCCGGTCGCCACCGTGCTGGTCCAGCGCGGCACCCTTCGTGTCGGCGACATCATCGTCGCCGGCGCCGAGATGGGCCGCGTCCGCGCGCTGATCTCCGATCAGGGCGAGACCCTGCAGGAGGCGGGTCCGTCAGTGCCGGTCGAGGTGCTCGGCTTCAACGGTCCGCCGGAAGCCGGCGATCGTCTCGCCGTGGTCGAGAACGAAGCCCGCGCCCGCCAGGTCACCAGCTATCGTGCGCACCAGAAGCGCGAGAACGCCGCTGCCTCGATCTCCGGCATGCGCGGCTCGCTCGAGCAGATGATGTCGCAATTGAAGACCGCGGGCCGCAAGGAATTCCCGCTGGTCATCAAGGCCGACGTGCAGGGCTCGCTGGAAGCCATTCTCGGCTCACTGGAGAAGCTCGGCACCGAGGAGGTCGCCGCCCGGATCCTGCATGCCGGCGTCGGCGGCATCAGCGAGTCGGACGTGACGCTGGCCGAAGGCTTCAACGCCGCGATCATCGGCTTCTCGGTCCGAGCCAACAAGGAAGCCGCCGCGCTCGCCAAGCGCAACGGCATCGAGATCCGCTACTACAACATCATCTACGACCTCGTGGACGACGTGAAGAAGGCGATGAGCGGTCTGCTTGCGCCGACGCTCCGCGAGACCATGCTCGGCAATGCGCAGATCCTCGAGGTGTTCAACATCTCCAAGGTCGGCAAGGTCGCCGGCTGCCGCGTCACCGACGGCACCGTCGAGCGCGGCGCCAATGTCCGCCTGATCCGCGACAACGTCGTGGTTCACGAGGGCAAGCTGTCGACCCTGAAGCGCTTCAAGGACGAAGTGAAGGAAGTGCAGGCCGGCCAGGAATGCGGCATGGCTTTCGAGAGCTACGGCGACATGCGTGTCGGCGACGTCATCGAGTGTTATCGCGTGGAGACCATTCAGCGCTCGCTGTAAGTCCGAATCCTACAGAGCGCGCTGCGATCAAGTGAGCAGCGATTCCGCGCATCTGCGGAATCGCTGCGCATCTTGAACTTAACCAAGCGTCGTTGAACTCAATCAGAATGATCCTCTCGCCCGCGCTCACGCCGGGCGATGATCCGTTGGATTTTTGAAAAATGCCTCGCCATCACCAGAGAGGGAGCGCAGCTTCCGGCGGCTCGCAGCGTCAGCTGCGCGTGGCCGAGACCGTGCGTCACGCTGTCGCCGACATTCTCAGCCAGGGTCACGCGCATGATCCGGACCTGGAGGGACACATCATTACGGTGCCCGAAGTCCGCATGTCCCCAGACCTGAAGCTCGCCACGATCTACATCATGCCGCTCGGCGGACGCGACACCGACGTCGTGCTCGCCGCGCTCGAGCGCAACAAGAAGTTCCTGCGCGGCGAAGTCGCGCGCCGCGTTAACCTGAAATTTGCACCTGACATCCGCTTCCGCGTCGACGAGCGATTCGACGAAGCAGAACGGATCGAGAAATTACTGCGAACACCTGCGGTGCAGAGAGACCTCCATTCGGATTCGGAAGAGAGCTGATGACCATTCCCCCCGAAACCGGCACTGTCGATGCGCTGAGCGCCGAGCCGACCGTTGTCAAAACCAGCAATTTTTCCGACGGGCGCACGCCGCGCGACAACAACGACCCGCGCAGCAGACAGAAGCAGGGTAACCAGCCTCGCCGCGACCGCCGCGACGTCCACGGCTGGGTCGTGCTCGACAAGCCGATCGGCATGACGTCGACGCAGGCGGTGGCCATCCTGAAGCGCCTGTTCCAGGCCAAGCGCGCCGGCCACGCCGGAACGCTGGATCCGCTCGCCTCCGGAGGTCTGCCGATCGCGCTGGGCGAAGCCACCAAGACCGTTCCGTTCGTGATGGACGGCCGCAAGCGCTACCGCTTCACGGTGTGCTGGGGTGAGGAGCGCGATACCGACGACACCGAGGGCCGCGTGGTCCACACCAGCGAGCAGAGGCCGGACGCGGAGGCCATTCGCGCGCTGCTGCCGCAATTTACCGGCCGGATCGAGCAGACGCCGCCGCGCTATTCCGCCATCAAGATCCAGGGCGAGCGCGCCTATGACCTCGCCCGGGATGGCGAGGTCGTCGAGTTGCAGCCGCGCCCGGTCGAGATCCACGAATTGACCCTCGTCGACCAGCCCGACCCCGATCACGCGGTGTTCGAGGCGGAATGCGGCAAGGGAACCTATGTCCGGGCGCTGGCCCGCGACATGGGCCGAATCCTCGGCTGCTACGGCCATATCAGCGCGCTCCGGCGGACCCTGGTCGGGCCGTTTACCGAGAACGACATGATTCCGCTGGAACAGTTGGAGGCTTTGTGCAATAGAGCCGCGTCCGGTGAGGGAAGCCTCGCCGACGCACTGCTGCCCGTTGAGACCGCGCTGGACGACATCCCGGCACTGGCCGTCACTCGGGCTGATGCGGCAAGGCTCCATCGGGGCCAGGCCGTCTTGTTGCGCGGACGGGATGCGCCCCAAAGTAGCGGCACAGTCTATGTCACGGTCGCAGGCCGCCTTCTGGCGCTTGCCGAAATTGGCAATGGCGAACTCATCCCCAAGCGCGTGTTCAACCTGACCGGACTGACTGCCAGCTCCGGTCGCAACGAAAGAGACTGACGATGTCGGTGACCGCAGAGCGCAAGGCGGAAATCATCAAGGCGAATGCCACCAAGGCCGGTGACACCGGTTCTCCCGAGGTGCAGGTCGCGATCCTGTCTGAACGCATCAACAACCTGACCAGCCATTTCAAGACCCACGGCAAGGACAACCACTCCCGCCGCGGCCTCCTGAAGCTGGTGTCGACCCGCCGTTCGCTGCTGGACTATCTGAAGAAGAACGACGAGGCGCGCTACAAGGCGCTGCTCGAGAAGCACAACATCCGTCGTTGAGCTTCGCTGTGGAATGAGCGCGCGCGAGTTCGCGCGCGTGATGGCATGGTCCCGAGAACCCCGCAGATCGCGGCGTTCGCTAAGTCCGGGATCATGCGGTCTGGCCGGAATCCGGAAAGAAGCGATACGCTGACCCGCCGATTCCGCCCAGGCCGTGCAGTACGCCTCAGCAGCAATCCGGCCGCTGGGCGTGACGGGCAAGGTGCCCGTTATTTACGAGAAGGATGGACGCCATCCGAAATAAGAAAACCATGGCAGGATCGCAGGGCGCTGACCGTATTCCAGCGTCCTGCAATCTTGCGCATGGTTTTTTTGTTTCCGGGGGGGCCGCCTTCGATCATCTCATGAAAGAAGATACCCATGTTTACCAAGCATTCCGTCGAGATCGACTGGGGTGGGCGTCCGCTCAAGCTGGAAACCGGCAAGATCGCCCGCCAGGCTGACGGCGCCGTCGTCGCCACCTACGGCGAGACCGTCGTGCTCGCGACCGTCGTCGCCGCCAAGGCGCCGCGCGAAGGCGTCGACTTCCTGCCGCTGACCGTCGACTATCAGGAAAAGACCTACGCTGCCGGCCGCATTCCCGGCGGCTATTTCAAGCGCGAGGGCCGTCCGACCGAGAAGGAGACGCTGGTCTCCCGCCTGATCGATCGTCCGATACGCCCGCTGTTCGTCGACTCCTGGCGCAACGAGACGCAGGTCATCGTGACCGTGCTGTCGCACGACATGGAGAACGATCCGGACATCGTTGCGCTGGTCGCCGCCTCCGCTGCGCTGACCCTCTCCGGCGTGCCGTTCAAGGGCCCGATCGGCGCCGCCCGCGTCGGCTTCGCCAATGACGAATACATCCTCAATCCGACGCTCGACGAGATGGCCGACACCCAGCTCGACCTGGTCGTCGCCGGCACGTCCGACGCGGTGCTCATGGTGGAATCGGAGGCCAAGGAGCTCAACGAGGACATCATGCTCGGCGCGGTGATGTTCGGTCACCGTCACTTCCAGCCGGTGATCAACGCGATCATCGAGCTCGCCGAGAAGGCCGCCAAGGATCCGCGCGACGTCGCAATCATCGACAACAGCGCGATCGAGAAGGAGATGCTCGGCATCGCCGAGCAGGACCTGCGCACCGCCTACGCGATTCCGATCAAGCAGCAGCGCTATGCCGCCGTCGGCGCCGTCAAGGAAAAGGTGATGGCCTACTTCTTCCCCGAGGGGCAGGAGCCGAAATACGACAAGCTCCGGGTCGCCGCGGTGTTCAAGGAGCTCGAGGCCAAGATCGTCCGCTGGAACATCCTGGACACCGGCAAGCGCATCGACGGCCGCGACGCCAAGACGGTCCGCAACATCGTCTGCGAGGTCGGCGTGCTGCCGCGTGCGCACGGCTCGGCGCTGTTCACCCGCGGCGAGACCCAGGCGCTGGTCGTGACCACGCTCGGCACCGGCGAGGACGAGCAGTACATCGACGCGCTGTCGGGAACGTACAAAGAGACGTTCCTGCTGCACTACAACTTCCCTCCCTACTCGGTCGGTGAGACCGGCCGCCTCGGCGGTACCAAGCGCCGCGAGATCGGCCACGGCAAGCTCGCTTGGCGCGCCATCCACCCGGTGCTGCCGCCGCACCACGAGTTCCCCTACACGACGCGCGTCGTGTCGGAGGTGACCGAGTCCAACGGCTCGTCGTCGATGGCCACCGTCTGCGGCTCCTCGCTGGCGCTGATGGATGCCGGCGTGCCGCTGAAGCGGCCGACCGCGGGCATCGCGATGGGCCTGATCCTGGAGGGCAGCCGCTTCGCCGTGCTGTCCGACATTCTCGGCGACGAGGATCATCTCGGCGACATGGACTTCAAGGTCGCGGGCACCGAGAGCGGCATCACCTCGCTGCAGATGGACATCAAGATCGAGGGCATCACCGAGGAGATCATGCGCGTGGCCCTCGGCCAGGCGCGTGATGGCCGCATCCACATCCTGGGCGAGATGTCCAAGGCGCTGACCGCAGCCCGCGCCGAGCTCGGTGAATACGCGCCGCGCATCGAGACCTTCAAGATCCCGACCGACAAGATCCGCGAAGTGATCGGCACCGGCGGCAAGGTGATCCGCGAGATCGTCGAGAAGACCGGCGCCAAGGTCAACATCGAGGACGACGGCACCGTGAAGGTCGCGTCCAGCGACGGCGAGGCGATGAAGGCCGCCATCAAGTGGATCAAGTCGATCGCCTCCGACCCGGAGGTCGGCCAGATCTACGACGGCACCGTCGTCAAGGTGATGGAGTTCGGCGCCTTCGTGAACTTCTTCGGCACCCGCGACGGCCTCGTGCACATCTCGCAGCTGGCCGACAAGCGCGTGCAGAAGACCTCCGACGTCGTCAAGGAAGGCGACAAGGTCAAGGTCAAGCTGCTCGGCTTCGACGACCGCGGCAAGACCCGGCTGTCGATGAAGGCGGTCGACCAGACCACCGGCGAGGACCTCGAAGCCAAGCAGAAGGACGCGCCCGCCGAGGCGCGCGAAGCCGCCGGCGAGTAAAGCCGCGCGGGCTTGGATGAGACACATTGGATGAGACACAAAGGGCGGCTTTCGAGCCGCCCTTTTTGTTTGCCGGTCGATCCGCGTCATTTCGAGCGCAAGCGAAGCAATCCAGGGACGCGCCCGAACCAAGGGACGCGCCCGGGAGGACTCTGGCGTGCTTCGTCGCCGAGCCCGGCATCGGGCCGCGCATCGGGATCCGCTGGCTCCTCGCAATGACGATGAAGAGGGCTTACCTTCCCTCGACGTCCCGCTGGAGGCCTACGTCCGATGTCCGAGCCGATCATCCGTCCCGCGAGGCCGGACGAATATGACGCCATCGCAAGTCTCTGGATGGAAAGCTGGTGCTCGACCGGGCTGGAGCGCCCGAGCGACGCGCTACTGGGCCTGCTGAAAATGCGCGTGCCGCGCGAGGTGGCCGGCGGCTGGAGTCTCTATGTCGTCGATGACGGCGGCGCGCTCGCGGCGATGCTCGCGATCGACATGCCCAAGCTCTATCTCGACCAGCTGATGATCGCTCCCTCTCATCAGGGCCGCTCGCTCGGCCGCCGTCTGCTCGGCTTCACCCGCGAGCTGCTGCCCGACGAGGTCTGGCTGCGCTGCGCCGAGGGCAACGAGAAGGCGTGGCGCTGGTACGAACGCGAGGGCTTCGTGCTGGAGAAGGCCGAAGCCGATCCGGTGCATGGCCGGATGATGAAGTACTATCGCTGGAAGCGTTGAAGCCGGCCAACGTCCGATCGCGTCGCGTGCATTTGCGACACGGCGGGGCCTTGCTGCCATGATGCGGCTGCACCTCGCCGGTCACAATTTGAGCTTCAGCACTGCATGGCCGGATTGCTGCACGAGACCGGATGAGGTCGCACTGACGCCATAGCGCATGCTCAACTCCAGGCGATCGGTGCCTGCAGTCGCGACTCCGAGGCCTGCCGAGTAGGTCCAGGGCGACAGGCCGAGGCCGCTGGTGACGAAGCCGTCGCCACCGCCCGAGAAGGCGGCACCGATCTGCAGCCGCTGGTTCAGAGCATTGTAGCCGGCACCGACATCGGCCGTCAGACGGACCTGGCGTGCGACCTGATAGACGGCCTTCAGGCCGGCGGTGGCCGTCAGCTCCTGATAGGTCTGGGGATCGACATTCAGGCTGAAGCCGCCGGCGCCGCTCTCGCGATAGGCGTTGCTGCGGACCATGCCATAGTCGAGGCGCAGCGACGGAATGAGCGCGAAACTGTCTGCCAGCGAGATGCGCGTCTTGAGGCCGGCGCCTCCATGGCCCGAAGAGGAGCGATAGCTTCCGCCGGCCGACATGTTCGCGAAGCTGAGCGAACGGCTTTCGCCATTGTCGCTCCATCCGCCGTCGAGCTGATAATCCAGCATCAGGTCGGGCCGGATCGCGTAAGCTCCGTACAGTCCGAGCTGATAGGATGACAGGCCGAGACGGTTCGGCACGGCCTCATCGCTTCCGGTGATCGTCTGCCGCGAATAGCCGAACACACCGCCGACCATCGCCCGCGGCGAAAGCGCGGCATCGGCGCCAAAAGCCAGGCCGCCACCAGAGGCACCGTAGCCCGCAATGCCATCGCGGTCCGCCTGCCGTGCGGTGCCGCCGAGCGGCTGCATCCAGACATGCCGGCCGGTACAGCCGATATCGTCGAGCCGGTTGATCATCGTCTGCCGAAACGCCTGCTGCGTCACGTAGGTCGCCTGCGACGCCGCGCCGGTGAGCACAGGCAACGTCTGCTTGACGGCATTGCTGAGCGAAGGGCCGCTGAGATTGTCGAGCGCGGCAAATCCCGGCGCCATCGACCCGCTCCAGCCCGCCGACGTCGTCGACAACCGGTACAGCATGTCGGCGGCCTCCAGGCCGACGCGGCCGCCGGCCGACCGAAGCGCCGTGCCATAGGGCTGGATCAGCGCCATCGTCGCCAGATCGCCGGTCATGCTTCCCGTGAGATCATAGGTCGAGGTGACCATCTGCGCATTCGACGCGTTGCCGCTCATCGCACCGTAGAGGCTGGTCAGGCTGCCACGGGACAGCGTGTTGAACAGGACGCTTCCCTCCGGGGTGACCGAGCCGAGCAAGGTGAAGCCACCCGCTGTACTGCCCGCCGGCGCAATCCCGGCACCCCAGAAATAGCCGTTCTGATAGCTGGTGATGACGAACCGGCCGGGCGCCTGGGTGCCGAACAAGGCCGGGCTGACGATCCGCCACGGCGTTCCCTCCGTCCAAGCCCATTGCGGCACCGAATTGGCGGGCACCGGGGCTGATGGCGGTGGCGTGAAAGTCGCGGGATCGTAGGGCAGCATGTAGGCCCAATGCGTCACCAGCAGGCTGTCGCCGGTGATCATCTGCATCTCCATGCTGGTCACACCGTTGACCGCGCGCATGTATCCCAGCCCGACCGTCGCCGTGCCGCCTCCGGTCGGCGTGAACAGCATCGTGATCTGGCCGCTGGTGGTGACGAAGCCCTGGATGGTCGAGGTATCGGTCAGCAGCGCCGGACCGATCCTGAGCTGGGCGACGCTGGTCCCGGTGAAGGCGCCATTTGTTGCGGTGCCCAGAGTCCACAGCGTCTGATCACCGATGGGAACAGGGTTCGTGAAGCCGGTCTTCGGCGAGATGTAAGCCAGCAGCTGCGCCGTCGGCACGTACCAGTTCGTATTGGAGATCGTGGAGTCCCATACGGTCGATTGCGCCTGCGCCGGGAGGGCGCAGCCTGCGACACCTGTAGCGCCCATCATCGCGGACATCACGATGACGGAGGTTCTCCAACGCAGCATCGCATCGCCCCCACGACTTGTCTTGCTGCCGGCGCAACCGGCTTTCTGACAGCCGAGGCTGACGCATCGAAGATGCTGCAGTCTCGCATCGAGCGAAAACGTCGCTGCCGGAGTAGCGCCAAATAACGCCTGATTATCCGCGCGGACGGATCGTCTTCAACTGGGAAAAATCGAGCGGATCATCCAAGGCTGCCTTCGGGCAGCAGCCGGGAGCGGCGAAGGCAGGGGCTATTCGCCCTTGAGGTCCTCCGGCCGCGGCATCGAGATGACGTTGTAGCCGGAATCGACGTAGTGGATTTCGCCCGTCACGCCGCCGGACAGCTCCGACAGCAGATACAGCGCGGAGCCACCGAGTTCCTCCAGGGTGACGCCGCGACCGAGCGGCGAGTGCTTCTGCTGGAACGCGAACATGAAACGCGCATCGCCGATGCCGGAGCCGGCGAGCGTACGTACGGGCCCGGCCGAGATCGCGTTGACGCGGATGCCGCGGCGGCCGTAGTCGGCGGCGAGATAGCGCACCGACGCCTCCAGCGCCGCCTTGGCGACGCCCATCACGTTGTAGTTCGGCATCACCCGGTTCGAGCCGTCGAAGGTCAGCGTGATCATGCTGCCGCCGCTCTCCGGCATCAGCTCCGCGGCGCGCTTGGCGATCTCGGTGAACGAGAAGCAGGAGATCAGCATCGTGCGCGAGAAGTTTTCGCGCGAGGTGTCGGCGTAGCGGCCCTTCAGCTCGTTCTTGTCGGAGAAGGCCACGGCATGGACGATGAAGTCGAGCCCGCCCCAGGCCTCGCGCAGCGCAGAGAAAACGCCGTCGACACTGGCGATGTCCTCGACGTCGCAGGGCAGCACGTGCTTGACGCCGAGTTCGTCGGCAAGCGGACGCACGCGCTTGCCGAGCGCGTCGCCCTGATAGGTGAAGGCCATCTCGGCGCCGTGCGCAGCCAGCGTCTTGGCGATGCCCCAGGCGATCGAATGGTCGTTGGCGATGCCCATGACCAGACCGCGCTTGCCTGCCATCAGACCCTGCATGCTCACTCTCCTTCGTCATGCCGGGGCCGACCCAGCCGGGATGATCGTCAGTCTCCGAAGACGCCGATAGCCGGACAGCGGTGCGAAAGAGCTTCGCGCTGTTGTCCGGCCGGCGCCGAGGAACCAGTACCGTTCAAAATTCTAAGCGTCGAGGTGCTTGAAGACCAGCGTCGCGTTGGTGCCGCCGAAGCCGAACGAGTTCGACAGCACGGTGCCGAGCTTGGCGTTGTCGATGCGCTTGCGCACGATCGGCATGTCGGCGAACACCGGATCGAGCTCGGTGATGTTGGCGCTCTCGCAGATGAAGCCGTTCTTCATCATCAACAGCGAGTAGATCGCCTCCTGGACGCCGGTGGCGCCGAGCGAATGACCGGTCAGCGCCTTGGTCGCGGCGATCGGGGGGCATTTCTCACCGACGCCGAATACCTTCCGGATCGCCTCCATCTCGGGCGGATCGCCGGCCGGTGTCGAGGTCGCGTGCGGATTGATGTAGTCGATCCTGGTCTTCACCGTCGACAGCGCCATCTGCATGCAGCGCTCGGCCCCCTCGCCCGACGGCGCGACCATGTCGTAGCCGTCCGAGGTCGCGCCATAGCCGACGATCTCGCCATAGATCTTGGCGCCGCGTGCCTTGGCGCGCTCGAGCTCTTCCAGCACGAGGACGCCGGCGCCGCCGGCGATCACGAAGCCATCGCGGCTCACATCATACGGACGCGACGCGGTCGCGGGCGTGTCGTTGTGCTTGGACGACATCGCGCCCATGGCGTCGAACAGCACCGACAGCGTCCAGTCGAGCTCCTCGCAGCCGCCGGCGAACATCACGTCCTGCTTGCCGTACTGGATCATCTCATAGGCATTGCCGATGCAATGGTTCGAGGTCGCGCAGGCCGACGAGATCGAGTAGTTGACGCCCTTGATCTTGAACCAGGTCGCGAGCGTCGCCGACGCTGTCGAGGACATCGCTTTCGGCACTGCGAAGGGGCCGACCCGCTTCGGACCCTTGGTGCGGGTGATGTCGGCGGCCTCGACCAGCGTGCGCGTCGACGGCCCGCCGGATCCCATGATGATGCCGGTGCGGATGTTGGACACGTCGGAGGATTCGAGTCCGGAATCCTGAATTGCCTGCTCCATCGCGACGTGATTCCACGCCGCGCCTTCACCGAGGAAACGCATCGCGCGACGGTCGACCACCTCGGTCGGATTCAGCGTCGGCGCACCTTGCACCTGCGAACGAAAACCAAGCTCGGCATATTTCTCAGCACGGGAGATGCCGGACTTCGCCTCGTAAAGGCTCGCCAACACCTCCTGGGTGTTGTTGCCGATCGACGAGACGATGCCCATGCCCGTGATGACGACCCGCCTCATGATGTCCGCCTCGCCTTGCTCGTGTGTTCTGTTGCAGTCACGCCTGCTGCACTGTCGGTCGTCGCAGCCCGTCGGTTCAAGACGGCGCGGCGCCCTGCTTGAACAGGCCGACCTTCAGGTCCTTGGCGCGATAGATAATCTCGCCATCCATCGAAAGCCACCCGTCGGCAATGCCGAGCACCAGCTTTGAGCGCATCACCCGCTTGATGTCGACGTTGTACACAACCTTGCTGGCGGTCGGCAGAACCTGGCCGGAGAATTTGAGATCCCCGAGGCCGAGCGCGCGGCCGCGTCCTGCGCCGCCGGTCCAGCCGAGGAAGAAGCCGACCATCTGCCACATCGCGTCGAGGCCGAGACAGCCCGGCATGACGGGATCGTTCTTGAAATGGCAGCCGAAGAACCAGAGATCCGGCTTCACGTCGAGCTCGGCGCGGACCAGACCCTTGCCGTACTCGCCGCCGGTCTCGGTGATCTCGACGATCCGATCGAACATCAGCATCGGCGGCAGCGGCAGCTGCGCATTTCCGGGGCCGAACAGCTCCCCGCGGCCGCAGGCCAGCAGGTCTTCGTATTCATAACTGCCGCGCCGATCCAGCATGCTTGATGCGCCTTTCTCAACGATCCCCGTCGAACGATCCCAGGTGGAAAATGTGCCGCGCGAGATGCTCCTTCGCGCGTCGACCCGTCCATGCCCCCCGCCTGCCTTGCCGCCATTCCCCCGGCGCGAACGTTCCACGATCGCGCCGGACGACGATGACCTCTGCCGGCTGGCGGCCCCGCGCCGGATGATCGAAATGGCAATGGCTGCCATGTCGTCCGGCCGCGCCCGCCAAGGCAGGTCAAATCGGGTCCGCGCGCTCTCTAACATAGGGGATTGCGGCGTCAATGCGCGTGTCCGGGTAATTTGACGGCGGACCGGGACGCGCAACCGGGCCGCGTACGAATTGCAGTTTAGGGGCGTTCTAGATAGGTTAGTTGCGATAAGCTTGCATCTGACGGGGTTTCTTCCTATATCGGGATGGGTCAGTGTGAATTTTTTGGTGCTTGAAGTGGACGCCAGCAACAACGCTTCGATGAGTGGTCACGACCGGGCCAGTCCGGAAGGGCTGGGGACTGGGCGGCAGCCTGCGCTCAATGGCTGCCCGTGGCATGACGTCAACGAAATGCTGCAGACTGCGGGGCTGCGTCCGACGCGCCAGCGCATGGCTTTGGGCTGGCTGCTGTTCGGCAAGGGTGCGCGGCATCTGACCGCCGAAATGCTGTACGAGGAAGCGACGCTGGCCAAGGTTCCGGTGTCGCTGGCCACCGTCTACAACACGTTGAACCAGCTGACGGATGCTGGATTGCTGCGTCAGGTCAGCGTCGACGGCACCAAGACCTACTTCGATACCAACGTCACGGCGCACCACCACTTCTATCTCGAGAACAACCACGAGCTGGTCGACATTCCTGACCAGCATCTGGCGCTGTCGAAGCTGCCGGAGGCTCCGGAGGGTTACGAGATTGCGCGCATCGACATGGTGGTCCGGCTGCGCAAGAAGCGCTGAGACGCGGCAACGATCTCAGACAATCATCTCGGTCGAACCGATGCCCGCGCCCGGCGCGGGCATTTTGATGTCGAGAGTGCATCGGCATCGTGGCCAACACCGCCCGTCGACGACGCGTCAGTTCACCTGCTCGTCGGCATAGACGCCCCACAGTCGCTGCTGCTGGATCCAGCCCTCGAAGCCATTGCCGAGCACGCGGCACCAGCCATTGCCGCACTTCTTCACCTGCGCCACGACCCCTGCCTGCAGCCGCGCCGTGACCGCGCTGGTCGCGTCGGCGCTCTCATAGATCGGCGCGAGCTCGTCCTTGTTCTTCATCGTGACCACAGCGGTGCGGCGTCCGGACAGCAGCGAGTGGTAGACCCAGCCTTCCGAGCCCTCGGAATCGCGCACACGGCGCCAGTTCTCATATTCCGCGGTGATCTCCACCGGCAGTCCGGAGCGGGTGTAGACCCAGGCCACGTCGTTGTCCTTGGTCGGACCGGCGCGGACGTTCACATGGTCGGATTTCAGGCTGACATAGCGCGGCACCGGCAGTCCGCTGGCGCTGAGAGCCGAATCCTTGGCCAACGCACCGCCGACCCCATCGAGCAGACAGACAACGAGAACTGCGACCGCACCGAAACGCCCCAACGCCATTGAACTCAACTCGCTCTCCCTCGCAAGGAACGCGCACTCGTCGCGTGCGATCCTTCGCCCGATCCCCATTGAACCGCCCGGCTGCCCCCCTTCGTGCACAGAGAGGGCTTGCCGAAAGCGCCAGTCCCGACCCGCCGTTGGCTTCTTGTCTTGGCCCGGCCTTCTGCTAGACAGGACCGAACACAAGCGGCCAGGAAGCGCCTGAGAATCGCTCGCGAAACCCTGTCAGGGACGGATCGGCCCACCCGCGAGATCCGACACGACCAGTCCAGGGAAGCGCTCTTCTCAAGCGACGACGGTAGTTTCGGCGAACCCGGTTAATGAGGTCTGAAGGATCTCATGAGAGCAGCACATGTCAGGTAGGAAAAAGCCCCTCGTCGTGGTGACACGCAAGCTGCCGGACTCCGTCGAGACCCGCATGCGCGAGCTGTTCGACGCGCGGCTCAATCTCGACGACGAGCCGATGAGCCAGGAGCAGCTCGCGGACGCCGTGCGGACCGCCGAGGTGCTGGTTCCGACCGTGACCGATCACATCACCGCGGACATTCTCAATCAGCCCGAATGCAAGCTGCGCATGATCGCCAATTTCGGCAATGGCGTCGACAATATCGACGTCGCGGCGGCGGTGGCGCGCGGCATCACCGTGACCAATACGCCGAAGGTCCTCACCGAGGACACCGCCGACATGACCATGGCGCTGATCCTGGCGGTGCCACGGCGGCTGATCGAGGGTGCCTCGATCCTGACCGAGGGCAAGAATTGGGCGGGCTGGTCGCCGACCTGGATGCTCGGCCACCGCATCGGCGGCAAGCGCCTGGGCATCATCGGCATGGGCCGCATCGGCCAGGCGGTGGCGCGACGCGCCCGCGCCTTCGGCCTGCAGATCCATTATCACAACCGCCGCCCGGTCGCCCCCGTGATCGCCGACGAACTCGGCGCCACCTATTGGGAAAGCCTCGACCAGATGCTGGCGCGGATGGACATCATCTCGGTGAACTGTCCGCACACCCCGGCGACGTTCCATCTGCTGTCGGCGCGAAGGCTGAAGCTGATCCGCAAGGATGCCTACATCGTCAACACCGCGCGCGGCGAGGTGATCGACGAGGAGACGATGACGCGGCTGATCGAAGCCGGCGACATCGCCGGGGCCGGCCTCGACGTGTTCGAGCACGAGCCCGCCGTCAATCCTCGCCTGGTGCGGCTGGCGAAAGCCGGCAAGGTGACCCTGCTGCCGCATATGGGCTCGGCGACCATCGAAGGCCGCGTCGAGATGGGCGAGAAGGTGATCATCAACATCAAGACCTTCCTCGACAACCACCGCCCGCCGGATCGCGTGCTGCCGAGCATGCTGTAGGCCCGCCAGCCAGCCTCACACACGGTGTCGTCCCGGCCTTGAGCCGGGACCCATACCGCGTGATGTCTGTAACGGGCATGCCGCCCGTACCCGCGCCTCATGGCCTTCACGGAGTATGGGTCCCGGATCGGCGCTCACCGACGCGTTGCGTCGATGAGCTTGTCCGGGACGACGGCGGATGTACGGCGAGCCACTCGGCCCGCGCCACGCATCACTTCCGATGCGCGCTCAAATCCGCAATCACCAGCCCATCGCCATTGAGCGGATTGGCCGGATCACGCCCATAACGCAGCGTCTCGAAGCGCATGGTGCGCGCGTCCAGCATCAAGAGCCGGCCCACCAGGCCCTCGCCAAAGCCGACGATCTCGCGAATCGCCTCCAGCGCCATCATCGATCCGAGCATGCCGGCAAGCGCGCCCATCACGCCGGCTTCGGCGCAGGCCGGCACGGTGCCGGGCGGCGGCGGCTCCGGGAACAGGCAGCGATAGGTCGGATTGAATGCGCCCTTGTCATTGCGCTCATGCGCGCGGATCGTCGTCAGCGACGCATCGAAGGTCCCGAGCGCGCCTGTGATCAATGGCTTCTTCGCCAGGAAACAGGCATCGGATGCGAGATAGCGGGTGTCGAAATTGTCCGAGCCGTCGAGCACGAGATCGTAGCCGCTGATCAGCTCGAGCGCGTTGTCGGCGTTGAGCCATCCACGATGCGCCACGACATCGACATGGGGATTGAGCGCGTTGATGCGCTCCGCGGCGCTGTCGACCTTCGGCCTGCCGATGTCAGGCGTCGCGTGGATGACCTGGCGCTGCAGATTCGACAGCGACACCACGTCGTCATCGACCACGCCGATCGTGCCGACACCGGCGGCGGCGAGATACATCAGTGCCGGCGCGCCGAGCCCGCCGGCGCCGATCACCAGCACCGACGCACGCTTCAGCGCCGCCTGACCGGGACCGCCGACATCGCGCAGCACGATGTGACGGGCATAGCGCTCCAATTCCTCGTCGCTCAGCATCGTACAGGTGTCCTTCCGCTGTCGCATCGCGATCAGCCGACCATGGAGACGGGAGATCTCCCCACTGAACCGCCGCCGGATTGTGACCGACCAAGCAGATGTGCTTATTTACGTCAGCGGCAAGAGCAGCGGGATTTGTCATGAGACGGCTGGCCACGGCAACCTTCATCTGCGCGATCGCCGCGTGCGCGTCAGCGCAAGCGCAGACCACGCCCGCACCCGTACAAGGCCAGCAGCCCGGCATCAAGCCCAAGCCCGTCGCGGCCCAGGCGATCCGGCCGGGCGTGCAGGCCCCCGCCGACACCGCCAATGCGATGGGACAGGCCGAGCGGCTGGCGCTGCAATCCGATCTCGCCTGGGTGGGCCAATACAATGGCGCGATCACCGGCGACGTCAGCGAGCGCATGGTCAATGCGATCAAGGAGTACCAGAAGCTCAAGGGCGGCAAGCCGACCGGCGTGCTCAACCCGCAGGAGCGCGCCGTGCTTGCGGACACCGCACGCCGCAAACAGGAGAGCGTGGGCTGGAAGATCATGACGGAGCCCACCAGCGGCGCGCGCGTGGGCATTCCGACCAAGCTGGTGCCGCAGCAGACCAGCGACGGCAACGGCTCGAAATGGACCTCCCCCACCGGCACCGTGCAGGTCGTGCTGTCCCGGCGCAAGGAGGCCAATCCGACCACGGCGGCGCTGGCCGACCGCGAGAAGAAGGAGCCGGGCCGCACCGTCGACTACAGCGCCGTGAAGCCCGATTTCTTCGTGCTGTCCGGACTGCAGAACCTGAAGAAGTTCTACATCCGCGGTACCTTCAGGGGCGATGAGGTGCGCATCCTGACCATCCTCTACGACCAAGCCACCGAGAACACGGTCGAGCCGGTCGTGATCGCGATGTCGAGCGCCTTCAACGCCTTCCCGCCGGCGGCGCTGGCCGCTCAGCCGGCGCCGCGACGCAAGGTCGATTACGGCACCGGCCTCGTCGCCAGCCAGGACGGTGCCATCATCGCGGACCGCGAGGTCACCGATGGCTGCGTCGCGATCACCATTCCCGGCTTTGGACATGCCGAGCGCGTCGCAGAGGACAAGGAGCGCGGGCTGGCGCTACTGCGCATCTATGGCGCGCGCGGTCTCAAGCCCTTGATGCTGTCCGGCGGCAACGCGAAATCGACCCTCGACATCGTCGGCATCGCCGATCCGCAGAGCCAGGGCGGTGGTGCCGGAATCAGCAACGTGAAGGCGCAGCTCACCGGCAATGGTTCGGGCGACACCTCGCTGGCGCCGGCGCCTGGCCTTGGCTTCTCGGGCGCGGCTGCGCTCGACGGCGACGGCAAGTTCGCGGGCGTCGTGCTGCTCAAACCCGCCATGGTGGCGGGAGCTGCCGCGGTGCCGGCAGCTCAGGCCGCGCTGGTCAGCGTCGATGCGACCCGCGCCTTTTTGACGTCGCATGGCGTCAAGCCCGATGGCAGCTCACTCGACGCCAAGGCTGCAACGGTCCGGGTGATCTGCGTTCGCAAATAGCGCACGCCCCCGAGGGTCTGCCGCCTCCCCGGCGAAGCGCGCATCGCAGCGCGAGCAGGCGTTTACGCAAAATTAAGCATGTCATTTTACAAAAAATTAAGGGCCCAACGGCGGCCGGCGGGGATCTGACGTGCAGCATCGCGACTGCATCGGATGATGCTCGTCGATGCCGAGCGCTCCTGCGCGGCGCGATCGCTCAACTTCCTAGCACCTTGCTATCAACTCGGAACGGCTCCCGCCGTAGTCAACCGGTCTGTCCAATCGCAGGCCGAGCGTGAGATAGTTCGAACAGTTTCTGTCGGCGTGCTGATTCGGACCACCGCGATCCTTTCATGTTGGATCGGGCCGGGACTGTCCTGAGCGAGAATAGCTCCGCATAGTGCAATCGCGATGCAACTCAGCTTTGGCGTTCTCATTAGTTCCGTCAACATCCGAAGGACTGTTCCCCGATGTACACGATCGTTTTGGCCACGCAGAAGGGCGGCAGCGGCAAGAGCACGCTCGCCATCGGTCTCGCCGTGGCGGCCCAGCAGGCCGGCCACAAGGTGCGCGTGATCGAAACCGACCGCCAGGGCACGCTCACCAAATGGCAGGCGCGCCGCAGCGCCGGCGAGCCGATCGTCGAGGCCGTGTACGATGCGAAGATGATCGAGCCCCGCCTGGAGGCATTGGCCCGCGACGGCGTGACCGTGTGCGTGATCGACACAGGCGCCGGCATCACCGCCTCGACGACAGCGGCGATCCGCTATTGCGATCTCTGCCTGATCCCGGCGCGTCCCAGCGTCGCGGACATCGAAGCCACGGCGCCGACGCTCAGCGTCGTCCGCGCGTGGCGCAAGCCGTTCGCCTTCGTGCTCAACCAGGCGCCCATCCGCGGTGGCCACCGCATCAGCGACGCGACGTCAGCGCTCGATGCCGATGCGCCGCGCGACATCGCCGAGGTGCTGGCCCAACCTTTCATCATGATGCGCAACGACCATCAGGATGCGCTTGCCGCCGGCCTGGGCGTCAGCGAGTTCGACACCGAGGGCAAGTCGGCGCAAGAGATCAAGAGCCTGTGGCGCTGGACCGCCGGCAAGCTCGCCGGCGACCACGTCATGCACGAGGCGGGCGAGCTGAAGGACGCCAGCGAGCACGCCGAGCTCGAATTTCCGATCATGCTGACGCCGCAGCCGGAAGAACCGAAGCTGCCGGTGGCTCGCGTGTACCCGACCTGGGCCGACAACGGCATCAACTGGAAGGCGGGCTTGTAGTTCTCTGCTTGGATAGAAGCCTTCGCCGCAAAGGCGGTATGCTCCCTCGCCCCGCTCTTGCGGGGAGAGGGTTGGGGTGAGGGGCAGCCGTACGGGAAGTTTGCATGTGAGCCTCCTCTACAGTCACGTTGAACGATCTCCGCTAATTAGTTGCTCGGTCATGCCCGGGCTCGTCCCGGGCATCCACGCCGTGCCGAACATGCCGAACGACGTGGATGGCCGGGACAAGCCCGGCCATGACGACTTGGAAACAGTCGGGCACCAAAGTCCGATCGTCGGTGCAGTTCGCCTACTCGCAGCACGGCTGGGAAAGAACCGCGCTATCGGGTCCCGCCCTCCCGCATCTCCAGCATCTTGATGCGCGCATCCGCGCGACGCAGGCGGCGGCACAGCTCGCGATTGATGTTCTGCATCACGATGACATAGGCCTGGATATCGGCCTTGTAGAACGCATAGAGCTCGCGTGCCGTCAGCTCGTACAGCACCGTCGGCGTCTCCGCCACGACCGTGGCCGACCTGTTCTGCATCTCCAGCAAGGTCATCTCGCCAAAGAAGTCGCCAGGCTCCAGATTCGACATGTGAATCACACCGCCTGTCGGCAGACGCTCGCTGACCTCCAGTGTGCCGCCGTGGACCACGAACATCGAACGTCCCGGCTCGCCCTCGGCGACGACGGTGGCGCCTGCCTCAAAGCGACGTTCGACCAGCATGGACATGAGCCGCTCGAGACTCGCGTCCGACAGTCCGCCGAAGAACGGCGTGGCGAGCAGGAATGCCTTCAGGTCGGGCGAGCTGACAGCCATGGCGCGAGTATACGCCCGCACCGGGCCCCTACAAGCGCACCGCGGGGGAAGCGCCGCACCTCAGCGCTGGCACTTCGGGCACCAGAAGGTCGAGCGGCCGTTCTGCACGAACCGCTTGACCACGCCGCCGCAGCCGTCCGTCCGGCACGGCTCGCCCTCGCGGTCATAGACCTGGAACGAATGCTGGAAATAGCCGAGCTCGCCGGTGGTCTGGCGATGGTCGCGCAGCGACGAGCCGCCGGCACGGATCGCCTCGTTGAGCACGGTGTGGATGGCATCGACCAGCCGCCTGGCGTGATCCGTCGGCTCGCCCTTTTTTGTGGCCAACGTCGCGGCCAGCCGCCGCGGCGAGAGGTGCGAACGGAACAGCGCCTCGCAGACATAGATGTTGCCGAGCCCGGCGACGACGCGCTGGTCGAGCAGCGCCGCCTTGAGGCTGGTCTTCTTGCCGGCGCAGGCGCGCGCCAGCATCGCGGCGTCGAACGCATTGCCGAGCGGCTCCGGCCCCAGATCCTTCAGATGCGGCTCGGTCTCGATCTCGCCGCGGCCGATGATCTTCATGAAGCCGAAGCGGCGCGGGTCGTTGAAGACGATGTCGGCGCCGGAGGACATGTGAAACACGACGTGGTCGTGCACGCTGTCCTTGCCGCGCGGAGTGTGAAACTCGCCCGGCGTCTCCTCGTCATCCTGCTTGATCACCCGGAACGAGCCGGACATGCCCAGATGCATCAGCAGCACGTCGCCGGAGCCGAGATCGGCCAGGAGATACTTCGCGCGACGGCCGAGTCCCCTGACGGTCTGGCCCTGCAGGCGCTTCGCAAAATCGGGCTGAAACGGAAACCTCAAATCGCCGCGCCGGGCCTCGGCGGTGACGATGACGGCCCCTTCCATGACCGGCTGCAGCCCGCGCCGGACGGTCTCGACTTCGGGCAGCTCGGGCATCCCTGTTCATTTCACCTTTTGCAACGGCGACCATTCACCTTGTCCGGCTGACGTGATAGCGCCTTGGCCGCACCGGCGCTATGGTGCCGTATCGGAGTAAGGGTGATGGATCAGACGGACCAGACCACTCATTTCGGCTTCAGGGACGTGCCGCTGGGCGAGAAGCAGGCGCTGGTGAACGACGTGTTTCACAGCGTGGCCTCCCGCTATGACCTGATGAACGACCTGATGTCCGGCGGGCTGCACCGCGTCTGGAAGGACATCATGATCAACACGCTGAACCCGCCGAAGAGCGACGCGCCGTTCGCGCTGCTCGACGTCGCCGGCGGCACCGGCGACATCTCCTTCCGCGCCGCCAAGAAGGCCGGCGCAGGATTCCATGCGACCGTGTGCGACATCAATGGCGACATGCTCGAGGTCGGCCGCCAGCGCGCGGTGAAGCAGTATCTCGACGACAAGGTGTCGTTCGTCGAGGGCAATGCCGAGAAGCTCGCCTTCCCCGACCGCTCCTTCGACGCCTATACGATCGCCTTCGGCATCCGGAACGTGCCGCAGATCGAGTTGGCGCTCGCCGAGGCGTATCGCGTGCTCAAGCATGGCGGCCGCTTCCTGTGCCTGGAATTCTCCACCGTCGAGGTGCCCGGGCTCGACAAGCTCTACGACCTGTTCTCGTTCAACGTGATCCCGCAACTCGGCCGCGCCGTCACCGGCGATGCCGAGTCCTACCGCTACCTCGTCGAATCGATCCGCCAGTTTCCGCGCCCCAACGCGTTCGCCGAGATGATCTCGGCCGCGGGATTCTCGCGCGTGTCCTGGCAGACCCTCTCCGGCGGCATCGTCGCGCTTCATTCCGGCTGGCGTTTGTGATCTCTGCCCTCACTCATATTACGCGGCTCGCCCGGGCCGCCCTGGTGTTCGCGCGCGAGGGCGTGTTCGGCGCCGTCGATCCCAGCCTGGCGCCACCGCCCGGCCAGCTCGCACTGAAGCTGGCGCGCCTGGTCGAGCGACCCGGCGCCAAGTCCGGGCCAAGATTGTCGCGGGCGCTGGAGCGGATGGGGCCGGCCTATCTCAAGCTTGGCCAGTTCCTGGCGACGCGGCCCGACGTCGTCGGCGTCATCATGGCGCGCGACCTCGAATCGCTGCAGGACCGGCTACCGCCATTCCCGCAGGCCGAGGCCGAGGCGGTCATCGCCACCGCGCTCGAACGTCCCATCAGCCAGCTGTTCACCTCGCTCGGCCCTCCGGTCGCGGCCGCGTCGATCGCGCAGGTGCATCGTGGAGAGGTCGAGCGCGACGGCATCCGCCACGCGGTCGCAGTCAAGGTGCTCAGGCCGAACGTCGCAGCGCGGTTCCGCCGCGACCTCGCGGACTTCTTCTTCGTCGCCGAGAAGGCCGAGGCGCATTCGTCGGAAGCGCGCCGTTTGCGCCTGGTCGAGGTCATCAACACGATGTCGCGCTCGGTCGCGATGGAGATGGACCTTCGCTTGGAGGCGGCCGCGCTGTCCGAGATGGCGGAGAACATCAAGGACGATCCGGACTTCCGCGTGCCCGCGGTCGACTGGGACCGCACCGCCAACACCGTGCTGACCATGGAGTGGATCGACGGCATCGCGCTGAACGACCACGTCCGGCTCGCTCAGGCCAATGTCGATCTGCCCGATGTCGGCCGCAAGGTGATCCAGAGCTTTCTGCGCCACGCGCTGCGCGACGGCTTCTTCCACGCCGACATGCATCCGGGCAACCTGTTCCTGGACAAGCAGGGCCGCCTGGTCGCGGTCGATTTCGGCATCATGGGCCGGCTCGGCATGAAAGAGCGGCGCTTCCTGGCCGAAATCCTGCTCGGCTTCATCACCCGCGACTATCGCCGCGTCGCCGAGGTGCATTTCGAGGCCGGCTACGTGCCACCACACCATTCGGTGGAGAATTTCGCGCAGGCCATCCGCGCCATCGGCGAGCCGATCCACAACCGCACGGCCGAAGAGATCTCGATGGCCAAGCTGCTCACGCTGCTGCTCGAGGTCACCGGCCTGTTCGACATGCGTACCCGCCCCGAGCTGATCCTGCTGCAGAAGACCATGGTGGTGGTCGAGGGCGTGGCGCGCGGCTTCGATCCCAAGCTCGACATCTGGAAGGTCGCCGACCCCGTGGTCCGCGAGTGGATCGAGCGTAATCTCGGGCCCATCGGCCGCATCGAGGGCGCCGTCACCGGCATCGGCGAGTTGGCGCGACTGACCGCCACCGTGCCGGTGCTCGCCGCCCGCGCCGCCGCCGTGCTCGAGAACCTGGAGACGATGACCCGCGACGGCCTCCGTTTGTCACCGGAAACCATCGCCGCGATGGGCCGCACCGAAGGCAAGAAGAGCCGCTGGCGCGCCATCGCGCTGTGGGTCATCGCGCTGACGTTCATCGGCATCCTGTTCGCGGTGCTCAGGCTTTGATGCGACGACAGCGCCGCCCTCTCCACGGGGTCATTCCGGGGCGCCCGCAAGGGCGAGCCCGGAATCCATATCCCCGAGCCGTCGTTTGACGAAGACGGGCGCCACTGCGATCTCGCGACCCACAGCCTTTCGTGGTTATGGATTCCGGGCTCGCGCTGCGCGCGCCCCGGAATGACGGCAGCTGAGAGCTGGGCTCCATGGGCCGCCTTCTGATTGCACTGCAATCAGTTTATGCTAGCATTGCTTTCACAACGACAATGCTGGGAGGCGGTCATGGCGAGCCTGACCATCCGCAAGCTCGACGATTCGCTGAAAACCTACCTGCGCCTGCGCTCCGCGCAGAACGGCCGCTCCGTCGAAGAGGAAGTCCGCGTCATCCTGCGCGCCCTGATCGAGCCGGTCGATCCGTCCGAGCCGCCTTCGGCTCCCGCTCCGGCCGAGCCGCTCGTGCCGCAGCCCGGCCTCGCGCGCGAGGCCCGCGTCACCCTGATCATCGGCGGCGGCATCGCCGCGTACAAATCGCTCGACCTGATCCGACGCCTCCGGGAGCGCCACATCCAGGTCCGCTGCGTCATGACGAAAGCGGCCACGCAGTTCGTCACCGAGCTCGCGGCGTCGGCGCTGTCCGGCGACCGCGTCTTCACCGACCTGTTCGACGCGCGCAGCGAGTTCGACGTCGGCCACATCCGGCTGGCGCGCGACTGCGATCTGATCGTGGTGGCGCCCGCGACCGCCGACCTCATGTCGAAGATGGCGCAGGGCGCGGCCGATGATCTCGCCAGCGCCATCCTGCTCGCCGCGAGCCGGCCGATCCTGCTGGCGCCGGCGATGAATCCGATGATGTGGAGCAATCCCGCAACGCGGCGCAACGCCGCGACGCTGCAGCGCGACGGCATCCACATGATCGGGCCGAACGCCGGCGAGATGGCCGAGAAGGGCGAGGCCGGTGTCGGCCGCATGGCCGAGCCGACCGAGATCGCCGACGCGGTGGTCGCGATGCTGAAGCCGCCTGTGCCGCGCCCGCTCGCCGGCCGGCGCGTGCTGATCACGGCGGGACCAACCCATGAGCCGATCGACCCGGTGCGCTATATCGCCAACCGCTCCTCCGGCAAGCAGGGCTTTGCCATCGCCGCCGCCGCGCAGGCCGCGGGCGCCGACGTGCGGCTGATTTCGGGACCCGTCGAGCTCACCGATCCCAAGGGCGTCAGGGTCACGCATGTCGAATCGGCGCGGCAGATGCTCGACGCGGTCGAGGCGGAATTGCCGGCGGATGTCGCGATCTTCGCCGCGGCAGTGGCCGACTGGCGCGTGGCCAATGAAGGTGGGCAGAAGCTGAAGAAGACCGAGAAGGCGATCCCGCCGCTGCAGCTGGTCGAGAACCCCGACATCCTCGCCACCATCTCGAAGCTCAAGGAGAAGCGTCCCGGCCTGGTCATCGGCTTCGCGGCCGAGACGGAACATCTGATCGACAACGCCAAGGCCAAGTTCGCGCGCAAGGGCTGCGACTGGATCGTCGCCAACGACGTTTCGCCGGCAACCGGCGTGATGGGCGGCGACCGCAACACCGTGCATCTCTTGACGAAGGACGCCGACGGCGTCCATGTCGCGTCGTGGCCGATCATGACCAAGGACGAGGTTGCGACCGCCTTGGTCGCCGAGATCGCCAGAACCGTGGGGCCTTCTGCGTGAGCCAGACCATCGCGATCGACGTACAGATCCTGCCGCATGGCCAGGGGCTGCCGCTGCCGGCCTACCAGACCGCGCATGCCGCCGGCATGGATCTGCTCGCGGCCGTTCCGGCCGATGCGCCTGTCGTGCTCGGCCCCGGCAGCCACGTCATGGTGCCGACGGGACTCTCGCTTGCACTGCCCGACGGTTACGAGGCGCAGGTGCGGCCGCGCTCGGGGCTCGCGGCACGGCACGGCGTCACCGTGCTGAACTCACCCGGCACGGTCGACGCGGACTATCGCGGCGAGGTCTGCGTGCTGCTGATCAATCACGGCCAGGACGCGTTTACGATCAAGCGCGGCGAGCGCATCGCGCAGATGGTGATCGCGTCGGTCGTGCGCGCCGAGCTCACGATCACTACGACGTTGTCGGAGACGGCGCGTGGCAGCGGCGGCTTCGGCTCGACGGGCCGTTGAACTACGGGGACTTCGCCACAGTTCCGACTCGGCTATGCCCATCGATGAACGCATTTTCATCCCGTGCAACCACCGTTCACGGTCTGGACTCTTACCGCTGGAGTCCCGAAGCGGTTATTGTTGATTGATTCGTGAAACGGCGCGGTCGACGCGATATCGGCGCCGCGCGGAACTTCGTGCGGTTTGGGGCAAATATGTCGGGCGTGATCGTGGTGATGCGTCAGACGCTGCTGTCGTGCACGTCACTCGCGCGCAAAGGCCTGATGGGTCTCGCTGCGACTGCGCTTGCGCCGGCAACACCGGTCCTCGCAGGCGATGGCGTGCCGGCGGATACCATCTCTACGCTGTTCGAGCTGAGCCGGTCTGATGTCGCCGAGGTCACGGCGATGCTGGCGCTGCTCGGCTTCTCCGTGGTCGCGGCCATCGCGCTGGTGCGCACGCGCCTGGCTGCTGCGCGAAAGGAGGCGCGGCTGCGCGCGGATGTCGCCGAGCTGCAGTTGCAGGCCGACCGCTACCGCGCGCTGCTGTTCGCCGAGCCGCAGATCCTGATCGCCTGGCCGGCCGGCGGCCATCGTCCGCAGATCTCCGGCGACACCTCGATGCTGGTGCCATCCGATCAGCCGCAGCGCATTCTCGCCTTCGGAACCTGGCTGCCGCCGGAGCCCGCATTGCAGCTCGACCGCGCGGTCGAGGCGCTGCGCGAGGCGGGTGAAGGGTTCATGCTCAATCTCACCACCTCGCACGGCCATGCGATCGAGGTGATGGGACGTGCCATCGGCGGCCAAGCCATCGTACGGATGCGCGAGCTCTCGGGCCTGCGCCGCGAGCTGGCCGAGACCCAGCTCAGATTGAAGGCGCTCGGCGAGGAGACGGAATCTCTGCGCGCGCTGGCCTCCGCCCTGCCCTGGCCGATCTGGGCACGGCAGGCCAACGGCGCGCTGTCTTACGTCAACGCCGCCTATGCCCGCGCCGCCGACGCGCGCGACATCCCCGATGCGATCAGCCGCAATCTCGAGCTGCTCGATTCCGCCGACCGCACCGACCTGCAGCGTGCGCTCGGCGCCGGCGGACATTTCGAAGGCCGGCTGCCGATCGTCATGGGCGGCGAGCGCCGCATCCACGACGTGCGCGCCTTCACGCTCGGCGGCGGCAGTGCCGGGGTCGCCATCGACGCCAGCGAGGTCGCGGCGCTGACCGACGCGCTGGTGCGCATGCACGAGGCGCACCGCCGGACGCTCGACCAGTTGTCGTCAGGCGTTGCCGTATTCGACGGCCAGCGTCGCCTCGCCTTCTATAACGACTCCTATCGCCGGCTCTGGGATCTCGATCCGACGTTCCTCGACGGCCAGCCGGATGATTCCTCGGTGCTCGACCGCCTGCGCGCCGCGCGCAAGCTGCCCGAGCAGGCCGACTTCCGCGCCTGGAAGGCCAAGCTGCACGAGGCCTATCGCGCGGTTGAGGCCGCCAAGGACACCTGGTTCCTGCCCGACGGGCGCGCCATGTCTGTGATCACCACGCCCAACCCCGAGGGCGGCGTCACCTATCTGTTCGACGACGTCACCGAGAGCTTTGCGCTGGCCCGCCGCTATGACGGCCTGATCCGGGTCCAGCGGGAGACGCTGGACAGCCTCGCCGAGGGCGTTGCGGTGTTCGGCAGCAACGGCCGGGTCGAGCTGTTCAATCCGGCCTTCGCCAAGATGTGGCGGCTGTCGCCGGATCGCCTGCGCGAGCATCCGCATATCGACACCGTCGAATCCTGGTGCCGCTCGCTCTATGACGACAGCGTCGCCTGGCGCACCATCCGCGAGGCCATCACCTCGATCGAGAACCGCCTCGACGTCGCGCTCAAGCTCGAGCGCAAGGATGGCAGCGTGCTCGACTGCATGAGCCGGCCGCTGCCGGACGGCGCGACCATGCTGACGTTCCAGGACATCACCGACACCGAGAACGTCGAGCGTGCGCTGCGCGAGAGCAACGAGGCGCTCGAAGCCGCCGGCCAGATGAAGATCGACTTCGTCCACCACGTCTCCTACGAGCTGCGCGCGCCGCTGACCACGATCATCGGCTTCGCGCATTTCCTGTCGGATCCGTCGACCGGCCCGCTGACGCCGAAGCAGGCGGAGTATCTCGACTACGTCACCAAATCGACCAATGCGCTGCTGGCGCTGACCAACAACATTCTCGACCTCGCCACCATCGATGCCGGCGCGATGAAGCTCGAGCTCGGGCCCGTGGACGCCGCCAAGGCGATCGAGGCCGCCGCCGAGGGCGTACAGGACCGTCTCGCGACCGACCGCATCCGCCTCGAGGTCGAGGTCGCCGCCGACGTCGGCAGCTTCGTTGGCGACGAGCGCCGCGTCGTGCAGGTGCTGTACAATCTGCTCGCCAACGCCGTCGGCTTCTCGCCGCAGGATTCCACCGTGATCGTGTCCGCTCGCCGCACCGACCACAGCGTCGCCTTCGCGGTCACGGATTCCGGGCCGGGCATTCCGGCCGATATCAAGGACCAGATGTTCGACTGGTTCGTCAGCCGCTCGCAGGGCTCGCGCCATCGCGGCGCCGGGCTCGGCCTGTCGCTGGTGCGCTCCTTCGTCGAGCTGCACGGCGGCAAGGTGCGGATGGATTCGGTGGTCGGCAAGGGCACCACGGTCACCTGTGACTTCCCGACCGACCACATCGCGCAACGCAACGCTGCGGAATGACCGACCGACAGACATTCACGACCGCGCTGGCGGACGAGACCGCAACCGCCGCCCTGATGGCCGACCTCGCCTTGCTGATCGGCCCGGGCGTGCTGATCACGCTCACGGGCGATCTCGGCGCCGGCAAGACCGCTGCGGCGCGGGCGATGATCCGCTATCTTGCCTCCGACGACGAATTGGAGGTGCCCAGCCCGACCTTCACCCTGGCGCAGAGCTACGACCTGCCGAGCTTCCCTCTGGTCCATGCCGATCTCTATCGGATCAGCGACGCCTCCGAGCTGGAGGAGATCGGACTGTCGCCATTGCCCGAAGCGACGGTGGTGCTGATCGAATGGCCCGAGCGCGCCGGCGATGCACTGCCGCAGGATCGCATCGACATCGCGCTGCGCCACGATCCGTCCCAGGGTGACAGCGCGCGCAGCGTCGAGATCGCCGGCACCGGCAAGGCGGCTGCGATCGTTGCGCGGCTGAAGGCGCTGCGCGACTTCCTCGCCGAGGCCGGTCACGCCAAGTCGCGCCGCGAGCGCATGGCCGGCGATGCCTCGACCCGCTCCTATGCACGGCTGCACAAGGGCGAACGCGTCTTCATTCTGATGAACTCGCCTAAGCGCCCCGACGGCCCGGCGATCTACAACGGCAAGCCTTATAGCGGCGCCGTGCATCTCGCCGAGGACGTCCGTCCCTTCGTGGCGATCGCAGGCGCGCTGCGCAGCCGCGGCATCTCAGCGCCGAAGATCAACGACGCCGATCTTGACCACGGCTTCCTGATCACCGAGGACCTCGGCCGCGAGGGCGTGATCGAAGGCGAACGGCCACGGCCGATCGTCGAACGCTATGAGGCCGCGACCGATCTCCTGGCCGCGCTACACGCGCAGGACGTGCCCTCGGTGCTGCCGCTGGCGCCGCAGGTGACCTACGAGGTCCCAACCTTCGACGTCGACGCGATGCTGATCGAGATCAGTCTGATGCTCGAATGGTACCTGCCGGATCGCGGGGTGGAGCCGTCGCAGGTGCTGCGCGCGGAATTCCTGGAGATGTGGCGCGACCTGCTGGAAGCACCGCTCGCCGGCAAACAGACCTGGGTGATCCGCGACTATCACTCGCCCAACCTGCTGTGGCTCCCGGCGCGCGAGGGCATCGCGCGGGTCGGCGTCATCGACTTCCAGGACGCGGTGATGGGTCCGCCGGCCTACGACGTGGTCTCGCTGACGCAGGACGCCCGCATCGATGTGTCGGCCGATATCGAGCAGGCCCTGCTCGCCCGCTACGTCGCCGCCCGGGCCGCCGCATCCACCGACTTCGACGCCGACGCCTTCCATGCCGACTACGCCATCCTGTCCGCCCAGCGCAACACCCGCCTGCTCGGCACCTTCGCCCGCCTCAACCGCCGCGACGGCAAGCCGCACTACCTCAAGCACCAGCCCCGCATCTGGGACTATCTGCACCGCTCGCTGGCGCACACCGCGCTCGACCCGGTGCGGGCGTGGTACGCCGCAAACGTGCCGCCGCCGGCGGGCGTGAGCTGAGGCACGATCGCGCCTCCAGAAAGGCCGTCGTCCCGGCGAACGCCGGGACCCATACCGCGGACGCTATCGAGGGACGGGACTGGCAGTTGACCGCCTCACCACGGCCGGTGGCTATGGGTCCCGGCTCGAGGCCGGGACGACGGGGGTGTGGGCGGCGGCTCCGCGTCAAACCACACCCCCCGTAGCTTTACCGGTTCTTAGCCATCCCCCTTTACCTTGCCCCCACGGTGCCCAGCGCCGGGCGTGAACGGAGGTTGCGATGGCAGAGCGGATGAAGGGCGAGCGCGTCGTCTTCGAGCGCGGCATTCCGGCTTTCATGATGGGCATCGACGGCACCTGGCGGCGCAACTGCACCATCGAGGACGTCTCCGAGACCGGCGCCAAGCTGACGGTCGAGGGCTCCGTCGAGGGCCTGCATCTGAAGGAATTCTTCCTGCTGCTGTCGTCGACCGGCCTCGCCTATCGGCGCTGCGAGCTGGCCTGGGTCAATGGCGACCAGATCGGCGTCACCTTCCTGAAGCAGGGCAAGAAGAAGAGCAACAAGCGGGCCACCGCCGAGGCCTGATCAGATCGCCGCCTGCGTCATCTTGCGTCGGGGACGGCCAGCGCCGCCGTCGCATATTCGTCATCGGGCCGGGCTATCGCAGCCGATCGAGACGTTGCACTTTTTCACGTGCTATGATTCGCTCGCGCCACTTCTGATCGAGATTGTCCGAAAATGCCCGTCAAGCCGCACAAAGCCATGGTCCTCGCCGCCGGTCTCGGATTGCGCATGCGACCGCTGACGGAGACGATGCCCAAGCCGCTGGTGCGCGTCGCCGGCCGTCCGCTGCTCGACCACGTGCTCGACCGCCTGGCCGATGCCGGCGTCACCGAGGCCGTCGTCAATGTGCATTACCTTGCCGACCAGATCATCGAACACACGGCGACGCGCAGCTCACCGCGCGTGACCATCTCCGACGAGCGCGACCAGGTGCTCGGCACCGGCGGCGGCGTCGTCAAGGCGCTGCCGCTGCTCGGCCACGCGCCGTTCTTCCATGTCAACTCCGACACGATGTGGATCGAGGGCGTGCGCCAGAACCTGGCGCGCCTCGCCGATGCGTTCGACCCCGAGCGCATGGATATCATGCTGCTGATGGCGCCGACTGCGACCTCGATCGGCTATTCCGGCCTCGGCGACTACGCCATGCTCGCCGACGGCAGCCTGCGCAAACGCAGGGAGCACCAGGTGGTGCCGTTCGTCTACGCCGGCGCGGCGATCATCTCGCCTGCGATCTTCGACGGCGCGCCGAAGGGCGAGTTCTCGCTGACGAAGATGTTCGACAAGGCCAATGAGCAGGACCGCCTGTATGGCCTGCGCCTCGAAGGCGTCTGGATGCATGTCGGCACGCCGGCTGCGGTGATCGAGGCGGAAGAGGCGCTGCTGGAGAGCGCGGCGTAATATTTGGCCGACGCCGTCTCCTCAAGTTCGGTGTCGTCCCGGCCAAGCGCTGGCGTCGCGCAGCGAGGCCAGCGCGCAGAGCCAGGACCCATAGCCACCGGCGGGCGTGTTGCGACGGCTCGTCGTGACCATCCCGCAACAAACCCAAGCCTGTGGTTATGGATCCCGGGTCGGCGCCTCCGACCGCGCTGCGCGCCGTCGAAGGCTTGCCCGGGACGACACCGAATGTAAGGACGCCGCCTGATCAACTCACTGACGCCGGTGGGGACACGCTGACCGGAAGGTACGCCTCGCGCCAGGAAGAACTGCCGCGCCTGACCGGGCAATCACGGCGACCGTGCACCGTTGCGCGCCGTCCGACCTATCAACACCCATCCACACCCCCGATATGACCTTGCGCGCCGCGCTCCCTATATAGACGCCCACAGACAACCCGCGAATCGCAGGCCATGCGCGTCTTCACCGTTCCCATCTCGGCGCCGTTCCTGCGCAGCGTGATCGCGGCGCTGGTGGACGGCCGGCTGGTCGACGGGTTCGAGGCGCGCAGCGACCCGGCGCGCCTCGCCACGGCGACGCTGTATCTGCCGACACGCCGCTCGCTCCGCGTCGCGCGCGAAATGTTCCTGGACGAGCTGAAAACCGATGCCGCGGTGCTGCCGCGCCTGGTCGCACTCGGCGACATCGACGAGGACGAGCTCGCCTTCGCGGAGGATCGCGACGCGTTCCTCGGGCCAGCACCGCTGGAGATCCCGGAACGGCTCGACGATCTGCAGCGCCGGCTCACACTGGCGCGGCTGGTCGCGGCCTGGGCCAAGACACCGGTTTCAGCGCCTTTGGTGATCGGCGGTCCCGCCTCGACGCTCGCGTTGGCCGGAGACCTCGCGCGTCTGATCGACGACATGGTGACGCGCGGCGTGTCGTGGGACGCGCTCGACGCGCTGGTGCCCGATCAGCTCGACAAATACTGGCAATATTCGCTGGAGTTCCTGCGCATCGCGCGCACGGCGTGGCCGGCTTATCTTCAGGAGATCGAGCGGATCGAGCCGGCCGCGCGGCGTGATCTCCTGATCGCCGCCGAAGCGGCGCGCCTCTCGGCGCATCCCGACGGTCCCGTGATCGCGGCGGGCTCCACCGGCTCGATGCCGGCGACTGCAAAATTCCTGCTCGCGGTGGCCAAGCTGCCGCATGGCGCCGTGGTGCTGCCCGGGCTCGACACCGATCTCGACGACGCCGCGTGGAATTCGATCGGTGGCGCCCGGGATCGCGCGGGCCGCGTGTTGACGCCGCCCGCGGTCAACCATCCGCAATATGCGATGCACCTGCTGCTCAAGCGCTTCGGCCTGGAGCGGCGCGATGTCATTCGACTCGTGCCTCCCGGTCGCGGCGGCCGCGAGGTGCTGATTTCGGAAGCGATGCGGCCGTCGGAGGCGACCGCGGTGTGGCACGAGCGGCTGCGCCAGTTCGACATCGCCGCCAACATCGCCGAAGCGATGGACAATCTGTCCGTGGTCGCTGCACCCAATCCGGAAATGGAGGCGCTGGCGATCGCCACCGCCATGCGCGAGGCGCGCCATCTCGGCAGATCCGCCGCGCTGGTGACGCCGGACCGCGCGCTGGCGCGCCGCGTGATGGCGGCGCTGACGCGCTGGCACCTGACCTTCGACGATTCCGGCGGTGACGCGCTGCTGGAAACGCCGGCCGGCATCTTCGCGCGCCTTGCCGCCGAAGCCGCCGCGCGCGGCCTCGAGCCGCCGACGCTGCTGGCGCTGCTCAAGCATCCGCTGTGCCGGCTCGGCCGCGCCGCGACTGGCTGGAAGACTGCGATCGAGACCTTGGAGCTCGCTCTGCTCCGCGGGACACGACCTCAAGCGGGGTCCAGCGGTCTGGCGCGCGACTTCGCGCGTTTCCGTGACGAGCACACCAAGCTGCACCAGGGCGAAGCATCGTCGCTGCACCGTGCCGAGCCGCGCGCGCGGCTCCGGCCAGAGCAGCTCGACCAGGCCGGCGCGCTGATCGCGCAATTGCAGGCAGCGCTCGCACCGCTGGAAAATCTCGCTTCTCCTCGCCCGCAGGACTTCGCCGAGCTCGCCGCTCGGCATCGCGAGGTGCTGATCGCGCTGTCGACCGATGATGTCGCTCTCACCACCGCCTTCACCGACCGCGACGGCGCGGCGCTGGCGCGCTGCTTCGACGATCTCCTCGCCTCCGGCGAGCGCTGCGGCCTGATGGCGCCGCTGTCGGATTATCCGGACCTGTTCCACACCGCCTTCTCCGATCGCGCGGTGCGCCGCCCCGAGCGCCACGGCGCGCAGCTTCAGATCTACGGTCCGCTCGAAGCGCGTCTGATGCAGGCCGACCGCATGATCATCGGCGGTCTCGTCGAGGGCATCTGGCCGCCGGCGCCGCGCATCGATCCCTGGCTGAGCCGCCCGATGCGGCATCAGCTCGGCCTCGATCTGCCCGAGCGCCGCATCGGTCTCTCCGCGCACGACTTCGCGCAGCTGCTGGGTGCACCCGAGGTGATCCTGACCCACGCCGCGAAATCCGGCGGCGCGCCGGCCGTGGCGTCGCGCTTCCTGCACCGCCTCGAAGCCGTCGCCGGCGCCGAGCGCTGGAAGGCGGCGGAGGCGCGCGGCGACACCTATGTCCGCTATGCCGAGGTGCTGGACCAGCCCCGCGAGGTGAAGCCCGTCGAGCAGCCGGCGCCGAAGCCGCCGCTGGAGGCCCGGCCGCTGCGCATGTCGGTGACCGCGATCGAAGACTGGCTGCGCGATCCCTACACGATCTTCGCGCGCTACATTCTCAGGCTCGATCCGCTCGATCCCGTCGACATGCCGCTGTCGGCCGCCGATCGCGGCTCGGCGATCCACGAAGCGATCGGCGAGTTCACGCAGACCTATGCGAAGGAGCTGCCGCTACACCCGGCGCATGCGCTGCGCGTCATCGGCGAGAAGCACTTTGCGCCGCTGATGGAGCGGCCCGAGGCGCGCGCGCTATGGTGGCCGCGCTTCCAGCGCATCGCCGGCTGGTTCGCGGCCTGGGAGACCGCGCGGCGCGAGCAGATCGGCGCGATCACCGCGGAGATCCGCGGCGAGATCGGCATTCCCCTCGGCAAAGACCGCACCTTCATGCTGTCGGCGCGCGCCGACCGCATCGAGCAGCGCGCCGAGGGCACCTACGCCATTCTCGACTACAAGACGGGACAGCCGCCGACGGCGAAGCAGGTGCGCATGGGCCTGTCGCCGCAGCTGACGTTAGAGGCAGCGATCCTGCGCGAGGGCGGCTTCGACGGCATTCCCGCCGGCAGCATGATCAGCCAGCTCGTCTACGTCCGACTGTCCGGCAACAATCCGGCGGGCGAGGAGCGCATTCTCGAACTCAAGATCAACAAGAGCGACACGCCGCAGCATCCGGACCAGGCCGCGCAGGAGGCGCGCAACAAGCTGGAAGAGCTGATCCGCAGCTTCGAGGATCCCAACCAGGGCTACACCTCGCTGAACCTGTCGATGTGGGCGAACCGCTACGGCAGCTATGACGACCTCGCGCGCATCAAGGAATGGTCGGCCGCCGGCGGCCTGGGAGTGGAGGAATGGTGAAGGCGCCCCGCCCCATTCCGCAGGCCGTGCGTGACGCGCAGACCCGCGCCTCGAACCCGGCGGCGTCGGCCTTCGTGTCGGCCAATGCCGGATCGGGCAAGACCCATGTGCTGGTGCAGCGCGTGATCCGGCTGCTGCTCGACGGCGTGCCGCCGGAGAAAATTCTCTGCATCACCTTCACCAAGGCCGCCGCCGCCAACATGGCCGAGCGCGTGTTCTCGACGCTCGGCCATTGGGTCACGCTCGACGACGACGCGCTCGACGACGCGATCAAATCCACCGGCATTGTTGCATCCGACAAGAAGCTCCGCGCAGCAGCGCGAAAGCTGTTCGCCAGCGCGCTGGAGACGCCGGGCGGATTGAAGGTGCAGACCATCCACGCGCTGTGCACGCGGCTGCTGCAGCAGTTTCCTTTCGAGGCCAACGTGCCGGCGCGGTTCTCGGTGCTCGACGACCGCGACCAGACCGAGATGATGGAGCGCGCCAATCTCAAGGTGCTGCTCGATGCCTCCAGGGCGCCGGACAGCGCGATCGGGCGTGCATTGCAGGTGGCTATGGCCAATGCCGCCGATTCGACGTTCAAGGAGGTCGTGCGCGAGGCCTGTCTGAGCCGCGATCATTTCATGGCCTGGACTGACGGTGCCGGCCGTGTCGAGGTCGCCGCGCAGCATCTCGGCGAAGTGCTCGGCATCCGCGCTGATGAGACGCTGGAGGCGATCGAGCGCGACATTCTCGATGGTCCCAATCTGCCGCGCGCGGATTGGACCGAGATTGCCGCGCGTCTCGACGGCGGGGCCAAGACCGATCAGAAGCAGGCCGATCAACTGCGTGCGGCGCTGGCGTTCTCGGGCAGCGATCAGGTCGACGAATATCTTCGCGTCTTCCTCACCGACGACAAGGAACCGCGCAAATCGGTGCTGACCAAGAGGCTCGCCGAGAACAATCCCGGCCTTGCCGGGCTGTTCGAGTCGGAAGCGCGCCGGCTCGATCGCCTGATCGAGAAGCGCCGCGCCGCCGTCGTGCGTGACCGCACCGAGGCGCTGCTGCAGATCGCGACCGCCGCCGCGGCGAACTATCGCCGCGAGAAGGAGGAGCGCGGGCTGCTCGACTATGACGACCTGATCGACAAGACATTGGCGATGCTGAACCGCGTCTCCGCCGGCTGGGTACACTACAAGCTCGACCGCGGCGTCGATCACGTGCTGATCGACGAGGCGCAGGACACCAGCCCGCGGCAGTGGGATATCGTCGCCCATATCATCGAGGAGTTCACCTCAGGCGCAGGCGCACGCGACGGGCTGACGCGCACGATCTTCGCGGTCGGCGACGAGAAGCAGTCGATCTTCTCGTTCCAGGGCGCCGACCCGCACGAGTTCGACGCACGGCGGCGGCAGTTGCAGAAGCGCTTTACCGATGCCGGCCTGCTGTTCGATCCGGTGTCGTTCACCTATTCGTTCCGCTCCGGGCCGACCGTGCTGCACGCGGTCGATCACGTGTTCAGGGAGCGCGAGGTCTACAGCAGCATCCATTCGCCCGATATCGGCTACCCCATCCACAACGCACTTACCGATGCCGGGCCGAGCCTGGTCGAGCTGTGGTCGTTGTGCGAGCGCGACGACCGCAAGGAGATCGAGGGCTGGCGCGCGCCGTTCGACGGCGTCTCGGTGACGAGCCCGGAAGTGAAGCTGTCGCGGCGCATCCAGGCCGAGATCAAGCGGCTGATCCGCGTCGGCACCATGACCGGCCATGACGGCGCGCGGCGGCGGCTGAGCTATGGCGACATGCTGATCCTGGTGCGCCGGCGCGGCAATGCGTTCGATGCCGTGATCCAGGCGCTGAAGCACGCCGGCATTCCCGTCGCGGGTGCCGACCGCCTCAAGCTCACCGAGCACATTGCGATCATCGACCTGATGAACCTCGCCGACGCGCTGCTGCTGCCGCAGGATGACCTCGCGCTGGCGACCGCACTGAAGAGCCCGCTGTTCGGGCTCGATGATGATGACCTGTTCAAGCTCGCGTGGCAGCGCCGCGGCAGCTTGCGCGAGGCGCTGAGTGCGCAGGCCGCTGACGACCCGCGGCTGCAAGCGGTCGTGCGACGCTTGCAGCAATGCGAGCGCCGAGCGGCCGAGGACACGCCGTTCGCCTTCTATGCCTGGCTGCTCGGCGGCGATGGCGGGCGGCTTCGCATCCTGGCGCGGCTCGGCCATGAGGCCAATGACGCGCTCGACGAATTCCTCGAGCTCGCGCTGTCCTACGAGCGCAAGGCGCCGGCTTCGCTGCAGGGTTTTGTCGCCTGGCTGCGCGCCGCCGATACCGAGGTGAAGCGCGACATGGAGATCTCGCGCGACGAAGTGCGTGTGATGACCGTGCACGGCGCCAAGGGCCTCGAAGCTTCCGTGGTGTTCCTGGTCGATACGACGTCGTCGCCGGCGGATTCGCAGCGGCTGCGGCTGATCCACGTGCCGCATGGCAATCAGGAGATCGTGGTCTGGGCCGGCCGCAAGGCCGACGATCCGCAAGCCGTGGCGGCGGCGCGCGCGGCGATGCTGAAGGAGACCGAGGACGAATATCGCCGGCTGCTCTATGTCGCGATGACGCGCGCCGCGGATCGGCTGGTGATCGGCGGGTGCATGCCGGGCAACATGAACAACGTCCGCGGCGGCAGCTGGTACGACCTGATGGCGCGCGGCCTCGACGCGGCGGGCCTGCAGGTCGAGGTGATCGAGACCGAGGACGGACCGGTGAAGCGCTACGCGCGGGCCGAGGACATCGTCGAGACCGCCAGGGACGAGGCGCGGCAGATCGTGGAGACAGCCGTCGAGCTGCCGGCCTGGCTGCGCACGGCCGCAATCGAGACGCCCGGCGAGGTGGCCGTGCTCCGGCCGTCCGATCCCTCGGCCGACGAGCGGCCGGTCCGCTCGGGCGAATCGCTGGCCGCTCGCAGTCTTGCGATGCAGCGCGGCACGCTGGTGCATCGCTTGCTGCAGTCACTGCCCGACGTGGCGCCGAAGCGGCGGCGCGATGCCGCGTTGCGTTATCTGCTGCGCAATGCACCGGACTGGCCGGAGGACGAGCGCGAAAAGCTGACCGAGCGCGTGCTGACGGTGATCGCCGAACCGCGCTTTGCCGCGGTGTTCGCGCCCGGCAGCCGGGCCGAGGTGTCGATCGTCGGCCGTTTGGCGCTCCCCGGTCAGCCGCGCGCGCTGGTGTCCGGCCAGATCGACCGTCTGGTGGTGGCCGAGGCTGAGGTGCTGATCGTCGACTTCAAGACCAACCAGCAGCCGCCCTCGGACCTCGCAGAGGTGCCGCAAGCCTATGTCCGCCAGCTCGCGCTGTACCGCGCCGTGCTCGGCCAATTGTACCCGGGACGGGCCGTACGGGCCGCCCTGCTCTGGACCGAAGCCCCTGAATTCATGGAGCTTCCAGCCTCCGCGCTGGACGCCATGCTGCCATCCCAGCACGACTGAGTGAGCGTGCTTGACCCGGCATCAGGCCATTCATACTTTGACACCCACGCAGAGGCGGCGCATCCGTGCCGCTCCCTCCAACCCAATGAGGTAAATTCCATGGCCGCCGTAGCCAAGGTTTCCGACGCCGATTTCGAAAGCGAAGTGCTCAAGGCCGACGGTCCGGTCGTGGTCGATTTCTGGGCCGAGTGGTGCGGTCCGTGCCGCATGATCGCGCCGGCCCTCGACGAGATCGCGAGCGCGATGGGCGACAAGGTCAAGATCGTCAAGCTGAACGTCGACGAGAGCCCGAAGACGGCCTCGAAGTATGGCGTGATGTCGATCCCGACCCTGATGGTGTTCAAGGGCGGCGAGATGGCCTCCCGCCAGGTCGGCGCTGCGCCGAAGGCCAAGCTGCAGCAGTGGATTTCGTCGTCGATGTGACGACTAGGAACCAGGATTTTTCTCGAACGGCCGGCGGATTCGCCGGCCGTTTGCGTTGAGGGGTATGTTTTCGCGTTTTCGGATGTCGCCATGCCCGCCCGTGCTCATCGCTCGCCCTCCCGCAAGTCAGGCCTTCTGGCCATGGAGGCGCGCTCGGTGGAGGCGATCCCACGCGGCGAGGAATGGCAGTACGAGCCGAAATGGGACGGCTTCCGCTGCCTGCTGTCGCGCGACGGCGCTCATGTGACGATGCAGTCCAAGGCCGGCGAGGACCTCGCGCGCTACTTCCCGGAGATCGTCGCCGCCGCGCGCGAGCTCAAGGCGATCAGCTTCACGCTCGATGGCGAGCTGGTGGTGCCGCAGGCGACATCGTTCTCGTTCGACGCGCTGCTGCAGCGAATCCATCCCGCCGCCAGCCGGGTCAAGAAACTATCCGTGGAGAAGCCGGCGCTGTTCCTCGCCTTCGACCTGCTGGCGACGGCGAAGGACAAAGAGCTGGTCGCGCAGACGCTGCACGAGCGGCGCCCGGCGCTGGAAGCGTTCGCCAAGGCGAATTTCACTGCTCATCTGACCTTCCGGCTCTCGCCCGCGACCACACGCTTCGCGACGGCGCAGGACTGGCTGGCGCAGTCCGGCGGCGGGTCCGACGGCGTGATCGCCAAGCGGATCGACCTTCCCTACCAGGCGGGAAATCGCGACGGCATGCAGAAGATCAAGCGGTATCGCTCCGCCGATTGCGTGATCGGCGGCTTCCGCTATGCAACCAACAAGGGCGCGAACGGCCGCAAGCTGGTCGGCTCGCTCCTGCTCGGGCTCTACGACGATGACGGCCTGCTGCACCACGTCGGCTTCACGTCCGCGCTGAAGGCGGCGGAGAAGCCCACGCTGACCGACAGGCTCGAACCGCTGATTGCACCGCCCGGCTTCACCGGCAATGCGCCGGGCGGGCCGAGCCGGTGGTCGACTGAGCGCTCGGCGGAATGGTGTCCGCTCAAACCGAAGCTGGTGATCGAGGTCTGCTACGACCACTTCTCCGGCGAGCGTTTCCGCCACGGCACCTCGATCCTGCGCTGGCGTCCGGACAAGGCGCCGAAGCAATGCACGTTCGAGCAGCTCGCGCAGAAGGTCGCCGATCCCATGAAGCTGCTCGCCTGATCAGCGGATCCAGCCGGTCGCCAGCGCCGAGGCGAACTCTGCGTCGCCATTGGAGCGCGCCAGCTCGGCCATCGCGCGATGATCGTAAGGGACATGGCGGAAGCTGACGCTCCAACCGGCCGGCGTCAGCTCCAGGATCGCGTAGCGCGCGTCGGGGCTGCCGGCCTGCACGACATGCGGATGGGGGACGTTGTAGGAATAGCCGGGGCTGCCGACGCTGCCAGGATTGACGATGAGGCGGCCGTCACGCAGCCGCACGGCCCGCGCGGTGTGCGTATGGCCGCACAGGATCAGCGATTGCGAAATACCGACGGCCCGTTTCTCGATCTCATCGAGCGTCGCGCAGGTGATCGCGCCGTCCGGCGCCACGCTCTCCAGCCAGTAGACGTTATCGTCCTCAGGCGTCGCATGGCACAGAAACACCTGATCGCGATAGACCGCCGTCGCCGGGATCGTGCGCAGCCAGTCGAGATGCCCAGCGTCGAGCTGCGGATAGGCCGGGCGCTCCCACGCGCCCATTGTCTCGAACGGGCGGTCGATCAGCCAGCGATCATGATTGCCGCGCACATGCACGGCATCGAGCGCCATCAGCCTGTCGAGCGACTTTCGCGCATCGAGCGGGCCGCTCGCCATGTCGCCGAGATCGACGATCTCGGTCACGCCTTGCGCACGGATATCGGCGAGCACGGCTTCGAGTGCGAGATGATTGCCGTGGACGTCGGCGATCGCGGCGAAGCGCATATGGTGTTGTCCTCAGGTCGGCGGCGTGCCGTTGAGGTCGAGCACGTGGCCTGCGAGATAAAGCGACCCCGTGATCAGAATACGCGGCGGCACCTCATAGGCAAGCCGCGCGATGCCGGCGAGCGCGGACGCCACGCCGTCCGCGATCTCGACGCGCATGCCGAGCGTGCGCGCAGCCGCCGCGAGATCAGTGGGCGCCATCGCCTTGCTCTCGTTCGGGATCGGCACGACGATGATGTGGCGCGTCAGCCCGGCGAAATTGGCGAGGAAGGCCGCGGCATCCTTGTTGCCCATCATGCCGACGATGACGACGAGCTGCCGCGAGATACGCTCTTCGAGATCGCCGATCGCGGCGGCGACGACGCGGCCGCCTTCGGCATTGTGGCCGCCGTCGAGCCAGATCTCCGCACCCTGCGGCGCGATCGCGGTGAGCGCGCCGTTCGACAGCCGCTGCATCCGCGCCGGCCACTCGGCATTGACGATACCGTCCTCGAACGCCTTCGTCGTCAGCTTGAACTGATCGAGCGCGCGCAGGGTCGCGATCGCGAGCCCCGCATTGTCGAACTGATGCCGGCCGAACAGTTTGGGCGCCGGAAGATCAAGAAGACCGCGATCGTCCTGATAGACGAGACGGTTGCGCTCGACGCTGACGTGCCAGCTCTCGCCGGCGGCAAACAGCGGCGCGCGCTGCCGCCTGGCCTCCCGCTCGATCACCGCCATCGCGTCCGGCTCCTGCGCCGCCGAGACCACCGGGCAGCCGCGCTTGATGATGGCGGCCTTCTCGGCCGCGATCAGCGCGCGGGTGTCGCCGAGGAATTCCATGTGGTCCATGCTGATCGGCGTCAGCACGGACGCCGCGACCTGCTCGACCACGTTGGTCGAATCGAGCCGGCCGCCGAGTCCGACTTCCAGGAGCACGACATCTGCCGGATGTCTCGCGAACAATACGAACGCCGCGACGGTCTTGACCTCGAAGAAGGTGATCGGCGCGCCGGCGTTCACCTGCTCACAGGCGAGCAGAGCGTCGATCAGTTCATCATCCTCGACAAGCACACCGCCGCCGACCTGGCCGAGCCGATAGCTCTCGTTGATGCGCACCAGCCAGGGCGAAGTGAAGACATGAACGCGCAGCCCCGCCGCTTCGAGGATCGCGCGGAGATAGGCGACCGTGGAGCCCTTGCCGTTGGTTCCGGCGACATGGATCACCGCCGGCAGCTTGCGCTCGGGATGATCCAGCTGCGCGAGCAGCCGGTGCATGCGTTCCAGCCCGAGCGAGATCTTGCTCGGATGCAGCGCGGAGAGGCGCGTGATCAGCTCGTCGAGCGAAGGCTTTGCGGCGGAAGCGTTCACGCGCTCGTTGCGACCGCCGGCGCTTCCGCCGCTTCGGCGGGCTTGGCCGGCGGCGGCAGCTGCGGCGCGGGTTTTGGCTGTTCGACGGCCGGCGCCTTGGTCAGCAGCCGGCACAGCCGCGCCAGGGTCGGGCGCAGGTCATGACGGTGCACGACCATGTCGACCATGCCGTGGTCGAGCAGATATTCGGCACGCTGGAAGCCTTCGGGCAGCTTCTCGCGAATGGTCTGCTCGATGACGCGGGCGCCGGCGAAGCCGATCAGCGCGCCGGGCTCGGCGATGTGGACGTCGCCCAGCATCGCATAGGACGCGGTGACGCCGCCGGTGGTCGGATTGGTCTGCACGACGATGTAGGGCAGTTTGGCTTCGCGCAGCATCTGCACGGCGACCGTGGTGCGCGGCATCTGCATCAGCGACAGGATGCCTTCCTGCATGCGGGCGCCGCCGGAGGCCGCGAACACGATGAACGGCGACTTCTTCTCGAGCGCGAGCTCCAGCCCGCGCACGATGGCTTCGCCCGCGGCCATGCCGAGCGAGCCGCCCATGAAGTCGAAATCCTGCACCGCGATGACGACGCCCATGCCTTCGAGCTTGCCGAAACCGACCTTCACGGCATCGTTCATGCCGGTGCGCGCCCGCGCATCCTTGATGCGATCGGCATAGCGGCGCTCGTCACGGAATTTCAGCGGGTCGGGCGTCACCTCGGGCAACGCGACGTCGAACCAGGTCTCGTTGTCGAACATCGACTTCAGCCGCGCGCCCGCGCCCATGCGCATGTGGTAGTTGGAGCCGGGAATGACGAACTGGTTCGCCTCGACGTCCTTGTAGAACACGAGCTGTCCGGAATCCGGGCACTTGATCCAGAGGTTCTCCGGCGTCTCGCGGCGCAGGATGTTGCGGATCTTCGGCCGGACCACGTTGGTAAGCCAGTTCATGAAAAGCTCCGTTTGGCGGTCGCCCGGATATATGGCGGGACGGCAGCGCCACGGCAAGCCATGCCGCGGCGCTCCCTACACGAGTGGTTGATGGCTATTCCGCGGCCTGCTGGGCGCCCCGGACGCCCCGGGCCAGGGCGGCTGCCAGGTCGGCGACCGCGCTGACGGTCTTGGGCGTGGCGCGGCCTTCGGCGTCCAGGCTCGCCTTCAGCGCGTCGACCAGGGCGGTGCCGACCACGGCGCCGTCGGCATTGGCAGCGATGGCGCGGGCGGTCTCCGGTGTCCGGATGCCGAAACCGACGCAGACGGGCAGCGCCGTGTGACGCTTGATTCGCGCCACGGCGGCGCCCACGGCAGAGGAATCCGCGGCAGCCGCGCCGGTGATACCGGTGATCGAGACGTAGTAGACGAAGCCGGAGGTGTTCGCGAGCACGGCCGGCAGCCGCTTGTCATCGGTGGTCGGTGTCGCCAGGCGGATGAAGTTGAGCCCGGCCTTGAGAGCCGGAATGCACAGCTCGGTGTCCTCCTCCGGCGGCAGGTCGACGATGATCAGGCCGTCGACGCCGGCGCTCTTGGCGTCATCGAGGAACGTGTCGACGCCGTAGATGTAGATCGGATTGTAGTAGCCCATCAGCACGATTGGCGTGTCAGCGTCGCTCTCGCGGAAGCTGCGCACGAGACCAAGCGTCTTCTTCAACGTCATGCCTGCCTTCAGCGCGCGCAGGCCAGCCGCCTGGATCGACGGTCCATCAGCCATCGGATCGGTGAACGGCATGCCGATCTCGATGATATCAGCGCCCGCCTGCGGCAGCGCCTTCACGATCGCGAGCGAGGTCTCCGGATCGGGGTCGCCCCCCATCACGAAGGTGACGAACGCCGAGCGGCCTTCCTTCTTCAACTGCGCGAAGCGCGCATCCATCCGGCTGGTCACTGTGCCCTCGCCCTTCCACGCAGAATGTCGCCGACCTGCGGCACGTCCTTGTCGCCGCGGCCGGACATGTTGACCACCATCAGGTGGTCTTTCGGCTTCTTCGGCGCGAGCTCCATCACCTTGGCGATGGCATGCGCCGGCTCGAGCGCCGGGATGATGCCCTCGAGCCGCGACAGCAGCTGGAACGCGGCCAGCGCTTCCTCGTCCGTCGCCGAGAGATAGTTCACGCGGCCGACGTCGTGCAGCCAGGAGTGCTCCGGTCCGATGCCCGGATAGTCGAGGCCGGCCGAGATCGAATGCGCCTCGTCGATCTGGCCGTCCTCGTTCATCAGCAGATAGGTGCGGTTGCCGTGCAGGACGCCGGGACGGCCGCCGGCGATCGAGGCGGCGTGCAGATGGGTGAGGCCATGGCCCGCGGCTTCGACGCCGTAGATCTCCACCGAGGGATCGTCGAGGAACGGGTGAAACAGGCCCATTGCGTTGGAGCCGCCGCCGATACAGGCAATCAGCGAGTCCGGCAGGCGGCCTTCGGCCTCCTGCATCTGCGTGCGGGTCTCGGCGCCGATCACCGACTGGAAGTCGCGCACCATCATCGGATAGGGGTGCGGGCCGGCGACCGTGCCGATGCAGTAGAACGTGTTGTGGACGTTGGTGACCCAGTCACGCAGCGCCTCGTTCATCGCGTCCTTCAGCGTCTTGGCGCCGGACTGCACCGGCACCACCTTGGCGCCCAGCATCTCCATGCGGATCACGTTGGGCTGCTGCCGCTCGACGTCGACGGCGCCCATGTAGACCACGCAGTCGAGCCCGAAGCGCGCGCACAGCGTCGCCGTCGCCACGCCATGCTGGCCGGCGCCGGTCTCGGCGATGATGCGCTTCTTGCCCATGCGGCGCGCGACCATGATCTGGCCGAGCACGTTGTTGACCTTGTGCGAGCCCGTGTGATTGAGCTCCTCGCGCTTGAAGTAGATCTTGGCGCCACCGAGATGCTCGGTCAGGCGCTCCGCGAAATACAGCGGCGAGGGACGGCCGACATAGTGCTTGAGATAGCCGGTCATCTCGGCATGGAACGCCGGGTCGGCCTTGGCCTCGGCATAGGCCTTTTCCAGATCGAGGATCAGCGGCATCAGGGTTTCGGCGACGAAGCGGCCGCCGAAAATGCCGAAATGACCGCGGTCATCCGGACCGCTGCGGTAGGAATTGGGAATGGCTGTCGTCATTGAACGCTCAACTCTTCAGCGGCCCGCGCCGCGCGAATGAAATTCCTGATCAAGTCGCAATCCTTCACGCCCGGCGTCCGCTCGACGCCGGACGACACGTCGACGCCGCCAGCGCGCGTGGTCCGCACGGCCTCGGCGACGTTATCGGCGCTCAGGCCACCCGAGACCATGAAGGGTCGATCGAGCGTCAGCCCTTGAAGCACATGCCAGTCGAACGTGGCCCCCAGTCCGCCCGGGCGCGTCGCATCCTTCGGCGCCCGCGCGTCGAACAGGATGCGGTCGCAGACGTCGGCATAGCCGGCCAGCGGCGCGAGGTCGGCGGCCGTCTCGACGGGAATGGCCTTCATGACCGGCAGGCCGAAGCGCTGCTTGAGGTCGCGAATCCGCGCGATGCTCTCGCGGCCATGCAGCTGAAGGAGATCCGGGCGCAGGGTCTCGACGATGTTCTCGAACGTCGCATCATCGGCATCCACCGTGAGCGCAACCTTGAGCGCGCGTCCCCTGGACTGCTGGCCGAGCTCGCGCGCGGCGGTCAAACCGACATGGCGAGGCGACGGCGGAAAGAACACGAACCCCACCATGTCGGCACCGGCGTCGAGCGCCGCGCCGAGCGTGTCGGGCGTGGTCAGGCCGCAGATTTTGACGAGCAGGGACATCACTGAACAACGCACGTCCGGGCGGAAAGGATCACCAGCGCCCGACAGCTTCCGAAGGCCGGCCGGGCATTGCGCGCCTTCTACAACGCGGCGCCCTGCTTGTCTCGCCCATAAGGGGCGAACAGCCGGGCCGGAGCAACCGGAACCAGGGATTGTGCCGAGCCTTGGTTGGCACGTGCCGCTGCGCTCAGTTGCGCGATCTGGGCCCGGGCCGCGTCAGCCTCGGCCTGATGGCGGCGTGCGGCCCGTCGCCAGCGGCGCTGGCCGATCCAGGTCGCGCAGCCGCCGGCGATCACGCCCAGGATCGCAACTGCGAGGATCAAGGCAAACAGCGGGACCGAGGCCGCAAGCGCCGGATCCGTCGCGTTGAACGGATCGAACGATACGGTAACGAAATGCCGATTGGCGACGGCAAAGACGACGAACAACACCAGAAGCGGAAGGACGATCACAACCGTGAGGAATTTTCGCATGCGCTCGCTCGTATCAGTCTGGCTGGACTCGCCTCGAAATCAGCCGCGAACGACCGGCACGTTCGGCGCGAAACGCGTCACTCGTCGGTATCGTCGGACTCGGCGCCAGCGCCACCGGGATGGTCCCGATTCAGCCGCTCGCGCATTTCCTTGCCCGTCTTGAAGAACGGGACGCTCTTCTGGTCGACCGGGACATGGGCGCCCGTCCGTGGATTGCGCCCGGCGCGGGCCGGCCGGTGCTTGACCGAGAACGCACCGAAGCCACGCAGCTCGACACGATCACCGCGGGCGAGCGCCGCGACGATCTCATCGAGGATCGCATTGACGATGTTCTCGACATCCCGCTGGTAGAGGTGCGGGTTGTGCTCGGCGATACGCTGAACAAGCTCGGATTTGATCATCGAGAAAATGTACCCGGGGAGACAGTCCCATTTCCGTGAAAATATGCAGGACTGTCAAGACGCTAAATCATTCATCGGGCCCGTGAATCGGCTTTCGTGGCCCAATCTCGGGTCACGCCGCGGCACACGCTCCACGTGTCAATCGTCATGACCATGGTCTTGGCGGGTTTCAATTCCCCGGCGCGGGCGTCCACAGCGCCAGCATGCCGTCGAGGCCGATCCGATCGACGGCCTGGACGACGCCGGTGCGCTCGATCTGCCGCGCGATGCCGGACAGACCGACGGCGTCGAGCGCCACCGAGGTCGCGGTCCGCAGGAAGGTGAGGTCGCCGAAGCGCGGCACCAGCTTGTAGTCGCGGACCGGCAGATCTTTCTTCACGTTCTTGTTGGCCACCAGCCAGGCGACCGCGGTCTTCTCGTCGCCGAGTTCGTCGATCAACTTGAGCTCGATCGCCTGCCGTCCGGTAAAGACGCGGCCGTCGGCCACCTTCTCCAGCTGCTCATCGTTCATGGCGCGGCGATCCTTCACCAGCCCACGGAACCAGGCATAGGAATCCTTGACCAGGGCGTCGAGCGCGGCGCGCGCTTCCGGGCTGGTCGGCTCATAGCCGTTCGGCGCGGCCTTCAGCGGCGAGGATTTCACCTCCTCGATCTTCACACCGACCGTCTTCAGCAGCTCGCTGACATTGGGATACTGGAACAACACGCCGATCGATCCGACCAGCGAACTCTGCTGCGCGACGATGTGATCGGCGGCGATCGCGCCGATGTAACCGCCGGAGGCGGCGAGCCCCTCGACCACGACGACGAGCGGCTTCTTCGCCTTCAGTCGCACCAGCGAATCGTAGAGCTGCTCGGAGCCCGCGGTGGTGCCCCCCGGGGAGTTGATGTGAACGACGACGGCCTCGGCCGAAGAGTTCTCGAGCCGCTCGAGCGCCTCGACGCGCTCATGGTCGCTGCGGATCAGGCCCTCGATGTTGACGCGGGCAATCGAGCCGGAGGTGGACAGCGCGGTGCGCCCGCGCGGCGACATCGCGAGGCCGACGGCGGAAAGAGCAGCAACCGCAATCAGCACCGCGACCACGCGCCAGAACGTCAGCTTGCGGCGCAGCCTGCGGCGATCGACGATCACATCGGAATCTAGCGACATGGACAGCTCCTGGAAGTCTCGGCGCGTTTTGCATCCGCAGCCTGAATATCTCGTTATCCGATTACATCAATCGCGGCGCAATTTGAAGAAAGGAAGGCTCGCCCCGGGGCCACCGAAGGGTCGGGGGGCTCGGCGCAGGCTTGCCGTTTTCGACCATCGAATTTTGCGCTCATCTTTCTCCACGTCGTCATGGCCGGGCTTGTCCCGGCCATCCACGTCGTTCGGCTTCTTGGGAGCCACGTGGATGCCCGGGACAAGCCCGGGCATGACGGAGTAACTAAGCTCCAGGTTCGTTCGCCGCGACATATGAGCATAGGCGATAGGTGGGACGCGGTCTGGACGACATGTCTCGGCGCCACAAAAAAAGCCCCGGCCGGAGCCGGGGCTTTGATCTCGTCACGCGGTCCGAAGCCTTACTTCGAATCGCGGTTCTTGAGGGCGGTGCCGAGAATGTCGCCCAGCGTCGCGCCCGAATCGGACGAGCCGTACTGCGCGATGGCTTCCTTCTCTTCCGCGACTTCCAGCGCCTTGATCGACACCTGGACCTTGCGGGCCTTCTTGTCGAACTGGATCACGCGGGCATCGACCTTCTCACCGACGGCGAACCGCTCGGTGCGCTGATCGTTGCGATCGCGCGCCAGCTCGGAACGCTTGATGAAGGTGGTGAAGTCGGTGCCGGTGATCTTGACGTCGATGCCGCCGTCCTTGACGTCCAGCACTTCGCAAGTCACGACCGCACCCTTCTTGACATCGCCCGGCTCGGCGAAGGGGTCGCCTTCGAGCTGCTTGATGCCGAGCGAGATCCGCTCCTTCTCCACGTCGACGTCGAGCACCACGGCCTTGACCATGTCGCCCTTCTTGTAGTTGTCGATGACCTGCTCGCCCGGCAGCTTCCAGTCGAGGTCCGACAGATGGACCATGCCGTCGACGTCGCCTTCGAGACCCAGGAACAGGCCGAACTCGGTCTTGTTCTTGACCTCGCCCTCGACCACCGAGCCCGTCGGATGCTTCTCGACGAAGACCTCCCACGGATTGCGCATGGTCTGCTTGAGACCGAGCGAGATGCGGCGCTTGACGCTGTCGACCTCGAGCACCTGCACTTCGACCTCCTGCGAGGTCGACACGATCTTGCCGGGGTGCATGTTCTTCTTGGTCCACGACATCTCGGAGACGTGGATCAGGCCTTCGATGCCCGGCTCGAGCTCGACGAACGCGCCGTAGTCGGTGATGTTGGTGACGCGGCCATGGAAGCGGGCCTGCAGCGGGTACTTGGCCTCGATGCCCTGCCACGGATCGTCCAGCAGCTGCTTCATGCCGAGCGAGATGCGGTGCGTCTCGTGGTTGATCTTGATGATCTTGACCTTGACCGTCTGACCGATGGAGAGCACCTCGGTCGGATGGTTGACGCGGCGCCACGCGATGTCGGTGACGTGCAGCAGGCCGTCGATGCCGCCGAGGTCGACGAACGCACCGTAATCAGTGATATTCTTGACGACGCCGTCGATGACCTGACCCTCTTCGAGGTTCTGCACCAGCTCCTGGCGCTGCTCGGCGCGGGTCTCTTCCAGCACGGTGCGGCGCGACACGACGATGTTGCCGCGGCGACGATCCATCTTGAGGATCTGGAACGGCTGCGAGTTGTTCATCAGCGGCGCGACGTCGCGGATCGGACGGATGTCGACCTGCGAGCGCGGCAGGAAGGCGACTGCGCCATCCAGATCGACGGTGAAGCCGCCCTTGACCTGGTTGAAGATGACGCCGTTGACCTTTTCGTTGTTCTGGAACGCCTTCTCGAGCTTGCCCCAGCTCTCCTCGCGGCGCGCCTTGTCGCGCGACAGCACGGCTTCGCCGAGCGCGTTCTCGATGCGGTCGAGGAACACTTCGACCTCGTCACCGACCTTCAGCTCGCTGTCGCGGCCGGGACCGGAAAATTCACGCAGCGCCACGCGGCCTTCGGTCTTCAGACCGACGTCGATGACCGCCATGTCCTTCTCGATCGCGACGACCTTGCCCTTGACGACGGAGCTTTCCTGAAGGTTGCCCTTCGTGAAGGACTCGTCCAGCATCGCGGCAAAATCATCGCGGCTGGGATTGTAGGAATTAGCAGAGATACTCGAAGCCATTGGTTCTCCAGATGCGGACATTCTCGCCAGCTTGGGGTTGATCGGCGCATCGGATGGGCAGTGCCTGGAGGTCCACAAATCCCCAGACGTCCGCGGGTGCGCAAAAAGCGCAACGACGCGGGCCGGCAATGCCTGCACATGCGATACGTATGAAGTTCGTCCGGCTGATCGGACCCGATTGAACCGCAATCGAGCTATCGACGGTCAAGGGCGGGAGCGGGCAGTTCCTCCAATGACATCAGCGGAAATCAAACCCGCTGACGGCCCGCTCGAACGGCCTCGACGATGTCGATGGCGGCCCGGACGCCGCCCTCTATATCCAAATGGGAGTTATCAAGCAAGTAAGCATCCGGGGCTTGTTTCAAAGGGGCAACGGCCCGGTTCTGGTCGCGTTCGTCGCGCGCCAGGATGTCGGCCAGAATGGCCGTCTCGTCGGCCGGCTCGCCCCGGAAGCGCGCCTCGAGGGTGCGGCGATGTGCCCGGATCTTGGGGTCGGCCACGACGTAGATCTTCACCTCAGCGTCCGGACAGATCACGGTTCCGATGTCGCGGCCGTCGAGCACGGCGCCCGGCGGCTGGGAGGCGAACTGGCGCTGGAACGCCAGCAGCGCCTCGCGCACTTTGGGGAGTGCCGAGACCACCGAGGCCGCCGAGCCGACCTCATGCGAGCGGAACGCCGGATTGTCGAAGGTCGAAGGATCCAGGGTCATGGCGACCTCAGCCGCCCGCGCTTCGTCCTTGAGGTCGATGCCGGCCGTCAGCAGCGCATGCGCGACCGCCCGGTAGATCACGCCCGTATCCAGATGCCTGAGGCCATAATGCGCCGCGAGGCGCTTGGCCATGGTGCCCTTGCCCGAGGCAGCCGGTCCGTCGATGGCGATGATCATGCGAAATCCGCGCCCGCCTTGCGCATCAGCGGGATGAAATCGGGGAAGCTGGTGGCGATGAAGGCGGTGTCGTCGACCGTGACCGGCTTGTCGGAGGCGAGGCCCATCACCAGCGCGGACATCGCGATGCGGTGATCCATGTGGGTGGCGACGAGGCCGCCGCCAGGAACGTGACCGCGGCCCTCGACGATCAGATCGTCGCCGGAGATCTCGACCTTGACGCCGTTCACGCGCAGCATCGCCGCGGTGGCTTCCAGCCGGTCGGATTCCTTGACCCGCAGCTCGTGCAGGCCGCGCATCACGGTCGTGCCCTCCGCATAGGCCGCGGCGACGGCAAGGACGAGGTATTCGTCGATCATCGACGGCGCGCGCTCCGGCGGCACCACGACGCCCTTGAGCTTCGAGGCGCGCACACGCAGCCGGGCCATCGGCTCGCCGGCATCGCCGCGGACGTCGTCCTCCTCGATCGAGGCACCCATCTCGCGCAAGGTCGTGAACAGGCCGGTGCGCAGCGGGTTGGTCATGACGTCCGACAGCACGAGATCCGAGCCGTCGACGATCAGGGCGGCGACCAGCGGGAACGCGGCCGAGGACGGGTCGGCCGGCACGATGACCGGCGCGCCGCGCAGCTCAGGCTGGCCGGTCAGCGCGATCCGCCGGCCATGCGATCCTTCCGGCGTGGTGACGATCTCGGCGCCGAAATGCTTCAGCATCAGCTCGGTATGGTCGCGGCTCGCCTCCTGCTCGATCACCGTGGTGACGCCGGGGGCGGAGAGGCCGGCCAGCAGCACGGCCGACTTGATCTGCGCCGAGGCGACCGGCGTGCGGTACTCGATCGGAATTGGATTGCTGGCGCCCTGCAGGGTTAACGGAAGCTTGCCGCCCTCGGCGCTGGCGGTCACCTTGGCGCCCATCAGCGCCAGCGGATCGAGGATGCGGCGCATCGGCCGGCTGCGCAGCGAGGCGTCGCCATCGAACACGGCGGTGATCGGGCAGCCGGCGACCGCGCCCATGACCAGCCGGCAGCCCGTGCCGGAGTTGCCGAAATCGAGCGTCGCGGCGGGCTGGGCGAAGCCGCCGACGCCGACGCCATGCACGGTCCAGGCGAATTCGCCCGCACGTTCGACCTTGGCGCCAAGCGTCTGCATCGATTTGGCGGTATTGAGGACGTCCTCGCCCTCCAACAGGCCGGAAATCCGGGTTTCACCGACCGACAGCGCACCCAGGATCAGCGCCCGATGCGAGATCGACTTGTCGCCGGGCACGCGAATCGTGCCCGCAAGAGGGCCGGACGCGCGGGATTCGAGTGGGGTCGGGGCGGCTGACGTGCTCACGGCGGGATCCTCGTGTTTCCGAGCGGCAGGTATCACAGGGCCCCGCGCCCGTCACGGGCCGTGATTTCCGGTTGAAAGCGCTATTGACAGCGGCGCGGCAACTAGCCAAGTGAGACACCGCTTTTCAGACATTGCCAGGACGCCTGCACGTGGCCAAATCCGAGCTCGGAACCAAACGCATTTGCCCGACTACGGGCAAAAAGTTCTATGACCTCAACAAGAATCCGGTGATTTCGCCCTACACCGGCGAGGTCGTGCCGATCGCGCCCGTGGCTCCGACCCGCGCCATGCGCGGCGAGGCGGCTCGGGCCGCGGCGACGGCCGACGTGGCGCCGGAGGCCGCGGAGGCCGAGGAGCTGGTGTCGCTCGAGGAGGCCGATGCCGAGGAGAACACCGGCAAGGTCAAGGCGGTCGTTCCCGAATCGGAAGACGACATCGAGATCGACGAGACGCTCGACGACGACGAGGATGATGACTCGACCTTCATCGCCGACGAGGAAGAAGGCGACGAGGATGTCACGGACATCATCGGCGATGTCGGCGGCGACGAAGAATAATCGTTGAAGGTACTTGAGATCAGCCGCGAACTGTGGTTCACGGTGCTCCCCGGCGGTCACCCAGACCGCCGGTTCGGTTCAGGGGCCATAGCTCAGCTGGGAGAGCGCTTGCATGGCATGCAAGAGGTCGGCGGTTCGATCCCGCCTGGCTCCACCACGCTTCGCCCTCCGGGCTACGCGTGGCGCAGCCACGACGGAGCCCGAAGGGCGAAGCGTGGTGCCCGGCGAAGCCACTTGGCGAAGCCGGGCTTAGAATGGCTGACAAACTCCTTTTTTCACCACAGACTGCGCGCCAGCGGCCCATTGCAGCGAGCGCCTCTCCATGTGGTACGTCTACATCATCCGGAGCCTCGCCTTTCCCGAGCAGGAATACATTGGCGCGAGCGCGGACATCAAACAGCGCCTGAAGGATCACAACGCTGGGCGCTCGGCCCATACCTCCGAATTCGCGCCTTGGATGCTCGTCTGGTATTGCGCCTTTCCTGACAAGCACCGCGCGTTGGCGTTTGAAGCCTATTTGAAGTCGCATTCAGGCCGCGCCTTTTCGAGGAAGCGCCTGCTCGGTCCGGCTTGAGCCCTCACTCCACCGCCGCCTCCAGCCGCTCCCGCAGCTTCACCAGCCTGCCGTGCAGATCCGCCAGCTCCGCGATCGAGCAGCCTGTTGCGTCCAGGATCGCCGGGGGCACGATGGCCCGCGCCTTCTCGCGCAACGACGCACCCTGCGCGGTCAATGTGACCAGCACCTGGCGCTCGTCCTGCGCCGATCGCGTCCGCTTGAGCAGATGCAACGCCTCCATCCGTTTCAGCAGCGGCGTCAGCGTGCCGGAATCCAGGAACAGCCGCTCGCCGATCTCCTTCACCGACAGACCATCGCCCTCCCACAGCACCAGCATGACCAGATACTGCGGATAGGTCAGGCCAAGGCGGTCGAGCAGCGGCTTGTAGACGCGGTTGAACGCGTGGGCCGTCGAATAGACCGCGAAACAGAGCTGGCTGCCGAGCTGGAGCGGCACGTCGGCTGTCGTCTTCTTGGGCATGGTCACACCAGGAATGGATCGTCCGGCACATCTTGGGCGTTGCGGGAGGGCGGCGGCAACGACGGGGAAACGCCAATCACGATTATTCTACCGAACAATTATATTGTGCGCAATCGAATTGCGTGCAATATACGCCTCACTGAATTCCACTCCACACCCACCCGGAGACACCCCATGTCCGTGAACGTGCTCTACAAGACCAGCGCCAAGGCCACCGGCGGCCGCGACGGCGAGGCCGCGACCCTCGACGGCTCGCTGAGCGTCAAGCTGTCCACCCCGAAGGAGCTCGGCGGTGGCGGCGGCCCCGGCAACAATCCGGAGCAGCTGTTCGCCGCCGGCTACGCCGCCTGCTTCATCGGCGCGATGAAGTTCGTCGCGTCCCAGGGCGGCCCGAAGGTTCCGTCCGATGCGTCGGTGACGTCCACGGTCGGCATCGGCCCGCGCTCCGAGGGCGGCTTCGGCATCACCGTCGAGCTCGCGGTCTCGCTGCCCGGCCTTGCCAAGGCGGATGCCGAGGCGCTGGTCGAGAAGGCCCATCAGGTGTGCCCTTACTCGAACGCCACCCGCAACAACGTCGACGTCAAGCTGTCCGTCGTCTGAGGTTGAATTCCGCCCTGCGGCAGGGGTTGCGTCGCGCTCCTGCCGCAGGCCGGCCCTCCGTTTTCGCCAGGGCGGCATTCGCGCAAGCTCGTTTGCGCGAGCGCTGCGGCAATGCTTAATGACCGCGAGTTGAAACCAACCTCGCGATCGTCCTGATGACCCCTCAATTTGCTCCCGGCGCCATGGCCGGCCTGCGCGTGATCGATCTCACGCGCGTGCTCGGCGGCCCCTATTGCACGCAGATCCTGGCCGATCACGGCGCCGACGTGATCAAGGTCGAGCCGCCCGCCGGCGACGAGGTCCGCGACTGGGGCCCTCCGTTCCACGACGAGGACGCGGCCTACTTCGTCGGCATCAACCGCAACAAGCGCTCGATCGGCCTCGACCTCGCCTCCGAGGGCGGCCGCGTGGTGCTCTTGAAGATGCTCGAGACCGCCGACGTGCTGATCGAGAACTTCAAGCCCGGCACCCTCGAGAAATGGGGCATCGGCAGCGACGTGCTGCGCGAGAAATTCCCGGGGCTCGTGCACTGCCGCATCTGCGGCTTCGGCGCCGACGGGCCGCGCGGCGGCAATCCCGGCTATGACGCGATCATCCAGGCGATGACCGGCATGATCGCGGCGACCGGCTCGCCCGAGAGCGGCCCGATGCGAATCGGCGTGCCCTTGGTCGACATCACCACGGGCCTCTATGCCGCGATCGGCATCCTGATGGCGCTGTCGGAACGGCAGCGGTCGGGACAAGGCCAGTTCCTCGAAATCACGCTATACGAAACTGGCCTGGCGATCATGCATCCGCACACCGCCAACTACTTCATGCACGGCAAGCCACCGTCGCTGACCGGCAACGAACATCCGAATCTCGTTCCCTACGCCATCTTCCCGACCAAGACCGACGACATCTTCATCGGCGTCGGCAATGACGGCACGTTCCGCAAGCTCGCCAAGGAGATCGGCCGCCCCGAGCTCGGCACCGATCCGCGCTTCGCGCGCAACCGCGACCGCGTCGCCAATCGCGAGGCGCTGCGCGCCGAGCTCGCCGCCGTGTTCCGCCAGTTCGAGGCCGAGCCGCTGTGCGACCGCCTGCTCGCCGCCGGCCTGCCCGCCGGCCCGGTGCAGAAGATCGATCAGGCACTGACCAATCCGCACACGCTCTACCGCGGCGATGTCATCGAGAAGGACTGGTACAAGGGGGTGGCCTCGCCGATCCGGCTCGGACGCACCAAGCCGAGCCTGCGCTCCACGCCGCCGAAATACAGCGAGCACGCCGAGGAGGTGCTGAGCGAATTCGGCTACTCGCCGAGCGAGATCGAATCGCTGCGGGCCGCTGGAACCGTCTGCACGGAACGCAAACGCTGACCGCATCGCACGCGCTCCCGTCGCCGCGTCGCACCACGGCGCGGTAACGGAGAGATGCGATTTACCGCTTTTCGCGGACGCACTGCGCGTGGCTTTCCCGCGTCAGGTCATACGTCTATACATTCACATAACTGTCATCTGGCGCTGTTAACGGCCGCCACGACCGATGACGTTCATGGGAGGATCTTTTTGATGTCATTTCGACAATTCGCTGCTGCGACTGCCGTTGCAGCCACCTTTGGTTTTGCGGCGTCACCCGCACTCGCGGTGACTGAAATCCAGTGGTGGCACGCCATGACCGGCGGCAACAACGACATCGTCAACAAGCTCGCCGAGGAATTCAACGCCTCGCAGAGCGACTACAAGGTCGTGCCGACCTTCAAGGGCGCCTATCCCGACACGATGAATGCCGGCATCGCCGCGTTCCGCGCCGGCAATGCGCCTCACATCATGCAGGTGTTCGAGGTCGGCACCGCGACAATGATGAGCGCCAAGGGCGCGATCAAGCCGGTCTACGAGCTGATGAAGGAGGCCGGCGAGCCGTTCGACCCGAAGGCCTATCTGCCGGCGATTACCGGCTACTATTCGACCTCCAAGGGCGACATGCTGTCGTTCCCGTTCAACTCGTCTTCGATGGTGATGTGGATCAACAAGGACGAGCTGAAGAAGGCCGGCGTTGCCGAGATCCCGAAGACCTGGCCGGAAGTGTTCGACGCCGCCAAGAAGCTGAAGGCTGCCGGTCACGAGACCTGCGGCTTCTCCAATGCCTGGGCGTCCTGGGCCCATATCGAGCAGTTCTCGGCCTGGCACAACGTGCCGATCGGCACCAAGGCCAACGGCCTCGACGGCTTCGACACCGTGCTCGAGTTCAACAGCCCGCTGCACGTCAAGCACCTGCAGAACCTCGTCGAGCTGCAGAAGGACAAGACCTACGACTATTCCGGCCGCGGCTCGGCCTCCGAGAGCCGGTTCGGCTCCGGCGAATGCGCGATCTTCATGACCTCGTCGGGCTACTACGCCACCGCCAAGAGCACCGCGAAGTTCGACTTCACCTCGGCGCCGATGCCATATTATCCGGACGTGCAGGGCGCACCGCAGAACTCGATCATCGGCGGCGCCTCGCTGTGGGTGATGGGCGGCAAGACGGCGAACGAGTACAAGGGCGTCGCCAAGTTCTTCACCTTCCTGTCGGACACCAACCGCCAGGCCAAGCTGCATCAGGAGTCCGGCTATCTGCCGATCACCACCGCGGCCTATGAGAAGACCAAGACGGACGGCTTCTACGACAAGAACCCCGTGCCGCAGACGCCGCTGAAGGAGCTCACCAACAAGCCGCCGACCGAGAATTCGCGCGGCCTGCGCTTCGGCAACATGGTGCAGATGCGTGACGTCTGGGCCGAGGAGATCGAGGCCGCACTCGCCGGCAAGAAGACCGCCAAGGAGGCGCTCGATTCCGCCGTTGCCCGCGGCAATGCGATGTTGCGCACCTTCGAGAAAACGGCCAAGTAAGGAAACGGCAAAGTCAGGCCGTCCCAGAGGCTTCCTCTCCCACCGGAGGGGAAGCCTCACTTCTATCCCTCACGCGGCGCGCTCCATGGAAAAGTCGGTCGTCTTCAACGGCAAGCTCCTGCCCTACCTGCTGCTGGCGCCGCAGCTCGCGATCACGCTGATCTTCTTCTACTGGCCGGCCAGCCAGGCGATCTGGCAGTCGTTCCTGCGCGAGGACGCCTTCGGCCTCAATTCCGAATTCGTCGGGCTCGAGAACTACCAGGCGCTGTTCGCCCAGCCGGAGTATTACACCGCCATCGGCACGACCGTGGTGTTCTCCTCGCTGGTGACCGTGTTGTCGCTGGGCGTCGCGCTCTTGTTCGCCACCCAGGCCGACAAGAATCTCAAGGGCGCCTCGGTGTACAAGACGCTGATGATCTGGCCCTATGCGGTGGCGCCTGCGATCGCCGGCGTGCTGTGGTTCTTCATCTTCCATCCGACCTTGGGCACCCTTGCCCGGCCGCTGCGCGTCATGGGCTTCGACTGGAATCCGATGCTCAACGGCACGCACGCGATGATGCTCGTCGTGATGGCGGCGGTCTGGAAGCAGGTCGCCTATAATTTCCTGTTCTTCCTGGCCGGCCTGCAGGCGATCCCCAAGAGCGTGATCGAGGCGGGTGCGATCGACGGCGCCGGTCCGCTGCGCCGGTTCTGGACCATCATCTTCCCGCTGCTGTCGCCGACCACCTTCTTCCTGCTCGTCGTCAACATCGTCTACGTGTTCTTCGAGACGTTCGGCATCATCGATGCGGTGACCTCGGGCGGACCGGCCGGCTCGACCACCACGATGGTCTACAAGGTCTTCGCCGACGGACGGCTCGGCGGCGACCTCGGCGGCTCGGCGGCGCAGTCCGTGGTGCTGATGGTCATCGTGATCGCGCTGACCGCGATCCAGTTCCGCTATGTCGAGCGCAAGGTGCAGTACTGATGGTCGAGCATCGCCCGCTGCGGGACCTCGTCGCCTATATCGTGCTGTCGCTGGGCGTGCTGATCTTCGCCTTCCCGGTCTATGTCGCCTTCATTGCCTCGACCTACGACGCGGCAACCGTCGTCAGCGGCAATTTGCCGCTCACGCCGGGCGGCCGGATGCTCGAGAACTACTATCGCGCGGTCTTCGTCGGCGGCTCGCGCTTCATGAACCAGCCGGTCGGCGTGCTGCTCCTGAACTCGTTCGTCACCGCGATCGGCATCGCGGTCGGCAAGATCCTGATCTCGATCCTGTCGGCGTTCGCGATCGTCTACTTCCGCTTCCCGTTCCGCAAGACGGCGTTCTGGATCATCTTCATCACCCTGATGCTGCCGGTCGAGGTCCGCATCTACCCGACCTACAAGGTCGTCGCCGACCTGCGCATGCTCGACACCTATGCCGGGCTGATCCTGCCGCTGATCGCGTCCGCGACCGGCACGCTGCTGTTTCGGCAGTTCTTCATGACCATTCCGGACGAGCTGCTGGAGGCCTCGCGCATCGACGGTGCCGGACCGCTGCGGTTCTTCTGGGACACGCTGCTGCCGCTGTCGATGACGACGGTCGCGGCGCTGTTCGTGATCCAGTTCATCTACGGCTGGAACCAGTATCTCTGGCCGCTGCTGATCACGACCAAGGATTCGATGCAGACCATCGTGATCGGCATCAAGAAGATGCTGACCACCACCGACGAGCTCGCCGAATGGCAGCTCGCGATGGCGACCGCCGTGCTGGCGATGCTGCCGCCGGTCGCCGTCGTCGTCTTCATGCAGCGTCTGTTCGTGAAGGGTCTGGTGGAGACGGAAAAGTGAAGAGGAGGCGAATGGCGAATAGCGAGTGGCGAATAGGGATATTCGCCCGACGGTTCGCTTCAGCCCCTTCCCTATTCGCTACCCCCTATTCGCTATTCGCTTCCAGGTAACCCATGGCCAACGTCACGCTCCGCAACATCCGCAAGATCTATCCCGGCGGCTTCGAGGCCATCAAAGGCATCGATTTCGAGGTCGGTGACGGCCAGTTCTGTGTGCTCGTCGGCCCCTCCGGCTGCGGCAAATCCACGCTGCTGCGGATGGTGGCCGGACTGGAGACGGTCTCGGCGGGCGAGATCGACATCGGCGGCCGCGTCGTCAATGCGATCGAGCCGGCCGAGCGCGACATCGCGATGGTGTTCCAGAACTACGCGCTCTACCCGCATATGACCGTCTACAACAACATGGCGTATGGGCTGCGCAATCGCGGCATGGCGGAGACCGAGATCAAGACACGCGTCGACGACGCCGCACGGATCCTCGAACTCGGCACCATGCTGGAACGGAAGCCGCGGCAGCTGTCCGGCGGCCAGCGCCAGCGCGTCGCGATGGGCCGCGCGATCGTGCGCCAGCCGAAAGTGTTCCTGTTCGACGAGCCGCTGTCGAACCTCGACGCCAAGCTGCGCATCGCGATGCGGGTCGAGATTCGCAAGCTGCAGCGCCGGCTCGCGACGACGGCCATCTACGTCACCCACGATCAGCTCGAAGCGATGACGCTGGCCGACATCCTGGTCGTGATGAATGGCGGCAAGGTCGAGCAGATCGGGAATCCACTCGAGATCTACCAGAAGCCGGCGACGACCTTCGTGGCGTCCTTCATCGGCGCGCCGCCGATGAACCTGATGCCTGTCGATGGCGTCCGCGCCCAGCTGCTCGGCGCCGACGCGGTTCCCGCAGACGCCGGCCAGCTTGGAATTCGGCCCGAGGATTTCGAGCTGGGAGACGCCGTGCCGGCGGGCGGGATCGGCCTCGACCTTCGGGTCGACGCCATCGAGCATGTCGGGGCGGAGACCTATCTCTACGGCGCGCGCCAGGACACCGGCAGTGATGACAGGCTCGTCGCCACCGCAAACGACGTCATCGTGCGGCTGCCGGGCACCGCGGCTCCCGATGTCGGCACCCGGATCCGGGCGGTTGCGCCCCGGGCCAAGCTGCATCTGTTCTCGGCCGACGGCCGGCAAAGGCTGTCAGTCTAGCTCTTCCACAGCCACGTGGTTCCGGCCCTCGGGGGTGCTTGAACGCCCCGGGGATCGTGACCATATTGCTGCTCAAGGGATGCCATCAGGGTCCCGAAACGTCAAAGTCGCTTCGAGAGGACTTTGTAAACCATGTCTCGTGTTCCTTCGCTCTCCAGCCCGTTCCTTCTGGGCTTCGACGAGATCGAGCGTGTGCTCGACCGCGTCGTCAAAGGTGCCGACGGCTATCCGCCCTACAATATCGAGCGGTTCGAACGCACCAATGGCCAGCCCGAGCGTCTGCGGATCACGCTGGCGGTGGCGGGTTTCACCCGCGACCAACTCGATGTCACCATTGAGGAAAACCAGCTCGTCATCCGCGGCCGGCAGCAGGACGACAAGACCCGGCAATACATTCATCGCGGCATCGCCGCGCGCCACTTCCAGCGCACCTTCGTGCTGGCGGAGGGAATGCATGTGCTCGGTGCGGACCTGAAGAACGGGTTGTTGTCGGTCGATCTGGCCAGGCCGGAGCCTGAGCGGATCGTTAAGACAATAGCGATCAATGAACACGAATAATGGTTCGATGGAACGAGTAGCGGACTCGACCGCTTGAGTCTCAGAAGGAGTCGAGACCATGACTGAAGGTAATGTTGCGTCGGAATCCCCCGTCTCCCTGGAGTCGCTGGCCACCTTGGGCGAGGGCCACATCGCTTACGTGAAGCAGATCCGCTCCGAGGACGTGCCGGGGCTGTTTCCGCAGGCACCCCACATCGCGCCGGGACTGAAGCTGTTCGCCTTGCATGCCGCTGACGGCACGCCGATCATGCTCACCGACAGCCGCGAAGCCGCGATTGCGAATGCGTGGAGCCACGAGCTGCAGGCCGTAAGCGTCCACTAGGCCAGACCGGGAGGTCATGCGCGACGGCGTCTTGCGAGACGCCGTTGTTGTGAGACTCAAGCGGCTCATGCACCCTCTACGAGGGCGGTCCCCAGCCAGGGGACGGCCCTTTTTTCTTGCCAGTTTTTCTTGCCAGTTTCTTGCCATGACGATCGTCGAGATGAGTCCGTTGATCACACCGGTGAGCGCGGCCGAGCTACGAAGCGACGCTTCGCTATCGACGGGTCTGCTCGCGCTCAACAATGCGCATGCGTCCGAGCTGTCCTGGCTGACGCCCGAGGCGCTCGCACGTCTGATCGGGCAGGCGTGGCGCGCTTGGCGGATCGGCGACGCCGATGCACTGATCATCGCGCTGGACCAGAACGTCGACTACGACAGTCCGAACTATCGCTGGTTCCGCGCCCGCTATGATCGCTTCATCTATGTCGATCGGATCGTGGTGGCGCAGAGTGCGCGCGGCCAGGGACTCGCGCGCCTGCTCTACGACAGCCTGATTCGCGACGCGCAAACAGCGGCGCACCAGCGCATCGTCTGCGAGGTCAATCTCGACCCGCCCAATCCGCAGTCCGATGCCTTCCACGCCGCGCTCGGCTTCGAGCCGCTGGCGACAGCCGGCATCCACGGCGGCACCAAGACGGTGCGCTATCTGATCAAGCCGTTGACCTAGCGCGCAATGCGTTTGGACGGACTCGCATGATGCTCCGGACTGCCGCAATCACCGCTCTCCCCGTTCCCTCCCCCCTTGTGGGGGAGGGTCAGGGAAGGGGGTAGCCGCGGGCGCAATCGACGACGCATTGGCGGATGGCTTCAACAACGCGTCCGGCGTTCGGCCTCGGATGCGCATCGGTGACGCGAAGAGCTGAGATCCTTATTTGAGGAACGACTCGCTCGGCATTTTCCCTTGCCGCTGGCGCGATCCGTTGTGCTGGCGGTCGCTCACCAACTGCGTGCGGCATCCTGGGCCACCCCCCTCCCTGACCCTCCCCCACAAGGGGGGAGGGAACGGAGAGACTGGTGATTGTCGAAGTCTCAGCATGAGGCTATTGCGCGGGAACGCAACACGCGCTGGAAGCAGGCAGAAGCGGGCAACCAGGCGCGGAAGCAGTCGTCAGGCCGCCGAGGCCGGCGGCAGGGCCAGCACCGAATAGATCGCCTGGGCATCGCGCGAGGCGCGGAGCTTCTTGGCGACGTCCTGGTCGCGCAGCAGGCGCGCGATGCGCGCCAGGGCCTTCAGATGGTCGGCGCCGGCACCTTCCGGCGCCAGCAGCAGGAACACCAGATCGACCGGCTGGCCGTCCATGGCCTCGAAATCGATCGGCCGCTCGAGGCGGGCGAACAGGCCGAACAGCTTTTCCAGCTTCGGCAGCTTGCCGTGGGGGATCGCCACACCATAGCCGACGGCGGTGGTGCCGAGCTTCTCCCGCTGCAGCAGCACCTCGAACACGTTGCGTTCGTTCTGCCCGGTCAGCGCAGCGGCACGCGCCGCAAGCTCCTGCAGCGCCTGCTTCTTACTGATGACCTTCAAAGCCGGCAGGATCGCCTCGGGTGCGACCAGATCGGTAATCGGCATAGGGCGTTCCGAGGTGATTGAACCGTCAGTGTGCGAAATAGGTCGGGACAGACCAGCGTCAAGAAGCTGAGGCGGCAGGCGGGCTTAACCCGTGTCCGATGCGAGGGGCTTCTACCCCAACGCAACGGCCGTGCCAACACCCGCAAGCATGTTCCCGCTGCCTATCCTTAAAGATCGCCGGAGCGTGGCAGCCTGAAGGCACCAACGTTCCGACCGCCTCATCGCACCCGTTCACGACCGTGGCGTGACGTCGCAATCGGCCCGCCAACCACCTGATCAGGAACCGATTTTCCCCTTGCCGCGCGGCCTTCCGACCGCGTCCGTACGTCTACGGCTTCACGGCGGGAGGATCGACCCAGCCGATGTTGCCGTCGGCGCGGCGGTAGATGATGTTCACCCGGCCGCTGGAGCCGTGCTGAAAAACCATGCAGGGCGCGCCCGAAAGATCGAGCTCCATGACCGCTTCCGACACCGACAGCCGCTTCAGCGCGGTGGTGTTCTCGGCGATGATCACGGGACTGTAGCCGGTGATCTCCTCGTCGCTTTCGGCCGGCGCCTCGATCACGTAGCTCGGCGCATCGAGCACCGCGCCATCCAGACTGGCCAGAGCCGCGCTGGCTGCATGGGATTTGCGTGCCGAGCGGTCCTTCAGCCGGCTCTTGTAGCGGCGCAGCCGCTTCTCGATCATCAAGAGCGCCTGGTCGGCGCTAGCATAGGCGTCCGGCGCGTTGGATTCGGCCTCGAGCGTGATGCCCGAATCAAGGTGCAGTGCGCAATCGGTCTTGAACCCGAAACCATCCTTGGAGAGCGTGACGTGACCGGAATAGTTGCCGTCGAAATATTTGCGCAGCACCTCGTCGGTGCGCTCGCTGACGCGCCCACGCAGCGCTTCGCTGACGCTGATGCTCTTTCCGGAAATCCGCAGGGTCATGTGTCGCCTCGATTCATGTGAACCGAGTATGACACTAAGCCTATTTGGTTAAGGCGCAATCTTGAGCTGCGGTCAAACTGACGCGGTATCCCGGGTGCGATCGGCGCTGGCCGGCGACGACAGGGCATGGGCCAGCATGCTCTGCTTGTCGCGGCGGCGCTGCACCGAGGACGGGATTCGCATCGCCTCCCGGTATTTCGCGACCGTGCGGCGCGCAATATCGATGCCCGCGGCGCGCAGCTTCTCGACGATCGTGTCATCCGAGAGAATTGCGGAGGGATCTTCCGCATCGATCAGCTGCTTGATGTGGTGGCGCACCGCTTCCGCCGAATGCGCTTCGCCGCCATCGGCCGACGCAATCGAGGCCGTGAAGAAATACTTCAGCTCGAAAGTGCCGCGATTGGTCGCCATGTATTTGTTGGCGGTGACACGCGACACCGTCGATTCGTGCATCTGGATCGCATCCGCGACGGCCTTGAGGTTCAAGGGCCGCAGATGCGCGACGCCGTGCGTGAAGAAGCCGTCCTGCTGGCGCACGATCTCGGTCGCCACTTTCAGGATCGTGCGCGCGCGCTGATCGAGTGCACGCACCAGCCACGTCGCATTCTGCAGGCAATCGGTGAAGTAGGACTTGTCGCCGTCCTTACGGATCGTCTTCGAGAGCTCGGAGTAATACACCTGATTCACCAGGACGCGCGGCAGCGTGTCGCTGTTGAGCTCGACCAGCCAGCCGCCATCGGGACCGGGGCGCACATAGACGTCGGGCACCATGGTCTGCGTGCGCGTCGTGCCGAATTTGAGACCCGGCTTCGGGTCGAGCCGTCGGATCTCGCCGATCATGTCGACGAGGTCCTCGTCATCGACGCCGCACAGCTTGCGCAAGGCGGCAAAGTCGCGCTTCGCCAGCAGGTCGAGATGCTCGACCAGCGCCTGCATCGCCGGATCGTAGCGATCGAGCTCGCGCAGCTGGATCGCGAGGCATTCGCTTAAGTTGCGTGCGCAGATGCCGGGCGGATCGAAGGTCTGCAACACGCCAAGCACGGCATCGACATCGGCCTGCTCGGCGCCGAGACGATCGGCGGCCTGGCCGAGATCAGCCGGCAGATAGCCCGCCTCATCGACGAGATCGATCAGATACTGGCCGATCATGCGGTCGGCCGGCGAGACGAACGCCACCGCGGCCTGCTCGGCGAGATGATCGGACAGCGTCGTCTCTGCCGCCACGAAGGCTTCGAGATTGTAGTCCTCGTCACCGGAAGCGCCGCCGCCCCATTCGGTATAGGTCGTGGGCGCGGCGTCCTGCGCGGTGCGTGCCGCCGCTTCCGCAGGCTCCTCGGAAAATACGTTTTCGAGCCCGGAATCGAGCGTTTGTTCGATCTCCGTACGGGTGCCGAGATCGCGGCTCATCCAGTCCTCGGGCGCGCTCTCGTAACTCTCGCCGCTGCTGCCGCCACCCTCGGCGAAATCTTCGCCGCCGCCTTCGCCGCCCTCGGAGAACTCGCCGCGCTCGGACATCTGCTGCTCGCCGGCGACCGGCGCCTCGGGACCGTCGCTCGCGCGCTCCAGCAGCGGGTTACGCTCCAGCTCCTCTTCGACGAACGTGGAGAGGTCGAGATTGGACAGCTGCAGCAGCTTGATCGCCTGCATCAGCTGGGGCGTCATCACCAGCGACTGCGACTGGCGGAATTCTAGTCTCTGCGTCAACGCCATGGGAGCAAGAACATTCCCTTACTGGTCCAATTCTTGCTTATCCTAATCTGCGCGCGATGTACACGGCTTGACGAATAAGAAAAACGGAGTATGGCGCGGCGAGAGGACGAGGTTACCGGTCCTCGCAAGTCCCTTCGAAACAGCGTTAAGCGCAGTATTTTCCTCGGCTGTCGCAGGGGCGACAAAGCCGACAAACAGCGCGTCCGGTATCCTACAGCCTGAACTCCTCGCCCAGGTAGAGCCTGCGCACGTCGGGATCGGCGACGATCTCCTCGGGGCTGCCTTCGGTGAGAATCTGCCCGGCATAGACGATGTAGGCGCGGTCGGTGAGCCCCAGCGTCTCGCGGACATTGTGGTCGGTGATCAACACGCCGATGCCGCGATTGGTGAGATGGCGCACCAGCTGCTGAATGTCGCCGACCGCGATCGGATCGATGCCGGCGAACGGCTCGTCCAGCAGCATGTAGTTCGGGCGCGTCGCCAGCGCGCGCGCGATCTCGACACGGCGGCGCTCGCCGCCGGACAAAGCGATCGACGGCGATTTGCGCAAGCGCGTGATGGTGAATTCTTCCAGCAGCGCATCGAGCTCGCGCTCGCGCTTCTTGCGTGACGGCTCCACCACTTCGAGGACGGCGCGGATGTTCTGCTCCACGGTGAGGCCGCGGAAGATCGAGGCTTCCTGCGGCAGATAGCCGATGCCGAGCCGCGCGCGCTGGTACATCGGCAGCCGTGTGACGTCGTGACCGTCGAGCTCGATGGCGCCGCAATCGGCCTTGATCAGCCCGGTGATCATATAGAACACGGTGGTCTTGCCGGCGCCGTTCGGGCCGAGCAGGCCGACGGCCTCGCCGCGGCGGACATAGATCGAGACGCCGCGCACCACCTGGCGGCTGCCAAAGCTCTTCTCGATCGAATGCACCGCGAGGAAGCCGGGACGGCGCAACAGCTGCACACCGCCGCCCGCACCGTTGCTGCGCGGCTTGGCCGGCGTCGGCGACGATTGCGGACGCTTGCGCTGGATCTGCTCGGTATTCTGCGGCGAGCGCGGATTGATGCGCATCGCGGGCTGCGGCTCGCCGCGAGCGGACTCATTGCGGACGGAGTCGGCGAGCACAGCCAGGGGATCGTCGACCTGCGACGGATTGAACGGATCATCCATGGCCGTGATGTCGTCGCGCCGCCGCGCCGAGCCACGCTGGCCGCGCTTGGCGGGACGCCCACGAAACATGCCCAGTAGATCCACCATCCCCGCTTCGCTTACGCCCTTCGAGGCTGCCCGTCACCGGCCGCAGCGCTGGCTCGCCCGCTCACCGCGAGCGAACGCATCTCACCTCACTCGCGGATCACAGGAGCCGCGAGGCCGGCCAAAGCGCGAGCAACGCCCGCGCTCCGGAGTTCATCGTTTGACGGCGAAGTCGCGGTCGCGAGAGCAGGCGACCGCTCGCAAGATCGCAATCGTGTCCGGCATCACCCGCCGCGGTCCAGGCAGCGGCGTTGAGATACGCCAACTGTACCGTCCTGCAACAGAATCCGCCGACCGCTAGATAGAGGCGCTTGCGGCAGGGTTCAACTGCAGCCGCGAGCGTTCCGTTAAATAATTGAGATCACTCAGTTTGTGATCACTTGGCTTTAAGATCACTTGGGTTTGCCTGGACCGAGCTGGAGCGGCGGGGCAGACCCGGCGCCCGAGGCTGTCGACGGACCGCATCCGCCGCCGGTGCCCGAGCCTGAGCCCGCATTCGGCAGCAGCACCTGCACGCCCCTGCCGCTGTCGGATTCGACCCGCGACACGCCGGTCGTCATGTCCACCGTGAGACGGTCGCCGCGCATCACGTTCTTGCACTGGGTCAGCACCACGCCGCCCTGCATCGTGATCATGTTGGTCTTGGTGTCGTAGACTGCGGTCTCGCCGGTCACGACCTGGTCCTTCTGCGTCACCTTGACGTCGCCGCGCGCCTCCAGCCGGCGGATCGCCGAGCTGCCGTCCGGACCCGGCGTCGCAGCCGGCGTGGCCTTCGTCGACTTGGCGCCGCCCGCCTGGGCACCGCCGTCATAGAACACCACCAGCGACTTCGAGGTCATGGTGGTGTCGCCCTGCACGACCTTGACGTTGCCGGTGAAGGTCGCCTCCTTCTTCTTGTCGCGCATCTCCAGCGAAGCCGCCTCGATCTGGATCGGCTGGTCGCGGTTCTGCGAGAACCCCTGCAGCGCGTTCGGCACGCCGGTGGTGGCGCTCTGCGCCTGCAGCGAATCGGCGAGCGCGATCAGCACCAGCGCGGCGACGCCGGCACCGCGCAACGCTGCGGGAATCAAACGGCAGGTCGTCATGGGATCACTTCACGTTGCGGGCCGTACGGCCAGGATCGGCGCTCGCCGTCGTGGCCGGCGGCGGAGTCATGTTCTCGAGGTTCATCACCACATTGCCTTCGAAGCGGATCACCTCGCCATTCTCGGTGATGCGCAGCCGGTCCGCCGACAGCGTGCCATTGGTGAGCTTGACGTCGACGCGCTCGTCCGAGCTCACGGTGCCCTTGGCCATGTCGACCGAGGCCCGGCTCAGCCGCGCCTCATAGCCGGTCGACGTCGTCAGCAGGATGTCCTTCTTCAGCTCGAGCTGTTGCTGCTTGGTATCGAACACGCCGGTATTGGCCTTCAAGGTCACCGTCGACTGGTCCTCCATGAGCACCTTGGCGCGGAGGATGTTGAGCTCGACGTGATCGGGGTCGGTGAGGTCCTGCACCGCGCTCTTGGCGACGAGGTCGTAGGGCCGCTGGTCCGGCGTGAAGCCGGTCAGATGCGGCGTCTCCATCGTGATCTTGCGGCCGGAGATCACCACGTTGCCGGAGAGATTGCCGGTATCGACGGTGACGCGGAAATCGTTGAACAAGGCGACGTAGAGAATGACGGTCATCGCCACGCCCACCGCCGCCGGCACCGCGATTCGCATCGCGCGCACGAGGCGGCTGTGGCGCGCCGCGACGGCGAAGCGCGCCTGCAGAGTGGGGTCATAGGCGGGGTTATGGACCGAGTTCACCAGGGCTCCGACGGGCACAAGACGCGCGCAACAGTGAGCATTCTACCATGGCCATGCCCGCCATTGCAGCCTGGAACTGGCGCGAAATCGCGACGCAGGGCCCCTCTCGATCATTAAGAGAGATTAATGATCGTGAACGGGCCGGGCCTCAGGAATGCGCGAAGATGTCCTCTGCCTCGAAACCGCCGAGATCGAGCGTCGCCCGGTGCGGCAGGAACGCGAAACAGGCCTGGGCCAGCGCCAGCCGCCCTTCCCGCGCCAGCATCACGTCCAGCTTCTCGCGCAGCGCATGCAGATGCAGCACGTCGGAGGCGGCGTAGGCGAGCTGCGGCTCGCTCAATGTATCGGCGCCCCAGTCGCTCGACTGCTGCTGCTTCGACAGATCGACGTTGAGCAGCTCGCGGACGAGATCCTTGAGGCCGTGGCGGTCGGTATAGGTGCGCGCCAGCCGCGAGGCGATCTTGGTGCAATACACCGGCTGCGGCATCACGCCGAAGGTATGATACAGCGTCGCCACGTCGAACCGCGCGAAGTGGAAGAGTTTCGTGATGTCGGGATTGCCGAGCAGCGCCTTCAGGTTCGGCGCGTCGGTGTGCCCCTTGGGGATCTGCACCACGTCGGCCGAGCCGTCGCCGGGCGACAGCTGCACCACGCAGAGCCGGTCGCGGTGCGGATTGAGCCCCATCGTCTCGGTGTCGATCGCGACCGAGGTCGTGTAGCGGGACAGATCGGGCAGGTCGCCACGGTGCAGGCGGACGGTCATGGATGTCAAAACCTCGGTCGAATCGTGTCGGACGCGACGGGCCGAAGCGACGCCGCAGGAAGCGCTCAGGAGCCGGCTGTAGCCCGGCGCCGGTAACCAACCTGCAAACGCGCGGGCGCCGGCCCGGGATCTGCTGAGGGAATGCCAGCCCGGCCGCCCCGACGCAAGGGCCGGACCGGAGGCCGAAGACCGCCGTCGAGACCAGCCGGCCGCGTCTCGGCGGTTGTGCTGCGGGACGATCACCTCCCGCAAGAGCGGGCTCATCCGCCCGTTTGCATCGCAGCAAGAACGCCGCCCGTCGATCGATGCAAGTCTTGCATTGATCGATGCTGCCTTTGGCTTGGACAGACAATGCCGGCCCCCCTAGGCACGACGATGGCGCTTGACTTCGGATCTGGAGTGGAGCGACCCAAGGCGGCCGACAGCACCTGCCCAACGACGGCACAATCACATGAGGAGGAAACCGAGATGAAGACACTGACAGGGATCATTGCGGCCGCCGTGCTGGCGGTCTCATCGCCCTTGGCGAGCGCCCGCGATTTCCGCTCCGCCGACGTGCATCCCGCCGACTATCCGACCGTCGAAGCCGTCAAGTTCATGGGCAAGCAGCTCGCGGCCGCGAGCGGCGGCAAGCTCGGCGTCAAGGTGTTTCCGAACGGGGCGCTGGGCTCCGAGAAGGACACGATCGAGCAGCTCAAGATCGGCGCGCTCGACATGATGCGCATCAACTCCTCGCCGCTCAACAATTTCGTGCCCGAGACCGTGGCGCTGTGCCTGCCCTTCGTGTTCCGCGACACCCAGCACATGCGCAACGTGCTGGACGGCCCGATCGGCGACGAGATCCTCGCCGCCATGGAGCCCGCCGGCCTGATCGGCCTTGCCTATTACGACAGCGGCGCGCGCTCGATCTACACGGTCAAGGCGCCGGTCAAGTCGCTCGCCGACCTCAAGGGCCTGAAGATCCGCGTCCAGCAGTCCGATCTGTGGGTCGGCATGATCCAGAGCCTCGGCGCCAACCCGACCCCGATGCCCTATGGCGAGGTCTACACCGCGCTCAAGACTGGCCTCGTCGACGCCGCCGAGAACAACTGGCCGTCCTACGAATCCTCGCGCCATTTCGAGGCCGCCAAGTACTACAACATCACCGAGCACTCGCTGGCGCCGGAAGTCCTCGTGATGTCGAAGAAGGTCTGGGACACGCTCAGCAAGGAAGACCAGGCGATGGTCCGCAAGGCCGCGAAGGAATCCGTGCCGGTCATGCGCAAGCTGTGGGACGAGCGCGAGCAGGCTTCCCGCAAGATCGTCGAAGCCGCCGGCGTCCAGGTCGTGACGGTCGCCAACAAGCAGGAATTCGTCGACGCGATGAAGCCGGTCTACCAGAAGTTCGCCGGCGACGAGAAGCTCTCGAGCCTCGTCAAGCGCATCCAGGATACGAAGTAAGCGACTTCGACGTCTCGACGTCAAAGTCGCAACGTCGAAGACATCGACCAAGAACAACAAACAGACATCCGGCGTCGCCATCCGGCGGCGCCGGAGCAAAGCCAGGGGAGGGACGGGGAATGACGGACCCACATGTCGGAGACCACGAGCACGGGGAAGGACGGCCGTCGCGCGGTCCGCTGTCGCGGATCAACGCGATCATCGCGCGGCTCGGCATGTATCTGTCCGTCGCGGGCCTGCTGGTCATCGTCACCATCGTCTTCTACCAGGTGTTCGGCCGCTACGTTCTGAACTCCAGCCCGACCTGGACCGAGAATCTGGCGCTGGTCCTGATCCTCTATGTCACCCTGATCGGCGCCGCCGTCGGCGTCCGCGACGCCGGCCATATCGGCATGGACAGTCTTCTCGTCATGCTGCCGGACGCCACGCGCGAGAAGATCGAGCTGGTGATCCACGTGCTGGTCGCGCTGTTCGGCATTGCGATGGCCTATAACGGCTGGATCCTTGGCGCCTCCGTCGGCACCGTGAAGATCGCCAATCTCGGCCTGCCCGAGCTCGTCCGCTACATCCCGCTGGTCGTGTCCGGACTGCTGATCGTCTCCTTCTCCATCGAGCACATCATCGCCCTGCTGCGCGGTGAAGAGGTCGTCCCGTCATGGAACTGATCATTCTCGGCGCCACCTTCTTCGGCTTCCTGATCCTCGGCGTCCCCGTGGCGTTCGCGATCGGCCTCTCCGCGATCTGCACCATTCTCTACGAAGGCCTGCCGGTCGCCGTCATCTTCCAGCAGATGATGTCGGGGATGAACATCTTCTCGTTCCTGGCCATCCCGTTCTTCGTGTTCAGCGGCGAGCTGATGCTGCATGGCGGCGTCGCCGACAAGATCGTGCAGCTCGCCAAGAACCTCGTGGGGCACATCCGCGGCGGGCTCGGCATGTCCAACGTCGTCGCCTGCACCTTGTTCGGCGGCGTCTCCGGCTCGCCGGTCGCCGACGTCTCGGCGATGGGTGCGGTGATGATCCCGATGATGAAGAAGGAAGGGTTCGACACCGACTACGCCGTCAATGTCACCACCCACGCCTCCCTCGTCGGCGCGCTGATGCCGACCAGCCACAACATGATCATCTATGCGCTCGCCGCCGGCGGCAAGGTGTCGATCGGGGCGCTGATCGCGGCGGGCCTGCTGCCGGCGCTGGTGCTGATGGTCTGCATGCTGGTCGCGGCCTACGCCGTCGCCGTGAAGCGCGGCTATCCCGCCGGCAAGTTTCCCGGCTGGTCGGAGGTGGCCCGCTCGTTGGCCGCGGCGCTGCCGGGCCTGCTGATCGTCGGCATCATCCTGGCGGGCATCCTGTCCGGGGTGTTCACAGCGACCGAGTCCGCCGCCGTCGCGGTCACCTACACGATCCTGCTGACCTTCTTCATCTACCGCACCATGACCCTGCAGAACTTCCTGCGGGCCGCGGCCAAGGCGGTGAAGACCACCGGCGTGGTGCTGCTGCTGATCGGCGTCTCCACCATGTTCCAGTACCTGATGGGACTTTACGAAGTCGCCGATTTCGCCGGCGACCTGATGAACAAGGTCTCGTCGCAGCCCTGGATCATCTTCCTGCTGATCAACGTCATCCTGTTCCTGCTCGGCACCTTCATGGACATGGCGGCGACGATCCTTATCTGCACGCCCATTTTCCTGCCGATCGCGATGAAGGCGGGCATGGACCCCGTGCAGTTCGGCATGCTGATGCTGATCAACTGCGCGCTCGGCCTCAACACCCCGCCGGTCGGCACCACCCAGTTCGTCGGCTGCGCCATCGGCGGCATCTCGGTCGGCGCCGTCATGCGCACCATCCTGCCGTTCTACGGCGCGCTGATCGCAGCACTGATGTTCGTGACCTACGTTCCCGGCTTCTCGCTGTGGCTGCCGCGGCTGCTGATGGGGTATAAGGGGTAGCTGTGCCGAGGTTCGCCGGCTTCGGCCGGCGAACCTCGGGCGCATCCCCTGCTGCGTTCGTTCTCGACTTGCCGCCACTGCCTGCCAAGCACTCGACATCTGTCGTCGGTAGCAATACGGGTGAACGAGCATGGCCGCACTGTCACACTTCTTGAATCTCGATCTCGTGCTGACGTCGCGCGCCGACCTCACGCCGCTGATCACGCATCTGGACCAGAGCATCTACGTTCTGCATCATCAGGAACACGAGCAACAATTTTTGCTGGTGCTGGAGATCAACGATGCAGGATCCCGGCATCCGACCGCATGCACGGAGCAGTTCCTGACCGTGATCGAAGCGCTGCCCGAGCCCGCAAAGGCGCTGTGGGACAGCTGCACGTCGCGCACGTTCTCCTATGGCTTCGAAGGCGGTCGCGACTTCCCCGCGCTCGACGTGACGATCCCTGCCGATCTCCTGCTCCGGATCGCTGGGCTCGGTGCGGATGTCGGCATCACCGTGTATCCCTGTCAGATCGGCGACGAAGATGGCCCCGAACGGAAGGACGCCCGAGATGCACTACCCTGACGGTCAGATCGCGAGACTCGGCGACGAGGTGAGCGTCGCTGGCATGAGCGGCAGGGTCGTCTGCTCGATCGACACCAGCGAGTACTCCGACGACTATCCGGAACAGGCCTGGGCCTATCTGCAACGGGGTGTCATGATCGTTTGGGACCGGCAGGGCCTGACACATTATGACGAACCGGAGGCCGGCATGATCCTGGTCCGGCGTCACCGAGAGGTTTAGTTGGGACGAGCGCCATGAGATTTTTGCCGCGCGCCGAGACGCGTGCGCTGGAGCAGAGGCTCGGGCGAGAGGTCGCTTCCCACGGCGAGCCCAAATCCATTCTCTACTACAAGAGCGGCAGGCGCGACTATTCCGCCGCTGCAAATGCGATCGCGCACGCGGCCGGAGCCATGTCCGAGGCGACGCTGCTGTTCCTGTTCAGTGTGAGCGGCGACGGCTACGGCGAGCACGACGCCCATGACGAGCGATGGCGCGATTACCGGCGATGGCGGACCGCGCATGGCGAGACCCGCCGGCTGTACGACGCGCCGGGTCACCGGTTCGAGGCAGGCGAAGCGGCGCTGCTGTCCGAACTGATCGGCTTCACGCTCGATCTCGGCTGGGATGCGGTGTTGACCGCGACGCCTGGACGCCAGCTACTCGTCCTCTCTCATGACGACCGGCTGGAGGTCTATCGCGGCTTCGGCGGCGGCGCGCTCGTCAGGCAGCTGATCGCGGTCGACGGCTGGCAACGCGCCGAACGATGATGAAGACAGGGGCGACCATGGCCGGCCGGCGACCTCTGTGCATCGTGATCCGCATCCCCAGCACCACGCTGTCGCGCGACGAGTTGGAGGCGGCGTTGAGAGGCCGGCTCAGCCGCTACGAGCCATCCGGGGATGGCACCTCGGCCTACGCCCAGATCGACATCGCGGATGAACCCGATGCATGGGCCGCGGCACTCGATTGCCTGCAATCGGCGGGAGACGCCTTGCGACGCCTGAACGCCGACGGCCGCATTAAATCGCCGGTCCTCGACATCGCCGTGCCCTTTCCGTCGTCACTGGCGGCGACCTCCTTGAAGGTCCCTGCCGCCCTGGCAGCGGTCGCCGGTCAGGCCGGCATCAGCATCGAGATTTCGATCTATTGCACATGTGACAATTGACGTTCGGCCCCATCGATGTGCCGCCCGTCGGGACGGCATGCCGCGCCAGCAGTGGATGGCGCCATGGGTCCGCTGCGTCGAACCGCCTTGCAACGACGGACACAAATGAAGAAGGCAGGCCGGAGCGGGCGAGGTGTCCGGACGCCGGCGACGAGGAGCCCGTCATGAAGCCGTTGCTGGAACAGGTCGACCGCGAGCTGATGCAGGACGACCTGCTCATCCGTGTCGCCTCCGGCCTGTGCGGCGGCGTGGTGACGCTGGTCGGCGTGCTGCTGCTGGTGGGCTTCGCGGCCCGCGGCGTCGACCGGTTTCCCGGCGGATGGCCGCTGGCGATGACGATCGTCATCCTGGCCTTTGTCTTTGGCGTCCCGCTGCTGCTGCGCAGCGTGACCTCGCGCCGCACGGCGCTCGGACGCTTCCTCGCCCGTCACGCCACACTGGGCGCGCTGCGCCATCCGGATGATTTCACGCTGTGGATCATGCTGCCGGCGATCGCGCTGACGGTGATGCTGCGCCGGCTGGGCGTCAGCGGCGAGGCGGAGACCGAGTAGGCGGCCATTGCCCTGATCGCGGCAGATTCATGGGTTTGCCACCCGCGTCGGTTCGGGTCACGGTCCGGCGCGCGGCGCCCTGCTCTCGATCCATCCGCATCGCCGACATCACCGGCAGGTCGTTTGCGCGATCGACACCGGCGAATATTCAGACGACTATTCCGAGCGTGCCTCCGCCAACCGGCAGCGCTGGCGACCATCGTCGAGATGGTCAGGGCCCAATGAAGAGGAACTTGCAATGGGCGCAATCGGATTCATCGGTTTGGGCGTCATGGGCGAGCCGATGTGCCGCAATCTCGCTCTCAAGTCCGGCGCCACGGTGCTCGGCTTTGATCGCGCGGATGCACCGCTGCAGCGACTCGCCGCGGTCGGCGTCGTCAGGGCCACATCGCTCGCGGAGCTGGCGCGCGAGGCGGAATTGATCTTCATGGCGTTGCCGAGCGGCAAGCATGTCCAGGCCGTGTGCGACGGCGACGACGGCCTGCTCCGTCACGCCGAGGCGCGTCACACCATTGTGGACCTCGGCACCTCGCCGGTGCAGGCCACCCGCGAGCTCGCGGCGCGTTTCGCGGCCAAGGGCGCCGCCTACGCCGATGCACCGATCGCCCGCACCCGGCAGGCGGCCGAGGACGGCACCTTGAGCGTGATGGTGGGGGCCGATGCGGCGACGGTTGAAAGAGTGCGGCCGCTGATCGCGATGTTCGCCACCGACATCACCCATTGCGGCGGCGTCGGCGCCGGCCAGGTCGTGAAGATCCTCAACAACATGGTGCTGATGCAGACCGTGGTGGCGCTCGGCGAAGCGCTGGAGACCGCCAAGCGCGCCGGCCTCGATCCCACGCTGCTGTTCGAGACCCTCGCCAAGGGCTCCGCCGACAGCTTCGCGCTACGCAACCACGGCATGAAGGCGATGCTGCCCGACACATTTCCCGAGCGCGCGTTCTCGACCGAATATGCGCGCAAGGACATCGGCTACGCCCTCGATCTCGCCAAGTCCGTGCAGATCGATCTGCCGGGCGCGGAGCTCGCCGAGCGACGGCTCGGAGAGGCGATCGCGGCGGGGTATGGCGATCTGTACTGGCCGGTGCTGGCGCGCGTGATCGCGGCGTCACGCACGGAGTGACTCATCGAGCCTTCGTTGGCCGCTCTCGACCGCGGAGAGCGTCTGTGACGGCGAGCTGATAGGGGCATCCTCTTGCGTCTATAAGCCCGAAGCCTCGCCGCATCGCTGGAGCCGATCCAGGGCTCTCTTTTGCCGGCTTCGATGAGACAAGCGGAACGGGCGGCCTGCCCCTTGCGGATATGACACGGTATGGGTCCCCCGCCTCGCGGGGAGGACACAGGCGGTTGATCCTCGCGGGACATCTTCTTCGACAATCCCGTACACAACCAGCGCCCCGCCTTACATGAAAGACCTAAAGTGTTGTAATAACACAGATAATTTACAAGATGATCCCCGAGACATTTCCGCAAGCTCGATCTCTCAGACCTGGGTGCGTTGCGGCTCGGAGGCAACTCGCCATCGTGCGTCGCATCGCCGGCAGAGACAGGAGGTCGAGTTGTCGGAAAACAATGCGAAGTATTCAGCCCTGGTCGAGATCGCTAAGTGCAGCGGCGATCTTAAGCGAAACTATGGCGCCAATCGGGGCGCGCTGCTGACGTTGCTGCTTGCATATATGATCACACGACCCGTCCGCGTGGTGGGATTGGCATCAGCCATCGTTCTAAGCAGCCCCCTTTGGGCCGCTAAACTCAGCTGGTTCGGTTGGGCCGCCCGCTTGCTGCACAACTGATTCCATAGAAAGACAAGCTACTGACAACTTAGATGGTAGAAAAACTAGAACGGCCCATGCGAGATGCGCGCCCAATTCCCACCTGAGATGATCAAGGATCTTGTCCGGCTTCTGGCATCAGCAACTGCTGAGACCAAGGCCTACGATGTACCCGCACTATGCCGCCGAACGAGTCTTCGTGATGGAAGCGAAGACGAAGCATACTCTAGCAGATTCCGGTATGCGCAAAGCCGCCTCCGTCACCTCCCCTGGTTGGCGGCCGTCGTTACTGATGATCCGGGAGCTGCGGCGTTGCGCAACGCATCGATAGGAGCTGGGTGCGCGCGCATGGCCGCCGGCGGGCGGCTGCCGAGAAGCAACAACCCGGCATTAACCGCGGCGTCAATTTGAAGGATGACGCGCTCCGCATGCCGTATGATCAGTCCCAGCCGGAGCCGGGTCGCAGTGCCGCGCTGAACTTCACGTAAGGGGGCTAAAGGCTGCACGACGCGGGAGGCTCATGCGCGGCGCGCGAGGATCACAAGGAAGCGCAAGATATGCTCGATGACGTGTTGAGCGGCTTGATCGGTGGCCTTCTCGCGAAGAGCATGTCGAAGGTGTTTCCACCGCAGGAGGAACACGAGTTGGCTCACGTTCCCTTTGATGCCATCCGGCAGCGGAACAAATGGCTTTATCGCGGTGCAGGAGGCGCCTTCTTGCTTGGTTTTCTCCTGCCGCTGCTGGCTCTCGCGACGGGGAGCGCGAACGCGCCCTGGCGCAACGAATGGCTGTGTGGCGTCATCTTCGGTCTTCCATTCCTGACCTTCTACGTCCTCTTGGGGGCGATCTGGGCGTTTCGTGGAAGACCACGGCTGCGAGAATTCGTGTTCTATGCCGAGAGACAGATGGAGACGAACATATTTGTATGCCACACGATGGGCGTACCTATTGCGGTGCTGGGCGTAGCGTCGCTTGTGTTGACGCTCAGCTAGCCGAGAGCAGAACTCCTGCTAGGGCGTGGACTCATAAGCCCTGGCCTAGAGGCGGGTTGAGCCGAGTGCGACTGCCGCGAGAAAGTTGCGAGCGAGCTTGTCGAAACGGGTCGCGATGCGCCTGAAATGCTTGAGCTTGCAGAAGAAGCGCTCAACCAGATTTCGCTTGCGATAGATGCGGCGGCTGACGGAGCGTTGGACCACTCGCTGGCTGGTGGAGGGAATATGAGCCCTAGCTCCGTGGGCTCTGATCATGTGCAGGAGGGCATCGGCGTCGTAACCACGGTCGGCCACAACATCACGGCATTTGAGCCCTTGGAGCAGAAATGGCGCAGCACGCAGATCGTGGGCCTGCCCCGGGGTTAGCATCAGCCGGACCGGCAGTCCGTTCTCGTCGACGACCGCATTGATCTTGGTGCTCAGTCCTCCACGAGAACGGCCAATGGCGTGATCCTCGCCCCCTTTTTACCCCCAGCGGCGTGCTGATGGGCGCGGACGATAGAACTGTCGATCAGCGCCATCGACTGCGGCGAGCGAGCTGCCAACACCTCGAAGATCTGGACCCAAACGCCTGCCTTGGCCCAGCGGTTAAAGCGGTTATAGACCGTCGTGTAAGGGCCATAGCGTTCCGGAAGATCTCGCCAGGGCGAGCCTGTCCGCAGCACATAGAAGATGCCGTTGAGAACCCGCCGGTCGTCGACCCGACCGACACCGCGCGGCTTATTCGGCAGCAAGGGCTTGATCAAAGCCCATTCTCGATCGCTCAGGTCAAACCGCGCCATTTCGCCCCCCCAAATCACCTAAGGGGAGTGAATCACCGTCCGTCAGCTAACGGAATCCATTTATGAGTACAGAACCTAGTCGGCCGACCTGCGCTTTCCATAGACGTCACATAGCACGACAGCCATCGACCGATGCCCCGGTCTGGCATCGACAAACATCTCGTCCGCGAGTTGCAGCCGGTTCATGAACTTGACCTGAAAGTCGCTCCAGCCGCCATCGCACCAGGCGCGAAGCAGCAAGGGCCCATTGGTCTGCTCGTCTCTCAGCTCGTAACCGAGGGAGTGAGGTTCTACGAGATGGCGTCTGCCTTGATAGACGAAGGCCAATAGTGCTCGCGTCGCGATCGCATCACAGATGATCCTGGTGCTCATGGGCCCTCACGACGAACTAAACGCTCCCTCATCCTGGCATTGCTTTTAGTCCGCATAGCAGCCATCTCCAAACTGCCCGTCGTGCCAGTCTGTCGCAACATCTGGGCTTGCACCGTCGGGCAAATCAGCTGCACATTTCCGCGCGTCCCTGCTGCCGCATGAGGGGCGTGTCGCGACCGTCACGAGACGTTGGCAGTGGGATGCGATGGGCGTGTGTCGTTGCAGCGTGAGCTAATCGCGCGGACGAACGGCGATGCACGCACGGTCAAGTCGCGTGGTCCTGATATCCCGATGCTGATATCAACTCATGTCGAAGCTTCGCCTCGCGTGGGGATGGTGGCCAGCAAGCCGGCGCACCAGGGAGAACGCGAAGCAGCCGTTAAAACCGTTGCGCAGGGAGGGCCGGATGATCCGGCGCGTACCTGTGGTTCCTGCCGCCAGCATTTTTTCTCGCTGGCGGGCCATGGGTGCAGTCGGCACCCGGCTCTCCCTGCGCCCTCAGAATTTCGAGGGCGAGACCATCAGCACAGCTCGGGCGCGGATGCGTCGCGAGGCTGACAGATCTTGCCTGAACGAGAAAGACCACGGCGGTCATGGTGATCATTCAACACGAAGGCGGTGCCCACCCTCCCCTGGAGGGGGAGGGTCGCCTCACGGAGAGCGAAGCGAAACGTGAGGCGGGGTGGGGTGATCTCTCCTCTGGCGCTGGCGTGCGTGGAGAGATCACCCCACCCCGCTCGCCCGCTTCGCGGGCGATCGACCCTCCCCCTCCAGGGGAGGGTGGGAGCTCGCGGCCGCCCCGACATCCCAAAATCGAAACCGAGCTCAAAGCGTCAGCCGCAATGCGCGACAATGCCTGCTCGCATGAGCGACATATCATGCGCCGTCAGCATCTTCGGGATGTCAGGGGAAATTCTAGAAGCCGAGCCTCAGCTCGGCGGCGCCACGCGGAGCTCGAAGAGCGAAGCGTGGTGCCCAGGAAAGGACTCGAACCTTCACGGCCGTTAAGCCACTGGCACCTGAAGCCAGCGCGTCTACCAATTCCGCCACCTGGGCATGTGGAGGCGGTGTGTACGGATCGAACGGCGGCTTGTCAAACCGCTCGGAGCCCAAGATGACAATTTTTCTCACCCCAGGCGCAAAAACACGGCTCCCTTTTCCGCGGTGCGGGCGATGGGCTATACAACGGCGCAAGATGGCGGGCCGCGGGGTGCGAATCGCCGCTGACAGGCTTCTCGTCCGGGGCGGATCGACCGCCCGGCTATCCCAGGAATGATCCCAATGGCATCGAATCTGGACACCCTCGTCACCGTGTTCGGCGGCTCCGGCTTCGTCGGCCGCAACGTCGTCCGGGCGCTGGCCAAGCGCGACTACCGCATCCGCGTCGCGGTGCGCCGGCCGGAGCTCGCCGGCCATCTGCAGCCGCTCGGCCGCGTCGGCCAGATCCACACCGTGCAGGCCAATCTGCGCTATCCCGACTCGGTCGCGGCGGCGCTGCGCGACAGCCATGTCGCCATCAACCTCGTCGGCATCCTGACCGAGAGCGGCGCGCAGACCTTCGACGCCGTCCAGGCGGAAGGCGCCGCCACCGTCGCCAAGGCCGCGGCCGCCGCGGGCGCCCGGCTGGTGCATGTGTCGGCGATCGGCGCCGACGCTGAATCGGCTTCCTCTTACGCGCGCGCCAAGGCCGCCGGCGAAGCCGCCGCGCTGGCCGCGGTGCCGGAGGCCGTGATCATGCGGCCGTCGGTGGTGTTCGGCCCCGAGGACCAGTTCACCAACCGCTTCGCGGGCCTCGCCCGCATCGCGCCGTTCCTGCCGCTGGTCGGCGGCGGCGAGACCAAAATGCAGCCGGTCTATGTCGGCGACGTCGCGAATGCCGTGGCCGACGCCGTGGACGGCAAGGCGCAGGCCGGCGCAACCTATGAGCTGGGCGGACCGGAGGTGCTGAGCTTCCGCGAGATCCTCAAGATCATCCTCGACATCACCGACCGCGACCGCGCGCTGCTGCCGCTGCCGTTCGGGCTGGCGAAGCTGCAGGCCACGTTCCTGCAATTCGCGCCGGGCCCGCTGAAGCTGACGCCGGACCAGGTCGAACTGCTGCGCCACGACAACGTCGTGTCGGAGGCCGCGAAGGCGGCCGGGCTGACCTTGCAGGGCCTCGGCATCACGCCGGATTCGCTCGAGGCCATCGGCCCGCAATATCTCTGGCGCTTCCGCCCGGCGGGGCAGTTTCAGCGCAAGAATGCGTGAGGGGCACAGCTGTTAACCGCCGTCATTGCGAGGAGCCAACGGGTCCGCGCAAAGCGCGGCCCGATGACAGGCTCCGCGACGAAGCAATCCAGAGCCGCGCGGCGTAGCCCTGGATTGCTTCGCTTCGCTCGCAATGACGAGTGGTGAGAGGCGGACTACTTCCCGAGCGCCAGCGCGATCAGGCCCAGCGTGCCGACGATGACGCGCCACCAGGCGAACAGCACGAAACCGTGGCGGGTGACGTAGCCGAGGAAGGCCTTCACCACGATCATCGCGGTGATGAAGGACACGACGAAGCCGATCGCGATGAGGCCGAGGTGATCCGACGTCATCTCGGCGCGGCTCTTGTAGAAGTCGTAGACGAAGGCGCCGACCATGGTCGGGATCGCCAGGAAGAAGGAGAACTCCGCGGCCGAGCGCTTGTCGCCGCCGAGCAGCATCGCCGCCACGATGGTGGCGCCGGAGCGCGACACGCCGGGAATCATCGCCATGCACTGCGCGACGCCGATCCACAGATACATCAGCAGCGGATAGCGCGTGGCGTCGTGCTCTCGCGGCTTGAGGTCGATCTGGTCGACCCACAGCAGGATGGCGCCACCGACGATCAGCGAGAAGCACACGACCCAGGGATCGAACAGCAGCGCCTTGATGTATTTGCCGGCGATCAGGCCGACGATGACGGCAGGCAGGAACGCGATCAGCACGCCGATGATGAAGCGGCGATCATCGGGATTGGTGAGGGCGCCGATGGCGACGCGGGACAGCTTGAAGAAGTACAGCGCGACGATGGCGAGGATGGCGCCGAGCTGGATCAGGATCGCAAAGCTCTTCCAGAAGCCTTCATCGCCGAGCCCGAAGAAGCGTTCCGCGAGCAGGAGATGGCCGGTCGAGGACACGGGAAGAAACTCGGTGACGCCCTCGATGATGCCGAGAAGCACCGCCCGCAGCGTATCTGACATCATTGATCCGATCCATGATTGCCGGCAAAACGCCGCCCTTCTCGCCTATTCGGCTGCCGCCCGCAATTGCAAAAAGCGCTGCGGGCGGCCACATCGGATGAATGAACCGGCGCGTCGTCGGCGATACGAATCAGCAAGAGGTGACGCCGGAACGCGGATCCGGCGGGGTGATTCGCGGTCCCGGACACGCCGTTTCCCGCATGCCGGCCCGTCGCCCTACTGCTTACACTTTCGCCGACCATGCGCTAATGGTCCGATTCGCAAAGCCGCCGTGCGCCGGTATCGGGACCAGGACTCGGTGCGAACCGATGCTTGATTGTTCGTTAAGCGCCAGTCACCGCGGAATCGTCGAAAGGCTCCATGTACACGCTCTACCACCATCCCTTCTGTCCGCATTCGCGTTTCGTCCGGCTGGTGCTCGGCGAATACGGGCTCGACCTGCGCCTGGTGGAGGAACGCGCCTGGGAGCGCCGCGAGGCGTTTCTCGTGCTCAATCCGGCCGGCACGACGCCGGTGCTCTCGGTCGACGGCATGCCGGCGGTGCCCGGCGTCGGCGTGATCGCCGAGTTCATGGATGAGACCTGCGGGCCGGATGCGGGCGACCGCCGGCTGATGCCGACCTCGCCGGCCGAGCGCATCGAGGTGCGCCGGCTGATGGACTGGTTCAACACCAAGTTCTTCGAGGAGGCCTCGAACCTGCTCGTCACCGAGCGCATCTACAAGCGTTTCATGAACGAGGAGGACGGCGGCGGACCGCCGTCGACCGACGTGATTCGCGCCGCCAAGACCAATGTGCGCTATCACCTCGCCTATATCGGCTGGCTGGCGCAACGGCGCAATTTCCTGGCCGGCGACCGCCTGACCTATGCCGACCTCGCCGCCGCCGCGCATCTCTCCGCGATCGATTATCTCGGCGACGTGCCATGGATCGAGGACGACGCCGCCAAGGCATGGTACGCGCGGGTGAAGTCGCGACCCTCGTTCCGGCCGCTGCTGTCCGACTGGCTGGCCGGCGTGCCGGCATCGCGCACCTACGTGGATCTCGACTTCTGAGCGGCGCCGCGCCAGACGCCCTGAGGGCGGCGCTGGCGGCCGAGGCGCTGGAGCTCGGCTTCGATTGCGTCGGCATCACCGCGCCGGTCGTGAGCCCCGAGCGCACCGCCGCCTTCGAGCGCTTCCTCGCGTCGGGCCAGCACGGCGACATGGACTGGCTGGCGCGAGAGCCCGCGCGCCGCACCGATCCGAAGACGCTGTGGCGCGAGGTTCGCTCGGTGATCATGCTGGGCGTCAATTACGGTCCGGACGAGGACCCGCGTGCGATCCTCGCCCAGCGCAGCCGCGCCGCGATCTCGGTCTATGCCCGCGGCGACGACTATCACGACGTCATCAAGAAGAACCTCAAGACCTTGGCGCGCTGGCTGGTCGCGCAGGCCGGCTGCGACGTGAAGGTGTTCGTCGACACCGCCGCCGTGATGGAGAAGCCGCTGGCGGAAGCAGCGGGGCTCGGCTGGCAGGGCAAGCACACCAACCTGGTGTCATCAGGCTTCGGCTCGTGGCTGTTCCTGGGCGCGATCTACACCACGCTGGAGTTGCCGGCCGACGCGGCGGAGAAGGATCATTGCGGCTCATGCCGGGCCTGCCTCGACAGCTGCCCGACGGCGGCGTTCCCGGCGCCCTACAGCCTCGATGCGCGGCGCTGCATCTCGTATCTGACCATCGAGAACAGGGGGCCGATCCCGCGCGAGTTCCGCCGAGCGCTGGGCAACCGCATCTATGGCTGCGACGACTGCCTCGCCGCCTGCCCGTGGAACAAGTTCGCCCAGGCAGGACGTGAGGCGAAGCTGGCCGCGCGCGAACAGCTGCGGGCGCCTGATCTGGCCGAGCTGGCGTCGCTCGACGACGCCGCGTTTCGCGCGCTGTTCACGAAGTCACCGGTTAAGCGCATCGGCCGCGACCGCTTCCTGCGCAACGTCCTGATCGCGATCGGCAACTCCGGTGACGTGGCGCTGCTGCCGGCCGCCGAGCGGCTGACCGCCGATCCGAATCCGCTGGTTCGCGGCGCCGCTGTCTGGGCGCTCGGTCAGCTGCTCGACCCGACCTCATTTGCCCAACGTGCGACCGGCGCACTGGCAACGGAGGCCGACGACAGTGTCCGTGCGGAGTGGCAAGTGCGATGCTGACGACGGTTGCCTCAGCCCATCTCGCCGACGGCCGCCAGCATGCGCGCAATGTCCTGCGGCCGCGACAGCCGGTGGTCGCCATCCTGGATCATGGTCAGCACCACATCCTCTGCCGGCAGGCGGTGGGTCAGCGCAAAGGCATGCTGCCAGGGCACGTCCGGGTCCTGCGCACCCTGCAGGATGCGCACCGGGCAGCCGACATTGATGGCGCTGCCGAGCAACAGGTGGTTGCGGCCGTCCTCGATCAGCGCCCGCGTGATCGGATAGGGCTCGCCATACTCGGACGGGCGCATCCAGACGCCATGGGTCTCGATCTCGGTCCGGATCTCCTGAGAGAAGCCCTTCCACATCAGCTCCTCGGTGAAGTCGGGCGCCGGGGCGATCAGGACCAGGCCGGCCAGCGTCGCGTCGCCCGGGGCCTTCAGCAACTCGCGGGCCAGCAGCAGCGCCATCCAGCCCCCCATCGACGAGCCGATCACCACCTGCGGCCCGCGGCAGAACTGCCGGAACACGGCTACGCTCTCCTCCAGCCAGCGGCCGATGGTGCCGTCGACGAAGCGCCCGCCGGATTCGCCATGGCCGGAATAGTCGAATCGGACGCAGGCGCGGCCGCGCTCGGCCGCCCAGGCGTCGAGCGCGAGTGCCTTGGTGCCCTTCATGTCGGAATTGAAGCCGCCAAGCCAGAACAGCCCCGGCGGCGTGCCCGGACGCGCCCGCACCGCGATCTGGCGCGACTGCTCGCCGGCGCCGACAGCGATGAAGGCAGGGAGATCGGTCGATTGGATAGCTTGGTTCATGGATCGTTACCTGGTGGCGGACGTTGTGTGGGCGAGCCGGCCGTTTCCGTCAATCGGGTCGCGGGGATACCGTGCGGCTTGCGAAAGCGATGCGCGCACTCTATGTCCCCGGGCGGAACCACAAGGCTCGGCCCGCGCAGTGAGCGCCCGTCCTGGCCGGCTGGTCCCTTTTGGGGGAATAAGCCGTCACGCTGACTGCGCGTGCGACGCAAGTGCCGCGAGGACGGGGCGGAATTTCGACGCACCGAGCACGCGCGACCTTGCCCGCAAAGGCATCTTCCTTCAAACTAGCCGCCTTCTTCCACAACCTTGGAGAACTACCCATTCGCCGCCCCAATCGAGCCCCGCCCGCTGCCGTCAAAGACGGGCCGCGCACCAATGATGAGATTCGCAATGCGCAGATCCAGCTGATCGACGCCGAAGGCACCAACCGTGGTGTCGTCGAGACCGTTGTCGCGATCAAGATGGCGGCCGAGGCCGGCATGGACCTGGTCGAGATTTCGCCGAACAATTCGCCTCCCGTCTGCAAGATCATGGACTACGGGAAGTACAAATATTCGGCGCAGAAGAAGGCCGCCGAGGCCCGCAAGAAGCAGAAGGTCGTCGAGATCAAGGAGATCAAGCTCCGTCCGATGATCGATGACCACGACTACGACGTGAAGATGCGGGCGATGCAGCGCTTCTTCGAAGAGGGCGACAAGGTCAAGATTACCCTGCGCTATCGCGGCCGCGAAATGGCGCACCAGGAGATCGGCACCAAGCTGCTCGACAAGGTGAAGTCCGACGTGGCGGCGTTCGCCAAGGTCGAGCAGGACGCCAGGTTCGAGGGCCGTCAGGTCGTCATGGTACTGGCCCCGCGCTAGCCCCACGGGATACCGACGCGCCAAACCGGGCCCGCCACGCGATTGGCGGGCTTTTCTCTTGGAGCGGCCCGGTCAGGACCGCGTCGCCTGCCACCGCCCGCTGCAGGTCCCGGCCGAGCCTTTTCCGCTCCAGCGGCCGAAGCCCGAGGTCGCGCCCAGCCGCCCGTTACCGCTGGCCGAGGAGCCGCCCTGCGAGACCCGCACCGTGACGGCGCCGCCGCGGCCGACCGTGCCGGTGATGTTGGCGGAGCCCGCCGAGGTCACCCGCCCGCCGCTGATCTGTACCGGGAAGCTGTAGCCCTGGTCGCAACTGCCGGCCTCGGTGATGATCAGGACGGTCCAGGGACCGTCGAAGCCGGCGGCGCGAGCCGGAGCGGACGACACGATTGCGGCCGCGGCCAGGGCGGCGGCGGCAGTGGAGGGGACGATGCGGACCATGAGCGGACCTCGGCTTGGTTAATGGAAGCTGATCATGGGTCGGAATAGCTGATTCCGTGGTTCGACGTTGCCAAGCGCCATTGTCTCTGGCATAAGCGCGGCCTTCGTCGCCCGGCTGATCAAGGGCTGCCGTGGCGATGACCTGTGCGGGTGGATCCTGGTTTGGATCCGAAACCTGAGCACAACCAACGCTCTAACGAGCAATTTCGCCGGACGGCGCCGCTCTCGCGGGCGGCTTGCCGTTGGCATGAAGGAGAGCCAAATGCCCAAGCTGAAGACCAAATCCGGCGCCAAAAAGCGCTTCAAGGTGACTGCCACCGGCAAAGTGATGCACGCCCAGCGCGGCAAGCGCCACGGCATGATCAAGCGGACGAAGAAGCAGATCCGGCAGCTGCGCGGCACCCGCGTGCTGTTCAAGACCGACGGCGACAACGTCAAGAAGTACTTCTTGCCGAACGCCTGACCGGCCTCTCGCTTCCGAAACCCTGGCCGCCTCAAAGCCGCGGCTGATCGTCATCTCTGAATCCAAGGATTTCCGTCATGTCTCGCGTCAAACGCGGTGTGACCGCTCACGCCAAGCACAAGAAAGTCTTCAAGGCCGCCAAAGGCTATTACGGCCGCCGCAAGAATACGATCCGCACCGCCAAGCAGGCCGTCGAGAAGGCCGGCCAGTATGCGTTCCGCGATCGCAAGCGCAAGAAGCGCACCTTCCGCGCGCTCTGGATCCAGCGCCTGAACGCCGCCGTGCGTCCGTTCGAGCTCACCTACAGCCGATTTATCGACGGCCTGTCCAAGTCCGGCATCACCGTCGACCGCAAGGTGCTGTCGGATCTCGCGATCAACGAGCCCGCCGCGTTCGAGGCGATCGTTGTGAAGGCCAAGGCGGCGCTCGCCGCCTGATCGCCTTCCGCATCGTGAGGACTTCAAAAGCGGCCGACGCTCTCGGCCGCTTTTTGCTGTCCGGTGCCATCACTGCTTTCGCTTGACCCCTGTCGCCGTCGCGGCGACAACCCAGCCGCCTTTTGTCCGCGGAGATTTTGCCCGTGTCCGACCTCGCCTCGCTCGAAACCTCGATCCTCGACCAGATCGCCGCCGCCGGCGACGAAGCCGCGCTGGAGGCGGTGCGCGTCGCTGCCCTCGGCAAGAAGGGCTCGATCTCGGCGCTGCTCGCCACGCTCGGCAAGATGTCGCCGGACGAGCGCAAGACGCAGGGCGCGGCCATCAACCTCGCCAAGGACAAGGTCACGCAGGCGCTGACCGCGCGCCGCGACGTGCTGAAGGCCGCAGCCCTCGATGCGCGCCTCGCCGCCGAGACCATCGACGTCACTCTGCCGCTGCAGGATACGCCGGCCGACACGGGGCGCATCCATCCGCTCAGCCAGGTGATGGACGAGCTGACCACGATCTTCGCCGACATGGGCTTCTCGATCGCGGAAGGTCCCGATGTCGAGACCGACGACTACAACTTCACCAAGCTGAACTTCCCGGAAGGCCATCCGGCGCGCGAGATGCACGACACGTTCTTCTTCAATCCGAAGGAGGACGGCTCGCGCATGCTGCTGCGGACCCACACCTCGCCGGTGCAGGTGCGGACGATGCTGAGCCAGAAGCCGCCGATCCGCGTGATCTGCCCGGGCCGCACCTATCGCATCGATTCGGACGCGACCCACACGCCGCAATTCCACCAGGTCGAGGGCCTGGTCATCGACAAGGGCTCGCATCTCGGCCACCTCAAATGGATCCTGCACGAGTTCTGCAAGGCGTTCTTCGAGGTCGACCACATCAACATGAAATTCCGGCCGTCGTTCTTCCCGTTCACCGAGCCGTCGCTCGAGGTCGACATCCAGTGCCGCCGCGACAAGGGCGAGATCCGCTTCGGCGAGGGCGAGGACTGGCTGGAGATCCTCGGCTGCGGCATGGTGCACCCGAACGTGCTGCGTGCCTGCGGCATCGATCCCGACGAGTATCAGGGCTTCGCCTGGGGCATGGGCATCGACCGCATTGCCATGCTGAAATACGGCATGAGCGATCTGCGCCAGCTGTTCGAAGGCGACGTCCGCTGGCTGTCGCATTACGGCTTCAAGCCGCTGGAGGTGCCGACCTTGGCGGGAGGATTGAGCACGTGACGATTGTCGGGCTCGATATCTCGGCCCGGACGGTCGGACTCCCTCTCCCGCTTGCGGGGGAAGGCTGGGTACTTTGCATGCTTGGCTCGGCAAACACCGGTCTCTCCGTTCCCTCCCCCCTTGTGGGGGAGGGTCAGGGAGGGGGGTAGTCCAGGATGCCGCACGCAGACGTCACCGAGCGCCAGCGCAACCGAGCGAAGCAACTTCGCCGTGCGATGACGCGCGCCGAGACGCTGCTGTGGCGCCACATCAAGGCGAACCGGATCGATGGCATCGGCTTTCGCCGGCAGGTGCCTTTTGGCAACTACATCGCAGACTTCGTCTGCTTTTCGGCAAAGCTCGTGATCGAACTCGACGGCGAGTCGCACGACTTTTCCGAACGTCAGTCGAAGGACGCCGCCCGCGATGCATTCTTTGCAGCGGAAGGTTTTCAGGTCCTCCGCTTCACCAATGAGCAGGTGACCTCGAATCTGGAAGGGGTCGTTGAAGCTATCCGCCAAGCGATCGACGCTCGCGCCCGCGGTTTACCCCCCTCCCTGGCCCTCCCCCACAAGGGGGGAGGGAACGGAGAGAGCGGTGCGAGCAGCCAAGATAATTCACCAGACAATTCACACGATATGCACAACAGCAAGATCCGAGGCATGCAGCCATGAAATTCACGCTGTCCTGGCTGAAGGACCATCTCGACACCGATGAGCCGGTGGAGAAGCTCGCCGACAAGCTCACGATGATCGGCCTCGAGGTCGAGCATCTCGAGGACAAGGCGAAGCTGCTCGCGCCGTATAAAATCGCGCGCGTCGTCTCCGCCGAGCAGCACCCGAACGCCGATCGCCTGCGCATCTGCATGGTCGACACCGGTGATGGCGGCGCGCCGGTGCAGGTCGTCTGCGGCGCGCCGAATGCGCGCGCGGGGCTGGTGTCGGTGTTCTCGCCGCCGGGCACCTACATTCCGGGCAAGAACATCACGCTGTCGGTCGGCACCATCCGCGGCGTCGAGAGCCGCGGCATGCTGTGCTCGGCGGCCGAGCTGCAGATCTCGGACGATCACGACGGCATCATGGAGCTGCCGGCGGATGCACCGATCGGCAAGCCTTACGCGGAATGGGCCGGCCTCGGCGATCCCATGATTGAGATCAATTTGACGCCGAACCGCCAGGACTGCACCGGCGTGCACGGCATCGCGCGTGATCTCGCCGCGGCCGACATGGGCAAGCTCAAGGACCCCGGCATCAAGCCCATCAAGGGCGAATTCCCCTGCCCCGTGACCGTCGCGGTCGAAGACAACAAACTGTGTCCGGGCTTCGCGCTGCGGCTGGTGCGCGGCGTCAAGAACGGCCCGTCGCCGAAATGGCTGCAGCAGCGGCTGACCTCGATCGGCCTGCGTCCGATCAACGCGCTGGTCGACATCACCAACTACATGACCTTCGACCGCGCGCGTCCGCTGCACGTGTTCGACGCCAAGAAGGTCAAGGGCAATCTGGTCGTCCGCCGCGCCCGCGACGGCGAGACCCTGCTCGCGCTCGACGGCCGCACCTACACGCTCGACAAGTCGATGTGCGTGATCGCCGACGATGCCGGCGTCGAATCACTGGCCGGTATCATGGGCGGCGAGGCCTCGGGCTGCGACGCTGATACCACCGACGTGCTGATCGAATCGGCGCTGTGGAATGAGATCAACATCGCCCAGACCGGCCGCAAGCTCGGCATCAATTCGGACGCGCGCTACCGCTTCGAGCGCGGCGTCGACCCGGCCTTCATGGTGCCGGGCCTGGAGATGGCGACCAAGCTCGTGCTCGATCTGTGCGGCGGCACGCCGTCCGAGACCGTCGTCGTCGGCAACGCCTATGGCGATGACCGCATCATCGACTTCCCCATCACCGAGGTGAAGCGTCTCGCCGGCATCGAGGTGCCCTTCCCGGAGATGCGGCGGATCCTGACCCATCTCGGCTTCACGCTGGCCGGCACCGGCCCGGTCGTGAAGGTCGCGGTGCCCTCGTGGCGCAGCGATGTGCACGGCAAGGCCGATATCGTCGAGGAAATCGTCCGCATCGTCGGCGTCGACAAGGTGCCGATGACGCCGTTCGAGCGCGGCGACGCGCCACGCAAGCCGGTGCTGACGCCGCTGCAACTGCGCACCCGCCGCGCCAAGCGCGCGCTCGCCGCGCGCGGCATGGTCGAGGCGGTGACGTGGTCGTTCATCTCCAAGCCTGCGGCCGAACTGTTCGGCGGAGGGAAGGCCGAGCTCGCGCTCGCCAATCCGATCGCGTCCGATCTTTCCGACATGCGCCCGAGCCTGCTGCCGAGCCTGATCGCCACCGTGCAGGCCAATGCCGACCGCGGCTTCGGTGACGTCGCGATCTTCGAGGTTGGGCAGATCTTCAAGGGCGATCGCCCGGAGGATCAGTTCGTGGCCGCCAGCGGCATTCGCCGCGGCATCGCATCCTCCAAGGGACTCGGCCGCCACTGGAGCGGCTCGCAGGCGGCGAATGCCTATGACGCCAAGGCCGATGCGCTCGCAGTCCTCGCCGCGGCCGGCGCACCGATGGCCTCGCTCCAGATCGTTGCGGGCGGCCCGCCCTGGATGCATCCGGGACGGTCCGGCACCATCCAGATGGGCCCGCAGAACGTGCTCGGGCATTTCGGCGAGTTGCATCCGCGCACGCTGGAAGCGCTGAAGGCCGACGGTCCGCTGGTCGCCTTCGAGGTCATCCTGGATCGCATCCCCGCGGCCAAGGCGAAGCCGACGCGCGCCAAGCCGGTGCTGGAGCTCTCGGCGTTCCAGCCGGTGTCGCGCGACTTCGCCTTCATCGTCGATCGCAAGGTCAAGGCCGGCGACATCGTGCGTGCGGCGCAGGGCGTCGACAAGAAGCTGATCACGGACGTCACCGTGTTCGACGTCTACGAGGGCAAGGGCATCGACGACGGCAAGAAGTCCGTCGCGATCGCCGTGACCTTGCAGCCGCGCGACAAGACGATGACGGACGAGGAGATCGACGCCGTCGCGGCGAAGATCACCGCCGACGTGGCCAGGAAGACCGGCGGCACGTTGCGCGGATGAGCCTGTCCGGGCTCATTCCGTCCGACCTCAGCCCGTTTGCGACGGTCGCATTGGCGATCACGGCCTTGATCGCAGCGACCGCGCGCGGCTTCTCCGGATTCGGCTCGGCGCTGATCTTCATGCCGCTCGCGAGCAGCTTTGCTGCGCCCCGGCTCGTCGCGCCGTTGCTGCTGGTGATCGACTTCGTCTCGATGGCACCGACCGTGCCGGCCGCATGGCGCGAGGCCGATCGCAAGGCAACCGCCGTGATCGTCGCCGGCGCCCTGGTCGGCGTGCCACTCGGCACCTGGTTCCTCACCCGGCTCGATCCGGTGACGGTGCGCTGGATCATCACGGGCTTCGTGATCGCGCTCCTCGCGCTGCTGCTTTCCGGCTGGCGCTATCGCGGCAAGGAGTACACGGCGCTGTCGGTCGCCGTGGGCGCCGTCTCCGGCTTCTGCAGCGGCGTGGCGCAGACCGGCGGCCCGCCGATCGTCGGCTATTGGCTGGGACGGCCGATCCCCCCCAAGATCGCGCGGGCGAACATCGTCCTGTTCTTCGGCGCCTCGGATCTCTTTGCCATGATCAGCTATGCGAGCAGCGGCCTGATCACCTGGGATTCGCTCAAGCTCTCGCTGCTGATCGGCCCGGTCTATGCGCTCGGCGTCGCGTTCGGCGCCTCGCTGTTCGGTCGCGCCAGCGAGCACGTGTTCCGCGCCATCTGCTATGCGCTGATTGCGATTGCCGTGATCGCGGGCCTGCCCGCTCTCGACGGCGTGCTCGGTCGGGGCTAGCTTCCCCCACAACGAGACCGACCGGGAGGACGCCATGATCGATCGCCGCACAATGCTCTCGCTTGCGTTGGGCACGGCCGGAGCCGTTGCAGCGCGATCCGTGTTTGCGCAAGGCACGAAGACCGGCACACGCATCGTATTCCTCGGCACCAAAGGCGGGCCTCGGGTCGGTGAGGGCGCATCCAATCCGGCCAACCTGGTCGTCGTCAACGGCACGCCCTTCGTGATCGATTGCGGCATTGGCGTCAGCCGCCAGCTCGTCAGAGCCGGCGTGCCGATTCCGTCGGTGAAATACATTCTGATCAGTCACCATCATTCGGATCACAATCTCGAATACGGCAACCTGGTCTACAATGCCTGGGCCGCGGGATTGTCGACACCCATCCAGTCGTTCGGGCCGAAGGGGCTGGAAGCAATGACCAGGAGTTTTTGGACAACCAACAAGTTCGATGTCGACACCCGCATCGAGGACGAGGGCCGCCCCGATCCGCGACCGCTGCTGATTGCGAAGGACATCGATGACGATGGCGTCGTCCTGAAAACGGCGGACGTCACGGTGACCGCGTTCCGCACGCCGCATCCGCCGATCACCGACAATTTCGCCTACAAATTCGAGACGGCAGACGGCACGATCGTGTTCTCGAGCGACACCGCCTACAATCCGAAGCTCGCAGACTTCGCAAGGGGCGCCGACGTGCTCGTGCACGAATGCCTGTACGTGCCGGCCGTCGACCGGCTGGTGCTGAAGACGAAGAACGGATCGACGCTGAAGAAGCATCTGCTCGAAAGCCACACCACCACCGAGGATGTCGGCCGCATCGCTGCGGCGGCCGGTGTGAAGGTGCTGGTGATGAGCCACTTCGTTCCGGGTGACGATCCCGAGGTAACCGACGAGGATTGGACGCGCGACGTCAAGAAGAACTACGCAGGCCGCATCATCGTAGCGAAGGACCTGATGGAGCTGAAGCTGCCGGTGTAGGGTAGGCAAAGCAGCTGCCGTCAGGCGGCAGCGTGCTCACCATCGAACCGCAAACTCATCAGCAGGATGGTGGGCCCGGCGCCACAACGATCTCGAACGCGGACACAGCACGGCTGCGCCTTTGCCCATCCTACAGTCGTCAAGATAAAATCGTGCGGCTCAATCCTCCGGGGAAGCCGCCCGCCCCTTGCGGCGGCGGTTGCGCGGCCGCTCGTTCTGTTCCGCCTCGGGATCCTTCAACGCTCCGATCCGGCGCAGCGCAGCTTCGGCGGCGCGCTCGCCGGAATCCCAGGCGCCGTCGACGGTGCCCCACAATGTTTCATGCGTGGCTTCGCCGGCGAGAAACAGTGGCCCCAGGGGCTCGCTGAGGATCTTGCGGGCGCCCTGGCTGCCGGGCGCCGCCGCCGACATCGCACCGAGCACGCCCGGCACCTGGCTCCAACGCGTTGCCGCGGAGGACTTCACGGCAGCGGCAGCTTCACTGCCGAACAGCTTGCCGATCCACTCTTTGGCGAAAGCGGTCATGGCCGCCTCGCCCTGGGCCGAGAGGTCGCGACCGAACGAACCGGCGACATCGACGGTGCACAGCGACGAGCCGCCGATATTGGCGAGCAACAAGCCCGTCCGATTCGAGTTGCTCTGCTCGACGATCACCTCGTCGCGCGACAGGCCGAGCGGATTGCCCGACAGCATCAATGCGATGTGATCATAGCTGCCCAGGCTCAGCTTCGCCGCGGCCTCGAGCTGACGCTTCGGCAACTCCGGCGTGAACTTGATCGCGCCCGACGCCAGCACGTTCGTCGATACCGTGAGGATGACGGCGCGCGCTGCGATCCGTCCCGCTGGCGTTTCCACGGCGACCTCGCGGTTGCTCCACACGATGCGCGTTGCCGGCGTCGACAGCGACACCGGCAACGATTCGCCGAGCTTGCCGACCAGCGTGCCCAAACCCTGGCGGCACGCGAGCGGGGCGCTGCGGTCCTGGGCACGCGCCTTGTCAATGGCCGAAAGATCAGCGAGATCCTTGCCGGTCGCGCCGGCGCCGAGCACGAAGGCTGTGGTGTTCCCCCAGTCGCCGAGGTCCTTGGGCAGCGCCGCCGCGCAGGACGTATCGAGCTTGCCGCGCGCGGCCTCGTCGATGGCGCGGTTGGCGCGCACCAGGCCGGCGAGGAACTGCTCGGTCTCTCCGGGCCGCGCGTTGCGGCGGCCGACGCGGATCTTCTGGCCGATGGGCGCTGCCACGACGTCGACGCCAACACCGCGGGCGAGCTTGCCGATCGGATTGCTGTCGGCATTGAACAGCCAGCGTGCACCGCGATCGAACGGCAGGCCGAACGTCGCGGCATCCGTGCTGCAGCGGCCGCCGATCTGCGGCGATGCTTCGATCAGGATCACCTTGCGGTTGGCGGCGACGACACGGCGGGCCGCAGCGATGCCCGCAGCTCCCGCCCCGATCACGACGATGTCAGCTTCGCGTGGAACGGCCGCCTGCGCGCTGCGGAGGACGGGCATGGCGGCAAGCCCCGCGGACGCAGAGAGGAAGCCGCGGCGCGTGAAGTTCATGTCATGGTTTCCGAAAGCTTTTGAAGGCAACGAATTCGTCGAATTTGCCGCATCTATCGCGCTGCGGCAACCGGGATGGTAAACGTGATACCGTCTGCGACGCTTCGACTATGAACCAAATTGCAACCGCAATCGACCATCATGGAAGAAGGGAAAAGCAGGCGGCCGGCAAGGACCGCCCGGGGAGCGTTATGGGTATCGTGCTCGATCAGATCGGCAGGCTGATTGCCGCCTATCTCCAGAAGGAGATCCCGGGCTATGAGCCGTTCACGCCCAGCGATCCCGACTATCTGCGCAAGGACGTTCAGCCCGGCGACGTGCTGCTGGTCGAAGGCAACAGCCGCATTTCCGGCATCATCAAATACCTGACACAGTCGACCTGGTCGCATGCCGCGCTCTATGTCGGCCCGATCGACGGCGCTGTCGAGCCTGACGGCGAGCCACATGTGCTGGTCGAGGCCTATGTCGGCGACGGCGTGATCTCGGCGCCGTTGTCTAAATACTTCGCCTATCATACGCGCGTCTGCCGGCCCGTCGGCCTCACCTACGAGGATCGCCACACGGTCTGCCGCTACGCCATCAACCGCATCGGCTTCGGCTACGACACCAAGAACATCGTCGACCTGATGCGCTATCTGATTCCAATGCCGATCCCGCAACGCTGGCGTCGGCGCATGATTGCGCTGGGCTCGGGCGATCCGACCAAGATGATCTGCTCGGCCCTGATCGCGCAGGCATTCGACGCCGTCCGCTATCCGATCCTGCCGAAGATTACGCGCGCGCCGTCGCGGCGGGCCAAGCGCGAGATCCTGCACATCCGCGATTCATCGCTGTACATGCCGCGCGACTTCGACATCTCGCCGTATTTCGAGATCGTCAAACCGACCATCGTCAACGGCTTCGACTACACCACGCTCCACTGGGCCGACAAGCAGAAGCCGCTCGCGGAGGTAGCGGGCGAGTTCGCCGTGTTTCCAGGAGCCGTCACATCGCCGCCGCTCGTTCCTGAAGCGGCTGACGAAGAAGCGGCGCAGCCGGTTGAGGCTGAGGAAGTGATGATCGAGAAGGTGAGCGAGCGGCTGGTTGTCAGCGAGCATTTCCTCGTCGCCGAGCCCGTGCGGAAGGTCGCGCCGCGCCGAGTTGCACCGCGGCGCGAGTACAGTCCGAGGACTGACACAAGGGTCTCACATCGAGCGTAGCGCGTTCTCCCCGTTCTCCAGGGGGAGAGGATTGCATCGCGATCGCGGCTAACAGCCCGCTTCCGAACGACGGACCTTACCGGTCCGACCGGCTGATCACATCCATCAGTTCCGCGATCTTCTGGCGCTGGTCGGCCTTGTCACCGGAGGCGATCGCGTGCTCGACGCAATGCCCGACATGGTCGCGCAGGATCTCCTCCTCGACACGACGCAGCGCGGCGCGCACTGCCGAGATCTGTGTCACGATGTCGATGCAGTAGCGGTTGTCCTCGACCATCTTGGAGAGGCCCCTGACCTGCCCTTCGATCCGGCTCAAACGTTTCTGACAGGAAGTCTTGATGTCGTCGCGCATGGGCTCTATATACCCCTACAGGGTATAGGTTTCAAGAGGCGAGGCTGGCAATGTCGGAAACCGAACGCGGGCATGGTGTCGCATCGAAGCAATCCGGCGAATGCGGCTGTGGATCCGGGACAGACACGGCTGAAACCAGACAAACCCCGACGGCTGCAGAGGCGTGTTGCAGTGATCGTGCCGAACCCGCCTCGACGGACGCCGGTGGTTGCTGTGGCGGACACGACCATGCGCCGCCTGCTCCGGTGAAGGCCAAGGACCCGGTCTGCGGCATGTCCGTCGACCCGCTGACGTCGAAGCACCGCTTCGAGCACGCTGGGCAAACGTTCCATTTCTGCTCTGCGGGCTGCCGCACCAAGTTCGCCGCCGACCCCGCAAAGTATCTCGCGCCCGCTGCAGCTCCAGCGTCCTGCTGTGGCGGCCACGATCACCATGCGCATCCGCAAGATGACACGAAGGTCATCGACCCCGTCTGCGGCATGAGCGTCGATCCCGCCACGTCGAAGCATCGCTTCGACCACGACGGCCACACCTTCCATTTCTGCTCTGCGGGCTGCCGCACCAAGTTCGCCGCCGAGCCTGCAAAATATCTCGGCGAGCGCGAGCCACCGCCGGAGATGCCGGCGGGGACCATCTACACCTGCCCGATGCATCCGGAGATCCGGCAGGAAGGCCCGGGCACCTGCCCGATCTGCGGCATGGCGCTCGAGCCGGATGTGATCAGCCTGGACGACGCGCCCAATCCCGAGCTCGCCGACATGACCCGACGGTTCTGGATCGGCGCGGTGCTGGCAGCACCTGTGGTCGTGCTGGAGATGGGCGGGCACCTCGTGGGCGGTCATGGCCTGATCGATCCCATGTTGTCGAACTGGATCCAGTTCGCGCTGGCGACGCCAGTGGTGCTGTGGGCCGGATGGCCGTTCTTCGTGCGCGGCTGGCAATCGGTCCAGACCCGCAATCTCAACATGTTCACGTTGATCGCGATGGGCACAGGGGTGGCCTATGTCTACAGCGTGATCGCGACCTTGATACCGCAGGCGTTTCCACCGGCATTCCGCGGCCATGGCGGCACTGTCGCGGTGTATTTCGAGGCGGCTTCCGTCATCACCATCCTGGTGCTGCTCGGCCAGGTGCTGGAGCTGCGCGCGCGCGAGGCGACCTCTGGCGCGATCAAGGCGCTACTGCAGCTCGCGCCGAAGACGGCGCGGCGGCTCGACGCCGACGGCAACGACCACGAGGTCGAGATCGCCGAGCTCGCGGTCGGCGATCGCCTGCGTGTGCGGCCCGGCGAGAAGGTGCCAGTCGACGGCGTCATTCTCGAAGGCCGTTCCTCGCTCGACGAGTCGCTGGTGACGGGCGAGTCGATGCCGGTGACCAAGGATGAAGGCGAGCGCGTCATCGCCGGCACCCTGAACCAGACCGGCAGCTTCGTGATGCGCGCCGACAAGGTCGGCCGCGAAACCCTGCTGTCGCAGATCGTGCAGATGGTCGCCGACGCGCAGCGCTCGCGCGCGCCGATCCAGCGGCTCGCCGATCAGGTCGCGGGCTGGTTCGTGCCGACGGTGATTGCCGCCGCCATCACCGCCTTCGTCGCCTGGTACGCATTCGGCCCCGAGCCGCGCTTCGCCTTCGGGCTCGTCGCCGCCGTGAGCGTGCTGATCATCGCCTGCCCCTGCGCGCTCGGCTTGGCTACACCGATGTCGATCATGGTCGGCGTCGGCCGCGGCGCGCAGGCGGGCGTGCTGATCAAGAGCGCCGAGGCGCTGGAGCGGCTGGAGAAGGTCGACACGCTGGTCGTCGACAAGACCGGCACGCTCACCGAAGGCAAGCCGAAAGTCACCGCGATCGTCACCGCTGATGGCATCGACGAGGCCGACGCGCTGCGGCTCGCCGCCAGCGTCGAGCGCGCGAGCGAGCATCCGCTCGCCGAGGCGATCGTCCGTCACGCCAGCGAGCGCAAGCTCAAGCTGGCCGAGGTCAAGAACTTCGACGCCCCGACCGGCAAGGGCGCGCGTGGCGAGGTCGATGGCAAGGCGGTGGTGCTCGGCAACCCGACCTATCTCGCCTCGCTCGGCATCATGACCGATGCGCTCGGCGTCGAGAGCAAGCGTCTGCGCGAGGAGGGCGCCACCGTGATCACGATGGCCGTCGACGGCAAGCCGGCGGCACTGTTCGCGATCGCCGATCCGGTCAAGGCGTCGACGCCCGAGGCGCTGAAGGCGCTGGCGGCCGACGGCATCAAGGTGATCATGCTGACCGGCGACAACCGCACCACGGCGACCGCGGTCGCGCGAAGAATCGGGATCACCGAGGTCGAGGCCGAGGTGCTGCCGGAGCAGAAGAGCGCAGTGGTCGCGCGTCTCCGCGCCAGCGGCAAGGTGGTGGCGATGGCCGGCGACGGCGTCAACGACGCGCCGGCGCTGGCGGCGGCCGATGTGGGCATCGCCATGGGCACCGGCACCGACGTCGCGATGGAGAGCGCCGGCGTCACCTTGCTGCAGGGCGATCTCGGCGGCATCGCGCGGGCGCGCAAGCTGTCGGCGGCTGTCATGAGCAACATCCGCCAGAACCTGTTCTTCGCGTTCATCTACAACGCCGCCGGCATCCCGATCGCGGCGGGCATCCTCTATCCCGTGTTCGGCATCCTGCTGTCGCCGATCATCGCGGCCGCCGCGATGTCGCTGTCGTCGGTGAGCGTCGTCGGCAACGCGCTGCGGCTGCGAGCGACGCGGCTGTGAGGAGGCGTACAGCCTATCCTTCGTCATTGCGAGGAGCCAACGGGTCCGCGCGAAGCGCGGCCCGATGACAGGCTCCGCGACGAAGCAATCCAGAGTCCCGCCCACCACCCTGGATTGCTTCGCTGCGCTCGCAATGACGGACGAAGCAGTCTGGGCGCATCGTCTTGCGGTGGGGAGGATGGACTTGCCGAAGCCCTCGGCCATGTCTACCTCCTGACGCGGGGTTCGCAGAGAGGGTCCACGACCATGATCGATGCCGCCATCAAGGCGCTTTCGCAGATTCTGTCGCCGCCGATGCGCTCGATCCTGTGGCGCTCGATCGGGCTGGCATTGGTGCTGGTCACGGTGCTTGCCATCGGCCTGCAGCGGCTGCTGACCTGGCTCGCCACCGCTGGCGAGGGCTGGGCCGAGACGATGCTCGGGCCGAATTCGCACGGCACGCTGGAGGTGCTGACCTGGATCATCTCGATCGCGGCCGGCTTCGGCGTCGTGTTCGGCGGCATCATGCTGATGCCGGCGATCACCTCGGTGATCGCGAGCCTGTTCGTCGATGACGTCGCCGACCTGGTCGAGCGCGAGCACTATCCGGCCGAGCGGCCCGGCGTCGCGCTGCCGTTCGGCATCGCCATGATGGAGGGCCTGAAGGCCGCCGGCCTCACCATCCTGATCTATCTGGTCGCCCTGCCCTTCGTGTTCCTGGCCGGCGCCGGCTTCGTGATCTTCTTCATCGCCACCGCGTGGCTGCTCGGCCGGGAATATTTCGAGCTCGCCGCGATGCGCTTCAGGCCGCCGGCGGAGGCCAAGGCGATGCGGCGCGACAATGCGGTGACCGTGTTCACGGCCGGACTGATCATCGCCGCGTTCGTCACCATTCCGATCGTGAACCTGGCGACGCCGCTGTTCGGCATGGCCTTCATGGTCCACCTGCACAAGCGGCTATCGGGGCCGCGGCCCGAGCTGATCGAGCCGTCGCCGGAGCGCCGGCTGCGCAGCCTCTAGCGCCATCATCCGCGGCGACAGGCTGGCGGGCTTGTTGCGGGCGAAGGGAATGAGAACGAAGCCGAGCAGCGCCACGCCGGCGAGCATCGCCCAGGCCTCGTTGACGCAGAGCGCGAGCGAGGCCTTCTCCACCAGCGGCCGCACATAGGCGATCGCCTGCTCCTCCGTGACGCCACGCGGCCGGTTGCGTAACAGCTCCGGTGCGAGCCCGATCGCCTTGGCGGTCGCGGTGTCGCCGGCCATCAGGCGGTCACGGAACGCCTGCGCATGCAGCGTGACGCGGCCATAGATGACGGTGTCGATCAGCGCGATACCGATCGCGCCGCCGAGATTGCGCATCAGGTTGAACAGGCCGCTGGCATCGGCGACCTCGGCCGGCGGCAGATCGCCGAGCGCGATCCGCGTCGGCGGCAGCAGGCAGAACATGATGCCGATGCCGCGCACCACCTGCGGCCAGAACATCTCCTGATAGTCGGCGGTCGGCGGCTGGAAGGCGCTGGCGGCGAGACCGATGCTGAACAGCGCGAAGCCGAACGCGGTCAGGACCCGCGCGTCGACCTTGCCGTCGAGCGCCGTCACCAGCGGGGCCGCGACCAGTTGCGCGACGCCCGTCACCAGCATGATCTTGCCGATCTCGAACGCATCATGGCCGCGCGCGAAGGCGAGGAACACCGGCATCAGATACACCGAGCCGAACAGGCCGATGCCGAGGCAGAAGCTCGACAGGCAGCCGAGCGTGAACGAGCGGCGCTGGAAGCTGCCGATGCGCAGGATCGGATCGCCTGACGCCAGCAGGCGCTGGATCAGCAAGGTGAGACAGGACGCGCTGAGCACCAGCAGCGCAATGCAGTTCGACGACAGCCAGCCGCCCTTCGGCGCCTCCTTCAGCCCGAGCTCGAGGCTCCCCAGGGAGACCGCGAGCAGCATCAGCGCGAACAGATCGAGCTTCTCCAGCTCGCCCAGATCCATCCGCTGCTTCGGCAGCAGGCTCGGCGTCATCAGCGCGGCGATGATGCCGGGCACGATGTTGATCAGGAACAGCCAGGGCCACGACCAGGTGTTGGTGATGAAGCCGCCGACCACCGGGCCGATGGTCGGCGCGAGCACCGCGACCACGCCGCCGATCGTCGTCGCCACCGCATGCAGCCGCGACGGAAACAGCAGGAACACCGCGGAGAACACCACGGGGATCAGCAGGCCGCCGAAGAAGCCTTGCAGCACGCGGAACGCCAGCAGCATGTGGAAGCTGACACTGAACGCGCAGCCGAGCGACGCCAGCGTGAACACGCTGACGGCGCCGGTGAACAGCCAGCGCAGGGTGAACACGCGCGTCAGCAGGCCGGTCAGCGGAATCGCGATGATCTCGGCGATCAGATACGCCGTCTGGATCCAGCTCATCGCGTCCGGCGTGATGCCGAGCGCCTCCTGGATGGTCGGCAGCGACGTCGCCACCACCTGGATGTCCAGGATCGCCATGAACATGCCGACGCACATCAGGACGAAGCCGAGCCAGGTGGCGAGGCTCGGCGTCTCCTCCGGCGCGGCCGCAGCACTCATGCGGTCTGGCCGCCACCGATGCCGCCGCCGGAAACGCCGGAGAGCGCCTCGGATTCGGCGCGGATGCGGATGAACAGCACGGCGGCGTTGAGGCCGGAGAAGATCAGCGCGATCAGCGGCAGATGCAGCGCCAGCGGCAGCAGCGCGATCTCCGCCGTCACGACCATGTAGTTCGGATGCGAGATGTAGCGGTACGGTCCGTCGCTGACCAGCGGCGCGCCGGGCAGGATGATGATCCGCGTGGTCCAGCGCGGGCCCAGGGTCGCCAGCACCCACCAGCGCAGGCCCTGCAGCAGCACGAAGGCTGTAAGCAGCCAGGAATCGACCTCCTGGTCGACGCCGAGCAGCCACAGCGACACCAGCCAGGCGGCGTGCATCGAGATCATCAGCGGATAATGATCCGCACCGACCTCGACCGCGCCCATGGCGCGGAGGCGGCGGGTGTTGTGGCGGGCGAGCACGAGCTCGCCGAGCCGTTGCATGGTGACGAGGGCGAGGACGAAGGCGGCGAAGGTCATGCGGCGTGCCTCAGTGAAACGCAGCTTGCGGTGAACCCGGGTCCGAGCGCCGTCAGCACCGAGCGCGGCGGCAGGCCTTTCGCCCGTGCGCGCTCCAGCACGAACAGCACGGTTGGCGCGGACATGTTGCCGTAGTCGGCGATGATCTCGCGCTCATGATCGAGCGTGCCCTGCCCGATCGACAGCGCGCGCTCCAGCGCGGTGATCACCTTGGCGCCGCCGGGATGGCAGACGAAGCGATCGACGTCGGCGGCGGACAGCTTCATGTTGCCGAGGATCTCGTTGACCGCCGGACCCATGTTCTCGGTGACGAAGTCCGGAATGGTGCGCTGGAAGATCACGCCGAAGCCTTCGGGATCGACGCTCCAGCCCATGATGTCCAGCGTATCCGGCCACAGCTTCTCGCCGGCCGCCTCGACACGCGTCGCGCCACCGTCGCCGGCGCGCAGGATCGCGGCCGCGGCGCCATCGCCGAACAGGCTGAGCGCAACGATGTTGGCCTTGCTCAGCTCGTCGTGACGCACGGCCAGCGTGCACAGCTCGAACGTCACGAACAGCACGTTGGTGCCGGGCCGCGCCTGCGCCAGCCGCGCGGCGATCGACAGGCCGGAGACGCCGCCGGCGCAGCCGAGCCCGAACACCGGCACGCGCGAGACGTCGGAGCGAAAGCCTATGCGGCCGGCGACGCGCGCTTCCAGGGTCGGCGTCGCGATGCCGGTCGAGCTCACGCTGACGATGGTGTCGATCTCATCAGCTCTGAGATCCGCCTGCGCCAGTGCCTTGTTGGTCGCCTCGACAAACAGCGCCTCGGCGCCGTCGAGATAGGCCTCGGTGCGCTCCGGCCAGCCGCGCCGCTCCATGTACCATTCGATCGGCTTGACGCCGTAGCGGGCGCGGATGCCGGTGTTGGCGAACAGGCTCGCCATCGTGTCGAACTGCGGGAAGCGCGGCGACAGCACCACGCGCGCGGCTTCCATCACCTCGTTCTGACGGAACTGATGCGGAGGCACAGCGGTCGCGAGCGACACGAGGGCGGCAGTGTGGTCCATGCAAATAATCCTTCCCCGTCCCGGCGCAGAAAGTCCGAGAACGCGGAAGTTGTCACGCGCCGCTCACATCGCCCGGATTACGCCTGTCATCTTATGACCAATGCGGGCAGCGATGTGGCCCGGCCATGGTGAGAGCGCGTCAGCGCGTGACGCTAAAGTGACTGTCAAATGCGATTTGGAGCTGCAACCTGAAAGGGAGATTCACGTAGGCCCCGCTGTCATCGTCCGCGAAAGCGGACGATCCAGTACGCCGCGGCCCCTCGGTTCAATCACGACTGCCGCGGCGTACTGGATGCCCCGCCTTCGCGGGGCATGACAGTTGTGGATACGGCAAGAACGCACCCCGGAGAAAACAGCTGCGGACGCAGCGAGACCTTCGTCTTCCTCAGGCGGTCTTCTCCGGCCAGCGGCAGAGGTCCTTGATCAGGCACAGCTCGCAGCGCGGCTTGCGGGCAAGGCAGGTGTAGCGGCCGTGCAGGATCAGCCAGTGATGGGCGTGCAGCATGAACTCGGCGGGGATCACCTTCTCCAGCCCGAGCTCGACCTCCAGCGGCGTCTTGCCGGGCGCCAGACCCGTGCGGTTGCCGACGCGGAACACGTGGGTGTCGACCGCCATCGTGTGCTCGCCGAACGCCATGTTGAGCACGACATTCGCGGTCTTGCGCCCCGCGCCCGGCAGCGACTCCAGCTCGGGCCGGGTGCGCGGCACCTCGCCGCCGAACTCGGCGATGAGCTTCTGCGATAGCGCGATCACGTTCTTGGCCTTGGTGCGGAAGAGGCCGACGGTCTTGATGTAGTCGCGCACCGCGTCCTCGCCGAGCGCCAGCATCTTCTGCGGCGTGTCGGCGACCGCGAACAGCGGCCGCGTCGCCTTGTTGACCCCCGCGTCGGTCGCCTGCGCCGACAGCACGACCGCGACAAGCAAGGTGTAGGGATTGACGTGTTCGAGCTCGCCCTTCGGCTCCGGATTGGCCTGCGCGAACCGGCTGAAGGCTTCGCGGATCTCGGCCGGGGTCCAGGGTTTCGTGGCCTTCAACCCTTTCTTGACCGGCTTGACCGAGCTTGCCCCCGCCTTTGCAGCCGGGCTGATCTTGCCGGCCTTCTTCGCCGTTTTGGATGCGGATTTGGACGCTGCTCCCGGCGCGGCCTTGGCCGCCTTTTTGGCGGGCGTGCGAACCGGGACCGGCTTGGCGCGTTGGGGGCGGGTGATTTTGGCCATGATCCGGGTATACTGAGGCCCCATGACGCCAGGCAATGCTTTTGCGTATCAGGAGACCGGCAACGCCGCCGCTGATCCCGAGCTGTTCTCGGCCCGGCTGACGCCGCATCGCTCGCTCGGCCGCACCGGCTTCCTGGTGCTGATGGCCGTGGTCTGCGCCATCAGCTTCATCGGCGGCATCGCCTCGGTGATGATGGGCGCCTGGCCGGTGCTCGGCTTCTTCGGCCTCGACGCGCTGGCGATCTACTGGGCCTTCCGCGTCAACTTCCGCCGCGCCAACGCCTACGAGGACGTGACGATCACCCTGACTGAGCTTCGCCTGCGCCGCGTCAGCCACAAGGGCCACGTCATGGAATGGCGCTTCAACCCGCTCTGGGTCCGCCTCGACCAGGAAACCCACGAGGAGTTCGGCATCGAGCGGCTGTATCTGGTGGCGCGCGGCCAGCGCGTCGCGATCGCGAGCTTCCTCGGGCCGGAGGAGAAGGCGAGCTTTGCGAAGGCGCTCACGGCGGGGCTGCAGGCCGCAAAACGCGGCCCGGTGCTGAATCCGCTCTAACTTTCCCACTCCACCACACGCACCGTCATTCCGGGGCAAGGCCGCAGGCCTTGAACCCGGAATCCCGAGCTTGCCTGGCGTTCTTTTCCAACAACCGCGATTCCGGGTTCAATCGCCAATGCGCGTCGCGCATTGGCGATTGCCCCGGAATGACGACGAGGATGTCACAACGCTCGCCCCAACATCGGTGCGCTCCCTCTCCCCGTCCTTCACGGGGAGAGGGTCGGGGTGAGGGCCGCCACAACCACCGACCGCGCCGAAGGCCCGCCACCTCGCCGCCCGGCGGCAGTACCGCCGTCATCTCCGCTGTCGTTCCGGGGCGCGCGCAGCGCGAGCCCGGAACCCATACCCACAGGACGTCGTGTGGGGCACGCCGCTCATGGGCATCTCGCCTCACCCTTCATCCTGAGGGTATGGATTCCGGGCTCATTCGCGCTTGCGCGCGAATGCCCCGGAATGACGGAGCAAACCAACCACGGGCACGGGCCCAGGCCACTCACATCCACCCCTAGCCCCCCGATCGGAAATCGGGTGGAGTGCCCTCCCCGGCCGCCCTACATCCGGACTCATGATGACCCTCGCCATTCACGATTCCGCCCTGGCCAAGCCGGGCCCGCAACAATCCGCTGCGCTGCGCGACTACGACGCCGTGCGCCGCGCGATCGCGTTCATCTCCGAGCACTGGCGCCGGCAGCCGACCATCGAGGACATGGCCGACGCCGCCAGCCTGACGCCGGACGAGCTGCACCATCTGTTCCGGCGCTGGGCCGGGCTGACGCCGAAGGCGTTCATGCAGGCGCTGACGCTCGACCACGCCAAGGGCCTGCTGAAGGGCTCAGCGAGCGTGCTCGACGCCGCGCTCGACTCCGGCCTGTCGGGCCCCGGCCGCCTGCACGACCTGTTCGTCACCCACGAGGCGATGTCCCCCGGCGAATGGAAGACCGGCGGCGCCGGCACGACGCTGCGCTACGGCTTCCACCCCTGCCCGTTCGGCATGGCGCTGGTCATGGCGACCCCGCGCGGCCTCGCCGGCCTCGCCTTCGCCGACCCCGGCGAGGAGGCGTCCGCACTCGCCGACATGAAGAGCCGCTGGCCCCGCGCCGAATACGTCGAGGACGTCCCCGGCACCGCCGGCCTCGCGCAGCGCATCTTCGACAAGGCGCTGTGGCGCCCCGAGCAGCCGCTGCGCGTCGTCCTGATCGGCACCGATTTCGAGGTCCGTGTCTGGGAAGCCCTGCTCAAGATCCCCATGGGCCGCGCCGTCTGCTACTCCGACATCGCGACGCGGCTGGAGTCGCCAAAGGCCTCGCGCGCGGTGGGCGCGGCAGTGGGGAAGAACCCGATCTCGTTCGTGGTTCCGTGTCATCGCGCGCTGGGGAAGACGGGCGCGCTGACGGGATACCACTGGGGCCTGACGCGCAAGCAGGCGATGATCGGGTGGGAGGCTGGGCAGGTGGGGATGGGTTAAAAGAGCCAAGATGCCACATGTGAATCACGTCAGGCTGCCTCTCACAAGCGTTCCTTCTTGCTAGTAATGAGCCCGATTTGGCGCAGCGTTCTTGGCCGTACCGCTACCTAAGCAGTATTTCGTCCCGCGCGATAGAACCCGGACGTACAGACGATCGACTACACTGAGAACCTCTCTGCACGGGTATGGCTTAGTGTCATGTAACCTGACCTACGCTTCTTTCACCGCTAAAGAGGGCATGGATGTCCCACTGAGGTTGAGAACTGACTTATGACTCGGCTTCGCAAAAGCGTTCAGCACTGCATCAGTCTGATTGGACTGTTCGCGGTCATTGCGCTCACAGTCGAGCCAACAAGTGCATGTCGTGTATTTTATTCGGCGGAGAACCGCGTCTCAACAGCATATGTTCAAGGCGAGGTGAATGCGGTCGTATTAGTTCAAATCAAACGGGCAAACTACACGAGTGAGCAGCGGTATGACGCTCACCCGTGGCAGGCGACCGCGTCTATCGAGAATATATTATGGGGCACCTACTCGGGCGGGCCGGTGACCATCGACGGAGGCAACGGCTCAGCATCATGCGATCTCGGATTCTCAATACCGAGTGCAGGCGACGAATGGATTGTCTACATCTCGAAGATAAGTAATCTTGCGTGGATCGCTCTCCCCAAACAAGTGGCGCTCCAAGTCGATCCAAGCATCCGAACGCAAATGCACGATCCAGGCTATTACGTCGGGTTGCTTCTCATTGTGCTGATGACGGGCTGCGTGGTCACCGGACTCTTCCGAGCATGGTTACGACCATCCCATAAGGAGGCGTAAGTGCGCCACTACGGTTAAGGGAAGTTTCCAAGCCCCCGTGTGTCGCTCGCTCCCGGATCATGGATCATCGATAGCAGAGTCTCGGGCACATTCATCTTTCGGGGCCCGTTTCCAAGAAAGCTCATTGCTATTTTTCCGAATTCATGTTTCTATCCTGCATCCCGCCTCAACGAGAGGGGCGTTGCGCGCGATCGTCACGACACGCGAGGTGGGGAGGCGATGGCCGCGGTCTGCCGCAGCGTGTCCTGATGGGCGCGCCGACGAACGGTGGGACCGTGGACGTGAAGTCGCAGCGTCCTGACACCCCGATGCTGGTGTCCCGCGCAATGCGCAAGCATTGTCGCGCATGGTGGCCAACAAGCCCGGCGCACCAGGGAGACTGCGTATAAGCGTGAAGACCATCGCGCAGGGAATGCCGGTTGTTCTCGGCTGAACCTGTGGTGACTGCCGCCTGCTTTTTTTCTGCAGGCGGGCCATGGGTGCGGCCAGCATCCGGCATTCCCTGCGCCCTCTCGATTGTTAGAGGGACATGGTTCGAGCACGACTCGGGCGGATGCGCCGCGAGGTCGTGGAGCTGTGGGCGGGGCTGTTTGAGATGTGAATCGGGGAGATGATCGGCGGACGACTACGCGGAGGAGCCGTGGCACGTGATCACGGCACTACTTGGCCTCAGTACCGGTCGTCGTTGAGTCACTCAGGCCGTCATGGCCGGGCTTGACCCGGCCATCCATCTGCTTGGAAAGAGTCTCGCGAAGGGGATGGATGCCCGGGTCAAGCCCGGGCATGACGAGCTAACAGATGAGTAGGGTCTCTGGGGTGACGTCGCTTAGGAGGCACTGCCCGTGGGTGCGGCCCCTCACCCCAGCCCTCTCCCCGTAAGAACGGGGCGAGGGGGCGCACCGGCGGCGGGGCCGGGAGTGGGGCTTCAACTCACGAAGGGCGCCATGACTCACAAAAGGCGCGGTCAACTGCCGGGACTGGTCGCGCGTGCGACGGCTAGCCCGCCAGATCCAGCTTGGACTCCACCGTCGAATCGGCCTTCAGCCGGTAGATGATCGGCACGCCGGTCGCCAGCTCGCGCTTCAGGATGCCTTCCGGCGTCAGCTTCTCCAGCACCATGATCAGCGCGCGGAGCGAGTTGCCGTGGGCCGCCACCAGGGTGCGCTGGCCGCGGAGGACGCCGGGGAGGATCTCCTGCACGTAGTAGGGCAGCGCGCGGGCGAGGGTGTCCTTGAGGCTTTCGCCGCCGGGCGGGGGGACGTCGTAGGAGCGGCGCCAGACGTGGACCTGCTCCTCGCCCCATTTGGCGCGGGCGTCGTCCTTGTTGAGGCCGGAGAGGTCGCCATAGTCGCGCTCGTTGAGCGCGAGGTTCTTCGACGTCGGCAGGCCGGGCTGGCCGAGCTCGTCGAGGATCAGCTTCAAGGTGTGCTGGGCGCGGGTCAGCTCGGAGGTGAAGGCGACGTCGAAGGTCAGGCCTTGCGCCTTGAGCTTGCGGCCGGCGTCCTTGGCCTCGCTGACGCCCTGCTCGGTGAGGTCAGGATCCTTCCAGCCGGTGAACAGGTTCTTCAGGTTCCACTCGCTCTGGCCGTGGCGCACCAGCACCAGGAGACGTTCGCTCATGCTAACAGATCCACTTGCGTTGACTTAAAACAGGTCCTTGAGGCCGAGCACGTCGTCCATCGTGTAGTAGCCCGGCGGCTTGCCATGGGCCCACAGCGCTGCCTTGAGCGCGCCATGGGCGAAGATCATGCGGTCCTCGGCCTGGTGCGACAGCACGAGGCGCTCGGAGGGACCGGCGAAGATGACGCTGTGATCGCCGGCTGCGGTGCCGCCGCGCAGCGAGGCGAAGCCGATGTCGCCGGAGCGGCGCGCGCCGGTGTTGCCGTCGCGGCCGCGCGCGGAGTGATCCTCCAGCGCGATGCCGCGGCCGTCGGCGGCGGCGCGGCCCAGCATCAGGGCGGTGCCCGAGGGCGCGTCGACCTTGTGCTTGTGATGCATCTCGAGGATCTCGATGTCGAAATTCGCGTCGAGCGACTTCGCCACCTGCCGGACCAGCGCGGCCAGCAGATTCACGCCGAGGCTCATATTGCCGGACTGCACCACGATGGCGCGCTTGGTGACGCTCTTGATGACGGCGTCGTCCGACGCCGACAGGCCGGTGGTGCCGACGACATGGACGATGCCGCGCTCGGCGGCGATGGCGACATTGGCGATGGTCGCGGCCGGCACGGTGAAATCGAGGATGCCGTCGGCGTCGGCCGACATCGCCCAGAGATCGGCCGACAGCTTGATGCCGTTGGCCGGAAGGCCGGCGAGCATGCCGGAATCCTTGCCGATCAGCTCAGAGGTCGGTGCCTCCAGCGCGCCGGCCAGCACCGCGCCCTCGCTGTCAGCGATCGCACGCACCAGGGCCCGGCCCATGCGGCCGCCGGCTCCTGCAACGATCAAGCGCATCCTGGACATGTCGTATTCCTCCGCCCCGTCAGGGGCTATAGCCGGGGCCGCTGGCGGCGGCAACCGAGGCCGCCGCGGAGCCGACCTGCGCTCAGGGCTGCGGGCCGTCATAGCCCTCGATGATCACCAGATCGCCTTGCGAATGCGGCACGCGCATCGCGACCAGGCGCTGGTATTCCGGGGAATTGTAGCACGCGAGCGCGGTGGCGTAGTCCTCGAACTCGATCACGACGTTGCGCGAGCGCGAGGTGCCTTCGCGGGTCTCGTACTGGCCGCCGCGGACCAGGAACTTGGCGCCGTATTGATGGAACACCGCGCCGTTCTGCGCGACGTACTCCTTGTAGCCGTCCATGTTGTGCACGTCGATGCGGGCGATCCAATAGGCCTTGGGCATCCCTGGGGTCTCCTTGTTGTCGGGCGCTTCTGCTTACGAGCGATTGGTCTTGCCGACCAGCGCAACGGCGGCGGCGATGTCGGCGACGATGGCCTCCGCAGCGGCAGCGGGATCGGCGGCGCCCGTGATCGGGCGGCCGACGACGAGGCGGTCGGCACCGCCGGCGATCGCGAGCGCCGGCGTCATGATCCGCTTCTGGTCGCCGACGTCCGAGCCTGCGGGGCGGATCCCCGGCGTCACCAGCTGCATGTCGGGGCCGACCAGCAGGCGGACCAGCTGGGTCTCCTCCGGCGACAGGATCAGGCCGTGGATGCCGATGTCGCGGGCCTGCACGGCGCGGTGGGCGACGAGCTCCTTGACGGTCATCGCGTAGCCGGCGGCGGCGAGGTCGGCATCGTCGTAAGAGGTCATCACGGTGACGGCGAGCAGCTCGAGAGAGGAGCCGGCGGCGCCGGCGAGCGCGGCTGTCATGCTCTGCGAGAATCCGTGCACCGTGAGGAAGCGGGCGCCGAGCTTGGCGATCTGCCGCGTGGCGCGCTCGACCGTGGTCGGGATGTCGTGCAGCTTGAGGTCCATGAAGACGTGCTTGCCGTTAGCCGCGAGGCGCTCGGCGAGGCCGAGGCCGCCGGCATAGGTCAGCTCCATGCCGATCTTGTAGAACGTCACGCTGTCGCCGAGCGTAGCGATCATCGCCTCGGCCTCGGCCACGCTGGGCAGGTCGAGGGCGACGATCAGGCGGTCGCGTGGAGCAATCTCGGTCGGCATGTCACCTCACGGGGTCTGTTGCGCTGTTTCGATCAGCTGCCGCACCAGCGCGTCGAGCGCGTTGACGTCGGCCGGCAGCCTGAGCCGATCCATGTCGTTGTAGGCGTTGTCGGCGAAGGCCAGCGCGAGCTGGTTCGGGATCACCGTGGCGTTGCAGGCCGTCAGCATCAGCCGCAGGGCCGAGAGCGCACGGGCGCCGCCGAAGCGGTTTTCGGAGGCGGCCGCGATCGCGAACGGCCGGCCGCGGAACACCGCGCCGCGGCCCTCCGGCGGCTCGTCGACGCGCGACAGCCAGGCGATGGCGTTGCTGAGCAGCGGCGGCACCGAGCCGTTGTATTCGGGCGTCACCAGCAGCACGCCATCATGCGCGTCGATCATCCGTTTCAGATCGATGGCCGCGCGCGGCACGCCGGAGCCAGCCTCGAGGTCGGCATCGTAGATCGGCAGCGGAAAATCGGCGAGCGAGATGCGGGTGACGTCGGCGTCGGCCTGCACGAACCGATAGGCGGCAGCTGCGGCCAGCCTCGCATTGTGCGAGCCGGCGCGGGTCGAGCCGGGAATGACGAGGATTTTCAGCGCGGACATCGTGCGGCCGGGAAGCGACCCGCCGCGCAAAACCGCGGCTGCCGGTCAGGGCTTGCGATACACCCAGACGCGCGCCGGCGGAAGGTTCATCCAGATGCGCTCGGACGCCTGGGTGGTGACGCCGGGCAGCGACTTCGGAATCGGCGGCACGACGGAATAGGTGAACTGCACGAATGGCGCGTTCGGCGACATCGCCGCGAACGCATCGCGGACCAGCTTCATGCGCGTCAGCATCGGCTTGGTCACCAGCGGCAGGCCGGAGACGACGGCCGAGGCCGGCGCGCCCAGCACGTTCCACAGCGTGTCGCGGAGACGATAGGCGTCGCCCTGCACCACCTTGGCCTGCGGGTAGCGGTCGCGCAGCAGCGCGCAGAAACTCGGATTGTATTCGACCAGGACAAGCCGCTTCTGATCGATGCCGTGCTCGACCAGTGCGGCCGTAATCGCGCCCGTGCCGGGCCCGAGCTCGATCACCGGACCGGTGCCATGAGGATCGACATACTGCGCCATGGTCCGGGCCAGCAGCCGTCCCGACGGCATGACGGCACCCATGTGCAGCGGCTTCTCGATCCATGAGCGGAGGAAGCGCACTTCGTCGTCCAGACGGAGAGGCTTTTTCGACGCACGCACGGACGTTTGCAGGGGCATCTCAGTACCAGACGGGACCGTTTTCACGGCGATGTCAGAAAAGAGTCACAAAGACGTATAGGTCGCAGGCGGGGCGGTCAAGCCGAACCGTAACTCACGATTAAGGCTGCTGGGTCCGCAGTCTTGCGGATGCATCTGGTCTTTTTTTGCTGTGCAGAGCAGCAGACGCCGTGAAATCCCGCGACTGAGATCATTCGGCAACATCCCGGCCGACCGCCGCGCTCAGGCTCAGCTCGCCGCCTTGCCGAAGAAATCCTTGACCTTGGTAAAGAAGCCGGCGGCTTCCGGCTGGGTGGCACCGGACGACAGCTTCTCGAACTCGGCCAGCAGCTCCTGCTGCTTCTTCGTCAGGTTCTGCGGCGTCTCGACGACGACCTGGACATACATGTCGCCGGTCTGGCGCGAGCGCAGCACCGGCATGCCCTTGGCGGCGATCCGGAAGCGGCGGCCGGACTGGGCGCCAGCGGGAATCTTCACCTTGGTCTTGCCGTTGTCGATGGTCGGCACCTCGAACTCGCCGCCCAGCGCGGCCGTCACCATCGAGATCGGCACGCGGCAATGCAGGTCGGCGCCGTCGCGCTGGAAGAACTCGTGCTGAGACAGCGACAGGAAGATGTAGAGGTCGCCGGGCGGCCCGCCGCGCAGGCCCGCCTCGCCCTCGCCGGCAAGACGGATGCGGGTGCCGTCCTCGACGCCCTGGGGAATGTTGACCGACAGCGTACGGTCGCGCGTGACGCGGCCGGAGCCGGAGCATGACGGGCAGGGATCCTCGATCATCTGGCCGCGGCCGTGGCAGCCCGGACAGGTGCGCTCCAGGGTGAAGAAGCCCTGCGCCTGGCGGACGCGGCCGGCGCCGCCGCACATCGCGCAGGTCTTCGGCTTGGTGCCGGCCTTGGCGCCGGTGCCCGAGCAGGAGTCGCAGGTGACCGAGACCGGAATCTCGATCTGCGCGGTCTTGCCGAGGAACGCCTCCTCCAGCGTGATCTCCATGTTGTAGCGCAGGTCCGCGCCGCGCTCGCGGCCGGTGCCGCCGCGCCGCTGTCCGGCCATGCCGAACAGGTCCTCGAAGATGTCGGAGAACGACGACGCGAAGCCGGCGCCGAAGCCATGCGGACCGCCGCCCGCGCCCTGCTCGAACGCGGCGTGGCCATAGCGGTCATAGGCGGCGCGCTTGTCGGCGTCGCGCAGCACCTCATAGGCCTCGTTGATCTCCTTGAACTTCACCTCACTGGAGGCATCGCCCGGATTCTTGTCCGGGTGCCATTTCATGGCGAGCTTGCGGAACGCCGTCTTCAGCTTGCCCTCGTCGGCATCGCGTTCGACTTCCAGGGTCTCGTAATAGCAGCGCTTGGTGGACATCAATCAAACCCGCCCGAACATCGTCAGACCTGAACGGCTCGCGCGCATCCGCGCGCCGGTTCAATGAAAATGACCCCCATCCAACGAGACGCTGGCTGCGCTCTTTGGCATGGGGGTCATGGCTATCAGCCTCTACCGTCGTTTAAGCAGATTTCTTCTTGTCGTCGTCGACCTCGGTGAACTCCGCGTCGACGACGTCATCCTTGGCAGCATCGCGGGCCGCGTCGCTCTCGGCCTGCTGCTTGTACATGGCCTCGCCGAGCTTCATCGACGCCTGGGCCAGGGTGTTGGTCTTGGCCTTGATCGCCTCGGCGTCGTCGCCCTTCAGCGCTTCCTTCAGATCGCTGACGGCGTCTTCGATGGCGCGGCGCTCGCTCTCGGCGACCTTCGAGCCATGCTCGGCCAGCGCCTTCTCGGTGGAATGCACCAGCGCGTCGGCATGGTTCTTGGCGTCGACCGCCTCGCGGCGCTTCTTGTCCGCGGCGGCATTGGCCTCGGCGTCCTTGACCATCTTGTCGATGTCGGCTTCCGACAGGCCACCCGAGGCCTGGATGCGGATCTGCTGCTCCTTGCCGGTCGCCTTGTCCTTGGCCGAGACGTTGACGATGCCGTTGGCGTCGATGTCGAACGTCACCTCGATCTGCGGCATGCCGCGCGGCGACGGCGGAATGCCCATCAGGTCGAACTGGCCGAGCATCTTGTTGTCGGCCGCCATTTCGCGCTCACCCTGGAAGACCCGGATGGTGACCGCGTTCTGATTGTCCTCGGCGGTCGAGAACACCTGGCTCTTCTTGGTCGGGATCGTGGTGTTGCGGTCGATGATGCGGGTGAACACGCCGCCCAGCGTCTCGATGCCCAGCGAGAGCGGGGTCACGTCGAGCAGCAGCACGTCCTTGACGTCGCCCTGCAGCACGCCGGCCTGAATCGCAGCACCGATCGCCACCACCTCGTCGGGGTTGACGCCCTTGTGCGGCTCCTTGCCGAAGAACTGCTTCACCATCTCCTGGATCTTCGGCATGCGGGTCATGCCGCCGACCAGCACCACTTCGCCGATCTCGCCGGCGGTCAGGCCGGCATCCTTCAGCGCCTTGCGGCACGGCTCGATGGTCTTCTCGACGAGGTCGGCCACCAGCGCCTCGAACTTGGCGCGGGTCAGCTTCATCGTCAGATGCTTCGGACCGGACTGGTCCGCGGTGATGAAGGGCAGGTTGATCTCGGTCTGCGTGGTCGACGACAGCTCGATCTTGGCCTTCTCGGCAGCTTCCTTGAGGCGCTGCAGAGCGAGCTTGTCGTTGCGCAGGTTGATGCCCTGCTCCTTCTGGAATTCGTCGGCGAGGTAGCTGACCAGACGCATGTCGAAGTCTTCGCCGCCGAGGAAGGTGTCGCCGTTGGTCGACTTCACCTCGAACACGCCGTCGCCGATCTCCAGGATCGAGACGTCGAAGGTGCCGCCGCCGAGGTCGTACACGGCGATGGTGCCGGCCTTGGTCTTGTCGAGGCCGTAGGCGAGGGCAGCCGCAGTCGGCTCATTGATGATGCGCAGCACCTCGAGACCGGCGATCTTGCCGGCGTCCTTGGTGGCCTGACGCTGGGCGTCGTTGAAATAAGCGGGGACGGTGATGACCGCCTGGTCGACCTTCTGGCCGAGATGGGCCTCCGCGGTCTCCTTCATCTTCTGCAGGATGAAGGCGGAGACCTGCGAGGGCGAATAGGTCTTGCCGTCGGCCTCGACCCAGGCGTCGCCGTTGCCGGCCTTGACGATCTTGTAGGGGACGAGCTTCTTGTCCTTCTCGACCATCGGGTCGTCGTAGCGGCGGCCGATCAGGCGCTTCACTGCGAAGAAGGTCCGCTCGGGGTTGGTCACCGCCTGGCGCTTGGCCGGCTGACCGACCAGACGCTCGCCATCGTCACTGAAGGCGACGATCGACGGCGTGGTCCGCATGCCCTCGGCGTTCTCGATGACTTTCGACGATTTGCCGTCCATGACGGCCACGCACGAATTCGTGGTGCCGAGATCGATCCCGATGACCTTTCCCATGGTCTCATATCCTTCTTTTTGCGGCAGGTTGGGTGGGGCCCTGACGGCGCCCCCATCCAAAACCCCCTCAGATCAAATGCTCGCGATATTGCGACGATGAGCGTCATATAGGAGGGGGGGAGGCACCCGCAAGGACCGGAGGAGACCCGCGAGCGCGGAAAAGCCGCGGATTTTTCGGCGCTCCGTGAAAGCCCCGACGGGGAGGCGGAGTGCCCGCCCGGCGTCGCGCGCGTTGCGGACAGAGCGCCGGCTCCGTGACTGCGCCCGACCCGCCATCAGCGCTCCCTCGGGCCGCAAAGTCGCCCTCATTCGGGCACGGCCGGCAACCTCGATCATGCTTAGCGAAACCATAAAGCTCCGTGGCCAAGAACCTGAACGCGTCCCTGCCGGCGGAACTTCTGGTCGCACCCATCGACCTGTTGCGGCCGCGGTAAACCCGCTACAAGGCACCCATCCGAGGACGGCCACCGCGGGGACGATCACGGCCGTCGAACTGGTTTGTGAAACGAGGCAGCTTCCTCATGATGTTCTCCCGACTTCTCGCCGCGGCGCTGGTCTCGATCTCCCTGCTGCGACCGGCGCTGGCGGCGGATGCCATTTTCCCGCCCGGCGTCCGCATCGGGCTCGCACCGCTGGTCGGGCTCAGCAAAGCCAAGACCTTCTCCGGCTTCGAGACCGAGGATCAGAGCGTCAAGGTCCTGCTGACCGAATTGCCGGCCGGGGCCTATGGCGAGGTCAAGAATGCGTTCACCGCCAATCCGGCCGGCACCGGCGGCATCAAGCCGGAAAGCATCGAGACATCAGCGGGCACCGCCTACTACACCGTGGAGAACGGCCGTGACGGCGCCACCCCCGTGCGGCGCTACTCCATGATCCTACCCGGCACCGGCTTCTCCGGCTATGTGGCCGTGCAGATTCCGGAGACCGCTAGCAAGATCTACACCGACGACGCCGTGCGCCAGATGTTCGCCTCCGCGGTGGTCCGCAAGGACGTGCCGATCGACGAGCAGTTGTCGATCATGCCCTTCAAGGTCACCGAGCTCTCCAATTTCAAGACCGTCCGCACCCTGGGACCGGGCGCGCTGATCCTGGCGGACGGCGACGAGGACAAGGGATTCGAGGCGGCCCCGTTCGTGGTGATCGGGCTGATCGCCGGCGTGGCGCCCGAGGCGGGCGACCGGGCGCGCGTGGCGCAGCAGGCGGTGACGACCATTCCCGGCGTGCGCGATGCCCGCATCACGATGTCCGAGCCGATCCGCATCGACGGCCTGCCGGCCTATGAGACGCGGATCGACGCCACCAGCGGCAAGGACAATACGCCGGTCACCGTCGTGCAGTGGTTGCGCTTCGGCGGCCCGAACACGCTGCGGATCATCGGCAGCGCGCCGCGCGACCAGTGGTCGGCGGCCTTCCCGCGCTTCCGCGCGGTCCGGGACGGGATCCAGCCAAGGGGCTAGCCCACGGCCGAGGTTCACTCAGGCTCGCGGACATAGATGTCGATGTCCTGCACCGTCTCGGTGCGGCGATAGCTCCGCATCAGGCGATCGAGCTCGGGGCTGGCGTGAAGCCATTGGCCCCAATCGCCGGTCAGATTGTCGACCAGGACGATCGACGGCCGCGAGCGCCTGATATCGTCGGCGAGCCAGCGGCGTTCCCGTTCCGTGTACGGATCGAGCCGCGCCAGCACGTGCGCGTCGGCTCCGCTGTCCCGGGCGAATTCCTCATAGCTCGACGCCAGCAGGCACTGCTCGCGCGAGGCCCATACGCCGCCGACGGCGCGCGTCAGCGGATGGGGAATGCCGGGATCGCCCGACACCACCATGATGGTCGGATGCGCGATGCCGAGACGGGCGATCGCCGGCTGCAGAAAGCGCGCGTCGAGGGCGCGGTTGAACCAGACCAGCGCCGGCACCAGCAGCGCTGCGCCGACCACCCATGTCGCCAGGCCCCGCCGCGCCGGGGCGCCCGCTTGGACCGAAGGGGCGGCGGTGACGGCGTAGAAGAAGCCGAGCAAGGCAAAGGCCAGCATCGGATAGGAATGGTAGGGCCAGCCCTTGCGCTGCAGAAGATAGACCATAAGGAACGCGGCCGAGGCGCTCAGCAGCAACATCAGGGTCGGCGTCACGCCGCTGCTGCGCTTCAGCAGCAGCGTCGCGACCAGGGTGAGCGCATAGAGCAGGATGGCCGGCTTCGCAATCATGGTCGGTAGCGGCAGGCCGATCGAATAGACGTCGCGGAGAACCGGCCACATGTCGCTGAAGAATTCCGGAAACAGCAGCACGGTGCAGAGGCTGTAGACCGACACCAGCAGCGCCGCGATGAGGTTCTCCGGGGCGAGCAGCAGGCGCGCCGACCTCAGATGCACCGCCACGACGCCGAGCACGCACAGCATGGCCAGCGCGAAATGCGGCTTGAAGCAGAGCGCCAGTCCCAGCCCGATGCCGGCAATCGCGCTCGCCCAGAGCGGCGGCGTCTCGCGGTTGATCCGCAGCGCCAGCACCGCAAGCGCCGGCACGAGCTCGATCACCGCGATATGCTCGCGCTGCCCGAAGCACTGGGCGGGCAGCACGGCAAGAACGGCGAGCGTAATCAGCGCCAGCGGCCATCGCTGGCGGGGCGCCAGCGCCGCGGAGTCGCGCAGGATGAGCATGCTCACGGCGAGCGACGACGCGATGGCCACGAACAGCAGGACGTCGAGCACCAGCTCCGCGGGCACGCCAATGCCACGCGCGATCAGGATCGCCGGGACATAGACCAGCACCGCCATCGGCGGATTGGTCTCCATGATCTCCGAATACAGCCGCTGGCCGTCGAGCCAGCGCTCGCCTGCGATCAGCAGCCAACTCACATCCGTGTTCGCGGCCACCAGATGCCGCATCAGGATGCCGGCAGCGAACAGCAGCAACAGGGGTACCCAGACCGGCAACGCCGGCCATCGCAGCGTGGCGTTGCGCAGCGGCTGCAGTTGACCGCCGTCCGCATCGAGATTCGTGGTCATGGTACCGGTCCCCACCCGTAGATTTACGGACCATACCCATGCACCTTTAACGAATTGCTGCTTTCACTCGTGACAATCTTGGGTTTAAGATTGGTAACGCAGTGCGGTTGCCTGCGGCGGCGGAAGAGATCCGGCAGGCCCGATCGACACGTCCGTTCGAGCTGCCTCGACCCCGGGAGGATGAGAATGAACCGACGGCAGATTCTCCGGCTGCTCGGCAGCTCGGCCTTTGCAGCGTCGATCGCCGGGCAGGCTGGCGCAGCCGCGTCGATCAAGCCCGACGACACCTCGGCGCTGCTCGTGATCGACGTGCAGAACTGCTTCCTTCCGGGCGGCAGCCTCGCGGTGAAAGACGGCGAGCAGGTCGTGCCCGTCGTCAACAGGATCGCGAAGGCGTTCAGCCATGTGGTGCTGACGCAGGACTGGCACACGCCGGCGCATGTCTCGTTCGCCTCCAGCCACCCCGGCAAGAAGCCGTTCGAGCTGATCGACCTGGCCTATGGCAAGCAGGTGCTGTGGCCGGATCATTGCGTGCAGGGCACCGACGGCGCGGCGCTGTCCAAGGATCTCGCGATCCCGCAGGCCGAGCTGATTCTGCGCAAGGGCTTCCACAAGGACGTCGACAGCTACTCGGCGTTCACCGAGGCGGACGGGAAGACCAGCACGGGGCTCGCGGCCTATCTCAAGGCGCGCGGCATCAGCAAAGTGTTCGTGGCCGGACTGGCGACCGATTTCTGCGTCGCCTGGACCGCGCTCGACGCGCGCAAGGCGGGGCTCGACACCTACGTGATCGAGGACGCCTGCCGTGGCATCGACACCCAGGGCTCGCTGGCCAAGGCCTGGACCGACATGACGGCGGCCGGTGTGAAGCGGATCACCTCCGGGGACATTGCTGCATGAACGGCAGCAGCGCTGGAGATCAGGATTTGCGCGCCAGCGCGGCGTATTGAGCCCCGAGCGGCAGCCAGCCGAGCATGTCCTCGAGCGGCCGCAGCCGCGCCAGCGCCCGCGGGAAAAACAGGCTGTACTGGATCTGCGGCGAGCTCCAGCCCGCGGCCTGCAACGATCTCGACAGCTGGCGCGCGAAGATCAGCTTGGCGTTCTCGTCGAACGGGCAGGTGTTGACGGCGTGGACCGTCAGCGGATTAAGCGGATTGTGCTCGAACACCGCGATCAGGCCCCCCGGACGCGTGATCCGGTGCAGCTCGCGCAGCCAGGCCACGTGCTCCTCGTGAGGGATGTGGTGGAACACGCAGGCCGAGAACACCACGTCGAAACGATCGGACTCGCAGGGGATGCGGTCGTTCTCGATCAGCAGGGTTTCGCCGCTGCCGGGATGACGCTGCCGCGCGAGCGCGAGGCTTCGCTCCGAAACGTCCGACGAGATCAGCGTCGCCTCTGGAAAGTACCGCCGGAAGAACGGAATCGAATTGCCGATGCCTGCGCCGAAATCGCAGATCTGCGACACCTGCAGCCGATCGCGATCGGTGATCTGCTCGAGCAGCCTGATCTTGTATTCGGCGAAATACGCCGGATCCTCGCCAGTGATCGCGATATTCGCACGATGCTGTTGGTCATAGGCGTCAGCGAAGCGGTCGAATTCAGCTTTGTCCATCGTCCACACTGCTGCGTCTGAAGCGGTGCTCGAAGAAGGCAGGCGCCAGCCCAATACCGTCCTGTCCTGTATAGCCGGCAATGTTTAACTCCAGGCTGCCATTGCGCGGATCAATAGATCGCGCCTACTCCGAAGTACTACGTAGATTGCGCGCGCTGCTAGCTAATTTCGTGAACAATTAACGCGTCGTCATCAACGATCGCGACATGCCGCCAAGCTGTCCTTTCCGGTAATATGAGGCCCTCAAATTTGTCAGACGCGCAGGACGAGATGCCGCGCCCCGGCAAGATGTTCGTCTCGATCGTTGTGCCCTGCTACAACGAGGAGGAGGGCCTGCGCGAGTTTCACCGCCAGATGACCGCGGCCGCGCGGGCGCTGTGCGGCAACCGGTTCGAACTGATCCTGGTCGACGACGGCTCCACCGACAAGACCTGGCAGGTGATCAACGCGCTGCTCGCCGAGGATCGCAACGTCGTCGCCGTCAAGCTGGCGCGCAACCACGGCCACCAATTGGCGCTGACCGCAGGGCTCTCCACCGTGCGCGGCGACCTGGTGCTGGTGATCGACGCCGACCTGCAGGATCCGCCCGAGCTGCTGACGCCGATGTACGAGATGATGGCGCGCGAAGGCGCCGACGTCGTCTATGGCCAGCGCCGCAGCCGCGCCGGCGAGACCCGCTTCAAGAAATGGTCGGCCGAGGCCTTCTACCGCCTGCTCGCGAAGATCACCCGCGTCCACATTCCCGTCGACACCGGCGATTTCCGGCTGATGAGCCGGCGCATCTCGGACCAGCTCGTGCAGATGCCGGAGCACGATCGCTTCATCCGCGGCATGGTGGCCTGGCTCGGCTACAAGCAGGTGGCCTACGAATATGACCGCAAGCCGCGCTTCGCCGGCAGCACCAAATATCCACTGCTGAAGATGATCAGCTTCGCCGCCGACGCGCTGGTCAGCTTCTCGATGGTGCCGTTGCGGATCGCCACCTATGTCGGCGCGCTGCTGACGACCGGGCTGACCTTCGTCGGCATTGCCGCAATCATCAGCTGGATCTTCTCAGGCACTGTGCCCGGTTGGACCAGCTTGACTCTGCTCGTCGTCATGATCTCCTCGGTGCAGCTGCTGGTGCTCGGCCTCATCGGCGAATATGTCGGGCGGATCTACATCCAGTCCAAGAACAGGCCGCTGTTCCTGATCTCGCGGATTCATCGGCGCGGCCGCGTGCCACAGCTGTCGACCGATTCGCTGGAGACGATCGAGAGCCCGCCGCTCAACACCTTGCTGGCGCATTCCGGGCCGGAGCTGCGCCGCTCGGTCTATGACGAGGCCTCCTCGTGAAGGAGCTATTGAAGCATCCGGCGCTGTACCAGGCCTATCAGAACGCCGGCGGCTTCTTCGGCGCGCGGCTGAAGGCGATCCGGGACTATCTGACCCTGCGTCCGGGCATGCGCGTCATCGATATCGGCTGCGGCCCCGGCTACATCCTGCGTCATCTTCCCGACGGAATCGACTATACGGGCTTCGACGTCGACGAGGCCTATATCGCGCATGCGCGGCGGTCCTTCGGCCATCTCGGCACGTTCCATTGCCGGCATTTCGATGCGGCCGCGGCCCTGGAGTTTGCCGGCGCCGATGTCGTGATGATGAACGGCGTGCTGCATCACATCGCCGATGACGAGTTGAAGACAACGCTCGCCAACATCCGCGACGTCCTCGCCGCCGATGGCGTGCTGTTCACGCTCGACGGCTGCTATCGCGACGGACAATCGCGGATCGCGAAATGGCTGCTCGACAACGATCGCGGTCACTTCGTCCGCGATCGTGACGGCTATTACGACCTGCTGCGCAGCGCCTTCGCCCGCGTGAAACTCGAGATCAGGGACAACTACTCGCGCGTGCCCTACACCTTCGCAATCGGCGTCGCGCAGAAATAATCACTCCGCCCGTTCGAGGATGTCGACACCCTCGACCGTTCCGACCAGCCGATACGACTTGAGCAGCTCTGACAGTTCGGCATCGGCGCGCGTCCAATCACCCCAGCCGCCCCTGAGATTGTCGACCAGCACCAGGTCGGGATTGCCGTTCCTGAAGTCCTCGACCAGCCAGTTTCGCTCCAGCGCCAGATACGCGTTGAGCCGGGCGTCGGTCGCCGCGTCCACCGACGTCCGCTCGCGCGTCAGCCGGACGAACTCGCGAATCCACAGATTCTCCTGACGCGACACCCAGACGCCGCCGATGTCCCGCACCAGCGGATGACCGATCGCCGCCTCGCCGCTCAGCACCAGCAGGCGCGGATGCGGCTTGAGCTTGGCCAAAGCCTCCGGCAGTGGACCGACGCCAATTCTCGTGTTGAACCATTGCAGGCCGAGGGCAAAGGCCGCGATCAGAATCACGGCCGTCGCTGCGCCGAAGCGGCGCGGCTGCGAGGTGGCGTCAGTGTCCGTCAGCACGGCGTAGCCCATCGTGAGCATGGCGACCGCGACCATCGGATAAGAATGATACGGCCAGCCGCGGCGCTGCAGAAAGAACGAGATCGCAAATCCGAGGGAGGCAAGAATCAAGGCGAGCAACGGCCCATCGAGCCTGCCGCTCCGTCGCGTCAACGCGACGGTCGCGAGCGCGACGACGAGGAGAAGCGTCGCCATGTTCAGGAAGATGACGGACGGCGACATCGACCACGACAGATAGGTGTCGCGCACCAGCGGATAGGTGACGGTGAAGTACTCGGGATAAAGCAGGTAGGTGCCGAGACTGACGGCCGACACGATCATGCCGGCGATGATGTTCTCGGGGGCGAACGTCTGAAGCCATGCGCGGGAACGGACGACACCCGCCAGAATGCAGAACAGGGCGGGGAACGTGAAGAATGGTTTGAAGGCGAGCGTGATACCGACCCCGATTCCGGCAACGATGACCGCCCAGGCCGGCACGGGCTCGCGCTCGCTGCGCAACGCATACACCGCGAGCCCCGGCAGGAAGGTGAGCGTGGCGATATGCTCACGCTGGCCGAACACGTGCATCGGCAGGATCGTCAGGACGGCCGCAGCCCAGATCGCGAACGGACCCCAGCTCAGGGCTGCCGATGATTGCGACAGCCGGATGATGCGTGAGGTGACGTAGAGCGAGCCGGCCGCCAGCAACAGCAGCTGCGCGTCGATGACATGACGCGGATCGACATGCAGCAGGCGCCCCAGCGCGACGCCCGGCAGATAGGCGAACGCCGCCATCGGCGGATTGATCTCGATGATGTCGCGATAAAGCTTCTGGCCGTCCAGCATGCGCTCGCCGACCACCAACAGCCAGCTGACGTCGGTATTCAACGGAACGACCTGGCGCAGCAGGATGGCGATGATGAACACGGCGCCGATCATCAGCCACGGCGTCATGGCCAGCCGCTCACGCGCCGGCGGAGCCAGCGACTGGCGCGTCACAGCTTCGAACTGGGAGCTCATGGAACGATCCTCTGCGAGAGTCGGCCTGACGCTAGCGGAGGTTGGTTAAGGCGCAATTTGCCGGTGCCGGGGATCTGTCTGGTGGGGGCGGCAACGCCGACACATGCCAAGTCAGACGGCATTGAGGCGCCGCATCCGATTCCGGATCGGCGCCTCTCGTCTTCAAATGAAGCTGGACGTCAAAACCGCAGCAGCGGCCGCGTCAGGCCGCGCTGTTCGACTGGTCGTTGCCGGCCGCCGGCGCCGCCTTGGCGCCGCCCTTGGACACGCCGACCAGCGCCGGGCGCAGCACGCGCTCGCCGATCATGAAGCCGGCCTGGACGACTTGCACCACGGTGCCCGACGGCACCGACGCATCCGGGACCTCGTACATCGCCTGCTGGAAGTTGGGATCGAACTTCTGCCCCGTCGGATCGAACTTCTTGACGCCGTTCTTCTCCAGCGTATTGAGCAGCGAGCGCTCGGTGAGCTCGACGCCCTCGATCAGCGACTTCAGGCCGGGATCGGCATTGTCCCGCGTTTCCGCCGGCACGGCATCGAGCGCGCGCTGCAGATTGTCGGCGATGTCGAGCACGTCGCGCGCGAAGCCGGTGATGCCGTACATCCGCGCGTCGGCGACCTCGCGGGCGGTCCGCTTGCGCAGGTTCTCCATCTCGGCCAGCGTGCGCAGCATCCTGTCGCGTGCTTCGGCGGCCTCCTTGGCGAGAGCCTCCGCTGAGCCGGTCTCGGGGTCGTCAGGCATGATGTAAGGTTTGGAGACCACGGGTTCGCTGGCCTGCGCCGGGTTTTCCGGATCGTTCTTGTGCAGGTCGGGATCGGTCATTGACAGACTCGCAAGTTCGGCTGACGGGTTTGTGATATGGGCGGGATATCGTGCTTTGGGCGTGGAAAATCAAGCACGGCCTGACGGCGGCGCCCTTTGCGGGTTAACCATGTCGAATGTCAGCCGCCCAACAGACGGCTGACCAGACGTGCCGCGTAATCGACGGTCGGAATCACGCGGGCATAGTTCAGGCGGGTCGGGCCGATGACGCCGAGCACGCCGACGATGCGTCCGGTGGCGTCCGAATAAGGCGAGACGATCGTCGACGAGCCGGACAGCGAGAACAGCTTGTTCTCCGAGCCGATGAAGATGCGAACACCTTCCGCGCTCTCCGCACGCCCGAGCAGATCGACGACGCCGCGCTTGGTCTCGAGATCGTCGAACAACCGGCGGACGCGTTCGAGATCTTCGAGTGCATGCAGATCCTCGAGCAGATTGGCGTGACCACGCACGATGAGCTGACGGTCGTCGCTGTCACCGCCCGACCAGCTGGCGACTCCTGCGGCGATCACCTTCTGCGTCAGCTGATCGAGCTCGGCCCGGTCGCGCGCCAGTGCCGTCTCGAGCTCGAGCCGGGCTTCCGCCAGGGTCCGTCCGCGAATCCGCGAATTGAGGAAATTGGCGGCCTCGGTGAGCGCCGAGGACGGCACGCCGGGCGGCAGCGTCAGCACGCGGTTTTCGACCTGACCGTCCTCGCCGACCAGCACGACCAGCGCGCGCTCCGGCTCCAGGCGGACGAATTCGATGTGCTTCAGCCGCGTGTTGGACTTGGCGGTGAGAACCACGGCGGCGGCACGGGTCAGACCGGAGAGCCGTGTCAACGCCTCGTCCAGCGCCGCTTCCACGGACTGGGCGCGGCCGACGGAGGCAAGCTGGCTCTGGATCGCCTGCCGCTCGGCCTCGGTCATGTCGCCGACCTGCATCAGGGCGTCGACGAAGAAGCGCAAGCCCGCCTCGGTCGGCAGCCGGCCGGCCGAGGTATGCGGCGCATAGATCAGGCCGAGCTGCTCCAGATCGGCCATCACGTTGCGCACGGAGGCCGGCGACAAGGGAACCGCGATCAGCCGCGAAATGTTGCGCGAGCCGACGGGCTCGCCGGTCGCGAGGTAGCTCTCGACGATCTGGCGAAAGATCTCGCGCGACCGCTCATTGAGCTGCGCGAGCCCCGCGGGCGGTGTCATCAGGTTGATCGGATCGTGGTGGGCCACCAGATATCCTCCTCACCCATCTGCATGTAATTTGGCCATGCGGCGGCTCGGTGGCAAGCCGATCTTGAGCGGGTGCTCCGGCGCTGATTCGCGCCCGATTATGCCCTTGCCGCTGCGGGTCCCGGCTCCTACAAGGCCGATCAGATGGGCCTTCTGCCTTTTTACGGAGAGAATCATGCGGCCGAGCCGCCGTGCACCGGATGAATTGCGGGCCGTGAGCCTGGAACGCGGCGTCGTCAAATATGCCGAGGGCTCCTGCCTGGTGAAGTTCGGCGACACCCATGTCCTGGTCACCGCCACGCTCGAGGACAGGCTGCCGCCCTGGCTCAAGGGCCAGGGGCGCGGCTGGATTACCGCCGAATACGGCATGTTGCCGCGCGCCACGCTGGAGCGGACCCGGCGCGAGGCCTCGGCCGGCAAGCAGACCGGGCGCACCGTCGAGATCCAGCGCCTGATCGGCCGCTCGCTGCGCACCGCGATCGACCTGGAAGCGCTCGGCGAGCGCCAGATCACGGTCGATTGCGACGTGCTGCAGGCCGATGGCGGCACCCGCACCGCCTCGATCACCGGCGCCTGGGTCGCGCTGGCCGACTGCATCCGCTGGATGAAGTCGCGCAACATGATCAAGACCGAGGTGCTGCGCGCCAACGTCGCCGCGATCTCCTGCGGCATCTACAACGGCACGCCGGTGCTCGATCTCGACTATGCCGAGGATTCCGAGGCCGAGACGGACGCCAATTTCGTCATGACCGGCGACGGCCGCATCATCGAGGTGCAGGGCACGGCGGAGAAGACCCCGTTCACCGAGGCCGAGTTCCTGGCGCTGATGGCGCTGGCACGCAAGGGCGTCGCCCGGCTGGTCGATTTGCAGAAGATGGCGGTCGCGTGAGCAGCAGCCACCGCAAGCTCACCGGCCGCATCGTCATTGCGACCCACAATCCCGGCAAGCTCGCCGAGATGCGCGAGCTGCTGGCGCCCTACGGCATCGAGGCGGTTTCGGCCGGCGAGCTCGGGCTCGGCGAGCCCGACGAGACCGGCGAGACGTTCGAAGCCAATGCCCGCATCAAGGCGGTGGCCGCGGCAGAGGCTGCGCAACTGCCGGCCTTCGCCGACGATTCGGGCATCGTGGTGCATGGGCTCGACGGCGCGCCGGGCATCTACTCGGCGCGCTGGGCCGGCCCGGGCAAGGACTTCACTGCGGCGATGACGCGGATCGAGCGGCTGCTGCAGGAGCGTGGCGCTGTCAGCGCCGACCGCCGCGGCGCCCATTTCGTCTCGGCGCTGTGCGTCGCCTGGCCTGACGGCCACATCGAGGAGGTCGAGGCGCGGGTCGACGGCACCCTGGTCTGGCCGCCGCGGGGCACGGCCGGCTTCGGCTACGACCCGATGTTCCTGCCCGACGGGCACGATCGCACCTTCGGCGAGATGACCAGCATCGAGAAGCACGGATTGCCGCCGCTCGGCCTCGGCCTGTCGCACCGGGCCCGCGCCTTCGTGAAGCTCGCGGAGATCTGCCTTGACCAGCGCTGACAGCGAAGCGTTCGGCGTCTATGTGCACTGGCCGTTCTGCCTGTCGAAATGTCCGTATTGCGACTTCAACAGTCACGTCCGCCACGCCGCCATCGACCAGGAGCGTTTCGCCCGCGCCTTCGCGCAGGAGATCGCGACCACCGCCGCCCGCATTGGACCCCGCACCGTCACCTCGATCTTCCTCGGCGGCGGCACGCCGTCGCTGATGCAGCCGCAGACCGTCGGCGCGATTCTGGATGCGATCGGCAAGCACTGGCGCGTCGCCGGTGACGTCGAGGTGTCGCTGGAAGCCAATCCGACCAGCGTCGAGGCGACGCGCTTTGCCGGCTATCGCGCCGCCGGCGTCAACCGCGTCTCGCTCGGCGTCCAGGCGATGGACGATGCCTCGCTGAAGATGCTGGGACGTCTGCACACGGCGGAGGAAGCGATGCAGGCGGTGGCGATCGCGCGCGGCGCGTTCGACCGCTATTCCTTCGACCTGATCTATGCCCGGCCCGACCAGACGCCGGCGATGTGGACCGAGGAGCTGGAGCGCGCGATCGGCGAGGCCGCCGAGCATCTGTCGCTGTATCAGCTCACGATCGAGGAGGGCACGCCGTTCTTCGGGCTGCATGCCGCCGGCAAGCTGAAGACGCCCGACGAGGGCCTGGCGCGCACGCTGTACGACGTGACGCAGGAGATCTGCGCCCGTCACGGCCTGCCGGCCTATGAGATCTCCAACCATGCCCGTCGCGGCGCGGAGTGCCGGCACAATCTCGTCTATTGGCGCGGCCAGGAATATGCCGGCATCGGTCCCGGCGCCCATGGCCGGCTCGACATTGACGGCATCCGGCACGCCACCGCGACCGACAAGCGGCCCGAGGCCTGGGTGATGCGGGTCGAATCCACTGGACACGGCGTCATGACGGACGACCTGCTCAATCGCGAGGAGCGCGCCGACGAGTTTCTGCTGATGGGGCTCCGGCTCGCCGAAGGCATCGACCCACGGCGTTATGCCGCGATCTCGGGGCGAGCACTCGATCCGCGCCGCATCGCGCTGCTGCGCGAGGAGGGCGCGATCGCGGTCGACACCGACGGACGGCTGCGCGTCACGCAGGAGGGTTTTCCGGTGCTGGACGCCGTCGTCGCCGATCTCGCCGCCTGAGGCGGCCGGCGCACTCGTCTTCGTTTGCGTCGCGCTGAAGCTAGGTCGCGCTGAAGCTCTTGGGCGCACCGGCCACGGCCTGCGCGCCGCCGCTGCCGACGCGCATGACCGCGAGCCCGCGCTCGTTGGTGCCGTCGCTGCGGAACCGAAACAGCCCGTCGATCCCGGCAAAGCCGGATGAGTTGGTCAGCACGTCCGGCGCGAAGCGTTGTGCGCCTTGCGTGCGCGCCAGCGCGGCAACCAGCGCCACGGCATCATAGGCCAGCGTTGCCGTGCGCACGGGATCGCCGCCAAAACGCGTGCGGTAGCGGCCGGCGAAGGCACGGAAGCCCGAAGGATCGGGCGCGGCATAGACACCGCCTTGCATGCTGGCGCTGTTGTAGACGCGCGGATGGTCCCACAACCCGGTGCCCAGCAGCTGGATGTTGCGCAGGTTCGCACCGGCCGCCGTGAGCGCATCGGCGGTTGCCACGACCGAATCGCCGTCGTCGGCCAGCAGCAGCGCATCGGCGCCGCCGAGCGCCTGCGCCACGGCCCGTGCGGGCATCGTGCGGTCGCCGGAATATTTCTCGAACGCCACGATTCGTCCGCCGCGGCGGGTGACGGCCGTCTTGAAGGCGCCCTCGACGACGGTGCCATAGGCATTGTCCGGGAGCAGCGCGGCAAAGGAACGTTTTCCCACGCTCGCGGAATAGTCGACGATGCGGGTGGCATCGGACTCCGGCAGGAAGCTCAGCAGATAGACGCCCCGTCCGGCGACGCTCGAATCGGTCGAGAAGGCGATCACCGAGACGTTGCGCGTCCGCGCCACCTGCGCGGTCGCCGGCACCGAGCCGGCGAACAACGGCCCGAGGATGATCTCCGCGCCTTCGTCGCACGCCTGTTGCGCGCTTTGCTGCGCGCCTTGCGGACTACCGGCGTCGTCCTTGATCAGGAGCTGGATGTTGGGGTTCTGAAACTCGGCCAGCGCCATCTCGGCCGCGCTCTTCATCGATTGCGCGGCGACGCCGGCGTTGCCCGATGCCGACAGCGGCAGGATCAGCCCGACCTTGACCTGACCGTTACCGGCCACCGCCGGCTGCTGCGGCGGTCCGGCGGGCGCCGTGGGCTGCTCGAATGGGTTCGAAAGCTGGCCGAAGCCCTGCTGGACGTTAGAACATGCCGACAGCAGCGGCGCGCCGAGGATCAGGCCAAGCGCCGTTCGCCGGGCAACCCCCTGGGGTCCCGGACCGTGAGAACTGGGATGACGCGGGCCCACCATGGCATCTCTTCGCTCGGCCGAGACCGGCCACAAGTTCCCCAACCGCACGTCCCCCAGGCCGTGCTGATTCACTCATATTGTCGACGAATAGTTAAGCAAAACAAAAGGCTGTCAGAGCCACACAGAATATCAAATCGACGTTTTGCACGGCCTATCCCCTGCTCGAAGCAATGCCCTTTGAAGTGCATTTTCGAACTTGAAGCTCTGATGAACGGCGCGGCCGGTCATGCTGGTTGGACCTTCACATTCATAGAACCACTGTTCCACGGTGGCATTCCCAGCCCCGGCCCTTTAAATTACCCCGATGGGCGCCAAGGCAATCCCGAACATCTCGCCGGACGACGGCAAATCTTCCACCTCATGGACATATCTGGTGGCGGGGCAGCGCGTGATGGCGCAGCGGGCGCGGCCGGGCCTGTACCTCGTGGCAACACCGATCGGCAATCTCGGCGACATCACGCTGCGCGCACTGGAGACGCTGGCCGGCGCTGACATCATCTTCTGCGAGGACACGCGAATCACGCGGCGGCTGGCCGAGCGCTACGGCCTAGGCGCCGAGCTTGCCGCCTACCACGAGCACAATGCCGAAGCGGTCAGGCCGAAGATTCTGCAGCGCCTGTCCGAGGGCGCGGCCATTGCGCTGGTGTCGGACGCCGGCACGCCGCTGATCTCAGACCCCGGCTACAAGCTGGTTCGCGCCGCCTGCGAGGCTGGACACGGCGTCACGGCCCTGCCGGGCCCCTCCGCGGTGCTCGCCGCGCTGAGTGTCGCGGCGCTGCCGACCGACCGGTTCTTCTTCGAAGGCTTTCTTCCCGCCAAGCAGCAGGCGCGGCGCACGCGGCTGGCGGAGCTGGCGCGCGTCGAGGCCACGCTCGTGATGTTCGAGGCGGGAAGCCGCGTGCAGGAAACGCTCGCCGATCTCGCCGACGTCATGGCGGGGCGGCAGGCCGCGATCTGTCGCGAGCTCACCAAGCTGCATGAGGAAGTTCTCCGCGGCCCCGTGCGCGCGCTCGCCGCCCAGGCCGACGAGCTCGAAACGCGCGGCGAGTTCGTGCTGGTGATCGGGCCGCCGCCGCGCGATGCCGCGGTGCTGACGCAGGATGCGCTGGACGCGCTGCTCAAGGATCTCCTGCCGCGGTCGAGCGTCAAGGACGCGGTCATGCATGCCGTCGAGTTGTCGGGCCGGCCACGCCGCGAGGTCTATGCGCGCGCGCTCGAGCTTGCCAAGGACGCGCGGTCGGGAGAGGCCGATGGCGAAGACTGAGCGTGCGTCCCCCGACAAGCCCGTCAAGACCGCCGCGCCGGAGCGCGTCGCCGCCTTCCGCACCGGCCTCTCGGCCGAAGCCCGCGCCGCCGCACTGCTGATGGCCAAGGGCTATCGAATTCTCGCCAAGCGCTTCCGCACGCCACATGGCGAGATCGACATCATTGCGCGCAAACGCGACCTCGTCGCCTTCGTCGAGGTCAAGGCGCGCGCCTCGCTCGACGACGCCGCCTATGCGGTGACGCCGCGCCAGCAGCAGCGCATCATCAATGCCGCGCAGGCCTGGCTGATGGCGCATTCCGATCATGCCGAATTGGAGCTGCGCTTCGACGCGATTCTGGTTGCGCCGCGCAGCCTGCCGCGCCATCTGGTGGCGGCCTTCGACGCCAGCACCTGACATGAACTGATCGCAGAGAGCAGGGACCTGCCCATGAAACTGAACGTCGCCGTCCAGATGGACCCCATCGCGCGCATCAACATCCGCGGCGACTCGACATTTGCCATGCTGCTCGAAGCACAGCGGCGCGGCCATGGCCTGTGCTACTACACGCCGGACAAGCTGTCGCTGCGGGGCGAGGAGCTGTACGCTCCGGTGCAGGCGCTGACGGTGCGCGACCAGGTCGGCGACCATTTCACGCTCGGCGAGCCGAAGCCGACGGCGCTGACCTCGTTCGACGTCGTGCTGCTGCGGCAGGATCCGCCGTTCGATCTCGCCTACATCACCTCGACGCATTTCCTCGAGCGCATCCATCCGAAGACGCTGGTGGTGAATGACCCCGCCAGTGTGCGCAATGCGCCGGAAAAGCTGTTCGTGATGAACTTTCCGCAGCTGATGCCGCCGACCTTGATCTCGCGCGATCTCGACGAGATCAACGCCTTCCGCGATCAGCACGGCGCCGTGGTGATGAAGCCGCTGCACGGCCATGGCGGTGCGGCGGTGTTCCGCGTGATGCCGCAGGACATGAATTTCGGCTCGCTGTTCGACATGTTCTCGGTGACGTTCAGGGAGCCCTGGGTGATCCAGCGCTTCCTCCCCGAGGTGAAACATGGCGACAAGCGCATCATCCTGGTCGACGGCGAGTTCGCCGGCGCCGTCAACCGCGTGCCGGCGGCTGACGATCTGCGCTCCAACATGGTGCGCGGCGGCGCCGCGCAGGCGACCGATCTCAGCGCGCGCGAGCGCGAGATCTGCGACACGCTGGGTCCGGAGCTGCGCGCGCGCGGCCTGCTGCTGGTCGGCATCGACGTGATCGACGGCAATCTCACCGAGATCAACGTGACCTCGCCGACCGGCATCCGCGCGATCTCGCGGCTTGGCGGCCCAGACATCGCCGCGCGCGTGTGGGACGTGATCGAGGCCAAGCGGCGCTGATGTCCTCACGCATCATGGCTGGGGATAAGCTCGCGGATATCACGGCCTGCGCTGTCTCCGGCCCGTTTCGTCGTCAGCCCGAGCGCTGACGACGGCTCAATTCATGCTATCGCAGATCCCATGCGTCTCGTCCTGACCACCTGGAACATCAACTCGGTGCGCCTGCGCATCGACCTCGTCGCCAAGCTCATCAAGCAGGTCAGGCCCGATGTGCTGTGCCTGCAGGAGACCAAGTGCATCGACGATGCCTTCCCGCTGAAACGGTTCAAGCGGCTCGGCTATGAGCACATCGCGCTGAACGGGCAGAAGGGCTATCACGGCGTCGCCGTGATCTCGAAATGGCCGTTCGAGGATACGAACGTCCGCACGTTCTGCGACAAGGTGGACTCACGCCACATTACGGTGGCGTTCGGCGAGAAGGCGCGGCTGGCGCAGCCGCTGGTGTTGCATAATTTCTACGTGCCCGCCGGCGGCGACATTCCCGATCCCGCGCTCAATCCGAAGTTCGAGCACAAGCTGCAATTCCTCGACGAGATGAAGTCGTGCGAGCCGCTGCATCCACGCGGCGACGACCGCCACATCCTGGTCGGCGATCTCAACGTCGCGCCGCATGAGCACGACGTCTGGTCGCACAAGCAGCTGTTGAAGGTGGTCTCGCACACGCCGATCGAATGCGAGAAGCTCTTGGCGGCTCAGACCCAGGGCGAATGGGTCGACGTCGCGCGCGAGCGCATCGCGATGTCGGAGAAGGTCTATACATGGTGGAGCTATCGCGCCGCCGACTGGACCATCGGCAATCGCGGCCGCCGGCTCGACCACATCTGGGTGTCGCGCGCGCTGAAGGACCGTGTCAGCGATTTCAGCATCCTGCGCGACGCCCGCAGCTGGGAGCGTCCGTCGGACCACGTGCCGGTCACGGTGACCTTGGACGTTTAACAGCGTCCGAATTCTTGCACGGGCTCGCTGCGATCTCCGTTCACCTCTCCCCGCCGGGGAGAGGTGAAGATCTCACGACGTCAGCTTGGCGCCGGCCATCAGGATGTCGTTGGCGATTCGGCTGGCGCGGTGGGCGAATTCGTCGCGCAGGCGGCGCGCGGCCACGGCGTCGCTCTCCAGCACGCGCTGAAACAGGCTGCGAGAGATGCGCACCACGGTGGAATATTCCAGAGCGGTGGCCGTCGCCGGGCGGCGCATCTCGACCAGCAGCGCCAGCTCGCCGATCAGCATGCTGGGCCTGGCGACGATCTCGGCGCCGCCTTCGTCGCTGACACTCAGCGCGCCGCGCTGGACGACATAGCCGCAATCGGCCGTGTCGCCCTCGCGAAACAGGGTCTCGCCGCTCTGGATGTTACGCTGCTCGGAGCCGATCGCGATCATGCGCAGTGAATCGCTTCCCAACAGACGCAGGGTCGGGACGCGCTCCAGCAGCGCAATATCGTCTTCGATCGACATCGAGGGCCCGGGGAAGGCGAAATGGAACCAATATCATAGACGGCAAACCGCCAATCCCCGAACGTATCACGGCACCAGCTTGTAGCCACCGGCCTCCGTCACCAGAATCTCTGGATTCGCGGCATCTTTCTCGATTTTCTGCCGCAGACGGTAAATGTGGGTCTCCAGCGTATGGGTGGTGACGCCGGAATTGTAGCCCCAGACCTCCTGGAGCAGGGTCTCGCGCGACACCGGCTGCTGGCCGGCGCGGTAGAGGAAACGCAGGATCGCCGTCTCCTTCTCGGTGAGGCGGACCTTGCGGGCGTTGGCGCCGGTCAGCATCTTCGAGCCCGGCCGGAAGCTGTAGGGGCCGACCGAGAACACCGCGTCCTCGCTCGCCTCGTGCTGGCGCAGCTGGGCGCGGATGCGCGCCAACAGGACGGCGAAGCGGAAGGGCTTGGCGACGTAGTCGTTGGCGCCGGATTCGAGGCCGAGGATCGTGTCCGAATCAGTGTCGTGTCCGGTCAGCATGATGATCGGCGCCTTGAAGCCGCCCTTGCGCAGCGACCGCACCACCTCGCGGCCATCGGTATCGGGCAGGCCGACATCCATCAGCACCAGATCGGGGGAATTGGCCTTTGCCGCGCTGGCGCCCTTGGCGCCGGTGTCCACCGCCTGGGCCTCGAACTCGTCATGCAGCGAGAGCTGCTCCATCAGGGTGTCGCGCAGATCGGTGTCGTCGTCCACGATCAGGATCTTGCGGGCATTGGCCATTGGTACAATCCTCTTGGTGGCGCCGGCGGGAATCCGGGAGGTGGCGCCGTCAACGGTGGGCAAACAGGCTCATCAGCCCTGTTTCGTCTTGAAGTAGGGGGCTGTTACCGATTCACAAGCGCCGGCTACTCTACTCCAGAATTGGGCAGGGAATGCGATGAATGTCCTGGTCGACCCTCGCGGCGGACCATTCGCCGACATTAAGGCAATTGCCGGGCAATGCATGGCAATGAAAAGGCACGTTGTTTCATATCTTTATCGACGAGAGTTGGTGGCATGCCAGCATCGCTGATCGCGATCAGCACCAAGGCCGGGTGCCGGCAGCGCGGCTGGCTCAAGGTCTGGGGCTACGTCATCCCGGTCGCTCTCGGCCGCGGCGGCATCCTGGCCAACAAGCGGGAGGGCGACGGCGGCACTCCGCGCGGCACCTTCTACCCGCGCCGGCTGTGGTGGCGCGCCGACCGGCACCCGCGCCCGCGCACCTCGCTGCCGGTCCGGCTGATCGGCTCCGAGGACGCCTGGTGCGAGGATCCCGCCGACCGGCACTACAACCAGCCGATCCGGCTGCGCGGCGACCAGCCCGGCGACCGGCTGGCGCGCCCGGACCATCTCTACGACTTCATCATCGAGATCGACCACAACACGCGGCCCCGGATCGCGGGGCGCGGCAGTGCCGTGTTCCTGCATCTGGCGCGGCCGCATTTTGGTCCGACGGCCGGCTGCGTGGCGATGACCCACCCGGCGATGCTGCGGCTGTTGCAAAGGATCGGGCCGCGCACCAGGATCGTCATCGCATAAGAAGAGACGGGGAGGACATCATGCGCGCGACCGATCAGCCTGCCGGCGCCTCGGCCATCCTGCGCTCGCATTGGCAGCAGGGGAGCAAGCTCGCCGAACTGCCGCCGGAGCTGCGTCCCCATGACCGCGCCGCCGGCTATGCGATCCAGGCTGCGCTCGAGAACCACTCGGACAAGCCGTTGTTCGGCTGGAAGATCGCGGCCACCAGCGAGGCGGGACAACGCCATATCAATGTCGCCGGTCCGATGGCCGGGCGGATCCTCGCCGAGACGGTGCTGCCGGTGGGCGGCGCCGCTTCCATGGCCGGCAACGCCATGCGCGTGGCCGAGCCGGAATTCGCCTTCCGCCTCGGTGTCGACCTGCCGCCGCGGCCCACACCTTATGATGTCGCCGAGGTGCTCGCCGCCGTCGCCACGCTGCACCCCGCAATCGAAATCCCGGATTCGCGCTTCACCGATTTCGTCGGCGCCGGCGAGGCGCAGCTGATCGCCGACAATGCCTGCGCGCACCAGTTCGTGCTGGGCGAGCCGACCACGGCGGATTGGCGCAGCCGCGACCTGGTCGAGGAGCGCCCGCGAATCAGCCTGCGCGGCGAGACCTTCATCGGCCATGGCCGCAACGTGCTCGGCGATCCCCGCGTGGCTCTGGCCTGGCTGGTCAACGAGCTGCGGCAGCTCGGCATCCCGGTTCGAGCGGGGCAGGTGGTCACCACCGGCACCTGCCATCCGCCGCTGCCGATCGACAGCGGCGACGTGATGGAGGCCGACTTCGGCGATCTCGGACGGGTGTCGGTCCAATTCGAATGAGAGGCAGGAAGGTGAGGCAAGTGCCTCAGCGATGCCCGAAGATCGCCGAGCCGACCCGCACATGGGTCGCACCAAACTGGATCGCGGTGGCGAAGTCCGCGCTCATGCCCATCGAGAGATTCGCAAGACCATTGCGCGCCGCGATCTTGGCCGTCAGGGCGAAATGCGGGCCCGGCGCCTCATCGACCGGTGGAATGCACATCAGGCCTGAAATCTGAAGGCCGTAATCCTTGCGGCAGGCCGCAAGGAAGGCGTCGGCGTCGCCGGGCGCGATGCCCGCCTTCTGCGGTTCCTCGCCGGTGTTGATCTGGACGAACAGCTGCGGATGCCGACCCTGGGCCGCAATCTCCTTGGCGAGCGCCGCGCACAGGCTCGGGCGGTCGACCGAGTGGATCGCGTCGAACAGCGCGACCGCCTCCTTCGCCTTGTTGGACTGCAGCGGTCCGATCAGGTGCAGCACCAGACCCGGATGCGCCGCCATCAGCGCCGGCCACTTGCCCTTGGCCTCCTGGACGCGGTTTTCACCGAAATCCCGTTGGCCGGCCACGATCACCGGCTCGATCGCATCGGCTGCGAAGGTCTTGGAGACGGCAATCAATGTCACCGAGGCGCGTTCACGCTTCGCATCGCGGCAGGCGCGCAGGATCTCCTGCTCGACGGCGGCGAGGGCGGGAGGGGCAGACGAGGTTGAGGCATTCGAGGCATCGGGCACGATGGAGGTCCGTGGATCGGTAGATTTACGGGTTTGGGTGCAATTTTACAGAGTTCGAGAAAGGGTTCTTGAACCCTTCTCCTTACCCTTCACGGCCGGGGTAGGGGAAAGAAATGCCAAGCATCCGCTTCAATCGCAATAGAGTGAAGCTGAACCGGCTGATGGGGATCCGCGCACGCCTGGCGTTGCTCGCCCTGATCCTGGTGGCGCCGCTGATGTTGGAGCGCGCCCGGTCGCTGGAAAGCGCCAGGACCCGGCAGATCGCGCTCGCATCCGAGGAATTCTTTGCTCTCGCGCGGCAGAGTGCCGACATGCAGCGCGAGGTCATCATGTCGGTCGAGACGGTGCTGAAGTCGACCGCCTACGTTCGGGCGTCGGCCACCGGCGTCAGCCGCAGCTGCGACATGATGCGGGCCAGCCTGCCGGCGACGCTGCCCTGGATCCGCACCCTGATGATCGCCGGCCGCGACGGCCGCATTCAGTGCTCCACCAACAATCAATATGTCGGGCTCGACTTCAGCGACCGGCCGTATTTCCGCGGCGCGCAGGAATCGCGCGACTTCGTCTTCAGCGATTATCTGCTGTCGAAGCCGACGCACATGCCGATCGTGATGGCCGCCTATCCGGTCGGTGCGATCACCGGTGAGCCGGATGCGGTGATGCTCGCCAGCGTGAACCTGGAATGGATGTCCAAGATCATGAGCAATCTTGGCAATCGCCCGGGCATCACGGCGGTGCTGATCGACAGCGAGGGAACCGTGCTGGCGGCGCCGGCCGACCGGACCGAGCTGATCGGCCGGCCGCTCGACAGCGTGCCGCTGCTGTCGGCCGTCGCCGAGACGGCGATGAGCTCGAGCAAGCCGACGGAGACGATGAGCTTCACCGCCGCTGACGGCTCCAAGCGCGCCATCACCTTCACCCGCATCGCCGACACCGGCTCGCGCCTGATCGTCAGCATCGACGAGACCCGCGTGACCGCTGCGATCGACCGCGAGATCCGCAACGCCTATCTGCAGGCGGGCCTGGTCTGCCTGATCGTGCTATTGGGTGCGCTGATCGCCGCCGAGAAGCTGATCGTTCGTCCCGTCAGCATGCTCGCCGCCACCGCCAAGCGCTTCGGCCATGGCCACTGGTCGGCGCGGGTCGCGACCAAGCATCTGCCCTCCGAGTTCGTGCCGCTGGCGAAATCCTTCAATGCGATGGCCGCCAAGCTGGGCCAGCGTGAGCGCGAGCTGATCGCGGCCAACGACCGGCTGACGGTGATGGCGTCGATCGACATGCTCTCGGGCCTCGCCAACCGCCGCGGCTTCCAGAACCGGATCGACATCGAGTGGGCGCGCGCCGAGCAGAACGGCAGCGAGCTGTCGCTGCTGATGATCGATGTCGATCATTTCAAGCTCTACAACGACACTTATGGACATCCCGAGGGCGACGCCTGCCTGTCACGCCTCGGCGAGACGCTGTCGCAGATCGCAGGCTCCACGACCGCCTTTGCAGGCCGCTATGGCGGCGAGGAATTCTGCCTGCTGCTGCCGGGCATGAATGCGAGGCAGGCGCTCGAGATCGGCGAGCAGGTCCGCGCCGCCGTGCTCGACCTGGAGCTGCCGCATGCGACCTCGGCGCATCGGTGCGTCACCGTCAGCGTCGGAGTCGCCTCGACGCGCGCGCACGAATCGCTGACGTCCGCCGATCTGATCGAAGCCGCCGATGCCGCGCTCTATGCCGCCAAGCATCGCGGCCGCAACACGGTGGCTGCGCATGGCTTCGGCGATGTCGACGACGACGACAGCAGAGACGTCGCGCGCGCCGGCTGATCCGGCGGGACGCCCCTGCGAGGATCAGCCGACCGCCAGCTTGCGGTCGAGCTCGAGCTCGGTGACGACGCGATTGCGGCCGAGCTTCTTGGCCAAGTAGAGCGCACGGTCACAGCGATCGATCAGATCGGCCATCGACTCGCCGAACTGGAACTGGCCGACGCCGATCGACACCGTGATCTGCGGCAATACCTCGCCGGTCGAGCGCCGGGTGAACTGGCAATCGGCGATGGTGCGGCGGATACGCTCGGCGATCGCCGTGCAGCCTTCGAGGTCAGTCTGCGGCAGCACCGCAATCAGCTCCTCGCCGCCGTAGCGGGCCGGCAGATCCTTCTCACGCACGCGCTCACGCAGTGCCTTGGCCACCAGACGCAGCACCTGGTCGCCGACGCCGTGGCCGTAATTGTCGTTGAACTTCTTGAAGTGGTCGACGTCGATCAGGAGAATGCTGAGCGGCTCGTCGCGCTCCATGGCCTCGATCTGGACGAGACGGAAGAATTCTTCGAGCGCGCGCCGGTTCGGCAGGCCCGTTAGCGTATCGGTGCGCGCGCGCTGCTCCGATTTGTTGAGCGAGTCCCTGATGGTGTCGAGCTCGCGCGACTTCTCGGCGAAGCTCGCCTCGAGCTTCGCGGCGCGCGCGGTCGCCTGGGCGAGCTCGCTGACGAGGCTCTCGATCAGGATCTTCGGATCGACGCCCTGCTCGCTGCGTTCGGCGACGCCGTCGATCGCCTCCATATGCGTGCGGTTGTCGGCGATCGCGGCAGTCAGATAACTTTTGGCGGAGTCCATCACGCCATGCAACTGCTGCGAGACTTTATGGACGACGGCCGCTTCCGTGCCCTGCTGGCCGATATAGGTGTCGAACAGCGCCTGATTGGTGGTCTTGTCGAACTTGCGCTTGTTGCTGACGAGGATGTCGACCGCGCGCTTGAGGTCGGACGCCGAGCCCAGTGAGTATTTGAACCACAGATGGAAGTTGTTAGGCGTCGGTGGCACGCGCTGTTGAGCCATGGATTTCATGGCCTTTTCCGCGACAGTCGTCGCGTACTCGAAGTCAAGCTCGTCGAACGTAGCGCCGGACACGATGAGGAGTGATCCCAGATGCGGGCTTGAAGCCTGGATGTATGCACTCAGTCTCCCATTCAAGTCTTAACCGCGCCTCAACCCGACCTCCGACACCCCCGGCGAGGCCCGCAAAAAACGCGCGATTACCGTCGCTTAGCAGCTGCACGAAATGGTATCATCATCTGCCGCCCCATTGACCGAGGTGCCGCTTTTGTGGCCTAGTCCGCCGTCGAAAAACTGACGCGAATCCTCGAAAATTATAAGCGATTCCATGACATCCGAACGCTACAACGCCCGTGAAGCCGAGCCGCGCTGGCAGCGCGAGTGGGACGACAAGGCGATCTTCGCCACCAAGAACGACGATCCGCGTCCGAAATACTACGTACTCGAGATGTTTCCCTATCCGTCGGGTCGCATCCATATCGGCCATGTCCGTAATTATACGCTCGGTGACGTACTGGCGCGGTTCATGCGCGCCAAGGGCTTCAACGTGCTGCATCCGATGGGCTGGGACGCGTTCGGCCTGCCGGCGGAGAACGCCGCGATCGAGCGCAAGGTGGCGCCGAAGGCGTGGACCTACGACAACATCGCGGCGATGAAGAAGCAGCTGCGCTCGATCGGCCTGTCGCTCGACTGGGCCCGCGAGTTCGCGACCTGCGACCCGTCCTACTACAAGCACCAGCAGAAGATGTTCCTCGACTTCATGCAGGCGGGGCTGGTGGAGCGCGAGAAGCGCAAGGTGAACTGGGATCCGGTCGACATGACCGTGCTCGCCAACGAGCAGGTCATCGACGGCCGCGGCTGGCGCTCCGGTGCGGTGGTCGAACAGCGTGAGATGAACCAGTGGGTGTTCAAGATCACGAAGTACTCGCAGGAGCTGCTGGACGCGCTGGACGGCCTGGACCGCTGGCCGGACAAGGTGCGGCTGATGCAGCGGAACTGGATCGGCCGCTCCGAGGGCCTGCTGATCCGCTTCGCACTTGATCAGGCGACGACGCCGGCCGGCGAGACCGAGCTGAAGATTTTCACCACCCGTCCCGACACGCTGTTCGGCGCCAAGTTCATGGCGATCTCGGCGGACCATCCGCTGGCGCAGGCAGCGGCCGCCAAGAATCCGGAGCTCGCCGCGTTCATCGCCGAGATCAAGCGCATCGGCACCGCGCAGGAGGCGATCGACACCGCGGAGAAGCAGGGCTTCGACACCGGCATCCGCGCCGTGCATCCGTTCGACCCGAGCTGGACCCTGCCGGTCTATGTCGCGAACTTCGTGCTGATGGAATATGGCACCGGCGCCATCTTCGGCTGCCCGGCACATGACCAACGCGACCTCGACTTCGTCAACAAATACGGCCTCGGCAACACGCCGGTGGTCTGCCCGGAAGGACAGGACCCCGCGAGCTTCGTCATCACCGACACCGCCTTCGACGGTGACGGGCGGCTGATCAATTCGCGCTTCCTCGACGGCATGACCATCGCGCAGGCCAAGGACGAAGTCGCCAAGCGGCTGGAGAGCGAGCAGCGCGGCGGCGCTGCCGTCGGCGAGCGCCAGGTCAATTTCCGCCTGCGCGACTGGGGCATCTCGCGGCAGCGCTATTGGGGCTGTCCGATCCCGGTGATCCACTGCGCCAAATGCGATGTCGTGCCTGTGCCGGCCAAGGACCTGCCCGTGGTGCTGCCGGATGACGTCACCTTCGACAAGCCGGGCAACGCGCTGGACCATCATCCGACCTGGAAGCACGTCACCTGTCCGACATGCGGCGGCAAGGCCACGCGCGAAACCGACACCATGGACACCTTCGTGGATTCGTCCTGGTACTTCGCGCGCTTCACCGATCCGTGGAACGAGAGCGCGCCGACGACGCCTGAGGTCGCCAACCGGATGATGCCGGTCGACCAGTATATCGGCGGCGTCGAGCACGCGATCCTGCACCTGCTGTACAGCCGCTTCTTCACCCGCGCGATGAAGGCGACCGGGCACGTCGCGATGGACGAGCCGTTCGCCGGCATGTTCACGCAGGGCATGGTGGTGCACGAGACCTACCAGAAGGCCGACGGCACCTTCGTCAATCCGGCCGAGGTCAAGATCGAGATCGGCGGCAATGGCCGCCGCGCGGTGCTGACCGCGACCGGCGAAGACATCACGATCGGCCCGATCGAGAAGATGTCGAAGTCGAAGAAGAACACCGTCGACCCCGACGACATCATCGAGAGCTACGGCGCCGACGTCGCGCGCTGGTTCATGCTGTCGGACTCGCCGCCGGATCGCGACGTGATCTGGAGCGACGAGCGGGTGCAGGGCGCGGCGCGCTTCGTCCAGCGTCTCTGGCGGCTGGTCAACGAATCGGTCGCGGCAACGGCGGAGGTCCCCTCCTCCCGTCCCGCCACGTTCGGCCCGGACGCGCTGGCGCTGCGCAAGGCCGCCCATGGGGCGCTGGACAAGGTGACCGGCGGCATCGAGCGGCTGCACTTCAACGTCTGCCTGGCGCATATCCGCGAATTCGCCAATGCGCTGGCCGACGTGCTGGCAAAGCCGGCCAAGCCGGCGCCGGACCTGGCGTTCGCGATTCGCGAGGCGGCGGGCATCCTGGTGCAGCTGTTCTCGCCCATGATGCCGCATCTGGCCGAGGAATGCTGGCAGGTGCTGGGTCACTCCGGCCTGATCTCGGAGGCCTCCTGGCCGCAAATCGAACGAGATTTGCTGGTTGAGGACAGCATGACCCTGGTCGTGCAGGTCAACGGCAAGAAGCGCGGAGAAGTCACAGTCGCCAGCAACGCGCAGAATCCGGAAATTGAGTCTGCCGTTTTGGCCCTCGATGCAGTAAAACTGACGCTGGACGGCAAGCCCGTCCGCAAGGTGATCATTGTTCCCAAGAGGATCGTGAATGTCGTCGGCTAGGTTTCGGATCGCTGCACGCCTGGTTGCCGTGGCCGCATTGGCCGGGCTGACGGCCGGCTGCTTCCAGCCGATGTATGCCGAGCATGCCGACGGCACGCCGGGCCTGCGCGAAAAGCTGATGGGTATCGAGCTGCCGCCGGTCGACAAGCCGAACGCCTCGCCGGAGGCGCGCATCGGCGTCGACATCCGCAACGCGCTTGCGTTCAAGCTCTATGGCACCGCGACCGGCACCGCTCCGACCCACAAGCTGGTGCTGAGGTTCCAGACCAGCCGGTCCTCCCTGATCGTCTCGCAGACGACCGGCCTGCCGACCACCGAAAACGTCGGCCTCGACGTGCAGTACAATCTGGTCGATCTGGCCACGAACAAGTCGGTGATGACCGGAACGACGTTCGCTCGGACGTCCTACGACATCCCCGGCTCGTACCAGCGCTTCGCCCGTCAGCGCGCGTTCCGCGATGCCGAGGATCGCGCCTCCGAGGAGGTGGCCGAGAAGATCAAGACGCGGCTCGCGGCCTATTTCACCGCGGGCACCTGATCCACGGCTGACAACGCCGTGGTCGCGCTGCGCGGACGAGACATCGATGCCTTCCTGGCCAGACCGGACGCTGCGCGTCCGCTGATCCTGCTGTATGGCCCGGATGCCGGTCTGGTCCGTGAACGGGCCGAGGCGCTGATCGCCTCCGCGGTCGATCATCCCGACGATCCGTTTTCCGTGGTCAGGCTCGATGGGGACGAGCTTGCCGCCGAGCCGTCGCGGCTCGTCGACGAAGCCATGACGGTCCCACTGTTCGGCGGCCGCCGCGCCATTCGCGTCCGTGCCGGATCGCGCAATTTTGCCAGCGGCGTCGAGACGCTCAGCCAGATGAATGTGCGCGACTGTCGCATCGTGATCGAGGCCGGCGACGTCAGGCCCGATTCGCCGCTGCGCAAGATCTGCGAGAAGGCAGCGTCCGCGGTCGCGATCGCCTGCTACCCGGACACCGAGCGCGATCTCGCCAAGCTGATCGACGACGAATTGCGCATCGCCAGCCTGCGCATCTCGCAAGATGCGCGCGCCTATCTGATGGCGCTGCTCGGCGGCGACCGGCAGGCGTCACGCAACGAAGTGCGCAAGCTGACGCTGTTCGCGCATGGCGAGGGCGAGGTGACGCTCGACCATGTGATGGCCGTGGTCGCGGACGCCTCGGAGATGAAGCTCGACCCGATCGTCGACGGCGCCTTCGGCGGCAAGCCTGACGTGGTCGAGACCGAGTTCGGCAAGGCGATGATCGCCGGGACCTATCCTGGCGTGATCATTTCTGCTGCGCAGCGACATGCAGCATGGCTGCACAAATCGGCGCTCGCCGTCGCTTCGGGGACGCCGGTCTCATCCATCCTCGAAGGCGGTTTCCCGCGGCTGCACTTCTCGCGCAAGCCGAGTGCCGAGACGGCGCTGCGCAACCTCTCCCCTGCCCGGCTGCTGCCGATCATCGACCAGCTCGCGACCGCTGCGCTCGACATGCGCAAGCAGCCCGGGCTCGCGGCGGCGATCGCGCAGCGGACGCTGCTGTCGATCGCCGTGAACGCGCGGCGCAAGGGATGACGGGGTTCGGGACGCTGACTCACTGAAGCGGCGCCGACAATGGCAGTCCCAGTGGACACCAGAGATCGCCCTACAATCTCCGCCGTCATTCCGGGGCGCCCGAAGGGCGAGCCCGGAATCCATCGGGCCACTGCATCCGCCGAGAGATGGATTCCGGGCTCGCGCTGCGCGCGCCCGGAACGACGGCGGGGAGAGCGGGAGCCGCGTTGGGCAATCGCGATCAGGACAGAAGGTCGTATGCGATGGCGTCGGCCGAACAGCTCTTCCCAGTCAGTAGCTCATCATGCCCGGGCTTGACCCGGCCATGACGAAGGTGAGGGCTGAGCAACGAACTAACAGGAAGCGGCGCAGTCCTGGGACGCCGTCGCGACGACGCGAGCGACGTCAAAGAGCTCACACCTAACCCTGCTCCAGCCGGCGCATCACCTCGTCGAGCTGCTCCAGGCTGCGGTAGGTGATCTGCACGGTGCCGCCAGGATCGCGGTGGCTGATCGAGAGGGTGAGGCCGAGCGCGTCGCCGACCCGCTTCTCCAGCGCGAGGGTGTCGGCATCCTTCTTTTCTGGCGTAGCGCTGCCAGTGCTGCGCGGCTTTTGCGGCTTGCGCTCGGGGACGCCCTCCTCATGGGCGAGCGCCTCGGTCTGCCGCACGTTCAGCCCTTCGGCGATGATCTTCTTCGCCGCCGACATCGGATCCGGCAGGTTGATGAGCGCGCGGGCATGACCGGCCGAAATCTGCCCTGTCGCGATGAAGCCCTGCACCTCGGCCGGCAGCTTGGTCAGCCGCATCATATTGGCGACGTGGCTGCGGCTCTTGCCGACGATCTTGGCGATGTCTTCCTGGTTGCGTTTGAACTCGTTGGCGAGGGCGTGATAGCCCTGCGCCTCCTCCATCGGATTGAGATCCTCGCGCTGCACGTTCTCGATGATCGCGAGCTCGAGCGCGTCGCTGTCGCTGACATCGACCGGAACGATCGGCACCTCGTGCAGGCCCGCCGCCTGCGACGCCCGCCAGCGCCGCTCGCCGGCGATGATCTCGAAGCGATCCTGCTGGCCCTTGATCGGACGCACCACGATCGGCTGGATCACGCCGTGCTGCTTGATCGAGGCGGAGAGCTCCGCAAGCTCGCCGTCGGAAAACGTCTTGCGCGGATTGCGCGGATTCGGCTTGAGAAACTCGATCGGCACCTTGCGCTGATTGCGCGGCCGCTCCGGCGGCGCGCCGGCTTCGCGGTTCACGTCACCAATCAGACTTGCAAGCCCCCGGCCCAATCGCGATCGCGACTCGTCCGCCATCGCCTTCTCCTTTGGATTCACGTCACGCTCCGCTTGCGTCTGCTGCCGAACCGCAGCGTCGGCGCAATGAAAAGAGATCGCGAATCCCGCAGCCGCGATCCGCGTCATCCTGCGATGAGACCCGGGTGACGCGGAGCCACCCGGAGCAAAGGTATTGATCAGTTGGTGCGCAGGTCGCGCTCGCGCTGGATCACCTCGGTCGCGAGCTTGAGATAGGCCTCGCTGCCGACGCACTTCAGGTCATAGACCAGCACCGGCTTGCCGTAGGACGGCGCCTCCGAGATGCGCACGTTGCGCGGGATCATCGTGTTGTAGACCTTCGACCCCATGAACTGGCGCACGTCGGCGACCACCTGGTTGGACAGGTTGTTGCGCGAGTCGAACATCGTCAGCACGATGCCGTGGATCGACAGGTTCGGGTTCAAGGTCGAGCGCACCTGCTCCACGGTCTGCAGCAGCTGCGACAGACCTTCGAGCGCGAAGAACTCACACTGCAGCGGCACCAGGATCGCATCCGATGCGGCCATGGCGTTGACGGTCAGCAGGTTCAGCGACGGCGGGCAATCGACCAGCACGTAGGTGTAGTCGTTCTCCGGCGAGACGTTGTTGTTGAGTCCGGCGATCGCATCGCGCAGACGGAAGGCGCGGTTGGCGCTGGTGCCGAGCTCGAGCTCGAGACCCGACAGATCCATGGTCGACGACGCGATGTGCAGCCGCGGCACCGCGGTCGCGACGACGGCGTCGCGCAGCGAGGCCTCGCCGATCAGGACGTCATAGGTCGAGCAGTTGCGGCTGCCGCGGTCGATGCCGAGCCCGGTCGAGGCGTTGCCCTGAGGATCCAGGTCGACGATCAGCACACGCTCGCCGATGGCAGCCAGCGCCGTGCCGAGGTTGATCGCAGTCGTGGTCTTGCCGACCCCGCCCTTCTGATTGGCGAGCGCCAGGATGCGCGGATGCCCGTCCGGATGAGGGGCTCTATCTTCTTGATAAATCTGATCAATTACGGCCATGCGCGATCGCCATTGGTTGTCTTCGCGGAATTCAGCTCTGTCGCTCGATGCAATCGATTGCGACGATCCAGCCCTGCCCGCCCGTCCGGCTGGAATGAAGTTTCGGCTCAATTTTCCAATACTTAGTAGATTCGGTCAATTCCGCTTCTACATCTTGACCCTTGAGAAACAGCGCTTTGGCGCCTTTTTTCACCAAGGGCTCCGCAAAGCCGATGAGTTGATGTAGCGGAGCCAGCGCGCGTGCGGTCACGCAATCGACTCGCCCGCTCCACTTCTCCACGATATCCCCGATCTCAGACAAATGCACGATCCCAGGTGCGCCTGTGACGCGAATTGCTTCGCGCAGGAAGGCCGCTTTCTTGGCGATGCGCTCGACGAGATGGACCTGTGCGCCGGGCCGCTCGGCCAGGGCGCACGCCAGGACGACGCCGGGAAAGCCACCGCCGCTGCCGAGATCGACCCAGATCTTCGCGTCGGGCGCGAGATCGAGCAGTTGCAGCGAATCCGAAATGTGCCGCGTCCAGAGGTGCGCCAAGGTTGAGGGTGCGACAAGGTTGGTCTTGGCCTGCCACTCGAGCAGCAGCGTGACATAGCGGTCCAAGCGCTGCTCCGTTTCACGTGAAACAGGAGTCAGCGCGAGCGCCGCGGCCTTGTCCGCCTCGTGCACCTTGTTGACCATCGCTGAGCCGGAGTGTTTCACGTGAAACGTGCCTCAGCCGCGGATTTGCCGCGCGCTTCGCGCCGCAGATACGCCGCGAGGATTCCCAGTGCCGCCGGCGTCATACCGTCGATCCGGCCCGCCTGCCCGATCGTCCAGGGTTTGGCCGCTGTCAGCTTCGCCCTCGCCTCGTTCGAAAGCCCGGGCACGAGGGCGTAGTCGATGTCGCCAAGCACCAGGCCTTCGTCGCGGCGAAAGGCGTCCACATCCTCGCTCTGCCGGCGGACATAGACATCATATTTGGCGTCGATCTCGAGATGGGTCGCGATAACCGGGTCGATCGTTCCGAGCTCTGGCCAGACGGCTTGAACCTGGGCGAAGCCGACCTCGGGATAGGCCATCAGCTCGAAGGCCGATCGTCGCTGTCCATCGCGATTCAAAGTCAGGCCATGCTTGGCCGCTTCGTTCGGCGTGATCGTCAGCGACCTCGCATGCGCGCGGGCCGCTTCGAGCGCATCCATCTTGGCGCGATGGAAGCGCGCCCGATCGCTGCCGACGCAGCCGAGCGCAATGCCCTTGTCGGTGAGGCGCTGATCGGCATTGTCCGCACGCAGGGTCAGACGATACTCGGCGCGTGAGGTGAACATCCGATAGGGCTCGGTGATCCCCCGCGTCACGAGATCATCGATCATGACGCCAAGATAGCCGTCGGCGCGATCGAACATCACCGGCTCCCCCGCTCCCGCGGTGAGCGCGGCGTTTAGACCGGCGACCAAGCCCTGGGCTGCCGCCTCTTCATAGCCTGTCGTGCCATTGATCTGACCGGCGAGGAACAATCCCTTCATCCGCTTGGTCTGCAACGTCGGCTCCAGCTCACGCGGATCGACGTGGTCGTATTCGATCGCGTAGCCTGGCCGGATCATCCGAACACGCTCCAGTCCTGGAATGGTCGGCAGCAGCGCCAGCTGCACCTCCTCGGGGAGCGACGTCGAAATGCCGTTGGGATAGACCGTCGTATCGTCGAGTCCCTCTGGCTCCAGGAAGATCTGGTGGCCGTCGCGGTCTCCAAAGCGGACGATCTTGTCTTCGACCGACGGGCAATAGCGTGGTCCCGTCGACTTGATCTGTCCCGAGTACATCGGCGAGCGATGGACATTGGCCCGGATGACATCGTGGGTCGATGGTGTGGTCCGGGTGATGCCGCATTGGATCTGAGGAGTCGTGATCTTGGCGGTCAGCACGGAGAACGGCTCCGGCGGATCGTCGCCCGCCTGCATCTCCACCGCAGACCAATCGATCGTGGTCCCATCCAGCCGCGGTGGCGTCCCTGTTTTCAGACGGCCGAGACGAAATCCAAACGCCTCGAGCGACCGCGACAAACCCAGCGCCGGCGCCTCGCCGACACGACCGGCCGGCCAGGTCTTGTCACCGAGATGGATGAGACCGCGGAGGAAGGTGCCCGTGGTGATCACCACGGCACCGCAAGAAAAGGCACGGCCATTCGCCAGACGAAGTCCGACAACACGTCCGTCGGTGACGACCAGTTCGTCCGCTTCGCCTTCGATCACGACGAGGTTCGCCGTCGCCCGGATCGCCTCCTGCATCGCCATGGCGTAGAGCTTCCGGTCGGCCTGAGCCCGCGGACCACGGACCGCGGGGCCCTTCCGGCGATTGAGAACGCGAAACTGGATGCCTCCGGCATCGGCGACCCGCCCCATCAGACCATCCAGCGCATCGACTTCCCGAACCAGATGGCCCTTGCCCAATCCACCGATGGCGGGATTGCAGGACATGGCGCCGATGGTCGCAAACTGGTGGGTGACCAGCGCGGTGCGGGCGCCCATGCGTGCGGAAGCCGCGGCGGCCTCAGAGCCGGCGTGGCCGCCGCCGATGACGACGACGTCGTAGGATGTTTGATGCTCGCTCATGACCGGATATCTAGCGCTTGCCGGCAACGCCCGGAAGACGTTTCACGTGAAACACTGGAGAGCGAGGGCCGCGTGGTGTTTCACGTGAAACAACCTCGTGCCCCGGCAACCTGCTTTGTTTCACGTGAAACAACAGCTGAGGTTCCAATGGCCCTGTTTCACGTGAAACAATTGACGGTCGGTTAACCAAACAACGCTTTGTTAAGTATATCTCTCCCGACCAGGTATGGACTGCCTACTTCCCGACGCAGAACTCGCGGAAGATGACGTCGAGCAGATCCTCGACATCGACCCGGCCCAAAAGGCGTCCGAGCGCGAGCGCCGCGATCCTCAATTCCTCCGCAACAAGCTCCTCGCCGAGGTTGACGGCGGCGATGCTGCGGCGAAGAGCTGCGGCTGTCTCGCTGAGCAGCGTACGCTGCCGCTCTCGCGTGATCAGCCCACTCTCGGTCGATCCAAAATAGTCGCGAGCAAAGCCGACCAACGCCTTGAGCAATGCCGGCAGTCCCTCTCCGCTTCGCGCTGAGATCGCAAACAACGGACTTCCACTCCGAGCCGAGACCGTGCCGACGCTTTCAAACGTCGGCAGATCGATCTTATTCCGGACAAGCCAGACCGGAACGTCCTCCTGGGGCTCGGCCACCTGATCATCTTCAGCCAGCCAAAGCACCAGATCGGCCTGGGCGGCACGATCCCGGGCGCGCCTGACACCCTCCCGCTCGACCGGATCGTCCGTGTCCCGGATTCCAGCCGTGTCGATCATCGTCACCGGATATCCCTCGAGGTCGAGTTGCACCTCGATGAGATCCCGCGTCGTGCCGGCATGCGGCGAGACGATCGCCACCTCGCGCTGAGCGAGCTGATTCATCAGAGTCGACTTGCCGGCATTCGGTGGTCCCGCGATCACCACGGTCAGACCGTCGCGCAGCCGCTCGGCCCGGCCCTGCGCCGACAAAACGGATTCGATCTCCGTCAGCAGCTGCTCGATCCGCGACAGCGCCGGCGCCATCAGCTCGGTCGGCACGTCACCTTCGTCGGCGAAGTCGATTCCCGCCTCGATCAGCGCCGCGGCCTCGACGATCTGCTCGCGCCAGCTCCGCGCTCTGTCACCGAGCAGACCCTTCAGCTGCCGCAGTGCCTGGCGGCGCTGGCGATCAGTATCGGCATGTATGAGGTCGTCGAGACCTTCCGCCTCGGTCAGGTCGATCTTGCCGTTCTCGAATGCGCGCCGCGTAAACTCGCCAGGTTCTGCAGCGCGCAGCTGCGGCATCACAGCAAACACCGAGAACAGTGTCGCGATGACCGCGCGACTGCCATGGACATGCAGCTCGGCGACATCTTCGCCGGTCGCACTCGCCGGGCCTGGAAACCACAGCACGACGGCATCATCGATCGGCTCGCCCTGGCCCTCCCGAAGCATGACTCGCGTCGCCATCCGCGCCATCGGGATCCTTCCGGCGAGCGTCTGAAGAGCTGCGCCGGCATACGGGCCGGACAGTCTGACAATCGCAATCGCGCTAGGCAGGCGTCCGGAGGACAGCGCGAAGATGGTCTGGTCGCGAGGATGCATGATCCTCAGTTGGGCTCAGCTGCGCAGAAAGACAATCGGTTTACCGCGGCATGCTTTACGCCGACTGCCGATGCGGGGGCGATCCTCAATCCGCTCATCTCTGGCGACTTCTGCAGCAGCGTCCGGAAGGATAGGACCAGCACGCCGGCCTCAGCGTCGCGACTGATCTCAGCAGCATAAGCGGAGAGCGATGATTTCGGACGCCGGCATAGACGTAGATGTCTTTGCTGATCGACCGTCACCGCTGGTGACATTCTCGCTCTCTCATTCCGCCGAGCGCCAGCGGGGGTACCGGGGCAGGACGAGCAGTGCCGGCGGCCGCTTGGTCTACAAACAGATGAGTCCAGAAACAGAAAGGGCGCCCCGAGGAGCGCCCTTTCCAAAGTCTCGAGGTCCGGTCCCGATCAGGTGTTCATCGACTCGAAGAACTCGGCATTGCTCTTGGTGCTGCGGAGCTTGTCGAGCAGGAAGTCGATCGCGTCCATGGTGCCCATCGGATTGAGGATGCGGCGGAGGACATACATCTTCTTGAGGTTCTGCGGCTCGGTGATGAGCTCTTCCTTGCGGGTGCCGGAGCGGGCGATGTCGATCGCCGGGAAGGTCCGCTTGTCCGCGACCTTGCGGTCGAGGATGAGCTCGGAGTTGCCGGTGCCCTTGAACTCTTCGAAGATGACCTCGTCCATACGGCTGCCGGTATCGACCAGCGCGGTCGCGATGATCGTCAGCGAGCCGCCTTCCTCGATGTTGCGGGCGGCACCGAAGAAGCGCTTCGGGCGCTGCAGCGCGTTGGCGTCGACACCGCCGGTCAGCACCTTGCCGGAGGACGGCACGACGGTGTTGTAGGCGCGGCCGAGACGGGTGATCGAGTCCAGGAGAATGACGACGTCGCGGCCGTGCTCGACCAGGCGCTTGGCCTTCTCGATCACCATCTCCGCAACCTGGACGTGACGGGCGGCCGGCTCGTCGAAGGTCGACGACACGACCTCGCCCTTCACCGAGCGCTGCATGTCGGTGACTTCCTCGGGGCGCTCGTCGATCAGCAGCACGATCAGATAGCACTCCGGATGATTGGCCGTGATCGAGTGCGCGATGTTCTGCATCAGCACGGTCTTGCCGGTGCGCGGCGGCGCCACGATCAGCGCGCGCTGGCCCTTGCCGATCGGAGCGACGATGTCGATGACGCGCGGCGACAGATCCTTGCGGGTCGGATCTTCCAGCTCGAGGCGGAAACGCTCGTCCGGAAACAGCGGCGTGAGGTTGTCGAAATTGACCTTGTGCTTGGACTTCTCGGGATCCTCGAAGTTCAGCGTGTTGACCTTGAGCAGCGCGAAATAGCGTTCGCCCTCTTTCGGGCTGCGGATGTGACCCTCGATGGTGTCGCCGGTGCGCAGGCCGAAGCGGCGGATTTGCGAGGGCGAGACATAGATGTCGTCGGGGCCGGGCAGGTAGTTGGCATCCGGCGAACGCAGGAAGCCGAAGCCGTCGGAGAGAACCTCGACGACGCCCTCACCGATGATGTCGGTTTCCTGGATCGCGAGCTGTTTGAGGATGGCGAACATCAGCTCCTGCTTGCGCATCGTGCTGGCGTTCTCGACCCCGTTTTCCTCCGCAAAGGAGACGAGCTCGGCCGGCGTCTTTGACTTGAGGTCCTGTAGTTTGATTTCCCGCATTGGGGTGGTCCTGTGGAAGCGACTTGGGAGGGATGCGAGGTGGCTGTGGGAAGGCGGACGAAATGAGGTCCGCAGGTCTGAGCAAGGTTGGCGCCGATGAGGCACCAGACCTGATGCGGCGGCCGGTCAAGCCGGAACGCAACCACATCCGCCTGCGTGGGGTGGGATAGTCTTAATATAGAAAATTGCGCCGCTGTCCGCAAGGCATCTCGGGCGCAGCGGTATTCCAAGAGATCCGATCAGAATGGCTTGACGATCACGAGAATCACGATTCCGATCATCAGGACTGTCGGTACCTCATTGACATAGCGATAGAATTTCTGGCTGCGGGTATTCTTGTCGGCGCCGAATTCCCGCACCCAGCGGGTGAACAATCCATGCACGCCGGACATGATCAGGACCAGCAGGAATTTCGCGTGGAACCAACCGCTGGTATACAAGTGACCCGCCCAGGCGAGATACAGTCCGGCCAACCATGTCACGGTGATCGCCGGATTGATGATGGCCTTGAGCAGCCGCCGCTCCATGACCTTGAACGTCTCGGACTGCTTCGAGCCGATCTCGGCGTCGCAATGATAGACGAACAGCCGAGGCAGATAGAGCATGCCGGCCATCCAGGCGATGACGGCAATGACGTGCAGGGCCTTGATCCACTCATACATCGGAAACGGGTGACCCTCTCGGCTCGTGATCAGCTTGCGTGCCGAGACATATCCGCTCGCTCAGTCCCCTCCAAACCAAATAATTTTAGAATCTTAAGGTTTGAGTCTAGGTAGCGGTGGATTGGACTCATGCAATGTCATCCGCGAGCTGCCCGCAGCTTGTTCACATCCTTCAACAGGCCGGACTCGAGCCCCGACTCCTTGGTGAGTCCAATGTGATTCAAATGCTTGCCGAAAACGTTCGACAGCTTATCCCAAGACAAATACAGCCTGTCCCGATATCATCGGCTCGTCGCCTCGCGTTTTCCCGGACGGCGTCCATGTGCAGAAGATTCGGGGTTATACAGAGGGGCCGGCCGCCGGCTGCTTTTTGGCCCCATCCTTCACAGGGATTCACAGATCGTTAAGGATTTGATGCCCACCACCGGAAATTACTTTCACCTGCATTTGGTTTCCGACTCGACGGGCGAAACCCTGATCACGGTCGCGCGAGCGGTGGCCGCGCAATACGCCAATGTGACGCCGGTGGAGCATGTCTATCCGCTGGTGCGCAGCCAGAAGCAGCTCGACCGCGTGCTCGACGAGATCGAGGAAGCGCCGGGCATCGTGCTGTTCACGCTGCTGGAGAAAGATTTGGTCAGCCGGCTCGAAGCCAAGTGCCAGCAGATCAACATTCCGAGTCTCTCGATCATCGGTCCGGTGATGCAGCTGTTCGAGGCCTATCTCGGCGCATCCACCGCCGGGCGGGTCGGCGCGCAGCACGTGCTCAACGCCGAATATTTCGCGCGGATCGATGCCCTGAACTACACGATGCTCCACGACGACGGCCAGATGGTCGACGGTCTCGAGGAAGCCGACGTGGTTCTGGTGGGCGTGAGTCGCACCTCCAAGACCCCGACCTCGATCTATCTCGCCAACCGTGGCGTCCGCACCGCCAACGTGCCGCTGGTGCCGGGTATTCCGATTCCGCATCAGCTGGAGACGCTGAAGAAGCCGCTGGTGGTCAGCCTGCACGCAACGCCCGAGCGTCTCATCCAGGTGCGACAAAATCGGCTGCTCAGCATGGGTGCCGAGACCGGCAATGAGAACTATGTCGACAAGCAGTCGGTGACCGATGAGGTCGCCTACGCGCGCAAGCTCAGCGCAAAGTTCAACTGGGTGATGCTCGACGTGACGCGCCGCTCGATCGAAGAGACGGCGGCCGCGATCCTGAAACTCTATACCGACCGGCAGCGGCAGCGCCTGCCGGAATGAGTTGACGACGATGACCCTATGGTGTGGTGACGAGCCGCTCGTTCTGGCCTCGCAGAGTCGCGCGCGGCGCCTGTTGCTCGAGAATGCCGGCCTCGCCTGCGAGGCCGTGCCGGCGGATGTGGACGAGCGGGCCATTCAAACCGAGGCCGGGCTGGTCGCGCCCTATGAGGTTGCGCTCCACCTGGCGACCGCCAAGGCTCGCGCCGTCGCGGCGACCAGGCCTGGCTCCTATGTCCTCGGCGCTGATCAGACCCTGGCTCTCGGCGAGCGCATGTTCAACAAGCCCGCCGGCCGGCAGCAGGCGATGCACCAGCTGCTGGCGCTGGCCGGACGCACCCATGCGCTGCATTCGGCGATCGCGGTCGTGCGCAATGGCGAGGTGCTGTTCTCCCATGTCGCCGTCGCCTGGATGACGATGCGGACCCTGAGCGAGAGCGACGTCGCCGCCTATCTGGACACGGCCGGCCAGGCGGTGATGTCGAGCGTCGGCGCCTATCAGCTCGAAGGTCTCGGCGTGCATCTGTTCGATCGCATCGACGGTGATCACTTCACCATTCTTGGCCTGCCGCTACTGCCGTTGTTGGCGTATTTCCGCGACGCTAGGCTGCTCAGGTTCTGACGACGGCGCCGACACGGCCACGGGAGCGAATGGGGATGAGAGTGCTCGGGCTGACCGGCTCGATGGGGATGGGCAAGTCGACGACGGCGAAGCTGTTCGCGGAAGCCGGTGTTCCCGTCTACGACGCCGACGCCACCGTCCATAGGGTCTACGAGAGCGAGGCGGCTCCCGCGGTCGAAGCCGCGTTTCCCGGGACGACCGTCGACGGCAAGGTCGACCGGCCGAAATTGTCGGCGAAGGTGGTCGGCGACCCCGAAGCCATCCGCCGTCTCGAAGCCATCGTTCACCCGATGCTGCGGTCCTATCACCAGCGGTTCTTGGATGACGCCGAGCGATCCGGTGTACCGGTCGCGGTCGTCGATGTGCCGCTGCTGTTCGAGACCGGCGGCGACAAGCGTGTCGATGCCGTGGTCGTGGTCTCGACGTCGCCGGAGATCCAGCGCCAGCGTATCCTGGCGCGCGGCACAATGACCGAGGACGCGCTCGATGCGCTGCTGGCGCGGCAGATGCCGGATGCCGAGAAGCGCGCGCGCGCCGATTTCGTCGTGGATACGTCCAATGGGATAGAGCCGGTGCGGGCGCGGATCCGCGACATCCTGGCCGAGGTCGTTAAGATGCCGCAGCGGCGCGCCTGATTCGCCAGTGCTGCTGGATCTATGGACTGACCGATGCGTGAGATCGTGCTCGACACCGAAACCACCGGCCTCGACGCCCTGCGCGGCGACCGCCTGGTCGAGATCGGTTGCGTCGAGATCATCAACCGGATGCCGACCGGCCAGGTCTTTCACCGCTACATCAATCCCGAGCGCGACATGCCGGCGGAGGCCTTCGCGGTCCATGGTCTGTCGAGCGAGTTCCTGGCCGACAAGCCGCTGTTCCACGAGGTGGTCGAGGACTTCCTGGCGTTCATCGGCGATGCGCCGCTGGTGATCCACAACGCGTCCTTCGACATCGGCTTCATCAATGCCGAGCTCGACCGGGTGAAGCGGGCGGCCATCCCGCGTGACCGATTGGTCGATACGCTGCTGCTGGCCCGGCGCAAGCATCCGGGCGTGTCGAACCGGCTCGACGATCTCTGCTCGCGCTATGCGATCGACAATTCACGGCGCACCAAGCACGGCGCGTTGCTCGATGCGGAGTTACTGGCCGAGGTCTATGTCGATCTGGTCGGAGCGCGGCAGTCGCAGCTGATCCTGACCCAGGATACGCAGGAGATCCGCGTGGGCACGGCCGGCGATACGCCGCGTCGTCAGCGTGACGTCCCGCTGGCTCCCCGCGTCACGGACGCCGAGCGGGAGGCGCATCGCGCCTTCATCGCAACCCTCGGCGACAAGCCGATCTGGATGGAATTTTGGCCGGTGTCGTGATCCCCGGCCATCTGCCGCGGATCACGCCCGTCAATCATCTTTCAATCAAGTTTCGACGGATCAGCTGGGCCGGCCCTGCGCGGCCTCGGCCGCGGCCTGGCGCTCCATGTTCTGGCGGTACAGGCCGACGAAATCGACCGGGTCGAGCATCAAGGGCGGGAAGCCGCCGTCGCGCACCGAGTTGGCGACGATCTCGCGGGCGAACGGGAACAGCAGCCGCGGGCATTCGATCAGCAGCATCGGCGACAGGTTCTCGCGGGGAATGTTCACCAGCCGGAACACGCCGCCATAGACCAGCTCGAAGCTGAACATGACCTGGCTGCCGCTCTCGGCCTTGCCCTCGATCGTCAGCGTCACCTCGTATTCGGTCTCATTCAGGGCGTTGGCGCCGACATTGATCTGGATGTTGATCTGCGGCGCCTGGCCCTGCGGCGCCAGCGATTGCGGCGCGTTGGGGTTCTCGAACGAGAGGTCCTTGATGTATTGCGCCAGCACGTTGAGTTGAGGAGGAGGGGCCGCCTCGGACGTGGCGCCGTTACCGTTGGTCATCGAAGTGTTCTCCTGGCACAAAAAGGCGGTTCGTTGCGGCGCGTGGCTACCATAGGGCCGGCTTGTTCCACAAGGACGAGCCTTCCGAAGCTTCCGCAACGGTCAATTATGGTTGTTCCGGAACGGTCTGCCACCATTTGTCGCACGTTACGGCTGCAGCCGCGTCGCCAGCGTTCACCCGGGCCTGGGACGCGGTGATCCGATTTCCCCTTGGCCGTGAAACGGGTTAGGATCGTAGTGCCACAATGTGCCATTGGCCCGGCCCAATTCGATGACTACATCCTCCGGAGACGGACCGTTTCATGGGTCTTTACCCGGTTCTTGGTAAACGGGCTCCAGTGGCCAGACCCCGCGTCCGGCCCGACAAGTCAGTCAGAAAGCGAACACGACGTGGACATTTATACCATCATCTTCCTGGCGTTGGCGGTCTTCATCTTCGTGCGCCTGCGCGCCGTGCTCGGCCAGCGCACCGGCAACGAGCGAACCCCATTCGATCGCGCAGCCCGGAACGCCGTGCAGGGCGCGCCCGATAATCATGTGATGCCGGTTCCCGGCGCGCCGATCGATCCGGCAGGCCCCGCCACGGGCGCTGATTTCGGTGCGCCGAGCGATCGCTGGCGCGGGGTGGCCGAGCCGGGCACGCCGCTCGCGCGCGGCCTCGACGCGATCGTCGCCAGCGACTCCTCGTTCGATCCCCGCCATTTCCTCACCGGTGCGCGCAGCGCCTATGAGATGATCGTGCTGGCCTTCGCCAATGGCGACCGCCGCGCGTTGCGCGACCTGCTGTCGTCCGAGGTCTATGACAGCTTCGACTCCGTCATCAAGGAGCGCGAGAGGCAGGAGCAGAAGACCGAGACCCGCTTCGTCTCGATCGACACCGCCGAGCTCGTCGGCGCCGAGGCGCGCGACCGCACCGCTCAGCTGACGGTGCGGTTCGTGTCGCAGATGATCTCCGTGACCCGCGACAAGATGGGCAACATCGTCGACGGCAATCCGGAGAAGGTCGCCGACATCACCGACATCTGGACCTTCGCCCGCGACACCGGTTCGCGTGATCCGAACTGGAAGCTGGTCGGCACCGGCAGTCATTGACGAGGACCGTGTGGCCCGGACCTTGTGCGGTCCGGTTTCGGAAAGTTCGCACCTGCAGTCGACACCGGCCACGGCCGCGAATGGAGCAAGACGACGGGCGGCGCTGATTTCTTGATCCCGTTTTTTCAGAATTTCGCGTTGAGTGGTACTTTGACGGTGCAAGCATGGTTCGCGAAATTTGGAAGCGGGGCTTTTCCGCCCGTAGCCTCAGATATTGGACGCCGGCGCTCGCCTTGAGCGTCGCCGCTGTGGCGCTTGCGCCTTATGCGGCCGAGGCCGTGCGCGCCCGCCACCGGTCGGCCGCGCCTGTTGCGCCAGTTCGCCACCTGCCCTACCCCACGCTCGACTGGCCGCTCGAGATTACCAACAGCCAGTATCTGCCGCTGGGATGGAGCGAGGTCCCCGGCTGGAACGATGACGATCAGCTCGCGGCCTACCGGACCTTCCGCGCCAGCTGCAAGCCGATTGCGGCGAGGCCCAACGGCGCAGCGACGGAAGACAAGGCACTCGGCGATTCCCTGCGTGATCCCTGTCGTGAGGCGCGTTCGTCCGACCTCGCCGACAACGCCGCGGCGAAAGCCTTCTTCGAACGCCACTTCGAGCCGCTGAAGATCTCCAAGCTCGGCGACGCCGACGGGTTCGTCACCGGCTACTACGAGCCGGTCATCGAGGGCTCGCGGACACAGAACGAGGTCTACAACGTTCCGGTCTATCGGCGTCCGTCGAACCTGTTCGTCCGCGGCTTCAAGCAGGATGCGACGAGCCTGCCCAACAAGGGTCCGGTGTATCGCAAGATCGGGCGGCGCAAGCTGGTCCCCTATTATGACCGGGCGGAGATCGAGGACGGCGCCATCGAGGGCCGCGGCCTGGAGATCGCATGGCTCAGGAACCAGACGGACTTGTTGTTTGCACAGATCCAGGGATCCGCGCGCATCAGCCTCGACGACGGCTCGACCGTGCGCATCAACTACGACGCCTATAATGGCCATCCCTACACGCCGGTCGGACGCGTCCTGATCGAGCGCGGCATCATCCCGCGCGAGCAGATGTCGATGCAGCGCATCCGCGACTGGATGGAGCAGAATCCGGAAGGCGCCAACGAGCTGCGCCGGACCAACCGCTCCTACATCTTCTTCCGCGAGGTGCAGCTGTCGGACAAGGATGAGGCCGTCGGCGCGCAGGGCATTCCGCTGACGCCGGGCCGCTCGATCGCGGTCGACAAGTCGCTGCACGTCTATGGCACGCCGTTCTTCATCACCGGCGAACTGCCGATCGAGTCCGAGAAATCCAAGACCGCCTTTCATCGGCTGATGATCGCGCAGGATACGGGATCGGCGATCATAGGCCCTGCCCGCGCCGATCTCTATTTCGGCGCCGGACAGGAGGCCGGCAAGGTCTCGGGCCGGCTCAAGCACAACATGCAGTTCGTGATGCTGGTGCCGCGCAGCCTCGATCCGGTCGCGCGCGGCCGCAAGATGCCGCTGCCGGATGCGCGGCCGTCGGAGAAGATCGCAAAACTGTTTCCGCAGGTGCTGCCGAAGGAGCCGGCCAAAGATACGGCCAAGGATACGGGGCAGGATCAAGCGAAGGGTCGGGACCAGGCCAGCGTGACCGCCTCTCCTTCCAAGGATGCCAAGGCCCCTGCCCCGGCCGCCAACGCAAGCGCGGCGACCACCGTCGCGCAGAACGTGGCGGCCCCGCAGCCCGTGCCACTGCCTGAGGCCCGGCCGCGACTGGAAAGTGATCGCAATATCCGCCGATTGCGCTATGGCAGGCGCCACCGCAACCATCGATGAACCGCCGTTGCCATGTCACATGATCCCGAGCCGCCGCGCGGCCGTCGCAAGCGCGGCCTCTCCGAGGACGAGCGGGCGCTGTGGGAGACGGTCGCCCGCCAGGTCAAGCCGCTGCGCAAGACGCCGCGTCCGCTGCGGCTCCACCCGCCAATGGCAACGGCCGAGCCGCAGGCCGACAAAGCGATGACGACGCCGCGACCGGTCGCGCCCGTTGTCATCCCCAAGCCGGTCAGGCCGGCGATCCCGCCGCTGGTGTCGCTCGGGCGGAAGGAGCGCTCGAAACTGTCGCGCGGGCGCAGCGAGATCGATGCGCGGCTCGACCTGCACGGCATGACCCAAAGCCGAGCGCACCAGGCGCTGCATCACTTCCTGCATCGTGCCCAGCATGACGGTCTCACCTTCGTGCTCGTCATCACCGGCAAGGGCACCATCGGCGCCGATCCCGAGCGTGGCGTGCTCCGGCGCCAGGTGCCGCATTGGCTCAGCCTGCCCGAATTCCGCACGCTGATCGTTGGTTTCGAGGAAGCCCATGTCGGCCACGGCGGCGCCGGCGCGCTCTATGTCCGCATCCGTCGTCCGCGCGGCTGAGGCTCAGAACGGCCGGATGATGCCGACGCGCGGGATAGCGGTGACGATCCAGCCGAGGATCGTGGTCCGACGATCGTCGGAGTCGATAGGAGAAATCGGTCTTGCGGCCGGCAGCGTCTTCACCGCATGCAGCATCAGGATCATGCAGACCACCCAGCTCGAGATCCAGCGCGAATAGTCGAACACCATCGCGAACATCACGAGATAGGCGAGGCTGATGACGATCAGCGCGGCGACGACGATCCGGCGATGGTGCCGCTCTTCGAGCGCGGCGATGAGATCTCTGAAAGTGCGCCACAGCGGCAGATGCAGCCAGAGCAGCAGCGCATAGACCGGCATGCCGAGCAGGTTCGACGGCATCCGGGCCCAGGTGTCCTGCACCTCCTTGGCGAGCGGCTGGTACCAGACATAAGCGAACTGCAGCAGCTCGGTGCGTGACGGATCGACCATGCGCGTCTGCAGGTAGCGTACGAAGTCGGCCTCGGCCATCGGCATGGTACCGGCGAACTGCGCCGCCAGGAACAACACGCCCAGACCAATCAGTGCGGCCGTACCGACCGCGAGGTCGAGCCGCGTGACGGTCCGCGGCAAGTAGTAGCGCAACACGACGATGGCGGCGATGGTCGGTACATACATCAAAAGATGGATGTGGTGGATCAGCACCAGCACCGCGGAGATGATTGCCGCAAGCAGAACGTAACTCAGTGAGCTCGCCGGCACCAGCAGCAGGATGATCGCGCCAAGGCAGCCATAGATGTCGAAATGACCGAGCGCGAACAGGAAATTCTTGAACACGAACGGCGAGCCGGCGATGAACACGAACAATGGCAGGTGCGCGTGGTCGAGGCAGAAGGTGCGTCGGAACAGCTGCACGAACAGAGCGAACGTGATCAACCAGACGAGGCCGGCCAGCGCGAACACCAGCCAGACCGGCACCTTCGCGGTGAACAGGCCGACGACGGCGCCGATCAGCGCGCGCTTGATGAAGCCGTGGTGATAGTCGACCAGCAGGTGGATGTAGGGGATGTAGGGCGGCAGCGTGAGCTTGTGCAGGAGCACGCCGAGCATGATCGCGGCGTTGACGGCGAGCATCAGCCGCCAGTGTCTCGCATATGCGCCGGTCATGCCGCGGCCGATCGAATGACGATGTTGCCACGGCTGCTGCCACACCCACCAGTGTCGTCCCGGCCTCGAGCCGGGACCGATAGCCACCGCTGTCTGTGGTGAGGCAGGGCTGGAGCCGCCATCTTCAGCTACTATCAGCTTCGGTGTTTCTGGGTGCCGGCTCAAGGCCGGGACGACGGCGGAGTCGGAGGCGAGTTCGAGGCTAACACTGACGACCGCTTACAAGATGAACCGGCTCAGATCCGCATTCTTGGCGAGGTCGCCGATATGCTGCTGCACATAGGCGGCGTCGACGCGCATGGTCTCGCCGGTGCGGTCGGACGCCGTGAAGGAGATATCGTCGAGCACGCGCTCCATCACCGTCTGCAGGCGGCGGGCACCGATGTTCTCGACCGTCGAGTTCACCGCCACCGCGATGTCGGCGAGCGCATCGATCGCATCGTCGGTGATGTCGAGCGTCACGCCTTCGGTCTTCATCAGCGCGACATATTGCTTGATCAGCGACGCCTCCGGCTCGGTCAGGATGCGGCGCATGTCGTCGCGCGTCAGCGCCTGCAGCTCGACACGGATCGGCAGGCGACCCTGCAATTCCGGCAAGAGATCCGACGGCTTGGCGATATGGAACGCGCCGGATGCAATGAACAGGATGTGGTCGGTCTTGACCGCGCCGTGCTTGGTCGAGACGGTGGTGCCTTCGATCAGCGGCAGCAGGTCGCGCTGCACGCCTTCGCGGGAGACGTCGCCGCCGTGGCGGTTCTCGCGCACGCAGATCTTGTCGATCTCGTCGAGGAACACGATGCCGTTGTTCTCGACCACACTGATCGCCTCCTGCACCAGCTGGTCGCTGTCGAGCAGCTTGTCGGACTCTTCTGCAATCAGGAGGTCGTGCGAGGCTTCGACCGTGACGCGCCGCGTCTTGGTGCGGCCGCCGAGCTTGCCGAAAATGTCGCCGATCGAGATCGCGCCCATCTGCGCGCCCGGCATGCCCGGGATTTCGAACATCGGCATGCCGCCGCCGGACGACTGCGTCTCGATCTCGATTTCCTTGTCGTTCAGCTCGCCGGCGCGCAGCTTGCGGCGGAACGAGTCGCGGGTCGCAGCGCTCGAATTGGCGCCGACGAGCGCATCGAGCACGCGCTCCTCGGCGGCCAACTGTGCGCGGGCGGCGACGTCCTTGCGCTTGCGCTCGCGCACCTGGTGGATCGCGACCTCGACGAGATCGCGGATGATCTGCTCGACGTCGCGGCCGACATAGCCGACCTCGGTGAATTTCGTGGCTTCCACCTTGAGGAACGGCGCGCCCGCGAGCTTGGCCAGCCGCCGCGCGATCTCCGTCTTGCCGACGCCGGTCGGGCCGATCATCAGGATGTTCTTCGGCAGCACCTCCTCGCGCAGGCCCGTATCGAGCTGCAGCCGCCGCCAGCGGTTGCGAAGGGCGATGGAGACCGCGCGCTTGGCGTCGGCCTGGCCGACGATGAAGCGGTCGAGTTCGGAGACGATTTCGCGAGGGGAAAAGTCGGTCATGGGGCTCTAGCTAGGCTCGGATGGGCGGCGAGGCAAGTCGGCGGGATCGCAGGACATCAGCAGCGCGGGACCATCGGGCGTGTCGACCAGACGCTCGCGCCGGAATCCCGCCTTTTCATAGGCGCGAATGGCGCGCGCATGGGTCGGCGACGGGTCGGTCACCACGCGCGGGACGCCGCGCTGAAACATCAGGCCACAAAAGGTCCGGAGGGCGAGCGGACCGTGGCCCCGCCCAACACGCTCGGCGCCGGCGATGAACAGATCGATGCCGCGGGTGCCGTCCGGCTGCGGCAAGAAGCCGTCGTTCCATTGGGTGAGGGCATAGCACTGCAGATAGCCGGCCGGTTCGTGATCCATCAGCATGATGTATTGATCCATGGCCGGCTCGTCGCGATCGCCGTCGATCAGCGCGTATTGCTCGTCCGGATCGCCCCACCACTCCCGCACATGCGGCTGCTGCAGCCAGTCGCGGATGGCGGGCAGGTCGCCTTCGGTCATCGGACGAAAGCCAAGGTTCATGACGCCCTGCCCTCACAGCAGCGGCGGGCCGGCCTGCCATTGCCGGATCGCCTCGGTCGGATAGACCAGCATCAGGATGTTGAGCGTCAGGTTGTCGCGAATGTGCAACCCGACGCCGATCTCGAACACGATCGCGATCAGCACGGTCAGCCAGACCGGCAGCACCCGCGCCAGCAAAAAGCCGGTCATCATGGCCAGCGTGTCGCCGACGGAGTTCACGATGCTGTCGCCGAAATAATCCAGCGAGATCGTCGCCGCACGATAGCGCTCGATGATGAGACTGGAGTTCTCGACCAGCTCCCAGGCGCCCTCGATCAGCATAGAAATGATCAGCCGGCCCTGCCACGGCAGCCGCGGCACGAGCAGCGCCGTCAGCGCGTAGAACAGGAAGCCGTGGATGACGTGCGAGAACGTGTACCAGTCGGCGAGGTGCTGGGAGTTCTCTGAGCTCTGCACCACGCCATGCCACAGCTTGACCGTGCCGCAGGCGCAGATCGGCAGCCGCCCCATCGCGAACAGGATGGCGGCCTGTAAAGCCAGCAACGTAAGCACCAGCCCGAGCCACAGCCCGGGTGACCGGCGGGACGCGATGCTGATCCCGTCGGCGGTCATCGTCTACTCGGCCGAGAGTGCTTCGATGGTGATGTTGCGGTTGGTGTAGACGCAGATGTCGGCGGCGATGTCGAGCGACTTGCGCACGATGCTCTCGGCGTCCTTGTCGGTGTCGATCAGCGCCCGCGCCGCCGCCAGCGCATAATTGCCGCCTGAGCCGATCGCCATCACGCCCGCTTCCGGCTCCAGCACGTCGCCGGTCCCGGTCAGCACCAGCGAGACCTCCTTGTCGGCGACGATCATCATCGCCTCCAGCCGGCGCAGATAGCGGTCGGTCCGCCAGTCCTTGGCGAGCTCGACGGCCGCCCGGGTCAGCTGCCCCGGATATTGCTCCAGCTTGCTCTCCAGCCGCTCGAACAGGGTAAACGCATCCGCCGTGGCACCGGCAAAGCCGCCGATCACGTCGCCCTTGCCGAGCTTGCGCACCTTGCGGGCGTTGGACTTGATCACGGTCTGGCCGATCGAGACCTGGCCGTCGCCACCCACGACCACCCTGCCCCCCTTGCGGACGGTCAGGATCGTAGTGCCGTGCCAGACGGTGGGCTCATGGGAAGATGCGTGCATGGAAAGTCCCTTGGGTTGATGGCCTGATTTAGGCGCTCAGGGCCCGGGATACAATTACCGCGTCCCTGCCCTGCCCGCGCCGGGCCTTGAAATCCGCTCACCATGGTCCGAGATCAGGCTCAGGGAGCGCCATCCCGCAGTAGCTAAGGTGTCATCCGCCTGATAAAAGGGCCGCGTTTTCAAGGGAAAGCTGACCCCATGCGTAGCGCGTCCATCAAGCGCAAGACCAAAGAGACCGACATCGAGGTGTCCGTGAACCTCGACGGCACCGGCGCCGTGAACATTGCGACCGGTATCGGCTTCTTCGATCACATGCTGGATCTGCTCGCCCGCCATTCCCGCATCGACATGACCGTCAAGGCGGTCGGCGACCTGCATATCGATTTCCACCACACCACCGAGGATGTCGGCATCGCCCTCGGCCAGGCCGTGCGCCAGGCGCTCGGCGACATGGCCGGCATCACTCGCTACGCCTCGATCCACATGCCGATGGACGAGACGCTGACCCGTGTCGTCATCGACGTCTCGGGCCGGCCGATGCTGGTGTTCCGCACGACCTTCGCCCGCGACAAGATCGGCGAGTTCGACACCGAGCTGGTGCGCGAATGGTTCAATGCGTTCGCGATGAACGCCGGCATCACCCTGCATGTCGAGACGCTGTACGGCGAGAACGCCCATCATATCGCCGAATCCTGCTTCAAGGGGCTGGCGCGGGCGTTGCGGACAGCGCTCGCGGTCGATCCGCGCAACCAGGGCGAAGTGCCATCCACCAAGGGTCAGCTCGGCGGCTGACCGCCTCCCCCAAGGGATTATCGACATGCCCGTCTATACGATCCACGCTCCCCTCGCCGCCGGGGCCGATCTGCGTTCGACGGATCGCTTCGTGTTCATCCGCGACGGCTTCCATTTCTGGGCCGCCGTGCTCGGCGCCGTCTGGCTGGCCTGGCACCGGCTGTGGCTCGCGATGCTCGGCTGGATCGTGCTGATGATCGTCGTCGACGTTTTGCTGGTCCGGATCGGGATCGGCGGCGGCACGATTGCGCTGGTCGATCTGCTGCTCGCGGTCCTGCTCGGGCTCGAAGCCTCCAGCCTCAAGCGCTGGAGCTACTCGCGCGGCAAATGGCGCCAGCTCGATGTCGTCGTGGCCGACGATCTCGACGCCGCCGAGCGCCGCTTCTTCGAGCGCTGGGCCGCAAGGCGCAGCGATCTCGGTTACGACAACTACACCGTTGATCGCGGCGCCGCACCGCCGACGCGTGACAACGGCAATGGACAGCATCCGCCGCCGCTGCCCCATGCCAGCATCATTGGCTTGTTCCCCGAACCCGGAGGTGGACGATGAGCGTCGCAATCATCGATTACGGCTCCGGCAATCTGCATTCCGCCGCGAAAGCGTTCGAGCGCGCCGCGCGCAGCATGGAAGATCCGCAGAAGGTCGTGGTCACCCGCGATCCCGACACGGTGTATCGCGCCGACCGCATCGTGCTGCCCGGCGTCGGCGCCTTCGCCGATTGCCGCCGCGGCCTCGACGCCGTCGACGGCATGCTGGAGGCGATGACCGAGGCCGTGCGCCACAAGGCGCGGCCGTTCTTCGGCATCTGCGTCGGCATGCAGCTGATGGCGACGCGCGGCAAGGAGCACGTCACCACCGACGGCTTCGATTGGGTCTCCGGCGACGTCGAGAAGATCACGCCACGCGACGAGAGCCTGAAGATCCCGCATATGGGCTGGAACACGCTCGACGTGCTCAGGGAACATCCGGTGCTGGAGAAGCTGCCGCTCGGGCCGAACGGGCTGCACGCTTATTTCGTGCACTCCTATCACCTCAATGCCGTCAACGAGAACGAGGTGCTGGCGCGCGCCGATTATGGTGGGCCGATCACCGCCATCGTGGGCAAGGACACCGCCATCGGCACGCAATTCCACCCCGAGAAGAGCCAGCGGTTCGGTCTCGCTTTGATTTCCAACTTCCTGAAATGGAAGCCGTGAGCGCCGTCTCCTGTTCGCCTGAAGAGGCGGGCAGGGCGCGCTCTTGAGAGACACCAGACATGATTCTGTTTCCTGCCATCGATCTGAAGAACGGCCAGTGCGTGCGCCTGGAGCAAGGCGACATGGCGCGCGCCACCGTGTTCAACCTCGATCCCGCCGCCCAGGCCAAGAGCTTCGCCGACCAGGGCTTTGAATATCTCCACGTCGTCGATCTCGACGGCGCCTTCGCCGGCAAGCCGATGAACGCGCAGGCGGTCGAGGCGATGCTGAAGGTCGTGAAGATGCCGGTGCAGCTCGGCGGCGGCATCCGCGATCTCAAGACGGTCGAGGCCTGGCTCGGCAAGGGCATCACCCGTGTCATCATCGGCACTGCCGCGGTGCGCGACCCCGAGCTGGTGAAGACGGCTGCGAAGACTTTTCCCGGCCGTGTCGCCGTTGGCCTCGATGCGCGCGACGGCAAGGTCGCGGTGGAAGGCTGGGCCGAGACGTCCGAAGTCACCGCGCTCGATATCGCCAAGCGGTTCGAGGACGCGGGCGTCGCGGCGATCATCTTTACCGACATCGCGCGCGATGGTTTGCTGAAGGGTTTGAATCTCGACGCCACGATCGCGCTCGGCGACGCCATCTCGATCCCCGTGATCGCCTCCGGCGGCCTCGCCTCGATCGACGACGTCAAGGCGATGCTCACACCTCGCGCCGGGAAGCTCGAAGGCGCCATCGCCGGCCGTGCGCTCTATGATGGGCGGCTGGATCCGGCGGAAGCGCTGGCGCTGATCCGCGCGGCGCGCGGGTAAGGGAGAACAGCATGTTCAAGGTCCGCGTCATTCCCTGCCTCGACGTCAAGGACGGACGGGTGGTCAAGGGCGTCAACTTCGTCAACCTGCGCGACGCCGGTGATCCGGTGGAGGCGGCGATCGCCTACGACGCCGCCGGCGCCGACGAGCTCTGCTTCCTCGACATCACCGCGACCCACGAGAATCGCGGCATCATGCTCGACGTCGTCCGCCGCACGGCGGAAGCCTGCTTCATGCCGGTCACGGTCGGCGGCGGCGTCCGCACCATCGACGATATCAAGACCCTGCTGCGCTCCGGCGCCGACAAGGTCTCGATCAACTCGGCGGCAGTGGCGCGGCGCGAGTTCGTCAAGGAAGCCGCCGAGAAGTTCGGCGAGCAGTGCATCGTGGTGGCGATCGACGCCAAGTCGGTGCCACGGGCGGGGGGCGGGTCGCGCTGGGAGATCTTCACCCATGGCGGCCGCAAGACGACCGGCATCGATGCGATCGAATATGCCCAGGAAGTGGTTTCTCTCGGCGCCGGCGAAATCCTGCTGACCTCGATGGACCGCGACGGCACCCGGCAGGGGTTCGACCTGCCGCTGACGCGGGCGGTGGCCGACAGCGTGCCCGTCCCGGTGATTGCCTCCGGCGGCGTCGGCAATCTCGATCATCTGGTCGACGGCATCCGGCAGGGCAGGGCGACCGCGGTGCTCGCCGCCTCGATCTTCCATTTCGGGGAATTTACCATCCGGCAGGCCAAGGAGCACATGGTGCGCCAGGGCCTGCCGATGCGGCTCGATCCCTGACGACATTGCGCCGCAAAAATGTTAGATGAACGCGGATCCGGCCGCATTGGGCGGATCCTGCGTTCCGAGTCCTGGCTCGAGTCCTGGCTGATGTCCCGCTTCACGCTTCACGATCTGGCTGCCATCATCGACGCGCGCGCCGCGGCCGATGGTGAGACGTCCTATACGCGCAAGCTGCTCGACAAGGGTCCGGCGCAATGCGCCAAGAAGATGGGCGAGGAGGCGGTCGAGACGGTCATCGCCGCCGTCGGCACCGACCGCGAGCATCTGATCTCCGAAAGCGCCGATCTGCTGTTTCATTTGTTGGTGCTTTTGAAGTCGCGCGACGTCCGGCTCGAGGAGGTCGAGGCGGCGCTCGGCAAGCGGACCGGTCAATCGGGGCTGGAAGAAAAGGCGTCGCGCAAGACGGAGTAGGGCGCGACGGCGGGGGAAACGAAGGGCAGCGTCATGGATATGCGCACCACCGAACAACAATATAATCCGTACCGCGTCTTCACCCGCCAGCAATGGGCCGAGTTGCGCAACGATACGCCGATGACCTTGGAGCCCGGCGAGTTCTCGAAACTGCGCTCGATGCACGACCGCCTCGATCTGCAGGAGGTGGAGGACATCTACCTGCCGCTGTCGCGCTTGCTGTCGATGTATGTCGATGCGGCGCAGCGGCTGTACTACGCGCAGCGCCAGTTCCTTGGCATCCGCGACCGCAAGATGCCCTACATCATCGGCGTCGCCGGCTCGGTCTCGGTCGGCAAATCCACCACCGCACGCGTGCTGCAGGCGCTGCTGACGCGCTGGTCGCCGCGGCCGAAGGTCGATCTCATCACCACCGACGGTTTTCTGTTTCCGAACGCCGTGCTCGAACGGCAGGGCCTGATGCAGAAGAAGGGCTTTCCGGAGAGCTACGACAAGGCACGGCTGCTCGCCTTCCTCTCCGACATCAAGGCCGGCCGCCATCCGGTGCGCGCGCCGGTCTACTCGCATCTCAGCTACGACATCGTGCCCAATCAGTGGACCGAGATCGACCAGCCGGACATCCTGATCGTCGAGGGCGTCAACGTGCTGCAGACCGGGCCGCTGCCGCGTGACGGCAAGGCGGTGCCCGTGGTGTCGGACTTCTTCGATTTCTCGGTCTACATCGACGCCGACGAGGCGGTGCTGCGCAAATGGTACGTGAAGCGCTTCCTGTCCTTGCGCGACACCGCATTCCACGATCCGCGTTCCTACTTCAACCGCTACGCGCTGTTGTCGGACGAAGAGGCCATCGCGACGGCGATCGCGATCTGGGAGCGCACCAACCTCGCCAATCTCGAAGACAACATCCTGCCGACACGCCCCCGCGCGACCTTGATCCTGAAGAAGGGCGCGGACCACGAGATCGAGACGGTGGCGCTGCGGCGGTTGTGAGTTCGCCGTGTAGCTGCACAAACTTCGCGACTTGTCGCGGGCCGAATAGTCTCTCCGTCATTCCGGGGCGCGCGAAGCGCGAGCCCGGAATCCATAACCACAATCGGTCATGTGAACCGAGCTGCTCGTGGCCAAGGTCTTCAACAAAGAGCGGCCTGTGGCTATGGATTCCGAGCTCATTCGAGCTGCTTCAAAATGGCTGCGCCATTTTGCGCGCGAATGCCCCGGAATGACCCGGGGAGAGAGCTTGCCTTGCGTATGCCCACTTACTGCCCGGCTTATTAGGCTTGCGCGGCGCAACCTCTCCCCGCCCTTTTGCGGGGAGAGGTCGGATTGCGCAGCAATCCGGGTGAGGGGCATGGCACATACGCAGCCGCGTCGCAGGTCCAACGGACGGGCAGTGCTGCACTGAGCGGCAGATATTTGGCACCACCCGTGTGGCTGCCCCTCACCCCGACCCTCTCCCCGTGAAGAACGGGGAGAGGGAGCACACCTCCCGTGCTACAAACTGATAACTATGCCGCCACCTGCCGTGCGGCCGCCAGATTGGCCAGTGCCTCGTCCAGCTTGTCGCGGTCGATCGGCTTGACCAGGAAGCCGTCCATGCCCGCCTCGAAGCAGGCATAGCGATCCTCGACCAGCGTGTTCGCCGTGAGCGCCAGGATCGGCGTGCGGCGGCCGGGCTCACTGGCCTCGAGCGCCCGAATGCGCTTGGCGGCAGCGATACCGTCGAGCTTGGGCATCTGCACATCCATCAGGATCAGGTCGTAAGGCGTGCCGGCCGAACGTGCCGCGAGCCAGGAATCGAGCGCGGCCTCGCCATGCACGGCGATGTCGGCATGATGCCCGAGCTTGGTCAGCAGCGAGCGCATCAGCAGCGCATTGATGTCGTTGTCCTCGGCCACGAGAATCGACAGGCCCGCGCCGGCGCGCGCCGCAATCGGCGGCGCGATCATCGGAACGGGATCGTCGATCAGCGCCGAGGCGGCGCCATCGGCGTCAAATCCGACACGCGCAGCAAGCGATGCGGCCCGCAGCGGTTTCACCAGATAGAAGTTGAACGGGGCGGTCGGCGCCAGCTCGTGGCGGCTCACCGGCGTCACCAGGACGATCAGCCGCGTCGTATGACGCTGCGCCGTCATGCCGAGGCCGCGCGCCGTCTCGCTGCCGATGGCATCATCCACCAGCACGGCGTGCCAGGCCCGCTCGGGCAGCAGCGCCTCGGCGACCTCGGTCTCGGCGACGAGACAGGTCTGCGCGCCCCAGTTCTGCAGGCGCCGCTCGATCAGCTCGGCCTGCAGGCCGGGCGGCGCGATCAGCATGATCGACTGTCCGGTCAGGTCGGGCCCGCGAAAACTGTTCTGCTCGCCGCGCTCCAGCGCCGCCGGCAGCGGCACGGAAACCTCGAAGGTCGAGCCGGCGCCGAGCTCGCTCTGCAGGCTGATCCGGCCCCCCATCCGCTTGACGATGCGGTCGGAGATCGCCAGCCCAAGGCCAGTGCCGCCGAAGCTGCGCGCGACGCTGTCGTCGGCCTGCTCGAACTCGCGGAAGATGCGCTCCTGTGCCTCGGCGGCGATGCCGATGCCGGTGTCGCGCACCTGGAAGCTGATCTCGTTCGGCCAAATGCCGGGCTCGGCGATGACAGCGACGCCGCCATTGCTCGTGAACTTGATCGCATTGCCGGCTAGGTTGAGCAGCACCTGGCGCAGCCGCGCGGCATCGCCGGTCACCCAGGTCGGCAGCCGCTCATCCATGTAGGCCGCAATTTCCAGCTGCTTGGCTTGGGCGCGCGGCGCCAGCAGCTCGGTGATCTCCTCGATCAGCGCGGCAAGCGAGAACGGCTGCGCCTCCAGCGCCAGCTTGCCGGCCTCGATCTTGGAATAGTCGAGCAGCTCGTCGATCAGCGACATCAGCGCTTCGCCGGATGTGCGCACCGCCTTGGCGTAGGTGGTCTGCTCCGGCGTGAGCTGAGTCTCAAGCAGCAGCCCGCTCATGCCGAGGATGCCGTTGAGAGGCGTGCGGATCTCGTGGCTCGCCATCGCCAGGAAACGCGACTTGGCGCGGTTGGCCGCATTGGCCTGATCGCGGGCGTCGGCGAGCGCGCGCTCGGTCTCCGTGCGGTCGGTGACGTCACGGCCGACACATTGCAGCACGGCGGGGTGTCCGGCGTCGGAGCGCACCAGCGCCTCGCGCCAGGCGATCCAGCGCGGCCCGATCGCGCTCTCGATGCGCTGGTCGTGCACGCGCGTTCCGCTGGGCTCCAGCGCGCTGTCGCCCTGCTCGATCAGCGCGAAGGCGAAGCGGCTGCCGACCAGGTTCTCGCGATCGAGACCGGCCATCTGGCAATAGGCGTCGTTGACGAAGATGATGCTGCCGTCCTGCTCGCGCATCACGATGAGGTCACCCTGCTGCTCGAACAGATTGCGCGCGCGCTGCTCGGCCTCCTGCAGCTCCCAATTCCGGTCGGCCAGCACCTCGTTGTGGAGCGCGATCTTCTGAAACTTCTTCGCGACGAAGCGCAGCCGCATGCTCAGCGTGGCCAGGCCGACGCAGGCGAGCGCGAACAGGAAGCTCGCGCCGATCGCAAAGGTGTGCGGATTGTAGCCGGAATTCTCGGAGATGCTGGCCTTGATGAAGCCGTAGGCGCCGCCGAAGCCGGCGGAGAAGATCATCAGCGAGCGCAGGATCGCGACGATGGTGCGATGACGGCGTATGAACCGGCGCAGGCGCAGCCTGATGCGAAAAAACGGTCCCATGTCCATCTCCCCCGGTGCCGTCGATCCCATGTCGTGGCCGACCCGCACCATGCGGCGTCGGTATTGCCGAGACTTTGAAAGGTCATGCAGGCCCGACCTGGCGCTGCAGAGATGGTGAACCGGGCGTTAGCCCGGCTCACAGAACCGGGTTGGCCGGCGACGATGCGTGGCCACGGGCCGCGACGATCAGCGCGGCGGCCTCTCTTGCCGTGGTGCGGCTGGAGCGGACGTAGATGCGATAGTCGAAATCGCCGTCGGCCGCGGCGTCGACGCTGAGATAGATGCGCGGCGCACCCGGAAGCGGATCGGCGGCGATTGCCACGAGCTGCGTTGCGGCGCTGATGCGGCAGCCCCGATCCTCCCTCGCGGGAGCATCGTCGACCACGACGAAATCCGCCGTCTCCGGACGCTCCGCCAGCGCCACGCGGACGGTGGCCAGCGCGGGATCGTCGGTGAAGTCGACATGGAGATCGGCGGGATAGGGCGCGGAGCCGAGCGAGACGGTGTCGGCACCGACGGCAATGCAGGGCTGCGGGGAGGGCGCCAATTCGAGCTTGGCAACAACCGCTGCCGCGATCAGCGGCACGGCCGACACGAGGACCTTGAAACGCAACATGACACGCACCGACGCGGAAGGCCTGATGACGAAACGCGGGCCTTATGGTTGTCGGAGCGTAAAGAGAAGTCGTTACCAGAGTGTTGAAAAAGACGAGGCGTTCACGCCGCATGGCGATTGTCTTCCGCCAGCGCGCGATACGACAGCGCCTCCGCCAGATGCAGCCGGCCGATGGTCTCGACATGGTCCAGATCGGCCAGGGTGCGGGCGACGCGCAGCACGCGGTGATATCCGCGCGCCGACAGGCGCATCGTCTCGGCGGCCTCGCGCAGCAGCTTCTGGCCCGGCGCATCGAGCTTGGCGATCTCGTCGAGCACGGCGGCGGGCGCCTCGGCGTTGGTCCTGATCTGCGGCAGGCCCGCTTTGACATAGCGGGCGCGCTGCAGGTCGCGCGCGGCGGCGACGCGGGCGGCGACCTCGGCGGAGCCTTCCTTCGACGGCGGCAGGATCAGGTCCGCGGCCGTGACGGCCGGCACCTCGATGCGCAGATCGATGCGGTCCATCAGCGGGCCGGAGATGCGCATCTGATAGTCCGACGTGCAGCGGTCGATGCGGCCGCGCTTGCAGGCATAGCCGGGCTCGAACGCCTTGCCGCAGCGGCACGGATTCATCGCGGCGACCAGCATGAAGCGGGCAGGGTAGGTGACGCGGTGGTTGGCGCGCGAGATCGAGACCTCGCCATTCTCCAGCGGCTGGCGCAGCGAATCCAGCACGCGCGGATCGAACTCCGGCAGCTCGTCGAGAAACAGCACGCCCTGATGCGCCAGCGAGATCTCGCCGGGCCGCGCGCGCAGGCCGCCGCCGGTCAGCGCCGCCATGCTCGCGGAATGATGCGGGCTGCGGAACGGCCGCCGGTTGGTCAGCGCGCCGCCCTCGATCTCGCCGGCGACCGAGGCGATCATCGAGACTTCCAGCAGCTCGGCCGGCGACAGCGGCGGCAGGATCGACGGCAGCCGCGCCGCCAGCATCGACTTGCCGGCGCCGGGCGAGCCGATCATCAGCAGATGATGCCCGCCGGCGGCGGCGATCTCGAGCGCGCGCTTGCCGCTCTCCTGGCCCTTGATGTCGCGCAGGTCGAGCAGGCTGGCGGGTGCCTCCTGGATTTTCGGCTGCGGCCGCGACAGCACCTGCGTGCCCTTGAAATGATTGGCGATCTGGATCAGCGACGTCGCCGCGATGATCTGCAGGTCCGGGCTCGCCCATGCCGCCTCGGCGCCGCAGGCCGCCGGGCAGATCAATCCTTCCTCGCGCGCATTGGCGCCGATCGCCGCCGGCAGCACGCCCGCCACCGGCGCGATCGAGCCGTCGAGCCCGAGCTCGCCGAGCACCGTGAAGCCGCTGAGCGCATCCGGCGGAATCGCCCCGATCGCGGCCATCAGCCCGAGCGCGATCGGCAGATCGTAATGGCTGCCTTCCTTGGGCACGTCGGCAGGCGCCAGATTGACGGTGATCCGCCGCGCCGGCAGCGCCAGCCCCGAGGCGATCAGCGCCGAGCGCACCCGCTCGCGCGCCTCCGACACCGCCTTGTCCGGCAGCCCGACGATCGCGAATGCCGGCAGGCCGGGTGCAACCTGGACCTGCACGTCGACCGCGCGGGCCTCGATCCCCTCGAAGGCAACGGTGGAAACGCGCTGGACCATGATGCCCCTCCCGCCCGAGAGGCTAGCGGAAGCGGGCGATATCCGCAAGAACAATACGGGAACATAGGGGCCGCTTGGCGAGGCAATCCATTAACGACGGCCCTGTGCAGCCTCCTGCGACCGCACTGAGCTTAACGCCCCTTTAGTCCGGCCTTCGCATTCTTTCGCAAATTGCTGATCGACCTGCGCCCGATCACAGCGACGGGTGCCGACAAGAAGAGATGTGTGATGCCCCCAGCGCCTTCGGCCGCTCCGGCCGCCAAGTCGCCCGCCGCCAAGTCGCCCGCCGTCGAGGCGCGGACGGTGTCCGAGCTCGCCACCGACATTCTGCGACGCACGACGAGCCTGTTCCTGGCCGGGCCGCGGCCGGCGCCCGCCGAGCAGCTCGATCTCTACGACCAGATGTTCGCCCGCCTGATGCCCCAGGTGGCGACCGACGTGCTGGCCGAGCTGAGCATGGCGCTCGCCGGCGTCGAGCGCGCGCCTTACGGCACCGCGCGGCTGCTGGCGGTTCATCCGGAGCTGCGTGTCGCCGGGCCGATGCTGGCGAAGGCACAGGTCCTGACCGAGCGCGACCTTGCCGAGTTCATCAGGAGCTCGAGCCCGGCGCATCTGGTTGCGATCGCCGCCCGCCGGGGCATCGGCGACAGCCTCACGACACAGCTGATCGCGCGCGGCTTTCCGCCGGTGCGCATGGCGCTGGCGCAGAACCTGACCGCGAAACTGTCCGAGGACGGCTATCGCAGCCTGTTCAAGATCGCCGAGCGCGACGAGGATCTCGCCGAGAAGCTGGCGCTGCGCAACGATCTGCCGGCCAAGCTGTCGCGCGCCTTCGTCGCCGCCGCGAGCGAGGGCGCCCGCACCCGCTTCATCAAGGCGGCGCCGCCCGCCACCCGCGCCACGCTGCAGGCTGCTCCGACACGCTCGGCCGGCGCGGCGATGCGCGCGATCTGGGATTACGAGCAGGTCAAGGCCGAGGTCGCCACGCTCAACCGCAGCGGCAAGCTCGGCGACTCCGCCGTCAACCGCTTCTGCGTGACCGGCGATTTCCCCGCGGTGATCGCGGCGCTGGCGCTGCTCTGCGTAGTCTCGATCGAGACGATCGAATCGCTGTTGCAGGAGGATCGCCTCACGGACCTGCTGCTCGCCTGCAAGGCGGCGCGGCTCAGCTGGGCGACCACCGCCATGATCCTGCGCGCCCGACCGAGCTGCGACGCGATCGCGGCCGACGATCTCGACGAGGCGCGCAAGCGCTTCGAGAAGCTCGCGCTGTCGGAAGCGCAGTGGAAGGTGCGCGGGCTCGAAGCCGGCTGAGCACGAAGCGGCTGCGTCAGCCCGGCGGCGTCGACGGGTAGGTCGTGAAGTCGATCTTGAACATCGCCGGATCGAGCTTCTTGGTGGTGTCGAGATTGTAGACGGCGACCGTCGTGTCGTAGCCCTGCGGATCGGTCACGGTCCACTGCTTGAGCTGGCCGTCCTTGGCGCCGAGCATCAGCATCAGCCGGCTGGTGCCGATCAGCGCCTGCTTTTCCTCGATCGTGATCGTGACGTAGAGATCGTCGGCGGCGACGGCGATCACGTTGGTGTCCTTCAGCAGGTCGATGCGGTCCGACAACAGATAGCGCAACGGCGTCTGCGAGAGCGGATAGACGTCCTGGGTCGCCAGCTTGCGGTCGCGGACGACCAGCGACGAGCCGTCGGCCACGATGTCGATCGGCGTCGGCGGATCATATTCGAAGCGCACCTTGCCCGGCTTCTGGATGTAGAAATCGCCCTTGGTCTTGCTGCCGTCGGGGCCGACCTGGACGAAGTTCCCGACCAGCGTCTGCAGCGACGACAGATAGGCACTGACCTTGGCGGCCTGCGCCTTCTGGTTGGCGTCGAACGAGGTGAAGATGCTGGCCGGCACGTTGCGCCGCGGATCGGGAATGACCGGGTTGGGCGGCACGGTCTGGGTGGTCGTCTGACCGCCGCGCTGCTGCTCGGAGGCGCTGAGCTGGGAGCCGCTCTTCGCCGCGGATTTCGGGGCCGGCGTGGTCTGGGCGGTCGCGTGGCCGGCGACGCCGGTCAGGGCGCTGGCCGCAACGGCGCAGGCCATCAGCCGGGCGGACAGGCGGCGTCCGGGCGGAAGCGAAAAGGGGTTGTTCAACAAGGGGCTTTTCAAAACGACGTCCTGATTCTTACGCGTTTCTATCGTGGTTCGGTCGGTCAGCGTGATCGTAATTGCGTGAAGTTACGACCTGGAAACGGCAGATCTGGGACCAAAGGGCGCCGTCAGAACCCGCCTTCCTCCTCGGGCACCAGGATCTCGCGCTTGCCGGCGTGGTTGGCCTGGCCGACGATGCCTTCCTGTTCCATGCGCTCCATCAGCGAAGCGGCCTTGTTATAGCCGATCTGCAGCCGGCGCTGAATGTAGCTGGTGGAGGCCTTGCGGTCGCGTTTGACCACGGCGACCGCCTGGGAGAACAGGTCGTCGCCCCCGCCGCCGCCCATGCCGGTGGCGTCGAACACCGCGCCGTCCTCCTCGCTCGGTTCCTCGGCGGTGACCGCCTCGAGATATTCCGGCGAGCCCTGCGCCTTGAGGTGGCGCACCACCTTCTCGACCTCCTCGTCGGAGCAGAACGGGCCGTGCACGCGGCTGATGCGGCCGCCGCCGGCCATGTAGAGCATGTCGCCTTGGCCGAGCAGCTGCTCGGCGCCCATCTCGCCGAGAATGGTGCGGCTGTCGATCTTCGACGTCACCTGGAAGGAGATACGGGTCGGGAAGTTCGCCTTAATGGTGCCGGTGATGACGTCGACCGACGGACGCTGCGTCGCCAGGATGACGTGCAGGCCGGCGGCGCGCGCCATCTGCGCGAGGCGCTGCACCGTGCCCTCGATGTCCTTGCCGGCGACCATCATCAGGTCGGCCATCTCGTCGACGATGATGACGATGTAGGGCAGGGGATCGAGGTCGAGCTTCTCCTCCTCGTAGATCGCCTTGCCGGTCTCCTTGTCGAAGCCGGTATGGACGGTGCGCGTCAGCTCCTCGCCCTTGTTGCGGGCTTCCGCGAGGCGCGCATTGTAGCCGTCGATGTTGCGCACGCCGAGCTTGGCCATCTTCTTGTAGCGCTCCTCCATCTCGCGCACGGCCCATTTCAGCGCGACGACGGCCTTCTTCGGGTCGGTCACGACGGGCGTCAGCAGATGGGGAATGCCGTCATAGACGGAGAGTTCGAGCATCTTCGGGTCGACCATGATCAGCCGGCACTGGTCGGGCCGCAGGCGATAGACCAGGCTGAGGATCATAGTGTTGATGGCGACCGACTTGCCCGAGCCGGTGGTGCCGGCGATCAGCATGTGCGGGGTGCGGGCGAGGTCGATGATGATGGATTCGCCGCCGATGTTCTTGCCGAGGCAGAGCGGCAGCTTGGCGACGCTCTCCGTCGCCTCCTTGGCCACCAAGAGCTCGCGCAGATAGACCTTCTCGCGATGCACGTTGGGCAGCTCGATGCCGATGGCGTTGCGGCCGGGCACGACGGCGACGCGCGCCGACAGCGCGCTCATCGAGCGCGCGATGTCGTCGGCGAGGCCGATCACGCGCGACGACTTGATGCCGGGCGCCGGCTCCAGCTCGTACAGCGTGACGACCGGGCCGGGATGCGCCTTGACGATCTCGCCGCGCACGCCGAAATCCTGCAGCACGCCTTCCAGCGCGCGCGAATTGGCCTCCAGCTCGCTCTTCGACAGCGGCTGGCGATCGGAGGATTTCGGCGCCGCCAGCATCGAGACCGACGGCAGGTCGTATTTGTCGTTGGACTTTTTGGCAGGAGTCTTCGGCGCCGGCTTCTTGCGCGACTTCGGAGCAGGCTCCTCCTCCTCTTCGTCCTCCTCGTCTTCGCCGGCCTCTTCCTCCTCGCCCTCGTCTCCGTCCATCTCGGGCGCGAGCGTCGGCTTCTTCTGGCCGCGCGCCAGGCTCGGCTCCTGCCGGCCGGCCGCGGCCGTGCGCGGCTGCGGGCCGGAGGAGACCAGCGCGCGATAGGCCGTCGAGAGGAACCAGCCGATCTGTGCCTTGGCGCTCATGATCGCGTGGAACACCCAGCCCAGCCGGATCGCCTTGCGATCGTCGTCATCCTCGGGGTCGGACAGCGGCGTATCATCCTCCTCGTCGGCAAGCAGGCTCGGATCGGCGTCCTTCGCGCCCATGCCGCCGGCCACCAGCAGGCAGCCGATCATCGCGACCAGCAGCAGCGTGCCGAGCACGAGGCGGTAGATCAGGCCGGGCGGTCCGAACACCACGGCCGGCGCGCGTACCAGGGCATCGCCGACGACGCCGCCCAAACCGGTCGGCAGCGGCCAGGCATGCGAGCGCGGCCAGCAGCTGGCGAGGCCCGCGGCGATGACCGCGCCGAGAACCCAGGCGCCGAAGCGCAGCGCCTCGCGGTCGAACGGCCGGTGCGTCATCATCCGCCAGCCGCGGATCGCCAGCGGCAGGATCGCCATGATCGAGCCGAGGCCCAGGATCTGCATCAGCAGGTCGGCACTGATCGCGCCGGGATAGCCGACGATGTTGCGGATCGCGCGCGAGGTGGCGTGGGACAGGCTCGGGTCCTGCACCGACCAGGTCATCAGTGCCGCGGCGGCGACGCCGCACAGCGCGATCAGACAGAGGCCGGCGAGCTCGCGCAGCCGCCGCACCAGCGCCTCGCGCAGCGAGGTCGGCAGATGGTTGACCAGGGGAATGACTCGTTCGATCGCCGGCATCCGCATCCGCCCCGCGATTACCCCAACGTCTCGACCAGCCGGTGCAGCGCCTCGCCGGTCGAGGCGGCGTCAGCGACCAGCGCCAGCCGGATATAGCCGACGCCCGGATTGAAGCCGTTGGGTTGCAACCGCGCCAGATAGCTGCCGGGCACCACGCGCACGCCAGCGTCGCGATACAGCCTGACCGTCACCTCCTCGTCACCGCCGCGATCGGCGACGTCGAGCCAGACGCAGAAGCCGCCATCGGGTCTCCTGTAGCCGTAGCGGTTGCCGATGATCTGGTCGGCGAGATCGAACTTGGCGCGGTACAGCCGCCGGTTCTCCTCGACGTGATCCTCGTCCGCATAGGCGGCAACCGCGACGTGCTGCAGCGGCACCGGCACCTGCGGCGCGGCGACGTTGCGCAGCTCATGGAAGGCGGCGAGAAACTTGCGGTCGCCGGCGGCGAAGCCGATCCGCATGCCCGGCACGTTGGAGCGCTTCGACAGCGACTGGAACGCGACGACGTTGCTGTAGTCGGGCCCGGCATGCTCGAGCATGCTGCCGGGCGCCGCCTTCGTGTAGATCTCCGAATAGCATTCGTCGCTGAAGATCAGGAAGCCGAAGCGGTTGGCGAGCCGGACCAGCTTGCGCATGTAGTCCGCTGATGCCACGGATCCCTGCGGGTTCGCCGGCGTGGCGATGTAGAACGCGACCGTGCGCGCCAAGGTCGCCTCGTCGATCGCGTCGAGGTCCGGCAGGAAGCCGTTGTCGCGCGTCGTCGGCAGATAGACGGAGTCGCAGCCGGCGGTGCGGGCGCCGACGCCATACACCGGATAGAACGGGTTCGGCATCAGGATCGCGGGCTTGCCGCGGCGCGGGCCGACATGACGAAGCGCGGCATGCGCGGCGAAGAACAGGCCCTCGCGGCTGCCGTTCAGCACCAGGATTTCATGCTCGGGATCGACCGCGCGCGGCAGCGCGAATCGGCGCGCCAGCCAGCCGGCCGCCGCCTTGCGAAACGGCTCGATGCCCTTGGCGGCGGGATAGCGGCCGAAATCCGCGATGTGCTGCGCCAGCACCGGGCCGACGAAATCCGGCACCGGATGCTGCGGCTCGCCGACGGCGAGCGTGATCATCGGCTTGCCCGGCTGGTAGGGGGCGAGCAGCTCGTTCAGCCGCGCAAACGGCGAGCGTTCGCTCTCCGAATGGCTGGCGCCAGCGGGCGCGGGGGATGAAGCGGTCATTGCCATACGTAAAACGCGCGCCAAACCAGTGGAAGCCGCCGATCGCCCATGAACCGGTGCCGTTGCGGTCACCATAGGTGGGGCGAGGTTAAGACGCGATTAACCATCGGCGCTGCCGCCCGTTTTGATCGCTTTTCCTCGCCCGATCCAGAGGCAATTTCGCAACAGCGGCGGACATTGTGGTGATTCGGGCGCCGGCGGAGGGAACCGGTCGGGCGTCGGATAGGCCGGCAGCCGCGAGCGCGCTCTCCGATACAGCGCCCGCTCCCCTTGTGGGAGAGGGCATCAACGGCTTTTCCGCGCACGCGCTTGGGTGAGGGGTCTCTCTCCGCGCGCGTCACTCGTGGAGAGAAACCCCTCACCTAACCGCGCCTGCCGCACCCTCGTACATGCCCTCTCCCACACGGGGGCCCACACGGGGAGAGGGCGCATCTGCTGGCATCGCGTCAACTCGAAGAACGGGCGGCCCGGTGCGCCGGAATAAGCATGGGAATCTGCGCGCACCGGGCCTTGGCCGAACTACTTGGGGGCTTAGTTCGGATGCTCACCAGTTAGCACGATCGTTTTTCCGGCGTATTGCCGGTGTTCGTCGTTTTGTAGAATTTGATGTCGGAAGACGTCCCGTGCTGCGCGGCCCGGCCGATTTCTTAACGGAGATGTCCACGCCGGCTGTGGCTTCCCGGTGCCAGTGAGAATGCCGCACTTCAGTATGGGCGGATAGCTGCGGGCCCCTCGCTGCGCTGTTAGTTTGTCTGACCGGAAATACTTCGTCACACCCGGCATCAATCGACATTTCGCGAAACGAGATTGGCGCATCTCGACCATCTTTGACGGGCATCACCGATTCCCGTGGGCGTGCCGACAGGTGCGGCGCGCCGGAGACTTCCATTTCGAAAGAGCGTCGATGATGCGTCTGAGACTGCCGGGCTTGCTTGCCCTGATGTTGCTGGCCATGCCCGTTTCGTCGCTGCCCGATAGGGCGGTGGCGGCGCCCGCCGTGGCTGCGAGCTCGATCACCGTCGAGGGCAACAGGCGCATCGAGGCCGACACCATCCGCTCCTACTTCAAGCCGGGAGCTGCCGGCACGCTCGACGCCGGCCAGGTCGATGACGGGCTCAAGGCGCTGGTCGGGACCGGGCTGTTCGCAGACGTGAAGATCGAGCAGCAGGGCGGCCGGCTGATCGTCCGCGTGGTCGAGAACCCCGTGATCGGCCGCGTCGCCTTCGAGGGCAACAAGAAGGTCAAGGACGAGCAGCTCACGGCCGAAGTGCAGTCGAAGCCGCGCGGCACGCTGTCGCGCCCGATGGTGCAGTCCGACGCGCAGCGCATCGCCGAGATCTACCGCCGCTCCGGCCGCTACGACGTGCGCGTCACGCCCGAGATCATCGAGCAGCCCAACAACCGTGTCGACCTCGTCTTCACCGTGGAGGAGGGCGCCAAGACCGGCGTCAAGTCGATCACCTTCGTCGGCAACAACGCCTATTCGGCGGCGCGGCTGCGCGACGTGATCAAGACGCACGAATCGAATTGGCTGAGCTTCCTCGGCAACAACGACATCTATGATCCCGATCGCGTCGAGGCCGATCGCGACCTGATCCGCCGCTTCTACCTGAAGAACGGCTATGCCGACGTCCAGGTCGTGGCCGCGCTGACCGAGTACGATCCGGAGAAGAAGGGGTTCCTGGTCACGTTCCAGATCGAGGAAGGTCAGCAATATCGCGTCGGCTCGGTGCAGTTCCAGTCCAGCGTCGCGGCCCTCGACGGCAACACGCTGCGGGGCTATTCGCGTGTCAGTGTCGGTGCGCTGTACAACGTCGAGCAGCTCGAGAAATCGGTCGAGGAGATGCAGATCGAGGCCTCGCGCCGCGGCTTCGCCTTCGCGGTCGTGCGTCCGCGTGGCGATCGCAACATGGAAGCGCACACCGTGGCGATCGTGTTCTCCGTCGACGAGGGGCCGCGCAGCTATATCGAGCGCATCGTGATCCGCGGCAACACCCGTACCCGCGACTACGTCATCCGCCGCGAGTTCGATCTCTCCGAGGGCGATGCCTATAATCGCGCGCTGGTCGACCGCGCCGAGCGGCGGCTGAAGAACCTCGACTTCTTCAAGGACGTGAAGATCTCGGCGGAGCCGGGCTCGTCCAGCGACCGCGTCATCCTGGTGGTCAACCTCGAGGAAAAATCCACCGGCGACTTCTCGATCTCCGGCGGCTATTCGACCACCGACGGTGCACTCGCCGAGGTGTCGATCTCCGAGCGCAATTTCCTCGGCCGCGGTCTCTATGCCAAGGCGGCCGTCACCTACGGGCAATATACCCGCGGCGTGTCGCTGTCCTTCGTCGAACCCTATCTGCTCGATTACCGCATCGCGCTCGGTCTCGACGTCTCCTATCGCCAGCAACTCGCCAACAGCTACACCAGCTACGGCACGCGCACCGTCGGCTTCAGCCCGCGGCTCGGCTTCCAGCTGCGCGAGGACCTGTCGTTGCAGCTGCGCTACTCGCTGTACCGGCAGGAGATCACGCTGCCGTCCTACCTCGCGAACTGCAACAACAACTCGGCCAACGGGCTGCTCGCCTTCAACCCGACGCCGGCCTATATCCAGAGCGTGCTCGGCGGCGTGGATCCGACCAATTCGACCAGCTCCGGCGTCTACGGCTATGGCTGCTACGGCGACGGCGAGTCGAGCCTGGCGGTCCGCAAGGAGCTGAACGACGGCGCGGCGCTCACCTCGGCGCTCGGCTACACCTTGACCTACAACACGCTCGACAACACCAAGAACCCGACCGACGGTCTCTTGATCGACTGGCGCCAGGACTTTGCCGGCGTCGGCGGCAATGTCAGCTATCTGAAGTCGGCGGTGGACGCGAAGTACTTCACGCCGCTGGTGGCCGATATCGTCAGCGTCATCCATCTCCAGGGTGGCGTGCTGAACAAGATCGGCGACAAGGACCTGCGCATGCTCGACCACTACCAGATGGGTCCGACCTTGGTGCGCGGCTTCGCCTCCAACGGCATCGGCCCGCGCGACATCACCTATCGCAGCTTCGGCGTCACCGGCGACGCGCTCGGCGGCACCAAATATTGGGGCGCCTCGGCCGAGCTGCAGATGCCGTTCTGGTTCCTGCCCAAGGAAGTCGGCCTGAAGGGCTCGGTCTACGCCGATGCCGGCTCGCTGTGGGGCTACCAGGGCCCGACCTCCTGGGCCGCGACTGGCGAGGTCAATACGTCGACCTGCAAATGCGCGATGCAGTATGACGACAGCAAGGTCGTCCGCTCCTCCGTCGGCGTCGGCCTGATCTGGGCCTCCCCGTTCGGCCCGCTCCGCTTCGACTACGCGGTGCCGCTGTCCAAGGGCAAATACGACGTCGTGCAGGAGTTCCGGTTCGGCGGCGGCACGTCGTTCTGAGGCGAGGTGCACGCGGGATCGTCGAGTTCGCTCCAGCCAGGCTCTCCGCCGTCATCCCCGGGCGCGCGCCGCGCGAGCCCGGGATCCATGACCACAGGCCGTGGTGAGACGGCAGGTGGTCGACATCGTGCGACCCACTGCGGACACGGCGTATGGATTCCGGGCTCGTGCTGCGCACGCCCCGGAATGACAGTGGTGAACGTCGTTTTCAGCATCCCCCTCACGCGCAAACTGCCCGTCGTGTTAGTTTGTCGCAGCATCGGGCCTTGTGCCGTCGGGCAAATCACCTGCACATTTCCGCGCGTCCCTGCTGCCGCATGAGGGGCGTGTCGCGACCGTCACGAGACGTTGGCAGTGGGATGCGATGGGCGTGTGTCGACGCAGCGTGACTTGGTTGCGCGGACGAACGGCGAGGCACGCACGGTCAAGTCGCGCGGTCCTGACATCCCGACGCTGATGTCAAGCGGGTGCCGGCACGTCTGCGTGTCGCGCTCGTGATGGTGGCCAGCAAGCCGGCGCACCAGGGAGAACGCGAAGCAGCCGTTAAAACCATTGCGCGGGGAAGGCCGGGTGTTCTCGGCCAGACCTGTGGTACCTGCCGCCTGCATTTTTTTCCGCAGGCGGGCCACGGGCGCGGCCAGCGCCCGGCCTTCCCCGCGCCCTCTGTTTTGAAGAGGGCGGTGACTTTCAGCACAACTCGGGCGCATCGTGTCGCGAGAACGTCTCCGCATATTTGACTGTCATGCCCCGCCAAAGCGGGGCATCCAGTACGCCGCGGCCTATGGATTCCATCACTGGCGTCTCGGAGTACTGGATCGCCCGGTCAAGCCGGGCGATGACGCCGAGGGTGGCGATCGATCCTTCTCACTCCCTGTTCGCCGGCGTCTGGATGAAACCCCGATTCCACGTCGGGCTGATCAGGATCTCGTTGACGCACACCCGCGGCGGCATGTTCGCGACGAACGCAATCGTCCGGCCGAGGTCCTCCGGCTGCAGCATGCGCGCCTGCTCCTCGGCGCTCGGCACCACCGGGCGCTGCTCCAGGATCGGGGTCGCGACCTCGCCCGGCATCAGGCAACAGGCGCGCAGGCCGTTCGCACATTCCTCCATGTTGAAGGAGTGCGTCAGCGCCAGCACCGCGTGCTTGGTCGCGGTGTAGGCCGGGCCCGGCATCTTCGAGACATGGCGGCCGGCCCAGGACGAGACGTTGATGATGGTGCCGTCCTGCTGCTTGCGCATCGCCGGCAGCACCGCCTTCATGCAATACAGCACGCCGTTGAGATTGATCTCGACCAGCTGGTTCCAGCCCTCGAGCGTCATGTCGTCCCAGCGCCGGCGCGGCACGTTCACGCCGGCCGAATTGACCAGGAGATCGATGCGGCCGTGACGCATCAGGATGGCGTCGGCAGCCGCCTGCACGTCGGCGGCCTTGGCGACATCGAGCACGGCGGCCTCGGCGGCGCCGCCATCGCCTGCGATCCGCGCCACCACGGCATCGAGCGCCGCCTTGCGCCGGCCCGACACCACGACGGTCCAGCCATCCGCGGCCAGCGCCAGCGCGCCGGCCTCACCGATCCCGGTGCCGCCACCGGTGATCCACGCGACCCGTTTCCCCTTGGTCATTTCCTTGCGTCTCCCGTTGCCTTCGAAAGGGCGTTTTTGCTAAGGCAGCCTCGATCAGAGACGGCAATCCAGGCGACGCCGCCGCTGCCATCCGCCGTCCCGGCCCTTTTCGTCTTCGTCGAGCGCGTTGTTCCGCCGGCTGATACAGCCGGCCCAGCCGCGCTCTTGAGGGGAATGTTTGCATGAACCACGCCGCCAACGCCAATCTGTTTGCCCGCCTGTTCGACGGCCTCGACGATCCCAGCCGCCTGGCGATCGAGACCCATGACGGCCAGCGCATCTCCTATGGCGACCTGGTCGCGCGCGCCGGGCAGATGGCGAACGTGCTGGTGGCGCGTGGCGTCAAGCCGGGTGACCGGGTCGCGGCGCAGACCGAGAAGTCGGTCTCCGGTCTGGTGCTTTATCTGGCCACGGTCAGGGCCGGCGGCGTCTATCTGCCGCTCAACACGGCCTATACGCTCAACGAACTCGACTATTTCATCGGCGACGCCGAGCCGACGGTCGTGGTGTGCGATCCGGCCAAGGCCGAGGGCATCGGCGCGCTCGCGGCCAAGGTCGGCGCCAAGGCGGAAACGCTGGATGCGTCGGGCAAGGGCTCTCTGACCGAGGCGGCCGACAAGGCCGACAGCGCGTTCACCACCGTGCCGCGCACATCGGACGATCTCGCCGCGATCCTCTACACGTCCGGCACCACCGGCCGCTCCAAGGGCGCGATGCTGTCTCATGACAACCTCGCCTCGAACTCGCTGACCCTGATCGACTACTGGCGCTTCACCAGGGACGACGTGCTGATCCACGCGCTGCCGATCTATCATACCCACGGCCTGTTCGTGGCCAGCAACGTCACGCTGTTCGCGCGGGCGTCGATGATCTTCCTGCCGAAGCTCGACCCGGACCTGATCATCAACCTGATGGCGCGCGCCACGGTGCTGATGGGTGTGCCGACCTTCTACACGCGGCTGTTGCAGAACCCGCGGCTGTCGAAGGAGACGACCAGCCACATGCGGCTCTTCATCTCCGGCTCGGCCCCGCTGCTCGCCGACACCCATCGAGAGTGGTTCGCGCGCACCGGCCACGCCGTGCTGGAGCGCTACGGCATGACCGAGACCAACATGAACACGTCGAACCCGTATGACGGCGAGCGCGTGCCCGGCGCGGTCGGCTTCCCGCTGCCCGGCGTCTCCGTGCGCGTCACCGATCCCGAGACCGCCAAGGAGCTCGCGCGCGACGAGATCGGCATGATCGAGGTGAAGGGCCCGAACGTGTTCAAGGGCTACTGGCGGATGCCGGAGAAGACCAAGTCGGAATTCCGCGACGACGGCTTCTTCATCACCGGCGACCTCGGCAAGATCGACAGCCAGGGCTACGTCCACATCGTCGGACGCGGCAAGGATCTCGTCATCTCCGGCGGCTTCAACGTCTATCCGAAGGAGATCGAGAGCGAGATCGACGCCATGCCGGGCGTGGTGGAATCCGCCGTCATCGGCGTGCCGCATGCCGATTTCGGCGAGGGCGTCACCGCCGTCGTGGTGAAGCATCCGGGCGCCGACGTCAGCGAGGCCGGCGTGCTCAAGGGTCTCGACGGCCGACTCGCCAAGTTCAAGATGCCCAAGCGCGTGTTCGTGGTCGACGAGCTGCCGCGCAACACCATGGGCAAGGTGCAGAAGAACGTGCTGCGTGATCAGTACAAGGACATCTATACGAAGTGACGACGGCTTAACGCCGTCGCGCGATCGCGAGACCTGCGAGTGCGGCCAGCGGCGGCGCGGCGCAGATCAGCACGAGTTCGAGCACGGCGAGCGATGCGATCTCGTGCTGGATGGCGAGCGCGGCACAGGCCGCGAACAGGCCGGCGGCGGTGAAGCCGAGCACGCAGGTCAGCGGCTCCTCGGCGGGCTCATGCGAAGACGCCTTGCGCGCCGGCAACGCAGCCGGGCGTTCGGTCGTCGTCGGCCGTACCGTGGGAACGGGCATCGGACCTCCCTCGCATGCGCCGTTTTCCCGGCGTTCCCGCGCAGCCTAGGCCGCTTCGTCGAACGCCGACATGCGACAAAATGGACCGGCCGAGAGGCCTGTGCGGGACGGAGGAACGCCCGCGGGCGGGTGGCGATTGGCCTCGGCGGCGCGTGGTCGGGAGGTCGGAGGCCTCGCTCGGGTCCCGCGAATCCATCCGATCAGGTTTGCAGATTCAGCGGCCCCGACAGCCGCGCCTCGGCGAAACCGGGGAGGCCACGACCGTAGTTAAGCGGTGAATCAATGCTCCACGATCTACGTTATTTTAGGGTCCGGGAATGCAGAGCGCAGCGGAAGCGAGGGAATAGAGATGAATCTTAGTTCGCTGCATCGGGAGGCGCCCCCTTCTGGTATGCCACGGCGGCCATTGATCCTTTCTTCACCTGTCCCGTAACATTGAATCGCCGTTCGGTTTCGAGGCATTTGTCCGTTGCAACACCTGTTCCTTCTCCGTAAATAAAGGCCGCCTTGCCGATCCACACGGCCGCAAGCCCCTTCCGTTCACGGCCCACAAGAAATCATCAAAGCAACCAATGACAGCCAGGATCGAACGACCGCTTTCGCCGCATCTGCAAACCTACCGCTGGACGCTGACGATGATCCTGTCGATCGTCCATCGCGCCACCGGGGTTGCACTATATTTCGGGACGCTGCTGCTGGCCTGGTGGCTGATCGCCGCCGCATCCGGCCCCAGCGCCTATTCCTACGTCCAGGGCTTCATGGGCAGCTTCCTCGGCCGTCTGATCGTGTTCGGCTACACCTGGGCGCTGCTGCACCACCTGTTGTCCGGCATCCGCCACTTCGTCTGGGACCTCGGCTACGGCTTCAAGGCCAACGAGCGCGAGGCGCTCACCTGGGGCGCCCTGATCGGCGGCATCTTCCTGACCGTTCTGGTGTGGATCGTGGCTTACGCAGTGGGAGGCGGCCGATGAGCAACGCACGCGCGAAATCGATGCGGACCCCGCTCGGCCGCGTCCGCAATCTCGGTGCGGCCCATTCCGGCACCGGTGATTTCTGGCGCCAGCGCATCACCGCGGTGGCGATGACCCTGCTGATCGTGCCGGTCGTGGTGGTCGTGATCATGCTGCTCGGCCGCAACCAGGCCGGTGCGGCGCAGATCCTCGGCTCGATTCCGATCGCCGTGATCATGCTGCTGTTCGTGATCGCGAGCTGCTGGCACATGAAGATCGGCATGCAGGTGGTGATCGAGGACTACGTCCACAACGAGCCGCTCAAGCTCGTTGCGATCATGGCCAACAACTTCTTTGCGGTGACCGTGGCGCTCGCCTCGATCTACGCCCTCATCAAACTGTCCACTGGAGTCTAGCCCATGGCCGGCGGAGCAAATGGCAGCGCGAACGGCGCGCCCGCGACGAACGGAAAAGCCTACCCGATCGAGGACCACACCTACGACGTCGTCGTGGTCGGCGCCGGCGGCGCGGGCCTGCGCGCCGTGGTGGGCTGCAGCGAGGCGGGCCTGCGCACCGCCTGCATCACCAAGGTGTTTCCGACCCGCTCGCACACGGTGGCGGCGCAAGGCGGCATCTCGGCCTCGCTCGGCAACATGCATCAGGACGACTGGCGCTGGCACATGTACGACACCGTCAAGGGGTCGGACTGGCTCGGCGACCAGGACGCGATCGAATACATGGTGCGCAACGCGCCGGACGCCGTCTACGAGCTCGAACATTGGGGCGTGCCGTTCTCGCGCACCGAGGATGGCAAGATCTACCAGCGCCCGTTCGGCGGCATGACCATGGATTACGGCAAGGGCCAGGCGCAGCGCACCTGCGCCGCCGCCGACCGCACCGGTCACGCGATGCTGCACACGATGTATGGCCAGTCGCTGCGCCATGCGGCCGAGTTCTTCATCGAGTTCTTCGCCATCGACCTGATCATGGACGACCAGGGCGTCTGCCGCGGCGTGATCGCGCTGAAGCTCGATGATGGCACGCTGCATCGCTTCCGCGCCCAGACCACCATTCTCGCCACCGGCGGCTATGGCCGCGCTTACGCCTCCTGCACCTCGGCGCACACCTGCACAGGTGACGGCGGCGGCATGGCGCTGCGCGCCGGCCTGCCGTTGCAGGACATGGAGTTCGTGCAATTCCACCCGACCGGCATCTACGGCTCCGGCTGTCTGGTGACCGAGGGTGCGCGCGGCGAGGGCGGCTATCTCGTCAACTCCGAGGGCGAGCGCTTCATGGAGCGCTATGCGCCGTCCGCGAAGGACCTCGCCTCGCGCGACGTCGTCTCGCGCGCGATGACCATCGAGATCCGCGAAGGCCGCGGCGTCGGCAAGAAGAAGGACCACATCTTCCTGCATCTCGACCATCTCGATCCGAAGGTGCTGGCCGAGCGTCTGCCGGGCATCTCCGAGTCGGCCAAGATCTTCGCCAATGTCGACGTCACCCGCGAGCCGATCCCGATCGTGCCGACGGTGCACTACAACATGGGCGGCATCCCGACCAACTATCACGCCGAGGTGCTGACCAAGAAGGACGGCGACGACAATGCGATCGTCCCCGGCCTGATGGCGGTGGGTGAGGCGGCCTGCGTCTCCGTGCACGGCGCCAACCGTCTCGGCTCCAACTCGCTGATCGACCTCGTGGTGTTCGGCCGCGCAGCAGCGCTGCGGCTGGCCGAGAAGCTGACGCCAAACGGCAAGCAGCCCGATCTGCCGAAGGATTCTGCGGACCTCGCGCTCGGCCGTCTCGATCACTACCGCCATTCGTCCGGCGGTACGCCGACGGCGAAGCTGCGCGAGAGCATGCAGCACGTGATGCAGACCAATTGCGCCGTGTTCCGCACCGGCGAGGTGCTGCAGGAAGGTCACAACCTCATTCACAAGGTGTATGGCGGCATCGGCGACATCGCCGTGTCCGACCGCTCGCTGGTGTGGAATTCCGACCTGATCGAGACGCTCGAGTTTGACAATCTCATCGCGCAGGCGGTGGTGACGATGGACTCCGCGGTCAATCGCACCGAGAGCCGCGGCGCGCATGCGCGCGAGGACTTCCCGGATCGCGACGACAAGAGCTGGATGAAGCATACGCTGGCGTGGATCGACAACAAGGACGGCAAGACCACGATCGATTACCGCCCGGTGCACAACTACACCATGACCAACGACGTCCAGTACATTCCGCCCAAGGCGCGGGTGTACTGAGCCCGTCCGTCATAACCTGAGAAGGCCTATCGAAATGGCTGAGTTCGCACTTCCGAAGAATTCGCAGATCACCGGCGGCAAGACGTGGCCGAAGCCGGCGGGCGCCACCGAGGTCCGCGAGTTCAAGGTCTATCGCTGGAATCCGGACGACGGCAAGAATCCGAGCGTCGACACCTACTACGTCGACGTCAACGATTGCGGCCCGATGGTGCTCGACGGCCTGATCTGGATCAAGAACCACATCGACCCGTCGCTGACCTTCCGCCGCTCCTGCCGCGAAGGTGTGTGCGGTTCCTGCGCGATGAACATCGACGGCCAGAACACGCTCGCCTGCACCCGCTCGATGCACGACGTGAAGGACGGAGCGGTCAAGATCAATCCGCTGCCGCACCAGCCGGTGGTCAAGGATCTGGTGCCGGACCTCACCAACTTCTACGCCCAGTACGCCTCGATCGAGCCGTGGCTGAAGACGACCTCGCCGACGCCGCAGAAGGAATGGCGGCAGAGCCACGAGGATCGCGAGAAGCTCGACGGCCTCTACGAGTGCATCCTGTGCGCCTGCTGCTCGACCTCGTGCCCGAGCTACTGGTGGAACAGCGAGCGCTATCTCGGTCCGGCCGCGCTGCTGCAGGCGACGCGCTGGGTCAAGGACAGCCGCGACGAGGCGACCGGCGAGCGGCTCGACAATCTCGAGGATCCGTTCCGGCTGTACCGCTGCCACACCATCATGAACTGCGCCAAGGCCTGCCCGAAGGGGTTGAACCCGGCCGAGGCGATCGCCGAGCTCAAGCTCAAGCTGGTCGAGCGGCAGATCTAGCCGCCCGGCAGGGTTCGCCCTTGTACCTTCGCGCCCGGAAACGTCATAAGTTCCGGGCGCAGCTGGTTTGTCGCCAGCAACGATTGCGTTAAGCTCGTGGCCTTCTGGGGCCGGAGCGACCGTGCAGACCGCACAACGCAAATCGCTGACGATGCTGCGCTGGATGATGGTCGCATCGCTGGCGTTGCCTGTCGCGCTGTTCCTCATCGCGGGCTATGTATCCTACGGCACGACCTACGAGGAGGCCGACCGCGAGATCCGCCGTTCGCTGGACGTCGTCCACGAGCACGCGCTGAAAGTGTTCGAGACCATCGACCGCAGCCTGTCGGAGATCGATGAGATCGTCCGCGACCTCACCGATGCGGATATCAAGGCGCGCGAGCAGGTGCTGCATGCGCGGCTGCGTCAACTGTCGGACGCGCTGCCGCAGCTGAAGTCGGCCTGGGTGTTCGACGCCCACGGCCGGCCGCTGGTCAACAGCATGCTCTACCCTGCACCGGACATGTCGTTCCTGGACCGCGACTACTTCGATGCCCATGTCAAGGAGAGCGTCGGCACCTTCATCGGCGCGACCTTGACGCCGCGCTCGCCCTACCAGGGCGCAGCCTTCTTCAGCATCAGCCGCCGCCGCCAGTCCGACGACGGCAGCTTCATCGGCATCATCCAGACCTCCGTGCTGCCCGATTATTTCGAGCACTTCTATGCCCGCATCGGACGTGCCCCCGGCAGCTACTTCGCGCTGCGGCGGTTCGACGGTCTCGTCCTCGCCCGCTTTCCGGTGACGGAGCGAAGCGCGGGCCCGGCGCCGCACGACATCCCGGCCATGGCGGCCGACACCGGCCAGCTGGTGACGGAGACCTCGCCGCTCGATGGGGTCGAGCGCCGCGTCGGCTACCAGCGTCTGGCCGGCTATCCTGTCTACGTCTCCGCCGGATTGGACACGGCGACGATCCGCAACCGCTGGCTTGGCACCATGAGCCGGCACCTGATCTTCGGCATTCCTGCGACGGTCCTGCTGATCATCTTCCTCACCCTCGCACGGCGGCGGACAGAGCACTTCTATGTCGAGGCCGCCCGGCGCCTGGAGGCCGAGGATGCACTCAGGCATGGCCAGCGCATGGAGGCGCTGGGTCAGCTCACCGGCGGCGTCGCGCACGACTTCAACAACCTGCTCACGGTGATCCGCGCCTCGGCCGACCTGCTGCGCCGCCCCAACCTGCCGGACGAGCGGCGGCAGCGCTATATCGACGCGATCTCGGACACCGTCGCGCGGGCGTCCAAGCTGACCTCGCAGCTGCTGGCCTTTGCCCGCCGCCAGACCCTGAAACCCGAGGTGTTCGACATCGGCCGCAGCGTCGTCACCCTGCGCGACATGACCAAGACCCTGGTCGGCTCGCGCATCGAGGTCGTGACCTCGGTGCCGCCCGAGCCCTGCTACGTCAATGCCGATGCCGGCCAGTTCGAGACGGCCCTGATCAACATGGCCGTCAATGCCCGCGACGCCATGGCCGGCCAGGGAGTTCTCAGCATCGCCGTTGCCCCCGCCTCCGATCTGCCAACTCCCGTCGCGCCGCACGACCGCCCGCCGCTCGGCTATGTCGCCATTGCGGTGCAGGACACCGGCATCGGGATCCCGCAGGACCAGTTCAGCCGCATCTTCGAGCCGTTCTTCACCACCAAGACCATCGGCCACGGCACCGGTCTTGGTCTGTCGCAGGTGTTCGGCTTCGCCAAGCAGTCCGGCGGTGAAATCGGGGTGACCAGCGAGGTCGGCCGCGGCGCCACCTTCACGCTCTATCTGCCGCGGGTGGCGCCTTCGCATGAGCCGCGGAGCGAAGCGGCAGGCCACGCGGTGCCGATCGGCGGGCGGGGCATGTCGGTGCTGGTGGTCGAGGACAACATCGATGTCGGGAGATCGGCGACCGAGGCGCTGGCCGAGCTCGGCTATCTCACCACGCTGGTCGACAATGCCAGGGACGCCCTGGAAGAGCTGGTCGGCGGCGCCAGCCGGTTCGACGTGGTGTTCACGGATGTCGTCATGCCGGGAATGACGGGACTCGAGCTCGCGGAGGAGATTCGCCGGCTCGATCTGAACATTCCCGTCGTGCTCGCGAGCGGCTACAGCCACGTCCTGGCCCAACAGGGCACCAATGGCTTCGAGCTGCTGCGCAAGCCCTACTCCATCGAGGAATTGTCGCGCGTGCTTCACAAGGTCGTCCCGGTGCCGCACCATCGCGCGCCGCCGGTGGCGCCGAATTCGGAGGTGGGTTGACCGGTTGCAAACTGGGAACCCCGACAGGGAACCTTCTACTCAGGCTGCTGTTATTGCGCCATGGGACAGGTCCAGGACACCGAGCGGCCCGCTGTTTCGGAGCCTGCGCCGGCGCCGATCATCGAGATCGCCGCCGAGAATGGCGATCACGTCGAGCCGCCGCCACCGGAGGTCGTCGAGCCCGATCCGGAGCTGACGCCGGAAGAGGCCGAGCAGGTTCGCAAGCGCTATCTGCTCACCCGGTTCTGGATCAGCGCACGCGGCTATTGGGGAAAAGCGGGCGATCGCCTGGCTTGGCCGCTCACGATCGGTCTCCTCGTCCTGATCGTCGGCACAGTCGCGTTCCAATACGGCATTAATGTCTGGAACAGGTCGATCTTCGACGCGATCGAGAAGCGCGATTCCGCGACCGTCTTTCATCTGACCGCAATCTTCTTCCCGCTGGCGATCGGCAGCGTCATCCTCGGCGTCGCGCAGGTCTATGCGCGCATGGCGATCCAGCGGCGCTGGCGCGCCTGGCTGACCAATAGCGTGGTGACGCGCTGGCTCACCAACGGACGCTACTATCAGCTCAACCTCGTCAGCGGCGATCATAAGAACCCGGAATACCGGATCGCCGAGGATCTGCGGATCGCGACGGACTCGCCCGTCGACTTCGTGGCAGGCGTGAGCTCGGCGCTGCTATCGGCCGTGACGTTCATCGTCGTGCTCTGGACCATCGGCGGTGCGCTGACGCTGCACCTCGGCGGCACCGAGCTGACCATCCCGGGCTTTCTCGTGATCGCGGCGATCGTTTACGCTGCCATCGCCTCGGGCTCGATCATGACGATCGGCCGCCGCTTCGTGCAGACATCCGAGGACAAGAACCAGGCCGAGGCCGACTTTCGCTACACCCTGACGCGCGTGCGCGAGAATGGCGAAAGCATCGCGCTGCTCGGCGGCGAGACCGAGGAGCGCGCCGGCATCGACAGGACCTTCGGCAACGTGCTGCAGCAATGGGCGCGGCTCGCCGGCCAGCATATGCGCACCACCCTGGTCTCGCAGGGCTCGAGCCTCATCGCGCCCGTGGTGCCGCTGCTGCTGTGCGCGCCCAAATTCCTCGACGGCAGCATGACGCTCGGCCAGGTGATGCAGGCGGCGAGCGCGTTCACGATCGTGCAGACGGCCTTCGGCTGGCTCGTCGACAACTATCCGCGGCTCGCCGATTGGAACGCCTGCGCTCGCCGTATCGCCTCGCTGATGATGTCGCTGGACGCGCTGGAGCGCGCCGAGCGGGGCGATGGTCTCGGCCGCATCAAGCGTGGCGAGACCACGGGCGAGGCGATGCTGACCCTGAATGATCTGTCGGTGACGCTCGACGACGGCACCGCGGTCGTCGGCGAGACCGAGGTCGTGGTCGATCCCGGCGAGCGACTGCTCGTCGCCGGTGAATCGGGGACGGGCAAGAGCACGCTGGTGCGTGCGATCGCCGGCCTCTGGCCGTGGGGCGGCGGCAGCATCAACTTCCACCCCGACCGCCAGCTGTTCATGCTGCCGCAGCGGCCTTACGTCCCCTCGGGCAGTCTCCGCCGCGCCGTCGCCTATCCGGGCGCCGCCGAGGACTGGAGCGTGGACCAGGTTGGAGAAGCGCTCCACAAGGTCGGCCTCGATCATCTCAGGGATCGGATCGAGGAGGAGGCGCCATGGGACCAGACTCTGTCCGGCGGCGAGAAGCAGCGTCTTGCCTTCGCACGCCTGCTGCTGCACATGCCCGACATCGTCGTTCTCGACGAGGCGACGTCCGCACTCGACGAAAAGAGTCAGGACCAGATGATGCAGATGGTGACGGGCGAGTTGCCCAAGGCGACGATCGTCAGCGTCGCGCATCGCGCCGAGCTCGAGGCTTTCCACAGCCGCAAGATCGTGCTGGAGCGGCGCAAGGGCGGCGCCAAGCTCGTCAGCGACATCGATCTCATTCCCCGCAAGGGCAAGCGCCGCCTCATCGGACGCTTCCTGCGCCAGCGCAAGGCGGTCTGACCGGCACGGAGACGTCGGCAGGCCTGGCGCGAGCCGGAGCGCCGTCGCGGTGACACCACAATGCGGCCATCTCGGCTGCATTGGAGTCGGCGGCAAAACCGGCTATCACTCGGCGCCCTCATTCCAGGACCCGACCTTGACGCCCGACAACGATCCTTCTCCGGCCCCTTTCGGAGCCTTCGCACCCAATGCCGCGCAGGCCCTGGTGATCCGGCTGGCGCATGGTTCGGGGCTGAAGCGCGGTGCATTCCGACCGATGCTGACGCGGCTCGTCAACCTGCTGCGGGCCGGACCGCTCGACGTCGACTATCAGGGCGCCAATTTCCGCTTCCACCATCAGGTCAGCGCGACCGAGCGCGGTGCGCTGTTCAATCCCGACTACAACCGCGAGGAGCTCGACTTTCTGCGCAGCCACCTTCCGGAGGGAGGCGTCGCCGTGGACGTCGGCGCCAATGTCGGGACATTCGCCTTGCCGCTTGCGCGTCACGTCGGGCCGCGCGGTCGCGTGATCGCGATCGAGCCGCATCCGGTGACCCATGCGCGGCTCAGCTTCAACCGCAATGCATCCGCGCTGGCCCAAGTCACGCTGGTCGCCGCTGCGGCGGGTGACAGCGACGGCGAGGTCATGATCGAAACCGACGGCGACAATCTCGGCGCCAGCCACGTCGTGACCGGCACCGCCGGCGGCGAGGCCTTCAGGGTCCCGTCGCTGCGGCTGCAGGCCATCCTCGAACGAGCCGGTGCAACACAGCTTGACGCGCTGAAGATCGATGTCGAGGGCTTCGAGGACCGCGTGCTGACCTGCTTCTTCCGCGACGCGCCCTCCGCGCTGTGGCCGCGGGCCATCGTGATCGAGCACTTGTCGCGCGACGAGTGGCAGAACGATTGTCTCGCCGACATGATCAGCCGCGGCTATCGCGAGGTCGGCCGCACGCGCAGCAACACCCTCCTCCTGCGCGACTGAGTCAGAGGGGATTCACGTCAGTTCCGCGGCACATGCCGGAACATCGCGGGGCTGCGCGGCGTTGACGTTCCTGATCATTCAGGAGCGAATCATGAGCACCGACGACATGCGCGATCAGGATCGCGTCTGGGACCTGATGAAGAAGATCGGCTTTGCCATGCTGGTCACCCGCGACGGTGACAGGCTGCGGTCGCGACCGATGAGCGCCTATCTCGCCCGCGACGAAGGCATGATCTACTTCCTCACCGATGCGCGGCATCACAAGGATGAGGAGATCGCGCGTTCGCCACAGGTGAACCTGGCCTTCGCCGATGCCGGCAGCCAGAAATACGTCTCGCTGACCGGCACCGCGGCCATCTCCAACGATCGGGCCAAGATCCGCGAGCTGTTCACGACGACGGCCAAGGCGTGGTGGGACAGCGCCGAGGATCCGAACATTCGCCTGCTGCGAATCACGCCTGATGACGCCGAGTTCTGGGATTCGCCCGGCACGGTCGTGAGCTACGTCAAGATGGCCACGGCTGCCGTGACCGGCACGCGGCCCGATGTCGGCGACAATCGCAAGGTCGCGATGTGATGCCGATCGAGCCGCCAGAAATCCCGCCTGCAACGCCCGGGCACCCCGTCGAGCCGCCGCCCGAGGAGCCGGTCGGCAACCCCAGCCCGGAAGTGCCGCCGCCGGTCCATGAGCCGGATACGCCGGCGCCGCCGCGTGAGCTGCCGGGACAGGCACCCGACGAAATACCCGGCCGTGGCCCGCTCAGTCCGACCACGCCCAATCCGGTCACGGATTGACCGCGATTGAACCGTGATCATGATGGACAAGAGAGAAGGCCGGCAGCGCGCCGGCTTTCTTCGCGTGGTGTTCCGCCAAGCCTTTGAAAATCAAGACTGAATGAAACATGAATGGCTCCGGTCCGGCGACCGGCTCGCGTCGAAATAAATCCCCTCGCGGGTTTGAACTGCGCCACAATCCAGCCTAACGCATAAACGTTGATCACTCCGTGCTTCAAAAAGAACGTTTCGGGAAACCAGGACACATGAGCAAACTTCGCGTTCTGCTGCTTGCGACGACCGCGCTGTCGGCGATGCAACTGACGAACTCCGCATCCTACGCGCAGAGCGCGCCCATGATCATGGCCCAAGGTCCGGGCGGGCCTGGCGGAGAGGTCGGTCCCGACGGTCGACCGAAGCAGCCGCAGCAGGGCCAGCCGCAACGTCAGGGGCCTGGCGCTGCGCCGCCGGCAGCACCTCCGCATCAGGCGCCTCCGCCGCCCGCTGCCGCGCCGCGCCCGGCGCCGCCTCCGCCGCCCCCACCGCCCGCTGCTGCACCGCGCCCAGCCCCGCCTCCGCCGCCCCCGCCGCCGCCGGCGGCCGCTCCGCGGCCGGCTCCTGCGCCGCCCCCGCCGCCTCCACCGCGCGCTGAACCGCCGCGTCCGGCTCCTCCGCCCCCGCCGCGTGCGGAGCCGCCGTCACGTCCCACACCGCCGCCGCCTCCGGCCGCCGCTCCGCCGGCACATTCGCCGGCACCGCCGCCCGTGGTGCCGCGTGAGCCTGCGCGTCCGACGCCACCACCGCCTGCCGCCGCGCCGGTCACGCCGCCTGCTCCCGCACGGCCGACCCCACCGGTGCCGCCGGCTGCGACTCCGGCGCCGCCGCCTGCCCCCAACGCGGCTCCAGGTCCGCGGCCGGGTTCGCCTCCGCCGCCCCCTCCGGCCGCGGCCGCGCCGCCGCATTCGCCGCCTCCGGGCGCCGCACCCTCGCCGCAGCCGTCCCCGGGCCAGACTCCGCCGCCCCCCGGCGCCGAGCCGCGTCCGGGCCGGCCGGGTGCCGGCGGACCGCCTCCGGGCGCCCAGCCGGGTGGCCCACCGCCGCGCGGCGCGCCGACGCCGCCGGCTGGAACGGTGGCGCCTGCACCGGGAACGCCGCCGTCACCGTCCCCGGCAACGCCTCCGGCAGCCCAGACGCCTGCGCCAGGCACGCCGCCGGTCGCCGGCAATCCGCCACCGGGCGGACGTCCCGGCACGCCTCCGGGCGGCCCCGGCGCACCCCCGCCGGTGGCAGGACCTGGCGCGGCCGGCCCCGGTGGACCGGGCGCTGGACCCGGTGCGGGCCCTGGCGCGCCGCAGGCCGGGCCGGGCGCTGTACCTCCGGCCGGACCGCCGGCGATGTCGAATCGCCCGCCACCGCAAGTGGCTGCGCCGATCCCGGCACCGCCACCGCCGACACCACAGCAGCTGACGCCGATCGCGCCGGGCGCGCCGCTGCAGGGACCGCAGCGCATGGACGACTTCCGCGGCCAGCGCCGCGAGGTCCAGGAAGGGGGCCGCACGCTGATCTACGAGCCGGGCCGCGTCATCGTGCGCGATCCGAGCGGCCAGTCCTTCGTGCGTCACGACGAGTTCGAGCGCTTCCGCTACGGCGCGCGCGACATCCGCGTGGACCGTGAGCGCGGCGGCGAGACCCGTACCGTGGTGATCCGTCCCGACGGCAGCCAGATCGTCACGATCACGGCGCCCGACGGCCGGCTGCTGCGCCGCATCCGCCGCGACATCGGCGGCCGCGAGATCATCATCATCGACAACACCTATCGTGATCCGGCCGCCGTCGGCGGCTTCTATGTCGACCTGCCGCCGCCGGAGATCCGCATCCCCTACAACCGCTACATCGTCGACGCCGAGGAGGCGCCGCCGGATGTCATCTACGACACGCTGATCGCGCCGCCGGTGGAGCGCGTGCAGCGGCGCTACTCGCTCGACGAAGTCCGCTACTCGCCCTCGGTGCGCCAGCTGATGCCGTCGATCGATCTCAACACGATCACCTTCGAGACCGGATCGTGGGAGATCGGGCCCGACCAGGTGGCGAAGCTGCAGGTCATCGCCGACGGCCTCAACCAGGCGATCCAGCGCAACCCGCGCGAGGTCTTCCTGATCGAGGGCCACACCGACGCGGTCGGCAACGAGACCGACAACCTGTCGCTCTCCGACCGCCGCGCAGAATCAGTGGCCACGCTGATGACGCAGCAGTTCGGCGTGCCCGCCGAGAACCTGACCTCGCAGGGCTATGGCGAGCAGTACCTGAAGGAGCAGACGCAAGGCCCGAGCCGCATCAACCGCCGCGTCACGGTCCGCCGCATCACCCCGCTGCTCAACGGCGGGCAGGCCGCCCTGCCGCCGCCGCCCCCGGGCACCGCGCCGCCGCGCTGAGGCGCGACGATTACTCGAAAATGAAAATGGCCGGGAGCGATCCCGGCCATTTTTGTCGGTGACAATCCTGTGGGTGGCAATCCGTCACGTCCCATTCGGTGTCGTCCCTGCGAACTCAGGGACCCATACCCACAGGACCCGGTTTTGCGACGGCTTGCGGCTCCAGCCAGCTCTCACCACGCCAGCCGGTGGTGATGGGTCCCTGCGTTCGCAGGCTGTGTGAAAACTCAAAATCCGAAACGCAACGAGAGTGACATTCTCGATTTCGATTCCAAAGTTGAGTGCGCTTGCAATTCGAGGCGGGGAAACGGTCTCAGACGACAAACTTGTTCTATCGCGATTGACCGCATTCGAGTTTTCACACAACCTGATCCGCAGGGACGACAGTGGTGGACAAGGCTGTCCGCGACCGCCCGACCTCACCCCAGTCCGAGCCGGGCGATGATCTCCTCGACCTCCTGTGCCTCAGACTCCAACCCCATCTTGCGGAACATCGCGACCGACCGCTGCAAAACCTCGCGAGCTTTACCGCGGGTCTCCTCTTTTGCCGCGAAGATTTGGCCCAGCGTGGAGCCGATCACAGCGATCCCGTCGGCCCGACCCAGGCGGAGGAACATCGCGTAGGCTTCGGTCATGCCCTGCAGAGCCTCGCGGACTCTCTCTCGGGCGAGATCGATTTGCGCGATGTTCCAAAGAGTCGCGGCGATGCCCTCGGCATCGCTGAGCTGCTGATAAATGGGCAGCTCTCCGTGTCGCCGCATGTGCAAGGCCTCGTCGAGATCGCCGCGCGCCGCGAGGATTTCAGCGATTTGGCCCGTGGTGACGGCGTGTGAGCGGATATCGCCGAGCTGTTGATAGACAGGTAGCTCTTCCTGTTGCCGGATGCGCAGGGCCTCGTCGAGATCGCCGCGCGCAAAGAGGACACTAGCGATTTTGCCCATGGTGATGGCGCGCTCGCGCATTTCGCCGAGTCTGTTGAAGACGGGCAATTCTTCCTGCTGCCGGATGCGCAAGGCTTCGTCTAGGTCGCCGCGAGCAGCGAGGATGTCGGCGATCTGGCCCATAGCAACGGCGCGCGCGCGGATGTCGCCGAGACTGTCGAAGACAGGCAGCACCTCCTCATTTGTGATCCGCAAGGCTTCGTCGAGATCGCCACGCGTCGCGAGGATTTCGGCGATTTTGGCCATGGTGACGGCACGTGAGCGGATATCGCCGAGTCTGTCGAAGACGGGCAACTGCTCGTGCTGCCGGATGCGCAAAGCCTCGTCGAGATCGCCGCGCGCCGCGAGGATGTCAGCGATTTGGCCCATGGTAATGGCGCGCCCGCGGCTCTCGCCCAGTCTCTCATAGACCGGTAGCTCTTCCTGTTGCCGGATGCGCAAGGCTTCATCGAGCTCGCCGCGACTCGCAAGGATATTGGCAATCTCGCCCCGTGCGATGATTGCGTTCAGCTCATGTCCTGCCATTTCGGCAAGGTTCCTGGCTTGCTCAAACGACGACTCGGCCTCTTCGAGGCGGCCGCTCTGCCGCAATCGTCGCGCACGTTCGAACACGAGCAGGCCGGCCTCGATCGGATCAATCGTAGCGCCGTTTGCTTTCTGCACCTCCAGCGAAGTGACCCCACGTTCGAGCAGTGTATCGGCCGCGGCGCCATCGCCGATGAACGAAAAAGCCCTGGCCGTTTCGCCAAGCAGCCCCCACGGCACGGGCCGATCCTGGGCATCGAGCAGCTCGACCGCGGCCCGGCCGAGCACCGCGGCGACCTCGGCCGAGCTTTGTTGCAGGCTGCGAAGGGCCGAAAATCCGCAAGCGTTGACGATGTCGGCGTCTTCGGCCATCAGCCCAAGCCACGTCAGCTCCAGGTCGCAGGCTTGGGGCCAGCGAGGTTGTTTGCTTGCTCCGCCCCAGGTGCCGAACAGGTCGCGCGCCGCCAAACGGGCGACCGCGCTGCGCTCGTTGGCGTCGAGCGGCGTCAGCCGCGCGGCGACCAGCGCATTCACGGCGAGCGCTCGCATGCTGCTGCCGACCACGTCGTCGTGCGGATCGAGGAGCCCGAGGTCGCGCAGGGTGTCGAGCGATGCCCCCGCCATCACCTTCTCTGCGACCGTCTCGGGCACCGGCAGCGCGAACAGCGTCAGCCGCCGGAGGGCCGCGCGTCCGGCATCGCCGGCGAGATCTAGCAGCGTCTCGATGGCGAGGTCTTCGAGCCATTGGCGGACATCATTGTCCGAGGGCAGCCCGCCTTGCGCCAGCCAGGCCTCCATCTGGTCGAGCGTCTGCGTGGCGTGTGCGATCGTCACCGCCGGCGATAGCACCAGCTTGCGGCCGATCAGGTCCTGCAATCCCGCATTGCCCCGCGCGATTCCGGGCACGCGCGCCAGCAGCGCCGCGCGTTCGGCCACCAGTCTCGCGCCGGCGTCGCGCTCGCGTGCGGTTCGGCCGCTGGTTGCGGCGTCCCGCTGGCGTAGCGCCAGCTTGGCTTGCGCGGCTCCTGACAGCGGCGGCAGCGGCAGGTCGCACAGCTTCTGCTCCAGCCCGTCCAGCACGAAGCGGAAGCGGCTGGTCAGCAGCAGGCGGCTGTTGCCACCGGCGGCGTCGAACGCCGACAGCACGGCGCGCAGGACCGGCGCATGCGTGGCCTTGACGATGTGGTGCCTGCGGCCATCGTCCCATTCCAGGATACGCTCGAGGTCGTCGATCACCAGCAGCACGGGGGCGACGTCCTTGCCGGCCTTGGCGCAGGGGCCGGAGAGCAGCCAGATCAGCTCCTGCTCCAGGCAACTGGCGTCCTCACGCACGCGCTGCGCCGCCGCGCGCACCGCCTCGGCGGCGACGCGGTCGCGCGCCAGCGCCTTCGCCAACGCCTCCATCACGTCGCGCGCGCCGTAATGCTCGAACACCACGGCGAGGCGCAGATCGGGGCGGCGGTTGGCGATCCGCGCCGCCAGGCTCGACTTGCCCAGCCGGCCCATGCCGTGCAGCAGCACGCCGGCATGCCGGCCGTCGCGCATTTCCCGCAGCGCCGTCTGCAACTCGCGTCGCCGGCCGACGAACATCTCGTGCGAGGCCACCGGCACCTGCCGGGCGTGCTTGATCAGGAACTCCTTCTCGCCGTACGTCGTGGGCAGCAGGCTGCGCGGGTCGCGGCCGCCGACGATCGGCCCGCCGCCTTGCGGCCCGCACCACAGCCGCGCCAGATGCCAGTCGCGCCGCCTGGGGTCGTCGGCCGCGGTGTTCAGCAAGGTGCGGCGCGCGTCCGCCACCGCGTCGGGCAGCGGCTTGCGGCCAGCGAGCCCATCATACAGGGTTGCGGCGAAGGCGATCGCGGCGGTGTCGCCGACCGAGCCGTCCCAGCCGAGCACCGCCGGCGCGCCGCTGTCGACCATGGTCTCGGCCAGCGATTGCGCCACCAGCCGGCCCCGCTGTGGCATGGCCTGCGCGGGGCCCGCCGCGGTGAGGCAGGCCGACAGGAAGACGAAGCGCGGCCGGTGCGCCCGCAGCGCCCCGATCAGCACGCCGGCCTCGGTGATCAGCGGATCGCCGGAATCGTCCTCCAGCAGCAGCACGGGTTTCGGATCGTTGTCGCCGTGACAGCAGAGGTGCAGCGCCTGCATCGCTTCCAGCTCGACCATGCGCTCGCCGAGCCGGTCCGGATTGCCGCTCTCCTCGACCAGCAAATCGAGCGCCGTGGTGCCGACCGCGCGCATGATGGCGCTTTCTTCGGCCTCGAAATCGAGCTCACCCTGGCCGCGCGGCGCCGCTGCCATGAAGACGAGGCCGAGACGGTGGGCACCGAGCGGCGGCGGGTCCTGGCGGCGGCCGAGCCGGCGCAGCGGCGAGAAGCCGAGCGGGACGTCGGAGGCGAGGTAGACGCCGTCGCGCGCGAGCAGCTCCCACGGCGCGCGCAGCAGCGCCGCCGCGGCCTCGGACGGGCGGAGCGTCTCGGTCGCGATCTCGAAATGCACCGGGCGCGACGCGCGGTCGAGTAGGTAGCAGAGATCACGCGCGGAGCCGTCGAGGAAGGAGAACAACTCGCGGCCGAGCACCAGCAGGGCGGCGGCGGGATCGTCGCGCTCCACCAGTTTGGCATAGCGCTGCGCGAACGATTTCAGCGCCGCGACCGCATCGGCATCGAGATGCCGCCGCGCGCCGACCCGCTCGCCGTTGCAGATCAGCTCGAAGCCGTCATGGTCGATCGCGATTCCGGTCGCCGTCATCTGCCTGCCCGTCGAGGCTGTGATCTCGCCCATCGCATATTCGGCTGAAACCCGGTTCCGCAGCAAGCAGGAGTTGTCGGGCACGGGACATCGCCTGCCGGAGCATCGGCGCTGCCCGTCGGGCGAATCAACGGCGCGATGTGCTGGCGACCGCTGTCGTTCGTGGCCGCCGCAACGATCAAAAACGCCTGCGCCCGAATGCCGATTTCGCGCTCGTTCTCAACGCGATCGCGTGCACGACATCCGCCTGGCGCAAATTTTCTCTTTCGTTTTTCAGAAATCCGTGCCATCTCCACGCCCATCCCGCCTCACCGAGAGGGGCGTACGCGCGGTCGTCACGATATGCGAGGCGGGGAAGCGGTGGCCGTGTCGGGTTGCAGCGTGGCTCTGTCGCGCGGACGAACAATTCCGGTGCGGACGTGAAGTCGTGTGGTCCTGGCCTCCCGATGCCGAGGTCAAGCCGATGCGGCGCTGATGCGCGGCGTCGATGACGGGGTCAATCAGCCGGTCCCCGGGGAGAGCACGAAAGAAGCGTTAAACCCATCGCGCGGGGAATGCCGGGATGTCTCGGCTGAACCTGTGGTACCTGCCGCCTGCATTTTTTTCCGCAGGCGGGCCATGGGGGCGGCCAGCTCCCGGCATTCCCTGCGCCCTCGAATGTTCGCGAGGGACCAAGGCGATCATCGCTCGGGCGTCATCACGCCGCGAGAACGACGACGCCTGTCTCGTCCCGATGCTGTTTGACATCTGAAGATGACCGCCGGTGCGAGCGAGCGTCGGCGTGATGATGGTTCGCGAGATGCCGCGAAAGCCGCCGCCGTCATGCCTGCGCCTGCGCAGGTGACGGCAGCAGAGGACGTCAGTCCTTGTCGTGGCCGAGCTGGAAGATCTGCGCGCCGTCCGGGCCCGACAGCAGGCCGGTGTCCGAATAGAGCTTCAGCTTGGTGCGGGTGTCGGTGATGTCGAGGTTGCGCATGGTCAGCTGGCCGATGCGGTCGGCCGGCGTGAAGGCGGCGTCCTCGACCTTCTCCATGCTCAGCCGCTCCGGCTGATAGGTCAGGTTCGGGCTCTCGGTGTTGAGGATCGAATAGTCGTTGCCGCGGCGCAGCTCCAGCGTCACTTCGCCGGTGATGGCGCGTGCGACCCAGCGCTGGGCGGTTTCGCGCAGCATCAAAGCCTGCGAGTCGAACCAGCGGCCTTGATAGAGCAGGCGGCCAAGACGCATGCCGCTGATGCGGTACTGCTCGATCGTATCCTCGTTGTGGATGCCGGTCAGCAGCCGCTCATAGGCGATGTGCAGCAGCGCCATGCCCGGCGCTTCGTAGATGCCGCGGCTCTTCGCCTCGATGATACGGTTCTCGATCTGGTCGCACATCCCAAGGCCATGGCGGCCGCCGACCGTATTGGCCTCCAGGAACAGCGCGACGGGATCGGTGAAGGTCTGGCCATTGAGCGCGACCGGCTGTCCCTCCTCGAACCGTACCACGACGGTCTCCGGCTTGACCGCGCAGTCCTCGCGCCAGAACGGCACGCCCATGATCGGGTTGACGATGCGGATGCCGCTGTTGAGGTTCTCGAGATCCTTGGCCTCATGGGTGGCGCCGAGCAGGTTGCTGTCGGTCGAATACGCCTTCTCGGCGCTCATCTTGTAGTCGTAGCCGTTGGCGGTCAGGAATGCCGACATCTCGGCGCGGCCACCGAGCTCGTCGATGAACTGCTGGTCGAGCCAGGGCTTGTAGATCTTCAGGTTGGGATTGGTGAGCAGGCCATAGCGATAGAATCGCTCGATGTCGTTGCCCTTGTAGGTCGAGCCGTCGCCCCAGATGTTGACGCCGTCCTCCTTCATCGCGGCGACCAGCATGGTGCCGGTCACGGCGCGGCCGAGCGGCGTGGTGTTGAAGTAGGTCGCGCCGCCGGTCGAGATGTGGAAGGCACCGGACTGGATCGCGGCGATGCCCTCATGCACCAGCTGGGTGCGGCAGTCGACCAGGCGCGCCTTCTCGGCGCCGAAGCTCATCGCCTTGCGCGGGATCTCGTCATAGTCGGACTCGTCCGGCTGGCCGAGATTGGCGGTATAGGCGAAGCAGCGCGCACCCTTCTGCTTCATCCAGAGCAGCGCCGCGCTGGTGTCGAGGCCGCCGGAAAAGGCAATGCCGACTTTCTCGCCCTTGGGAAGGCCTTTGAGGATCGTGGTCATGGGGAGTCCAACCGGTGTTGAGGGCTGCGCCGTTCAGAAATTCGGGCGCGGATAGCAGATTTCGCCCCGCTGGGCACGCGATTAATGTCGCAGGAGCCGCGCTCAGGCCGCGGGGCTGGTGTCCGGCTGGCGGCGGCCGAACAGGCGGCGCATCAGGCGGAAGCCCGGCATGGCAAAACGAGTCAGCGCGGCATCGACGCCGGCATCGGTCAGGCGCGTGGACGGCCAGCGGTAGATATAGCCGTGCAGCAACCAGATCACGAGGAAGGTGACGAGCCCGGCGGCGGCAATGTCGGTGAAGAAGTGGCCGCCGAACGCCATCCGCAGCACCGAGGTGGCGAGGCCGAACAGCACGGCGGCGCCGTAGGCGACCGGCCGGATGGCAGGCGGGGTGAGCGCGGCCGGCGCCAGCGTCCAGAATGCGGTGGCGCCTTCGCCGGAGAAGAACGAGCAGTTGCGGCCGCAGCCGCCGCGCGGATCCCAATATGGCACGAACTGCATGTCGCCGCCGAACTCGGTCACGACCACCGGGCGCGGCCGGCCCCAATAGGATTTGAAGGTGAAGTTGGTGAGCACGCCGGCCGACAGCGACAGGGTCAGCAGCAGGAAGGCGATGGTGCGGCCCTTCACCAGCAGCGGCCGGTCGGGACGGATCAGCTTCACGGCCAGCGCGACGATGGAAGGCAGGGCAATGCCCCAGGCAATCCACATCGCGGCGTCGCGCGCGAACGAGGCGGTGCCGTCGAGCTTCACGGGAAAGCTGCGGGTATGGGGATCGTAGAACAGCGCGGCAAGCTTGAGGTCGAGCTCGGGATAGACGCCGAACAGCACGCCGATGACGAGCGCGAGCGACAATGCGATGAAGAGGCCGTTGCGGTTCATGACGCGCGGTTTAGCGAAAGCGGGTGGCGATGGGAAGGCTCAGCGCGGCGATCCCGACGGGAGGGGCGGCGGCGGAAGCGGCGACGATTCGCGCCAGCGGCCGGCATTGCGGCCGGCGATTAGCCAATAGATCAGGCCACCGAGGATGCCCGCGCCGGTCAGGATCTCGAGCTGGCGGCGGACGATGCCGTCGAAGTGGAACGTCTCGGGATCGAACGGGATCAGGCCGAGATAGCAGGCGGCGCCGACCAGGCCGCCGCCGATGGCGTAAGCGAGCACGCTGCGGATGGAGAACGCCTCGGTGATCAGGGCGATCAGCAGCGCCGGGATCAGCGCGAAGCCGGATACGAAAATGAAGCCGAAGCCGATGATGATCTGGAGCGCGCTCTGGTCGATCGGACCGATGCCGATGTCGGAGAATTCCGGAATCAGGATCGCGGTCACCACGACAAGGCCTGCGACGAAGCATGCGAGCAGAAAGGCAAACGCGATCACGATGAGCCGGCCGATCAGCGCCATGGCGTCAATCTCATGTCAGACATGAAAGGTGCTGCTCCCGCATTCGTCATGGCCGGGCTTGACCCGGCCATCCATCTCCGACGAATTTTGCAGAGGGAGATGGATGCCCGGGTCAAGCCCGGGCATGACGAGGTGTGGCGTGGCGATGAAGGCGAACGACAACTAATCCGTCATTGCCATCGCGCGTAGCGCCTGGCGCTCCCGGGCGGACAGCTTCTCGGTCTCCGACTTCAATTGGCCGCAGGCGGCGAGGATGTCGCGGCCGCGCGGGGTGCGCACCGGCGAGGAGTAGCCGGCGTTGAAGACGTATTCGGAGAATTTTTCGATCTGCTCCCAGTCCGAGCATTCATAGGCCGAGCCCGGCCACGGATTGAACGGGATCAGATTGATCTTGGCCGGAATTCCCTTGAGCAGCTTGACCAGCAGCCGGGCATCGTCGAGCGAATCGTTGACGCCCTTGAGCATCACATATTCGAAGGTGATGCGGCGTGCATTCGACGCGCCGGGATAGTCCCGGCAGGCCTGCAGCAGCTCGGCGATCGGATATTTGCGGTTGAGGGGCACCAGCTCGTTGCGCAACTCGTCGCGGACGGCATGCAGCGAGATGGCCAGCATCACGCCGATCTCCTCGCCGGCGCGCTTGATGTTCGGCACCACGCCGGAGGTCGACAGCGTGATGCGGCGGCGGGAGATGCCGATGCCTTCATTGTCGGATACGATCAGCAGCGCGTCGCGCACCGCGTCGAAATTGTAGAGCGGCTCGCCCATGCCCATCATCACGATGTTGGTGACGAGGCGGTTGCCGAGCGGCGTCTCGCGGTCGGCCCAGTCGTTGAGCCGGTCGCGCGCCACCATGATCTGGCCGACGATCTCGCCGGCCGTCAGATTGCGCACCAGCCGCTGCGTGCCGGTATGACAGAACGAGCAGTTGAGCGTGCAGCCGACCTGAGAGGAGACGCACAAGGTGCCGCGGTCGGTCTCGGGAATGTAGACGCATTCGACCTCGTGAGCCTTCTGCAGGTCGTCGCCGCTCGGCAGCCGCAGCAGCCATTTTCGGGTGCCGTCGTTGGAAATCTGCTCAGCCACCACCTCGGGACGGTCGACCGTGAAGCGCGCGGCCAACGCGGTGCGCGTGTCCTTGGAGACCGAACTCATCTCGTCGAACGATTGGGCGCCGCGGAAATAGATCCAGTGCCACAGCTGCTGCACGCGCATCTTCTGCTGCCGTTCCGGCACCCCGAGCTCACCGAGTCTCGCGGCCAGCTCCGCGCGCGACAATCCGATCAGCGACGGCTTGGCCGGCGGCACGTAGGTTTCGAGCGGAATCTTCTCGAGGGGCGCGGCGGCGTCGCGCAGCCCGGCAGTCGTTGCCATGTCGATGGGCCCAAAATGCTGCCCGGCCGCTGCGGCCGAAGGCGTTCACCGGGGTTATATAACGATCCGGCCGGCAAATGCGACCCGTACGACCGGCGGTATCAGCGGCGGCAGTCCTGGGCGATGCGGTCGAGCGCCTGAGCGAGGCCCTTCAGCGAAAAGACGTCGGTGGTCTCGGTGCCCTTGGCGGAGACGCCCTTCACCACGGCCTCGGAGCCCTTGCGCATGGCTTCGACCATGCGCTCCTCCTCGGCGGCGTTCTTGATCCAGAGCCCGTCGCCCTGGGTGTACATCGCATAGGAGGCGCCGCCGACGTCGAGCGAGGCGTCGGAGCCCGGCTTCAACGCATAGCCGATCATGATCGACACCTCGTTGAACACCTTCTCGGACGGCCGGGTCGAGACGAAGGCATAGGCCGGATCACGCGGGCGATTGGCCGGATTGGTCTTGGAGGAGGAGGGCTTGGCCAGTGCGAAGCACACCTTCTTGCCGGCCGGCATCGCCGTGTAGGCGCCCCAGCCCCCGAACTGCCCGATCAGCGTCGGTTCCGCGCCGCCGATGCTGGGCACCGCCGGCTTGGTGTCGGCCTTGGGTGCGGCCTTCGGCTGCGGGGCGGGCGCGGCCTTGGGCTGCGCCTTCGGTGCAGCCGTCTGGGCTGCAGCCAGGCCTGGAACTCCGAGCACGAGCGCGCTGGCCGCCAGCGCTATCGACAATCGCAAAAACAACATGATTAAGCTAAGTCCCCCGCGATCTCGTTCCACCAACATTGTGACTGGAAAATGGCCCGGATTCGCAGACGGCCTGTGGCGAGGGATAGCGGCTTCGGGCGTTGCTTGCAAAGCCGGATCGATCGGGCGGCCCGGCGCAGCTTCGAGCATGTTGTCGACATCGCGCGCGACCGCGGCTGGGAGTGCATCGTCTTGAGCGCCATGTCGTTCCGAGAGACGGTATTTGGTCGGCGGACGAAGCGGCTGCCTCGCCTTGCCGATTGTCGCGCGATCGCAAATCCGGCATGACGTTCCAAAAGCCGGACACGATCCGGACAACAGCTGAAGGAGCGCCCATGAAAGCCATTCTCTGCTCGCAATTCTGCCAGCCCGACGATCTCGTGCTTGCCGACGTTCCTGATCCGGTGGCCGGCCCAGGCGAGGCGGTGATTGCGATCAAGGCTGCGGCGCTGAACTTCTTCGACATCCTGATGATCCAGGGCAAGTACCAGATCAAGCCGCCGTTCCCGTTCTCGCCTGGCGCCGAGGTCGCAGGCGTCATCGAGAGCGTCGGCGACGGCGTCACGGACCTCAAGGTCGGTGATCGCGTGGTCGCCTCCTGCGGGCACAACGGCGCAAGGCAGAAGATCGCGCTGCCGGCCGCGTCCATCGTCAAGATTCCCGACAATCTGGATTTCGACCGCGCGGCCGGCATCATCATCATCTACGGCACGGCGCTGCATGCGCTCGAGGACCGCGCCAGCCCGAAGCCGGGCGAGACACTGGCGGTGCTCGGTGCTGCCGGCGGAACGGGACTTGCCGCCTGCGAGCTCGGCAAGCTGATGGGCCTCAAGGTCATTGCCTGCGCGTCGTCCGACGAGAAGCTCGAATTCGCCAGGCAGCATGGCGCGACGCTGACCTTGAACTACGCCAAGGAGGATCTGAAGGAAGGCCTGCGCCGGCTGACCGACGGCAAGGGCGCCGACATCATCTTCGACCCCGTGGGGGGCGCCTACGCCGAAGCGGCGCTGCGCTCGATCGCCTGGGAGGGCCGCTTCCTGGTGATCGGCTTTGCCGCCGGCGACATCCCGAAAATGCCGCTCAATCTCGCGCTGCTGAAGGGCTGCGATATTCGCGGCGTGTTCTGGGGCGCCTGGACCCGGCTCAATCCGGCCAAGAACCGCGCCAATCTCGAGAAGCTGGTGCAGTGGACCGCGGAGGGCAAGCTGTCGTCTCATGTCGACCGCACCTTCCCGCTGGCGCAGACCGCCGACGCGCTCAAGGTGCTTGCCGGCCGCCAGGCCATGGGCAAGGTGATCCTGCATCCCTGAGCCTATGGGATGGAATAAGGGGGCGGCGCGACGCCGTCGCCCGGTTCGAGAGCTCGTGCAAGGGATCGAACCGAATGCGGGCCCGCAGTCGGGCGGGATGCTCCGCGTGCCTGCCGGGATGATCGCGGCCGATTGAGGCGCGCACAGCCCGGCAGTTGTGCGCAGGCCGCCCGTCCGTTCTCCCGAATCTGCAACCTGAAGCCGAAAATCCGAAAACGAGCGTTTCTTGGTTAACGCAACCCGGATCGATTGTGGCAGGGTTAATTCACCATGTTATCCCTTGTTATCTCGCCATTTCTCGATTTGTTGCTGTGCGACGTCGCACGTGCGTCGTCACAATCAGATCAAAATGTTTCCAGAATCATGCCGGGTCTCGTCCACTTTTAGTCGGATTCAATTAGTCAATTAGTTGTCGGCAGTGGGGTGCCTCTAGCAATCGTGACGTGTCTCGAGCTTCTGACGGGCTTGGGACCAAAAGTATGTTGCGTGAAGTTGAGATGGGGAAGAAGGCCATGGCTGAGCGGATGACGCGCGGGCGGTTCAACGACAGATCTTCAACCAGTCCTGATTTCAGGCCGTTCCCAGACGATCCTCCTCAGGAGCGCCCGCCGAATTATCGGTTTGGCCGGTCCGTTCAGGATCATTATCCGGCCGACGAATCGATGCCGATGTTCCTCTCCGAATATGACGGCGGCAACCAGATCGAGAGCACCGAGTTCGAAGATCAATGGCCGACGCGGGCGCGTCGCACCTCGATCTCCTCGCGCATTCTTCTCGCCGTGGTCGCCGCCGCGGGCGTCGCCGTGCTGTTTGCACTGGTCACCTCCGACGCAACGCGCGACCTGATCGCCAGCGCCAAGGCATCGATCGTCGGCTCCGCGCCGGATCCGACCGCGCCGCCCCAGGCGAGCGGCACGGAGCTGACCGCCCGCGACATGCAGCTCAACGAGCCGGCGCGGCTGGCGCCTGAGCCTCCGGCCGCGGCAGCGGCGCCGACGCAGATGGCCGCGGTTGCGCCGACCCGCGATGACATCGCCAACGCCTACCAGACCGCCCTGCAGAACCGGGTTCCGACGCCGCCCGCGCCAGCCCCGGCGCCCAGCGCCGCCGCTGTGCCTCCGGCCATGGCGCCGTCGTCCATCACCTCACCCGGTGCCGGAGCTGCGATCGTGGCGCCGGGTCTCGGCGCGGTGACGGCCGCGCCGCCGCCGTCCCAGGCTCGGCGGCTGGAGCCCGATGAGCTGTCGGGCATCATGAAGCGCGCCAAGGGGTTGCTCGCCGCCGGCGATATCCCGTCGGCCCGCCTGTTGCTCGAGCGTGCGGCCGAGGCCCAGGAACCTGCCGCCGCGCTGATGCTGGCGCAGACCTACGATCCTCACGTTCTCGGAACCAAGGACATCCGCAACATCAATGCTGATCCCGCCGCGGCGCGCAATTGGTACCGCCGTGCCGCCCAGCTCGGCTCGTCCGAAGCCCAGCGCCGGCTCGATCAGCTGCAGAATTGAAGCCACGTGACGGCAGCGCTGCCGCCGCGTTTCATTTTTTTCGTTTCACGCATGATCGTCGCGTCGTTCATGGGCAAGTCCGGGCATGTCCCGGTGCTGCACGCGTTCCGGCCGGCAATCATGTACCAGCTTTGATCGAGGGGACACATGCGACGTCTTGTTGGAGCGGCGTTCGCCGCAATGATGATAGCGTGCGGCTTTTCCGCTCACGCCGAGGAGGGCGAGTTCGATCCCGCCAAGGTCAGCGACAGCCTGAAGGCGATCTTCCAGTTCGGGTCGGTCCAGACCAAGCAGGCGCTCAACGCCAATACGGTGACGCTGATCACCGGCACGATCGGCGGCACCTATGTGCAGTTCGGCGCCGACCTGGCTTCGCTGCTCGATGACGGCAACAACCTGCGGGTCCTGCCGATCGTCGGACGCGGCTCGGTGCAGAGCGTCGCCGACATCCTGTTCCTGCAGGGCGTCGATCTCGGCGTGGTCCGCGCCGATACGCTGGACTATCTGGAGCGCAAGGGCTTCGCCAAGGACATCAAGCGTCAGTTCACCTACGTCACCAAGCTCTACAATGAGGAGATGCAGGTCATCGCGCCGCGTGCCGTGCGCAATCTCCGCGACCTCGAAGGCCGCCGCGTCAGCGTCGACCTGCCGAATGGTGGCACCTTCGTCACGGCCCTGACCGTGTTCGAGCGGCTCGGCCTGCGCGCCAACTTCGCCTATATCGAGCAGCGCATCGCCATGGAGAAGCTGAAGCGGGGCGAGCTCGACGCGGTCATCGTCGTCGGCGGCAAGCCCTACAAGTCGGTCAGCACCTTCGTGAATGATGGCCGCTTCCATCTCGTCAATGTCGACTACGACCGGCCGCTGCAGACCGATTATCTGCCGGCGACGCTGACGGCGAAGGACTACCCGAACCTGATCGCAGAAGGCGAGAAGGTCGATACGATCGCGGTTCCGGCCGTGCTTGCCGCCTATAACTGGGCGCCCAACACCGATCGCTATCGCAAGCTGGCGACCTTCGTCGACGCGTTCTTCACCAAGTTCCCGGCGTTCCAGAACCCGCCCTTCCATCCGAAGTGGAAAGAGGTCTCGCTCTCGGCGCCGCTCGCCGGCTGGCAGCGCCTGCCCTCCGCCAGCAAATGGCTGGAGAGCCACGCGATGGAAGGCGCGCAGCGCGATCGCTTCGATGACTTCCTGAAGCAGAGCAGCACCGGCAGGGCGCTGCCCAGCGAAGCCGACCGGGAAGCGCTGTTCAAGCAGTACCAGGCGTGGGAGGCCGAGAAGACCGGCAACGCCCGCGCGCAGGCGCGGCCGCAGCGCTGAGCCGCTGCCTCGCGCCTGTTCCCGGTCTATATTGAAGCAAGAGAAGAGCCCTGCTCGCGCAGGGCTTTTTGTTGTCCGAGCATCGTCCGGCGCCTACGGACGCGCTGACGCAATCGGCGACGGTCGCTTCAGCCGCCCGTCGCGCCTTCCTGTTCCAGATCGACGTCCTTGTCCGCCTCGAGCCGTGCGAGCGCCGCACGGGCTGCCGCGCGATGGTCGGGCGTGATGTGCGAGGCCACCATGCGGATGGCCGTGGCGAGCACTGCGGCATCGTCGGTGAAGCCGAGCACCGGCATGACATCGGGCAGAAAGTCGAACGGCAGGATGAAATAAGCGAGCGCGCCGAGCAGCGCGACCTGCACATGCCGCGGCGTCTCCTTGTCGAAGGCGCAGTAATAGGCGGCGAGCAGATCCGCAGCGAACGGGATCTTGGCCACGACCTGCTTGAACTTGATCCAGAACCGCCGGCGCACACTGTCGCGATCCCGCGCCAGCCGGTCGGCCGGCTCGAAGCCAACGCTGTAATCGGTCGAATCCGACGCCATTTGCGCAATCTCCCGAGGCCTCCACGACACGCCATTGGCGCGGGCCCTACCCGTCATGTGGGGACCAGGTGCGGTGCTGCAAGATGATCCGGCAGCGGTGCCGCCGCAAATGGGACAGGCAGGGCACATTGACGGCGAGCGCAACCCGGCAGGCGCTGCGCTCGCCGGCATGTCATTTCGGCACGGCCTTGTAGGCCAGATAGGCCGCGTGGCTCAGGCCAAGCAGCGAGACGAAGCCGCCGTCGACCGGCGGAAACGTCGAGACCGGCGTCATGGTCTTGAGCACATTGAAGATCGAGCTGCCATAGACGATCAGCAGCAAGGCCGTGAAGGTGAGCTGCTGGACCTTGCTGATGTCGACATAGTCGGCATCGTTGGTATCCCCCCGGATGATATCGAGCCAGCGGGCGTCCCCAGGCGTCGCCTTCGTCACGACCTGGCCGCGCGAATCCGGCGGGGCCGTGAGCGTGTCGGACTTCTGGAGGTTGGCGCTGATCGTCTGCAGCCGACTCGGATCCGCCCCCTTCTGCTTCTCGCCGAGGATCGACGACGATGCGACGAAGCTGAAGCTGCCGATCCCGAGCAGCGCCCACACGCTGGCAGGAATCTGGATCTCGAGCGGGTTGGCCACGCCGATGCTGACATTCGAAAGCCCCGCCGTGAACAGTGCGCTGACCAGGAGGACGGTCCAGAGCACGATCTGGACGCGCGACAGGCTGACCTTGTTGCGTTCGTCGATCAGGACGCCGTCCCAGCGCCGCTTCTGCGCCACGCCAATGATGACGAACACCACGATCAACATGAGCAGCGTCAGCAGCCAGGTGACCGGACGTCCAAGTCCGACCAGGCTCGCGATGCCTCCGGTGTCGCCGCGCACCAGATTGGCCGCGACGAGAAAGATCAAAACGACGATCGTTGCAGACATGATGAATCTCCCCTCGTTCGATTGCCTCGTTGTCCCAGGCCGGCCGACGAGCCGGCCTGGGACAAGCTCATTGCTCCGATGCCTCGAACACCCAGCCGTTCGGCTTGCCGGAATTGCTGTCGGTGCCGGCAGCGTAGAGTCGCAGGCGGTCTCCGATGCGGGATACGACCGCGCGGCCCTGGGCTTTGAAGAAGGTCGCGTCCTTCACACCTTCCGGAAGCTCGGCGAGGATCTTGAACTCGGTGCTGTAGCCTCGCCGTCCGATCTTCCTGGCGTAGATCGTGTGCGGCGCCGGGCCCTGGTCCGCGATCGTCAGCACGTCGCCATTCAGCCTGACCGTGAGCGTCTCGGAACCCTTGTCCTGGCTCGGAATGGTGGGCGTAGCTGGATTGGAGAAGCTCAGATGATTGCTCATCTGCACCGAGAACGCGTCGAGATCGGGCGCGGTGCTGCCGGCCAGGATCCCGTAGACGCCCTGAGCGATCGTCCGGCCCAGCGGGACGCCGCCGACGGCGTCCGACTGCGTCAGCAAGCCGTCCGCGTCCGTCGCCGTCGTGCCGTCGAACCGCCAATGTACGCCGAGATAGACGCGGCTGACCGCGTTCTCGTACATCGCGTCGATGAGACGCTTGTAACGCCGGGCGTGTCGCGTTCGCCGCGTTCCGTCGGCATCGTGGCTCAGTCCGTTCAACTCGTCGGACACGAAGCTGAAGCCGATCGTGTCGGCCTGGTGGCACGGCACCTTCAGGAACAGCCGCACCATCTCGAACACGGCGCCGCCGAAGGTCGCATGCCCCGACGGATAGGCCGGGAAGTGCGGCGTGAAGTTGCGCTTCTGAGTGTTGGTGCTCGGCGCGCCGACCGGCTCCCAGAACGGATCGGCGTCGGCGTCGATCGATACGACCGGCCCGGCATCGGGGCCGAGGCCATCGCCCCTCTCACGGATGCCGATCACCGGACGCCACAGGTCGTAGACGTACTTGTAGTGCCACGCATCGATCGCCGCCTCGGCCATCGCGACGTTGACGAGCATGAGCAGCCGAAGATTGTTGACCAGCGCGGCATCCGCGGTCTGCTCCTTGTTGATGTCGGCAAGAATGGCGGTCACGATCTGGTTGTAGAGCCGTGGCGGCGTACCGATCTGGGCAGCACCGTCATAGGCCCAGAACGTCCCGATCGCGCTCTCGTCGGCGGTCCGCGCGGAGCCGTTGCGGTGGCCCTTGCTCATCACTTCCTTGTAGTGCCGGAGGTACAGCGGATCCTGCTCGTCGAGCGCGGCGCCGTCATGGCCGGGCGGGGGCGAAAGCGGTTGATGCGCCGGCATCACGAAGTGCCGCGTCTCGCCGTAGCATTGACCGAGCAGGCCCTGCTCCTCGTTGAACGGGTCCGGACGATGGTGCCCGCGCTTCCACGAGAACATCGCCGCCTTCGAGACCTCGGAGCCGTCTTTGAAGCGGTCGGCGATCACGTTGCGTCCGACGCGGATGCCGAATTCGCCGGCTGCCTCGACGTTGCCGCTGATGGCGGCGAGCGCGCCGGACAGCGCGACGTCGAGGCGATCGCGTTGCGACGGATAGAGCTCGTTGAGCACGACGAAGGCGGCTTGTGAGATCGCCGCGACGATGTCGTCGCGGGAAGCCGGGCTCGGCAGAATGATCTGGTTGGAGGGAAGGATCGGATCACAGTTCTCCGGATTCAACGGCGCTCCGCGGGGCACCAGGCCGAAATAGGCGTCGTGCATCGCGACATGAACCATCGCAAGAGCGCGCGAGCTCAAGGTCGGGCCGCGCTGGTTGCGCGCCGCCATGGCGCCGGTGTGATCGATACGGTTTGCCTCGAGGGCTATCGTGTTCCAATAGAGGGCAGGATCGCTCATCTGTTTCTCCGTTCGTAGACGATTGACGATTCCCGCCGTGGTCCAGCACAGGACGTGCCTCGGAATCGATCCGCGGCGGGCAGCTGTCTCCGATGAAAGGTGCCGTCCCTGTCGAGGGACGGCAGTTTCAGGGAGGATTGCGACGATGAGCCTATGGTCGATGGTCAGGCGCAGTAGCGCCGGCAAACGTCTCGTGTCCTCATGCAGAGCAAGTCGAGATGTGCCATGGACGAAGTGGTCGCCATTCCGTCTGACAGCGTCGGCGATCGGCTCGTCTTCAACTAATCACGTCGATCGAGCGCGTCGTGAGTGAATTAAGCGTGAGAAAATCCGATTCGCGGCAATCGCTGTTGGTCCTACTACGAGTAGCAGGTCGTATGTCATGACGGCGTGCCGTCCGATGCCGGTGGTTTCCGATCGAGCGGTCTGAGATCGTTCTCTCCGACGCGATCGGCGAGCAGGATGAGCCAATTCAAGGTCGTTTTCTGAAGAGGCGAGAGGTCGGCCCGTCCTGCCAATCCGGTGGCTACGTCGCGGAAATCCGACCAGCGTCGATAGAAATCGATCAGGTCGCGCGGCGGATTCCTGCGGCGGCGACGTGGGCCGCCTTCGCGGCCTGGGCGTTTGTTCGGCGCACTCATTGCGAGCGCAGGCTAGCGCGTCGCGCGCTCTGGAGCCGCGTGAAAAAAGCGTGAAACGGCTTGGAAGCGCAAAATCACAATGTTAAGTTGCGAGCAGTTCATTGGCGGGGCAATGCAGATGGACGGCAAGCGGATCGAGATCAGCCTGTTCGGAGCCTGCGTCGTGCGCGCAGCGGGCCGCTCAGGCTTCGAGATCAGCGGCGCCAAGCACAAGGCTCTGTTTGCTCTTCTCGCGACAGCCCCGTTGGGGCGCCGGACGCGCAGTTTCCTGCAGACCATGTTGTGGGGAACGGCGTGCTACGACACGGGTCGCCAGAGCCTTCGGCGCGCCTTGTCGGATATTCGGCACGTCATGGGTGACGCCTTCGACGACGTTCTTCTCTGCACCAATTCGGACGTCACTCTCAATCTCGGGCGGGTCCGCTTCATCGGCCGTCCCGGAGCCGGCGAGGTTCTCGAGGGCCTTGCCATCCGCGAGGACGGCTTCAGCCGCTGGCTGAGCGCTCAGCGTCAGAGTCCGGAGCAGCTCTACGCGCTCTACAGTCTGTCCGCACAGCCTCCGCCGGCCCCGATGCTGCCGGCCGTGACGGTGCTGCCGTTCCGAACCATCGCCGGCAGCGCCGATCACGCGATCCTCGGCGACTGGCTGGCTGAGGAGGCCTGCCGCTCGCTGTCGCGCTCGAACCTCCTCTCGGTCATATCCCACCTGTCGGCGCGCGCACTCGATCGGACCATCGTCGACGTGGCGATGATCAGGACGCAACTGGCCGTCGATTATTGCGTCGCCGGGACGCTGCGCGTCAGTGGCGGAGAGATTGCGCTCGATGCGGATCTTCTCGACGCCGAGTCGGGACGCATTCTCTGGACGCGGCACTTTTCCGGCTCGCATGACGATTTCCTCGGCCGGTCAGCCGACGGGGTGTCGGAGATCGTGACGTCGGTGGGCCGCGCCATTGCCGACGATGCGATCACTCACGTCAGCGGTCGGCACCTCGCCAACATCGAGGACCATCGGCTTCTGCTTGCCGGCGTCGACCTCATGCATCGGCCGTCGTTGCGCGAATTTGCCCGGTCACGCGAGTTGATCGAGGAGGCGCTCCGGCGCGCGCCGCATTCTGCCGAGACCCATGCCTGGTTCGGCAAGTGGCACGTGCTGTGTGTCTTCAACGGCTGGAGCACCGACCCGCCCAAGGACACGCAGCGCGCGATCGATTGCACGGCGCGTGCCCTCGACATCAGTCCCGACAGCTCTTTCGCGCTCAGCATCGACGGCTTCGCCCAGAACAACCTGTTGCGCCGCATCGACACGGCCAGGAGCCGTTACGATGCCGCGCTTCGGCTCAATCCCAACGAGTCGATCGCGTGGCTGCTCAGCGGCGCGCTTCATGCCTTCACCGACGAGCCTGATGCCGCGGTGTTTGCTGCGACGAAAGCGCGTCGCCTCTCGCCCATCGACCCCTTCCGATACTTCTACGACTCGCTCAGCGCGAGCGCGCTGTTCGCAGCCGGCCGCTATGAAGAGTCGCTGGCGCTCTCGGACAATTCGTTACGGCTTCACGATCGGCATATTTCCACGCTGCGAACGAAGATCGCGGCACTTCATTATCTCGACCGCGACGACGAGGCCCGCATCGTCGCCGCGGAGATCATCAGGCGGCATCCCGATTTCACGGTCGCTGGCTATCTGCGCGGCCACCCCGCGGGAGAGCACGAAAGCGGACGTCGCGTCGCCGCGGCATTGCGAGCAGCAGGCATTCCATGAAGTCGTTTGAAGGGAAGCTCATATGTCACAAGCGGGCGGGTTTGGTGGTTTCGGAGGATTTGGCGGGTTCGGCGGTTTTGGTGGCTTCGGAGGATTCGGTGGTTTCGGCGGCTTTGGCAGCGCCAATTTCAGCGGGCTCGGCCCGTTCCTCGGTGCCGGAGCGGACCCCGTCTACGATCCGGCTCTCGTGCAGGGCCTCCAGATTGCGGAGCAGGCCATCGCGCACGTCACCCACGGCTGCCCCGATCCGAAGGGGCGGCAGGCACCGTTCTCCGAGGCCGCCAACATGCGCTTCTGGGCCGATTGGGTCCGTTCTTCGGTCTATCTCACCGATTTCCTGAAAGATCTCGACTGGCACATCGACAGGCAATCCGAAGCGGTCACGCTGCACTATGGGAGTCCAAGTTTCCTGAAGCTGGTGCGCCCGGCCGTTGAGACCTTCAAGCAGCAGCTCGGGATCATGCGGCAATATCTCGATCAGCGGCCTGATCGCTCATCCGAGGTGATGACGCAGCTGAGCTTCCCGACGCCGTATTTCGCGATGGTTCTCGGGCTGCAGACCAATCACCGCCACGTCTCGGAGCTGATTGCCGTCGTGCAGTTGTTGGCATCTCACGTGGCGATGGTCGCCAAGCATCATCTCGCATGCCGCCGGCCGGTGCATCTTGGTGCAACCGTGATGCCGATGATCCCCACGCCCGCACATGGCAGCTTTCCGAGCGCTCACGCGGCGGAAGCCTATGCCGTCGCTGAGATCATGGGGCACTTTGCCGCCGCCCACCCGAAGCACTTTGCCGATGTCGAGCGGCGTCGGGCGCTGCTCGCCAAACTGGCTGAACGTATCGCGGTGACGCGAACCGTTGCAGGCATGCATTTCCCGATCGACAGCTGGGCAGGCGCTCTGCTGGGCAAGGCCGTCGGCCAGATCGTTGCCGGCAAATGCGGATTGGAAGTCCAGGTCGGGTCGTTCGCATACGATGCGATCGGAAGCAGCGACTTCTTCAACAGCGATTTCGAGAAGCACGACCGTAAGCCCTTCGGCATCGAGCGGCAGAACAACAATTTCAAGGTGCGATCGAGTCCGGTGTTCGAATGGTTGTGGGAGCAGGCGGGCGAGGAGCTGGCGCGATGAAGCGGCCCGCGAAGAAGCACGCGCGTTTCGTAACGCCCATCCCAGAAAGTCTCGGGCCGTATGAAACCTGGCTGTTCGGCGCCGGCATGGACTACGGGCCTGCAAGTGTCGGCATGTACTCGCGTCGCTATTTGACCGCGATTTCAGAGGTCGAGCCGTCGATTGAATTCAGCTTCATCCATCAGCTGGCGGCTCGTCATTCCCGACGGTTTCGGATCCCGACCTTGTGGAAACGCAACGAAGGCGGCAACGACCAATACGGGTTGCGGCATATCCCGTTCGTGATCGGCAGACCGAAATACAAGGCCAACATCGCGGAGCGGGCCGAAGCGCTCGATAGGCGGCTGCGCGAAGGAGTGAGTCCCGCGAAAGCCGAGCGACATCTCAAATCCGGCGGGGCGTTCTGTGGGCGGTTTCGGGTCGGTCTGCCCGTCGGCACCGAGGCGATGAAGGACACCCTGGAGAAGCCGACTGCGCCGTCCTGGCGTCCCGATGGCGAACTCCGAGCGCGTATCGGGCAAGAGAAGCGGATCACGGTCGTGGCCGTGATCGACGATGGCCTGCCGTTCGCGCATCGGAACTTCCGCGATGCGACCGGCAGCCGGACCCGCGTGGAATTCTGCTGGCTGCAATCGGCCAAGGCGGCTTGCGATCAGACCAGTGTCCTGTTTGGCCGCGAATTCACCCGCCGCGACATCGACGCTTGGATCTCGAAGTCCGGCGGCGACGAGGACGAGCTCTACCGTCGCGCCGGTGCCACTGACGATACGGAGGGGCTGGCGAGTCTACTGTCGCGGCATGCGACGCATGGCGCCCATGTGATGGATCTTGCCACGGGCTACGCGCCGGAGCGGCAAGAGACGGCCGCGGAAGGGATTCGCATCATCGGAGTGCAGCTGCCGAACCTGCTCACGATCGACACGTCCGGGATCGGCAAGGACATGTACGTTCTGTCGGCACTGCACTACATTTTCGATCGGGCAGACCTGATCGCCGAGGGTTACGGGCAGGACCGGCTCCGCCTCGTGATCAATTTCAGCTATGGCTATTTCGGCGGCCCCCACGACGGAATCTTTGATATCGAGGGCGCGATCACCGATCTCGTTCGCGCTCGTCGCAGCCAGGGCAAGCCGACGGCGGTGGTGCTGCCGACGGGAAACAGTTTCCTCGACCGCCTGCATGTCAGCGTGCCGGACGACAGGTTCGTTCGGAGGAGTGTCGTGATTCCCTGGCGTCTGCAACCCAATGATCGCACCCCGAACTATCTCGAAATCTGGTTTCCCAAACAGTTCAAGCCACTCGGCTACACCGTGAGCGTGACGGATCCTTCGGGCGTCGAATTCCGGGCACTCCGCGTCGGTCTCGCGCGAGGCGACGAGAACAGGGTCGTTGCACTTTACGACCAGCACCGCCGCCAGGTCGGCCAGATGAGCGTTGATGAACGGAACGGCCGCTGGCGCGTGCTCATCGTGACCGCGCCCTCGGAGCCGCACCCTGGCAAACTTCCGGCGGCCCGGGCCGGACTGTGGCAGATCACGATCAGTCGCGAGCCGCGCGCCGCGCGGCTTGAATGGCCCATCCACTGCTGGATCCAACGCGATACGGATCCGATCAGCGTCCGGTCTGGTGCGCGCCAGAGCTATTTCGATGATCCCGGCAATATTCAATTCGACGAGCGGGGAGCTCTCATGGAGCGTGATACGCCGACGGCGCTCGTGAGACGCTTTGGCTCGCTCAACGGGCTGGCAACCTCAGAGATCGCACTGGCGGTCGCCGGATTCCGTCGCAGCTCGGCTGCTGAGGAGAAGGGGATGGTACCCTCCCGCTACAGCTGCGCAGGAACGCAAGACCTGGGACGCGTATCCTGCTCCTCTCTGTCCGACCGAACGGCAGCGCTCCCCGGCACTGTGGCCGCCGGGGTGCGGAGCGGGTCGCGCTCCATCCTGCAGGGAACGAGCGTCGCCGCGCCACTCGTCGCGCGGCGTCTGGCAGAGGCCTTCCTGACGGCCAGCAACAAGCGGGTCGAGCGGGCTGAAGCCGACAATTATGTCAGTCTGCTGCCTGGGCCGCGGCTGACCGAGAACGATGACCAGCTCGTCCGGCTCGGCAAGGTTGCTATGCCGCCGCATGGACAGGTCGCCACGTCATGATTCGCCCACGCGGTGCTTTCAATCACCGGCCAGGACATGCGCAGCCGCAATCGCGTTCATCGCCTTTGCCAGCTCGATGTCGCGCGCGGTGACGCCGCCGGCATCGTGGGTGGCGAGCGCGACCTCGACGGTGCGGTAGACGTTGCGCCACTCGGGATGATGGTCGCGCTTCTCGGCGAGCAGGGCGACGCGGGTCATGAAGCCGAAGGCTTCGTTGAAGTCGCGAAAGGTGAAGGTGCGGGTAATGGCCTCGCGGCCATCGACCTCGGACCAGCCGGGAAGGTCCCGCAAGGCGCTCGCGCGCGCCTCGGCTGACATTCTCTCCACCATGTCGAACCTCCCGTTCATCTCGTCGGTGCATCGGGGCGGCGCGGCAGATCCGGAGCTCTACGGGCATCGGCCTGCGCCGCGTCACCCGGACCGGCGCGCCAGAGTAGCAGAAACGGCATCCGGATCAGAGCCTTGCGACAAAACCGACGCGGACCCGTCATGCAACCGCCGGGATCGTCGCGCACTCGGGCTCCGGTAACCATGACGCAGATGTCACCCCGGACGGAAAAGAAATTTGCTACAGTTTCGGCCTAGCGAAGGACGAGGCCCTGCGGAGCTGCGCATCGCGCGGCCCCCAACCGATCGGATCACCGGAGGACTGGACCTGGCAGACCCCCAGACCACGCCAGCGCAGCGCTCGCAGATGCGCCCTGCCGTGTTCGTCGTCATCGCCGGCATCCTCGCGGTCGTCGGCGCGCTGGCGGGCGCCTATTATTTTGCCATGCGTCCGGTGGTGCTGAAGATCGCCGTCGGTCCGCCCAACAGCGACGATCTCAAGGTCGTCCAGGCCTTGACCCAGGCATTCTCGCAGTCCCATGCCTCCGTCCGGCTGCGGCCGCTCCCGACCGAGGGCGCCGGCGAGAGCGCGCAGGCGCTGGCCGCGGGCAAGGTCGATCTCGCCATCGTGCGCGGCGACCTCGAGGTGCCGAAGAACGCGCAGGCGGTGGCGACCCTGCGCAAGAACGTGGCCGTGCTGTGGGTGTCGCCCGCAGGCAAGGGAAAGGGCCGCAAGGGCGCGGCCAAGATCACCAAGATCTCGCAGCTTCCCGGCCACAAGGTCGGCATCATCGGCCGCACGCCGGCCAATGCCAATCTGCTGAAGGTGATCCTGCACCAATACGGCGTCGACGCCGGCAAGGTCGAGATCATCCAGTTTCCGATCACCGAGGCGGCCGAGGCCGTCCGCAACCAGCGGGCCGACGTCTATCTCGCCGCCGGCCCGATCAACAGCAAGATCACGGCCGATGCGATTGCGGCTGCCACCAAGGATGGCGGCGTGCCGACATTCCTGGCGATCGATTTGGCCGGAGCCATCGCGCAGAACCATCCCGAATATGAGGCGGCAGAAATTCCGGCCGGCGCCTTCGGCGGCTCGCCCGACCGGCCGGAGGATGAGGTCAAGACGATCAGCTTCAGCCACCATATCGTCGCGCGTAGAGGGCTCGCCGAGTCGACCGTCTCCACCTTCACCCACCAGCTGTTCTCGGTGCGCCAGCAACTGCTGTCGGAATTCCCGCTCGCCGCCAAGATCGAGACGCCGGACACCGACAAGGATGCCGCGATCCCGGCCCATCCCGGTGCTGCGGCCTTCGTCGATGGCGAGGAGAAGACCTTCCTCGATCGCTACAGCGACTACATCTGGTGGGGCTTGATGGCGCTGTCGGCGATGGGCTCGGCCGGCGCCTGGTTCGCCGGTTACCTCAAGCGCGACGAGCGGACGATCAACACCACGCTGCGCGACCGGCTGCTGGAGATGATCACCATCGCACGCAAGAGCGACTCGACCGAGGAGCTCGACCAGCTCCAGGCGGAAGCCGACGAGATCCTGCGCAACACGCTGACCTGCTTCGAGGACGGCGCCATCGAGCATGCGGCCCTGACCGCCTTCAATATCGCGCTCGAGCAGTTCCACAACGCGGTCGCCGATCGCAAGCTGATCCTGATGAGCATGCCCGCCAACCTGCAACGCACCGGCGCGCAGTTGCGCGCCGCCGGCACCTGAGCCGGTCTCGGTCATCTTCGTGCTGCATCTGGCATTGGCCCGTGTGCTGGGGCGAGCGGCCTTGTAATTTCAACGTCATCAATCTTTTCTAGGTCTGCGGCGTCCTGGCAGCGCGGTTCTGCGCGCCATCCGACGAGGAGATCGTATGACCATTCACATTCCCCGCCCGCAGCTCCACAAGCTCTCCCGCCGCCGCTTCCTGTCGACGGCTGCCGCCGGCGTCGCGACGCTCGCGATGCCCGGTCTGAGCCGCGCCGCTGACCGGCCGCAGATCACGCATGGGGTGCAATCCGGCGACGTCGGCATGGATGGCGGCGTCGTCTGGGCCCGCGCCGACCGGCCGTCGCAGATGATGGTCGAGGTCGCGACCACCGAGTCGTTCAAGAACGCGCGCCGCCTGCCGCCCATTGCGGCGCTTCCCGAAAGCGATTTCACTGCCAAGATGCTGGTCGATGGCCTGCCGAGCGGTCAGGACATCCTCTATCGCGTCAAATTCCGTGATCTCTCGCACCCCGCGGTCGAGAGCGAGGCGGTCGTCGGCCGCTTCCGCACGGCGCCAGGCAACACGCGTGACGTGTCGTTCGTCTGGGGCGGCGACGTCGCTGGCCAGGGCTGGGGCATCAATCCCGACGATGGCGGCATGTTCACCTTTGCCACGATGAAGAAGCATCGCCCCGACTTCTTCCTGCACTCCGGCGACACCATCTACGCCGACGGCCCCATCAAGCCGGAGGTGAAGCTGCCGGACAACAAGGTCTGGAAGAACCTCACGATCGAGGAAAAGGCCAAGGTCGCCGAAACGCTCGACGAATTCCGCGCCGCTCACAAGTACAATTTCCTCGACGAGAATGTCCGCGCCTTCAATGCCGAGGTGCCGATCTTCGTGCAGTGGGACGACCACGAGGTCACCAACAACTGGTCGGCCTCCAAGGAATTGCCGGCCGCCTACAAGGAGCGCAACATCCAGCTGCTCGCCGCACGGGCGGCGCGCGCCTTCCACGAGATGTATCCGATGCGCGAGAGCATCAACGAGCCCGGCCGCATCTACCGGACCATCAACTACGGCCCGCATCTCGACGTCTTCGTGCTGGATGAGCGCAGCTATCGCGGCGCCAACGGCGCCAATCTCGAGGACAAATATGGCCCGGCGTCCTACTTCATCGGGCCGGAGCAGCTGCGCTGGCTGAAGCAGGCGCTGCTGAACTCGCGGGCGACCTGGAAGGTGATCGCCTCCGACATGCCGCTCAGCATCATCGTCTATGACGATGCGGCCAACAAGAAGGGCTCCGAAGCGATCGCGCAGGGCGATGGTCCTGCGCGTGGACGAGAGCTGGAGATTGCCGAGATCCTGCGCTTCATCAAGACCGCGCCGATCCAGAACACCGTCTGGCTCACCGCCGACGTCCATTACGCGGCGGCGCACTATTACGATCCCAACAAGGCGCAATTCCAGGACTTCGAGCCGTTCTGGGAGTTCGTCTCGGGTCCGCTGCATGCCGGCACGTTCGGTCCGAACGAGCTCGACAACACGTTCGGCCCCGAGGTTCGCTTCATCAAGGCCCCCGGCCTCGATAAGCAGAACCTGCCGCCGTCCGCAGGCATGCAGTTCTTCGGTCACGTCAAGATCGACGGCGAGTCCGGTCAGATGACGGTAACGCTGCGCGATCGCGCCGACGTCGCATTGTGGTCGACGACGCTCGACCCGAAACTGGGCTGACGGCGTCTCGCTGCGGCGACGACTAGTCGCGCCGCCGCAGCACGGCCTCCAGGGCATCGGTCGGGCAGGGCTTCGGCAGGCGCGGCCGGTCGGAAAACGCCGCCGGCACGCCGTCGGCGCCATAGCCGGTCGAGAATGCGAAGGGGATGCCAAGCGTGCTCAGCCGCTCGGCGATCGCAAAGCTCTTTTCGCGGACCAGGCCGACATCGAGCAGAGCGAACTGCGGCGCGCGCTCCTCGATCATGGCGAGCGCCGTGGCGACATTGGCGGCGATCCTGACCTCGGCAACACCGAGGTCATTGATGGTGTCTTCCAAGCCAAGCGCAATGATCGGGTCGTCCTCGACGACCAGCACATGCTGATAGAGCTCGGGCACGCTGGGTTGCGAGCTGGTCATGTGATCTGCGGGTTCCAAGGTGAGGTTGGCTCCCGCAGCCGGCGCCTCATCACAAGCACGCTGGCGGGTTCCTGGAACCGAAGCCATCATATCGGAGTTCCTGTGTCTGTGCACTTGTGAACACAAGAAGCACAGATCACGCACATGCGTAGCGCGGGGGATTTCGATGCCGACCCAGACTGTGACGACACTTGCGCGTGAGCGACCCTATAACAATCTGCTGCGCCGGTTGAGTCCACCGGATTATGCTCTGATCGCGCCCTATCTGGTCGAGGACCAGGCGATGCCGAGCGAACTGCTGTATCGCCCCGGCGACGACGTGCAGATCGTGCATTTTCCCTGCGGCCCGGCGCTGACATCCTACCTGGTTCCCAACGAGGACGGTCGCGACGTTGAGACCATTCTGGTCGGTCGGGAGGGCGCGGTCGGCGGCATCGTCAGCGAGGGTTTCCTGCCGGCCTATACGCGGATCGTCGTCAAGTTCGGCGGCCCGTTCGTCCGCTTGCCCCTATCACGCCTCGCCGCGGCCAAGCTGCAATCGAAGACGCTGCGCAACGTATTCGCGCGCTATGCCGATTGCATGCTGGCGCAGATGTTCCAGTCGACCGCCTGCAACGCCATCCACTCGATCGAGCAGCGCACGGCGAAATGGATCGTGGCGGCGATGGACCGCACCGATGGCGAGCCGATCGTGCCGCTGACGCATGAGCAACTCGCGACCCTGCTCGGCGTCGGCCGCTCCTATGTCAGCCGTGTCGTCCAGACCTTCCGCGTCGAGGGCATTCTCGAAACCAGGCGCGGCGCGTTCATGGTGCGGGATTTCGATGCTTTGAAGCAGCGCTCCTGCCTGTGCAACGAGGCGGTGAAGACCCATTTCGAGGAGGTCCTGCGCGGCGTCTATCCGACGGAGCAGGCGGCCACGGCCTGACGAACACGTCATTGCCTTTGATCCCGGGAACTTGCCATAGTCCGGATGCAACCGGACGATGGGAGTCATGGACGGCGCCGTTCTTCATGCGATCTTCGACGTCGCCGCCTGGCTCAGCGCGGCCGCTGCCGGCTGGTGGCTCACGCGCGGGGCGCGCGTCAGCTTCCCGAAGCAGTCGACCGAATGGCCCTATGTCGCCGCGCTCGTGTTCGGCGCCGGGCTGGGCGCCTATCTGTTCGGGACCTTGAACCTGTGGCTGTCCGGCATGACCGGGCTGGCGCGCTCGGTCGAGGGCGCGCTCGCCGGCGGCATCCTGGCGGTCGAGCTCTACAAATGGCGGCACGGCATCGCCTTGCGGACGGGGGCGCGGTTCGCGCTGCCGCTGGCGGTCGGCATCGCCGTCGGCCGTATCGGTTGTTATGCCGCCGGGCTCGATGATTTCACCTATGGCACGCCGACGTCCCTGCCGTGGGGCCACGATTTCGGCGACGGCGTTCTGCGTCATCCGGTGCAGCTCTATGAGAGTCTGGCGATGGCGGTCTTCGCGGTGCCCTACATCATCGCGGTCTTCAGGCGGAGCGACTCCATCATCGACAACGGCTTCTATCTCGCGCTGCTGGTCTACGGCCTGCAGCGCTTCGCCTGGGAATTCCTCAAGCCCTACGGGCCGGTGATCGGCCCGCTCACCCTGTTTCATCTGCTGTCGCTCGCGATCGCCGCCTACGCCGCGGTCATGCTGGCGACCGCGCCGCAACCGAAGGCCCTGCATGAACGCGCCGCTGCGTAAGTCCCGCCCCTATGTGTTCTGGGGGCAGACGCAATCCCTGTGCGAGACCTGCCTCGAACTGGTGCCGACCAAGATCCAGATCCTCGACAACGAGGTCTGGTACGAGAAGCGCTGCAAGCAGCACGGCGTGCAGTCGACCCTGGTTTCCGACGATGCCGCCTATTGGCGGCGCTGCAAGTCCTTCATCAAGCCGGGTGACACGCCGCTCAGCTTCCAGCGCCGCACCGAATATGGCTGCCCCTATGATTGCGGCCTGTGTCCCGATCACGAGCAGCATTCCTGCCTGGCGCTGATCGAGATCACCGATCACTGCAACCTGACCTGCCCGGTGTGCTTCGCCGAGTCCTCGCCGCAGCGCGCGCATTTCACCCCGCTGGCGACCGTCGAGCGCATGCTGGATGCGCTGGTGAAAAGCGAGGGCGAGCCGGACCTGGTGCAGATCTCCGGTGGCGAGCCGACCTTGCATCCCCAGTTCTTCGACATCCTCGCCGCGGTGCGCGCGCGCCCGATCCGCCACGTCATGATCAATACCAACGGGCTGCGCATCGCGCGCGAGCCGGAGTTCGTGGCGAAGCTCGCGGAAAACAAGCGCGGGCTCGAGGTCTATCTGCAGTTCGACTCGCTGTCGCGTGCCGGCCTCACCAACATCCGCGGCGCCGATCTGCGCCGCATCCGCCAACAGGCGCTGGACAATCTGGAGCGTGCGGGCATTTCGACGACATTGGTCGCGACCATCAAGCGCGGCGTCAACGACGATGAGATCGGCGACATCGTCCGCCACGCGCTGCAATGGTCCTGCGTCCGTGGCGTGACGTTGCAGCCGGTACAGGACGCAGGGCGCAACGCCGATTTCAACAAGGACACCGACCGCATCATGCTATCGGAGATCCGCCGCCGCGTGATCGAGACCGGCGTGTTCGGTGAGAACGACATGATCCCGCTGCCCTGCAATCCCGAGAGCATCTCGATCGGCTACGGCCTGCGCAACGGCACGACCGTGCTGCCGCTGACCTCGATGGTGCCGCAGGAGGAGCTGTTGTCGGTGATGCCGAACACGATCAGCCCCGAGAAATACCCGGTGCTGCGTGAAAAATTCGTCGAGCTGTTCTCGCTGTCGTCGGGACCGCTCAACACCGGCGAACGCGTTGCCGAATTCCTCTGCTGCCTGCCGTCCGTGCAGGTGCCCGATAATCTCGGCTATGAGCACGTGTTTCGGGTGACCATCGTGCAGTTTCTCGACCGCTTCAATTTCTGCGTCGGCAACGTCAAGCGCTCCTGCATCCATTTCGTCACCGAGCGCGGCGAGATCATCCCGTTCGACACCTACAACCTGTTCTACCGCAGCGGGGCCATCGACGGCATCCGCGCACGAATCGGGAAGGGGCGGATATGAGCAAAGCACTCATCCGTGTTGTTCGACCGATTCAAGGGTGATGACCATGACTGAACGCCCGATTCTTCCCCCCGAGCTCCCGCCACGACAGCAACGCTCCGGCTGTCTGACCGCGCTCGGCGTCGTGGCCGGCCTGATCCTGCTGTTTCCCATGGCCTGCGTCCTCGTCGTCTTCCCCAATCAGATCACGCGCAATGATCTGGTCGATCCGATCGGACTGCTGTTCATCGGCGCTGCGCTCGCCGGCGTCGTGCTGATCGTGCTCGCCGTCAGGCGCGGGCGGGGGCCGGCATGACATCGCCTGCGCAGCCGTCGGCTGCGCGTGGCTGCCTCACGGCGGTGGCGTCCATCCTGATGCTGCTGATCGGGCTGGTGCTGCTCGCGCCGGGCTTGCTATGCTTGATCACTGAGCGGAATCTCCCGGGCCTGTTCGCCGCGCTTGCGCTCGGTGCCGTGGTGCTCGGCTTGTTTCTGGTCCTTGCCGCGATTCGCCTGATGATGCCGCGCCGCCATGGATGATGACCCGTTCCACCGCCGTCCGCCGCTGTCGCCCTTCCTGGAGGAGGTGCGTCGGGTACGCGAGCCGGCAAGCCTTGTGGCGACGGTGGGTGCGATTCTCGGCGGCCTTGCGCTGGCGTTTCCGTTCGGCTGTGTGATGGCGTTCATGCGGCGCGAATGGAACGAGTTCGGCGGCCTGTTCGGTCCGGGAGCGATCCTGGCCGGCATGGCCGTCGCGGGCCTCGTAGTGATCGTGCTGGCCGCTCACCGCCGCTGGGGCTGAGCGAGCGCTCCACGCAGGGGCTTAATCAAGTGCCCGGATCCGCTCCTCATTCCTGAAAGCAGTCATTGTTTTTTGGCATTTTCCGCCTATATTGCGCCGCAACGCGCGAGGTCTGCCCGGTCGATTGGCCGGGTTTCCTATTTGGGGCTGCCGGCCCCTTCCGCCGAACGAGTTTCGCGAGCGCGCGTCGCAAAGCTAACAGCTTGATTCGACTATCATAAAGCGCGCGCCCCGCCGGGGACAGAGCACGGGCTCTTGAGAAAGCTTAGAAGACACCGACCATGAACCTCCGTAACATCGCCATCATCGCCCACGTCGACCACGGCAAGACCACCCTGGTCGACAAGCTCCTGCAGCAGTCCGGTACCTATCGCGAGAACCAGCGCACGGTTGAGCGCGCGATGGATTCCAACGATCTGGAGCGCGAGCGCGGCATCACCATTCTGGCCAAGTGCACCTCGGTGCAGTGGCAGGACACCCAGATCAACATCGTCGACACCCCCGGCCACGCCGATTTCGGCGGCGAGGTCGAGCGCATCCTGTCGATGGTCGACGGCGTAATCGTGCTGGTCGACGCCGCCGAAGGCCCGATGCCGCAGACCAAGTTCGTGGTCGGCAAGGCGCTCAAGCTCGGCCTGAAGCCGATCGTCGCCATCAACAAGGTCGACCGCCCGGACGCCCGCATCACCGAGGTTGTCAACGAGGTGTTCGACCTGTTCGCGGCGCTCGACGCCACCGACGAGCAGCTCGATTTCCCGATCCTGTACGGGTCGGGCAAGAACGGCTGGATGGCGACGTCGCCCGACGGCTCGCATGAGGACGGCATGAAGCCGCTGTTCGACCTCGTGCTCAAGCATGTCGCGCCGCCGGTGGTCGAGGAAGGCCCGTTCCGGCTGCTCGGCACCATCATCGAGGCCAACAACTATCTCGGCCGCATCATCACCGGCCGCATCGCGTCGGGCTCGGTGAAGCCGAACCAGGCTGTGAAGGTGCTGTCGCGTGACGGCAAGCTCATCGAGACCGGCCGCATCACCAAGATCCTGGCGTTCCGCGGCCTCGAGCGCCAGCCGCTCGACTACGCCGAAGCCGGCGACATCGTCGCCATCGCGGGCCTCACCAAGGGCACCGTGGCCGACACCTTCTGCGATCCCTCGGTCGAGACCCCGCTGCAGGCGCAGCCGATCGATCCGCCGACCGTGTCGATGTCGTTCATCGTCAACAACTCGCCGCTGGCCGGCACCGAGGGCGACAAGGTCACCAGCCGCCTGATCCGCGACCGCCTGATGCGCGAGGCCGAGGGCAACGTCGCGCTGCGCGTGGTCGAGTCCCAGGACAAGGACGCGATGGAAGTCTCCGGCCGCGGCGAATTGCAGCTCGCGATCCTGATCGAGACCATGCGCCGCGAGGGCTTCGAGCTCTCGGTGTCGCGTCCGCGCGTCGTGTTCGAGAAGGACCCGGCCACCGGCCAGACCCTAGAGCCGATCGAGGAGGTCGTGATCGACGTCGACGAGGAGCATTCCGGCGTCGTCGTGCAGAAGATGAGCGAGCGCAAGGCCGAGCTGATCGAGATGCGCCCGTCCGGCGGCAACCGCCTGCGGCTGGTGTTCTACGCGCCGACCCGCGGCCTGATCGGCTATCAGGGCGAGCTGATGACCGACACCAAGGGCACGGCGATCATGAACCGCCTGTTCCATAACTACATGCCCTACAAGGGCGCGATCCAGGGTCGCCGCAACGGCGTCCTGATCTCCAACGACCAGGGCGAGGCCGTGGCCTACGCCATGTTCAAGCTGGAGGACCGCGGCCCGATGATGATCGAGCCGGGCTGGAAGGTCTACAAGGGCATGATCGTCGGCGAGCACACCCGCGACAACGATCTCGAGATCAACGTGTTGAAGGGCAAGCAGCTCACCAACATCCGCACCACCTCGAAGGACGAGGCCGTCCGCCTCACCCCGCCGATCCGGATGACCCTGGAAAAGGCGCTGGCCTATATCGAGGACGACGAGCTGGTGGAGATCACGCCGAAGTCGATCCGGCTGCGCAAGAAGCACCTCGACCCGAACGAGCGCAAGCGCGCCGAGAAGCAGAAGGAAGCGGTGGCGTAAGCCACTCGACCGCTTCAGTGGGGCAGGGCGTGGTGGCGCAACATCCGCTCTCGTCATGCCTCGCTTGTCGAGCGCAGTGTCTCGACATCCTCCGCCGTCATGCCCCGCGCAGGCGGGGCATCCCGTACGCCGCGGCCCCTCGGGGTCACACGCCCGTCTCGGCGTACTGGATCACCCGCTTTCGCGGGTGATGACAGTCGTGGTGAGGCGATAGCCGGGCCTCCATCGTAGGAGCCGCAGCCGCCTCATGAGCAGTCTCCCATCCTCCATCGATATCGCCATCATCGGCGCTGGCGCGGCCGGTCTCGGCGCCGCGCATGCGCTGTGCGACAAGGGCGTCTCCTTCATCGTGCTCGAAGCGCGCGACCGGATCGGCGGGCGCGCCCACACCGTCATGGCGTCGCCCGAGGTCACATTCGACCTCGGTTGCGGCTGGCTGCATTCGGCCGACCGCAACTCCTTCGTCGCCATCGCCGAGCGGCTCGCCTTCACCATCGACAAATCCCGTCCGCCCTGGCGCGACCAGGCCTATGAGGCGGCGTTCCCGCGTGCCGAGCGCGACGATTTCCTCGGCGCGCTGGAGTCGTTCTTCACCCGCACGGCAGAGGCCGCCGCGCGTGGCCCTGACGCGCCGGCCAGCATCTGCCTCGAGCCCGGCAACCGCTGGAACGGCATGATCGATGCGATCTGCACCTATCTCAACGGCTGCGAGCTCGACCAGATGTCGCTGATCGACTTCGAGGCCTATGAGGACACCGAGCTGAACTGGCGCGTCCGCCGCGGCTACGGCGCACTGGTCGCCGCCTATGGCGCGGGGCTGCCGATCGCGTTGAGCTGCAATGTGAGCCTGATCGATCACGGCGACAAGCGCATCCGCCTGACGACTTCGCAGGGCACGCTGACCGCCGACAAGGTGATCGTCACCGTACCGACCAATCTCATTGCCGGCGAAGCGCTCCGTTTCACGCCGGCACTTCCCGCCAAGGTCGACGCTGCTGCCGGCCTGCCGCTCGGCCTCGACAACAAGGTGACGCTGGCGCTCGACGGCTGGGAGCACCTGCCGAAAGATTCCGGGATGCGCGGGCGCAGCAGCAGCGCGCGCGTCGGCAGCTTCCAGTTGCGTCCGTTCGGCCAGCCCTGCATCGAGGGTTTCTACGGCGGCAGTTTCGCCCGCGAGATCGAGGCGGCGGGCGAGGGGGCGCTTGCGGCACAGGCGATCGACGACGTCGTCGCATTGCTCGGCAACGACATCCGCAGCAGCCTGCGCCCGCTCGCCGAGTCCCGCTGGGGCGGCGATCCCTTCGCGCGCGGCGCCTATTCGCACGCGCTGCCGGGTCATGCCGACAAGCGTGCTGTGCTGGCCACGCCGGTCGACGATCGCCTGTTCTTCGCCGGTGAGGCCACGTCGCCGGATTTCTTCTCCACCGCCCACGGCGCGCGCGACTCGGGCGAGCGGGCGGCCAAGCAAGTGCTTGCGTCGTTAGGTAGGCACTGACCTCTCTGCCGTCATTGCGAGCGCAGCGAAGCAATCCAGGACCGCACGGGTGGTGAGAGTCTGGATCGCGTCGCTACGCTCGCGATGACGTTGCCTCAAACAGCGACCACCGCTCCCACGATCCGCAGGAACTCCCGCGCCGCCTGCGTCTGGTGATGCTCCCGATGCCGCAGGCTGTAGAAGTGCCGCTTCGGCAGTTCGAGATTCGCGACGGCGAGCAGTCCCGCCTTCACCGCCCGCATCACCACCAGCCGCGACAGCACCGTGACGCCGGCGCCGGCTTCGACCGCGCCGCGCACGGCCTCGTTGGACGGCAGGTCGAACACCACATCGAGCTCGGCTGGCGCAATGCCAATCCGGCCGACCGCCGCTTCGAGCACGGCGCGCGTGCCGGAGCCCTGCTCGCGCAAGACCCAGCGCGCCGCCTTGAGATCCTGGACCGCGACCGGCGTTCCCCGGCACAGCGGATGATCGATCGGCCCGACCAGCACCATCTCGTCCTCCGCCACGGGCTGGGCTGCGAGAATGGGATCGTCGACGTCGCCCTCGACGAAGCCGAGATCGGCAGAGCCTTCCCGCACCCGCTCCGCAACCTGCTCGGTATTGCCGATCGACAGTTGCAGGGTGATGGCCGGATGCGCGGCGTTGAAGCGGTGGATGAAGGCCGGCAGCCAGTAGCCGGCAATGGTCTGGCTGGCCGCGAGCGCGAGCTGCCCGCGTTTTAGCCCGGCGAGGTCGTCCAGCACGGTCTCGGCTGCGGCGGCCCGCGCGAGCACCGCCTTGGCCTCGACCAGAAACGCCTTGCCGGCCGCCGTGAGCACGATGCGGCGGCCGACGCGATCGAACAGCTTGGTCTGGTAGCGCGCCTCAAGCGCAGCGACGGCCGCTGACGTCGCCGACTGGGTCAGATTGAGCTCGCGTGCCGCCTGGGTGACGTGCTCGCGCGTGGCGACGGCAACGAAGATCCGGAGCTGCTCGAGCGTCACATGGTCTCCTCAAGCATGATCCGGAAAAGTGCGCAGCGGTTTTCCGAAAAGATCATGCGCAAACGACAACCGAAAGCGCGATGACGATTCATCCTGATCTCATCGCGCTTTAGGTCGTCAGCTTCACCAGCGCCAGGCTGAAGCCGGCGATGAACAGAAAGGCTGCAAAGCCCAGCGCCAGCGGCCGCAAGCCCTTCGCCTTCAGCTTGGCGAAATCGGTTTCCAATCCCATGGCCGCGAGCGCCATCGAGAGCAGGAAGGTCGTCGCGGTCACGATCACCGTCTTCGCCTCGGCCGGCACCGTGACGATGCTGTTGAGGCCGACCAGCGCGATGAAGCCGAACACGAACCACGGCAGCGGCGGCTGCGCGCCGGTCTGGCCGTGCCCACCCTGGCGCGCCCGGCGCGTCGCCAGCAGGCCGAGCGTCAGCACCACCGGCGCCAGCAGCATCACCCGCGCCAGCTTGGCGATGGTGCCGAACTCTCCTGCCTGCTGTCCTCCTTGGAACGCGGCCGCGACCACCTGCGCGATCTCGTGGATCGAGGCCCCGCTCCACAGTCCGAAGGCGTGGGCGTCGAGATGCAGGAGGCCGGGCAGCAGCGGGTAGGCGACCATCGCGACCGAGCCGAACACGGTCACGCAGGCCACCGCATAGGCGACGTCCTCGTCATGCGCGCGCGTCACCGTGTTGGTGGCGATCACTGCCGAGGCGCCGCAGATCGAGGTTCCCGCGGCGATCAGCTCGGCGAGCTTGCGGTCGACGCCGAGCAGCCGTCCCATCCACACCGTGAACAGGAAGGTGCCGGTCAGGCTCAGCGCGATCACGAACAGCCCGCGCGCGCCGACCTCGACGATCTGTGCCGCCGTCAGCTGCATGCCGAGCAGGATGATGGCGAACCTCAGGACCCGGCGCATCGCGAATGCGACACCCGGCTTGGCGCGCGTCGGCGTGCCGACGACGTTATGCAGCGCCATGCCCGCCACGATCGCCAGGATCATCGGGCTGAACATCCCGAGGCCGGGCAGCAGGCGGAGCCCGAAGGCGCCGGCCGCGATCGCGGCCGAGAGTGCCAGTCCCGGAAGCAACCCGGGCCGACCCGGCGTCGCCGACGCGCGGGCATGTCCAGAATGAGCGGCAATTGGTGCATCGGCAGTCAGATCGTGCGAAGGGGCAGTCATGAAAAACTCTCCCAAACCAGAGGTTTGAAAGAGAATTCCATGCTCCTAATGATCGATCCAACGAATTATATCGGATATATCGTTCGATTCAATCGATTATTCGGCGTTTCATTGCTCCAGCACCCGCCGGCGGAGCTCGGCATCCGGCACGAAGCACGAATCATATTTGCCGAAGATGCGATAGCGATTGCGGGCGACAACGCCATAGAGGGCGTCGCGCAACGGCTTCGGCACGGTGAACAGCGCGCGCGTCCAGCCCCAGCCCTCCAGGTTCGAGAGCACGGTCAGGGCCGCATCTGATTTCAGATGAGCGCGGCCGCCATGCACGACCGCGTTGGTATCGGGCTCCTCGGGATCGATGCCGAAAGCCTGCGCCAGCCTGATGCCGTAGGGCGACTGGATCGGCGTGAAGCGGAAGCGCCTCGCCGTGTCGCGCGCGATCACGAACCGGACCCAGCGCGAGCAGAACACGCAGACGCCGTCATAGAGGATCACATCATCGTCGGGCCAGTCCGTCGCCGTGTTCGTCATCATCGATTGTCCATCGTCAGCAGCGCGACCAGCATCAGCACGATCGCGGGAGCCGTCTTCACCAGCGCGCCGAGCGGCTCGAGCCAGAGGTCAGGGGTGAACAGCGCACACCCGATCATATAGCCGAGCGAGACGAAGATGCCCGCAACGAGCCCGAGCACCGCGGTTCGCCGAAACGCGATCAGCAGCCCCACCGAGATGTCCATCATGCTGGTGATCGCCGCGAACGGAACGGCGAACCAGTCGGGCCAGCCGCGTGTGGTCAGGATCGCGGTCGTCGCCGGGAATGACACGAACAATGCAATGCTGCCCGACGCGACCCAGAACAGCACGAGGCTCACGAGGATCAGCGCCTTGACCAGGAACAGCCGTGCGAACCACTTGTCCTGGATGGTGGCGCCATGCGCGCCGACGGTCCCGGCCAGCGTTGCCGGCGCGATGCCGGTCGCTGCGGTCCAGGGCGCGGGATCGCCGCGGACGCCGCGCCGGAGCTCGGTGATGGCGGTGGTGCGCATCGGCGGCATCCAGCCGAGCCGGCTCGAGATGTCACCGGCGAAAGCGCCGAGATCGATCAGCAGCGCGGGCACCGCGATGCGTGGCCAATCCGTTGTGCCGTAGCTGCGCCGAAACGCGCCGATGACGTCGCCAAGCGTCACCGCTTCGGGCTGCATCAGATCCCAGCTCACCGCACGCACGGCCTCATCGTCGATCGGCCGCGCGGCGAGCCAGGCGATGGTCGCGGCGATGTCGGCGACCGCCACCGGCTGGAACGGCGTCGCCGCATCCTTGGCCGGCAGATCGACCGGGAGCGCCGCGAGCGCCCGCACCATTGCGCTGCCGCCATAGGCCGACGGCGCGATCACGAAGCCAGGGCGCAGGATCGCATGCGGAATTCCGGACTCTGCGATCAGCCGCTCCGCCGCGCGCTTGGTGGTCGCGAACGACGTGTGGTCCTCGTCGGCGATGCCCGGAATCGAGATGTGAACGAGACGGGCACTGCGACCGCATGTCGAGATCGCCTGCAGCAGCCGGGCGACGAAATCGCGGTGCACGGCATTGGTGTCGCTGCCCGGGCCGTCCTGCAGCACGCCGAGGCAATTGACGACGACGTCGATCTGGTGCGCGCGAATGAGCCCCGCCAATGCCGTCGCATCCAGCGCCATGATCGGCAGCTCGATGTCGAGCGGCGATGCCTGCTGCGAAGCGGAGAACGTGCGCGCGATGCCGAGCGCCGCGAAGCCGCGCCGGCGCAGATCGTCGGTGACGAAGCGGCCGATCAGGCCGGAGGCGCCGAGCACGAGCACGCGCTGAGTGGCGATGGATGTCATGCGTGCCTCGTCAGAACGGCTTTGCGACCATCAGCCAGAGAATGGCCATGACCGAGCCGAAGCCGGGAATGCCGCACAGGAACCAGCGGCGGAAGACGATGAAATAGCGCGTGGGCAGCGGCTGCGCGGACATGTCCGCAGCACGCGCGAGATCGCGCAATTCGATCTGCATGAAGATGACGGGCACCCAGAACAGGCCGGCCATCGCATAGAGCGCGAGCGAGGTGAGCAGCCAGCGTTCCGACAGCGAGGTCGACGACAGCCACATCAGCACGCCGCCGGTCACCGGCTGCAGCAGCACCGCCGACAGCGTGAACAGCATGTCCGCGATCACGACGACGCCGGCGGTGCGCGCGATGAACGCGGCCTCGCCGCTCAGATGCGCCATCAGCATGAAGAATGCGATCCCCGTGCCGGTGCCGAGGATCACGATGGCGCCGAGCACGTGGAGATATTTGACGAGGAAATACAGCGTCATCGTGTCCTTGTTAGTGGCGCCTCATCGGACGCGGTGGCAGCCGCGCGAGCGCTTCCGACACAGCCGTGATACCGCCTTGCTGCTCGGCAAGCCAATGACCCTCATGAGAGAACGGCGGCAACAGCCTGAACTCCGCGGTTCCGCCGGCGGACGTGAATGCGTCGGCCAATTGCCGCGACAATGACGGTGGGAAGTAGCTGTCATTGGCCGCAACGAGCCAGGTGACATGAATGCGCGCCTCGCGCCCGAACATGCGCACTGCTTCGCGGAGTCGCTGCTCCGCGCACACGCGCCCCTCGACGTCATCGGCGTGTCCACCGCGTCCGGGCGCGAACACGATGATTCCCGAAACGAGATCCCGCGACTGTGTCGCCAATGCCAGCGCGCCCCAGCCGCCGGCGGAGTGCCCGACGACGAGCGCGCCGCCTGTCGCAACGAATGGCTGCTCGCGCATGTAGCCGAGCGCCCGGAGGATCTGCGCGGCGGTGGCGCGTCCCGCCTTTTCGTAGTTCGCTTCCTCGCAGCCGCCTTGATCTTCGACATAGGGGCCGCCGGTGCGGCCATGACCGAGACGCTCCGGCACCAGCACCGCATAGCCGCGCGCGACCAGTTGAGTAGCAAGTGCCGTGTAGCTCGGCTGCGGCATCTGCGCCCGCCGCAGCGCGTTCTGCGTCGAGGCGTGCGCGATCAAGGCCAGCGGAAACGGTCCCTCACCGGCGGGCCGATACAGCAATGCATGCGCCGGAATCCCCGGCTCGGTTGACGGCACCAGCCATTGCTGCTGCCGCGCCGGTCCGCCCTCTGAAGAGACCGGGCCGAAAGCCTGCGCCCAGGCGTTCGGTCCTGTCACGACCATGAAGGCGAGCAACCATGAGACGCAGCGAAGCAGTGCCATTCAGCCGGACGGGAGGATGTTGAAGCTGGGCCACACTAGCCGACCCCCGGGCGGACCAGATGCAGTTTTTAGTTCGCCTTATGAACATGCGGTGACAGGACACCGCCGCCACCCGACAATGTTGCGAAATTGTCCCTTTTCGGCACAGGTTTCCGCCACGGTGATGCCGAAAGTCCACAGGTTAACCGATCTTTAACGTGGCACCTTGAAGGCGGACCGCCGACTTGCTTTGATCCCGTCATGAGCACAACCCTGATCGAAGTCCGTCCGGCCAAGGCTGCAGATGCGGCTGCGGTGGCGTCAGCCCATGATGAAGCTTGGCGTTCTGCCTACCAGGGGATCATCCCCGGCGCAGAGCTGGAGAAGCTGATCAACCGTCGCGGCCCGCAATGGTGGGACAGCGCGATCCGCAAAGGCAGCCGCGTGAGCGTGCTGGTGTTCAACGACAAGGTCGCAGGCTATGCGAATTACGGCCGCAACCGCGCCCGCAGCCTGCACTTCGACGGCGAAGTCTACGAGCTTTATCTGCGACCGGAATTTCAGGGGCTGGGGTTCGGTCGCCGGCTCTTTCAGTCCGCCAAGCGCGATCTCGCGCAGAGCGGCCTGAAGAGCATGGTGGTGTGGGCGTTGTCCGACAACGATCCCGCCACCGAGTTTTACCGCGCGTTGGGCGGGCGCATGGTCGCGCGCTCGTCGGAGCGCTTCGGGCCGAAGTCGCTCGACAAGGTCGCCTTCGCCTGGACCAACTGAGTCCGGCGAAGTTGAGCTCTCGTCGCGTTAAGCGTTAACGCGGCGGTGAATTGAACTGAAGGTCAGGGATTGAGGTAGCTGTTGCGCGGCCGCGATTTTTTTGCGACTGCGAATGCGAGCGCTCGTCTTGCGGGCGTCCGACCCCTCAAACGTTCAAGTCCTCAAACGTTCAAGTTCTACGGAGCATCCATGCGCATCGACGCCATCCCGATCGGGAAAGATCCGCCGCGCGAGGTCAACGTCGTCATCGAAGTGCCTGTCGGCGGTGAGCCGATCAAGTACGAGCTCGACAAGGAAGCCGGCACGCTGATCGTCGACCGGTTCCTCTATACGGCGATGCGCTATCCCGGCAATTACGGCTTCATCCCGCATACGCTGTCGAACGATGGCGACCCGTGCGACGTGCTGGTCGCCAACACCCGCGCCATCGTTCCCGGTGCGGTGATGAGCATTCGACCCGTCGGCGTGCTGCTGATGGAGGACGAGGCCGGTGGCGACGAGAAGATCATCGCGGTGCCGTCCTCGAAGCTCACCCAGCGCTACGACAAGGTCCGCAGCTATTCGGACCTTCCGGACATCACGCTGCAGCAGATCCAGCATTTCTTCGAGCACTACAAGGATCTCGAGCCCGGCAAATGGGTCAAGGTGCTGCGCTGGGGCAATGCCGACGATGCCCATCAGCTGATCAGCGAGGGCATCGCCCGCGCCAAGGCGGCGAAGAAGTGACCTTGAGAGCGTTGGCAACAACGCTCGACAGGTCATTCCGGGATGCGCGAAGCGCAGGCCCGGACTCTCGAGATTCCGGGTTCAGCCGCTGCGCGGCTGCCCCGGAATGACTGTGCATCCTACACCGCGGGCTTGGGCAGCCCGGCGATTGCGCAGGCGGCGCGCAGGGTGTTCACCAGCAGGCAGGCCACCGTCATCTGCCCGACGCCGCCCGGCACCGGCGTGATGGCACCCGCGACCTCAGCCACTTCGGCATAAGCGACATCGCCGACCAGCTTCGTCTTGCCCTCGGCGGTCGGGATGCGGTTGATGCCGACATCGATCACGGTCGCGCCCGGCTTGATCCAGTCGCGCTTCACCATCTCCGGCCGGCCGACCGCCGCATAGACCAGATCGGCCCGTGCGGTCAGCGCCGGCAGATCGCGCGAGCGCGAATGCGCGATCGTCACCGTGGCGTTCTCGTTCAGCAGCAGCTGCACCAGCGGACGCCCGACCAGATTGGACCTGCCGATCACGATCGCGTTCATGCCCTCCAGCGAGGCGTGGACCGTCTTGCTGAGGATGATGCAGCCGAGCGGCGTGCACGGCGCCAGCGCCGGCTGGCCGCCGGCCAGCCGGCCGGCATTGTGCGGATGCAGGCCGTCGACGTCCTTGGCCGGATCGATCGCGTTGATCACCACCTCGGTCTCCAGCCCCTTCGGCAGCGGCAGTTGCACCAGGATGCCATGCACCGACGGATCCTGGTTGACCTTGCCGATCAGCGCCAGCAGCTCCGCCTGCGAAACGTCAGCGGGCAGCTTGTGCTCGAACGAGGCCATGCCGGCGGCCTGGGTCTGCGTGTGCTTGCTGCGGACATAGACCTCGGAGGCCGGATCGTTGCCGACCAGCACGACGGCAAGGCCCGGCGTCAGGCCGTGGTCGCGCTTGACCCGCTCCACCTCGCTGGCGACCTGCGCCCGCAGATCGGCTGCGATGACTTTTCCGTCGATGATGCGTGCGGTCATGTCTGGTCCCCTCGTGTCAGCGTCGATTCAGCTCAACGACAGCAAGATCGTTGCCGCAAGCTCCCCCTCCAGGGGAGGGTGAAGACCGCCGCTTGCAGCCGGAAGCGTCGATACGCTCGTCTTGCGTCTGCTCTGACTATTTGCCGGTGGGCTTATGGGCTACGATGGCATCGCGCAAGGCCTGATCGAGCGTCGACGGATCGCCGTCGATCGCCGCCTGCTTCAGCCGCGATGTCGTGCCCGAGGTGATTCGCACCGACTTCTTGGTGACGCCGATCGCCTTGGCCAGGAGCTCGGTCACGGCGCGATTCGCCTCGCCGCCGTCGGCGATCGCGCGCACCCGCACCTTGAGCACGCTGCGGCCGTCGGACAGCGTCTCGACGCCGTCGATGGCGTCGCGGCCGCCGCGCGGCGTCACCCGCAGCGCGACCGTCAGGCCGCCGGCCGCTGCGCGCCAGGGGTCCATCGCGGCGCGCGCGATCAGAAGACGTTGGGATAGATGTAGTAGGTGATGACCCGCTGGATCAGCATGATGATCAGGATCAGCACGATCGGCGAGATGTCGAGGCCGCCGAGATTGGGCAGCATGCGGCGGATCGGCGCCAGCACCGGCTCGGTGATTCGGTACAGGAACTCGGCGACGTTGGACACGAACTGATTGCGCGTGTTGACGACGTTGAAGGCGATCAGCCACGACAGAATCGCCGAGGCGATGAGCAGCCAGACATAGAGGTCGAGAACGATCAGAACGATGTCGAGAACGGCACGCATGCGGGTCCACTCGTGGGCGAGGTCGCGAATTCGACCTGCGACGCCCGGTAGATATCGGTTCCCCCCCGCCCAAACAAGGGACGCCGCCCGTCAAGGCTAACGGGCGATGTGAGCGTTCTTGACTTGACCGCTGCGCCCACTGTAAATGGCGCCCGATCTGCCGGCCGCCTTTTCCCACCATCGAAGCGGTCGTGTCACGGGGCCATAGCTCAGCTGGGAGAGCGCGTCGTTCGCAATGACGAGGTCGGCGGTTCGATCCCGCCTGGCTCCACCACGCTTCGCCCTTCGGGTTACGCGTGGCGCAGCCACGCAAGAGCCCGAGGGGCGAAGCGTGGTGCCCGGCGAAGCCCCTTGGCGAAGCCGGGCTGACTCAGCCCTCAAAGCCAATCGTCCGGAAAGCGCGCCCGCTACTCCGCAGCCTCCGCCATCACCGCAACCGGTTCGCGCGCCAGCCATCCGTCCAGGAAGTGCTTCAGCCACACCCGCTCGGCGGCATCGTGCACCGCGCGACCTTCGAAATGGTGATGGCGCGGACGGGCACCGGGCGTGTCCAGCCGGGCATGGCCGCGCGTCGTCCAGCGGCACATCATCGCGTAGGTGACGTCGGGGTGGAATTGCAGCCCGGTGGCGTTGTCGTATTGATAGGCCTGGACGGGAAAGTCGCCGCCCTCGGCCAGCAGGTCGGCGCCGGCGGGCAGATCGAAGCCCTCGCGATGCCAGTGATAGACGTTGTCGGGCCAATGCGGGCACAGCTTCTGCCCGGCCCGCGTCGGTCGGATCGGATAATAGCCGATCTCGGCGCGGCCTTGCGGATGCGGGGCGACCTGCGCGCCGAGCTGGACGGCCAGCATCTGCGCGCCCAGGCAGATCCCCAGGAACGGCCGCTGCTCGCGCAACGGCACCTCGATCCAGTCGATCTCGCGACGGACGAAATCATCCGGATCATTCGCGCTCATCGGACCGCCGAAAATAACGGCACCTGCGTGCTCATCGAGCGTTTCGGGCAACGGGTCGCCGAAACGCGGACGGCGGATATCGAGCGGATAGCCACGGGCGCGCAGCGCGTTGCCGATGCGTCCCGGGCTCGACGTCTCCTGGTGCAGGATGATGAGGACGGGCCGGCGCGGCGCAGCCGCCGGGGCTGGCTTCGGGTGGAGATGCCGAACGTCCGCCTTGGCGGTCCCGTTCGGTTGCAGCGAAGGGTATGGCCTGAGCATCACCTGGCGATCATAGCTAAGCGAAGGTTAACGGTGCGTGAGCAAGTCGACATTGCCAAAGCAAGCGCCGGGCCAGCGTCCGTCAACTCCGTTTCAGCTGCAGCCGACCGACCGCGTCGAGGATGAAGCCGCGCGGGAACCAGCGCAGCAGGAACGGCACGATCTTGATGCCGATCCCGGGCAGCACCACCCGCTTGTCGGCCATCAGGCCGCGATAGCCGGCTTCGGCCACAGCCTTCGGCGGCACGTTGAGAATCACCGAGTCGACTCCCGGCTTGAAGCCGGCGCGGTCCTGGAATTCCGACGGCACCGGACCGGGGCACAGCACGGTGACCCGCACGCCATGCGGCGCCAGCTCCTTGCGCAGCGCCTCGGTGAACGAGATCACATAGGCCTTGGAGGCGTAATACACCGCCATGCCCGGTCCGGGCAGGAAGCCGGCGACCGAGCCCAGGTTGAGGATGCCGCCCTTGTTGCGGATCAGCTGGTCGGAAAAGCGCAGCGACAGTTCGGTCAGAGCCCGGACGTTGACCGCGATCATGTCGAGCTGCTCGGTGCGGTCGAGCTGCACGGCTTTGCCGAACAGGCCGAAGCCGGCATTGTTGACGAGATAGTCCAGTTCGACTCCGGCCGCCGACAGGGCGGCCTCGATGGTCGCGCCGGCATCGGGCGAGGTGAGATCGCAGGGAATGACGAGCGGCGCCGGGCCGCCCTTGGCGGCGATCTCCTGCGCCAGCGCCGCAAGACGGTCCTCGCGCCGCGCCGTGAGCGCCAGACGGTGTCCATTGGCGGCAAACACACGGGCCAACTCGGTCCCGATCCCCGCCGATGCCCCCGTTACGAGCGTGACACGTTCACCCACAATCCCTGCTCTTCGATCACATTCCAAACATCATCCGATTGCGGCGGACGAGAGCATAGGCAGGCGGGAACATGCAAGCCGCCGCAAAATGCGGGCGAGCGTCCAATCGCCGCAATAGTTACGGATTCACATAGGTTTACATGAACAAGGAATGCCCGGAACAAAATTAAAGTTTGTTCATCTGAAATTCCGGGGGCCCGACGGCATCAGCCCGGATCGGTGGCGCGGCGCGCCGCCACCCGGTGCTTCAGGTCGACGCGGTCGCGTGCGGAGATGCCGAGCAGCTCCGAGGCGCGCCAGACCACGTTGTCCTCGAACTCGGTCACCTTGCCGTCGGCATAGACCAGCTGCCACATCATCTCGACGATGCGCAGGCGGCCGGCCTCGTCGACCTCGCGCATGATGACGCTGGTGAAACGATAGAGATCGACCGCGTCGCCCTCCGCCAGCATGGCCTGGGCGATCAGCCGGTCGGCGCTGCCGGGATCGAGCCCGAAGCGCAGCTCGATCAGGCTGTGCAGCTTGCGCCGCTCGGCCGCGCTCGGCTCGCCGTCCAGCGAGATCACGTGGATCAGCAGCGCGGTCGCCGCCAGCTGATAGCCGTTGTCGTCGAACGCCGGCGTCTGCTGCGGCGAAACGACGTCGGCGATGAATTGGCGCAATCCCTCGAGCATGGCGTCCTTCGGCTATCGCATTCGCGGGCGGGCGGTTCGGCCGTCCTGCTGACGACTATCATATGCGACCGCGAGCCGCGCTCGGCAATGCGTCGCGGCTCGGTCGGCGCATGACATTTCGGTAAGCGTTACGGTATTTCGTAGACCATCATCCGGTCGGCGATGCCGCGCAGCGCGGCCTGCTTCTGGATCGGTGCGATCCTTGCCGCGCTCAGAATGTCCGCCACCCCCGGGCTCTGGATCACCGGTGCGGTGAGATGAATCTCCTGCGCAGTCGACAGGCTTTGCACGCGGGCGGCGATGTTCACGGTCTGGCCGAAATAATCCTGGCGGTCGTTGAGCATCACCGCGAGGCACGGCCCCTCATGAATGCCGATCTTGACCACGAGGTCCTCGGTGCCGCGCTCGGCGTTGAGCCGCTGCATCGCCGCGCGCATGCGCAGGCCCGCTGACAGCGCATGCTCGGGCTTGATGAACGTCGCCATCACGGCATCGCCGATCGTCTTCACGACCGCGCCTTTCTCGGCATTGATGATCTCGAGCAGCACGCGGAAATGCGCGCGCACCAGATCGAACGCCGCGAGATCGCCGACGCGCTCGTACAGTGCGGTCGAGCTCTTGAGATCGGTGAACAGGAAGGTCAGCGAGGTGATCTTCAGCCGCTGGTCGATGTTGAGATTGTCGGCCTTGAACACGTCGCGGAAGGTCTGGTTGGACAGCATCCGCTTGGCGGTCAGGAACGGCTTGCGCCGGCCGATCAGGTGATGCAGCGCATCCGCCGCCACCATCACGGTCGGCAGCGTGCGCACGCGCGCCTTGTTGTCGAGCGCGAGCTGCAGCGGTCCGGGACGGAGCACCGTGGTCTCGACCGCGGCGCGCCCGCCGTCATATTTGAGGACGAGCTGCTGCACCTCGTCGGTCGGCGCGCCCTGCACGTCGATGAAATGCGCTGCATGGGTGACCGGCTCGAACACGATGATGAACTGCGGCGGCAAGGTCAGCGATATCGTCGTATGATCGCCGGCGGCAAGTTCGCGGGTGTCGATCACGACCTCGTTCGACAGCGCAGCCATCGACGTTTCGTCGAACTCGACGCCGGAGCTCCAGAACACCTGCTTGAAATAGCCCCACACCGGAAGCGAATGCGGGTCGTGGGCGGCGATGCGCCGGACCCGCGGGCTTACCGTGAACGCCGCCTCGACCTGCTGGTCGACGGTCGCCTCGTAGCCGCAGGCGCACAGCCCGCATTGATACTCGTCAGACCGCAGCGATTTTAGCGTGCCATGCGCGTCGAGCACGCCGCCGCAACCGGGGCACAGCACGTTCCAGGTCAGGTCGAACAGGCCGGCGCGCGAGGCATGGATGAAGCCGGAGATCACGCGCTCCTCGTCGAGGCCGGTGCGACCCGCGAAATCCAGCACGTTGATGCGGTTCAGCTCGTGATCGGCGCCTTCGGCGATTAGCCGCGCGATGGCGTCCGACACGGCCGGATCGGCCGCGTCGCCGGAAGCAGAAAACTTCACGGCCGCCGCGCTCAAGGACATCCGGATCAAATAAGGCGCGACCGGTCGGAATGCCAGACGCAACCGCTCAACGGGGCGTGATTCTGAACGGCGGCGAGCGGTTCGGCTGCGTCGTCACCACCCCCACAGGCATGACCGGCTCGCGATCGACGAGCTCGATCCTGAACGCACCGACCAGCCGCGCCAGCGCGAGCACCGCCTCGACCAATGCGAAATGCGCGCCGATGCAGACGCGCGCGCCGGCGCCGAACGGCAGGTAGGCGAAGCGCTCCGGCGGCGGCGCGCCGGGCAAGAAGCGCTCGGGCATGAAGGCGTTGGGCGCCTGCCACAGCCGCTCGTGCCGGTGCAGCAGCCACGGCGAGATCAGCACCACGTCGCCACGCTTGACCTGGAACTCGGCGATCTGGTCCGGACCGCTCGCGGCGCGCGCAATCAGGAAAGCCGGCGGATAGAGCCGCAACGTCTCGTCGATCACCGCGCGCGTGAACGGCAGCTGATCGGGATTGCCGAGATCCGCAGCGCCGCGAGCCTCCTGCGCCAGCCGCTCCTGATTGGCCGGATCGAGCGCGATCAGATACAGCGCCCAGAACAGCGCCGTCGCGGTGGTCTCGTGTCCGGCGAGGATCATGGTCGCGACCTCGTCGGCGAGCTGCGCATCGGTGAATGCAGCCCCGGTCTCGGGATCGCGCGCCGCCCCCATCAGGTCGAACAGGTCGCGCGGCGGAGCATCCTCCAGCTTGCCGGCGGCACGGCGCTCGGCCATCAGCGTGGCAATGAAATCGGTCCAGCGCTTGCGGAACCGCCGGCGCGCGAAGTCGCGCGGCGTCGGCCAGGACAGCGGCAGCACGATATCGAGCAGGTGCGGAGCCGCCAGCCGCTCGCCATATTCGTAGACGAAGTCGCGCAAGGTCGCGCCGTGGCGGCCCATCTCGAACGAGAACATCGTCCGTCCCGCGATGTCGAGCGTCATCCGCTGCATGATCTCGCGCAGATCGAGCGGCTGCCCGCATTGCTGCTGCAGCCGCGCCACGGTCTCGTCGGTCACCGCGATCATGTGCGGAACCAGGCCCGAGACGGCGCGCGGCGTGAACGCCGGCGCCAGCGTGCGGCGCTGGTGCTTCCAGGCCCGGCCCTCGGCGATCAGCAGGCCCTCGCCGAGCACGGGGCGCAGCACGCGGATGGCGCCGACGGTGCGGGCGTAGTTCTCCCAATTGTCGACCAGCACGTGCTTGATGGTCTCGGGCGTATTGAGAATGTAGCTGGAGTTGCCCAGGAAGCGGCCGCGGATGATCTCATCCTCATAGGCGCGCTGGCTCCAGGTCGCGATCGCGTTGTCGCCCATCATCAGCACGCGGCGCAAGGCGCCCATGCTGTCGGGCGCGCGTGGCGGCGCCGGAGGAATCAGTGGTGACCGGGCCTGCGACAGATAGTGGATCTCGGCGGCGCTCATCGGCGGCCTCGCGCGGCTGTGATGCGCCGTGAGCGGCCGAACGGCGCCGTGACGTCGGGGCTCGCGAGCGCGCCGACGCGAGGCGAGCCGCAGCGCGGTGGACCGGCAAGGCCGGCCCTAAGCGTCCCGGAGGCAATCGCGTCGCCAGCGTTGCGGTTCGAAAGGGGAAGCGCGATGTCGCGCTTCCCGATGCCGTGATGTATCATCCTACTCCGGTAACTAATTAGTCAGCTCGATCATCGCAATCCTACTTTCCGATGCTGGCCAAAGACGGGCGGCGATGCGTTCCTCATTGAACAGTCCGATGACGGTTCGTCCGATGTCGCCCGCCGGCAGCCGCAATGTCGTTGCCGCATCCGTAGGTACTCCCTTCTGTACGTCGGCAGGTTCCTTGCCGTCGAGCAGCACGATGTCGCGCGGCAGGCCGAAATAGCCGCGCGGCCTGACCATAATGACGATGGCGCCCGCGCCGGCGTCGGCCTGGCCCAGCGGTCGCGCCGCGCGCAGATGCACGACATCGGACGAGCGCGGGAACGGCGAGCGGTAAAAATGCGTGATCGGCGCGCCGGGCGAGGTCAGCACGATCTCGATATGGGAGGTGGGATCGATTTCCGCAGGACCCCAGCGTCCGTCGGCGCCGGTCTGGCCGCGATACACCGCCTCGCCATTGCGCGCGCCGGTCTCGCCCGAGACGCGATAGACCTCCACGGTGGCGCCGGTCACGGGACGGTTGGTCGGCGCACCGCCCGGCGTGCCCGTGACGAGGCCGCTGATGCGCACCTCGCGCTCGGGCTGCACCGCGATGAACGCCGGCTCACGGCCGGCGATGAATTTGTAGATCTCGCGGAACGCGCGCGGATGGAATGCGACCTCGCGATGATCGAGTGCACCGATCACGAGGTTGGTCGCGCCCTTCAGGGCCGGGCCCTCGGCGGTGATGCCGGTGGGCACGCCGGGCTTGCCGACCAGCCGGCCATCGGCCTGCGCATATTTGTCGAGCCCGTCGCTGCGCAGGGTCAGGAAGGCGGTGCCCGCCGTCACCTCGCTGTCGCCGGAATTCAGAGAGCGCAGGAACGGGCCGCGGCCGTTGAACTCGCTGCCGGGGCTGTCGTCCCAATCGAACACGCCGTGATTGGGCGTGCCGCACAGCACGGCATGGCTGACGTCGGCGCCGCCGCCATTCTTCACGACGTTGCGGATTGCGTTGCCGCCGCGCGAGCTGCCGACCAGCGCCACGCGCGCAGCTCCCGTGCGCTCCTTGAGCGCCTTGATGGCTTCAGCCAGCTCGCGGCGCTGGTCGTCGGTCGAGGAGCGGTTCGGCTGCGCCACGGCGTCGTCGTTGCGCGCCAGCGGATCGGTGAAGTTGAGCGCGGCGAGCCGCGTGCGCGGCACGCCGTTGGATTCCATCCGCCACAGCGCCGTCAGCCACAGCGCGGCATGATCGCCATTGCCATGCACGAACAGAACGGGGGGAATATCGCCGGATGCCGCGGCCGCGGTCTGCGCGGCGGCTGGTAAGGCCAGACCGCTCGTGAGCAAGGGCAGGGTTCCAATGCTCTGCAGCATGGTGCGGCGCGTCAACGTCATCGGCGGTCTCCCTCGGGTGGTTTTTTGGGTCGCGTTGATTTGTGTTCGTTGGCCGCCGTCGGGATGCAAAGCCGGGGGTGAGCACTGGACAGCGGCGGACATTCGCAGGCATCACATACGTCCGGCCGGAATCAAGCGATAGTTCAATGCGACAGAGTCCGATGCGACGTTCAAGCCGAGCTGCCGACGTGGAGCGACCTGCATGAATGCACCGCAGAAACGGGAGCTGTTCGCGCCCGAGAGCATTGCCGCGCCGCTGCGACACGCCGTGTTCCGCCGCATCTGGCTGGCGAGCCTGCTGTCGAATCTGGGCCTCTTGATCCAGGCGGTCGGCGCCGCCTGGGCGATGACGCAGATGACGTCGTCGGCCGACAAGGTCGCCCTGGTGCAGACCGCCTTGATGCTGCCGATCATGTTGATCTCCATGCCCGCCGGCGCCATCGCCGACATGTATGACCGGCGCATCGTCGCGCTGGCGGCGCTGGCCCTGGCGCTCGCGGGCGCCGTGACGCTGACGGTGCTGGCCTGGCTCGGTCTCGTGACGCCCGAGCGCCTGCTGGCGCTCTGCTTCGTGGTCGGCAGCGGCATGGCGTTGATGGGCCCGGCCTGGCAGTCCTCCGTCAGCGAGCAGGTGCCGCCGGAGACGCTGCCCGCCGCCGTCGCCCTCAATGGCATCAGCTACAACATCGCGCGCAGCTTCGGCCCGGCCATCGGCGGTGTCGTCGTCGCGGCCGCGGGGGCGGTCGCAGCCTTTGCCGCCAATGCGCTGCTGTATCTGCCGCTGCTGGCGGCGCTGTTCCTGTGGCGGCGCGTCGTCGAGCCGAGCCGACTGCCGCGCGAGCCGCTCAACCGCGCCATGGTGTCCGGCGTCCGCTACATCCTCCATTCGCCGTCGATCCGCATCGTGCTGATCCGCACGCTCGTCACCGGCCTCATCGGCGGCTCGATCTCGGCGCTGATGCCGCTGGTCGCCCGCGACCTGCTGCATGGCGGCGCGCAGACCTACGGCATCATGCTCGGCGCCTTCGGCATGGGCGCCGTGATCGGCGCACTCAACATCGGGGAGATCAGGAAGCGGCTATCGGGCGAGGCGGCGATCCGCAGCTGTGCACTCACGCTCGGCGCCGCGACGGCCGCCGTGGCGCTCAGCACCGAGCCGGTGCTGACGGCGGCGGCGCTCGTGATTGCCGGCGCGGTGTGGATGCTCGCCGTCGCGCTGTTCAACATCGGCGTGCAGCTGTCGGCGCCGCGCTGGGTCGCCGGCCGCGCGCTGGCCGCGTTCCAGGCGGCGATCTCCGGCGGCATCGCCATCGGCAGCTGGGGCTGGGGCCGTCTCACCGACGCGGCCGGCGTCGAGGTCGCCCTGCTGGTGTCCGGCGCGCTGATGATGGTGTCGCCGCTGCTCGGGCTGTGGCTGCGGATGCCGCCGGTGGGCGCCCGCAACGAGGACGGCGAGACCCTGGCCGATCCGGAGGTGCAGCTCGAGCTGACGCCGCGCTCGGGGCCGCTGGTGGTGGAGATCGAGTACCGCGTCGCCGAGGACAACGCCCGCGCCTTCCACGATCTGATGCAGGAGGTGCAGCTCAGCCGCCAGCGCAACGGCGCCTATGGCTGGTCGATCGCGCGCGACATCGCCGATCCGGAATTGTGGACCGAACGCTATCACTGCCCGACCTGGATCGACTATCTGCGCCAGCGCAACCGCTCGACCCGCGCCGAACGCGAGCTGCACAAGCGCGCGATCGATTTCCACATCGGCGCCGATCCGGTGCGCATCCGCCGCATGCTGGAACGCCCGTTCGGATCGGTGCGCAGCCGCGACGACATCGACCGCACCGCCGAGCAGGCGCCGGCGGTGGCGGCCCGCAGCGGGCCGTAGCCGACGCATCGGCGGAACGGACGTTACTGCCCGTGATCGGTGAGCACCTTCTCGCACGCCTTGGACAGCTTGGCGCGGTGCTCCTTCAAGCAGGCCAGAACCGCCTGGTCGCCGTTGTTCATCACCGCCCGGCAATGTCGCGAGACGTCGCGCGCGCAGGCATCCTGGCCGGGCTGCTGCTGGGCCGATGCCGCCGACGCCAGCAGGACGAGGGGCAGGACAAGGGGAATGACCACCGCAAATTTGCTCATGACTGACGCCTCGCTCCCGGCATTTGAAGGTTCGCGGCGCTTTTAGTGGTCACAACCGGGCCTCGCAAGCGCCTCGGTCGCAGCCGGGGCGCGCAAGGGGGAGAGCATGCAAAGCCCTGCACGCCGGCCTCAGTCGGCGGCGCCGGCCTCGGCGACCTTGCCGCCCCGCCGGGACACCTCCTTGTCGAGCACCGTGCGGCAGCCGCTGCTGAGCGAGGAGCGGTTCTTGATCATGCAGGCGGTGATCGCCGGAATGTTCGGGATCTCGCTGCTGCAGAGACGGAAGGCGTCGCCGGTGCACATCTGCTGCGCCTCGGCGCTGAAGGCGAAGCTGGCGCTCGACGCGAAGGTCGAGAGGGCGGCGGCGCCGACGACCGTCAGAACGGCGTTGCGCAGAAGATTGGCGGACTTCGTCATGGCTGGCTCCCATCGGCTCCGCATCAGCGCGGGCCCCGTGTTCAATGCGCCCATCATGGCCTGAGCGCTCTCTAGCAACAGTGACGCGGGTCACGCCAGATCGGGCCATTCAACCCCGGCCGTCGCGTGGCGCAGGCCGATGGCCGCGGCGACATGTCGCTCCGGTGAACCCCCGAAGTCAGCCCCGCATGATCCTGGAAATCTTGGCCGATCCTGGCCGTGTTGGCACCGCGTTAAGGATTCGTTGGCACTAATGGAAGCTAATCGAAGGTGCCGGACGGCGTCGAAGTCCGGCATCCGTATCTCGCGTTCGGGAAGAGTAACCATGCGTAATGCGTTAGGCTTGCTGCTGGCCACCGTCGTCGGGGCGCTGGCGATCACCGGTGTCTGGTATTGGGTTTCGAAGCCGAACGCCGCCAAGGCCACAGCGCAAAGCGCGGCCGCAAAACCCTCCGAGCTCGCACCGCCGCCCGCCGCGAAGGTCGCCGCCAAGGGCGCCAAGGACGATGTCGACTACACCGGCACCGTGCCGACGCGCATGGCCGCAGCCGCCCAGGCGCCGGTGCAGCCGAAATCGACCTGCGCCAACCCGGACGCGCTCGGCGTCTCGCGCACCGTCGTTGTCGACACCACCGGCGGTCCCGGTTTCGGCCTCGATCACTTCAAGCAGTTCGACTTCCTCGCCGACCGCGAGGTGGTGCTGACCTTCGATGACGGCCCGTGGCCGGTCAACACGCCCGCGGTGCTCAAGGCGCTGGCCGACGAGTGCACCACCGGCATCTTCTTCACCATCGGCAAGCACGCGACCTATCATCCGGAGATCCTGCGCCAGGTCGCGGCCGCCGGTCATGTCGTCGGCGTGCACACCTGGTCGCACGTCAATCTCAACGGCAAGAAGATGACCGACCAGACCGCAAAGGACGAGCTGGAGAAGGGTATCAGCGCGGTCAAGTTCGCGCTGGGCGGCACCAGCCCCGCGCCGTTCTTCCGCTTCCCGCAGCTGCAGCACCGTCCCTCGGCCGTGGCCTATCTCGGCAGCCGCAACGTGGCGATGTTCTCCTGCGACGTCGACAGCTTCGACTTCCGCTCCAAGGATGCCGACCAAGTCGTCAACACGGTGATGACCGGGCTCGACAAGAAGGGCAAGGGCATCATCCTGATGCACGACTTCCAGAAGAACACGGCGCTGGCGCTGCCGGCGCTGCTGCGGCGGCTGAAGGCCGGCGGCTACAAGGTCGTCGCGATGAAGCCGAAGGGCACGCTCGACACGCTGCCGGAATATGACGCGATGGTCGGGCAGGATCCGAAGCTGCCGACCACGATGACCAATGCGCGGCCGATCTCGAGCGTGATCCAGACCGTCTCGCAGTGATGCCCCGCTGCACGGTGGCGACGCGCGAAGGCCGGGCATTGCCCGGCCTTTCTCGTTTCGTGGCGAGAGCATGATCCGGAAAAGTGGAAACCGGTCTTCCGAAAATATCATGCTCAGACAAAGGGAGGAGATCATGATGCGATTCCGTGGAATCGCATCATGACCAGGGGCTCACCAATAGATGCCGTGGCGATGCAGCTCGCGGACGATGCGGGCTTCGGTCCAGCTCTTGCGAGGCTTGCTGGCGCGCGCCGATTTCGACCGCCGCGAAGATGTCTGCACCGCACGGGTCGGCTCGGCTGCCGGCGCCGCAGCGACGGCGGGCTGCGGAGCGGTTGGCGCCGCTGCCGCCGCCGGCGCCGCGGGCGCAGCCGGTTGCGCGGCGGGCTGGACCGGCGCTGGCGCAGCCGGCACCGGCGCCGGGGTGACGGAGATATCGCCGGCCTGCTGCACATAGACCGGGCGCGGCGCGGGTGCGGCGGTGTCGCTCGATGACAGCGACAGGCTGCGCGTCCCGTCGGCCTGCGCGACGGTGGCGGATGCGAGCACCAGGGCTCCGACCAGGATGATCTGACGCATTGTGAAAGCTCCCCTCGTTGACTGCGGAGAGGATTAGACGCTCCTGGGAGATGCGAATGTGATTTCGGTCACGCTCAGCGCTGCAAGCCTGAATTGAACCTCAGCCGCCGGCACGTCATCGCGGCACGGGGCACCACTTTTTTCAGAACCTTTTTTCAGCTGCTGCGACTTCCGATGAGGACGAGCAGGAGCGCAGGGACGCGTTCGTCGACATCCGGACCACCGATCATCACGGCACGGGCGCGCGGGGCGCACGGCATGCGGTCACCCAGGCTGGCTACCACAATACCGTCACGGCGAGATGTTCCATGGTCACGGAACCATCCCGAGCCAGGGGTATCTTGTCTGCATACGTCCTGTTCGTTGGTGCTGTTCAGCACGTTCGCCGAATCCGATATGTCAGTCCTGTTGCGGGAAGGGATAGGCGCATGCGCCGGATCATGATTGCAGTTCTGTGGTCGGCCGTCGGCCTGTTGGCCAGCCATGGCCAGGGGGCGGCGCAAGGCGGCGAGAACGAGGTCGAGGAGATCTACATCGCTCGCACCGTGCGCCACGGCCGCGTGGTGCCGTCCGATTTCTGCGCGCCGACCAAGACCGGCTTTGCCCCGGCGCTGGAGGACCAGCTCTCGGTCCATGCCGTCGACGTGCAGCCGGGCGACGGCCGGATGACCGGCAGCCCCGACAAGAGCATCGGCGAGATGCGGGTGTGCATCGGCCAGGCGATGGACCCGACCTTGCTCGGCACCTACACCGAAGGCCAGTTCAACGGCATCCCCTTCACCGGAATCGGCGATTGCCGGCTGGTGCGCGGCAACCAGCCGGAGGAGGGCCTGCTCACCCACCGCTGTTTCATGGCGCTGTCGGGATTGCCGGCGCCCTATGTCGGCGGCTTCCTGATCTCGAGCTCGCTGTACTCGAAGACGCCGTTCGGAACCGAGAGCTCGCCGCCGGGCTATGCCCAGGCCGGAATCCTGGTCATCCGGCTCTGGAAGAAGCGGCTGCCCTGAGGCAGCCGTTCGAACCTCTGGCTCAGGCCGGCGAGAACGTCTGCACGAAGGCGCGCACCGTGGCCGACACCTTGTCCTCGGAGACGTGCCAGGCGGCGCCGTCATCGGCGGCGAAGAAGCTGGAGGCGTTGGAGCCGCCCCAGCGGAACACCTCGAAGGACGGCCAGTACCAGATGTCCTCGAGGTTCGAATTGTTGACGATCTCGTGGGCGACCAGTCGCATCGTGCTCTTCGACAGGCAATCGGCCTGCACCACGGACTCGTATTCGAACGACGTCAGCAGCGGCACCGGCGACACGGTGACGATCACCTTGATGCCCGGCCGGATGCTGCGGACGAAGTCGATCAGGTAGCGCACATTGTCGACGTTCTCCTGCACGCTGGCGGTGCGGAACTTGTACTTCTCGGCCAGCGCCCGCGAGTTCAGCGCGGTCGGCCTGGGCAGAACGAAGGCGCCGGTCTCGCGGTCGAAGAACGCCGCGGCGACGCCGAGCGTCAGGATGAAGACGTCGGCCTGCTTGATGACGGCCAGCGTGTTCTCCTGGCTCGATCCCGGCGGCAGCAGCTCGACGATGCGCTCGCGGATCTCCGGATCGATCTTGGCACCGCGCAGCCAGTCGACGAACACGCGGTTGGCGAAGGTCGTGTTGATGTACTCCGAGATCTCCATGTGGTGGCTGTTGTAGCCGCTGTCATTGAGGCTCTTGGAGAGGTTGCGCGCGAAGCACGAGCCCATGGTGAAGAAGCGCGTGCTCTTGTCGAGAAACTTTGGCGCGGCGGCGAGGTTCACCGCGATGTGCTTGGTGATCAGCGTCTGCAGGTCGCCGAGGAAGTCCTTGGTCTCCGGATAGCGGCCGACCTTGGCGCGGCCGGCCTTGGCGTCCTTCGCCGCATTGTCCTTCTTGGCGTTGGTGCGCGCCAGCTCCAGCGTCTCGCGGTTGAGCGGGTTGTCGTAGGCAGGGTTGAGCTTGATGGCCTTCTCGAGTGCGGCGACAGCCTCCTCGAACTCGTTGTTCTGAGTCAGGATCTCGCTGAGCGAGAAATAGTCGGCGGCGTCGTTGGAGGCTGCCGCGAGCTTGCGGAACAGCTCCATCGACCGCGTGAACGGGCCGACATGGCTGCAGCGCACCGCCGCGCTGCGGATCAAATGCAGATTGCCTTCGGTGGCCTGCTCGAAGATCTCGGGGTTCTCGTCGAGGATCGCCAGCATCATGTCGCGCGCCTCGGCGCGCTTCTTGTGCGAGCCGTCGTCGATCAGCTGCGCATAGATGAAGCGCGCGTTGATGTCCTTGGGCTCGAGCTCGAGCAGCTTCTGGAAGGCGAGCTGCGCGCTGACGAAGTCCTTGTCCTCGATATATTTGTAGGCGAGCGTCCGGATCTGGCCGACGATCGCTTGAAACTGGGTGTGGCTGTCGAGGGCAGTGGTGCTCATGTCGAGGCTCGCCTTTGTGTCTCGCTCGTCGCGCGTTGCGTTCCGGCCGTCGATCCGGCGTGCGGCGGCCAACAGAGCCGCCATCGCCAGGCGTCGGGTCGAATCGTCACGCGCGCAAGCGTTGCGGCGCCGCGAGTGGGACGTCCCGACCATGGCCTTTCGGATACTGATCGCCACCGGCACGGCCGCTGGCGTACGCCCGAGCGCGACCGGCACCTGGGGGATTCGAACGTGACGGATGGTTTCGTCCGGATCGCCGCCTGCTGCCAGTGCGGGTATCTGCCCCGCGGCTCGCGCCGAACGATGGGGCGATTTGGGTTAAGCAATTCTTAACTGTGAACGAAGCGGGGGGGGGGGAGCGCGGAGGAGGCAGACGAAACCGGCTGGTGCGCAAGAGGGCGCCCCGCTGTGGGCACATCGTTTTGGCGGCCTCGCGAATCTCTGCGCGATTTTGGAGAAGTCCGATCGCAGTGGAGCTACTGCGCGCGACCATGAAAGTCGTACAGTGCCGTTTCGCCATAGGTGTCGCGGAGCCAGACACCACGGTCTTTCTGCAGGAAGCCGATGGCGTTGAGAGGTCCAGGCCACGGCAGACGGGTGCGTTGCACGATCGTCCCGTCGCTCATGGAAACCAGGGCCACGCGCGCGTGCGGATCAGACGCGTCGTCGGGAAGTCCGACGAGTGCATGGCGGCCGTCCTCGCTGATGGCGGGATTGGGAAAATGCTGGGGGTAGGAGCTGGGAGCCGCGCGAAGCGCCCAGAGCTGCCGCCCCGTGGCGAGATCATACAGCGCCGCGATCTCTCTTTCGGCCGGCTTGCAGGTCCAACTGTACGGCACTCTTCGCAGACTGCCGTCGGATTCGGCCCTGACGATGGGGTCACAGGGGTTCCGGACGATCAGCAGGCGCGAGCCGTCGCGCGAGATGATCATCTTGTTGTGGCGCTCCTGTGGGTCGGAATAGGGATTGGGCAGCGTCCGTGGCGACTCGCCCTGCGTCCACACGACCCATTTGTCGAGCGCGCTCACCACCGCGCGGAGCTTGCCGCTCGGCAGCCGCGTGGCCGCCGCGTTATGGACGTTGGCGATATCGTAGGCGTCCTTGAGGCCGGCGACGACGTTGAACGGCATCGTATCCAGAACGACGCCCCGCTTGGCATCGATGATGGCGAAGGTCGGACGTTTGTCGTGGCGCTGCGGTTGATAGGACGCGCCTCTTGCTCCGAAATAGGCCAGCGCCAGGCCGTCACCATCCGCCCAGAGTAGACCGTCCAACGGGCCCGCCTCATGCCGCGGGACCTCGAACAGGCGAATGCTGCGATCTGCGAGGGAAATGAACATCGGTTGCAGCCCGGTGCCGGCGATGCCGTTCTCGCCGATTTTTTCCCGCGTCGCAGTCCAGATGCCCGCCGAGTCCGACGACCATCCATAGGCCGGAATCGAGCCGAGAGCCTGGCCAAATTGCCACAACGGACCCATGGCCAGGGTGTGGCTGCTCCAGCCATCATGCGCATCGAGCCGCGCGACGTGCAGCACCTTGCGCTCTGCCGCATAGTGAGTGCCGCCCTGAAGGTACATGACCGCGCTGCCATCCGGCGACACCATGGCCATCTCTTGAGAGTTGTACTCGATGCGCTGGCAAAAGACCTTTGCCAGCTCGAGCGGACCTTGGCCGTCCGTCGTTGGGTCCAGCGCGCGGACCCAACGATCGTCGCAGTTGATCCACTCGACAGCTTGGGCCGGCTCCGGCCGGTTGCAGCAGGCGACCGCGATCAGCAGAACCGAAACGACAACCAGGAGCTTCTTCATGGTCCTCGCAAAGCCAGGCGGCAGTCACGTCACGCTAGCCAGCCCGGCAAGCGGAAACCAGATCGAAGATGAAGCCGATCGCCCCCGGCGGCGTGCGATGCGCCCTCCGCCACAAACAGCGCGGTTGCTCGACTTTGCGCCCTTTCTGCGACGATCAATTTACCTGAAGTTGCAACAATGGCGCGGGAATCGTCAGCGGGACTCGTGATACCAATGAGCATCGTTTTTCTGCGCAAGCCTGCCGCCGGCAGGACGAGAGTTCAGTCGTCGGTCATCCTGCGACGGCAGGTACCGATCCGGTTCGACGAGCCCGCACGGTCGTGGCTCGGCGGGCTGCCGCAGATGCCGGACAACATTGCCTGGCCGCGAACCCGCAGCGGACCAATGCATTTTCTCGCCCAGATCGCCTGCGCCGATTTGCCAGCGCAGATCTGGCATGGACGAGGGCCGCGTGACGGCTGGCTGCTGCTGTTCGTCGATGTCCTGCAGATGGAGGACGAGGACGACGAGGAGAACCGTCTCTCCCGCGTGCTGCATATCGATCAGCTCGGGCCCGAACGGCAGCCGCCGGCCGACATGCCGACCGTGCGCCACGCCCTCGCCGACCATATCGGTCAGTTCGCGCCAGAGATGCGCGCCGGCGTACCGAAGCTCTGGCGGCGCTGGCCCATCGACCTCGTCGTCCAGCCCGTTCCTGCGCCGCCCGCGGAAGACGACGAATCTGACTGGGAGCCGGTGCAGGTCACCGGCGCCGAGCTCTATGGCGCGCCGGAGGACGAGGAGAGGATCGACCGGATCGCACAGGACGAGCCGAGGCCGCTGACCCGGCGCGGCGCGCTCTATCTTGTCGAACGAGTGATGCACCGCCTGTCCGCAGAGAACGATCGCAGGCGTCCGGCCAAGGTCTTGCAGCCAGGCTGGCTGGCCCAGTCCATCGCCGCGCTGCAAGCATCCGTCGAGACGCATGAAGCCGGCGTAGCGCAAGCCGCCGCACAGCTGCAGGAGTGCCCGCCGCACGAGCTGAGCAGCCGCCAGCAATATCTCGACTATCAGCGTGATCTGCATGCGGCAGCCAAGCGGAAGCTTGCGGATCTCGTTGCGCTGACGCAGCCGATGACGGAAGACGCGCTGGCCGCGGAGATCGCCCGGGCCGGCCAGGCGCATGTGTGCTGGTTGGAGCGGCAGCCGGCCGAGCTGGAGGATCTCAAGCGGCAGATCCTGACGCAGGATCTCGATGCCATGCTCGATGACGACGGCTGGGCCGCCATGAAGGCCGCAATGACCGCTGCACGGTCCGAGTACTGGATGTGGTGGTCGGATCCTCCGACCGACCTGCGCAAGGTCTGCAACAGCCTGCTCGATTATGCGCAGGACGGCCTGCAATTCGCGCTGCGCGAGGATCTCCTGGATCTCTACACGCGCAGCGCAGCCGCACGGGACGCGATCCCTGAGGTCCTGCGCGCCCGGCTGGAGCCGAAGCTGCGGAGCATCTCGCGGTCGACCACGCCGCACCGGATGGGCGGCCCGCGCGACGTGCTGCAGAACTCAGCCGATGCGGCCGACGACGATCTGCTGTTCCAGCTCGGCTCGGACGATGCGATGGGATGGATGTGGGGCGACGTGGGCGTACTGCTGATCTATCTGCATCCATCGTCTCTGAAGATGGGGCGGCTCAAGCGAGCCTATGCCGAGATCGACAGCCATTGATCTCGGCGCGAGGGGGCGGGCGCCTTCCGCTCTCCGTGACAGGCAAAACGCCTTCGCCTCGCTCGACGCGCTTGATGGCCTTCAGTTTGTAAGCCGTCGGAAACCGACGGGTCTTCCCTCTTGCTGCCACAGGTCATCCTTGGAATGCCTGTCACTGAGATTGTCGTGTCTCACTTGAGGGGTGCGGTCCAGTGCTGTCACCGTAATCCCCCATCTGCCTATGTCGACTTCATATTCATCGACAACGAAACAGTCTGGATACGCATAGGACCAAGCCGTGAATTGAATTTAAAGAACAGCACAGCCCGCCTTGCGGGCTGTGCTGCGTTGATGGTGCTCTCTTGTGTTGCGGGTCGTCACTTTGAATGCGATCCTCTCAGCTAGAGCAGACGGGACTTGGGCCATGAAGGTTAGAGAAAGAAATCGGAGCCTCGCTGGCCGCTGTTTGCTGGCCCTTGTCGTAGCATCTTCTCTGGTTGAGAGCTTGGCGCGAACGGCCAATGGAGGGGTGTTGACATCCAGCAGCGGACCTGACTCGAAACGTCTTGCCGGATGGGCCAAGATGCCAGTTCCTGCAAGCGCAGAGCTCGTGATGAACATTGCTGAGACTGAGACGGCAGTTACGTACTTTCCCGATCGTGTTCCGGACAATATCGCCGTACTTCGACTTCCGCAAAACGCAAAGGACATCATCGTCGCGCGTGTGCGTCTCATACAACAGCCCGTCTACATGGTTGGAAGAGACGACTCCGGTGGACCATCAGCGACACCGCTTCCGAAAGACAACTACTTCGCGCAGCTGAAAATCCTTGCGGTAGAAAGCGGAGTTAGCCCAGCAAGTGGATCAATTGATGTACGCTTCGGCTCGCGAGCCGAAGTCCGGCCCATCATGGTTCCGTACACGCCCGATCAACTTCGGCGCGATTACATTGTAGTCATTTACGTTGATCCAGAAGACGGTGAACGGCGCTTGGCACCAGTCCCGGTTAGTCAAGATCAATACGCGCAGTGGTTGGCCGAGCAGTCGGCTTACGATGTTCTGCGTTTCAACCCGAAATCCAAGACTAAAAAATAGAGTTGCGGTGACGCTGATCCATCGACGGCCGTCGACAGAATTCCGAAGATCAGAAATTTTGTTGACAGGATCCCCAAATCAGTGGTCTTATCCGGCCATCCCGCCCGCACTGAGAGGGGCGCATCGCGATCGTCACGGGACGTTGCGGCGGGGAGCGGTGGCCGTGGGGCGACGCAGCATCTCGATGGAGGTGCGGACGAACGTCGTCGTGCGGACGGTCAAGCCGTGTGGTCCCGACACCCCGACGCTGGTGTCTTGATCGGCGACGATGCCGATGACGGGGGCAAGCAAGCCCGGTCCCCTGGGAGAGCACGGAGCAGCCGTAAACCCATTGCGCAGGGAAGGCCGGGTTGTTTCCGGCTGAGCCTGTGGTTCCTGCCCCGTGCATTTCTTTCGCACGGGGGCCATGGGTGCCAGTCGGCACTCGGCCTTCCCTGCGCCCTCTCATCTGATGAGGACGCCATCTGTAGCAGAGCTCGGGCTGATCAGGCCGCGAGGTCGAGGCGGCATGGGCGTGAGCTGCGGGCTGTTTGACAGAGTTGATCGGATATCGGAGAGCGCGGCTCAAGCGAGACTTGGGGGCTCAAACGCCCGGCTTCGCCAAGAGGCTTCGCCGGGCACGCTTCGCCCTGCGGGCTACGGCCTGGCTGCGCCACGCGTAGCCCGCAGGGCGAAGCGTGGTGCCGCAAGAGGGACTCGAACCCCCGACCCCGTCATTACGAATGACGTGCTCTACCAGCTGAGCTATTGCGGCGAACCATAGCGGCGGTCGTCCGGCACGAGGCAGGACGGCGCGAACGCGCTCCTGATATCGGGCGAACGGGCGGTTGGCAAGGACCACGCGCGCCACCCGGGCCTGGAATCGAGCCGGTGTGACCGGAAACGGCGGTCGGGCGTGCTCCCCGCCGGTGTCAGCTGCCGAACCGCGACCAGAACCCACGCCAGCCGCCGGCCTGGGCCTTGGGCGCGATCTGCTCGGCGAACTCGTCGCGCGGCTGGTCCTCGTCGTCGACGCCGGGATCGTCCGGCGGGCGCATGATCGGGACGATCGCCTGGATCGGCGTCTCCGGCGGCTTGGCCAGATCGCTGCGGTTGCGGAACAAGGGCGTCGGCGCGACGGCCGCGGTTTCCACCGGCTTGACCGGCTCGGCCGGCGTCTCGGCCTCCTCGGCGGGCTCTGCCTCAGCCTCGCTTTCGCTGGGCGCGGCGGCCTGCAGCGGCGGCGCCGGCTCGGCGCTCACGGGGGCGGGGACCTGGGGGGCCTGGGCGGTCACCGCCTCCACAGGGCTGTCCTCAGCCTTTTCAACAGGGATATCCACCGGCTTGTCGACAGGCTTGTCCGCTGTCTCCTCGACCGCGTCCTCGGTGCTGGGCTCCGGTTCTGCGGCTTCGGCGGGGCGCGGCGGCTCGTTGTCCTGCAGCGTGGTCGGGACGATCACCACCGGCGCGGCGGCGGCGCCGCGCGGCGGCTCGACCAGGCCTTCCGGAATCGCGGGCCGGCTCGGCGGCGCCAGCACGGCCTCGGCGAATTCCGAGCTCTCGATGACGCTGTTGCGCTCCGACGGCAGGCTCGCCACCGGGGTCTGCCACTGGAACGCGTCGAGGCGGCCGGTGACCGGCGAGATCGGCCGCCACTGGTCGCTGACATAGCCGTCGGCGGTCCAGGCCGGGTCGTGGCGGGCGCGCACGGCGCGCAGGGTCCATTCGCGCGCCTTGCCGGCGTCGCCATGCTCGGTGCGCTCCAGCTCGGCCATCAGCATCGCGACGCGCTGGGTCGGATCGTCGGTGAACGGCGCCAGCGCGGTACGGGCGCGGCCGAACTCGGCGGCGTCGATCGCGGCGCGGGCCACCGCCAGCGCGCCCTCGACATGGTCGCGCGTGCGCGCGGCGAGGTTCTCGATCCGCGTCAGCCGCTGCACGGCCGAATCGCCGAGCCGGACATGGGCATAGGCGTCGGCGAGATCCGGATGCGGGCAGGCGGCCCAGGCCGCCTCGATGATCTTCATCGCGCGCCGCACCTGGTGCGCCTCGCTCTCGAACTTCGCGGCCAGCACCGCGGCCGGCACCAGGGTCGGCGCGAGCTTCACCGCCTCCATCGCGCTGGCGCGTGCGAGGTCGCGATTTTCGGTCTCGAGCGCCATGGCGCGCGCCGTCAGCAGCACGCCGCGCTGGCGGCGGTAGGTCGGCTTATCGATCATGCCGGCGGTGTAGTTGCCGTCGAGGATCGCCAGCGCGCCGTTCCAGTCGGCCTGGGCGCAGCGGAAGCCGAGCACGGCGTGCGAGGCCCAGCTGGCATTCGGCGCCAGCTTCAGCGCCTCGTCGGCGATCACCACCGCAGCCATCGCGTCGTCGGCGCGCTGCGCCTCGATGAACAGGCCGCGCAGGCCGAGCAGGCGGGTGTCGGGGCGCTCGGCCATGGCGCGGAACGCGCGCCTTGCGCCGTCGCGGTCGCCCTCGAGCTGCGCCGCCTGGGCGTGCAGCAGAAGCGTCAGCGGATCGTCGCCGGCGAGCCGCTTGGCGGTGTCGGCGTGCTGGCGCGCCGCGGTCGAATCGCCGTGGCCGATGGCCAGCAGTCCGTGGGTGATGGCGTGCCGGCCGCGCTGGTGGCGGCGGGCGCGGTGGGCCTTGCGGATCCGGCTCGGCGCCCGCAGCAGTGCGCTGATCAGGTTCCACAGCAGCACGCAGGCGGCGATGGTGAGGCCGAGCGCCAGCACGAACACCGGCAGGGTCATCGCGATCCGCCAGGGACCCCAGTTCAAGACGACGTCGCCGGTCTGCTCGGCGACCCAGGCGGAGCCGGCAGCGGCGAGCCCGACCAGGAGAAGGAAAACAACGATCCGGAGCATGGGCGTCCTATTGCGCAGGTTTGGCGAGCGCGGTCATGGATTCGTCGGCGAATTTGCGGGCGGCTGAAAGGGCCGCGTCGCGGGCATCGGCGCGTGCGAGCCAGTCGTTGGCGGGGGCGCGCTGCTCCGCCGGAAGGCCCTTCAGCTCGCGCCGCGCCTCGGCGAAATCATTGCGCAGCGCGGCCGCGGTGATCCGCGCCACCACGGCGCCACGGTCGGTGCCGGCGCCGTCGGTGCGCTCGACCTTGACCAGGCCCTGCGCGCCGGCCGACAGCTTGCTGAGGATCGAGGTCCCGGTGGTGCCCTCGGGCGCGGGCGGCGTCAGCTTCGGCACGATGGTCAGGAGGTCGCGGCTGAGCGCGGCCGGGCTCGGCACGCCGCTCGCGGCAAACACCTCCAGCGGCTTCAGCGCCGCGGCGTCGGGCGCCAGCGATTTCGCCGTCGACAGCGCCGCCGCATAGGGATCGCCGTGGCGCACGGCGACGTCGAGCAGCGTGGCGGCGACGACGCGGCGCAGCGGCGCATCGTCGGCCGGCTTGGCGGCCTCGGCCTCGGCCGCCGCCTCGGTGAGCTTGCGGCTCTCCTGCGCCAGCGCCGCGCTCTGGCTCTTGCTGGCGCGCTCCAGCGCGTCGATGCGGGCGGTCAGACCGGACAGGTCGACCGGGGCGGGCGCGGGCGCCGCGCCGTCGCGCGGCTGGGCCCGGACATCGTTGAGCGCCGCCACCGTCTTGTCGGTCTGGCTGCGCAACGCGGCGACATCGCCGCGCACCGCGGCGATCGCCTTGTCGACCGCGTCGAGGCGGCCGGTGACGGCGGCATCGGGCTTGCCGATGCGCTGCTCCAGGGTCGCGACGCGACTGGTCAAATCGGTGACCGCAGCGTCCTGGCGAGACGCCTCCGATGGCGGCGCGACCTGCGGCCAGCCCAGCATCCAGCCGACGCCGATCACCAGCGCCGCGGCGGCCGCGCCGGAGAACGGCGCGATGATCCAGGGTGACACCGGGCGGGGCGGGGGCGGAGCCGTGCGTGGCGGCTCGGTCGCGGCCGCCGTCGCCTCCGGCGTCGCGTCGGCGGCCGACACCGGCTCCGAGTTCGGCTCAGAGTCCGGCGCCGCATGCGGGTGCGTCTCGCTGCCGGCATCCGACGAGCCCTCCGCGACCGCCTCGGCCGGAGCGGACCATGGCGATGCGGTCGGCCGCTCCGCTGCGCTCTCGGCCGCGGCGGGACGCTCCTCGCGCGAGGTCGGCTCGAGGTCGATGGTCGGCGGCGGCCGTTTCGGCCGCCCGGTATCGGAGCCCGGTGCAGCGGTGTCGGTATCATCGACCATGGTGGAGGTTCCCTGGCTGAGGCAAGATTGGGCAGGCCGTCTTACGCCATTCACGATCGCAACGCACGAGCCAGCCCGTCCAGCATGTCGTTTTCATCCGGATGCGCCGCGATTGTGACCTGGGTCGCGCCGGCGTCGCGCAGCACGTCGGCGACATTGGCCGACATGCAGCAATGCGGCACCGCCAGCGCCGAGATTTCGACGCCATCGGCCCGGACCGCCGCGACGAACGCCGCGGCGCTGCGCCGCGAATAGTGCAGCACCGCCTCGATCGCATTCGCCGCGAACGCCTCGCAGACGCCGCGCGGCAGCGCCGTCACCGGCGCCATCCGATAGACCGTCTGCGTGGTGACGTCGAAGCCGCGCCCGGCGAGTTCGGCGGCAAGGTCGCGCGAAACGTCGGCACCGGCCAGATAGAGGAGCGTCGCCTTGGCCTCGATCACGGCGCTGCTCGCGATGGTGTCGCGCAGCGCCGTCGCATCGCCCGAGGCCGAGATCACCCGGGTGAAGCCGGCATCGCGCGCGGCCGCTGCGGTCTGGTCGCCGACCGCGAACAGCGGCAGGTCGAGCAAGGCGGAACCGGATAGCTGCGGCGCGGCCGCGCGCAGCGCATTCGACGAGGTGACGACGACGGCGGCGACGTCGTGGCCGACGTCCCCCGGCAGCGCCACCGGCTCGAAGCGCAGCATCGGCGCCAGCAGCACGTCGAAGCCGCGCGCGCGAAGCGCGGCAGCGGTTCGTTCATTGTCGGGGGCGGGACGGGTCACCAGCACGGCCATGTGCTATGCTCCCGTCGAATCCGGATCGGCCGGGCTGCAACGGACTGGTGATTGCACCTGGCGACCTCGTGGTGTTAGGCGGTTCTGCGCACTCATAATGACCAAAAGGGTTGAGATTGGGTAACGATACGACAACGCTCGTGCTCGGCATCGAAACCACCTGCGACGAGACCGCCGCGGCCGTGGTCGCGCGTGATTCGGACGGCAAGGGGACAATCCTCTCCAACGTCGTGCGTTCGCAGACCGATGAACACGCTCTCTATGGCGGCGTGGTTCCCGAGATCGCGGCGCGCGCCCATGTCGACATGCTCGATCACCTCATCGACGCGGCGATGCGCGAGGCCGGCATCGACTATGCCGCGCTCGGCGGCGTCGCCGCAGCCGCCGGTCCCGGCCTGATCGGCGGCGTCATCGTCGGGCTCACCACCGCAAAAGCCATTGCGCTGGTGCACGACACGCCGCTGATCGCGGTCAACCATCTCGAGGCGCACGCGCTGACGCCGCGTCTCACCGATGCAATCGACTTCCCCTATTGCCTGTTCCTGGCGTCGGGCGGCCACACCCAGATCGTTGCCGTCGCCGGCGTCGGCGATTACATCCGGCTCGGCACCACCGTCGACGACGCCATGGGCGAGGCGTTCGACAAGGTCGCCAAGATGCTGGGTCTGCCCTATCCCGGCGGACCCCAGGTCGAGCAGGCCGCGCGCAACGGCGACGCCGCGCGCTTCGCCTTTCCGCGCCCGATGCAAGGCCGCAGCGATGCCAATTTCTCGCTCTCCGGCCTGAAGACCGCCGTGCGCAACGAGATCGGCCGGATGGAGTCCGTCGGCGAGCAGGACACCGCCGATCTCTGCGCCAGCTTCCAGGCCGCGGTGCTGGACTCGACCGCCGACCGTCTGCGCGTCGGCCTCGATCTGTTCAAGCAGCGCTTCGGCGCCCCGACCGCCCTGGTCGCCGCCGGCGGCGTCGCCGCCAACCAGGCGATTCGTGGCGCGCTCGACGACGTCGCGCAAGCTGCCGGCACCCGCCTGATCATGCCGCCGCCGGCCCTGTGCACCGACAACGGCGCGATGATCGCCTGGGCCGGACTGGAGCGCCTCGCGCTCGGCCTCGTCGACGGCATGGATGCCGCGCCCCGCGCGCGCTGGCTGCTGGATGCCAATGCCAGCGTGCCCGGCAAGTTCGCCAACACCCGCGCGGGGTTTTGAGACGTGCGCACATCGCCTCTCCACGCCTCGCCCGCAAGCGGGGCACGCGTCAAGCTCGCCCCGCCTGCGGGGAGAGGTCGGATCGCATCGGGAGATGCGATCCGGGTGGGGGGATGAGCGTGGGGCGATGACTCGCTTCCAAACCCTCTCCATCATCGGTGCTGGCGCGTGGGGCACCGCGCTTGCCGCCGTTGCCGCGCGCGCGGGCCGTGACGTCACGCTCTACGCCCGCGATGCCGACCACGCCGCGCGTATCGCCGCTGCGCGTGAGAATCCGCGCCTGCCCGGCATTCCGCTGGCCGCGGGCATCGCCATCACCGCCGACCTCGCGCGCGCCGCGCGCGCCGATGCCGTCCTCATCGTCGTCCCTGCGCAGCACCTGCGCGGCGCCGTCATGCATCTCGCGCCACTGCTCCGTCCGCGCACGCCGCTGATCGCCTGCGCCAAGGGCATCGAGCACGGCACCCACAAGTTCATGACCGAAATCATCGCGGAGGCCGCGCCGGGCGCGATCCCCGCCATCCTCTCAGGCCCGAGCTTCGCCGACGACGTCGCGCGGGGCCTGCCGACCGCGGTGACGCTCGCCGCGTCCGACGAGGTGCAGGCGGCCGATCTCGTGCAGGCGCTGGGCTCGCCGACCTTCCGGCCCTATCACTCGACCGACGTGCGCGGCGTCGAGATCGGCGGCGCGGCCAAGAATGTGCTGGCGATCGCCGCCGGCATCGTCTCGGGGCGCAATCTCGGCGCCTCCGCGCTGGCGGCGCTGACGACGCGCGGCTTTGCCGAGCTGGTCCGGCTCGGCCGCGCCTATGGCGCGCGCAGCGAGACGCTGACCGGCCTGTCCGGCCTCGGCGATCTCATCCTCACCTGCGCCGGCCCGCAATCGCGCAATTTCGCCGCCGGTCTCGCGCTCGGCCGCGGCGAGGCGCTGCCCGCCGGCAAGCTGGCGGAAGGTCAGTACACTGCACCGGTGCTGGTCGAGCTCGCGGCCTCGCGCGGGGTGGAGATGCCGGTCGCGCAGGCCGTCGCCGCGATCCTGTCGGGCGCGGTCACGATCGACGCTGCGATCGAAGGACTGATGATGCGGCCGTTCAAGGCCGAGCAGTGAGCCGGATCGCTGGGCAAAAGCGCGATGCCCTTGCTCTAAACTGTTGACCCGGCGATGGCCGTCTTCTTTGATCCGCCCGCCGATCCATGCTGCAATCCGCGTGAGACCGGCGCTGCCGTGATCTGAGGACGATGCGCATATGAGCTACTGGCTGGTGAAATCCGAACCCTCGGTGTGGTCCTGGGACCAGCAGGTGGAGAAGGGCGCGAAGGGCGAGGCCTGGACCGGCGTGCGCAACTACACGGCGCGGCAGAATCTGGTGGCGATGAAGAAGGGCGAGCTCGCCTTCTACTACCATTCCAACGAGGGCAAGGAGATCGTCGGCATCGCCGAGATCATCAAGGAAGCCTATCCCGATCCGACCGACAAGACCGGCAAATTCGTCTGCGTCGACATCAAGGCGCACAAGGCCTTCAAGACTCCGGTCACGCTGGCCGCGATCAAGGCAGATCCGAAGCTGTCGGAGATGGCGCTCGTCAAACAGTCGCGTTTGTCAGTGCAGCCGGTGACGTCGGAGGAGTGGAAGCACATCTGCAAGCTGGGCGGAGTGTAGGGGACGACTGCGCTGTCCTAGCGTCAGCGACTCCCAATGCGAGCGTGGCGCGCGACACCGATTGTTGCGCGCCAGTGCGGCTCCCAGCGACCTCCAAAAAAGAAAGGGGCCCCAGCTTGCGCTGGAGCCCCTCAACGGTCAGGGCATTGCCGGGTATTTGCCCGAACCGAAGTTGCGGACTTGGCCCGGTGGGGCCAAGTCCCGGGAGAACTCAGTAGTTGTAGGCGCGCTCGCCGTGGTCGGTGATGTCCAGGCCCTCGCGCTCCTGCTCGACGGTCGGGCGCAGGCCGATGATCACGTCGACGACCTTGTAGAGGATCGCCGAACCGATACCCGACCACAGCAGCGTGGCGACGACAGCCTTGATCTGCGCCAGCATCTGCGTGGCGAAGTCGTAGGTGCCGGCGTTGTTGCCGGTGATGTTGGTGTAGTCGGTGATGCCGACGCCACCCAGAGCCGGGTTGACCAGGATGCCGGTGGCCAGAGCGCCGATGATGCCGCCGATGCAGTGCACGCCGAACACGTCGAGTGCGTCGTCATAGCCGAGCGCGTTCTTCACGGTCGAGACGAAGAACAGGCAGACCGGAGAGACGATCAGGCCGAGCACCAGCGCACCGATCGGACCGGCATAACCGGAGGCCGGGGTGACGGCGACGAGACCGGCGACGGCGCCCGAGCAGATGCCGAGCAGCGACGGCTTGCCCTTGACCGCCCATTCGCACAGAAGCCAGGACAGCGCCGCACCGGCGGTCGCAACCATGGTGTTGACGAAGGCCAGCGCGGTGACGCCGTTCGATTCCAGGTTGGAGCCGGCATTGAAGCCGAACCAGCCGACCCACAGCAGGGCGGCGCCGATCATGGTCATGGTCAGCGAGTGCGGAGCCATCAGCTCCTTGCCGTAGCCGGTGCGCTTGCCGATCAGGACGGCGCCGACGAGGCCCGCGATGCCAGCGTTGATGTGCACCACGGTGCCGCCAGCGAAGTCGAGAGCGCCCGCCTGGAACAGCCAGCCGGCGTTGCTGCTAACTTCGTCGAGCTTGGCCTGGGCGGCAGTCTTGGCAGCCGCGTCGGTGGCGGCAGCGAGAGCCTTGGCCGCGGCAGCAACGTCATCCGGCGCAGGCACGTACCAGACCCAATGCGCGATCGGGAAGTAGATGAAGGTCACCCACAGCAGCACGAACAGCATCACTGCCGAGAACTTGATGCGCTCGGCGAAGGCGCCGACGATCAGGGCCGGGGTGATCATCGCGAACGTCATCTGGAACACGAAGTAGGCGAGCTCCGGAATCACCACGCCGTTCGAGAAGGTCGCGGCGGTGGAGTTGGCATCGACCCCGTGCAGGAAGGCCTTGGCGAAGCCGCCGACATATTTGGTCATGCTGCCGCCATCGGTGAAGGCGAGCGAGTAGCCGTAGAGGGTCCAGACCACGCCGACCATGGCAACGATCGCGAACACCTGGGTCAGGACGGAGGCCATGTTCTTGGTGCGGACGAGGCCGCCGTAGAACAGCGCGAGGCCGGGGACGGACATCATCAGGACGAGGGCGCTGGAGATCAGCATCCAGGCGACGTCGCCCTTGTTGGGAACGGGGGCGGCTGCGGCAGCGGCGGCCGGCGCGTCTTCAGCGAACGCCACATCGGCGAGGCCTGCGACGCAGAGCCCTGCGACTGCGAGCGTAACCCATCCCGCGCTGGTTGGACGTTTGAACGTCATTTTCTTCTACTCCGTAAGTGTTCTGGTTTGAGCGCGAAATCAGAGAGCCGCAGCGTCCGCTTCGCCGGTGCGGATGCGCACGGCGTGGTCGAGGCTGATGACGAAGATCTTGCCGTCGCCGATCTGGCCGGTCTTGGCGGCCGTGCTGATGGCGTCGATGGTCTTGTCGACCTGGTCCGAGGGGATCGCGACCTCGATCTTGATCTTGGGCAGGAAGCTCACCGCATATTCGGCCCCGCGGTAGATTTCCGTATGGCCCTTCTGGCGGCCGTATCCCTTCACTTCGGTGACCGTGAGACCATGAACGCCGATGGCGGTCAGGGCGTCCCGGACTTCTTCGAGCTTGAATGGCTTAATGATCGCCATAACAATTTTCATGGGTCCTATCCCCGCTTGGGCCCGGCACGGACGTCACCGAGCGCTTCTTGTCGACTGAGGTTCACCACGCGAGCTTCACGACGCGGGCACAGCCGGGGGGCTAGAATCAAATGCCGTGCCAGACGGCTGGTCAGGGCTAACGAGCCGTGAATCCTGACCTTTTCAGCGTTGAGGGGGGCGGGATGGACCTGTGCCATTCCGTCGCGCCCAATGAATGGGCAGACATGCGCAATAAATGCGCATGTCAGGCTCAGGACACAAAGCTGCTCACTGAGCGGGCAGAATCCACAGACTCAGGACTGATCAATTGGCGCCGAATCCTGCAATTATTGCAGCGCCTCGCCATGCTGGGAGATGTCGAGCCCCTCCAGCTCGTGCTCGCGCGACACCCGCAACGGCACGAAGGCGCTGACCAGCTTCAGCAGTCCCCAGGTCACCCCGCCGGACCACACCAGGGTCACGGCGACGCCATAGAGCTGGGCCACGAGCTGCTTCGGGTTGCCCTCGATCAGCCCGGCGGTGCCGCCGATCGCCGCGGTGGCGAACACGCCGGCCAGCACGGTCCCGGTCAGGCCGCCGATGCCGTGGACGCCGAACACGTCGAGCGAATCGTCATAGTTGAAGCGGTGTTTCAGCGAGGTGCAGGCCCAGTAGCAGATAATGCCGGCCAGCGCGCCGATTACCAGGCCATGCCAGGGCGCGACGAAGCCGGAGGCGGGGGTGATGGTGCCGAGGCCGGCGACCGCGCCGGAGATCATGCCGAGCACCGACGGCTTGCGGCGGGTCGACCATTCCAGCGCGCCCCAGGTCACCGCACCGGCGCAGGCCGCCAGGTGCGTGGTGAGGATGGCCATCACGGCATGCGCGTTGGCACCCAGTGCCGAGCCGCCATTGAAGCCGAACCAGCCGACCCAGAGCAGGCCGGTGCCGACCACGGCGAGCGACAGGTCGAATGGCGACAGGTTCTCGCTGCCGTAGCCCTGCCGCCGTCCCATCACCAGCGCGGCGACCAGGCCGGCAGTGCCGGCGGAGAGATGCACCACGAGGCCGCCGGCGAAGTCGACGGTGCCGGCCTGGGCGAGGAAGCCGCCGCCCCAGATCCAATGCGCCAGCGGGACGTAGACGAAAACGAACCAGGCGACGCTGAACAGCAGGTAGGCCGAGAAGCGCATGCGGTCGGCCACCGAGCCCGCCACCAGCGCCACCGTGATGATCGCGAATGTCATCTGGTAGAGCATGAACAGCGCTTCCGGGATGGTCCTGGCGCCGGGATGAACGCTGTCCATGCCCATGCCGGCCAGGAAGGCGCGGTCGAGCGTGCCGATCCAGTTGCCGTCGCCGACGAAGGCCAGCGAATAGCCGAACGCGACCCACAGGATCGAGATCAGCATCACGGCCGCGAGGCTCTGCGCCATCGTCGCGAGCACGTTCTTCTTGCGCACCATGCCCGAGTAGAACAACGCCAGCCCCGGGATCGTCATCATCAGCACCAGCGCGGTGGCGACGATCATCCAGGCGGTATCGGCCGGCTCGATCGTGGACGGCGCTGCCGCCCGGACGGGTGTGGTGAAGATCGCAACGCCTGCTGCAGCCAAAGCTGCAGTCGCGCGCAGGCAACGAGACGCGCAGGCCCCCATGACAGTCCCCCCGGCATGTCAGATCAGATTGAAAGTTCTCGTTCCGCCGCGCCGTTGCGGCGGGCGTGCAGCCGTTGCGGCTGCCTACAGCGCGTCGGTGTCGGTCTCGCCGGTGCGGATGCGGCGGGCGTGGTCGATCGGCGTGACGAAGATCTTGCCGTCGCCGATCTGTCCGGTGCGCGCATGCGTGGTGATGACTTCGACCGCCTTCTCGGCGATATCCGAGTTGACCGCGATCTCGATGCGCAGCTTGGGCAGGAAGTTCACGATGTATTCGGCGCCGCGATAGATCTCGGTGTGGCCCTTCTGGCGGCCGTAACCCTTGACCTCGGTCACGGTCATGCCGTGGACGCCGATCGCTGTGAGGGCCTGACGCACCTCGTCGAGCTTGAAGGGTTTGATGATCGCGACGACGAGCTTCATGGTCGGGCCTTGGTTTCCTCGGGTCTTGGATAGCCTGTTTTTGGAGCAGGCTTCTTTTGGAGCAGGCTTCGGACGGCCATTGTGGCCTGTTCCTAGGCAAATGGCACAAATTCAGCGCAGCGTTAAGTGAAAACGTCAGGAGTGACCGATATCACTGAACGAAAGTCGACATCGCCCGACAGATTGAAGACGTTTTCCTGCCGCCTCCATTCAAGGACCACCCATGTCGAATCGTTCCTGGTATTACGCAGAGCAAGGTCAGCAACAGGGCCCCATTTCGGAAGACGAGTTGCGCGACCTGATTGCCCGGAGCGTCGTGACTGCGGAAACGTTGCTGTGGAGCGACGGCATGGCCGGCTGGGAGAAGGCCGGACGCATTCCCGGGCTGATGTCGGGTGGGCCGAGCATCGCGCCCGGTGGTCCGCCGGCCTTCGACCGCGGCGCCCCCGCCCCGGCGGGCGCGGTCTCGATCAAGCTCGGCACGTGGTCCTATCTGGGCTGGACGCTGCTTTATGTCATCGGCCAGTTCCTGATCGTGATCACGCCCTGGACCGCGGTCTATCTCTACCGCTACGTGGTGGAGCGGATCAGCGTGCCCGGCCGGCCGAACCTGTCCTTCATCGGGCAGCCGCTGGAAATCTGGTACGTCTTCGTCGGCATGGGCGTGCTGACCTATGTCGGCATGAGCGATCAGCCGATCATCAAGCTCGCCGCCGTCATTGCCCAGGCGTTCCTCGGCTGGATGATGATGCGCTGGGTGCTGAGCCGGATCGCATCCAATGGCGAGCCGCTGCCGATCCATTTCGAAGGCAGCCCCGTCGTCTATTTCGCCTGGTATCTGGCGCTGATCGTGTCGGTCGTCACCATCGTCGGCTGGGCCTGGGTGGCGGCTGCCTGGATGCGCTGGATCTGCCGCAACATCCAGGGCACGCGGCGCGAGGTGGTGTTCAACGGCACCGGCCTGCAGGTGCTGTGGCGCACCCTGGTGTTCGTGCTCGGCTCGTCGGTGATTATCCCGATCCCGTGGCTGCTGCGCTGGTACAGCGCCTGGTACATTTCCCAGTTCGCGCTGGTGCCGCGGACCACGCAGCCGATGTAGGTCGGCTACGCCCGCCGCTCGCGAATCGATCCCTCCTGCGCGACGGAGGCGACCAGCGTGCCGTCGGGCTTGAAGATCGAGCCGCGGGTCAGCCCGCGGCCGCCCTGCGCGCTCGGCGAATCCTGCGCATAAAGCAGCCATTCGTCGGCGCGGAACGGCCGGTGAAACCACATCGCGTGATCCAGCGAGGCCGGCATCATGCGCTTGTCGAACAGAGTGCGGCCATAGCGTGCCATGACCGCGTCGAGCAGCGAAAAGTCCGAGGCATAGGCCAGCGCGCACATGTGCAGCGCCGGATCGTCGGGCAGCGTGGCCGCCGTCTTGATCCAGACGTGAATGCGACCGTCGTCGATCTTCTGGCCGAAATAGCGGCTGAGCTCGACCGGGCGCAATTCGATGGGCCGGTCGGATTCGTAATAGCGCCGGATGAAGTCCGGCATCCGCTGGAAGACCTCCTGGAACATCGGCTGCTTGGAGATCTCCTCCGCCGTCAGCTTCTCCGGCGGCGGCACGTCCGGCATCTTGTCCTGATGGTTGAACGCGCTCTCTTCGTCGCTGTGGAATGACACCATGATCGAGAAGATCGCGTTGCCGTGCTGGATCGCGGTGACGCGCCGCGTTGCATAGCTCTTGCCGTCCCGCAGCCGTTCGACCTGGTAGATGATCGGTACCTGCGGGTCGCCGGGCAGGATGAAGTAGCAATGCAGCGAATGCGGCAGCCGGCCCTCGACGGTGCGGCACGCCGCCATCATCGCCTGGCCGATCACCTGGCCGCCGAACACGCGCTGCCAGCTGGTCTTCGGGCTGTTGCCGCGGAACAGGTTCACCTCGATCGGCTCGAGGTCGAGGATCGAGATCAGGTCGATCAGTCCCTTGGACATGGCGTCGTGCTTTCGCTGGCTCGGGCGGCCGCACCTGCCCCATCGAGGCTGGATCAGGCATCCGGAATTGACGGCCTCGGGTGGCAGCCCTTGGTTCACGCCCCTGTTTCGCCTAGCTATACTCCACCCGCAAGAGTAACCGTGAGCAGGGCGGCATGACGACACAGCGAAGCATTGTCATTTGTGGCGGGGCCTTTGCGGGCCTGGCGCTGGCCCTCGCGCTGCGACAGGGGCTCGGGCCCGAGGTGCCGGTCATCGTGGCCGATCCGGCGCTCGCCAACCGGCCGAGCCGCGATCCGCGCGCCAGCGCCATCGTCGCGGCCTGCCGGAAGCTGTTCGACGCGATCGGGGTGTGGGCCGACGTGGCGCCGGAAGCGCAGCCGATCCTCGACATGGTGATCACCGATTCCAGGCTGGAGGATGCGACCCGTCCGGCCTTTCTGACGTTCGCAGGCCAGGTCGAGGCCGGCGAGCCGTTCGCGCACATGGTCGAGAACCGGCTGCTGATCGATGCATTGGTGAAGCATGCCGAGGCCGCGGGCGTCGAGCTCAAGGCAATGCCGGTGACCCGCTTTGCGACCCGCTCCGACGGTGTTGCGGTGACGCTGGGGGACGGTAGCCAGCTCGAGGCCAGCCTGCTGGTGGCGGCCGACGGCGCGCGCTCCAAGCTGCGCGAGCGTGCCGGGATTCAGACTCATGGCTGGGATTACGACCAGTCCGGCATTGTCGTGACCGTCGGTCACGAGCGCGACCATGGCGGCCGCGCCGAGGAGCATTTCCTGCCGCCGGGGCCGTTCGCGATCCTGCCGCTGACCGGCAAACGCTCGTCGCTGGTGTGGACCGAGCGGCGCAGGGAGGCGCAGCGCCTGGTCGGGCTCAGCGCAGACGAATTCCACGCCGAGCTGGAGAAGCGCGCCGGCCTGCATCTCGGCGAGCTCAAGGTGCTCGACCAGCCCAAGGCGTTTCCGCTGTCCTATTTCGTCGCCCGCTCGTTCATCGCGCCGCGGCTGGCGCTGGTCGGCGACGCCGCGCATGTGATCCATCCGATCGCGGGCCAGGGGCTCAACATGGGGCTGAAGGATGTTGCGGCGCTGGCCGAGGTGGTGGTCGATGCGGCGCGGATGGGGATCGATCCCGGGCAGGTCGACGTGCTCGAAAGCTACCAGCGCTGGCGACGGTTCGACACGATGGCGATGGGCCTCGCCACCAACTCGCTGAACTTCCTGTTCTCCAACAAATCGACCTTGCTGCGCACGGTGCGCGACATCGGGCTCGGCATCGTCGATCGCGCGCCGCCGCTGAAGGAGTTGTTCATCAAGCAGGCCGCAGGTCTCACCGGAGAGATGCCGCGGTTGTTGAAGGGCGAGGCGTTGTAGGACCTGAAGCGCGATGCGATCAGGATGAATCGTCATCGCGATTTAGGTTGTTGTTTGCGCATGGTCTTTTCGGAAAACCGCTGCGCACTTTTCCGGATCATGCTTTAGCGCGGGCCGGCGGCGGTGATGAAGCCGGCGACGGCTTCGACCATGTCGGGATCGAGCGGGCGGTCCGGGTCGTTGTAGGAGGCGAGGTTCTCGTCCTCATTGGCGACGTCGACCAGCACGTGATTCATCTCCGGCAGCCATAGCGTCTTGGCGGCCGGGGCCGCGGCGGCGAGCGCGACCATGTCGAGGCGGGCGACCTGGTGGTCGCGGGCGCCGCCGACGATCAGGATCGGGATCGTGATCTGCTTCAGCGGATCGATCGGATCCTCCGCGAACGCAGAGCCGATGCCGGGCTGCATGGCTGGCGCGATCGGCAGCTCAGGCGGGGTGGGATCGACGATCTGCCCGGCCATGATGGCGTCGATGGCCTTGGCGACCGGCTCCATCTTGGCTGCCGGCAACTTCCGCTCGAGCTGCGCCTTGAGCAGATCGCCCTGCCGCCGCGCCGCCGCCGCCAGCAGGACGAGGCGGTCGACCGGGGTGCGGCGGGCGGTGAGGATGGCGACCAGGCCGCCCTCGCTGTGGCCGACCAGCACGATGCGGGCGAACTTGCCGCGCAGGAAGTCGACGAGGGCGGCGGCGTCGCCGACATAGTCCTTGAAGCGGAAGTCCTCCGGCCGGCCGAACTCCGCCTTCCAGCCGCGCGCGCCCCGTTTGTCATAGCGCAGGCTGGCAATGCCGCGGGCAGCCAGCTGCTCGGCGAGCTTCTTCAAGGTCGCGGGCTTCAACTGCGGCCCGTTGCCATCCCGGTCCGTCGACCCGGACCCGGCGATCAGCAGCGCCACCGGCGGCCGTTCGACCCCTGCCGGGGTCGTCAGCACCGCGTCGAGCGCGCCGACGCGGATCGCGCTCTCCTCCGCCCGGGCCAGCGAGGGAAGCAGGGCCAAGGCCAGCATAAGCGCGCAGCGGATCGCGGCGGAACGCATCGTCAGTCGATCTTCCGCGCTTCCTCGGGCAGCATGATCGGAATGCCGTCGCGGATCGGATAAGCGAGCTTCGCCGACCGCGAGACCAGCTCCTGCTTCGCCGAATCATACTCCAGCGGCCCCTTGGTCATCGGGCACACCAGGATTTCGAGCAGCTTGGGATCGACCGAATTGGCGGGGCGTTCGAGCGGGGCGTTCATGGCAAGGATCTCCGGCGGGCGTCTCTCTAGCACATCAGCGGCGCCGTCGTCACTCAAGGCGCGTGCAGGGCGATCCGGATCAACTCGGCGATCACGGCCTGCTGCTGCGCCGACGGCAACTGACGGTCCGACAGCGCGTTGCCGAGAAAGGCCCAGTACAGCACTTGCGACCGCGCCTGCGCGACGGGTTGGGGCAGGCCGTTGGCGGTGAGGAGGCTCTCGACATAGTTGAGCCGCCGCCTGTCGATCGCCTGCACGGCGTGGCGCGCAATCGGATCGGCGGCGGCCCAGCTGCGCACCGCCCGCTCCAACGTCAGCCTGATCGAGAAGGTGCGACGAAGCAGAACGGCGATGGCCGGTTCATCACCCGCGCTCGCCTCGATGCCGGTGATGATCTGCTCGGCGGCGATCTCGCGCCAATGCTTGAGCAACGCGGCATGAAACGCCGAGACGTCGGCGAAGTGCCAATAGAAGCTGCCGCGCGACACGCCCATGGCCTTGGCCATCGGCTCGGCCTTGAGCGCGGTGAAGCCGCGGCTGGCCAGTACCTTGAGACCCTGGTCCAGCCAGTCCTTCGCCGAGAGCTGCTCGTTCATGTCGCCACCATTTTCGGCACCATACACAAGTGTATTGACGATCGCCAGCGCGGGGCGCATGCTCCATACACAACTGTATGGAGTCGATCATGCGTGACATGCTGCTGCAATGCGCCGGAGCCGGCGCGATCATCGTGGCCGTGATCCACGGCATCCTCGGCGAGACCGTCGTGTTCGCGCGCGCCACCATCTCGCCGGAGCGGCTGCGCATTCTGCTGCGACTGGTCTGGCAGGCCGGCACGGTGGCGTGGATCGGCTGCGGCGGGCTCCTGATCGCGGCGCCCTGGATGGGCTCCGAACCGGCCCGGCATTGGACCGTCGCCACGGCTGTCGTGGTGTTCGGCTTTGCAGCAGGCGCGAATGCGCTGGCAACGCGTGCACGCCATGTCGGCTGGGTCATGCTCGCCGGCGTCGTCGTTCTCGCCGCCGCAGGCTATTGAGGCGCGCCTCATCTCTGCTGCAGGCCTGCTGCGCGACGGCAATCATTTCGCCGCGTTTTGTCCACGGACAGCGATGCGCGGCGACGATATGGCAAGCAGGGAAAGTTCGTAACCAAACGATGCCGCTCGGCCTCCGGCGGCCCGGTGCTCGCCACTGCCGCGACACATTCGCAAAGAATGGTTCCAACTTAGAAGGAGTCTCTTTGCAGACCTGGCGGCGGGCCGATTAGCTGTTCGTCGTCGCGAACGGGTACCGCGCCATCGATGCGGCCGCGGGCCAGTTCTCCGATTTGCTTGTCTTGATACGAGAGGACTGATCGATGTTGGTCGACGTGGTGCGGAAGTTGATCGTTGTGGGCGGAAGCGTCGGGATGCTGCTGCTGTCGACGGAGGCGCAGGCTGGCGGGCCGAACGAGATCTGCCTGACCTATGCGAACGGGCAGTTCGAGCCGAACGAGCCGACGGTGCCGGCCGATGCGCCGCTCACCATTCGCGTCAAGAACATGGACGCCAAGGCGATGGAGTTCGAGAGCGAGACGCTCAAGATCGAGAAGGTGGTCGCCGCCAACAGCGAGGCGGTGCTCAACGTCCGCGCGGTGAAGTCGGGACGCTACGAGTTCCACAACGACTTCAACGAAAAGGCGCGCGGCTTCATCAACGTTCAATAGGACGGTCGTGCCATGCTCGCCGCACTGATCATCGTCTTTCGTGAAGTCTTCGAGGCCGGCCTGATCGTCGGCATCGTGCTCGCGGTCACCAACGGTGTGTCGCATCGGCTGCGCTGGATCGGTGGCGGCCTGCTTGCGGGGCTCGCCGGCGCCTGCGTCGTTGCGGCGTTCGCGGGCGCGTTGACGCAATTGTTCGAGGGCATGGGGCAGGAGATCTTCAACGCGGCCATCCTCGCAACCGCCGTGATCATGCTGACCTGGCACAATGTCTGGATGGCCCGGCACGGCCGTGAATTGGCGAGCGAGCTGCGGAGCATGGGGCGGGCTGTATCCGACGGCTCCAAACCGCTGATCGCGCTGGCGATCGTGATTGCGATCGCAGTGCTGCGCGAGGGCAGCGAGGTCGCGCTGTTCCTCTACGGTGTTGCCGCCTCGGGCGACGGCTCGGCTGGTGCATTGCTGGGCGGAGGACTCCTCGGCCTGCTGCTCGGCATCACCGTCGGCCTTGCGACCTATTTCGGGCTGATGCGGATTCCACCGCGCGCCCTGTTCAAGACCACGACCGTGCTGATCACGCTGCTGTCGGCCGGGATGGCCGCCCAGGCCGTGGTCTTCCTCGCGCGCGCCAATTGGCTGACGTCGCTCGATCGCGTGGTCTGGGATTCGAGTGCGCTCCTGCCGGAGCGCGGCGTCGCCGGCCGCACGCTCAAGGCATTGATCGGGTACACCGACCAGCCCACGGCGATGCAGCTGATGGTCTATGTCGGTGTGATCCTGGCCACCATTGGCCTCATGCGCCTCACGGCGATGCCGCAGGCGCCGCGCATCGCTGCGGCCGAATGATCACTGGAGCGGCGGGTCGCCCGAGGTCCGCTTCTTGGCGAGGTCCATCTCGGTGACGGCGACCAGGATCTCGGCCCGGGTCTTCAGATCCGGAGCCTCGAGCATCGCCTGCTTTTCCGCCGGACCGTAAGGCGACATCATCGCCAGTGCATTGACGAGCGCCTCGTTCGGTGCCGCTTCGATGCCCGCCCAGTCCACTTTCAGATTGTTGGCCTTGAGGAAATCGGTGAGCACCGCGAGCAGCGCCTCGCGGTCGACGGCGCTCTCGCCCTTGCGGGCGGTGAAATCGTCCAGGAACGGGAAGTAGTCGACCTTGCACTGACGATAGGGCGTCAGCACCGTCATCTCCTCGACCACCTTGAAGCGCGATACGCCGGTGAGCTCGAGGATATAGCGCCCGTCGCCGGACTCGGCGAGCTGGGTGATTCGGCCGACGCAGCCGACCTTGAACAGGACCGGCCGTTCCTCGTTCGCCGAATGCGTAACGTCGGGCTGGATCATGCCGATCAGCCGATGACCGTCGCGAAACGCGTCATCGACCATCGCGAGGTAGCGCGGCTCGAAGATGTTGAGCGGCATTTGGCCGCGCGGCAGCAGCAGCGCACCGGCCAGCGGGAACACCGGAATGATCTCCGGCAGCTCGGCGGGACCGCGATATTCGGCATTGATCGGCATGCGATACCTCGTGTCCGCTAAACCCGTGTCCGCTCGAAGTGCCCGCCCGGCTGCGATTAGGAGAACAGGATCGTCGACAACCGCTTGCGGCCGTCGACGGTCGCCTCGTCAGCGCCGCCCCAGGCTTCGAAGAACTGCACGAGCTGCTTGCGCGCGCCGTCTTCGTTCCATTTGCGGTCGCGCTTCACGATCTCGAGCAGGTGGGCGGTGGCTTCCGTCCGCTTGCCCGCGGCGTTGAGCGCGATGGCCAGATCGAAACGCGCCTGATGGTCGGCTGGATTGGCGGCGACCTTCTGTTCGAGCTCGCCGATGGGCCCGAGCGACTGGGCCTGCTCGGCGAGGTCGATCGCGGCCTGCACCGCCGAGACGGCCGAATCGTTGCGCTTGGCCTCGGGAACCTGGGCCAGCGTCTCCTTGGCCTGCTCGATCGCGCCGGTTTCGAGGTAGCATTTGGCGAGGCCGGCGAGGGCCGGGATGTTGGCGGCGTCGAACGACAGCACCTCGGCGTAGATCTGGGCGGCGCCCGCCGCGTCGCCTTCGGCCATCACCGCCTCGGCCTCCTTGAGGATCTCCGCGATGTCCGGCTCACCGATGCCGGGTACGCCCTTGGTGATCTTCTCGATGAAGGCGTTGATCTGGCTTTCGGGAACCGCGCCCATGAAGCCGTCGGCTGGACGGCCGCCGACGAAGGCGATCACGGCCGGGATCGACTGGATGCCCATCTGGCCGGGAATCGCGGGATGCTCGTCGATGTTCATCTTGACCAGCTTGACCTTGCCATTGGCGGCCTTGACGGCTTTTTCCAGGATCGGGGTCAGCTGCTTGCACGGGCCGCACCAGGGCGCCCAGAAGTCGATGAGGACAGGCTGACGCTTCGATTCCTCGATCACGTCCTTCACGAAGCTCTGGGTCGTGGTGTCCTTGATCAGATCCGGCACCTGCGGCGCCGCTCCGCTGCCCTGCTCAACAATGGTCACGGGGTCCTCGTCCGAAAAAGCTGGGGTGGACAGCGAGCCGGGAACCAGCCGCCGCCGCGCCTCAATACACGGTTTCCGTCACTTTAAGTGGCGGTCGCCGGTGAAATTTCAATCCATTCATGCAAGGGCCCGTCAATCGGCCGCCTCGGGCCGTTTCGAGGCGTCCGACACCCAAATTTGAAGGCCGCCGGCGTACGAAACCTGTCGCAGACCTGTTGCATTCGTCCGCGGCATTTGGCATAGGTCTGCCCGTCGCTGGCGGCCACGCCGCCCAGTCGTCACGGATGCGGGTGTAGCTCAGTGGTAGAGCACGACCTTGCCAAGGTCGGGGTCGAGGGTTCGAACCCCTTCGCCCGCTCCAAAAGCCTCGCTCCGTCGCTGCCCCCTTCAGCGGCTTTTTCCCGAACGCTCGGTTATTGGATCGGCTAGGATTTTTCCCAGGCCGCGAGGACGTCGGTGAACACCCGGTCCCCGCTCGGACCTTTGCCGATGGCGAGGATCCCCCGGCGCTGGCTCGCATAGACGACCGGAATGTCGAACCATTCGCGGCTCGCGAGGAGCTGCTGGTTGCGCGTGCGGTCGGCTTCGACGTTGGAAAAGCCGACCAGGAACGAACCTTCCGTGATCTTGACGGCGAGCCCCGCGATCGGCGTACCGCGGGCCTTCTCCTCCGTCTTCATCAGGATACCCGGTACGTTGCTGATGCCGCCACCGACGAAATCGGCGGCGGGCCGGAATGTGAGCTCGGCGACGTGGCTGGCCGGCAAGGCCGGATCGTCGTTGCGGCGCAGTTGCAGGCTGACCTTCAGCTTGCGGTCGGGAATGTCGATCTCGGCACGGATCACCGGCACGGGCCGGCCCGATTGCGGGCTCTTGATCGTCTCGGTCCGCCACGTCACGGAGCCGGAATACCGCCTGCCCTGGGGATCGGAAGGATCTTCGTCATACAGCACGGCCAGGCCGGGCGTCCGCGCGTCCTGCGCCGCGGATGAGGCCACCGGGTTCGCAGGTGGAGGGGCGGACTGGCTGACGATCGGGCCGCCAGCCTGCGCAGGCTTCGGTGCCGAGGGGGTCAGCGGAGCACCGCCGTCGACCAGCGTGAACATCACGAGAGGCTGCTGCGCCCCGTTGGTCGTACGCTCGACCGCGGCGTTGGTCTGGTTGAAAACCTCGATCAGGCGCCGGCCGGGCTGCTGCAGCGATTCGGCGAGTGCGGCGGCGAAGGCGCCGTGACCGTCCCCGCCACGCTGTCCGATCGTTCCGGCCTGCGCGGCAAAGGACATCACGGTGCGCGCGGGCACGCCGACCGGAACGAGGCCGGCGGCGAGACCGGCGATGCCGCGCGCCGCGAAGGGATTTGAGCGGAAGGCGTCGAGGATGACCACGTTCTGGCGGCGCGCCGATCCATTCAGCTCGCGCAGGATTCCGTTCAGATCACGCAGTTCCGTATCGAGCTCGGCGGCGTTCGTCGGCGCCGCGTCGACCGGCACGAGATAGTTGGTGCCGTTGAGATTGAGCCCGTACCCGGCATAGTAGATCAGCGCGAGGTCGGCGTCGGCGATCCGGCCCTTGAACTCGGCAAGCGCGCGATCGAAGCCCTTCTTGTCGAGGTCGATCTGCGCGGCGCCGCCGCTCAAGGCGAAGCCAAGCTGGGCGAGCCGATCGGCGACGAGCCGTGCATCGGCGGCCGGCTCGTCCAGCAGCGGCGCACGCTCATGGATGGAGTTGCCGATCACCAGCGCCACGCGCTTGTCGGCCGCAGCGGGGCCTGCCGTGGTCAGCATCGACATGGTAACCATGATGACCACGAGAATGGCGGCTGACCATCGTCGCCCGACCCGGCGGATCCCCCGACGCATGCCCATGATCTCCCGTCACCCGATCTGCGTGTTCGTGGGCGAGTTTTACCTCAATTCGAACAAAACCGGAACAAGAAACATGGCGAAAGGGAGAAAATACCGTCGGTTTTAGACCACCACCGGCGTGCGGACGCGACCGGCATCGCCGAACACGCGCAGGTAGCGCGCGATCTCGGCCGGGTCGCCGGTCGCCTTTTCCGGATTGTCGGACAGCTTCACGGCGGGACGGCCGTCGACCGAGGTCACCTTGCAGACCAGCGAGATCGGATCGAGATCCACCGAGCCGTCCGGCGTACAGCCGACGAAATCGTTGGTCAGGTTGGTGCCCCAGCCGAACGACAGCCGCACCTGGTCGGAGAAGCGGTGGTGGATCTGCTCGATCGATTCGACGTCCATCGCATCGGAGAACACCAGCAGCTTCTGCCGGGGATCACGCCCCTTCGACTTCCACCAGGCGATGATCTCCTCGCCGGCCTGGATCGGCGGCGCGCTGTCCGGGCGGAAGCCGGTCCAGTCCGCCACCCAGTCCGGCGCATCGCGCAGGAAGGCCTTGGTGCCGAATGCGTCGGGCAGCGCGATCAGGAGGTTGCCGGCATAGGTCTGCCGCCACTGGTCGAGAATGCGGTAGGGCGCGAAGCGCAGCTCGTCATCATCCTTGGCAAGCGCGGCCGCGACCATCGGCAGCTCATGCGCATTGGTGCCGATCGCTTCGAGATCATTGTCCATCGCCAGCAGCACGTTCGAGGTGCCGGTGAAGGAGGAGCCGAGACCTTCCTTGACCGCCTCGACGCACCAGCGCTGCCACAGGAAGCCGTGACGTCGCCTTGTGCCGAAATCCGATAGCCGCAGCCCCTCCAGCTTGCGCAGCCGCTCGACCTTGGCCCACAGCTTGGCCTTGGCGCGGGCGAACAGCACATCGAGCGCGAACCGGCCCTGGCCTTTCATCGCCTGCCGCGAGCGCAGCTCGTTGACGATGGCGAGCGCCGGGATTTCCCACATCGTGGTGTGCGTCCACGGCCCATGGAAGTGCAACTCGTACTGGCCATCGGACTTGCGCAGCTCGTATTCGGGCAGGCGGAAATTGGCGAGCCAGTCCATGAAGTCCGGCGAGAACATGTGGGTCTTGCCGTAGAACGTATTGCCGGCGAGCCAGATCAGCTCCTTCTTGGTGAAGCGGATGGTGCGGGCATGGTCGAGCTGCGCCCGCAGCTCGCCCTCGTCGATGACGTCGCCGAGCCGCACCCGCCGGGTCCGGTTGATGACCGAGAAGGTCACGTTCCGATTCGGGTAGAATTCCCGAATCATTTGCAGCATCAACAGCTTGTAGAAATCGGTATCGAGCAGGCTGCGCACGATCGGATCGAGGCGCCAGCCGTGATTATAGGTTCTGCTCGCGATGTCTGTGACTGTCATGAGATGGTTTTACAGCGCCGCTGGCGAACCCGCCACTGGGCTTTGTCGCAGGTGACCTTTGCGGCCGCTCGCGGTGTCCTCCGACGTCGTGAGCACTACTGGGCCAGCGGCGGCACGCCTGGATCGAAGCCAAGCGCCTGCTCGGCCCATTTGGCAACGCGAAGAACGTGGAGGTCGTTGCGATAGCGGCCGGCGATCTGCACGCCGAGCGGCAGGCCATTCTTGCCGAACCCGGCCGGCAGCGACACCGCCGGCGCGCCGACAAAGGTCCACGGTGCGCAATATTCGGCATCGCCGGTCCAGTCGAGGCCGCGCGGGGCTTCGCCGAAGGCGGGCAAAGTCAACACGGCGTCGAAGCCGTCGAGCTCTGCCGCGAGGGCCTTCTGCCGCTCGGCCTGTGCCGCCTTTGCCGTGAGATACTCCATCGCGGTCTTGGTCCGCCCGCTCTCGACGTGCCCCTTCATGACGTCGCTGACCCGGTCCGGGTAGCGCGCGATCAGATCGGAGAAGATCGTGGTCGCCTCGCTCAGCATGATCGTGGTGATCGCATCCCAATGCACGGCGTCGAGCATCGGAAGCTCGATCTCCTCGATCACGGCGCCAGCGCCGCGCAGCTTCGCGACGACGGACTCGAACACGGCCTTCTGCTCAGGCTCGGCGCGCTCCCATTTGGCGAAGCGCACGATCGCGAGCCGCGGTCCGGCGAGCGGCGCAAGTCCGTGCGCACTGTCTACGCTGAAGCCCGGCAGGGGGCGGCCGTGCACATCATCGGAGCTGGTCCCCGCCAGCAGCGCGAGCGCGAACGCGACGTCGTCGACGCGGCGTGCGAAGAAGCCGACATGATCGAGCGAGGGGCTGAGCGGATGCACGCCGACGCGCGGGATCGCGCCGAAGCTCGGCTTGAAGCCGACGACGCCGTTGAAGGCGGCCGGCCGGATCACCGAGCCGAGCGTCTGCGTGCCCAGCGCGAGCGGGACCAGCCCGGCGGCGACCGCTGCGGCCGAGCCGGACGACGAGCCGCCCGGCGTGTGCGCGGGGTTCCAGGGATTGACGGTGGGTCCGGGATGGCGCCAGGCGAATTCGGTCGACACCGTCTTGCCGAAGATCGTCGCGCCGAGCGCGCGCAGCCGCTCCACCACCCAGGCATCCGCCGCCGGCACGTGATCGCGATAGATCGGCGAGCCGTTGGTGGTCGGCATGTCCGCGGTCGCGATGATGTCCTTGATGGCGACGGGAATTCCGCCCAGCGGCCCGGTCCTCGGTGCGACGTCGTGCGGCAGATATTCGAAGGCCTTGAGCTCCGGCTCGATCGCCTGCGCCCTGTTCAGGCATTCTTGACCATGGCTCGCCGCGGCCGCCGGGTCAGCCGCGAATCGTCGCAGCAAATCGAGAACGCCTGCGCCGGCCTTCGGTAGGGCGGCATCGAACGGCTCAGTCATTGGCATCCTGCTCGGCATGAGTCCTGAAGGCACTGAATACGCACAGCGCCATGTCGCTCGCTCACCCTAGCGACTGCGGATCGGTGAGCCAATCGTGCGCAGTCGATGAGTGCGCATGAATACAGCGCATGGCAACCGCCGCCGCTCCGGCAACGACCGGTGCGCTGCAAACGCGCGCACATCGATCGTGCATGTCGGCACGCGAGACATGCAAGCCGCGATCAAGCAAGCTTGGCAGCAATGCGCTTCTCACTCGCTCAGGATGTGCTACCATTTTCACGCCTGACCTTGGATCTGGTCGGCCAAAGAACGTCTCCAAACACGTTCCGATAAGTAGACGCGGCCAAACGAGCTGCCTCATGGGAGTGAAGCGATGACATCGGCTTTTCACCGAAGCGTTCTTGCGCTTGCAACGATCAGTCTTCTCGCCGGCACCAGCATTGCCGGCGCGCAGCAGAAATCCGACGCGGGTAAGCCGCTCAAGAAATACGAATCCGGCACCAAGGAATTCTGGACACATCCACCGGACGACTGGTTCCTCGGGGACGAGACCGAGGCGCAGAAGGGCTTGGCGCCGCCGTCAGGACCGCCGACCGGCGCATCGGATGCCGAGCTTGCCGACCTCGTCAAGAAGGTGAAGCTCCCGCCGGGCTTCAAGATGGAGGTCTGGGCGTCCGGCGTGCTCGCCGCGCGGCAGATGGCCTGGGGCGACAAGGGCACGCTGTTCGTCGGCTCGTTCGGTCTCGGCAACGTCTATGCGATCAGCGACAAGGGCGGCAAGCGCGAGGTCAAGACGGTCCTCAAGGGCCTGAACATGCCGACCGGCCTCGCCTTCCAGGACGGCAATCTTTACGTGATCGCAGTCGACAAGCTGATCAAGTACGAGAACGCCGAGGCCAATGTCGATAATCTCGGCCAGGGCAAGGTCGTCTATGACGACATGCCGTCCTACGCCGCGCATGGCTGGAAATACATCGCGGTCGACAAGGAGGGCTGGTTCTATCTGCCGTTCGGCCCGCCCTTCAACATCGGCATTCCGCCGACGTCCGTGTCGCAGATCCGCCGCGTCGATCCGCGGACCGGCAATGCGGAGATCTGGGCGCTCGGCGTGCGCAACAGCGTCGGCGGCGATGTCGATCCGCGCACGGGCAAATACTGGTTCACGGAAAATGCGCGCGACTGGGTCAGCGACGATCTGCCGAGCGACAAGCTCAACATGATCTCGCGGATCGGCGAGCATTTCGGCTATCCCTATTGTCACCAGGGTGACATGCCGGATCCGAAGTTCGCGATGGGCCACAAATGCTCGGAGTTCACGCCGCCGGTGCTGAACCTCGGGGCGCACGTGGCGCCGCTCGGCATGAAGTTCTACACCGGCGACCAGTTCCCCGCCGAGTACAAGAACAACATCCTGATCGCCGAGCACGGCTCCTGGAACCGCCACAAGTACCAGGGCGCACGGATCATGCGGGTGATCGTCGGTCCGGACGGCAAGGATGCCAAGCAGGAGGTGTTCGCCTCCGGTTTCCTCGAGGGCGACCAGGGCTATCTCGGCCGTCCCAACGATATCGTGCTTGCCAAGGACGGCTCGATCCTGGTGGCGGACGACTGGGCCGGTGCGATCTATCGCATCAGCTACGAGAAGAAGTGAGCCTTTGACAATAAGCGGGGCTGCGCGCTGCCATCCTGGCGGCCGCAGCCCCAACTATTTTGGCTGTCGCGCGTTGATGACAGGCGTGGCGCCGCGAGCAGGACTGCTCGCGTGACAACAATGATGGGAGCTCGAACCCCCGCGATGAATCCAGGGAAACGTAGAATGCGCCGGGCGATGGCGGCCGCGTCGATGGTCGTTGTTCTGGGGCTGCCGGCCCATGCGGCCGATGTTGCCGCGGGCAAGGCGAAGGCCGAGCTCTGCGTCGGCTGCCACGGCGAGAACGGCATCTCGCAGACCGAGAACATTCCTTCGCTCGCCGGCCAGCAGGATCAGTTCATCCAGTGGCAGCTGGTGTTCTTCCGCGCCGGCACGCGCAAGAACGAGGCGATGAAGCCGATCGTCGAGCAGCTCACGAACGAGGATATCCGCAATCTCGGCGCCTATTTCGCCTCGCTGCAGCCGGCAAAGTCGCCGCCGGACGATGATCCCGATCTGTCGAAGAAGGGCGCCGAGGCCGCCGCCGGCCGCCGCTGCGCCTCATGTCATCTCGACAGCTACGCCGGCACCAAGGGTGTCGCGCGGCTCGCGGGCCAGCGCGAGGAATATCTCGTCAAGGCCCTGCACGACTACAAGAGCGGCCAGCGCGTCGGCGGCAGCCAGGCCGCGATGACGGATGTGGCGTATCCGCTCTCGGCGGAGGAGATCACCGCGCTCGCGCATTATCTCGCGCATTTGTAGCTCGATCTCGGCCAAGCAAAAAGCGTCGTCCCGGCGAACGCCGGGACCCACGCTGCAGCGGTCGTGATCGGCAGGATGCCTATGACCAGCCCGCCTCAAATCGCTCCCTGGGGGTATGGGTTCCGGCTCAAGGCCGGGACGACAGCGGTGGGCGTGGCGGCATCGTGGTTCACCGATACACTTTACGCGCTTGTCGCGCGTGGGAGTAACTACTTTCCCCGCTGCGCCTCGTACACCTTCAGCTGCGTATAAGAAATCCGGAGCCGCGGCACCGGCACCTTTGCAGCGTCGGCACGTGCTACCAGATCGCCGATGACGTGATCGGCTTCGACCGGCAGGCCGGCGCGGAGGTCACGGAACATCGAGGCGGTCATCGGCGAGCCCTCGGCGGTGATCATGCCGGAGACGCGCTGGAAGAAGGCACCGGCTGGAGGATATCCGGCCGCCGCTGCCACCGCGCTGCATTCGTCGAGCATGCCGAGCAGGAAGTCCTTGCCGCCGGGTGCGGTCAGGATCACGCCGACCGGCGCGCGCATCAGGGTGGTGGACGCAGCGAGCGAAGCGAGGAACACCCACTTCTCCCACATGTCCTGCATGATGTGGTCGCTGGCCGAGGCATTGAAATTGCCGCGCTGGAAGATCTCGAAGATGGCGCGGACGCGATCGGACGAACCGCCGTCGCGCTCGCCGAAGCTCAGCGACTGCATCGGCTGCAGCTGCACCACCTCGCGGCTGTCGTTCAACGTCGCGGCGATGGCGCACAGACCGCCGAGCACCCTCGCGCGTCCAAATTTGGCATCGAGCACGTCGAGATGCTTCATGCCGTTGAGCAGCGGAATGATCGCAGTGTTCGGACCGACGGCCGGCGCGAACGACGCAATCGCGTCGTCGAGATCGAACGCCTTGCAGCTCAGCAGCACGACATCGAAATGCTGTTTCAGATTGTTTGCCTGGACGGTCGGCGGATTGGGCAGGGTGACGTCGCCGGCCGGGCTGCGGATGATCAGGCCGGCACTGGCCAGCTCGGATGCGCGCCGGGGGCGGACCAGGAAGGTGACATCAGCGCCGGACTGCAGCAGCCGGCCGCCAAAATAGCCGCCGATCGCGCCGGCGCCGACGACGAGAATTCGCATGGTGGATCCCTCTGTGAGCGGGCCGCATCATGCAGAAGCGAATGGCGAATGGCGAGTCGCGAATGGGGATGGGCTCCATTCGCTATTCGCTACTCCCTATTCGCCCCTTACCATTTTTCGCCGAACGGCCGGATCTCCATCTCGAAGGTCCAGGCGCTCTTCGGCTGCTGGTAGAGCTGCCAATACGCACCGGCGACGGAGGCGGGCGGCATCAGGAGGTCGGGGTTGTCGAGGGCCTCCTTGCCCCACAACTGCGCGCGCCGCTCCCGCACCCAGGCGGTGTCGACGCCGGAATCGATGATGAGGTGGGCGACATGGATGTTCTGCGGCATCAGCTCGCGCGCCATCGACTGCGCCACCGCGCGCAGGCCGAACTTGGCGGAGGCGAACGCCGCAAAGCCCGCGCCGCCGCGCAGCGACGCGGTCGCGCCAGTGAAGAAGATCTTGCCGCCGCCCCGCGGCAGCATCAGCCTGGCCGCCTCGCGGCCGGTGACGAAGCCCGCCCAGCACGCCATCTCCCAGACCTTGCGGAACACCCGGTCGGTGGTCTCCAGGATCGGGAAGTTGACGTTGGCCCCGACGTTGAAGATCACGACCTCGAGCGGCGCATGCCTGTCGGCATCGTTGAGGAAGGCGGTGGTCTCCTCCTCCTTCCGCGCATCGAGCGAGCGTGCGACGATGCGGCCGCCGCCGGCTTCGACCTCGGCCACCAAGGAAGCCAGCTTCTCGCCGTTGCGCCGGCCGGCGAACACGGTGAAGCCTTCGGAGGCGAACTTCTTGACGATCTCGGCGCCGATATAATCGCCGGCGCCGATCACCGCGACGGTGGCGTTGCGCTGTTGCATGCTGGGGTCTCCGTTCTCACCACGTCGTCATTGCGAGCGCAGCGAAGCCATCCAGAATCGTGAGCGTCGCCCTGGGTTGCTTCGCCGCGCTCGCATTGACGGAGTTACCTGCCGAGGATGAATTCTTCGACGTCGCGCAGCTGCTCCTTGCCGAAGAACATCTCGTTGCCGACGAAGAAGGTCGGCGAGCCGAACGCGCCGCGCTCGACGGCGCGCTGCGTGTTCTCGACCAGCTTCGCCTTCACCTCCGGCTCCTGGGCGCGGGCGAACAGCCTGGCGCCGTCGAGCCCGGACGATGTGATGGCAGCGATCGCGATCTCGGGATCGTCCATCTTCTTCGGCTCGCGCCACATGTGGTGGAACGCCGCGTCGACATATGGCTCGAACACGCCCTCGAGCTGGGCGGCGATCGCGGCGCGCATCAGGTTCAGCGTGTTGACCGGGAAGTTCGGGTTCCAGACCCAGGGCTGCACATGGTAGCGCTTGAGGAAGCGCTGGGTCTCGATCTCGTGAAACTCGCGCTTGTTCTTGATGCCGGCGAGCGACTCGGCCGGCGACCTGTTGTTGGTCGCCTTGAAGATGCCGCCGAGCAGCACCGGCACATAGTAGAACTGGACGCCGATGCGCTTGACGATGGCCGGGATCGCCTCATGGCTCAGAAAGGCGTTCGGACTGCCGAAGTCGAACAGGAACTCTGGCGCGGGTCGGCTCATGGGCGGTCTCCTCGAAGCTTTTTCACATTGTGGTCCAGCGCGGCGGCGGCGTCCAGGATTTTATGATGACCGTCATATTGCAGCCGGCGGCATGCAACCGCCGGCGCCTCAGATCATCCGCTCCACCGTCCGCTTACGCCAGACCAGCAGATAATAGCTCATCTGCAGCAGCATCATGGTTGCGAACGTGATGGGATAGGCGAGCCAGACCCCGTCGAGGCCGATGCTGCGGCTGAGCCACGTCGCGACCGGCACCTCGATGGCGATGATGGAGAAGGCCGAGATCGCCAGCGGCACCCACACCGTGCCGCCCGCGCGCATCGCCGCGGAGAACGTGGTCGACAGGCCGAACAGCACCGAGCTCCACAAGACGATATGGAGCGAGCGCTGCGCCACCTCGATCACGGCGGGGTCGGTGATGAACAACCCCATCAGGCTGCGCGAGAACAGGTAGCCGAGCGCGACCAGGCCACCGGTCAGCACCACGTTCATCTCGATCCCGGTGCGCACGATGCGGCCGATCTGCGCCGCGTTGCCGCGGCCGATCGCCTGGGCGCCGAAGATCGAGACCGAGATCGCGATCGACAGCGCCGGAAACTGCACGTAGCCGAGCACCTGGTTGACGGCGCCATAGGCCGCCGTGGCGTCCGAGCCGAAGCCGTTGACGAGCCCGATCAGCACCATCTCCGCCAGCGACATCACGATCATGCCGATGGCTGCGGGAATGCCGAGCCGCAGCACGATGCGCAGCAGCGTCGGATCGGGCCGCATCCCCCTGAGGAACGCCGCGTCGATCGCGAGCGGATGCTGGCGCCGGCGCAGATGGAGATGGAGCAGAGTGAGCGTCAGCAGCGTCGAGATCGCCGAGGCCCAGGCCGCACTGGCGACGCCGAGTTGCGGCGCGCCGAACCAGCCGCGGATGAACACCGGCGTCAGCACCAGCCCGAGCAGGGTCGAGGCGGCCAGCGCGGCGAGCGGGGTCACGGTATCGCCGACCGCGCGCAGCTGCGACGACAGCATGATGTAGGCAAATGTCAGCGGCATCGTGATCATCATGATGCGGGCGTAGCTCGCGGCGGCATCGAGGATGTTGGCGGGCGTTGCGAGCGCGGTCAGCAGCTCGCGGCTGTAGAGGCCGCCGAGCGCGATCAGGCCGGCGAGCAGCAGCGTGACGGTCAACGTCGTGCCGGCAATCGCCTTCACCTTCAGGATCTCCTTGGCGCCCCAGGCCTGGCCGATCAAGACGCTGGCGCCGGAGCCGAGACCCATGACGAAGGCGACGAAGAAGAACATCGCCGGGAAGAACACCGACACCGCGGCGAGCGCGTCGACGCCGATCATCTGGCCGAGATAGACGTTGTTGATGGTGCCGAACAGCGATTGCAGGATGTTGCTCAGCATCATCGGCGCGAGAAACGTCAGGAACGGCTTGCGGAGAGGCGCGGGAGTTGACACGGCATGGGTCCGTCGGCCGACCTCGCGATCGAGGTGCAGCCGCGTTGAAGGAATTGAAGCGGGAGCGGGCCGCGGATGGCCGCTCTCGCTGGCGCTCTTGGTCAGCGGCACTCAGTCCGCGCGGTGGCGATGGGCGAGCGCCACGACATGGTCGCGGATGTCGGTCGGCCAGTCCGCGATCAGGGCGGCGAGGCGGCCGAGATCCTCGGCGAACAGCGCCCGCGACGCCTCCTCGAACCCCGGCAGGTCGCTGCCGATCGCCGACATCACATGATAGGCGGCATCGCGGGCCTCGCGGGCACGATCCTTGTCGCCGCTGGCGCGGCGGGCCTCGTGCACCAGCTTGCGCAGCGCCACCGAGGCGCCGCCCGGCTGGGCGCTCAGCCATTCCCAGTGCTGCGGCAGCAGCGTGACCTCGCGGGCGACGACGCCGAGCTTCGGCCGGCCGCGACCGCGCGGCTCGCTCGGCGGCTCGTCGGCGGCGGCCCGCGTGTCCGCGGGGAGGCGCGCCAGGATCTCCCGGTCGCTGCCGCGCAGATCGAGGTCGATCGGACGTCCGGTGCGGTCGCTGAGGATCGTCACCGCCGCGGTCGTCGCAGGGCCGTGCTTCAGTGCCAGCGCGACCTTGGGGAGCGGCCCGGCCGCAATGCGGGTGTGGCCGGCAAAGGCGGTGTAGGTATCCATGTTCGTCAATCCCTTCGGAAGAGCTCAATTAAACCCGGATAAAAATATTTGTCAATATTACCCGGGTAAATAGACGGACATTCTGGGACGCATGCCACGCCTCGCCGAAGCCGTTCCGTCCTGCTACGGAACACCGCCTGCCACTCGATCTCTCCCTGGGGCCTCTATGCTGACCGTTCACCATCTCAACAATTCCCGCTCGCAACGTGTGCTCTGGCTGCTCGAGGAACTCGGCGTGCCCTATGAGATCATCCGCTACGAGCGCCAGCCTGACATGCGCGCGCCAAAGGAGCTGCGCGCGATTCATCCGCTCGGCAAGTCGCCCGTGATCACGGACAACGGCAACACGGTCGCGGAATCCGGCGCTATCGTCGAATACCTGATCGAGACCTACGGCAATGGGCGGCTGATCCCGCCGCCGAAGACGCCGGAGCGGCTGCGCTATTCATACTGGCTGCACTATGCCGAGGGCTCGGCGATGCCGCTGCTGCTGCTCAAGCTGCTGTTCAACATCATGCCCAAGCGGGCCCCCGCCCTGCTGCGTCCGCTGGTGCGCAAGGTCTCCAACCAGGCGCTGACGACGCTGGTCAATCCGCAGCTCAAGCAGCATATGGCGTTCTGGGAGAGCGAGCTGCGGACCAGCGACTGGTTCGCCGGCAACGACTTCACCGCCGCCGACATCCAGATGAGCTTTCCGCTGCAGGCGGCCGCGGCGCGCGGCGGGCTGGAGCAGGGCCATCCGCGCGCGATGGACTGGCTGGCCCGTATCGAGGCGCGGCCGGCTTACAAGATCGCGCTGGAAAAAGGCGGGCCCTACGAAGTGGGTCGCTGAACACTACTTCGCGGCGGTCGCAGGCGATTCGGTCGCGGCGATCACCTCGCGCACCAGCCGCGCGACCCCCTTGATGTCGCCGTCAGGATCGACGGAATCGCCGAGCCGGACCACGACCATGTGCTGGCTCGGCATGATCACCAGGCGCTGGCCGAGCAGGCCGAAGGCGAAGAAGGCGTCTGCGGGAATGCCGGCGCGGGCGCGGCCCAGCGCGTTGGCGTGCTGGCTGCGATTGGTCCACAGCCCGGCGCCATAGTCGGTGTCGAGGGTTGCGGTCGCCGACATCGCCACCCACCCCTCGGGCAGGATCCGCATCTTGCCGGCGACGCCATCGCCAAGATACAGCAGCCCAAGTCTCGCCCAGTCGCGCGCGCTCGCCAGCATGTTGGCGTGACCCTGCAACGTTCCGGTGCCGTCATATTGCAGCGTCGCGCTGCGCATGCCGAGCGGGTTGAACAGCTCGCGCCAGGCGAGCTCGATGGCCTGCTCGGGCCCGCCGGCGACATCCCGGACGATGCGGGCCAGGATCTGCGTGCTCGCGCTCGAATAGGCCCAGCGCTGACCGGGCGGCGCGATCAACGGCGCATGGACGGCAAAGGCCGCCATGTCACGATGGATCTCCATCTGGCTCGACGGATCGAAGCCCGAATTGGTCTCGTCCAGCGCCAGCCCTGATGTCATGCGCATCAGCTGCTCGATCGTGATCGCGTGCCGGCCATTCCCGGAATCGCGCCATTCCGCGACCGGCGCCGGCATCGACGGGCTGAGCTTGCCCTGCCGCGTGAGAATCCCGAGCAGGGCGTTGGTGACCGTCTTGGTCATCGAGAAGCCGATCAGCGGCGTATCGACGCCGATGTTGGGGGCATAGCGTTCCGCGATCAGCCGGCCGTCCTTGATGACGACGACGGCCTTGGTGCGCCGGAACGGCGGATTGGCCGGCTCCTCGAAGGCGTGATCGAGCGCGGCCTTGAGGGCGGGCTCGGTGGGCTCCACCGCGCTTGGATGCGCAAAATCAGGCAGCGCCGGGGCCGGACCGGCGGCGCGCAACGCGCCGACGTCGCTGTGCGGCACGTAAGGCGGCTTCTGGCCTTGCGGCGAGACGCAGCCGAGCCCGTCATGAAACGTCGCGCGGGTGGCGTGCAGGCCGAGCAGCGAGGCTTCCACCATCCGCATGTCGGTTTCGATGCGGTAGCGCATCACGGCGCGCAAGCGGCGCAGGCCCGGGCGCTCCATCGTTTCCGCGAATACGGTGTGCGGATCGAGGCCCGAGACGAACGTCTTGGCGCAGATCATCTGTGCCACCGCCGTCGTCGCCGCGCGCAGCGCCCGGTCGGGCCGATAGGTCAGCCAGCCCGCCACCAGCAGACCCGCAAACACCAGGAGACCGACCGAAAATCTTCGCAAGTTCACCAGAACGCCTGAATCGTTTCTGCGAGCGAGCCACGCTGCGCCCTGGCATTCTTCTAACCCGGCTTCGGCACCTCGCCAACGGAAGGACACGGTGGAACGCCCCAACGGGGCGGCGGCAAATCGTCATCCGGGGCAACGACATCCGGCATGGCGCGGAACCGCGACGCCGCTATCCGCACTGGCATCAACGCCCGGCGGCGGTCGCGCCCTTGCTGCGCGGATCGGGCGCGCCGACCGGCCCGGCCGGCGTCACCAGGATCGAGTTGGCCGACGTTCGCCCCATCGGCTCCTCGATCTTGTGACCCCGCGCCCGCAGCTCAGCCAGCACATTGTCGGCAAAACCCTTCTCGATCCGCACCTCGTCCGGCATCCATTGATGATGCAGGCGCGGCGCGTTGACCGCCTCGCGAACGTCCATCTGATAGTCGAGCACGTTGACGATCACCTGCAGCACGGTCGAGATGATCCGGCTGCCGCCGGGCGAGCCCGTCACCAGCACCGGCTTGCCGTCCTTCAGCACGATCGTCGGTGACATCGACGACAGCGGCCGCTTGCCCGGCCCCGGCAGATTCGCCTCGAAGCCGACCAGGCCGAAAGCGTTGGAGGCGCCGGGCGCGGCGGTGAAATCGTCGAGCTCGTTGTTGAGCAGCACGCCGGTGCCTTCGGCGACCAGGCCGACGCCATAGGGGAAGTTCAGCGTGTAGGTGTTGCTGACGGCGTTGCCGTCATTGTCGACCACCGAGAAATGCGTCGTGTTGCTGCCCTCGCGGAGCGGCTTGATGTTCAGCACATCACCGGCGCTGGTCGCGCGTGCCGGATCGATGCTGGCGCGCTGCTGCGCCGCATAGTCCTTCGACAGCATCGCGCGCACCGGCGCATCGACGAAAGCGGGATCGCCGAGATAGCGCGCGCGGTCGGCATAAGCGCGCTTCATCGCCTCGACCAGGAGATGCAGCGAGGCCGGCGAGCCCTGCTTCAGCTCGGCGAGCGGAAAGCCCTCGAGGATGTTCAGCATCTCGATCAGCACGGTGCCGCCGGAGGAGGGCAGCGGCATCGAGACGATGTCATGGCCGCGATAGCTGCCGCGCACCGGCGCCCGCAACGCGGGCCGGTAGGACTTCAGATCGGCCGATGTCATGATGCCGCCGGCATCCTGGATGGCCTTGGCGAGCTTGTCGGCGACCGGCCCTTCGTAGAAGCCGCGCGGTCCCTGCTCGGCGACGGCGGTGAGCGTCGCGGCGAGGTCGCGCTGGATCAGCCGGTCGCCTTCCTTGAGCACCGTCCCATCGGGACGCATGAAGATCGCCGCGGAGGATTTCCACTTCGCCAGTCGCGGCGCCATCATCGGCAGCGTGACCGCGACGTCGTCGGCAACGGGGATGCCGTCGCGCGCCAGCACGATCGCCGGATGCACCAGTTGCGCCAGCGTGAACTTTCCCGAGCCGTATTTCTCCAGCGCCAAAGCCAGCCCGGCGACCGATCCGGGCACGCCGATCGACAGCGCCGAATCGCGCGACTTGCCGATGTCGGGCTTGCCGTCGGCGCCGAGGAAGATGTCGCGCGTGATGGCGGCAGGGCCGGTCTCGCGATAGTCGATCGCGATGTCCTCATTGGACTTGGCAAGGTGAATGACCATGAAGCCGCCGCCGCCGATGTTGCCGGCGACCGGATAGGTCACCGCCATCGCGAAGCCGGTGGCGACTGCGGCATCGACCGCGTTGCCGCCGAGTGCGAGGATGCGCTGGCCGACCTCGGCCGCAATCCGCTCCTGCGCCACCACCATGCCATGCGCAGGCGGATCGGCCGGCAACGCAACGTTCGGCGGCAGCGGGATGTCGATGCCCTGCGCATCCAGCGCGCGTGCCGGCGGGCCACCGGCCAGCAACAGCATGAAACCTGCCGACGCCATCAGGCCCGAAAGGAGTCGTCGTCGATCAAACGTGAACGTGGACATGGAGATTCTGCCGCTGCTGACATCCGCCTGGGACGATCGGATGTTATAGGGCCGCGTCGCCGGCGTAAAACGCGACACCGTGATCCCAGGGGGTTTTCGCATGGCCGTCACCACGATCGAGACCACCGATGCGGCTGACGGCCGAGCCTATCCGGGACGGGCGGCCGTCGTCAGCTGGATCTTCTTTGATTGGGCCACGCAGCCCTACTTCACGCTGATCACGACCTTCGTCTTCGCGCCCTATTTCGCCGCCCACGTCGCGCCCGATGCGGCGAGCGGCCAGGCGCTGTGGGGCTTTGCCACGGCCGCGGCCGGCATCGTCATCGCGCTGCTGTCACCGCTGCTCGGCGCCATCGCCGATGCGACCGGACGGCGCAAGCCGTGGATTGCCGCGTTCGGGGCGATGCTGGTGATCGGCTCCGGCCTGATGTGGATCGGGCGGCCCGGCGCACCCGAACTGATTCCGCCGCTGCTCGCGGCCTACGTGATCGCCACCATCGGCGTCGAGTTCGCGACCGTGTTCAACAATGCGATGATGCCGACCCTGGTGCCGCCGGAGCGCATCGGCCGCCTGTCCGGCACCGGCTGGGCCACCGGCTATGTCGGCGGCATTCTCTCGCTGATCATCGTGCTCGGCTTTCTCGCGGCGAATCCGGACAGCGGCCGCACCTTGTTCGGACTCACGCCGCTGTTCGGGCTCGATCCGGCGACGCATGAGGGCGACCGCATCTCCGGGCCGCTCACCGGCCTCTGGTTCATCGTCTTCGTACTGCCGATGTTTCTGTTCACGCCGGATTTTCCGGCGCGGCACCGGCTCGGCGCGGCCGTGCGCGAAGGCCTCGATCAATTGAAGAAGACGTTGCGCAGCCTGCCGCAGCAGCGCGACATCGCGCTGTTTCTGCTCTCCAACATGATCTACACCGACGGCCTGGTGTCGCTGTTCGCATTCGGCGGCATCTATGCCGCGGGGACGTTCGGCTGGAACACGATCCAGATCGGCACTTTCGGCATCATCCTCGCCGCCGCCGGCACGTTCGGCGGCTGGCTCGGCGGCAAGCTCGATGATCGGCTCGGACCGAAGCGGGTGATCGCCGGCAGCATGAGCCTGTTGCTGCTCGCGATCATCGTGATCCTCCTGGTCAGCCGGGATTCGATCCTGTTCATTCCGGTGGCGCCGGCTTCGCCCGGAGGCCCGCTGTTCGGCTCGTGGCCCGAGCGCGCCTACCTGCTGCTCGGCTGCATCATCGGGGCCTGCGGCGCGCCGCTGCAGGCGGCCTCGCGCTCGCTGCTGATCCGCATGGTGCCGCGCGACCGTGTCGCGCAGTATTTCGGCCTGTTCGCGCTGACGGGCAAGGTCACGTCATTCATCGGCCCGCTGCTGATCGGCATCATCACCGCGGCGACCGCGAGCCAGAAGGCCGGCATGGCCGCGCTGGTGCTGTTCTTCGCGACGGGGTTGGTGTTGTTGGCGCGGGTGAACGCAGTTGGTCGTGCAGGGCAGGGCGCTTGAAACTTGCTCCGCCGTCATTCCGGGATGCGCCGAAGGCGCAGGCCCGGAATCCATACTCACGATCGTGGTTATGGATTCCGGGCTCGTCGCTACGCGACGCCCCGGAATGACGACGGAGATTGTCGGAGCCGTTAGTGCCGGAAATGCCGGACGCCGGTCAGCACCATCGCGATGCCGTGCTCGTCGGCGGCCTTGATGACCTCGTCGTCCCGCACCGATCCACCCGGCTGGATGACGGCGGTGGCGCCGGCCTCGATGCAGGCCAGCATGCCGTCGGCGAATGGGAAGAACGCGTCGGAGGCGACCACCGAGCCCTTGGTCAGCGGCTCGGCGAGCTTCAGCTCCGTCGCGGCATCGAGCGCCTTGCGGGCGGCGATGCGCGCCGAATCGACCCGGCTCATTTGTCCGGCGCCGATGCCGACGGTCGCCGAGTCCTTGGCATAGACGATGGTGTTGGACTTCACATGCTTGGCGACGCGGAAGGCGAAGCGCAGGTCGCGCAACTCGGCGTCGGTCGGCGCGCGCCTGGTCACGACCTTCAGCGTCATGTCGTCGACCACGGCGTTGTCACGGCTCTGCACCAGCATCCCGCCGGCGACGGTCTTGGCCGTGAGGCCGGCCTCGCGCGGATCGGGCAGCGCGCCGGCCAGCAGCAGCCGCAGGTTCTTGCGGCCGGCGATGATCGCGATGGCCTCCTCGGTCGCATCGGGCGCGATGATCACCTCGGTGAAGATGCCGGTAATGGCGCGCGCGGTGGCCGCGTCGAGCTTGCGGTTCATCGCGATGATGCCGCCGAACGCCGAGGTCGAATCGCAGGCCAGCGCCTTCTGGTAGGCGGTGACGAGGTCCGGGCCTTCGGCCACGCCGCACGGATTGGCGTGCTTGACGATGACGCAGGCCGCGGTGCGCGCCGGGTCGAACTCGGCGATGCACTCATAGGCCGCATCGGTGTCGTTGATGTTGTTGTAGGACAGCTCCTTGCCCTGCAGCTGGCGCGCGGTGGCGACGCCGGGGCGCCGTCCGGGCAGCGCGTAGAACGCCGCGTGCTGATGCGGGTTCTCGCCATAGCGCAGCGACTGGATCAGCCTGCCGCCGAAGGCGCGGTAGTCGGGCGCATCGTTCTGGATGGTGGCGGCGAACCAGTTCGAGATCGCGGCATCATAGGCTGCGGTGCGCGCATAGGCCTTGGCGGCGAGCCGGCGGCGCAGCAGCAGCGTGGTCGAGCCATCGTGGCGCGCGAGGTCCTCGAGCACGGCCTCGTAGTCGTTGACGTCGACGACGACGGCGACGTCCTCGTGGTTCTTCGACGCCGCCCGGATCATCGCCGGGCCGCCGATGTCGATGTTCTCGATGCAGTCGCTGAACGGGGCGCCGCGCTCGACCGTGGCCTCGAACGGGTAGAGATTGACGACGAGCAGGTCGATCGGCGCGATGCCGTGGGTCTTCATCGCCTCGGTGTGCTCGTCATTGCCGCGGATCGCGAGCAGACCGCCATGGACCTTCGGATGCAGCGTCTTGACGCGGCCGTCCATCATCTCGGGAAAGCCGGTGAGGTCGGAGACGTCCTTCACCTTCAGGCCGGCGTCGGCGATGGCCTTGGCGGTGCCGCCGGTGGAGATCAATTCCACGCCGCGCGCGGCGAGTGCGCGCGCGAAGTCGGCGAGGCGCGTCTTGTCGGAAACGGACAGGAGGGCACGACGAACGGGACGAAGCTGATTGGTCATGGCGGGCAGAATCCTTGTGCAGGAGGTTCAGTTGCCCAGGCGCACGGCGGTCGATCCCGCGCTCCCCGATGGTGCTCCATCCAAAGTCGCCAGTCGCGCGAGAGCCGGGCTCATATCAGCTTTTGCCGGCGGCGACAACGGGGCGCCCCTGCCGCTGCGCCGTCATCGAGATTCCGGGTTCAAGGCCTGCGGCCTTGCCCCGGAATGACGGTGTTTGTCGCAGGCTCAGTGAACCCGCCGATGCTGCGGTCTACAGCGGCAGCTCCGGCTCGCGCCGTGCGTTCCTCCGCGCGTTGGTCTCGCTCGGCGAGGTCGACGAGCGGACGAAGCTCCAGCGGATGGAGGGGGCCTGCTGGGCGTCCTGGCGGATCACGAGCTGGGTGGTGCGGCGCGGGCCGTCATTGCCGGCGAGGAACACGCTGTCCTCGAGGTCGACGCGGTCCTCGAAGGTCTCGAAGGTCCAGACCTCGCGATTGGGCAGCACCAGCATGGCGCCGCGGCCGTCGCTGAGCCGGCTGGCTTTCACCGCGGGATGCAGATGAAAGCGCAGCGTGTAGTCCGAGCCGCCGCCGCGCAGCCGCGCACCTTGCGCCGGCGTCACGGTATCCTCGCCGTCGAGCCGCGCGCCGTCCTCGGCGGCGACCAGCACCCGGCGATGGATCAGGCCGAACTTGGCGGCGTAGCCGTTGTGCGAGGTCGACAGCACCGTGCCGTCGGGCACGACCTCGCGGAAATTCTCCACCCGCGTCGGGCCCGACACGATCGGCGCGCCGTGCAGCAGGCGCTTCATCGCCGACATCTCGACGAAGGTGCAGGACGAGGTGTTGTGATAGGTGAGCGTCGAATGCGCCACCGTTGAGCGCGCGAAGGTGCGCCAGTTGTCACGCCCGGTGGACGGCATGCCGCAATTGATGATGATGCGGCTCGTCCCCGACGACAGCTCGAAGGCGAGGCAGCCGGCATGCGCCTCGTGGCTGAGATGCGGCGGCGGCGGGGGGCCGGTGTCGACGATGACCGTCATCTGCCCGGCATCGAGGCGCTGGAAGCCGGAATGCGGCATGCTCGCCATCGGCGTGCCGTGCGTGTCGTCATAGGCGAGCAGGGTCGCCAGCAGGTCGGACGGCGTGCCGCCCATGCCGTTGAACAGCGCCATGTTGCCGTCGCCATGCCGGAAGAAGCGCAGCATCGGCATCATCCGGTCGATGGCGTTGAGCAGCGCCGGGGGCGGGGCGATGTTGCGCGCGGCGAAGGTCTGGCGCAGCGGCAGCAGGTCGATCAGGAGCTCGATCAACGCGCCGGGGTTGCGCGAGACGTGCCCGCCATCGGGCAGGATCTGCCGCTGCAATTCGTCGGAGAGTTTCCGGCTGGCGCTGCGGATGTGCTTGGCCTGGTTGGCGAGGCACAGCGCGGCGTAACACAGTGCGATCAGCACCTGCAGCCGTGGCGCCCCGTCCGGGATGTCGATGGTCGAATAGCGCAGATAGCGGATCTCGCGGGTCAGCCCGCGCAGATAGCGGCGGTAGAACTTGCCGTCGGAATCGGCGAGCACCAGCGGCGCCTGTGACAGCAGCGAGATCACCCGGCGCGCCAGCACGTCGGCCCGGCGGCTCAGCGGATGACGTCCGATCTGGTTGGTGATCCAGTCGTCGACCAGGGCCCGGGCATTGGCGCGGGTGAGAGCCGTATCGGCTGCGCGAAGATGCCGCAGCCAGCCGAAGCCGAGCAGGGCGACCTCCCAGTCCTCGGACGGCGGCTCCAGGTCGAAGATCGAGCGGCCATGGCAGGTCACGATCTTGCCGGCGAACACGAATCGTCCGGCATAGATCTCGGCCGCCCGGGTGGCGTCGGAGGTGCGCAGGTCATGCGGCGCAATGATGAGCCGATCGGCCCGGCCCGGCCATAATCCGGATACCGATACCGATACGCCGCTGACATTGGACATCAGGCTGCGCGCAAAGCGGCCCAGAACCAACGTCGATATGCGTCTGCGTTGAGCGGCGGACACGCCAAGCCTTAGGTCGAGAGGGGGATTCGGTTGCGGACCCTTAGTAGATCGCAAATGCCGCCGATACACCATTTTTGGCCCCGATGCAGCATCATCGCGGGACCAGAATCTGGTGCAAAATCAGGATTTAACGACTAACGCAACGCCGACGCCCTCAACCTGCTACCGCAAATGAGGCGGTGCACGGCGCGCACGATGACACGCTCAAGGCCGCCGCTCCAGTCTCGCCGCATAAAAACCGTCGAGGCCGCCGAGCCGCGGGTCGGCGTGGGGCAAATGGCACGGCAGGGTGCGCAGGTCGCCGGCCGGCGTCACCAGCTCGGCCAGACCGGCCACCTCGGCCGGGTCGATCGGAACGCGGCGAAGCTCGGCGCCGCCGGCAAGAACGTGGTCGACCACCTGCTCGCCCTCTTCGGGCTCGAGCGAGCAGGTGCAATAGACCAGGGTTCCGCCCGGCTTGAGCAGGCCTGCCGCCCGGGTCAGCAGCCGGCTCTGGGTGCCGGCCAGCGCGGCGATGTCGGCTTCGCTGCGTAGCCAGCCCACGTCGGGATGGCGGCGGATGGTGCCGGTCGAGGTGCAGGGCGCATCGAGCAGGATGCCGTCGAACCCGCCGCCGTCGGCCGGCTGCCATTCGGCGGCGTCGGCCACGACCGTGTCGGCCGCAAGCTGCAACCGGGTCATGTTGTCCTTCAGCCGGCTCATCCGGGCCGGCGAGCGGTCGACGGCGGTGACCCGGGCGCCGCCATGGGCGAGCTGGGCGGTCTTGCCACCCGGAGCGGCACAGAGGTCGGCCATCGTCTTGCCGGCGACATCGCCGAACAAGCGGGCCGGCAGCGCGGCGGCTGCATCCTGCACCCACCACTGGCCCTCGGCGAAGCCCGGCAGCACCGTCACCGAGCCATGCAGCACGGTGCGCACGGTTCCGGTCGGCAGCACCTCGCCATGCAGCCGGGACGCCCATTGCGCCGGGTCCGACTTGACGGTGAGGTCGAGCGATGGCTCCTGGCCGAGCGCCGCGGCAATGTCCTTTGCGGTCGCCTCGCCGTAATGGTCGGTCCAGCGCTTCAGCAGCCAGGGCGCAATGTCGAGCGGCTGGCCCTTGGCATCGTCGAGCAGGCCCGCGCCCTCGCGGGCGCAGCGCCGCAGCACGGCGTTGACCAGCCCGGCATATTTCGCGGCTCGGCGGTCGGCCTGCACCAGCCGGACCGACAGGTCGACGGCCGCGTGGTCCGGCACGTCCATCCACAGGATCTGGGCGGCACCGATCAGCAGCGCGCTCTGCGCGCGCGGCGCGTCGGTCGGAACGCCGCGGTCGAGCAGCCGCGACAGCACGTGGCCGAGCGTGCCGAGACGGCGCAGCGTGGTGGCGACGAGACGGCGCATCAGCGCGCGGTCACGGTCGGCGAGCTGCTTCAGGCCGGGATGGGCTCCGGCGCCATCGAGCTGGTCGTCGAGCGTGCGGTGCTTGTGCAGAACCCCATCAACGACGTCGGCGGCGATTCGCCGCGCCGCGAGGCCCGGGACTTCGGAAGGAGTCGCAAAACGCGGCGGGGGCATGCCTGGGAATTACTCGCGAAAAGAAGAAAGGCAGTTCCGCGACGATCGGGTGCATGCCATCAGCTTGCGGGTCCTCTGCCACCGGAATATGCCAAATGTAAGAATCGGCTCTGCTTTTATTAGCCCTGTTTTTTCATGGGTGGGCACACGATCTGATGAGGTCGGGAACGAACCGGTTCAATGGTGGAATGGTACGATGAGCAACGAGCCCGAGAACGAGCCCAAGAGTGAGCCGAAGCGCAAGCCCGCATTGGCCGTGGTCGCCAGCAACGAGTCGCCACGCAAGCCGTTGACGCCGGCTGCGCAACGCGCACTGGCCGAAGCCGAGGAACGCCGTCGGCTCGCGGCCGAGCAGGCCCAGCCGCGACCGAAGGAGTTGCAGGGTCCCAAGGGGCCGGAGCCGACCCGCTACGGCGACTGGGAACGAAAGGGCATCATCTCGGACTTCTAAAGCGCGATGAGATCAGGATGAATCCCTCATCACGCTTTAGGTTGTGGTTTGCGCATGATCTTCTCGGAAAACCGCTGCGCACTTTTCCGGATCACGCTTTAGCGGGCCGATGCATCGGCAATGGATCGGCGCTCAGACGTAATGATGCTCGCGCAGATGGCGGACGATCAGCTCGGCTGCAGCCTCTGCCGACAGCGCCCCGCCATCGACGGTGATGTCGGGCTTCTCGGGCACCTCGTAGGGCTGGTCGATTCCCGTGAAGTTCGACAATTCGCCGGCGCGCGCCCGCTTGTAGAGGCCCTTGGGATCGCGCGCCTCGCACGTCGAAAGCGGAGTCGCGACATGGATCTCGATGAACTCACCATCGTCGAAGCGCCGGCGCGCCATGTCGCGGTCGGCGCGGAAAGGTGAGATCAGCGACACCAGCGTGATCAGGCCGGCGTCGACGAACAGTGCGGCGATCTCGGTCACCCGGCGAATGTTCTCGACCCTCGCCTCCGACGTGAAGCCGAGATCGCGATTGATGCCGTGGCGAAGATTGTCGCCGTCGAGCAGCATCGTGTGACGGCCGAGCTCGCACAGTCGCCTGTCGACCAGATTGGCGATGGTGGATTTGCCGGCGCCGCTCAATCCGGTGAGCCAGAGCACGCAGGGCTTCTGCTGCTTCAGCCGCGCGCGCATCGATTTGTCGACGTCGAGCGTGTGCCACCTGACGTTCGCCGGCCGCCGCAGCGGCGCATCGACCAGGCCAGCCGCGACCGTCCGACGGCTGAACGGGTCGATCAGGATGAAGCTGCCGAGATCGCGATTGTCGCGATAGGCATCGCAGACCAGCGGCCGATCGAGAACCAGTTCCACACAGCCGATCTCGTTGGCCTCCAGGGTCAGCGCGGATTCCCTTGCCATCGTCTCGATGCAGACGCGATGCTTCATCGTCGAGATCACGGCGCCGATCGACGACGTCCCGGACTTGAGCACATAGCGGCGGCCGCGCCGCATCGCCTCGTCGTCGAACCAGATCAGGTGCGCCGCGATGTGGTCGGTCACCATCGGCGGCGTGCCGGAGGTGAGCACGTCGCCGCGGCTCGCATCGACCTCGTCGGCGAGCAGCAGCGTCACCGACTGTCCCGACACGGCCTGCCGCAGCCGGCCGTCGGCGGTGACGATGCCGGAGACGCGGCTGCGTCGGCCCGAGGGCTGCACGACCACGGGATCACCACAATGGACCGTACCGCCGGCGACGCGGCCGCTGAAGCCGCGAAACTCGGGATTTGGCCGGTTGACCCATTGGACCGGAAAGCGGAATGGCCGGCTCTCGATGCCGTCGGACACGTCGACCGCCTCGAGATGCTCCATCACGCTCGGTCCGTCGTACCACGGCATGCGCGCGCTGTTGCCAAAGACGTTGTCGCCGTCGCACGCCACCACGGGAATGCATTGCACGTCGGCAATTCCGAGCTGCTCGGCCATGGTGCGGAAGGCCACCGAGATTGCAGTGAAGCGGTCGGCATCGAAGTCGACCAGATCCATCTTGTTGACGGCCACCAGCACGTGACGCACGCCGAGCAGAGCGAGGATATGGCTGTGGCGGCGGGTCTGGCTGACGACGCCCTTGCGGGCGTCGACCAGCACCACGGCGAGCTCGGCATGCGACGCGCCGGTCGCCATGTTGCGGGTGTATTGGACGTGGCCCGGCGTATCGGCGACGACGAAGCGGCGGCGCCGGGTGGCGAAGAAGCGGTAGGCTACGTCGATCGTGATGCCCTGCTCGCGCTCGGCCTGCAGGCCGTCCACCAGCAACGCGAAATCGAGCGCCGGCCCGGCGGTGCCGGCCACCCTGCTGTCGGCGGCGAGGGCGTCGAGCTGGTCGTCGAGCAGCATCTTGGAATCGAACAGCAGCCGTCCCACCAGCGTGCTCTTGCCATCGTCGACGCTGCCGCAGGTAACGAGGCGGAGGGTCGGCTTGTCGTCGGTGTGCGTCCACGCCGACTCGCGCGTCCGGTCCAGGATTGCGGGGTGAGCAGCCATCAGAAATAGCCCTCCACCTTCTTGCGCTCCATCGAGGCGGCGCTGTCGCGATCGATCACGCGGCCCTGCCGCTCGGAGGTGCGCGATGCCGCCATTTCCCGCACGATCGCCGCGAGATCGGACGCCGTCGACGCCGTTGCGCCGGTCAGCGGATAGCAGCCGAGCGTCCGGAACCGGATCGACCGCCATTGTGGGGTCTCACCGGGTTGCAGCGGCATGCGATCGTCGTCGACCATGATCAGCGCGCCGTCGCGTTCGACCACCGGCCGCAGGCTGGCGAAATACAGCGGAACGATGGGAATGGCTTCGAGCTGGATGTAGTCCCAGACGTCGAGCTCGGTCCAGTTCGACAACGGAAACACGCGCATGCTTTCGCCGGGGGCGAGCAGAGTGTTGTACAGATTCCACAGCTCGGGCCGCTGGTTCTTCGGATCCCAGCGATGGGTGACACTGCGATGGGAGAAGATGCGCTCCTTGGCGCGCGATTTTTCCTCGTCGCGGCGCGCGCCGCCGATGGCGGCGTCGAAGCCGTGCATCTCCAGCGCCTGGCGCAAGGCCTGGGTCTTCATCACGTCCGTGTAGAGCGCCGAGCCGTGGACGAAGGGGCTGATCTCCTGGGAAAGGCCCTCCGGGTTGACGTGCACGAGAAGCTCGAGCCCGAGCTCGCGGACGCGCTGGTCGCGGAATGCGATCATCTCGCGGAACTTCCAGGTCGTGTCGATGTGCAGCAGCGGAAATGGCGGCTTGGCCGGATGGAATGCCTTCATGGCGAGGTGCAGAAGCACCGAGGAATCCTTGCCGATCGAATACAGCATCACCGGCTTGCGGAATTCGGCCGCGACCTCGCGCAGGATGGCGATGCTCTCGGCTTCCAGCCGGCGCAGATGGCTGAGCGCCGAAGGTTGCGTCCCAGCCGCCGACGGCCGGAGGGCGGATGCGCCTCCGGCGGAGTAGTGACTTGGACCGTTCATGCAGCCACTCCCGCACGATCGCCGAACAGGCGCGCCGATGTCGCCGCGTTCAGGCCGAGGTCGCGAATGCAGGCAGCGACCGAGTCGCGATAGACGGCATTGACGCCGCAGCGCTCCAGCACGCCGAGCTGGGCATCGGTCAGCGTGCTGGTCGGGCGAGACTGATAGCGGTAGGCGCTGTCGGAGGTGTGGAGGTTGGGCACCTTGTAGATCGCCGCCTCGGTCGGGAAAATGACGCGTGCGTTGGTCCCGTGCCCTTGCTCCGGCTGCTGCCAGGAGGTGACGGCGTCCTCGGCAAAGCAGCCCGACAGAGCGAGGCGGTCGAACAGCACGCGGATCGATGAGATCGGCTCCTTGCTGACCTCGTAGACGTAGTGCGTGACCGCGACGTCCTGCTCGCTGGCATAGCTGCAAACCCGCGCTGCGCTGAGCGCCGCGATGACGTAGTGCGCCAGCAAGGTGGTTTCCGAAGCGCGCGAGATCAGCTTGTCCAGCCAGGACGCCAGCGCGCTGGCCGGCTCGCGGTCGAGCGCGATGAGATGCAGCCGGTCCGGCGGATAGCCGGCGTCGATCAGCAGCTTCAGCGGATTGAACAGGCTCTCCGCAAGAACGTAAGGCCCGATCGTTTCCTTGCTGAAGATGCGCGGCGTGTCGCTCGCCGAGGGCACGATCCAGGGCGACAGGGGTTGGGCCACCTGCGCATCGCGCAACATCGCTTTCAGCGGCTGGTAGTATGACGGCATGCCTGTCATGCCGAACAGGTTGCTCAGCGCTGTCGATCCGACCCGCGCCTTGCCGCAGGCGAAGTAGAGCATTGGGAAGTCCCCGGCCGCGCGAGTCCGGAAGCTCTCTGCGAGGCAGTCCGTCACCTCGCGCATCAGGGTTTCGAGCGTCGTGGTCCGGGTCTGGAACGCGCCGACCGGCGACAGGGTCATGGTGTCGAGCGATCGATGATCGTGCCGGATCAGGTCGGCCATCAGTTCGATCGAGCCGGCAGTGGTCATGTCGAAAATCATGAGCTTGCTCCTGGGTGAGCTTGAAAAAGGATTAAAAGAAACGGCCTCGGAAATTGATTGGCGCCCACCTGGCGAGTCGGTGCAGCCGTCGTCCGGCTGCACCGAGCCGGTCAGGCTGCGCGTACGGTCTCTAGAAACTTCTCCACCTCCACTTTGAGATTGCTGCTCTGGAACGTCAGCGACCGTGCCGAATCCAGCACCTGCCCCGAGGCCCTTCCGGTGGCGCTGGCGCCACGGTTGACCTCCGTGATCCTTTCGGCGACCTCGGCCGTGCCCTTGGCCGCTTCGCCGACATTGCGCGCGATCTCGCGCGTCGCCGCGCCCTGCTGCTCGACCGTGGCAGCGATGGTCGTTGCGATGTCGGAGATCTGGGTGATGGTGGCGCCGATCTCCTTGATGGCGGCGACGGACTCCTGCGTCGCGGCCTGCATGCCGGCGATCTGCGTGCCGATGTCCTCGGTCGCCTTGGCGGTCTGAGCCGCCAGCGCCTTGACCTCGCTGGCGACGACGGCGAAGCCGCGTCCGGATTCGCCGGCGCGCGCCGCCTCGATGGTGGCGTTCAGCGCCAGCAGGTTGGTCTGCTCGGCGATCGCCGTGATCAGCTTGACGACGTCGCCGATGCGGCCGGCGGCGGCTTGCAGCTCGTTGATGCGGGCATCGGTCCGTTCGGCCTGCTTGACCGCCTCGTCGGCAATGCGGCTGGAATCGTGGACCTGACGGCTGATCTCGGTGACGGAGGCGCTCATTTCCTCGGTGGCGGAGGCAACGGCCCCGACGTTCGTCGACGCCTCCTCCGACGCCGCGGCCACCATTCCGGACAGCGACTGCGTCTGGTTGGCCGTGCCCGTCAACGTGTCGGCCGCGCCCTCGAGCTGATGCGCCGCCGACGAAACCGTCGTGACGATGCCTCCCACCGCCGCCTGGAACGCATCGGCCAGCTTGATCATCTCCACCCTGCGCTGCTGCGCGGCGATCTTCTCCTGGTTCTTCTGGTCGAGCTCCATCTGCTCGATGCGGATCAGGTTGTCCCTGAAGGTGCGAGCCGCGCGCGCATTGTCGCCGACCTCGTCGCCACGCTCGGTGTAGGGAATCTTGACCGCCTTGTTGCCATTGGCGAGTTCGAGCAGGACTTCGCCGACGCGCCGGATGGGGCGGGCGATGGTGAGCGACGAGAACACGGCCGAGCCGATCAGGATCAGCACCACCAGCGCGCCGACGACGATCGCGACGTTGCCGACGCGCTCCATCTCGGCCGACAACTGGCTCTGCCGCAGCGACAGCATGTCCGTGGCGATCTTCACACCTTCGCCCAGCCGCTTCCTGATCTCCTGATCGGTGGTGACGACCGTCTCCTCGAAGATCCGCCGGCTGGCCTCGTCGGCCTTGAAGTAGTCCAGCGCCGCCGCCTTGAACGCGGTCGCGGTGGTGATCAGCTCGTCGATCCCGGCCTGGATGTCCTTGTTGTTGGTGAGTTCGCGGGACTTCTGCAGGTCGGTGAGCAGTCCGTCCAACCCGGCGGTCACGATGTCGCGTTGCGCCGGATCCGAGGTCGCGCCGAAGCGCCAGCTCGCAGCGCTGACCGAGGCCATGGTGGCATCGGCCGTGCGCAGTTCGGATTCGATGCTGAAATGCACGGGGGATGCGAGCAGGCTTGGCAGGCTCGTCAGCTTGGGAAAGCTGCGCTTCCAGGCGTCGAAGGCCTGGTTGCGGGCCGCGATCTTGGCGAGAACCTCGCCGCGCGCGCGCGCGAAATCGGCGCCGGCTGCGGCGGACTTGTCGATGAACTGGCGAATCTCCGCATACAGCTGCTGCGCCACGGCGCGGGTCGCGCGCTGACGTGCGGCCTCGACTTCACTGCCGGCGGCGGCGAGGTTGCCTTGGAGCGCCTGCAGGCTGGCTTGGAGCCGGTCAGGCGTCGTCGCCCGGGCGATTTCCTGCTGGTTGAGCTGAGCGCGCAGCAGCGCCGCGTCGGCGCCCTGCGCATTGGACTTGTTGGCCATGTTGATGACGGCCAGGCGAGTCAGTTCGGCGATCGACTGGTTGCCGACGATCTGGTTGGCCAGCATGCCCGCGACCAGGAGCACACCGATCCCCGCCGTAATCCCGAGCTTCGTTCCTATCTTGAAATTGAACCCGAACATCCCACTCCCCAGAGTTGTATCTGGGTAGTAGGCTCAACCAAGATTAAGGAAGTCATAAATACCGCAGACCGTACAACTACAGGTAAAAAGTTCCGTTCTGGAACCGCTCGGAGGGAGTCTATTCCAGAAGCCCTGGCTCCCCGATGTGCGGGCGTCGTCGTTCAGCGCGTCACCACCACGGTCGTGCCGATCGACACGCGCTCGTAGAGGTCGGTGATGTCCTGGTTGAGCATGCGGATGCAGCCATACGAGACGTAGCCGCCCACCGAATTCGGCACGTTGGTGCCGTGGATCGCATATTCACCGCCGGCGAGCGTCAAGGCGGCGACGCCCATCGGATTGCGCGGCGAGCCGCCGGGAATGACGTCCGGCAGTTCCGGCTTGTCGCGCTTGACGGCAGCGGGTGGAGCCCAGGCCGGATTCTTGTACTTGCCGTCGATCTTGGTGGTGCCGGCCCATTGCCGGCCCACCTTGCCGACTCCGACCGGGTAGCGCATGGCGTGGCTGCCATCGAGCACGAGGTAGAGCCTGCGCTCGCCTGTCCTGACCACGATCGTGCCGGGCGAATAGTCGCCGGCAATGCCGACCAGCTCGGGCCGGGCTGAAGCCGTGCCGGCCGTCGCCAGCGTGGCGCCGATCGCCGATGCCGCCACCATCACCGCCTTTGCCAAGGCCAGCCTGATCGCTGCCATCCGCATCGCATCCCCCTTGCCCGGTGACACCGGTGCCACTCCCCGCCGGGAGCACTCGGATCACTTGAGGAAAGGAAAACTTCGTCCGCAAGTAAATGACCTGAAAACAACACTCCCGCGGAATCATCCGCGGGAGTGCCGAGGTCCTTGACGGATCCGACGACGGCGCGTCGGACAGGCTCAGGCCTGCTTCTCCTTGCGGTTCTGCCGGTGCTGCACGAGATCGTCGACCACGCCGGGATCGGCGAGCGTCGAGGTGTCGCCGAGCGCGCCCGGCTCATCCTCGGCGATCTTGCGCAGGATGCGGCGCATGATCTTGCCGGAGCGGGTCTTGGGCAGTCCTTGCGAGAACTGGATCTGGTCCGGCGAGGCGATCGGGCCGATCTCCTTGCGCACCCAGGCGACGAGCTCCTTGCGCAGCTCCTCGCTCGGCGTCTCCCCGGCCATCAGGGTGACATAGGCGTAGATGCCCTGGCCCTTGATGTCGTGCGGGTAGCCGACCACGGCGGCTTCCGAGACCTTCGGATGCGCCACCAGCGCGCTCTCGACCTCGGCGGTGCCCATGCGATGGCCGGAGACGTTGATGACGTCGTCGACGCGGCCGGTGATCCAGTAATAGCCGTCGGCATCGCGGCGGCAGCCGTCGCCGGTGAAGTACTTGCCCTTGTAGGTCGAGAAGTAGGTCATCTCGAAGCGGCCATGGTCGCCATAGACCGTGCGCATCTGGCCAGGCCAGGAGCGGGTGAGGCAGAGATTGCCTTCTGTCGCGCCCTCGAGCGTGACGCCGTCGGCATCGACGATCTCCGGCACCACGCCGAAGAACGGCCGCGTCGCCGAGCCCGGCTTGAGCTTGGTCGCGCCCGGCAGCGGCGTGATCAGGATGCCGCCGGTCTCGGTCTGCCACCAGGTGTCGACGATCGGGCAGCGGCTGTCGCCGACGACGCGGTGATACCACTCCCACGCTTCCGGATTGATGGGCTCGCCGACCGAGCCGAGCAGGCGGAGCGACGCGCGCGAGGTCTTCTTCACGGGCTCGTCGCCGCCCTGCATCAGCGCGCGGATCGCGGTCGGCGCGGTGTAGAAGATGTTGACCTTGTGCTTGTCGATGACGTTCCAGAACCGCGAATTGTCCGGATAGTTCGGCACGCCTTCGAACATCAGCGTGATGGCGCCATTCGCCAGCGGCCCATACAGGATGTAGCTGTGGCCGGTGACCCAGCCGACGTCGGCGGTGCACCAGTAGACGTCGCCCTCGTGATAGTCGAAGACGTATTGATGCGTCATCGACGCATAGACGAGATAGCCGCCGGTGGTGTGCAGCACGCCCTTGGGCTGGCCGGTCGAGCCCGAGGTGTAGAGGATGAACAGCGGATCCTCCGCGTTCATGTGCTCGACCGGGCAGTCGGTCGTCACCATCTCCGCCGCCTCGTGGTACCAGAAATCGCGGCTCGGATTCATCTCGATCTTGCCGCCGGTGCGCTTGACCACGACGACCCAGTCGACATTGTCGACCTTGTTGAGCGCCGCGTCGACGTTGGCCTTCAGCGGCACCTTGCGGCCGCCGCGCAGGCCCTCGTCGGCGGTGATGACGATCTTGGAATCGCAGTCCTTGATGCGCTGGGCGAGCGAGTCCGGCGAGAAGCCGGCGAACACCACGGAGTGGATGGCGCCGATGCGGGCGCAGGCCAGCATCGCATAGGCCGCCTCCGGGATCATCGGCAGATAGATGGTGACGCGGTCGCCCTTCTTGACGTTGCGGTTGCGCAGGATGTTGGCCATCTTGCACACTTCGTCATGCAGCTCGCGATAGGTGATGTGCTTCGACTGCGAGGGATCGTCGCCTTCCCAGATGATCGCGGTCTGGTCGCCACGGCTGGCGAGATGGCGGTCGATGCAGTTGTAGGCGGCGTTGAGAACGCCGTCCTCGAACCATTTGATCGAGATGTTGCCGGGGGCGTAGGAGACGTTCTCGATCTTGGTCGGCGCATGGATCCAGTCGACGCGCCTGGCCTGCTCGGCCCAGAATCCGTTCGGGTCCTTGATCGAGCGCGCGTACATCTCCTGGTACTTGGCGTCGTCGACAAAGGCGCGTTTCGTCCACTCGGCCGGAACGTCGTAGATCTTCTCGGACATTTCACACCCTCCGCATGCGGCCCGCCGTGGTCCGTCGCAGGCCGTCGTTGTTCCCACTATGCGTCCGCGTAACCGGCGGCGACAAGGCAAGACAAGTAGAACCTTCGGCGGGGAGGCGGTCTGCGCAGGATCAAAGAATTGTGCGCAGAGGTTGCGGCAGTCGCGATTTTGGTGAGGCCACCCCCGCGTCCAGCGGACGTCAAGGTTACCCCGGATCAGCTCGCGTAACGGTATGATGGGGCCGTTTTGCCCAAATTTAAGGACTCGCCATCCGGGCGATCACACCCTAAATCGCCTTGAAGCTGTGGATAACCCCGCCGGAACCAAACCGGACTCCGGGGCATTGAGCGGATGAGCACGACGGCAGGGCGTCTAAAGCAATGATGGACCAGCAGAATTTCGAGAGCCCCCGGGTCGGTCCGGCCGATCCCGAGGTCGCGCTCGCGAAGGCGCTGGGCCAATGGCCGGCCAAGCCGCCCCGCCGCAAGCTGACCCTGAAGGATCTCGCTCACGCCAAGACCGCCGACGCGCAGGGGCATGCCAAGACCACGGTCGAGGAACTGGCCAAGCGCATCGGGTTGAAGCTCGGCGACCAGACCGAGCTGACCATCCGCCGCATCAAGCGCGGCAAGAGCTATACCTTCATTCGCGCCAACGGGACCCAGATCCGCCATGCCGGCACCATCCGCCGCCTCCATGCGATGGCGGTGCCGCCGGCCTATCGCGAGGTGCGCTACGCGCCCGATCCCAGCCTGCACCTGCAGGCGGTCGGCATCGACGCCGCCGGCCGGCTGCAATACCGCTATCACGCCGATTGGGAGAAGGTGCGCGAGCATCGCAAGGCGCATCGCCTCGCCAAGCTGGTCGGCGCGCTGCCGCGCATCCGCCGCGCGGTGTCGAAACATCTCGCCGGCGACGAGCCGACGCGGGAGTTTGCGCTGGCGGCCGTGATCGAGCTGATCGCGCGCACCGCGATCCGCCCCGGCAGCGAGTCCTATGCGCGCCTCAACGGCACCCGTGGCGCCGCGACGCTGTTGAAGTCGAACGTTCTCCTCGAGGACGACTGCCTCGTGCTGACCTTCAAGGCCAAGGGCGGCAAGGCGGTGCGCAAGGAATGCGACGCCGCCAAGCTCGTGCGTGCCGCCGGCATTCTGCGCGGCCTGCCCGGCCGGCGCATGTTCCAGTATCGCGACGCGCAGGGCGTGGTGCGCGCGGTCTCGACCACCCAGGTCAACGCCTTCCTGCGCGAGATCGCCGGCATCAAGATCTCGCTGAAGGATTTTCGCACGCTGATGGCGTCGGCCGTCGCGCTGGAAACGCTGTCGCGGATCACGCCGGCGGCGAGCGCGCGCGGCCGCAAGAAGCAGATTCTGGAAGCGATCCGCGCCGCCGCCGACGAACTCACCAACACGCCGGCGATCTGCCGCAAGAGCTACGTGCACGACACCATCGTGACCGCGTTCGAGGACGGCATCCTCGAACGCTTCGCCGCCACCATGAAGGGCCAGCGCTCGCAGACGAAGCGCGAACAGCTGCTGGCCCAGGTGGTGACGGCCGTCTCGGCCTGAGGCAACAATCAGTTATGCTTGGCAGCGCGGTCCGATCTTGGCCGAGGCCAGGAAACGCGCGATCGGATCCAACTGCTTGCACGGCGCCGCCGCGCTCTTCAGCGGCTCGGCGTTGCGCGTGGCCGGACGCATCACGGTCTTCTTGCTGGTCACCTTGGCACGGCGAGCGACCGATGCGCCACGGCTCTCCGCGCGCACGGCCTTCGAGATCAGCGGCAGGCGCGCGCCCTCGGTGAGGTCCACCGGCGGCGTCTCGAAGCTGCGATCGCTCTCGCTCAACGTATCAACGCCGGGGATCGGCTCGCGGATCAGCGACGACGTCGTCTCGCCGGCGGTATCGGCCGGCGTCACCGCCGCCAGCACCATCTTCGTTGCAAACAAGCAGCAGATTATCACGAGGCAGAACCCCGCAATCCAGATCGTTCTGTTCACTGTTGGAAACCCCCGCCGATCGCGCCGGAGCGTGCAGGACATCCCCTTCCCACAGCCGGCGCCGTGCCCACCAATCAACCTTAAGAAAGTCTTACTCGCAATGTCTTCGGCAGGTTCGGCCGGCCTCGGCTGGCATTGTAGTTAATGCGAAGCCGCGTCGGCCAATGACCGACCCGCAGCGATGAGTTCGCAACGGCTGCGACATTGCGGCGCGCGACCTCTGGGCCAATGAGTCGGCGAGACGATCTCAGTCGCAGTTGGTTTCACGGATCACGTTAAATTATGACGCGAAACTCGCATCCCGAAGCTCGCGTAGCTCGGCCCGACACGACGCAAGAGCAAGCCGCTCATTCCAGCATCGGTGTCGCAGTCGAACTCATCACGCGGCTCTGCCGCCGTCGTTCATAGGGAGCTATCCATGTCCAAGCGCATTGCCTATCTCGCTGCCGCCGCCTTCAGCGCGCTGTCGCTGACCTCGAGCTTCGTGGCGCCCGCCAGCGCCGAGGAGAAGACCGTGATGGTCGGAGGTGCGGCGATGTATCCGTCGAAGAACATCATCCAGAACGCGGTCAATTCGAAGGATCATACGACGCTGGTCGCAGCCGTGAAGGCCGCCGGTCTCGTGCAGACGCTGGAAGGCAAGGGCCCGTTCACGGTGTTCGCGCCGACCAACACCGCCTTCGGCAAGCTGCCGGCCGGCACCGTCGACACGCTCGTCAAGCCGGAGAACAAGGCGACGCTGACCAAGATCCTCACCTATCACGTCGTGCCCGGCAAGCTCGAGGCCGCTGACCTGAAGGACGGCCAGATGCTGAAGACCGTCGAGGGCGAGCAGCTCACCGTCAAGCGCGAGGGCAAGAACGTGATGATCGTCGACGCCAAGGGCGGCACCTCGATGGTCACGGTGCCGAACGTCAACCAGTCGAACGGCGTGATCCACGTGGTCGACACCGTGCTGATGCCGGCGTCGTAAGACCCGGCGAAACACCGGACGCATCCGTTTCTTCCTCCTCCTCGCGGATGCGATCCCGAGCGAGCCGGGCCCACCCCGGCTCGCTTTTTTGTGAGAGCCATCGCTCCGAAAGCATCGATTTGCCGGTTTGAGCCCGTAACGACAGGCCGCCGTTTCGCGTATATCTGTCGGAACCTTGAAGACCACCCGGAACCACCGAGCCCGTCATGTCCAGCATCGCTGCCACCGAGACGACGATCGCGACCCCGCAGACCAAGGTGATCCAGCCCGCCTGGGTCCGCGTCATGCACTGGATCAACGCCGTGGCGATGATCCTGATGATCATGTCCGGCTGGCAGATCTACAACGCCTCGCCGCTGTTCGACTTCCGCTTCGACCGCAGCATCACGCTCGGCGGCTGGCTCGGCGGCGCGCTGCTGTGGCACTTCGCCGCGATGTGGCTGCTGATGCTGAACGGCCTCGCTTATCTCGTCACGGGTCTCGCCACCGGCCGATTCCGCCGCAAGCTGCTGCCGGTCTCGCCGGCTGCTGTCATCGCCGACGTCAAGGCCGCGCTGACCTTCAAGCTCTCGCATGCCGATCTCACCGTCTACAACGCGGTGCAGAAGCTGCTCTATCTCGGCATCATCCTGGTCGGCATCGTCGTGGTGCTCTCGGGCCTGTCGATCTGGAAGCCGGTGCAGCTGCACTGGCTGGTCATGCTGTTCGGCGACTACCCGGCCGCGCGCTACGTCCATTTCGTCTGCATGGCGCTGATCTGCGCCTTCCTGGTCATCCACATCCTGCTCGCGCTGCTGGTGCCGAAGAGCCTGCGCGCGATGATCATCGGCCGCTGAGGGGAGACTGCATCATGGCCAAGCGTCCGTTCCTCATTCCCGGCGTCGACAAGCGGCTCCTGATCAAGGATTCGATCAAGGCGATGCCGGACCTCACCCGCCGCCGCTTCATCACCGGCGGCGCCAGCCTGGGCACGCTGACCCTGCTGACCGGCTGCGACGTCGTCGACAGCGACACTGCCGAGGAGCTGCTCAAGAAGGTGTCGAAGTTCAACGACGCCGTGCAGTCCTGGATGTTCAATCCGGACGCGCTGGCGCCGACCTTCCCGGAGAGCGCAATCACAAAACCGTTCCCGTTCAACGCCTACTACACGCTCGACGAGGCGCCGGAGATCGACGCCGCCGACTGGAAGCTCGAGGTCCGCGGCCTCGTCGACAACAAGAAGTCTTGGACGCTCGACGAGCTGCACGCGCTGCCGCAGGTGACGCAGATCACGCGCCATATCTGCGTCGAGGGCTGGAGCGCGATCGGCTCCTGGACCGGCACGCCGCTGCGCGACTTCCTCAAGCTGATCGGCGCCGACACCCGTGCCAAATACGTCTGGTTCAACTGCGCCGACTCCCAGGGCTACAATTCGCCGCTGGACATGCGCACCGCGCTGCATCCGCAGACCCAGATGACCTTCAAGTTCGCGGACCAGATCCTGCCGCGCGCCTACGGCTACCCGATGAAGATCCGCGTCCCCACCAAGCTCGGCTTCAAGAACCCGAAATACGTCGTCGCGATGGAAGTCACTAACGACTACAAGGGCGGCTATTGGGAGGACCAGGGGTACAATTCGTTCAGCGGGAGTTGAGCGCGAGAGCTGATGAAGCCCCGGATCGCCGCCACACCCTCCACTGTCGTCCCGGCCTTGAGCCGGGACCCATACCCACAGGGAGTGGTTCGAGGCAGGCGGCTCATTGGCATTTGGCTCATCACATCCGCCGCGGCGCATGGATCCCGGGTCAAGCCCGGGACGACACCGTGTGTTAGGCGCGGTCTGTGGCTTTCAGCGCTCCGTGGCCTTCAGCTTGTGTTGGAAGGCCGCCATCACGGCGCCGAGCAGCAGCAGCGCGGCCGAGACGTTCAGCGCATAGGTCAGACTGCCCATCGCATCCGTGATCGCGCCGACGGCGAACGGGCCCAAGGTCTGGCCGACGCCGAATGAAATGGTCAGCGCGGCGATCGCGCGCGGCCAGGCGGCTTGCGGCAGGTTGAAGCGGACGAACGCGGTCGTCGCCGTCGTGACCGTCGAGAACGCGATGCCGAACACCGCAGCAGACAGCGTCAGCATGACCGGCGTATGGCTGAGCGCGGGCAGGCCGGCGCCAATGGCGTTGATCGTAAGGATCAGCGCGGTCGGCCAGCCGCCGCGGTCGAGCGCCAGCACGCGGCGCCACACCCAGGGCGTGGTGAATCCGGCGAGTCCGATCAGGCACCAGAACCCGGATTGCGCGGCGGCGCCGCCGCCGAGATCGCGGACATAGGCGATCATGAAGGTGAGATAGGCGATGTAGCCGGCACCGTAGAGGAAGTAGGCGAACAGATAGATCGTCATCGGCCGCAGCGACACGCGATCCGCGCGGCTCTCCGTCGCCGTCGCGTTCGCCGGGATCGGCATCAGCAGCAGCGGCACGATCAGCGCCGCGCCGACGCCTGCGAGCACCGCCCACACGATCCACCAGGAGCCCGGCCCGAACGCCTGCAGCACGAACGGCGCGATCAGGCCGGAGATGACGATGCCAAGCGGCGGACCGGCATAGAACAGGCTGAGCACGAAGCTGGCCTGCGCCGGCCGCGCCAAGGCGACCCGCGCCGCCACGGCACCGCCGGCGACGAGGGCCACGCCGGCGCCGATCCCCGTCACCAGCCGGGCCAGACTGAGGGCTGTGAAGTCGCCGGTCATGGCGCACACCACGAGCGAGGCCAGCGCAGCCAGCGTTCCCCCGCGCACAGCCGCCAGCCCGCCGAAGCGTCTGGCTAGCGGCGCCGCGATCAGGGCGCCGATCAGATAGCCGGCGGCATTGACCGTGTTCATGAAGCCCGCCGCCGAATATGACCAGTGCAGGCTGTCCCGCATGTCCGGCAGCACCAGCGCATAGGCGAAGCGGCCGATGCCGAGACCGATGATGGGCCCGAGCGACAGTATGAGATTGGTCAGCGCCGGACGGGCCGGAAGCGGGGCGGATGGGGGGATCGGCAAGAAATGCTCCGGCGCCACGAAGGTCGGGCCATTCATGCTGTCCGGCCGCGGATTTCGAGCACATTACAGCCCGGTCTGCCGGTACAGAAGACGTGCTGCGGCAATGGTGGCTTGCCAAGGGCGCAGGAGCGCTTTAGCACTCCGCGCGGATTTTAAAGCCGCTCTTCGTCAGCCCGGACTTGCACCGGGCATCCTCGTCCTGTCCGCTCGCCAGAGCACAGGCGCGGATGGCCGGACGAGACCGGTCATGACAACGACCCACGCAAGGATAACGACCATGGCGACCCAGAAGCTCCTGCTGCTGCCCGGCGACGGCATCGGCCCCGAAGTGATGGCCGAGGTGAAGCGTCTCATCGGCTGGCTCAACGGCAAGGGACTTGCTTCGTTCGAGACCGAAGAGGGCCTGGTCGGCGGCGCCGCATACGACGCGCATGGCGCGTCGATCTCGGAAGCCGACATGGACAAGGCCAAGGCGGCCGACGCCATCATCTTCGGCGCCGTCGGTGGTCCGAAGTGGGACGGCGTTCCCTATGAGGTGCGCCCCGAGGCCGGCCTGTTGCGCCTGCGCAAGGATCTCGGCCTGTTCGCGAATCTGCGTCCCGCGGTGTGCTATCCGGCGCTGGCCGATGCCTCCAGCCTGAAGCGCGAGATCGTCGAGGGGCTCGACATCATGATCGTGCGCGAGCTCACCGGCGGCGTGTATTTCGGCGAGCCGAAGACCATCACGGATCTCGGCAACGGCCAGAAGCGCGCCGTCGATACCCAGGTCTACGACACCTATGAGATCGAGCGCATCGCCCGCGTCGCCTTCGACCTCGCGCGCAAGCGCAAGAACAAGGTGACGTCGATGGAGAAGCGCAACGTCATGAAGTCGGGCGTGCTCTGGAACGAGGTCGTCACGGCGGTCCACGCGCGCGAGTACAAGGACGTCACGCTCGAGCACCAGCTCGCCGATTCCGGCGGCATGAACCTCGTGAAGTATCCGAAGATGTTCGACGTCATCGTCACCGACAATCTGTTCGGCGACATGCTGTCCGACATCGCCGCGATGCTGACGGGGTCGCTCGGCATGCTGCCGTCAGCCTCGCTCGGCGAGGTCGACGCCAAGACGCACAAGCGCCGGGCGCTGTACGAGCCGGTGCACGGCTCGGCGCCCGACATCGCCGGCAAGGGCCTGGCGAATCCGATCGCGATGCTGACCTCGTTCGGCATGGCGCTGCGCTACTCCTTCGACATGGGCGCGCTCGCCGACAAGCTCGACGCCGCGATCGCCGCCGTGCTCGCCTCGGGCCTGCGCACCGCCGACATCAAGGCCGAGGGCTCGACCCCGGCGTCGACCACACAGATGGGCGAGGCGATCATCAAGGAGCTGGAGAAGCTCACGGCGTAGGTCGTTGCCCGGCCTCGCAAGGCGAGGCCGGGTCGACATCTGCAGTTCGCCTTCTTTGGTTCGATCGTCTTCCGAGCAAGGGCTGCGTCGCCACTCCCCACGCTCTGGGGGCTGTCTGAGTTTTTCGCGAGTCTGTCTCCACGTCGTCATGCCCGGGCTGCGTCCCGGGCATCCACGTCCTTCCCAGAATGCCGAACGACGTGGATGGCCGGGACGCAGCCCGGCCATGACCGTGTGGAGGGAGCCAAACTCAGGCTTGGATCATCTTATGCAATCGCCCTGCCCCACGCTCCCGATCGCGATTGCGAGCAGCGGGAGGGGAGGTGAGACGGCCGCGCCGTCCTCCCAGGCCGCCGCAGACCTGAGAGGGATCCGCGGCGAAGGCGAGTCCTAGGCGTCGCGCGTGCCACCCGGGACTGCCCGACGGGCGACTCAGCACCGCGCATCGGCGCGATGTGCCTCGACCGCGCGACCTCACCATGCCCTGCATCGTCCGAAATCGGCGGCGTCAAGAAACTAATTTCATTCGCCCATTCAATGCGACCGCCGCTTCCATCCATCGCAGGCCGAAAATTCCACTTTCGCTTTTCCAGAATTCATGTTTTTCTCCCCTCATCCCGCTTCGCCGGCAAGGGGCGTTTCGCGATCGTCACGAGGCGTGAGGCGGGGATGCGGTGGCCGCGAGGGCTCGCAGCACGTCCTTCAACGGCGTGCGGACGAACGAGGCTCTTGCGGACGTGAAGCTGCGTGGTCCTGGCGCCCCGATGCTGGCGCCAAGTCGGAAGGGCGATGATCCCGAAGACGACGGTGGCTACAGGCCGGACACCGGGGAGAGCGCAGAGTAAGCGTGAAAACCATCGCGCAGGGAAGGCCGGGTCGTGCCGGCTGTACCTGTGGTTCCTGCCCCGTGCATTCTTTCCGCACGGGGGCCACGGGCCTCAGCCGAGGCTCGGCCTTCCCTGCGCCCTCGCTTCCGATGAGGGCGAATGTACCGGATCACTCGGACGCCAGAGCGCCGCGAGAACGAGATTGCATGTCGGCGTCATTGCGAGCGAAGCGACGCAATCCAGACTTCCCACAGCGGAGGCCGTCTGGATTGCGTCGCTGCGTTCCTCGCAATGCCGGGAGGCAAGAGCGATGTCGATGGCCTGCTCACAAACGAAAAAGCCGGGCGGAGCCCGGCCTTAAATCATCGGATTGGGTGTTCGAATGACGCCACAGCCCTCAGTAGGGGATCGGAATCCGGGTCGGGTAGCCGCCGAGATCGGACGGCGCCATCAGCGGCTGGCGGTCGATCGGGCGGTTCAGGTTCTCGCGGGCAAAGGACGGATAGCCAACCGCGGGCGGGAAGGCGTAGTCGCTGAACTTGCGGTCGCCCGGCAGCACCTCGGTGCCGCCGTCCAGCCAGGAGCGCTTGCTCACATAGATGCGGGTGCGCGGGCCGGACTGGTAGGAATAGTTCGGTCCGTTGGAGTAGACCACCGTCGAGCGACGCTTGGCGGGGGCGGCATCGGCGGAGGTGACGGCAAGAGTCGTGATGGCAAGACCGGTCGCGGCGATCACCGCCAAGGTCATGACCCGGGTCGCAGAAGAAAATTCAATCATCACGTCCTCTTCCTGGCGCCAAACGGGGCGGGCGCTCGCCATGCGCATGATTTGGCCCGCACAATATCTGGGTCGGCTGTGGCATCACAAGGTCATTCCCGCGACGTCGCCGAAGATAAATTCCGGCTGTGGCGGGAAAGTTGCATCAAAATCCGTCACTTGCCGGGGGCGGATGATGTCCGATCGTGGCCTCGCAGTCGCCGGCAACATGCGGACGCAAATCGCCGCTCAGAAGGTGCCGCGCAGCCGGGGATTGTCGAGGGCCGTGATCCAGTCGTTGAGCGTCTTGGCCACCCCCGTCGCGTCGCAATCGGCGCGCCGCGGCTCGGCCTGGGCGAACAGCTCGGTCAGGGCGGCATCATGGCCGGACGGCGACAGCAGGGTCAGGCGGTTGAGCATGCAGCCGACGGCGGCGCGCCGGGTCTGCAGGGCGACGCCCTGGCAGGACCAGCCGGAGATTCGCAGCGCCGGCACGGCGATCGTCTTCAGAAAGCCCAGGCAGGCGCCCGGGCCGTCCGGAGCGCCGGCCTGACGCAACAGGCTGATCGGGCCAAACCGGCTGTCGATGATGCCGGCCGCCTCGAGCTCGGGCGCAGGACGCCCCATGCGCGCCGCCAGATCGCCGATCGGGTTGCGCATGCCGTCGCGCTCCGGTCCGATCCGGTAAATCTCGATCTCGGCCGCCGACCGGTCCGCCGGCTCGCCCCAGCGCAGCACGTCCTTGCGGCCGCCGGCGGGGTGGGCCAGCATGGTGTAGGTTGCGGATCTGTCGGGCTGGTCGGTGAGGCGCAGCGAAAACGCCGGCACCGCGCCGTCGGCAAGCATCCAGCCTGCCCTGGACGACGGCGTGTCGTCGCCGGCGTCGAGCCGGTTCCAGGCGGCGACGCCGAGCATGGCGATCAACGCCAGCGCTCCCACATAGGCAAACAGGCGCGCAAAGGTGCCGCAGACCTCGTCCGCCACGGCCTTGAGCGCCGGCGAGATGCGAGGATTGCGGGGCGTCGCGGCTGTTCTGGCCGAATCGGGATGCATCGAATGCGATACGTCGTGGTAACGTTGTGTCAGGGACGTTTCTCGCATAGAAGCGCTGCCGCTTCCGTTTCCGCTTGTACGCGCGATCGGCCAAATTTCTTCGGAGAGTGAACGATGGGTTACAAAGTCGCAGTGGTCGGCGCGACCGGCAATGTCGGACGGGAAATGCTCAATATTCTCGATGAGCGCCAATTCCCCGTGGACGAGGTCGTGGCGCTGGCGTCACGCCGCAGCGTCGGTGTCGAGGTGTCGTATGGCGACCGCACCCTGAAGGTCAAAGCGCTCGAGCACTACGATTTTGCCGATGTCGACATCTGCCTGATGTCCGCGGGCGGCTCGGTCTCGAAGGAATGGTCGCCGAAGATCGGCGCCGCCGGGTGTGTCGTGATCGACAATTCCTCGGCCTGGCGCATGGACCCGGACGTGCCGCTGATCGTGCCGGAGGTGAATGCCGACGCGGCCGCGGGCTTCAACAAGAAGAACATCATCGCCAACCCGAACTGCTCGACTGCGCAGCTCGTGGTCGCGCTGAAGCCGCTGCACGACAAGGCCACGATCAAGCGCGTCGTGGTCTCGACCTATCAGTCGGTGTCCGGCGCCGGCAAGGATGCGATGGACGAATTGTTCTCGCAGACCAAGGCCGTCTACACCAACGACGAACTCGTCAACAACAAGTTCCCCAAGCGCATCGCCTTCAACGTCATTCCGCAGATCGACGTCTTCATGGAAGACGGCTTCACCAAGGAAGAGTGGAAGATGATGGCGGAGACCAAGAAGATCCTCGATCCGAAGATCAAGCTGACCGCGACCTGCGTGCGCGTGCCGGTGTTCGTCGGCCACTCCGAGGCGGTCAATGTCGAGTTCGAGAATCCGATCACCGCTGACGAGGCGCGCAACATCCTGCGCAACGCGCCGGGCTGTCTCGTGATCGACAAGCACGAGCCGGGCGGCTACGTGACGCCCTACGAGGCCGCCGGCGAGGACGCCACCTACATCAGCCGCATCCGCGAGGATGGCACCGTCGAGAACGGCCTCGCCTTCTGGTGCGTGTCCGACAATTTGCGCAAGGGCGCCGCGCTGAACGCGATCCAGATCGCCGAAGTGCTGATCAACCGCAAACTGATCACCGCCAAGAAGAAGGCGGCCTGAGAGACGCACGGTGCGCCGTCGCCCGGGTAAGCATCATGGCCGTCGCATATGACAATGGAAGTTTGGGGATCGTCTGTCTCTAAGTCGTCATGGCCGGGCTTGTCCCGGCCATCCACGTCGTTCGGCATACTGAGGACGACGTGGATGCCCGGGACAAGCCCGGGCATGACGGCGTAACTAATCAGAAGGGTCATTCGCCGGGACAGTCCTGGTGGGACGACCGAGCGGTTTCTGGGTGGGGTCGAAATTGGCTGAGAGCAGCAAGACCGAGCCGGCGGCGGGGCAAGTACCCGTGCCGGCCAAGCACGCGCCGGGTCCGCTCGAGCGCGGGCTCGAGGGCTTCCTGTTCAAGAGCCGCTGGCTGATGGCGCCGTTCTATGTCGGCCTCGTCGTCAGCCTCGTGGTGCTGCTGTTCAAGTTCGTGCTGCTGCTGTGGGAGAGCGTCGTGCATCTCCCCACCGCCAAGGAGAGCGACATCATCCTCGGCGTGCTCAGCCTGATCGACGTCTGCCTCACCGGCAATCTCGTGCTGATCGTGGTGTTCTCGGGCTACGAGAATTTCGTCTCGCGCATCGATCCCGGCGGCCATCCGGACTGGCCGGAATGGATGACCAAGGTCGACTTCGCCGGGCTGAAGCAGAAGCTGCTGGCCTCGATCGTCGCGATTTCGGCCATTCAGTTGCTGAAGGCCTTCATGAATCTCGACGCCGGCTACGACTCGGTCAAGCTCGGCTGGCTGGTCGGCGTGCACATGACCTTCGTGGTGTCGACGGTGATGCTGGCGCTGTCCGACCGGTGGTCGGGCGGACATTGACGAGGGGCGAATCGCGAGTAGCCAATGGCGAATGGGGTAGTCGAACTACTCGCTACTCCCTATTCGCTACTCGCCAGCGCGTGCGCTCTTGAATTCCTTGCTCGCCTTGTCGAGCACGAACAGCGAGCCCTCGGACACCCCGAAATAGGCGCCGTGCAGTTGCAGGTCGCCCGCCTCGACCCGGCTGCGCACGAACGGGAAGGTCATGAGGTTCTCGAGGCTGCGGAACACCGCGGCCTTCTCGATCCGGGTGACGAAGTCCTGAAAGCTTTCATGGTCGCGCTGCTCGACGACCTCGCCGGGCTTGATGAACATCGACATCCAGCGGCCGATGAAATCGCCCGGCGACAACGGCGCCGCCTTGTCGACGAAGGCGCGGATGCCGCCGCACTGGGCATGGCCGAGGATCACGATGTGCTTCACCTTCAGCACCGTGACCGCATATTCCAGCGCCGCCGACACGCCGTGGGCGTTGGCGTCGGGCTGATAGATCGGCACCAGATTGGCGATGTTCCGAAGCACGAACAGTTCGCCCGGCCCGACGTCGAAGATCACCTCGGGCGAGACGCGGGAATCGCAGCAGCCGATCACCATGACTTCGGGCGACTGGCCGCGCTCGGACAGCTCCAGATAGCGGCTCTGTTCGGTGGGGAGGCGCTGGGTGGTGAAGGCGCGATAGCCTTCGAGCAGACGTTGCGGAAACGAGATCATGGGCCTTGCCTAAACACATGCGGCCAGCGGGAACAAGCCTTTCGGCCCGGCGGGCGAAATGGTATCGCGGGCCGCCACCATAAACCAAGGGAAACGCCGACATGATCCGCCCGCGCCGCAGCCTCCTGTTCATGCCCGGCTCCAATGCGCGGGCGCTCGAGAAGGGGCGGAACCTGCCTGCCGACGGCCTGATCCTCGATCTCGAGGATTCGGTGGCGCCGGACGCCAAGGCTGCGGCGCGCGAGCAGATCGCCAAGGCGGTGGCCGCCGATGGCTACGGCAAGCGCGAGCTCCTCATTCGTATCAACAGCCTGGACACGTCTTGGTGGAGCGACGACGTCGCGATGGCCGGCCAGACCGCGACCGACGGCATCCTGGTTCCCAAAGTCTCGACCGTCGAGGATCTGCGCATGGTGACCAGCCGCCTTGCCGAGGTCGGCGCCGATCCGGCGCTGAAAGTGTGGGCGATGATCGAGACCGCGCGCGCCGTGCTCGATGCGGACCGCCTCGCGGCCACCGTGCATGAGGAAGGCTCACGGCTTGCCGGCTTCGTGTTCGGACCGAACGACATTTCGCGCGAGACGCGTATCCGGATGCTGCCGGGCCGCGCGACGATGCTGCCGATGATCAGCCATTGCATCCTGGCGACGCGCGCGCACGGGCTGGAAATTCTCGATGGTCCCTACAGCGATTTCGCCAATGCCGATGGCTTCTCGCAGGAATGCATCCAGGCCCGCGATCTCGGCTTTGACGGCAAGACACTGATCCACCCGGGACAGATCGACGCCTGCAACGCGATCTTCACGCCGCCGGCGGCCGAGGTCGCCGAGGCCCGCAAGATCCTCGCCGCGTTCGAGTTGCCCGAGAATGCCTCGCGCGGCGCGATCCAGATCGACGGCCGCATGGTCGAGCGGCTGCACGCCGAGATGGCCCGGCGGACGATCGCGATTGCGGACGCCATCGCGGCGGCGGGGAAGTGAAGTGATCGTCAGCTGCGCTTGAGGCTGAGGATGTAGTTGACGAGGTCGCCGCGCTGCTCGGCCGTCAGGATGACGTTGGGCATCGTCGGGTGGCTGCTCTGCAGGAAGACCTTGAGCGCCAGCTCGGTGGTCGAGGGCATGTTGGCGACGGCGACGAAATCCGGCGCCGTGGTGGTCTGGTTGCGCGCGCCGTTCGCGTCGATGGCGTGGCAGGGGCTGCACCAGGCCTCGGCCAGCCTGCGACCCGCCTGCACGCTGTCCGCGGCCGGCGTGGCGCCGTTGGCATAGTGCAGCCGGATCAGCAGCATCGCGACGAGCGCGAGCAGCAGCGCGGCGCCGATGTGGAGCCAGGTGTTGCGGTGCAGATTCGGCAGGCTCATCGCGTCGCTCCGCTGACGTAGGATGGGGAGGAGGCGATCAGTGCTTGACCGCGCCGGCACCCAGGCGGTCGATGGTCGGCGCGTTGAGGCAGTACTCCTCGTAGTGCGCGCCGCTGGTGCCCGCCGCGAGATCGCGGTGGCAGCGCGGCTTGTCCTTGCACATGGCGCAGACCCGCTCCATGTCGCGCAACACCAGCGGCTCGGCACGCCCCAGCGCGGCCTCGTCGATGCCGAGCGCCTTCAGCATCAAGGGCAGCTCATCGGCGGCGTGCTCGCCGTGGCGGACCAGCTCGTCGAGATCCGAAGGCGTGACCTGCAGGTCCATCGCGATGCGCTCGAAATCGTCGCGGTCGAGCTGCCGCAGCTCGCTGAGCTCGCGACGGTGCCGCAGCCATTGCGCGAACGTGTCGATCAGGAATTGAACGCGGGGATAGGGCTTGGCTTGGGCAGGCATGGCTCGTCTCCGATGATTGCCCGCAATCAATCACCGGGTGGCCGCGTGGACGTTGCGTTAGATCAAGCTGCGGAACAGCCCTGCCACGGCCGCAGACCGTCAGGTGCCGAACCGTTCCGTCGCCCAGGCATAGAGACTGCCCGGAATGGGCGCCTCGCCGCCGCGGCCCTTGGGCGAGATGTGCAGGCCGATGATGCCGGGATCGCTGATCAAACCGGAGAAATCCGACGGGTCGAAGAACGCCTTGGGCTCGGCATGCACGGCATAGAAGCTGCGCTTCGGCAGCGCATGGCGCAGCGAGCCGTGACGGCGGGCCAGCGCCGTCAGCGCGGCCGGGCCGAAGATGGCGACGCGGATGTCGGACAGCCGGTCGGAGTGGCCGCGCAGACGGCGGAGCGCGAAGGTGATCTGGTGGCGGAGCGAGAGCCAGTTCGGCGTCAGCACCTGCTGCGCCATCAGCGCGGTGAATTCGCCGACGATCGGGTCGTCCGGCGGCAAATACAGCACGGAATTGCCGAGCTGCCGCGGCCGCTCCCAGGCGAAAGTGGGCCGTGCGGGATCGATCTCGACCGGCCGCAGCAGCAGGACGTCGGCGTCGAGCCACAGGCCGGCGCGCTGCGCCATCAGCCGCATGCGGAAGAAGTCACTGAACTGCAAGGTGGTCCAGTCGCGCCAGCTGCCATCCGGTTGCGGCGGCCTCAGACGTTCGGAGAACGCATAAGGCAGGATCGCCTCGGCCTCGGCATTGCCGACGCCGTCGGGCAATCCGTGCAGGGGATCGAAGCTGTAGACCGTGACCTTGTGGCCGGCCGCGAGTTGCGAACGCAGGCAGGTCTGCCGCAGCCGGTCGAGCGGTCCGCGCCAGAACGTCACGACCTCGGGCAAGACGCGCGTCAATGGCAGACCTGTGCTGGGCGGGGGACTCGAAACAAGGCCCCGGACGCCTGGTCCGGGGCCCGCGAACTCTGGCGTTGAGCGCGGGATCAGGCCCAGGCGCGCTCGGCGAGCTTTGCCTCGTAGCTGTCGATCGAGGCCTTCTTCTCCAGCGTCAGGCCGATGTCGTCGAGCCCGTTGAGCAGGCAGTGCTTGCGGAACGGGTCGATCTCGAACTTGACCGTGCCGCCGTCGGGACCGCGGATTTCCTGGGCGGCGAGGTCGACCGTCAAGGTCGCGTTGGCGCCGCGCTCGGCGTCGTCGAACAGCTTGTCGAGATCGGCTTGGGACACGCGGATCGGAAGAATGCCGTTCTTGAAGCAGTTATTGTAGAAAATGTCGCCGAACGAGGTCGAGATCACGCAGCGGATGCCGAAGTCGAGCAGCGCCCAGGGGGCGTGCTCGCGGCTCGAACCGCAGCCGAAATTGTCGCCGGCGACCAGGATCTTGGAATTGCGGTAGGCCGGCTGGTTGAGCACGAAATCCGGATTCTCGCTGCCGTCGTCCTTGTAGCGCTGCTCCGAGAACAGGCCCTTGCCGAGGCCGGTGCGCTTGATGGTCTTCAGGTACTGCTTGGGGATGATCATGTCGGTGTCGACATTGATGATCTTCAGCGGCGCGGCGACGCCTTCCAGCGTGGTGAACTTGTCCATCGGGGAGCACCTTCGAGAATTCAAGCAGGCCGCTGTTTAGCCCGATTGGCCGGGCGGATAAAGTCAAAATCCCCGGGACGCCCAGTCCGGCGGCTCAGTCGGCGGCCGCCTCGATGGCTTCCATGTCGTCGTCGGACATTCCGAAATGGTGGCCGATCTCGTGAATCAGCACGTGGCGGACGATGTGGCCGAGGCTCTCGTCGTGCTCGGCCCAGTAGTCGAGGATCGGCCGGCGGTAGAGCCAGATCATGTTGGGCAGGCGCGGCAGGTCGTCATTGCTGCGGAACGGCAGCCCGGTGCCCTGGAACAGGCCGAGCAGGTCGAACTCGCTCTCGGCGTCCATCTCGTCGAGCACCTCCTCCGTGGGGAAGTCGTCGATCCGGATGATGACGCCCTCGCACATCCTGCGGAAATGCGCGGGCAGCCGCTCGAACACCTCATGTGCCATGGCTTCCATGTCGGCGAGCGAGGGGGCTTTCAGATCTGTCCACATTGCCGCCTTCTAGCCCGGCTTTGATCATCTTGCACCTTGGTTCTATGACATGTGCGGCGGCAGCCGTTGACGCGAGGGGTGAAAACGGCGCACCGTCGCGGCGCGATTTGGGTTTGGGGGACGCATGAGACAGATGTCGATGATGCTGGCCGGCACGGCGCTGGCCGCGGCGGTCGTGATCTCGATTTCGGCCGGAGCGCAGGCCGGGCAGGCGGCCGGCGCGCAGGTCCAGGCGACTCGGAGCGATCAGGTGACCGATCTCTCTGCGCAGCGACGGTCGCGCCGCATTCCCATCTATCCGCGTGACGAGGGCCATTGGCAGCCCGACGTGGTGCCGCGGTACAATCCGGGGCCGAACGCGGTGCGGGTTTGTGACGCGACCTATGTGCAGGAGCGCCGGCCCAGCGGCACCGTGATCGTCCCGCAAATGAGCTGCGTCTGGCGGCGTGGGTGAGGCGTCGCTTCGTGCACCGGCTCGCGCGAGTGGCCTCGCCAGTTCCAGCGTGACGACGCCGACACAGTGCCGATATGTCGCGCGGTGCGGCGGAACCGCGCGCGGCGTTTCGGCATTCTGCTCCGGCGCAGGTCTTCATGTCCCATTCACGTCGCTCGTTCGAGACTGATCTGCGTCGTGCCGCGGCGACCGTCATGAGTAGGCGGAGCTCGGTGCCCGACGTGATGTCAGGCGATCGAAGGAGAAGTTCATGACTGTGATGAAGCTGTTGGGCATCGCGGCGGTTGGCGCCGTGCTGGCGTTCGCCGCGCCTGCGCACCGCGCAGAGGCGCTGTCGCTGATCAATCCGGGCGCCGCGACGGCAGTGCAGCAGGGCACGGCGCAGGAGACGACTCAGGCACACTGGCATGGCCGGCGCCATTGGCATCCCCGGCGTCACTACTATCCCCGCTATCACTACTATCCGCGCCACCATTGGCGTGGCCACCATTACGGTCGCCGCCACCACCACGGCCGCTGGTGAACTGCGCTTCCCCGCAGGATCGATGGGATGATAGAAGTCAGCAGGCCCGCGATGCGGGCCTGTCTGCTGACAGGGGGCTGGCAAGAGGGTGCCAAGGGGGTGCCATGACAGCGTCAGTCACCAACGCGTCGATCGGGACACCGTCGTCGACCAAGAACGTGTCGACCAAAAAGGTCCCGATCAACAAGGCTTGGTTCAGGATCGGCATCGTCACGGCGGCGATTCTGCTCGCAAGCTCAGCGGCAACGTCTCCCGTCGCAGCGGCCAGCGACGGATGGCCATCGGGCCGCCGGACGATCGCTGCGCATGTCCTCGCGGAACCGCAATTCGGTGCGCGGAGATCTGCCAAGGCAGCAACGGTCACGCCTCGATATCACGGCCGTCCGACGGACTACGCACCGGCCTATCGGCCGGGGGCGTTCATTCTGGTCACTCCATTCTTCGACTAGAAGCACAAGCTGCGACACACATGTCGTTCGCGGCGCGGCAAGGTCGCGTGACGGAACGCTTCCGAAAGGCGTCGAAGCGAGCCTGATCAGCCAACGTCGCTGGCGCGTTCGATCATCCTCGGCGGCGAGATCACGTCGACGCTCATCCGTCATCTCCTTTGCCGCGACGCCACGCCGCAGATGCGCGCGCTGCGTGCATCATTCATGCCGCATTCACGTCGCTATCTCTACGTTCATGTCGGGGGTGCGCCAATCCACCGATCGGACGACCAGCATCGGCGCTGCACGGGTCCATCGTTGCACACAGCATTCAGGGAGAAGGGACCATGATGAGGATGAAGGACCAGCGCGCTGGTCTTGCTCGTCGCCTCAGTCTTGCGGCGGCAGCGTTGTTTGTCTTGGCGGGTGCGTCCGGTCGTCCCGCGTCAGCCATGTCTCCAATAGCGCCAGGCGCCGGACCTGCGACACAGGCGCCGTCTGACGCTCTGACCGTTCAGGTGCGTGGCCCCGGCCCCGGTGGTCATGGCGGCGGTGGCGGACATCATGGCGGCGGCTTCCATGGCGGTGGAGGTGGCGGCTTCCATGGTGGCGGCGGTGGCGGCTTCCGCGCAGGCCCGGCCTTTCACGGCGGCGGCGGTGGACCGGCCTTCCACGGTGGCGGCGCCATGTTCAGAGGCGGCGGCGCTCCGGCGTTCCATGGCGGAGGTGGTCACGCGTTCGGGGGCGGTCCACGTCCCGTGTTCCACGGTGGCGGCCCGGCGTTTCACGGCGGAGGCCCGCGACCGGTGTTCTACGGCGGCGGCTATCATCATCGCCCGCACTACGGCTATCGGCCGTACTTCCACCATCACCGCCGGCACTTCTACGGCTATCGCAGCTACTACACTCCGACCTACACGACGGCCTATTACTATCCCTATCGCCGCTGCCGTATCGTCTACACCTATTACGGCCCGCGCCGCATCTGCCACCACAGGCACTGGAACCGTCATCACTGGCGCCCGCATCACCGGTGGCATCATCGTCACCACCGGCATCACTGGCGCTACTACTGACGAACCGAGCGCCTGACGGAGACATCGAAGGACGCCCACCGGCGTCCTTCTCTCGTTTTGGGCAGCGGCTTCTACGTTGCGGTTAGAGCCAGTCCTTGAGCTGCCAGTTCTTCACCGACAATTTCCACGGCACCAACGTTTCCAGGCGCCATCTGGCGAAGCGGCCCGGAGGCCAATTCGACAGCCGTCGCTCGTCCTTTGGTGCTTCGGGCTTGGCGATGATCTTGGCGGGCGGAGTCTTGCGGCGCTGGCGCGTTGCGTCGCGGATGAGGTCGACGTATTCCGGCTTATTGGCCATGTCAAGCTCCCTCGGCACGTCCCTGCAGACGCGGTGCGTCCGACGGTAGGATTGTGCGTGAGGACATTTAAGAAGCCCTTGCGGAGCTATTTCGACGTTGAGTCAAAATGAACAACGCGGCGGCTTCTTTCGAAACCGTCGCGCTTGTTCGGAGATTGGTTGGTGCAGGATGGCCGCATACACCAACGAGGGGACGGATCAGCGCCAGTCGCGCACGTCGACGAAGTGGCCGGCGATCGCGGCGGCCGCGGCCATCGCGGGCGACACCAGATGGGTGCGGCCCTTGAAGCCCTGGCGGCCCTCGAAGTTGCGGTTCGAGGTCGAGGCGCAGCGCTCTTCCGGCGCCAGCTTGTCCGGGTTCATGGCGAGGCACATCGAGCAGCCCGGCTCGCGCCATTCGAAGCCGGCCTTGATGAAGATCTTGTCCAGACCCTCCGCCTCGGCCTGCTCCTTCACGATGCCCGAGCCCGGCACGACCATCGCGTTGACGTGGCCCGACACGGTCTTGCCCTCGGCGATCTTGGCGGCGGCGCGCAGATCCTCGATGCGGCCGTTGGTGCAGGAGCCGATGAAGACCCGGTCGAGCTTGATGTCGGTGATCTTCGTGCCCGCGGTCAGGCCCATGTATTTCAGCGCGCGATGCTTGGAGATGCGCTTGGCCTCATCAGTGATCTTGTCCGGATCCGGCACCACGCCGGTGATCGAGATCACGTCCTCGGGCGAGGTGCCCCAGGTCACGATCGGCGGCAGCTTGGCGGCGTCGAGGCGCAGCTCGTGGTCGAAATGCGCGCCCTCGTCGGAGCGCAGCGTTTCCCAGTAGCGCATCGCCGCATCCCAGGCTGCGCCCTGCGGCGCCTTGGGACGGCCGCGCAGGAAGTCGTAGGCCTTCTCGTCCGGCGCGACCAGGCCGGCGCGGGCGCCGCCCTCGATCGACATGTTGCAGACGGTCATGCGGCCTTCCATCGACAGCGCGCGGATCGCCTCGCCGGCGTATTCGAGCACGTAGCCGGTGCCGCCGGCGGTGCCGATCTCGCCGATGATGGCGAGGATGATGTCCTTGCCCGTCACGCCGTCCGGCAGCTTGCCGTCGACGGTGACGCGCATGTTCTTCGCCTTCTTCTGGATCAAGGTCTGCGTCGCCAGCACGTGCTCTACCTCGGAGGTGCCGATGCCATGCGCCAGCGCGCCGAACGCGCCGTGAGTCGAGGTGTGGCTGTCACCGCAGACGATCGTGGTGCCGGGCAGCGTAAAACCCTGCTCCGGGCCGATCACGTGGACGATGCCCTGGCGGCGGTCGAACTCGTTGTAATATTCGATGCCGAAGTCCTTGGCGTTCTCGGCCAGCGTCTTGATCTGCTCGATGCTCTCCGGATCCGGGTTCGGCTTGGAGCGGTCGGTGGTCGGCACGTTGTGATCGACCACGGCCAGCGTCTTTTCCGGCGCGTGCACCTTGCGGCCGGTCATGCGCAGGCCTTCGAAGGCCTGCGGCGAGGTGACCTCGTGGACCAGATGGCGGTCGATGTAGAGCAGGCAGGTGCCGTCCTCGGCTTCGTGCACCAGATGGTCGTTCCAGATCTTGTCGTACAGGGTGGTCGGCTTCGACATGAGCGAATGCTCCCGGGAATTGAAGGTTTGAAACTGAGCGCGTGACCGGCACGCGCGAACAATCAGGAAGAAGGCGCTGCGGCTTACAGCGCGCGCCTAAGCTCGGAGGTCGCTGACGTCGCGAACCGTCCGAAGAACCGCCCGGGCAGCCGGCTATGATCGTCGATGACGACGCGGCGGCAGGCCATGCTGGTGCGATCTAGAACCATTTCAGGGAGATATATAGCACGCACCGGACGGAGTGCGAGATGCGTTTGTCGCGGTGAGGCGTGCGCGTATCTCACCGCCGTCATTCCGGGGCGATGCGCGGCATCGAACCCGGAATCCCGAGCTGATCGTCCCATCTCGAGATTCCGGGTTCAGCCCCTTTGGGGCTGCCCCGGAATGACGGTGGGGCGAAACAAAAAAGCGCGGGGCCAGCCCGCGCTTTTCGTCAATCCATTCGAAGCAACGACTACTCGTTGACCGCGGTCTGCTGGCGGTCCTGCTTCTCGACGATGCGGGCCGACTTGCCGCGCAGCTGGCGCAGGTAATACAGCTTGGCGCGACGCACCTTGCCGCGGCGCACGACCTTGATCGAGTCGATCATCGGGGAGAGGATCGGGAACACGCGCTCCACGCCCTCGCCGTAGGAGATCTTGCGGACGGTGAAGCTCTCGTTGATGCCGCCGCCGGAGCGGCCGATGCACACGCCTTCATAGGCCTGCACGCGGGTGCGCTCGCCTTCGACCACCTTCACGTTGACGATCACGGTGTCGCCCGGGCCGAACTCCGGAATGGTCTTGTTGGCGGACAGCTTGTCGAACTGCTCTTTTTCGAGCTGCTGAATCAGGTTCACGGGTAAATCTCCATCGGCGGCGCGCCCAGCCGGGTCACGCGGGCTGCGCTTGTTCCTGCCGTCACTTGCGGAATTGGGCGCTCCTATAAGGCAAAGCGCGAGGCTTGTCACCCGTCTGTCGTGCTTTTTGGCGCTTTTTGGCTGGTCCCGCTTTGTTCCCGCGGCTGACGCGCCTGCCATTCGGCCCACAAATCCGGCCTGCGCGCCTCAGTAAGAGCCTGGGATTGCGCATGGCGCCATGCGGCGACCTTGGCGTGATCCCCTGACGTCAGCACATCCGGAATGGCACGGCCCTCGAACAATTGGGGGCGGGTATATTGCGGGTATTCAAGTAGGCCGTCGGAGAAGCTCTCGTCGGTCCCCGATTCGAGCTTGCCCATCACGCCCGGCAGCAGCCGCACACAGGCATCGATCAGCACCAGCGCCGCAATCTCGCCGCCCGACAGCACGTAGTCGCCGATCGACACCTCGATCAGCTCGCGGGCGTCGATGACGCGCTGGTCGATGCCCTCGAAGCGGCCGCAGACGATCAGCGGCCCCGGACCGTCGGCGAGCTCGCGGACGAAGGCCTGGGTCAATGGCCGACCGCGCGGACTCATCAGCAGCTTTGGTCGCTCCGGCGTAACGTCAGCCGCATCGATCGCGGCGGCCAGTACGTCGGCGCGCAGCACCATGCCGGGGCCGCCGCCAGCCGGCGTGTCGTCGACGCTGCGGTGCTTGTCGGTCGCCGAAGCCCGGATGTCGCGCGCCTCCAGCGCCCAGATGCCAGAGGCCAGCGCCCGGCCGGCCAAGCTGACGCCGAGCGGCCCGGGGAACATCTCGGGAAACAGGGTGAGCACGGTCGTGCGCCACGGCGCGGTGGGAGGGAGCGAAGCGGTCATGATGCTCTGTTACGGCACCGGCGCGACGAGATCGAGCCCCGAGATCAATGCTGCGTCCGCCGCTCGCGCGGCCCCACCACCGGTGTCGTCCCGGACAAGCCGTGACGCGCAAAGCGCGTCGCGGCGCCGATCCGGGATCCATACCGCTTGATCGTGGAAAGGGGCACGCGGCTAGTCCAGCGCAAGCCAATCAGCTGCGGTGGCTATGAATCCCCGCTTTCGCGGGGATGACGAGCTGAGTTTGGGGCGGCCACCTCGTCCTCATCGGACGCCGCTTCGTCCTCACCGTCGATCTCGCTCGGCAGCTCGACGATCACCCGGCCGCCTGCAAGATCGACCGTCGGCACCACGGCATTTGTGAACGGCAGCATCAAGGTGCTGCCGGAGGGCGGGGCGATCTCGATGATGTCGCCGGCGCCGAAATTATGGATGGCGAGCACGCGTCCGAGCGGGGCGCCCGCGGTGGTTTCCGCGGCGAGGCCGATCAGGTCGGCATGATAGTACTCATTTTCATCAGTCTCGGGCAGGCGGTCGCGCGGCACGTACAGCTCGAGCCCGTTGAGCCGCTCGGCGGCGTTGCGATCGGTGACGCCTTTGAAGCTCGCGACGAGATGATCCTTGGCCTCGCGCGCCTTTGCGACTTCGAACGAGCGGCTGCCGTCCTTGGTCGTCAGCGGGCCATAGTGCAGCACGGCCAGCGGATCCTCGGTGAAGGTCCACAAGCGAACCTCGCCGCGCACGCCGTGCGCGGCGCCGATCCTGGCGACGCAGATCAGCTTGGACATCAGGAGGCCTCGTCCTTCGAGACGCGCGCAAGGGCGCGCTCCTCAGGACGAGGAGCCAGATCCTCATGCTGAGGAGCACGGCTGAAGCCGTGCGTCTCGAAGCATGAGGCCACGATCTTCAAAGGACGACTAGCCCTTGGCGGCGGCTTCGGCCTGCGCCTTGCGCTCCTTGCGCGGCACGGCCTTGATCGGGTTCTGGCGGGCTTCGCGCTTCTTGACGCCGGCGGCATCGAGGAAGCGGGCGACGCGGTCGGACGGCTGCGCGCCCTTGGCGAGCCAGGCCTTCACCTTCTCCATGTCGAGCTTGAGGCGGGCCTCGTTGTCCTTCGGCATCAGCGGATTGAAGTGGCCGAGGCGCTCGATGAAGCGGCCGTCGCGGGGAAAGCGCGAGTCGGCGACGACGACGTGATAGACCGGGCGCTTCTTGGTGCCGGCACGGGCGAGACGAATGACGACGGACATGAAAGTTCTCCTGAGTGTCTTCTGATGAGGTGTTAGCTAAGCCGTCATTCCGGGGCACCGCGAAGCGGTGAGCCCGGAATCCATACGCACGATCGTGGTTATGGATTCCGGGCTCGCGCTTCGCGCGCCCCGGAATGACGTGGTGAGAGACGGACGAAACGTCCTCATTTCTTCTTCCCCGGCGGGAGGCCAAGGCCCGGCAGCGTTGGCTTGCCGCTGAGGCCGGTGAGGCCCGGCAGATTCGGCAGGCCACCACGCAGGCCGGCGGGAAGATCCTTCGGCAAATTCGGCAGACCGCCGGGCATGCCGCCCGGCATCTTCTCGGCCATCGCCTTGAGCTGCTCCGGCGAGGGCATGCCGCCACCGCCGCCAAAACCCATCGCCTGGGCGATGCCGGCGAGCGGGCCGCGCTTGCCGGAGCCCATGGCCTTCATCACGTCGGCCATGTTCCGGTGCATCTTGAGCAGCTTGTTGACGTGCTCGACGCTCTGGCCCGAGCCGGCGGCGATGCGCTTCTTGCGGCTCGCCTTGAGCAGGTCGGGATGCTTGCGCTCCTCGCGCGTCATCGAATCGATGATCGCGACCTGGCGCTTGAGGATCTTGTCGTCGATCCCGGCGGCCGCGATCTGGTTCTTCATCTTGGAGATGCCGGGCATCATGCCCATCAGACCGCTGATGCCGCCCATCTGCGACATCTGCAGCAGCTGCTCGCGCATGTCGTTGAGGTCGAACTGACCCTTGCGCATCTTCTCGGCGGCACGCGCGGCCTTCTCGGCGTCGATGTTCGCCGCGGCCTTCTCGACCAGCGAGACGATGTCGCCCATGCCGAGGATGCGGCCGGCGATACGCGACGGATAGAAGTCCTCCAGCGCGTCGGTCTTCTCGCCAGTGCCGAGCAGCTTGATCGGCTTGCCGGTGACCGCGCGCATCGAAAGCGCCGCGCCGCCGCGGCCGTCGCCGTCGATCCGGGTCAGCGCGATGCCGGTGAGGCCGACGCGCTGGTCGAACGAGCGGGCGAGGTTGACGGCGTCCTGGCCGGTCAGGGAGTCCGCGACCAGCAGCACCTCGTGCGGGTTGGCGACCGCCTTGATCTCGGCGGCCTCCTTCATCATGTCCTCGTCCAGCGTGGTACGGCCAGCGGTGTCGAGCAGCACGACGTCATAGCCGCCGAGCTTGGCAGCCTCGATGGCGCGGCGCGCGATCTGCGGCGGCATCTGGCCGGCGACGATCGGCAGGGTCGGAATGTCCAGATCACGGCCGAGCACCGCGAGCTGCTCCATGGCGGCCGGACGGTAGACATCGAGCGAGGCCATCAGCACCTTGCGCTTGTCGCGCTGAACCATGCGGCGCGCGAGCTTGGCCGTCGTGGTGGTCTTGCCGGAGCCCTGCAGGCCGACCATCATGATCGGCACCGGCGGCACGGCATTGAGGTCGATGGTCTGGCCGTCGTCGCCGAGCGTCTTGACCAGCTCGTCATGGACGATCTTCACGACCATCTGGCCGGGGGTGACCGACTTGACGACGGTGGCGCCGATCGCCTGCTCGCGCACGCGCTCGGTGAAGCTGCGGACAACCTCCAGCGCGACGTCGGCCTCGAGCAGCGCCCGGCGGACCTCGCGCATCGCGGCGTCGACATCGGCTTCCGAGAGCGAACCGCGCCCCGTCAGCCGATCGAGAATGCCGCCAAGCCTTTCCGACAGATTGTCGAACACTTGCTTCGTCCTTTCCTGCGCTGAGCAGGCAGTTGAATTCTCCGCAGTCATCACCCGCGAAGGCGGGTGATCCAGTACTCCGAGGCAGCGCGGCTCCATCCGAGCCGCCGCGGCGTACTGGATGCCCCGCCTGCGCGGGGCATGACGACCATTTAATGTCGCGGCAGCCCGTGCCGAAACCGTCAGTCCAAACACGTTTGCGCCCGAGGGCGCACAGCGCTGTCGGGCGGTGACCTCCGGCCTCCAGGGCCGGGCGGTGGCTCGAAAAGATGAAACTTTCCGAAATTCGGCCGGGTTAAACCCCCCGCAGCCGCAAAAGTCAAGGAAACTTGCTTCCCGGGGTCCCGTTGCCGGACCCGGTGGGGCGGCTTACCTCTTGCGCCAGTTCAGCTTTCCTTTGTCAGCTTCCCTCGCGAGGCCCCCTTGCTGCGCCGTTCCAGGACCTATTCCGGCCCCGTCACCGACCATTTCGACGGCAAGCGCTTCTACGATCCCGACGGCGTTCCGCCCAAATCCCTCGCCCAGGTGTTGCGCTGGCAGTTCGACCGCAACGGCAAGCGCTCGCGCTGGCCGGCATGGGCGCCGAGCCCGCACGCCGATACCCCGCCGCACCGGATCGACGGCGAGACGGTGCGGCTGTCCTTCATCGGCCATGCCAGCTGGCTGGTCCAGACCGGCGGGCTCAACATCCTGATCGACCCCGTCTGGTCGGAGCGGGTGTCGCCGTTCTCCTTTGCCGGTCCCCGCCGGCACAACGATCCCGGCATCGCCTTCGAGACGCTGCCGCACATCGACGTCGTGCTGGTGTCGCATGGGCACTACGATCATCTCGATATCCGCACCTTGTCGAAGCTGACGGCGCGGTTCGCGCCGCGGGTGGTCACGCCGCTCGGCAACGATCTGACGATGACCGATGCCGACGCCAAGATCCGCGCCGAAGCCTATGACTGGCACGATCGCGTGCAGCTCAACGACGAGGTCGCGGTGACGCTGGTGCCGACGCGGCACTGGTCGGCGCGCGGAGTCTTCGATCGCAACAAGGCGCTGTGGGCAAGCTTCGTGCTGGAGACGCCGCGCGGCAAGCTCTACATCGTCTGCGATTCCGGCTACGGCACCGGCAAGCACTTCCGCCGCGTCGCCGAGCTGCACGCGCCGCTGCGGCTCGCGATCCTGCCGATCGGCGCCTACGAGCCGCGCTGGTTCATGCGCGACCAGCACATGAACCCCGAGGATGCCGTGCAGGCGCTGCAGGATTGCGGCGCCGAGACCGCGCTGGCGCATCACCACGGCACGTTTCAGCTGACGGACGAAGCCATCGACGCGCCAGTCCACGCCCTGCACGCCGCGCTCGATTCCGCCGGCATCCCACGCGAGCGGTTTGGTGTGCTCAAGCCGGGGCAGGTGGTGGAGATCTAGCCAAGCTGCCGCCACAGCAACGGTGTCGTCCCGGCCTTGAGCCGGGACCCACAACCACCGAATGGAATTTTGCGAAGGCTGGCAGCTCCATCTCGCGCCATAACATCCGCTGCGGCGTATGGGTCCCGGCTCAAGGCCGGGACGACACCGAGCTTGTAGTATCGCCGTCGGCTCACATTCGCTTGCGAATGCGCCGAGCCCAAGCAAGCGCGCCTTACTGCGCCGCCTTGATCGCCCAGGTCACGCTCACCGTCACCGACAGCGTCTCCTCGCCCTGCGCCACCGGCGTCGGCGCGCCCGCGGCCATCGGTGCGGCAAACGTTTTGGCGCGGAACACGGGCGCGGGCGCCCCATCCTCGGCGATGTTGAGCGGCTGGCCGAGCGTGACGCCGGCGGCCTTGGCGTAGATCTCGGCCTTGCGGCGGGCGTCGGCGACGGCCTTCTCGCGCGCCTGGTCGAGCAGCTTCGAGGGCTCGGCCACGGTGAAATAGATGTTGCCGACATCATTGGCGCCGGCGCCGACCAGCGTGTCGATCACGCTGGCGACCTTGCTGACGTCATGCACCTTGATCGTGACGCGGTTCGAGGCGCGATAGCCGGTCACGGCTGGCTGGTTCGGCCGGTTCTGCTGATATTGCGGCTGCAGCGACAGCCGCGAGGTCTGCACATCCTTGTCGGCAATCCCGGCCGCCTTGAGCGCCTGCAGCACCTTCGCCATGGCGGCATTGTTGGCCTCGGCGGCCTCGCGCGCGGTCTTGGCGTCCGACGCCACACCAGCATCGATCTGCGCCAGATCCGGCGGTGCCGACACGCTGGCCTCGCCGCTGACGGTGATCGCCGGCGTGTCCTGCCGGGCAATGTCTTCCGCCAGGACCGGCATTGCAGTGCTGGCCGCGATCGCGGCCGCGAGGATCGGTCTCATCATGATGGCGCTCACTTCAGCGGCACATAGACGTTGATGACGAGCTTGTCCTCGGCAGTCTTCAACGGATCGGTCAGGTACTCCTCGATGAAGGTGTCCTTGGCTTCCAGCCGGCGTTCGTCGAGGTGGTTGGTGATCGCCTCGTAGGTGTTGTCCATGTTGTCGTAGGAGCCGCGATGCACGAACTTCAGCGCCCTGCCCTCAGGCGACTGGCCGATGCTCATGCCCTTGCCGAGCGTCTTCGGCTCCTGCTCGACCGGGATCTCGGCGAAGAAGGTGAAGCCGGTGTCGTCGGTCGAGGTGTAGACGATCATGCCGTTGCCGGCCGGCTTGACGCCCTGCTTATCCAAGGTGGTCGACAGCGCCTTGAACGAGTCGATCAGGGTGTCGAAAGCGTTGTCCCAATTGGCGGTGCCCTTCACGAGCACGACTTTCTTGGCCTCGAGCTTGATCTCGTCGCCGAAGGCGTCGGCCGTCTGGGCGGGCGCCGCCGCCGGCGGTGTGGCGGCTGGCGCCTGCGCGGCAGCCGGCGACGATGAGGGCGAAGGGCTGGCGCTGGCGGCCGGCGTCGGGCTGGTCGTGGGCGCCGGACTGGCCGAGGCGGCCGGTGCGGGGGACGCCGTGGGCGCGGGGATCGCGCTCGGGGCCGGCGCGGGCGAGGCTGAGGCCGCCGGAGCCGGGGAGGCCGACGGCGCCTGCGCCCGGGCGATCGGACCGCCCAGCGCCAGCGCGACCGAGCTCACGGCCAGAACGAGGCGGAAAGTGCTGAGATTCATTCGACTATTCTCCAGTGGCCGTGCTGGTTTGCCCGGTTCGTGCCGGCGAATGGACCGGTTCCTAACATGCCGGGCGGCGTGGCGTCCCATGACAGATGCGTCATGTCCCCCTGCGGACTGGTCAAGGCCACGCCTGTGGCCATATAAGACGGACACAATTTGGATATTTTGATGAGCGCGCTCGCCAACCACAGCTTCGTCAAGATGAACGGGATCGGCAACGAGATCGTCGTGCTCGATCTGCGCGATGCGAAGCATGCCGTGACGCCGGACGAGGCGCGTGCGGTTGCATCCCGCGTGCCCTACGACCAGCTGATGGTGCTGCAGCCGCCGCGGCTCGGCGGGACCGAAGCCTTCATCCGCATCTACAACAATGACGGCTCCGAATCCGGCGCCTGCGGCAACGGCATGCGCTGCGTGGTGAGCCAAGTGTTCGGCAAGACCGGCCAGACCAGCGCGACGTTCGAGACGCGTGCCGGGCTGCTGAACTGCTGGCAGGGGCCCTCGCCCGAACTCTACACGGTCGACATGGGCGTGCCGAAGTTCGGCTGGCAGGACATTCCGCTGGCCGAGGAATTCCGCGACACCCGCTACATCGAGCTGCAGATCGGTCCGATCGATGCGCCGATCCTGCATTCGCCCTCGGTGGTCAACATGGGCAATCCCCATGCCGTGTTCTGGGTCGACAACGACGTCAACTCCTATGACCTCGAGCGCTTCGGGCCGCTGTTGGAAAATCATCCGATCTTCCCGGAGCGCGCCAACATCACGCTCGCGCAGATCGTCGATCGCGACCACATCACGATGCGTACCTGGGAGCGCGGTGCGGGGCTGACCAGGGCTTGCGGCTCGGCGGCCTGCGCCACGGCAGTCGCCGCGGCGCGGCTGAAGCGCGCCAACCGCGTCGTGCAGATGACGCTGCCTGGCGGCGAGCTGACGATCGAGTGGCGCGAGCGCGACGATCACGTGCTGATGACGGGCACGGCGACGTTCGAATTCGAGGGGCGGTTCGAGCCAGACCTGTTCGCCAACGTCGCATGAGCGTCGACGTCGTCACCTTCGGCTGCCGGCTCAACGCGTTCGAATCCGAGCTGATTGCGCGGCATGCCGAGACGGCGGGCGCGGACGACACCATCGTCATCAACAGCTGCGCCGTCACCAACGAGGCCGTCGCGCAGGCACGCCAGTCGATCCGCAAGCTCAAACGCGAGCGCCCCGATGCGCGCATCGTCGTGACCGGGTGCGCGGCGCAGACGCAGGCTGCCATGTTCGCCGCCATGCCCGAGGTCGACCGCGTCATCGGCAATGACGACAAGCTGCAGCCTGCTGCGTGGCGCACCATCACCCAGGCCCTGGCGGCGCCGCGGTTCGGCATCGATGCGTCCGAGAAGATTGCCGTCTCCGACATCATGGCCGTCAAGGAGATGGCGCCGCATCTGGTCGACGGCTTCCAGCACGGCCTGCCGCGCGTGTTCGTGCAGGTGCAGAACGGCTGCGACCACCGCTGCACCTTCTGCATCATCCCGTTCGGCCGCGGCAATTCGCGCTCGGTGCCGATGGGCGCCGTGGTGGATCAGGTGCGGACACTTGCCGAGCGCGGCCATGCCGAGATCGTTCTGACCGGCGTCGATCTGACGAGCTATGGCGCTGACCTGCCGGGCGCGCCCAGGCTCGGTCGGCTGGTGCAACAGATCCTGCGTCACGTGCCGGAGCTGAATAGGTTGCGCATCTCCTCGATCGATTCAATCGAGGTTGACGCCGATCTGCTCGATGCGCTCGCCGAGGATGCCAGGCTGATGCCGCATCTGCATCTGTCGCTGCAGGCCGGCGATGACCTGATCCTGAAGCGGATGAAGCGGCGGCATTCCCGCGCCGATGCGATTGCGTTCTGCGACCAGGTGCGGCGGCTGCGGCCGGACATCGCGCTGGGCGCCGATCTGATCGCGGGCTTTCCGACCGAGACCGACGAGATGTTTTCCCGCTCGCTCGACCTGGTCGAGGAGTGCGGGCTGACATTTCTCCACGTGTTTCCCTATTCGCCGCGCCCCGGCACGCCGGCCGCGCGCATGCCGCAGGTGGACGGCGCCGAAATCCGCGACCGCGCCCGGCGACTGCGAGCGGCGGGAGAGGCGGCGTTACGGCGACGGCTGGATGCCGAGATCGGCCGCGAGCGCGAGGTGCTGATCGAGAGCGCGACGCAGGGGCGGACCGAGCATTATCTGCCGGTGGCAGTCAGCGGCGCGGTGCCGGGCACGGTGCAGCGGCTCGCGATCATCGGACATGATGATACGAAGCTGTTAGTCCCACCCTCGGTGTCATCGCCCGGCTTGACCGGGCGATCCAGTACGCCGCGGCCTCTCGGTTGACAACGACTGCCTCTGGAATACTGGATCGCCCGGTCAAGCCGGGCGATGACGGCTAAGGGTGTGGCACGAGCGCTAGGTCTCACTTGCGTTGATGGCGTCTCTCTTGGGTCGATGCGGGACTTACTCCCCATTCCACCCACACAACCGCAGCCGCTCGTGCATGTGCAGCGGCGCCGGCGCGACGGCCTGCACCGGCGGCTTGTTCTTCGACAGCGGAATCGAAATCTCGCGTGCGTGCAGATGCAGCCGCGGCTCGCCGAAGCGCGGGCCGTTGCCGTAGATGTTGTCGCCGACGATCGGCCAGCCGGAGGCTGCCGAGTGCACGCGGAGCTGGTGGGTGCGGCCGGTGATGGGTTCCATGGCGAGCCAGGTGAGCTTGGTCGCCTTGGCTGAAGCCCCGCTCTCGCCAGCCTCGCGGTCTGCTCCCTCCCCCCTTGTGGGGGAGGGTTGGGGAGGGGGGTGGCTCCGGGCGAGACTGTCCGTGGAGACGCCCACCTCCGACCCCTCAGAGCGAGCTCCGCTCGTCTCGCCCCAGCAAGGCGGAGGGGAGTCGGTGCCCGGAATGGGAGGCGTGTTCGCGGCGGGGTTAGCAGCGGAGTGGCCAGCAGGAGAATACGACCGCCCCAGCACGCGCCATTTCGTCACCGCCGGCTGCCCGTTCGGATCCGGCTTCTGCCACCAGCCGCGTTCCGCATTCAGCTTGCCGAGTGGCAACTCGATCACGCCTTCGTCAGCCTCCGGGCCGCCCTCGACCACCGCCCAATACGTCTTTGAAATCTTGCCGTGCTTGAACAAAAGCCCGAGAGAGGCCGTTGCCTTGCGATGACGGCCGAGCACCAGACAGCCCGAGGTTTCCTTGTCGAGCCGATGCGCCAGCACCGGGGGACGCGGCAGGCCGAAGCGCAGCGCGTCGAACGAGGCTTCGAGGTTGGGTCCGCCTTTCGGCCCCTTGTGCACGGGAATGCCGGCCGGCTTGTCGATCACCAGCATCAGTCCGTCGCGGTGGAGCACGCGGGCCAGCATCTCCTCGTCGGTCGGTTGGTTAATGTCCATGGAAACCGTAACGCGGCTGTGAGCTTTCGTTTGGAGTTGGAAAGGGCTAACACCACGCCATGAACGATACCACCTCCGAAACACCCAAGCTGTCGTGGTGGCGGCGGCTGTCGGCTGGCCTGAAGCGCACTTCGGGCGCGCTCGGCACGGCCGTGGCCGATCTCGTCACCAAACGCAAGCTCGACCGCGCGATGCTCGATGACATCGAGGACGTGCTGCTGCGGGCCGATCTCGGCACCAGCGTGGCGGCGCGGATTGCGGACGCCGTAGGGACCGGCCGTTACGACAAGGCGATCAGCGCCGACGAGGTCAAGGCGGTGGTCGCGACCGAGGTCGAGAAGGTGCTGTCGCCGGTGGCGAAGCCGCTGGTGGTCGAGGCCGGCCACAAGCCGTTCGTCATCCTCGTGGTCGGCGTCAACGGCTCCGGCAAGACCACCACCATCGGCAAGCTCGCGCAGAAATTCGCCTCCGAAGGCAGGCAGGTGATGCTGGCTGCGGGGGACACGTTTCGCGCCGCCGCTATCGAGCAGCTCAAGGTCTGGGGCGAGCGCACCAGGGCACCTGTCATTGCGGGCGCCCAAGGCTCCGACTCGGCAAGCCTCGCCTTCACCGCCATCACGGCGGCCAAGGAGCAGGGCCGCGACATCCTGCTGATCGACACCGCCGGCCGGCTGCAGAACAAGGCCGAGCTGATGAACGAGCTCGAGAAGGTGGTGCGTGTCATTCGCAAAGTGGACGAAACGGCTCCGCATGCGGTGCTGCTGGTGCTGGATGCCACCGTGGGACAAAATGCGCTGTCGCAGGTCGAGGCGTTTCATCGTACGGCTGGCGTCACCGGCCTGGTGATGACCAAGCTCGACGGCACGGCGCGCGGCGGCATCCTGGTGGCGCTGTCGGAGAAGTTCAAGCTGCCGGTGCACTTCATCGGCGTCGGCGAAGGCGTCGAGGATCTGCAGCCGTTCGCCGCCAAGGATTTCGCGCGGGCGATTGCCGGCATTGAGGATTGAACTCGCCGCGCGGCTCCGGTTTGCGCTTCCCTCGAAGACGACTGGATCAGCTCCGGCTGATGACAGCCAACAGGACATGGAATGGACAAGACCCAGCCGCATCCGCTGTTCAAGCTGGCCACCGAACTCGGCCCGCTCATCGTCTTCTTCGTCGTCAACGCCAAGTTCAATCTGTTCGCGGCCACCGGCGCCTTCATGGTTGCGATCATCGCGGCGCTGATCGCCTCCTATGTCGTGACGCGGCACGTGCCGCTGATGGCGCTGGTCACCGCCGTCGTCGTGCTCGTGTTCGGCACGCTGACCCTGGTGCTGCACGACGAGACCTTCATCAAGGTCAAGCCGACCATCATCTACGGCCTGTTCGCAGCCGTGCTCGGCGGCGGGCTGCTGTTCAATCGCTCCTTCATCGCGATCATGTTCGATCAGATGTTCAATCTGACATCAGCGGGCTGGCGCATTCTCACCTTCCGCTGGGCGCTGTTCTTCGCCGCCATGGCGGTGCTGAACGAGATCGTCTGGCGCACCCAGACCACCGATTTCTGGGTCGGCTTCAAGGCCTTCGGCGTGCTGCCGCTGACCATGATCTTCGCCATCGCCCAGATGCCGCTGATCAAGCGCTACCACCAGGACCCGGCCTCGCTGGCCGCCAGCGATGCGGCGGAAGGCGATGTGAGCAAGGGGTAGCTGCCCCGAACGCCGTCATTGCGAGGAGCGAAGCGACGAAGCAATCCAGGGCCGCGCGCGAAGCCCCTGGATTGCTTCGCTTCGCTCGCAATGACGAGCAACTAACGGCTTGCCTTGAGCAAACCAGCTCGTGAGAAGTTCCGCTCGCGCCTCATCCTCGCTGTCATCATCCGCGAAAGCGGATGATCCAGTACGCCGCGGCGGTCGTGAGTCTCTCGGACGTCACGGCGTACTGGATCGCCCGGTCAAGCCGGGCGATGACAGCGGGGGGTGGAACGGACAGCTCGCTCGAAATCACGAGCAACTAGCGGCTCGCCGCGAGCAAACTAACCGCCCGCCTTCAGCGCCTTCTCGATTTCCGGCTTCAGCACCGCGTCGATGTTCTGCGCCGTGATCGGGCCGACCAGCTTGTAGACGATGGTGCCCTCGCGCCCCACCACGAAGGTCTCGGGCACGCCGTAGACGCCCCATTCGATGCCGGCGCGGCCGTTGCCGTCGACGCCGACGACGTCATACGGGTTGCCGTAACGGCCGAGGAAACGGCGGGCGTTGTCGGCGCCGTCCTTGTAGTTGATGCCGATGATCTGGAAGCGCTTGTCTCGGCCGAGATCGACCAGCAGCGGCGCCTCGTCGTGACACGGTACGCACCACGACGCCCAGACGTTGACGATGCTGACCTTGCCCTTGAGCACGGCCGGGTCGAGCCCGGGCACCGGGGAGCCGTCCTTGGCCAGTTCGGGCAGAGCCGGAAGCGGGGTGCTCGGTGCGGGTCGTCCAATCAGTGCGGAGGGAATCCGCGAGGGATCGCCATTGCCGAGCCGGAACCAGAACAGCGCCGCCAGCCCGAGAAACACCGCGAGCGGCAGCAGCATCAACAGCGAGCGCCGACGTGGCGCCCCGTCAGGATCTTTCTGGTCGGTCATTGCATGTCCGTGGCGGCGCGGCCGGAGCGCCGGCTGATGCCGCTGTCCTCGAGCGCGCGCAGTCGCGCCTTCTGGGTGCGGTAGTCGATCGCGATCCAGGCGATCAGCAGCACCACGACCAGGGCCGCGGCGAGATAGGAGGTGGCGATGAAGGAGGTGTAGGGGCCGAGGTCCATCTCAGGCGGCTCCCGCGATCTGGCCGGTCGCGCCGCCGGCCGGCGCGCTGCCGCTGTAGGCCCGCGCCTGCAGCATCTGCAGGCTGCGCACGCGGCGGCGCAGGATCTCGTTGCGCATCGCCGCAACATGCAAGGTGACGAACAGGAACGAGAAGCCGATCGCCATCACCAGCAGCGGAATCAGGAACGACTTGTCGAGCGCCGGCCCGCCCATCCGCATCACCGATGCCGGCTGGTGCAGCGTATTCCACCAGTCGACGGAGAACTTGATGATCGGCAGGTTGATGGCGCCGACCAGCGTCAGCACCGCCGCAGCGCGCGCGGCGCGGGTCGGGTCTTCAACAGAGCGCCACAGCGCCATCAGGCCGAGATACATCAGGAACAGGATCAGCACCGAAGTCAGCCGCGCATCCCACTCCCAATAGGTGCCCCACATCGGCCGGCCCCACAGCGAGCCGGTGAGGAGGGCCAGGAAGGTGAAGCTGGCGCCGATCGGCGCGGCGGCCTTGGCGGCGACGTCGGCGAGCGGGTGCCGCCACACCAGCGTGCCCAGCGAGGCGATGCTCATGACGCCCCAGACGAACATCGACAGCCACGCATTGGGCACGTGGATGAACATGATCTTGACGGTCGCGCCCTGCTGGTAGTCGTCCGGCGCCAACGCCGACAGGTACAGGCCGGCGGCCAGCAGCACGACGGTGACCACGGCCAGCCACGGCAAGAGGCGCGCGGCCAGCGCGAGGAATCTGGTGGGATTGGCGAGGTCGATCAGCGACATGAGACCCTTGTTAAAGGCGGAAACGGTTGCAGTCCATCAGCACGGCGCGGCTCGGCAAGAGTTGATCATGGTCAAACCCCGCCGGTGTTCCGTTAGTCCAGGCCGTTGCGCAGGCTGGTTGCAGCCGCGAACGGGCCGATCACGAAGCTGACCAGCGAGAGCGCGCAGAGGATCGAGAACGGCGCGCCGAACGGCAGCGGGCCGACGATGGCCGCCTGCGACGCCGCGACGCCGAAGATCAGCACCGGGATCGATAGCGGCAGCACCAGGACGGCGAGCAGCAGGCCGCCGCGGTGCATGGTCACCGCCAGCGCCGCCCCGATCATGCCGATGAAGGTCAGCGCCGGTGTGCCAGCCAATAGTGTCAGCGCAACGGCGCCAGTCGCGGTCGCGTCGAGGTTCAGCAGCAGGCCGAGCACGGGCGTCGCGATCACCAGCGGCAGGCCGGCGGCGAGCCAGTGCGCCAGCGCCTTGGCAGCGCAGGCGAGTTCCAGCGGTGTCCGGCTCATGACGATCAGGTCGAGCGAGCCGTCGTCGTGGTCGGCGGTGAAGAGACGGTCGAGCGTGAGCAGGCTGGACAGCAGGGCGCCGAGCCAGAGAATGGCCGGGCCGAGCCGGGTGAGCAGGGCGAGGTCGGGGCCGACCGCGAACGGCATCAGCACGACCACGGTGAGGAAGAACAGCACGCCGATCAGCGCGCCGCCGCCGATGCGCAGCGCGATCTTGATGTCGCGGCGGATGAGGGCACCGAGGGCGGTCATGCGGGTTGGCTCTGGGATGTCGACGCTGCCCTGCCTAGGTGTGAGGCGCGCTCTCTCCCTGCGCACACCGCTTTCCCTCCCCCCTTGTGGGGGAGGGCTAGGGAGGGGGGTGGCTCCGGGTGAGACTGCCCGTGTGGACCCCCACCCCCGACCCCTCCCCGCAAGGGGGAGGGGAGCCGAGGGGCCGGTGTTTGTCGCAGTTGGTTCTTTGCGAACAAATCAGAGCGCGTCGTGGGGCACCCCCCTCCCTGACCCTCCCCCACAAGGGGGGAGGGAACGGAGAGGGCGGCGGGTGGGATGGTGACGCAGCGAGGGAGGGTCATTGAGCGCCTCCAATCCGCAGCTCAAGCGTATCGATGCCCAGCGGCCCGTGCGTGGCGGCGACGATCAGCCCGCCCCCGGCGAGATGCTCGCGCATCAGCCCCGCGAACATGGTCTGGCCCGCGACGTCGAGCGCGGCGGTCGGCTCGTCGAGCAGCCACAGCAGGCGCGGCACCGCGAGCAGGCGCGCGAGCGACAGCCGGCGGCGCTGGCCGGCGGAGAGGTAGCCGGCCGGCAGGTCGATCGCGTGCGCGATGCCGACGGCGGCGAGGCAATCGGGGATCGGCCTGATCATTCCGCCGCCGAGGAAGTCGGCCCAGAACGTGAGATTCTCGCGCACGCTGAGCGCCGGCTTCAGCGCGTCGCGGTGGCCGAGATAATGCGCCTGCTCCGGCACCGTCAGCTCGCCCTCACCGCCCTCGATGACGATGGTGCCGCCGGCCGGCAGCAGCAGCCCCGCGATCAGCCGCAGCAGCGAGGTCTTGCCCGCGCCGTTGTGCCCGGTCACGGCCAGCGCCTCGCCCGCGCGCGCCTCGAAGGCAAGGCTGGAGAACACCTCGCGGCCGCCGCGCACGCATCTGACGTCTTGTCCGAACAGCCTCGGAGACGGTGGTGAAGACAGCTGCATGGCTCGTCGTGACAGCCCTTACGAAATTGATGGCTAGCGTGTGAGAATTTGTGGGTGATGCCACGCCGGGACTTGATTGTCTCTGTAGCGACGCAGTTAGAAAGCTTCTATAAGCCCGACCTTGATGCAGCACACAATCGCCCGCTGCAAGCCATCCGGCGCCTCGCGCTGACGGTTCGAAAATACCCCCTCGGGGTATACAGATCAATTGGGATTCCCACGCATGACCTCGCTCGACAGCTTCAAGTGTCGCAAGACCCTCAAGGTCGGAACGAAGAGCTACATCTATTACAGCTTGCCCACAGCCGAGAAGAACGGTCTCAAGGACATCTCGAAGCTGCCGTACTCGATGAAGGTGCTGCTCGAGAACCTCTTGCGCAACGAGGACGGCCGCACCGTCACCAAGGACGACATCGTCGCGGTGTCGAAGTGGCTGCGCAAGAAGTCGCTGGAGCATGAGATCGCCTTCCGCCCGGCGCGCGTGCTGATGCAGGATTTCACCGGCGTGCCCGCCGTGGTCGACCTCGCGGCGATGCGCAACGCCATGCAGGCGCTCGGCGGCGATGCCGAGAAGATCAACCCGCTGGTCCCGGTCGACCTCGTCATCGACCACTCGGTGATCGTGAACTACTTCGGTGACAACAAGGCGTTCGGCAAGAACGTCGCCGAGGAGTACAAGCAGAACCAGGAGCGCTACGAATTCCTGAAGTGGGGCCAGAAGGCGTTCTCGAACTTCTCCGTCGTGCCGCCCGGCACCGGCATCTGCCACCAGGTCAACCTCGAATACCTGGCGCAGACGGTCTGGACCAAGAAGGAGAAGATGACGATCGGCCGCACCAAGGGCACCTTCGAGGTCGCCTATCCGGATTCGCTGGTCGGCACCGATTCGCACACCACCATGGTCAACGGTCTCGCCGTGCTCGGCTGGGGCGTCGGCGGCATCGAGGCCGAGGCCTGCATGCTCGGCCAGCCACTGTCGATGCTGCTGCCTGACGTCGTCGGCTTCAAGCTGACCGGTGCGCTGAAGGAAGGCGTCACCGCGACCGACCTCGTGCTGACCGTCACCCAGATGCTGCGCAAGCTCGGCGTGGTCGGCAAGTTCGTCGAGTTCTTCGGCCCCGGCCTCGACCATCTCTCGGTCGCCGACAAGTCGACCATCGCCAACATGGCCCCGGAATACGGCGCGACCTGCGGCTTCTTCCCCGTGGACACCGCGACCATCGACTATCTCAAGACCTCGGGCCGCAAGGGCCCGCGCGTCGCGCTGGTCGAGGCCTATGCCAAGGCGCAAGGCCTGTTCCGCACCGCCAAGTCGCCTGACCCGGTGTTCACGGAGACGCTGAACCTCGATCTCGGCGACGTCGTGCCGTCGATGGCCGGTCCGAAGCGTCCCGAGGGCCGCATCGCGCTCCCCGCGGTGGCCGAAGGTTTCGCGACCGCGCTGGCCGGTGAGTACAAGAAGCCGGACGCCGCGGAGCAGCGCTTCCCGGTCGAGGGCAAGGATTTCGACATCGGCCATGGCGACGTCGTCATTGCCGCGATCACCTCATGCACCAACACCTCGAACCCGAGCGTGCTGATCGGCGCCGGCCTCTTGGCCCGCAACGCCGCGGCCAAGGGCCTCAAGGCCAAGCCGTGGGTGAAGACATCGCTGGCTCCGGGTAGCCAGGTGGTTGCCGAATACCTCGCGAACTCCGGCCTGCAGAAGGACCTCGACAAGGTCGGCTTCAACCTGGTCGGCTTCGGCTGCACCACCTGCATCGGCAATTCGGGTCCGCTGCCGGAGGAGATCTCGAAGTCGATCAACGAAAATGGCGTCGTCGCAGCGGCGGTGCTGTCGGGCAACCGCAACTTCGAAGGCCGCGTCTCGCCGGACGTGCAGGCCAACTACCTGGCCTCGCCGCCGCTGGTCGTCGCCTACGCGCTGGCGGGCACCGTGACCAAGGACCTCGCTGTCGAGCCGATCGGGATCGGCAAGGACAAGAAGCCGGTCTACCTGAAGGACATCTGGCCGACGACCAAGGAAGTCAATGACTTCGTCAAGAAGTTCGTGAAGGCCTCGATCTTCAAGAAGCGCTACGCCGACGTGTTCAAGGGCGACACCAACTGGCGCAAGATCAAGACCGTCGAGAGCGAGACCTATCGCTGGAACATGTCGTCGACCTACGTGCAGAACCCGCCGTATTTCGAGGGCATGAAGAAGGAGCCGGAGCCGATCAAGGACATCGTCGAGGCTCGCGTGCTGGCGCTGTTCGGCGACAAGATCACCACCGACCACATCTCGCCGGCCGGTTCGATCAAGCTGACCTCGCCCGCCGGCAAGTTCCTCAGCGAGCACCAGGTCCGTCCGGCCGACTTCAACCAGTACGGCACCCGCCGCGGCAATCACGAGATCATGATGCGCGGCACCTTCGCCAACATCCGCATCAAGAACTTCATGCTCAAGGGCGCCGACGGCAACATCCCCGAGGGCGGCCTGACCAAGCACTGGCCCGACGGCGAGCAGATGTCGATCTACGACGCCGCCATGAAGTACCAGGAAGAGGGCGTGCCGCTGGTGGTGTTCGCCGGCGCCGAATACGGCAACGGCTCGTCGCGCGACTGGGCCGCCAAAGGTACCCGGCTGCTTGGCGTTCGCGCCGTGATCTGCCAGAGCTTCGAGCGCATCCACCGCTCGAACCTGGTCGGCATGGGCGTGCTGCCGCTCACCTTCCACGAGGGCACGTCGTGGTCCTCGCTCGGCCTGAAGGGTGACGAGAAGGTCACCATCAAGGGTCTCCAAGGTGATCTCAAGCCGCGCCAGACCCTGACCGCCGAGATCATCTCGTCCAACGGTGCGGCGCAGCAGGTGCCGCTGCTCTGCCGGATCGATACGCTGGACGAGCTGGACTACTACCGGAACGGCGGTATCCTGCACTACGTGCTGCGCAAGCTGGCTGCTTAACCAAAGCGCGATGCGACAGTTTGGCTCACTCTGAAGTGAGTAGCGGGTGATGAAGGAGGCGGCCTATGACAAAGGCCGCCTCCTTTGCATTTTCGGTTTGTTAACTACGAGGACGGCATCGCGGATATGGTGATGCGCTAGGGCGCAGCGGACGGTGGTCCAGACGGGACAGTGGCGATGAGTGGACAGATGACGTGGTGGTCGCGCGCGGCGCTGGGTGTCTGTGCGGTCATCGCTTTCGTCCGGCCGGCGGCTGCTGATCCGCGTGCGGTGATCGAACTATTCACGTCGCAGGGCTGCTCATCCTGCCCGCCCGCCGACAAGTTGCTCGGCGACCTCGCCCGCGACCCCTCCGTCATCGCCCTGTCCCTGCCGATCGATTATTGGGATTATCTGGGCTGGAAGGACACCCTGGCAGACTCGCGGTTTACGGCGCGGCAGCGGGCCTATTCGCGAGCCCGCGGGGATCGTGAGGTCTACACCCCGCAGGCCGTGGTGAATGGCTCGCTGCATGTGATCGGCAGCGATCGCGACGCGATCGAAGGCGCCATCGAGGAGACTGCTCGGGGCGGTGCCGTGATGTCGGTCCCGGTCAGCCTGTCGATCGAAGGCCAGGAGCTGACGGTGTCGGTGGCCGCGGCGGACCAGCATGCGGCGCGCAAGCACGGCGAGGTCTGGGTGTGCTCGATCGCGCGCGTCGTTCCGATCCAGGTCGCGCGCGGCGAGAATGGCGGCCGGGAGCTGACCTATTACAACGTCGTTCGCGGTGTGATGAAGCTGGGCGACTGGAATGGCTCGTCGGCGAGCTGGAGCGTGCCGCTGGAGAAGATCGTCCGCGAGGGCGTCGATGGTGCCGTCGTCTATGTGCAGGACGGCAGCCGCGACCGGCCAGGCCTGATGCTCGGCGCGGCCCATTCAGACCTGCCATTGGTCAGCCGAGCCGCCGCAACGGTGCGCGCTCCCGAGCGCTGAGCCCGCTCGCCGCTTACCGCTCGCGCGCTGCTCTGCGGCTCGTCCGCGGCGTCGTCCCAATGGGCGCGTTGCAAGATCCCTGCGCAAGCTCACCGCCCAAAAAGCAAAAGGACCAACTTGCGTTGGCCCTTTGCCTTACTTGTGAATAGACCCGATCCTGACGACCCCGGGGGGCTGGGGGCTGAGGAATCCGGAACCGAAAGGACCGGGCCAACGCACATGAATCTTATGCCTAACGTCGGGGGCAGTCCCTGGGCGGAAACGCGGCGCGATTATGATTCCGCTAACGATCCCGTGACGCTTGCGTGTTCGGGGAACTCGCGTGCGAGCCGGATGCTGCCAAGTTCGATAATGAAAACCGCCCCTTGCGGCTTCCGTCGGTTGGCGCGATCATGTCACACAGATGACAGGAGGACGCTCATGAACCTCACCCCGGAGGACGCCGATCCCAGCGAGAACCGCGCGGCGGCGCGCAATGCGGCCGCAGCGCCTAACCGGGTGACGTTCGATCGTCTCGAGCTGAACCGCATCCTCAATCTCTACGGCCGGATGGTCGCCGACGGCGAGTGGCGCGACTACTCGATCGATTTCCTGCGCGACCGCGCTGTGTTCTCGGTCTTCCGCCGCGCCTCCGAGGTGCCGCTGTACCGAATCGAGAAGGATCCGCGGCTGGCGCGCAAGCAGGGCATGTACAGCGTGATCTCGGCCACCGGCCTGATCCTGCGCCGCGGCCACGAGCTGGAGCGCGTGCTGCTGGTGATCGCGCCGAAGCCGGCGCTGGTCTGAGCCGGCGCCCACGCTAGCCGCGCCGTTTATGCCGGGATGTTGCTGCTGCCCGGTCCAAGCGCTCGCTGCATCATGACGGTATCCAGCCAGCGGCCGAATTTCAGGCCGACGCTCGGATGGGTGCCGATCATCTCGAAGCCGCAGGCGGTATGCAGCCCGACCGAGCCGGCATTGGCGGAGTCGCCGATGACCGCGACCATCTGCCGAAATCCTCGCTCCTCGCAGGCTGCGATCAGCGTCCGCATCAGCCGCATCCCGATGCCGCGGCGCTGGCTGGCGGGGGCGAGATACACAGAGTTCTCGACCGTGAAGCGATAGGCGGGCCGCGGCCGGTAAGGGCCAGCATAGGCGTAGCCCACGATCTGCCCATCCAGCAGGGCAGCGAAGTAAGGGAAGCCGCCGTCGCTGAGCGTCCGGAAGCGGCGGGTCATCTCCGCAAGGTCGGGCGCGTCGAGCTCGAAGGTGGCCGTGCCCTCGCGGACGGCCTGGCTGTAGATGGCGGTGATGGCGGGAAGGTCGGCCTCCTGGGTGGGCCGGATCTCGATGTCGGACATGGGTGGAACAATACCAGGGCGAAGCGGCCGATCAACATCGTCGCGGCATGGCTGCCGTTCCCGGCGCGCGGCATGCTCTCAGCCGCCTCGACAAACGAAAAGCCCCGGCGCTGAGGCCGGGGCTTTGGTTGATCGCTCGTCTTGCGAGCAATCGGATCAGTCGCGCTGTCCGAGCAGCTGCAGCAGCAGCGTGAACAGGTTGATGAAGTTCAGGTACAGCGACAGGGCTCCGGTGATCGCTGCGCGCTCGGCGACGTCGCCGCCCGCGGAGGCGTAGCCGTAGATGTACTCGTTCTTCAGGCGCTGCGTGTCCCAGGCGGTGAGGCCGGCGAACACGAACACACCGATGACCGAGACGATGAACTGCAGCATCGAGCTCGCCAGGAACAGGTTCACGAGGCTCGCCAGCACGATGCCGATCAGGCCCATGAACAGGAACGAACCCATTCCCGTCATGTCACGCTTGGTCGTGTAGCCGTACAGGCTGAGCGCACCGAACGTCGCCGCGGTGATGAAGAACACCCGCACGATCGAGGTGTGGGTGTACACCAGGAAGATCGACGACAGCGAGATGCCCATCAAGGCCGAGAACACCCAGAACAGGATCTGTGCGGTCGACGGCGCGAGGCGGTTGATGCCAGCGGAGATGGCAAACACCATGACCAGCGGGGCCAGGATGAACAGCCACTTCAGCGGGCTCACGAACATCGCGTAGCCGAACTGCGTCAGATAGGCGTTGCCGATCTTGGATACGCCGGCCGCCGGATCGCCGGTCACCGACGCCATGTAGACGCCGAGCGCCGCGAGGCCGGTGATGGCCAGGCCGATGCTCATGTAATTGTAGATGCGCAGCATGTAGGCGCGCAGACCGGCGTCGACGGTCGCGGCATCGGCGCGCCCGGCCACCCGGCCAAAGGGTGAAGCATAGTTGCGGTCTAGGTCCGACATGGTCGAATTCCCGTTGGTTGCCCGGCAGTCCGATCCTGGCAGGACCTTTAGCCGGTTCTCGAAAAACCCTATCTCATACCCGCTACCATCGATATTAAATTTGCGTCATCGGCAAATTCGCCATCTTTAGGCGGGTCTCTTGGCGGCTCTCTGAGCCCGATACTTAAATGGGAAACTAGCATAATCGCTGCAAGCTTCCACGCGCGGCTGAATGTCGCTCCGCACGCGTTTGCGCCGTGAAAAACCCGTTAACCGTGCGGCATGAGCGCGCAATTCCCCGCGCGCAATTCCTCAAAGGTTCCTAAGAACCGTTGCCGGCTTCTGGTTGAGCGCCAACAGCGTCCCGGCGAGACCGAGGCCCACGGTCACCACCAGCGCCGCGAGCACGACCAGCGCGGCGCTGCCGGCCTGCCAGGCGAAGCTCAAGGTCATCAGCCGGGTCACGATCAGCCAGGCGGAGATGGAGCCCGCGATCACGCCGAACGCCGCGGTGGCAAAACCGATCATCAGATATTCGAGCGCGTAGGCGCCGAGCAGCCGCAGCCGGGTGGCGCCCAGCGTCTTCAGGATGACCGCATCGTAGACCCGGTGGCGGTGGCCGGCAGCCAGCGCCCCGCCCAGCACCAGGATGGCCGAGATCAGCGTCACCGCGCTGGCGCCGCGGATCGCGAGCGCGAGGTTGGACACGACCGAGCCGACCGTCTCCATCACCTCGCGGACGCGCACACTCGTCACCATCGGGAAGGCGTCGGCCACCTTGCGAATGACGCGGGCGTCCTCCACGGCGTCGGAGTGCGCCTCGGTCAGGGTGGCGACGTGGGTGTGGGGCGCGCCCTTGAAGGCGTTCGGGGAGAACACCAGCACGAAATTGATGCCGAGCCCCTGCCAGTCGATCGTGCGCATGTTGCCGATCCGCGCCGCGATGTCGCGTCCGAGCACGTTGACGACGATGTCGTCGCCGAGCTTGAGGCCCAGACCATCGGCGATCCGCTTCTCGATCGAGACCAGCGGCGGGCCGCTGTAATTCTCGCCCCACCATTCGCCCTCGACCACCTTGGAGCCCTTCGGGATCTCGCCGGTGTAGGTCAGGCCGCGGTCGCTCTGCAGTACCCATTCGGTGTCGTGTGTCGCCTTGAGATCCTCGGCGCGGACGCCGCCGGCCGAGACGATCCGTCCGCGCAGCATCGGCACGTTGTCGACCGTGGATTGCGGCGCCAGCTCCTTGAGGAAGCCGCGGAAGCGGTCGGCCTCGCCTGAGGGCACGTCGATGAAGAAGAATGACGGCGCCTGCTCCGGCAGCTGCGCCAGGAATTGCCGCCGCAGATTGCCGTCGATCTGGGTGATCGTGACCAGCACCGCCAGTCCCAATCCCAGCGACAGCACCACTGACGGCGTCAGCGCGCCCGGGCGATAGATGTTGCTGACCGCGAGCCGGAGCATCGGGAAACGGCTGCGCGGCAGCCCGCGCGCCATCGCCATCACCCCGGCGGCAATGCCCCGCAGCAGCACGAACACCAAAGCGGCCGCGACGACGAACACGGCGGCGATGCGCTTGTCGTAGGACAGGCCGATGACGACGGCGATCAGCAGCACCACGGTGGCCGAAATCAAAGCCAGATAGCTCCAGCGCGGCCGGTGCCATTCGGCAATCACCGCCTCGCGGAACAGCGCGGCCACAGGCACGTCACGCACCCGCCCGAGCGGCCACAGACCGAACGCCAGGGCGGTCAGCAGGCCGTAGAGGAAGGACAGCGCCAGCTCGTCCGGGTGCACCGCCGGGATCACCGGCAGCGGCAGGATCTTGCCGAACAGCCCGACGATGGCGAAGGGCAGGGCGGCGCCGGCGCAGAGTCCGATGATCGAACCGATCATGGCGAGCACCATCACCTGCACCAGATAGATGCCGAACACATCGCGGCTGGTGGCGCCGAGCGCCTTGAACGCCGCGATGACTTCAGTGCGGCGATCGACATGGCTCTTGACCGCATTGGCGACGCCGACACCGCCGACCAGCAGCGCGGCAAGGCCGACCAGGGTCAGGAACTGGGTGAAGCGGCCGATCGTCCGCTCCAGCTGCGGCGAGGCATTGCTGCGGCTGCGGATCTCCCAGCCGGCCGAGGGCAGCGTCAGGCGCGTATCGGCGATGAAGGAGGCCGCGGCGCGATCGTCGGTGGCATTGTCGGGCAGCCGGACCCGGTAGGTCCAGCGCACCAGGCTGCCGGGCTGCAGCAGCGGCGTGGCTCGCAGGCCCGCTTCGCTGACCAGGAAGCGCGGCCCGAGGCCGATGCCGCCGGACAGCTTGTCCGGCTCGGCAGCAAGCGCGCTGCGGATCTGGAAACGCACGGTGTCGATGGTGACGATGTCGCCGATCTTCAGGTCCAGCCGTGCCAGCAGCGCCGGGTCGGCGGCCGCGCCGAACGCGCCGTCGCGCTCGGCCAGGATGTCGCTGAGCGGCAGGTCGGGCTGGAGCTCGGCCTTGCCGAGCAGCGGGTAGGCGTTGTCGACGGCCTTGAGCTCGACCAGCGCCAGCTTGGCGTCGCTGGCGCGCACCATGGCCCGCAAGGTGGCCGCAACCGAGACTTGGCCGCGCGAGCGGAGGAATGCGACCTCCTCGGGCTTGGCCTCGCGCTGAAACAGCGAGAACGCCACGTCGCCCCCGAGCAGGGTACGGCCCTCGCGCACCAATCCGTCATTGAGGCTTGCCGCCACCGAGCCGACGCCGGCGATGGCCAGCACGCCGAGCGCGATGCAGGCGATGAAGACGTAGAAGCCGCGCAGTCCGCCGCGCAGCTCGCGCAAGGCGTAGCGCACCGGCAGAGCCGCCATGCGCCGGCCGGAGATCGGTTCCGCCATCGTGCTCATGCGTCGGCAGGCTCGTGCGTGCCGCCGTCGGCCTCGATCCGCCCCGAGCGCAGCCGCACGACGCGATCGCAGCGATGCGCAAGGCCGCTGTCGTGGGTCACCAGCACCAGCGTCATGCCGCGCTCGGCATGCTTGGTGAACAGCAGGTCGACGATCTGCCGCCCGGTGGTCTCGTCGAGATTGCCGGTCGGCTCGTCCGCGACCAGGATCGCCGGATCTGGCGCGAGGGCGCGGGCCAGTGCCACCCGCTGCTGCTCGCCGCCGGACAGCTGGGTCGGATAGTGGTTCAGCCGGTGGCCGAGGCCGACCTGCTCGAGCTCGCGGGCGGCGCGCTCCGCGGCGCCAGAATGGCCGGCCAATTCCAGCGGCACCGCCACGTTCTCCAGCGCGGTCATGGTCGGGATCAGATGAAAGGACTGGAAAACGATGCCGACTTGGCGGCCGCGGAACCGGGCCAGGGCGTCCTCGTCCAGGGCATTGAAAGCGGTGCCGCCGACCACCACCTCACCGCTGTCAGGACGTTCCAACCCCGCCATCACCATCAGCAGCGTGGACTTCCCCGATCCCGAGGGGCCGATCAGGCCGATCGTCTCGCCCTGTCCCACCCGCAGGCTGATATCCTTGAGGATGTGAACCCGCGCCGCGCCGGTGCCGAGCGAGAGGTTGACGTTGGAGATGGTAATGGTGTCCGGCGCTGTGCCGGCCAAACGCGAGGTTTCGATGAGACTGTCCATGGCTCGGTCATATGGCAACTCCGCAAGCCGGGTCGAGGGGCGCGGACGCATCTTCGTGCACATACTCGTGTTGATGCTCGCCTTGATGACAGTCGGACCCGCCTTCGCCGGCGCTGACCCCGCCAGGCCGATCAAGCTCGTCGTGCTCGGCGACTCCTTGAGCGCCGGGCTCGGCCTGTCCGCGTCGGATGCGTTTCCGGCCAAGCTGCAAAAGGCATTGAATGACAAGGGGCTGAAGGTCGACATGACCAATGCCGGGGTGTCCGGCGACACCTCCTCCGGCGGCCGCGACCGGCTCGACTGGTCAGTGGCCGACGGCACCGAGGCGGTCATCGTCGAGCTCGGCGCCAATGATGCGCTGCGCGGCATCGACCCCGCCGTCACCCGCAAGGCGCTGACCGAGATCGTGACCAAGCTGAAGGCGCGCGGCATCGCCGTGATGTTGTGCGGCATGCTGGCGCCGCCGAATTACGGCAGCGACTACGCCGCCAAGTTCAATGCGATCTATCCCGATCTCGCCAAGGAATTCGGCGTGCCGCTGTACCCTTTCTTCCTGGACGGCGTCGCCGCCGACGCCAAGCTCAATCAAGCGGACGGCATCCATCCCACCGCTGCGGGCGTCGACATCATCGTCGCCCGGATGCTGCCTACGGCGGAAGCATTCCTGCGTCCGCTTCGTGGGCAATGACGGAACGAAGCCGCCGGCCGGACATTTGCGATAACCTTAAGGACCGGGTTTTCCGCAGGTTTTCACGGCGTTAACGCTGCTTCCGTCGCGGAGTCATATAAGTTCGGTAGGAATGTTGCATCGGCGATTCGTCGTCGATCATCTCGTCAAGGCATGATCTCGTCACCTTTCGAGATCAGCCTCCAGCATCGGGAGTCCTGAAACGATGCCGCGTCTGTTTACTGGACTGGAGATCCCGGCCGAAGTCGGCCAGACCCTCTCCACTCTGCGGGGTGGCCTTCCCGGCGCCCGCTGGATCGATCCTGAAAATTATCACGTGACCTTGCGCTTCATCGGCGACATCGACGGCGCCTCCGCCAACGAGATCGCCGCGATGCTGTGGCGGGTGAACCGCAAGCCGTTCGAGGTGACGGTGCAGGGCCTCTCCAGCTTCGGCGGCCGCAAGCCGCGCGCGGTGGTTGCCAACATCGCGCCGAGCCGGCCGCTGATCGAGCTGCAGGCCGAGCTGGAGCGGATGATGCAGCGGATCGGGCTCGACCCGGAGGGCCGCAAGTTCGTGCCTCATGTGACGCTGGCGCGGCTGCACGATGCCTCCAGCCAGGATGTCGCCGACTATCTCTCGGTCCGCGGCTATTTCCCGAGCCGGGTGTTCATGGCCGAGCGTTTCGTGCTGTTCTCGTCCCGTGCTTCCACGGGAGGCGGGCCCTATGTCGTCGAGGACGCCTACGATCTGTGCGCCGCCTGAGGTTGCGGCTGACGCGAGCCAGATTGACGGAAGCCAGACGTCGTTAGCCGCGGACTAACTCCCGCGGCGGCGTTTGCGTGCCATATACCACGATCCCACGGCCCGGCTGCATGGCGGCTTCCACCATTTGCGGATTGCATTTTCCGTTAGTCTCATGACCTAGAGTGGGCTCATGCTGTCCACTCCCTCAGACGCGTTCCGCGCGCAATATCAGTCGCTGGTCGACACCGGCGCGATCGAAGCCGATCCGGCCCAGGCCGAGGTCGCCGATGCCCTGGCGGCGCTGGAGCGGCGCCTCTCCACCTATAAGCCGGCGCGAAAGCAGAGCCTGTTCGGTCGCCTCTTTTCCGACAAGAGCGAGCCGCCGAGCGGCCTCTATGTCCATGGCGAGGTCGGCCGCGGCAAGACCATGCTGATGGACCTGTTCTTCCAGAACTGTCCGGTCGAGCACAAGCGCCGCGCGCATTTCCACGAATTCATGGCCGAGGTGCACGAGCGCATCTACGGCTATCGCCAGAACATCGCGCGCGGCGAACTTGCCGACGCCGATGTCATCGCGCTCACCGCACAGGCGATCTTCGACCAGGCCTGGCTGCTCTGCTTCGACGAATTCCACGTCACTGACATCGCCGACGCGATGATCCTCGGCCGTCTCTTCGCAAAACTGTTCGAGCTCGGCACGGTTGTGGTGGCGACGTCCAACGTCGCGCCGGAGGACCTCTACAAAGGCGGCCTCAACCGCGCGCTGTTCCTGCCCTTCATCAAGCAGATCGCCGACCACATGGATGTGGTGCGGCTGGATGCGCGCACGGATTTCCGGCTCGAGAAGCTGGCGGGCGTGAAGATGTGGCTGATGCCGGCGGACGCCGATGCGCGCGCCGCGCTCGACAAGGCGTGGGGCCGGCTGACCGGCAACGCCCGCTGCAAGTCGCGCGACATGACGATCAAGGGTCGCATCCTGCACGTTCCGTGCTCGGCCAACGGCGTCGCCCGCTTCGGCTTTGCCGATCTGTGCGAGAAGCCGCTCGCCGCGTCCGATTATCTGCGGCTGGCGCACGACTATCATACGATCCTGATCGACCATGTCCCGGTGATGGATCTGGCCGAGCGCAATGCCGCCAAGCGCTTCATTACCCTGATCGACACGCTGTACGACAATGCCGTCAAGCTGATCGCCTCGGCCGAGGCCGATCCGATCTCGCTCTACGTCGCCAGCGATGGCATCGAGGCGATGGAGTTCAAGCGCACGTCGTCGCGCCTGATCGAGATGGGCTCGGAGTCCTACCTCGCGCTGCCGCACGGCCGGAAGGATTCGGCCGCATCCGGGACTTCTACGGGCCTGGTCGAAACCTGACAAACACCTGATCTTTCGGGCAGCGCCCGCCGCCGGGCACACAGCCGCGAAAAGGCCACGTCAATCATGCTGAAAGGATCATCAGCAGCCGCCGCCCGGTCCTGATCGAAATCAAGGCACGCCCGTCAATTGGCCATAGCGTGACTTGAACGGCCCGGGCGAAAGGGATAACCACCCACTCGACTTTTCAACCTCCCTCACCCCTTCGGGTTCAAAGGAAAATTTGCCATGGCGCGCGACAAGATTGCTTTGATTGGCTCCGGTCAGATCGGCGGAACGCTGGCTCACCTCGTCGGCCTCAAGGAGCTCGGCGACGTCGTGATGTTCGACATTGCCGAAGGCGTTCCGCAGGGCAAGGCGCTCGACATCGCGCAGTCGTCGCCGGTCGACGGCTTCGACGCCCACTACACCGGCGCCAACTCCTACGAAGCGCTCGACAACGCCAAGGTGTGCATCGTCACCGCGGGCGTGCCGCGCAAGCCCGGCATGAGCCGCGACGATCTGCTGTCGATCAACCTGAAGGTTATGGAGCAGGTCGGCGCCGGCATCAAGAAGTACGCCCCCGACGCGTTCGTCATCTGCATCACCAACCCGCTCGATGCAATGGTCTGGGCGCTGCAGAAGGCCTCGGGCCTGCCGGCCAAGAAGGTCGTCGGCATGGCCGGCGTGCTCGACTCGGCCCGCTTCCGCTACTTCCTGGCCGATGAGTTCAACGTCTCGGTCGAGGACGTCACCGCCTTCGTGCTCGGCGGCCATGGCGACACGATGGTGCCGCTGACCAAGTACTCGACCGTCGCCGGCATTCCGCTGCCCGACCTCGTCAAGATGGGCTGGACCTCACAGGCCCGCATCGACGAGATCGTCGACCGCACCCGCAATGGCGGCGCCGAGATCGTCAACCTGCTCAAGACCGGCTCGGCCTACTACGCTCCGGCGGCGTCGGCGATCGCGATGGCCGAGAGCTATCTGCGCGACAAGAAGCGCGTGCTGCCCTGCGCGGCCTACCTCAATGGCGAGTTCGGCGTGAAGGACATGTATGTCGGCGTGCCCGTCGTCATCGGCTCGAAGGGTGTCGAGCGTATCGTCGAGATCGAGCTGGCCGGCAAGGATCGCGAGGCGTTCGACAAGTCGGTCGGCGCTGTCCAGGGCCTGGTCGACGCCTGCAAGAAGATCGCGCCCGACCTGCTCGGCCGCTGAAGGTAGCAGAGCGGGCGATTAGCCCGTTCCGATGAGTTGCAGGATGCTTGGTATATGGTATACCAAGCATCCGCAAAACACTTATAGACGTCACCACCCCAGCGGGGGTTCGGGGAGCAAGCGCTTATGAACATTCACGAATATCAGGCCAAGGCACTGCTGCACGAGTTCGGCGTGCCGATTTCCAAGGGCGTGCCGGTTCTCCGTCCGGAGGATGCGGATGCGGCGGCGAAGACGCTCGGCGGTCCGGTCTGGGTCGTGAAGAGCCAGATCCACGCCGGTGGCCGTGGCAAAGGCAAGTTCAAGGAGGCCTCGGCCGGCGACAAGGGCGGCGTCCGCCTCGCCAAGTCGATCGACGAGGTCAACACCTTCGCCAAGCAGATGCTCGGCGCGACACTGGTGACGGTCCAGACCGGTCCGGACGGCAAGCAGGTCAACCGCCTCTACATCGAGGACGGCTCCGACATCGACAAGGAATTCTATCTGTCGCTGCTGGTCGATCGCGAGACCTCGAAGGTCGCGTTCGTGGTGTCGACCGAAGGCGGCGTCAACATCGAGGACGTCGCGCACAGCACGCCTGAGAAGATCATCACCTTCTCGGTCGATCCGGCCACCGGCGTCATGGGCCATCACGGCCGTGCCGTCGCCAAGGCGCTGAAGCTCTCCGGCGACCTCGCCAAGCAGGCCGAGAAGCTGACGACGCAGCTCTACAATGCGTTCGTCGCCAAGGACATGGCGATGCTCGAGATCAACCCGCTGGTCGTCACCAAGCAGGGCCAGCTGCGCGTGCTCGACGCCAAGGTGTCGTTCGACTCCAACGCGCTGTTCAAGCACCCCGAGGTCGTCGCGCTGCGCGACGAGACCGAGGAGGATGCCAAGGAGATCGAGGCGTCGAAGTACGACCTCAACTACGTCGCGCTCGACGGCACCATCGGCTGCATGGTCAACGGTGCGGGCCTTGCCATGGCGACGATGGACATCATCAAGCTCTATGGCATGGAGCCCGCCAACTTCCTTGACGTCGGCGGCGGCGCCAGCAAGGAGAAGGTCGCGGCGGCCTTCAAGATCATCACCGCCGACCCGAACGTGAAGGGCATCCTGGTCAACATCTTCGGCGGCATCATGAAGTGCGATGTCATCGCCGAGGGCGTCGTGGCCGCGGTGAAGGAAGTCGGTCTGAAGGTGCCGCTGGTGGTGCGCCTCGAAGGCACCAATGTCGATCTCGGCAAGAAGATCATCAGCGAGTCCGGTCTGAACGTGCTGCCCGCCGACAATCTCGACGACGCCGCGCAGAAGATCGTCAAGGCCGTCAAGGGAGGCTGAGCGCCGGTTCAGGCGCTCGCTTCACCCTCACCGCAACGCTCTTAGAGAAAGCACGATGTCCATCCTCATCGACAAGAACACCAAGGTCATCTGCCAGGGCTTCACTGGCAAGAACGGCACCTTCCACTCCGAGGCGGCGATCGCCTACGGCACCAAGATGGTCGGCGGCACCTCGCCGGGCAAAGGCGGCTCGACCCATCTCGGCCTGCCCGTCTTCGACACCGTCAAGGAGGCCCGCGAAGCCACCGGCGCCGACGCGTCGGTGATCTACGTGCCGCCGCCGGGCGCAGCCGATGCGATCTGCGAGGCGATCGACGCGGAAGTCCCGCTGATCGTCTGCATCACCGAGGGCATCCCGGTGCTGGACATGGTCCGCGTCAAGCGCTCGCTTGTGGGCTCCAAGTCGCGGCTGATCGGGCCGAACTGCCCGGGCGTCATGACCGCCGGCGAGTGCAAGATCGGCATCATGCCGGCCAACATCTTCAAGCCCGGCTCGGTCGGCATCGTGTCGCGCTCCGGCACGCTGACCTATGAGGCGGTGTTCCAGACCACCTCCGAAGGCCTCGGCCAGACCACCGCGGTCGGCATCGGCGGCGACCCGGTCAAGGGCACCGAGTTCATCGACATGCTGGAGATGTTCCTGGCCGACCCCAAGACCACCTCGATCATCATGATCGGCGAGATCGGCGGCTCGGCTGAGGAGGACGCGGCGCAGTTCATCAAGGACGAAGCCAAGCGCGGCCGCAAGAAACCGATGGTCGGGTTCATTGCCGGCGTCACGGCCCCTCCCGGCCGGCGCATGGGTCATGCCGGAGCCATCATCTCGGGCGGCAAGGGCGATGCCGGCTCGAAGACCGCGGCGATGGAAGCTGCAGGTATTACAGTCTCTCCGTCGCCCGCGCGCCTCGGCAAGACGCTTGTCGAAAAGTTGAAATCCTGATTCAGGACTTAGTGCTTTTCGGCGCGAATATTTACAAAGAATAAGGTAAACCGTCCTAACCCGAGCCTGACCCGCGTCTCACGTGGGTCAGGCATTGCGCCGTTTTCATTGGGCGCATCGAAATTACCAGGACGCTACCATGTCTCGCCAAGATGCGAACGCTGCCTTCGCCCTGTCGTCTTTTCTGCAGGGCACCAATGCCACCTACATCGATGAGATCTACGCCCGCTACGAGAAGGACCCCGCTTCGGTCGATCCGGAGTGGCAGGAGTTCTTCAAGAGCCTGAAGGACGCGCCGGCCGACGTGCAGAAGAATGCGTCGGGCCCCTCCTGGGCGCGCAGCAACTGGCCGGTCTCCCCCCGCGACGAATTGACCTCCGCGCTCGACGGCAACTGGGCCGTGGTCGAGAAGAAGGTCGGCGAGAAGATCGCCGCCAAGGCCCAGACCAAGGGCGTCGAACTGTCGGTCGCCGACGTCAACCAGGCCACCCGTGACTCGGTCCGCGCGTTGATGCTGATCCGCGCCTACCGCATGCGCGGCCACTTCCACGCCAAGCTCGATCCCCTGGGCATCGAGGCGCCGAAGAACCGCGAGGAGCTCGACCCGCGCTCCTACGGCTTCACGGAAGCCGACTACGACCGCAAGATCTTCCTCGATCACGTCCTTGGCCTCGAATACGGCTCCCTGCGCGAGATCGTCGCGATTTGCGAGCGCACCTACTGCCAGACGCTCGGCGTCGAGTTCATGCACATCAGCAATGCGGCGCAGAAGGCCTGGATCCAGGAGCGAATCGAGGGTCCGGACAAGGAAATCTCGTTCACCCGCGAGGGACGCCGCGCCATCCTGCAGAAGCTCGTCGAGTCCGAGGGCTTCGAGAAGTTCTGCGACGTCAAGTTCACGGGCACCAAGCGCTTCGGCCTCGACGGCGGCGAGTCGCTGATCCCGGCGCTGGAGCAGATCATCAAGCGCGGCGGCAATCTCGGTGTGAAGGAGATCGTGCTGGGCATGCCGCATCGCGGCCGCCTGAACGTGCTGACCCAGGTGATGGGCAAGCCGCACCGGGCGCTGTTCCATGAGTTCAAGGGCGGCTCGGCCAACCCGGACGCGGTCGAAGGTTCGGGCGACGTCAAGTATCACCTCGGCGCCTCCTCGGACCGCGAGTTCGACGGCAACCGCATCCATCTGTCGCTGACCGCCAACCCCTCGCATCTCGAGATCGTCGACCCCGTGGTGCTCGGCAAGGTCCGCGCCAAGCAGGACCAGCACGGCGATCCGCCGGACATGCGCATCTCGGTGCTGCCGCTGCTGATGCATGGCGACGCGGCGTTTGCCGGCCAGGGCGTCGTCGCGGAATGCTTCGCGCTGTCGGACCTCAAGGGTTACCGCACTGGTGGCTCGATTCATTTCATCGTGAACAACCAGATCGGCTTCACGACCTATCCGCGCTATTCGCGCTCGTCGCCGTATCCGTCCGACGTCGCCAAGATGATCGATGCGCCGATCTTCCACGTGAACGGCGATGACCCGGAGGCCGTGGTGTTCGCGGCCAAGGTCGCAATCGAGTTCCGGCAGAAATTCCACAAGCCTGTCGTCATCGACATGTTCTGCTACCGCAGGCATGGCCACAACGAAGGTGACGAGCCCGCGTTCACCCAGCCGGTGATGTACAAGAAGATCGCCGGCCACCCGTCGACCCTGGAGATCTATTCCAAGCGTCTGGTCGCCGAGGGCGTGATGACCGAGGGCGAGCTCGACAAGGCCAAGGCCGATTGGCGCGCCCGTCTCGACGCCGAGTTCGAGGCCGGCACCTCCTATCGTCCGAACAAGGCCGACTGGCTCGACGGCAAGTGGGCGGGCCTGAAGTCCGCCGACCAGGAAGAGGAAGCGCGTCGCGGCGTCACCGGCGTCGAGATCGACCGCCTCAAGGAGATCGGCCGCAAGATCACCAAGGTGCCGGACGGCTTCCGCCTGCACCGCACGATCCAGCGCTTCCTGGAAAACCGTGCCAAGGCGATCGACAGCGGCATCGGGCTGGACTGGGCGACCGGCGAGGCGCTGGCGTTCTGCTCGCTGCTGCTCGAAGGCCACAAGGTGCGCCTGTCGGGTCAGGATTGCGAGCGCGGCACCTTCTCGCAGCGCCACTCGGTGCTGATCGACCAGGAGGACGAGAGCCGCTACACGCCGTTCAACCATCTGGCGGGCGAGCAGGGCCACTTCGAGGTCATCAACTCGCTGCTGTCGGAAGAGGCCGTGCTCGGCTTCGAATACGGCTACTCGCTGGCCGAGCCGAGCGCGCTGACCTTGTGGGAGGCGCAGTTCGGCGACTTCGCCAACGGTGCGCAGGTGCTGTTCGACCAGTTCATCTCCTCGGGCGAGCGCAAATGGCTGCGCATGTCCGGCCTGGTCTGCCTGCTGCCGCACGGCTATGAGGGACAGGGGCCGGAGCATTCGTCGGCCCGCCTCGAACGCTATCTGCAGATGTGCGCCGAGGACAACATGCAGGTGGTCTACCCGACCACCCCGGCGAACTACTTCCACGTCATGCGCCGCCAGCTGCATCGCGAGATCCGCAAGCCGCTGATCGTGATGACGCCGAAGTCGCTGCTGCGCCACAAGCGCGCGGTGTCGCGGCTGGAAGAGCTGGCCAAGGGCACGACCTTCCACCGCATCCTGTATGATGACGCCCAGATGCAGGCGGACGACAAGACCAAGCTGGTGCCGGACGATCAGATCCGCCGCATCGTGCTGTGCTCGGGCAAGGTCTATTACGACCTCTACGACGAGCGCGAGAAGCGCGGGCTGAACGACGTCTATCTGATGCGCATCGAGCAGCTCTATCCGGTGCCGCTCAAGGCGCTGGTCGCCGAGCTCGGCCGCTTCAAGAACGCCGAGGTGGTGTGGTGCCAGGAAGAGCCGCGCAACATGGGCGCCTGGCACTTCATCGAGCCGTATATCGAGTGGGTGCTGAACCAGACCGGGGCTAAGAGCAAGCGTCCGCGCTATGCCGGCCGCGCCGCGTCGGCGGCGACCGCCACGGGCCTGATGTCCAAGCATCTCGCCCAGCTCAAGGCGTTGCTCGACGAAGCCCTGAACTGAACCTGCCTTTGAAGGGCGCCCCGCGGTCTGCGGGGCGCAAGTACAAGTCCATCGCGTTGATTGTCCGTCCCGCATCGCTTGCTCGCCGCAAGGCGATGGCGGACGGACTTTATGACCGCACGGGTTATTGAGGATAAAGATCATGACTGAAATTCGCGTTCCGACGCTGGGTGAATCCGTCACCGAAGCCACCATCGGCCGCTGGTTCAAGAAGGCCGGCGACGCCGTTGCGGTCGACGAGCCGCTCGTCGAGCTCGAGACCGACAAGGTGACGATCGAGGTGCCCGCGCCGTCAGCCGGGACTCTGGGCGAGATCATCGCCAAGGATGGTGAGACCGTTGCCGTCGGTGCGCTGCTCGGCCAGATCACCGATGGCGCTGCCGCTGCAAAGCCGGCGGCTGCTGCATCCGCTGCGGCTCCGGCGAAGCCTGCTGCTGCTCCGTCTGCCGCTCCCGCCCCGGCCAAGGCGCTGCCGGCCGATACGCCGCAGGCCCCGTCCGTGCGGAAGCTGTCCGCCGAGAGCGGCGTCGATGCCACCACCGTTCCCGGCTCCGGCAAGGACGGCCGCGTCACCAAGGGCGACATGCTGGCCGCGATCGAGCGCGCCGCCTCGGCGCCGACCCCGGTCAATCAGCCCGCCGCCTCCGTGCAGGTCCGCGCGCCGTCGCCGGCCGACGATGCCGCCCGCGAGGAGCGCGTCAAGATGACCCGGCTGCGCCAGACCATCGCGCGCCGCCTGAAGGACGTGCAGAACACCGCGGCGATGCTGACGACCTTCAACGAGGTCGACATGACCAACGTCATGGCGCTGCGCAGCCAGTACAAGGACGTGTTCGAGAAGAAGCACGGCTCGAAGCTCGGCTTCATGGGCTTCTTCACCAAGGCCGTCGTGCAGGCGCTGAAGGACATCCCGGCCGTCAACGCCGAGATCGACGGCAGCGACCTGATCTACAAGAACTACTACCACATCGGCGTCGCCGTCGGCACCGACAAGGGCCTGGTCGTGCCGGTGGTGCGCGACTGCGACCACAAGTCGATCGCGGACATCGAGAAGGGCATCGCTGATTTCGGCCGCCGCGCCCGTGACGGCCAGCTCAAGATCGACGAGATGCAGGGCGGCACCTTCACGATCACCAATGGCGGCATCTACGGCTCGCTGATGTCGACCCCGATCCTGAACGCGCCGCAGTCCGGCATCCTCGGCATGCACAAGATCCAGGAGCGTCCGGTCGTGGTCGGCGGCAAGATCGAGGTCCGCCCGATGATGTATCTGGCGCTGTCCTACGACCACCGCGTCATCGACGGCAAGGAAGCCGTGACCTTCCTGGTGCGCGTCAAGGAAAGCCTGGAAGATCCGGCGCGGCTCGTGCTGGATCTCTGACGGACGGCGCGCTGTGTCAGACGATGCCACGGCGCGTCCCCCTTGGATGCCGTCGGATATTCCCGACGGCAGCCAGCCTCCACCCTGGGACCAGGACGAGGCAGATGGCCTTGTCGGACTGCTGGTGCTGGCAGGCATCACGTATCTTGCTGCCGACGGAGAGACCGTGACGTCACAGGTTCAATGTTGGGGACGGATCACTGGCGCGACGCCGGCAGGCATCGAGATCGTCTGCGAAGGCAAGCGATGGACAGGTCAGACCATGACGCTGCCACCGCATCTGCCGGCATTTCGCGTCGCCAGCCGCGGACGCTACACACTGCGTTCGACTGGCGAGACGATCGAGGACCCCGATCTGACCACCAACTGGACGTTCATCGATCGCGCGAGTTCTTGAGGTCAAAGCGGACTGGGACGTTGAGGAGCGAGGACTGATATGACCGACAAGGTAGCAGTCATCACCGGCGGAAGCCGTGGCATCGGGCGCGCCACCGCCATTGCGGCCGCGTCGCGCGGCTTCAAGATCGTGGTCGGCTATGCGTCAAACGAAGCCGCGGCGCAGAGCACGGTGGCCGCGATCGAGGCCAAGAACGGCAAGGCGATCGCGGTGAAATGCGACGTCGGCCGCGAGCACGACATCCTCGCTCTGTTCAAGGCGGCGGATAAATTCGGGACGCTCGGCGCCCTCATCAACAATGCCGGCATCGTCGGCCCCACGACGCGCGTCGACGAGATGAGCGCCGAGCGCATCGAGCGCTTGATGGCGGTCAATGTCACCGGCAGCATCCTGTGCGCACGTGAAGCCGTGAAGCGGATGTCGACGCGGCATGGCGGGCAGGGCGGGGTGATCATCAACCTGTCGTCGGTCGCCGCCAAGCTCGGCTCGCCGAATACCTATGTCGACTACGCGGCGTCGAAGGGCGCGATCGACTCCTTCACCGTCGGCCTCGGCCACGAGGTCGCCAATGAAGGCATCCGCGTCGCCGCCATTCGTCCCGGCCTGATCGACACTGAGATTCACGCCTCCGGCGGTGAGCCCGATCGCGCCCATCGCCTCGCCCCGCTGGTGCCGATGAAGCGCGTCGGCACCTCCGAGGAAATCGCCAATGCCATCGTCTGGCTGTTGTCGGACGAAGCTTCTTACGTCACTTCGGCCATTCTCGACGTGTCGGGCGGACGCTGACGACCGTCATCATCTCTGACTACAAGCTTACGGAACATTCGATCATGGCTAACTACGATCTCGTCGTCATCGGCACCGGCCCCGGTGGTTATGTCTGCGCCATCCGCGCGGCGCAGCTCGGCATGAAGGTGGCGGTGGTCGAGAAGAACGCGACCCTCGGCGGCACCTGCCTCAACGTCGGCTGCATGCCCTCGAAGGCGCTGCTGCACGCCTCCGAGCTGTTCGAGGAGGCCGGGCACTCCTTCGCCAAGATGGGCATCAAGGTGTCGAAGCCCGAGGTCGATCTGCCTTCGATGATGAACTTCAAGCAGCAGGGCATCGACGGCAACACCAAGGGCGTCGAGTTCCTGATGAAGAAGAACAAGATCGACGTCCTCCAGGGCAAGGGCAAGATCCTCGGCACCGGCAAGGTTCAGGTCACCGCCAATGACGGCGCGGTGCAGACCGTCGAGACCAAGAACATCGTCATCGCGACCGGCTCGGACATCGCGCGGCTCAAGGGCATCGAGATCGACGAGAAGCGCATCGTGTCCTCGACCGGCGCGCTGGCGCTGGAGAAGGTGCCGTCGAGCCTGCTCGTGGTCGGCGCCGGCGTGATCGGCCTCGAGCTCGGCTCGGTGTGGCGCCGGCTCGGCGCCAAGGTCACGGTGGTCGAATTCCTCGACCGGATTCTTCCGGGCATGGACGGCGAGATCGCCAAGCAGTTCCAGCGCATCCTCGAGAAGCAGGGTTTTGCGTTCAAGCTCGGCGCCAAGGTCACCGGCGTCGACACCTCCGGCGCGACTCTCTCCGCGACAATCGAGCCGGCAGCCGGCGGCGCTGCCGAGAAGATCGAGGCCGATGTCGTGCTCGTCGCTATCGGCCGCGTGCCCTATACGGACGGCCTCGGCCTGCAAGAAGCCGGCGTCGTGCTCGACAATCGCGGCCGCGTCCAGATCGATCATCATTTCGCGACCAGCGTGCCCGGCGTCTATGCCATCGGCGACGTCGTCGCCGGCCCGATGCTCGCGCACAAGGCCGAGGATGAAGGCGTCGCGTGCGCCGAGATCCTCGCCGGCCAGGCCGGCCACGTGAACTACGACGTCATTCCGGGCGTGGTCTACACCACGCCGGAAGTCGCTTCCGTCGGCAAGACCGAGGACGAGCTGAAGCAGGCCGGAGTTGCTTATACCGTCGGCAAGTTTCCGTTTACCGCGAACGGCCGTTCCAAGGTCAACCAGACCACTGACGGCTTCGTAAAGATCCTCGCGGATGCGAAGACCGACCGCGTGCTCGGCGCTCACATCATCGGCCGCGAGGCCGGCGAGATGATCCACGAAGCCGCCGTATTGATGGAGTTCGGTGGCTCGGCCGAGGATCTGGCACGCACCTGCCACGCGCATCCGACCCGCTCGGAGGCCGTCAAGGAAGCCGCCCTTGCAGTGGGCAAGCGTGCCATCCACATGTGACCGGTGCCCGGCGGCGTGATCGGCAGGTGCGACAAAACGCCTGCCTGACACGTTGAACCAATTGGCAAGACGCGAGGTCGCAATGTCATGGCGGCCTCGATGCTGAGGCCGGGGCCGAGATGGAGTGCCATGCTGCGCCGCCTGCTTCAGCCGTTCTGGGTCCTGCTCGCGATCATCTTCCTGATCGAAGCGTGGCTGTGGGACCATCTCGAGCCGATCGTGGCGCGGATCGTCGCCGCCCTTCCGCTGCGCAGCCTCAAGCACTGGCTCGCCGCGCGCATCGAGACGCTGTCTCCGATGCTGACCCTGGTCGTCTTCCTCGTGCCGGTGGTGCTGCTGTTTCCGCTCAAGCTGCTCGGCATGTGGCTGTTGATGCACCACCAGTGGAAGCTGGCGCTGGTGACGATCGTGTTCGGCAAGATGGCCGGCGTCGGCATCACCGCGTTCATCTTTGATGTCACGCGAGCCAAGCTGCTGCAGATGGGCTGGTTCGCCTGGCTCTATGAATCCGTGCTGACGCTGCGCCGGAAGGCGGCCGAGCTGGTCGATCCGATCAAGCAGCGCATCCGGGGTGTCATCAGCGATCTGTTTCGCGGCAACACCAGCGGCTGGTCGTCCCGCGTCGTTCGCCAGATCCTCCGCTTCCGCCGCAGTGTGCAGGCGCGCTGAGGTCGGTCGCCGTCACGAGGTTCGACGGCCTTCACCACCTTGGTCATTCCGGGGCAATCGTCGGTGCGCGCAGCGCGCTGGCGGTTGAACCCGGAATCTCGATATTGTTGAAAAAGAAGGCCACGCCACATCGTCATTCCGGGTTCAAGGCCTTTCGGCCTTGCCCCGGAATGACGGTGCTAGCGGCTCTGGGAAAGCAACTGCCTGCCGACCTCAGTGCAGATGCAGCAGATGCGGCTGGAACAGCCCAAGCATCGTCATGGCGATGCCGACAAGCGCGAGCGCGCCCGAGGCCCAGGCAAGCACCAACATACCGGTGATGATCGTCGCCGACGCCAGCACGATGCCGATCTGGAAGGCCGCCGAGGCCAGCTCGTAGTGGTGATATTTCGCCGTGGCGAGGTCGCGCTCCTCCTCGGCATGCTTGGCGCGGGCGGCGAGCTGCTCGCTGCCTTCGCCGGTCTCCGGCTCCGAGCGATAGCGCGCCGCGTTCTTCTGCCAGTCGTCGATCTGCTTCTGCAAGCTGGCCTTCGTGGCCTCGTCGGGCAGAGCGGGCAGGTTGAGCTTGCCCTGCTCGGCCGCGGTCTGCACCACCGTGCGGCGCACCGTCTTGGCCTGGAAGAACGCCCAGAGATTGGACGCCTCGACGTTCTTGCTGATCGATTCGGTCTGCGCGCCCTTGCCGAGCGTCTCGGACAACGCCAGGAACAGCGCGATCACCGAGATCAGCAGCGCGATCTTCTTGTTCGAGCCCGACGCGTGCTCGGCATGCTCGGCATGCTCCATGCTCTCATGTGCGCCCATCTGTTCCCCTCCGGATCAAGCGACGGAACGATTGCCGGAACGGCGGAGGCGGCGCAAGGGAAACGATGTGACGAAACCGTGTCACCGCCGCGGATGCGCCGACGCGTAGACCTGAAGCAGCCGTTCAGAATCGATGCCGGTATAGACCTGCGTCGTCGACAACGAGGCGTGGCCGAGCAGCTCCTGGATCGCCCGCAGGTCGCCGCCGCGCGACAACAGATGCGTCGCGAACGAATGGCGCAGCGCGTGGGGCGTGGCGCTGTCGGGCAGGCCGAGCGCGCCGCGCAGCCGCTCCATCGCGAGCTGGATGATGCGCGGGCTTAAGGGGCCGCCCTTGGCGCCGAGGAACATCGGGCCTTCGGCGGGCAGCGGGTAGGGGCACAGCCGGGCGTAGTCGTCGATCAGCTGCAGCACGTTCTGCAGCACCGGCACCATGCGGGTCTTGTTGCCCTTGCCGGTCACGATCAGCACGTCGCCTTCGCCGGGGCGTGGCACCTCGCGCCGCTTGAGGCCGAGCGCCTCGGAGATGCGCAGGCCCGAGCCGTAGAGCAGGGCCATCACGGCGGCGTCGCGCGCCAGCACCCACGTCTCCCGCGTTTCGCCGGCGCGCTCGTCGGCGTCGGTGAGCCGCTTGGCGGAGTCCATCGGCAGCGGCTTCGGCAGGCTCTTGGCGATCTTCGGCGCGCGCACGCCGGAGAGGGCGCCGACCTTGCCCTGGCCCTCGCGCTCGAGGAAACGGCCGAACGAACGCAGGCCGGCCAAGGTCCGCATCAGCGAGCGCCCGGCGATGTCGTCGGCGCGGCGCATCGCCAGGAAGGCTCTGACGTCGGCGGCCTCCAGCGCGGCGAAGCGCGCCAGCGTGACCGGCTCGCCCCAATGGGTGCAGAGGAATTGCAGGCACTGCCGGAGGTCGCGGGCGTAAGCCTCGACCGTCTTCGGCGATAGCCGCCGCTCGCTCTTCAGATGCGCCAGCCACTGCATCATCGCGCGGACGACGCCGTCGTCGGCGCCGATGAGGTCGGGAAGTTCGGACGCGTTGTCAGTCGCTTTTGCCGTCTTTGCCATTGATCGCGCTCACCTGCCGACTCATCGTCCCTGATGATGTCGATCGAACGGGCGGCGGCATGCGCGGTGTACCCTCTCCCCTTGTGGGAGAGGGTGGCTTCGATGCGGAAGCATCGAAGCCGGGTGAGGGGTCTCTATCCGCGGAGACAGACCCCTCACCCGGCGCGAATTTCGCTCCGCTCATTCGCGCCACCCTCTCCCACAAGGGGAGAGGGTGCACCGCCGGCGCCGAAAGTGCTCGACCTCATCTGGTGACCATCCCATATATCCCACCCTCGCCTTTACCGTTCGCTAACTTTGCCGGGCGGCTTTCGCTTCAGCCCGAGCAAGGCTATCTCCGCCGCATGGACCGCCCGACCGATCTCTTCCCAGGTGCAGCCAGCGCGGCCGGCGTGGTCGACGTGCTGGTTCCGGTCGCGCTCGATCACACTTATTCCTATCGCGTGCCGCGCGGCATGGCGCTGAAGCCGGGCGACGTCGTCGGCGTGCCGCTGGGCCCGCGCGAGGTGCTGGCGGTGGTGTGGGCGGAGAACGCCAATCCGGATCCGCGGCTGCACAACCGGCTCAAGGACGTCAGCGAGAAGCTCGACGTGCCGCCGCTCAAGCCGGAGCTGCGGTCGCTGGTCGACTGGGTCGCCAATTACACGCTGTCGCCGCGCGGCATGGTGCTGCGGATGTGTCTGCGCATGGGCGAGCATCTTGGCCCGGAGCGGGTCCGTCTCGGCGTCCGCCTGGTCGGCGAGCCGCCGAAGCGGCTGACGCCGGCGCGGCGGCGGGTGATCGAGGCGGTGTCGGATGGGCTGCTGCACGGCAAGTCCGACCTCGTTCGAGAGATCGGCGTGTCCAGCAGCGTGATCGACGGCCTGGTCGACGAGGGCACCCTGACGGTCGAGGCGATGCCGCGCGCGCTGCCGCCGCCGGCGCCGGACCCGTTGTTCGCGCAGCCCGAGTTCTTCGACGCGCAGCTGGCCGGCGTGAAGGCGATGCGTGAGCTGGCCGCCGATGGCGGCTTCCAGGTCGCGTTGCTCGACGGCGTCACCGGCTCCGGCAAGACCGAGGTGTATTTCGAGGCGATTGCCGAGACGGTGCGCCGTGGCCGGCAGTCGCTGATCCTGATGCCTGAGATTTCGCTCACCGGCCAGTTTCTCGACCGCTTCTCGCGCCGCTTCGGCGTCCGTCCCCTGGAATGGCACTCGGAGCTGACGCCGCGCACGCGCCAGCGCAATTGGGCGGCGATCGCCGCCGGCGAGGCCCCGGTCGTGGTCGGCGCGCGCTCGGCGCTGTTTTTGCCCTATGCCGATCTCGGCCTCGTCGTGGTCGATGAGGAGCACGACCAGGCCTACAAGCAGGACGAGGGCGCGCACTATCACGCCCGCGACATGGCCGTGGTGCGCGGACACATCGCCAAGTTTCCCGTCGTGCTGGCGTCAGCGACCCCCTCGGTCGAGACCGAGGTCAATGCCCGCAAGGGCCGCTACCAGCGCGTGGCGCTGCCGTCGCGCTTCGGCGGCCAGCACATGCCGCATATCGAGGCGATCGACCTGCGCCGCGAGCCGCCGCCGCGCGGCCGCTACATCTCGCCGCGGCTGGCCGGCCATATCCGCACCGCGATCGAACGCGGCGAGCAGGCGCTGCTGTTCTTGAACCGCCGCGGCTATGCGCCGCTGACCCTGTGCCGCGCCTGCGGCCACCGCTTCGCCTGCACCATCTGCGACGCCTGGCTGGTCGACCACCGCTTCCGCCAGCGGCTGGTCTGTCATCACTGCGGGTTCTCGATGGCGAGGCCGCCGACTTGTCCGCATTGCGCAGCCGAGGAATCCCTGGTCGCCGTCGGGCCCGGCGTCGAGCGGCTGCAGGAGGAAGCGGCGGCGCTGTTTCCGGACGCCCGCAGCATGGTGCTGTCGAGCGACCTGATCACCTCGATCGAGACCATGCGCGCCGAGCTGACCGAGATTGCGGAAGGCAAGGTCGATCTGATCATCGGCACCCAGCTGGTCGCCAAGGGCCACAACTTTCCGCGGCTCAATCTGGTTGGCGTGGTTGATGCCGATCTCGGCCTCGGCAATGGCGATCCGCGCGCCGCCGAGCGCACCTGGCAGCTCCTCAACCAGGTGATCGGCCGCGCCGGCCGCGAGCAGGGCCGAGGTCGCGGCTATCTGCAGACCCACCAGCCCGAGCATCCCGTCATGAAGGCGCTGATCGCCTGCGACAGCGAGGCCTTCTACACCAGCGAGATCGAGGCCCGCGAACGCACCGGCTATCCGCCGTTCGGGAGGCTGGCGAGCCTGATCATTTCGGCGGGGGACAGGCCCACGGCGGAAGGCTTCGCCCGCCGGTTGGTGGCCTCGGCGCCGAAAGAGGAGGGCGTGCTGCTGCTCGGCCCGGCCGAGGCGCCGCTGGCCGTGATCAAGGGCCGCTACCGTTTCCGGCTGCTGCTCAAATCGGCGCGCAATTTCGATCTGTCGGATTATCTGCGCCACTGGCTGGCGCATGCCGAGAAGCCCAAGGGCAATCTCAAGCTCGAGGTCGACGTCGACCCGCAGAGCTTCTTGTAGCGGTCGGCACCGCTCTCTCCACCGTCATTGCGAGGAGCGCAGCGACGAAGCAATCCAGAGTCCCGACGAGGCTCCTGGATTGCTTCGCTGCGCTCGCAATGACGCGCGGATAGATGGGTGGCTTACGACACGACCTCGGCGGTCACGCGGCCGACGCCGGAGCGGGTCAGGCCGATGGCGCGGGCGGCGCCGGTCGAGAGGTCGAGCACGCGGCCGCGGATGAACGGGCCCCGATCATTGACCGTGACGATCACGCTGTTGCCGCCATGGGTCACGCGCAGCTTGGTGCCGAACGGCAGCGAGCGGTGGGCGCAGGTCATGGCGTTGGCGTTCATGCGCTGGCCGGAGGCGGTGCGGCTGCCGGACTCGTTGCCGTAATACGACGCGATGCCCGAGAAGGTACGGCCGGTGCCGGAGGTCGGCGCGACCGACGCGTTGGAATTCATCCAGGACGAGTTGTTGGACCAGCCGTTCGAAAAGGAGTCTGCCGCGGGCTGAGCAGCCTGACGCGCACTGTGGTGATGGTGGTGGCGCGCATGATGGTGGTGATGCCTGGACCGAGCCGAGGCTTCGGTGGCGGAGCCGCCGACGATCAGCGTGACGGCGACGGCGAGCGCGGTACGCGAGCCGGCGATCTTGCCAGCCGAGAGGTTCTTCAATTTCAGCATCTAGATCAGTCCCTCGAAACAGTATTGCTGCGTTCTGCAGCCAGTGGACCCCCGTCAGGTGTTGAGGCGGCCGCCGTTTGCTGGCGCAATGAGGCACGAATGGGGCAGTAGAAATTGTTCCGCTCGTCTCGCAATATCTTCGGGCTGGTGTCGTTCATCACGGAAAATTCCGTAATCCGACAGTTTAACATTCTATTAACTACTCAATACTTTCGATTACTGTTGAGTTAAGTCCTCATTGAGATTGATGCCCTCTTGACAAGTAATCCTGGCTGAAGCGGGCTGGTTGCGTTCAACCCTACTCCAGCACCAGGCAAGCCCAAACGAGCATAGCGGCCATGCAGCAACAGCTGGAACAAGATTGACGGGGAGCGGTATTTGGGGCGGGCGCAGCAGGCCGCGCGACGGCGGACTCGAATTGACTGCTGGCGCCATCGCATCGCGCCGCGGCAACAAGGTGCCGAATAGCGGGCCGCCGCTTGTTGCGGCTGCGCGTACGCTATGTTAGCAAAGCGCCGCTTTTCGTGATCAAGCTGCTTCCGCGGCGATCGAAAATCAAAGTCCTGCTTGAATTCCAAGGGCTTAATCGGTTTGCGCTGCAGCGGCGCGCCGGTTTCCCTCTTGTGGGTTGGGCACTTATAAAAAGAGCACGTCTGTGGCTGCTGAAGATCCCTCCGTATCCGGTGTGTCCGGTCGTTACGCGACGGCCCTGTTTGAACTGGCCCGTGACGAAAAGTCCGTCGATGCGGTCAAGGCCGATCTCGACAAGTTCAAAGCCCTTCTGGATGAGAGTGCCGACCTCAAGCGTCTCGTGCGCAGCCCGGTGTTCGGCGCGGACGTGCAGCTGAAGGCGCTCAACGCCGTGCTCGACAAGGCCGGCATCTCCGGCATCGCCGCCAACATCCTGCGGGTGCTGACCACCAACCGCCGCCTGTTCGCGGTGGCCGACGTGATCCGTGCCTTCAACGCACTGGTCGCCAAATACAAGGGTGAGGCCACGGCCGACGTCGTCGTCGCCGAGCCGCTCTCGGACAAGAATCTCGACGCCCTCAAGGCCTCACTGAAGACGGTGACCGGCAAGGACGTTGCGCTCAACGTGAAAGTGGATCCAGCGATCATCGGCGGGCTCGTCGTCAAGCTCGGCAGCCGGATGATCGACAGTTCGCTTCGCACCAAACTCAACTCGATCAAGCACGCGATGAAAGAGGCAGGCTGATGGACATCCGCGCCGCGGAAATTTCCGCGATCCTCAAGGACCAGATCAAGAATTTCGGGCAGGAAGCCGAAGTCACCGAAGTCGGACAGGTGCTGTCCGTCGGTGACGGTATCGCCCGCGTCTACGGTCTCGACAACGTCCAGGCCGGTGAAATGGTCGAGTTCGAGAACGGCACCCGCGGCATGGCGCTGAACCTCGAGACCGACAATGTCGGCGTCGTCATCTTCGGCGCCGACCGCGAGATCAAGGAAGGCCAGACCGTCAAGCGCACCCGCGCCATCGTCGACGCTCCAGTCGGCAAGGGCCTGCTCGGCCGCGTGGTCGACGCGCTCGGCAACCCGATCGACGGCAAGGGTCCGATCCAGTTCACCGAGCGCAAGCGCGTGGACGTTAAGGCACCGGGCATCATTCCGCGCAAGTCGGTCAACGAGCCGATGGCCACAGGCCTGAAGGCGATCGACGCGCTGATCCCGGTCGGCCGCGGCCAGCGCGAGCTGATCATCGGCGACCGTCAGACCGGCAAGACCGCGATCGCGCTCGACACCATCCTGAACCAGAAGCCGCTGAACGTCGCTGGCGCTCCCGAGAGCCAGAAGCTGTACTGCGTCTATGTCGCCGTCGGCCAGAAGCGTTCGACCGTCGCCCAGTTCGTCAAGGTGCTCGAAGAGCAGGGCGCGCTGGAATACTCGATCGTCGTCGCCGCGACCGCGTCCGATCCGGCTCCCATGCAGTATCTCGCCCCGTTCACGGGTTGCACCATGGGCGAGTACTTCCGCGACAACGGCATGCACGCCGTCATCATCTATGACGACCTCTCCAAGCAGGCCGTCGCCTATCGTCAGATGTCGCTGCTGCTGCGCCGCCCGCCGGGCCGCGAAGCCTATCCGGGCGACGTGTTCTATCTGCACTCCCGCCTGCTCGAGCGCGCCGCGAAGCTCGGCAAGGATCACGGTCTGGGCTCGCTGACCGCGCTGCCGGTCATCGAGACGCAGGCCAACGACGTGTCGGCCTACATCCCGACCAACGTCATCTCGATCACCGACGGCCAGATCTTCCTGGAGACGGACCTGTTCTTCCAGGGCATCCGCCCGGCCGTGAACGTCGGTCTGTCGGTGTCGCGCGTCGGCTCCTCGGCACAGACCAAGGCGATGAAGAAGGTCGCCGGCAAGATCAAGGGCGAGCTGGCGCAGTACCGCGAGATGGCGGCGTTCGCGCAGTTCGGCTCGGACTTGGACGCCTCGACCCAGCGCCTCTTGAACCGCGGCTCGCGCCTGACCGAGCTCCTGAAGCAGCCGCAGTTCTCGCCGCTGAAGATGGAAGAGCAGGTCTGCGTGATCTGGGCCGGCACCAACGGCTATCTCGACGCGTTGCCGCTCGGCAAGGTGCGCGCTTTCGAGGACGGCCTGCTGTCGCTGCTGCGCGGCAAGAACGCCGACCTGCTGAACGCCATCCGCGACAGCAAGGACCTGTCCGACGACAGCGCCGCCAAGCTCAAGGCGGTGGTCGAAGGCTTCGCCAAGACCTTCGCCTGATTGCGAAGGCGTGGCCGGCTCTCGCCGGCCATCCACGCCTTCGGGGTGGGACAACGTGACATCTCATGCCCGGCGCCAGGCCGGGCATGACCAATCTCAGGGTTGAGCGGTCGGGTCCTCCAGGGATCGGCCGCCGGGGTGAGCTAGACGAACAATGGCGTCACTGAAAGACATGCGGGTCCGCATCGCCTCGACCAAGGCGACGCAGAAGATCACCAAGGCGATGCAGATGGTCGCCGCCTCCAAGCTGCGCCGCGCGCAGCAGGCGGCCGAGGCGGCGCGTCCCTATGCCGAGAAGATGGACGCCGTGATCTCCAACATCGCGAGCGCCACCATCGCCACCGCCGGTGGGCCGACGCTGCTCGCGGGCACCGGGCGTGATCAGGTGCATCTGCTGCTGGTCTGCACCGGTGAGCGCGGCCTGTCCGGCGCGTTCAACTCCTCGATCGTGCGCCTGGCGCGCGAGCGGGCGCTGGCCCTGATGAACCAGGGCAAGGAAGTGAAGTTCTTCTGCGTCGGCCGCAAGGGCTACGAGCAGCTCCGCCGCCAGTTCGACAAGCAGATCGTCGAGCACATGGACCTGCGCTCGGTGCGCCAGATCGGCTTCGCCAATGCGGACGACATCGCCAAGAAGGTGATCGCGCGCTTCGAGGCCGGCGAGTTCGACGTCTGCACGCTGTTCTATTCGCGCTTCCGCTCGGTGATCGCGCAGATCCCGACGGCGCAGCAGATCATTCCCCTGGTGGTCGAGGCGCGTCCTGCCAATGCAGCGCCGCTCGCTCCTTACGAATACGAGCCGGAGGAGGACGAGATCCTCGCTTCGCTGCTGCCGCGCAATCTCGCCGTGCAGATCTTCCGCGCTTTGCTGGAAAACAACGCCTCGTTCTACGGTGCGCAGATGTCGGCGATGGACAACGCCACGCGCAACGCCGGCGAGATGATCCGCAAGCAGACGCTGATCTACAACCGCACGCGTCAGGCGATGATCACCAAGGAACTGATCGAAATCATTTCGGGCGCCGAGGCGGTCTAGTCGGATCGCGCAGCGCCCGTTGAAGCGCAACTCTAGGAACACATCCCGGTCGAGCCGACCGTGGTTTCGTATACGGATCGTAAGGAGAGAGACTCAATGGCTACCGCAGCCAACCAGATCGGTCGCATCACCCAGGTCATCGGCGCCGTCGTCGACGTGCAGTTCGAAGGTCACCTGCCGGCCATTCTCAATTCGCTCGAAACCAAGAACGCCGGCAACCGCCTGGTGCTCGAGGTCGCCCAGCATCTCGGCGAATCCACCGTGCGCACGATCGCGATGGACACCACCGAAGGTCTGGTGCGCGGCCAGGAGGTGACCGACACCGGTTCGCCGATCCGGGTGCCGGTCGGCGAGGGCACGCTCGGCCGCATCATGAACGTCATCGGCGAGCCGATCGACGAAGCCGGCCCGGTCAAGGCCGAAGGCCTGCGCCCGATCCACGCGGACGCGCCGAGCTACACCGACCAGTCGACCGAGGCCGAAATTCTCGTCACAGGCATCAAGGTCGTCGACCTCCTGGCGCCGTACGCCAAGGGCGGCAAGATCGGCCTGTTCGGCGGTGCCGGCGTCGGCAAGACCGTGCTGATTCAGGAACTGATCAACAACGTCGCCAAGGCGCATGGTGGCTACTCGGTGTTCGCCGGCGTCGGCGAGCGCACCCGCGAGGGCAACGACCTCTATCACGAGTTCATCGAGTCCAAGGTCAATGCCGATCCGCACAATCCGGATCCGGCCGTGAAGTCGAAGTGCGCGCTGGTGTTCGGCCAGATGAACGAGCCGCCCGGCGCCCGCGCCCGCGTCGGCCTCACCGGCCTGACCGTCGCCGAGCACTTCCGCGACCAGGGCCAGGACGTGCTGTTCTTCGTCGATAACATCTTCCGCTTCACCCAGGCGGGTTCGGAAGTGTCGGCGCTGCTCGGCCGCATTCCGTCGGCGGTGGGCTATCAGCCGACCCTCGCCACCGACATGGGCGCGCTGCAGGAGCGCATCACCACCACCAACAAGGGCTCGATCACCTCGGTGCAGGCGATCTACGTGCCGGCCGACGACTTGACCGACCCGGCGCCGGCGACGTCGTTCGCGCACTTGGACGCCACCACCGTGCTCAACCGCGCGATCTCGGAAAAGGGCATCTATCCGGCGGTGGACCCGCTCGACTCGACCTCGCGCATGCTCTCGCCGCTGGTCGTCGGCGAGGAGCACTACACCACCGCGCGCATGGTCCAGCAGATCCTCCAGCGCTACAAGTCGCTGCAGGACATCATCGCCATCCTGGGCATGGACGAGCTCTCGGAAGAGGACAAGCTGACGGTGGCCCGCGCCCGCAAGATCGAGCGCTTCCTGTCGCAGCCGTTCCACGTCGCCGAAATCTTCACCGGCTCGCCCGGCAAGTTCGTCGACCTCGCCGACACCATCAAGGGCTTCCGCGGCCTGTGTGAAGGCAAGTACGACCACCTGCCGGAGGCCGCCTTCTACATGGTCGGCAACATCGACGAGGCGGTCGAGAAGGGCAAGAAGCTGGCCGCTGAGGCGGCGTAAGAGGCGAATAGCGGATAGGGAGTAGCGAATAGTCGTTCGCTGCTCCCTTCTTCCCTACTCGCCATTCGCCATTCGCTACTCGCAGGTTTTCTCATGGCAACTTTCCATTTCGATCTCGTCTCGCCGGAAAAGATCGCCTTCTCGGGCGAGGTCGACCAGGTCGACGTCCCCGGCCAGGAGGGTGATTTCGGCGTGCTCGCAGGCCATGCGCCGTTCGTCGCCACGCTGCGGCCGGGCATCCTGACCGTGACAACGGGCGGATCGCAGCAGAAGATCATCGTGCTCGGCGGTCTCGCCGAGATCTCGGACAAGGGTCTGACGATCCTCGCCGACGTCGCGACGTCGCTGAAGGATCTGGACCACACCGCCTTCGCCGCCGAGATCTCCGGCATGGAAGCCAAGCTGAACGAGAAGCAGGGCAACGAGCTCGATCGCGCGATCGAGCGGCTCGATCACTTCAAGACGATCCAGCAGCAGCTCAACACGACGGCGCTTCACTGATCGAACAGCTGTCTCTGAATGAACGTTCATGGCCGGGCTCTGCCCGGCCATTTTCGTTGGCAGGCTCGAACGTTGCGCGCGTCGTAGGGACTACTTCATGGGATGCGGGTTGCGTGCTCACGGATCTGATTGCATGCTCCCGGCCGTTCGAGCGGACGTGGTGACATGGCAGAGCAGATCGTCCTGAAGCGCAAGATCGCGGCGATTTTCGCAGCCGACATCGCCGGCTATTCGCGCCTCGTCGCCGAGGACGAGGAGGAGACCTTGCGGCGTCTGGCGGCGTATCGCGAGGTCGTCGACGATTTCATCGCGCGTGCCGGCGGCCGCATCTTCAACACCGCCGGTGACGCCGTGCTCGCGGAGTTTCCGAGCGCGGTCGAAGCCGTCCGCTGCGCCATCGACATCCAGGAGAGCCTGCGGACGCGCAACATGGCGTTTCCGCCGAACCGGCAGATGAGCTATCGCATCGGCATCACCATCGGCGACGTCGTCGAGCGCAACGGCGATCTACTCGGCGATGGCGTCAACATCGCTGCACGTCTCGAGGGTCTCGCCGACGTCGGCGGCATCTGCATCTCGCGCGCGGTGCATGAGCAGGTCGCCAACAAGCTGTCGGTGCAGTTCGCCGACATGGGCGCGCGCGAGGTCAAGAACATCCCGACGCCGGTGCACGCCTATCGCGTGGCAATGCGCCGTGAGGACGGAACCTACGCAACGCCGAACGAGAAGAGCGCGCCCAAGTCTGTCGGCAGGCGCGTGCTCCAGGCCGGCGTCGCCATCGTGGTGCTGATGGTCGCCGTCGGTGTCGGCACGGCGCTCTACCTCGATCATCGCGACCCTCCTCATCCGGTGCAGCGCGATGCGGCGAAGGCCGCGGCCGAGGCGCTGTCGCGGCTGTCGGCGACGCCGAAGTCATCCGGGCAACCGTCAACTTCCGCGTCGCCATCGCCGGAGCCGTCGGCCTCGCCGAGCAGCGCGCAGGCCACCCCTTCGCTCCAGCCGCAACAATCTCCTCAGCCCGGCCCCGTCGTAGCGGCCGAGAAGTTCGCTCCCGATGCCGTGCCGTTCGTCAGCGAGCGCACGCGCATCGCTCTCGCACGCGACTACGCGCCGGCTCAGGGCTACAAGGCGTTCGCGACCACGATCAACGGCGTCAGCGCTTACGTCACAGCACAGTCCAGCGAGGAGGCCGCGAAGACGGCGGCGCTCGATCAGTGCCACCAGCGCGCCGAGACGTCGAACGGCCCACGCAAATGCGAGCTCTATGCGGTCGGCGACACGGTCGTTTATCCGCACAGCAAACCGCCTTTGCCGCCGTTGCCGTGGGTGCGGCACGATCCCACGACGGAGCGTGCGTTCAGCGCGGCCGAGATGCCGCTGGTGCGCGACACCGGACGCGCCCGGCTGGATGCGAACTACGGCGGCGCGCGACGCACCAAGGCGATCGCGCTCGGCCCGGGCGGCCAGTTCTTCTACAGCGTCGGCGGTGACCTCGTGGATGACGTGGTCCGGCGCAATCTCGAGGCCTGTGGTGCCCAGGCCGGCACGGCGTGCCTGATCGTTGCCCTGGATGATGCCTTCGTGGTGCCGGTGCCGACGGTCATGAAGGCGACCGGCTTCTTCCACGCGGCCAGTCACACCGCGATCGCCGCAGAGGCACGCGACGAGATCGCGCGGCGCCTGGCCGGCGCGGCGTCCGGCTGGAATGCGATCGCCGTCGGGACGGCCGGCCGTCCCGGCTACGGCCTGAACGGCGACCGCGAGGAGACCGCGATCGGCGGCGCCCTGGCCGATTGCTCAACGCGCGACAGCGACTGCCGCGTCATCGCGATCGGCCCATTCACGGTCGAGGATAATTAGCCGGACTCTCGCCGCCGTCATTCCGGGGCATCGCGCAGCGATGAGCCCGGAATCCATAGCCACGAGCGGAAGTTGTCTCGACGACAAGCGCCACATCCGTCTCGTGCCTCATGACATCCTGTGGTGATGGATTCCGGGCTCGCGCTACGCGCGCCCCGGAATGACGAGAGGAGAGAGCCCCGTTCACGGCCGTCTAAGCACCAATTGCGGGCGGCAATGGATATTGGCCGATCAATCGTCCGCCTTGGCCAGATGCGCGAACGCCAGGGCCACCGCGCGGTAAACCTCGCGACGGAACGGCACCACCAGCTCCGGCACGCGCGCCAGACACTCCCAGCGCCAGGCATCGAACTCGGCGGGCTGGCCGTTGCGCGGCGTCACCGGATCGATGTCGGCCTCGCGCCCGGTGAAACGCATCGCGAACCATTTCTGGCGCTGGCCGCGGAAGCCGGCGAGCCGGTGGTTGGGATCCTCGAACGGCGGAAATTCGTAGGTCAGCCAGTCCGTCTCGGCGAGAATGTCGGCGTCGCGAATGCCGGTCTCCTCCCACAACTCGCGCCGCGCGGCCGCCTGCAGGTCTTCGCCCGGATCGACGCCGCCCTGCGGCATCTGCCATTCCAGGCCGGGCAGCACGATTTCCGGACCGTCGTCGCGGAAGCGGCGCCCGAGGAAGACGAGGCCGTCGGCATTGAGCAGGGCGATGCCGACATTGGGACGATAGGGTCTGGTTTCGGTCATGGCTCGCATCCGGGGCGCGTCGTCGCGGATAGCAACGCAACGTGACGGCGTTGTCGCGACGGTTCTGCAGAGATTTTCTGCAGTGCAAGCGTATGACACGGTTTCACCGTCCGCGTCGTGAATGATCTGCGGGGCTGGCTCAGCCGCCCGCCAGCGTCGCGAATTCCTTGACCACGCGCTCATAAACCGGCCGCTTGAACGGCACGATCAGCGTGGGCAGGTTCTGCATCGGCTCCCAGCGCCAGGTGATGAACTCGGCCTTGTGGTGGCCGCCACCGGGACGCTCGACGTCGATCTCGGCGTCCTTGCCGGTGAAGCGCAGCGCGAACCATTTCTGGCGCTGGCCGCGATAGCGGCCTTTCCAGGCCCGCCCCGCCACCGTGCGCGGGATGTCGTAGGTCAGCCAGTCGTCGATCTCGGCGAGCTTCTCGACCGAGCGGACGCTGGTCTCCTCATACAACTCGCGCTTGGCGGCTTCCCAGGCATCCTCGCCGGGATCGACGCCGCCCTGCGGCATCTGCCAGACATGGGTGTCGTCGACATGCTCGATGCCGCCGGCGCGGCGGCCGATGAACACCAGCCCTTCCGCGTTGATCAGCGTGATGCCGACGCAGGTGCGGTAGGGCAGGTCCTCGTAGCGCGTCATTCCGTCTCGGCCTTCCTGCGTTGTGCTCTGCGCCTCGTCGCGCCGACCCCGCATTGCGTCGCCGCTGAGCGGCGTACGCCCGTTCAATTCGATTTTGATTTCAGCATCGCGGTTGTCAATGGCACCAGCAGAATGCCCTTGCGGTCGAGGCCCTTGATCCAGGTACCGATGCGGTCGATCGAGACCGGCAGCGCCGATGCCGTGCCGACCGCGACGCCGCGCTCCTTGGCGAGGCTCTCGAGCTTGGTCAGCGCGTTGTCGATCTCGACCGGCGTCGGCACCGCATCGATGGCGACGTCGCCCTTGGCGAACGGCATCGCGCGACCTGTGGCCAGCGACGCCGCCACGCTGCGCGGCGCAGCGCCATCGTCGAACAGCGCAAGGCCGCGCTTGGCGGCCTCGTTCACGATCGGCTGCATCGCCGCCTCGGTCGCGACGAAGCGCGCGCCCATGAAATTGCCGATGCCGACATAACCCTGCAGCCGGCTCATGTGCCAGAACAGCCGGTCGATGTTCTGGTCCGGCCCCAACGTCGCGAGCAAGGTCTGCGGGCCAGGATCGTTGTCCGGATAGTCGTAGGGCTCCATCGGCACCTGCAGCAGGATCTCGTGACGCTGCGCCCGGGCGCGCTCGGCGAGCTTGGTCGGATCGGCGCCATAGGGCGTGAAGGCCAGGGTCACTGCGGGCGGCAGCTTCATGATGGCGTCCACGGTCTTGGCCGCGCCGACGCCGAGGCCGCCGATGACGATCGCGACCGCCGGCATGCGCGCAGCCTTGGCGCGGTCGGCGTCGGCCGCGTAGGCGGTGAACGGCTTCACGCCGTCGGCCATCACCGGGATCATGCCATAGCGCGATTTCTCCAGCAGGCGCGGGTCGACGCCCGGCATCTGGCTTGTCGGAGCGGCAGCGCCCGGCTCGGCGGTGTCGCTTCCGGCCGGGCCGATCGCGACCTCCTGGCGGGCGCCGCTGGAGCCGTCGATGATGGTGACCGTCTTGCGCTCGCCACCCTCGGACTTGGCGGCGGGCGCCGCGCCGTGGTCCGGCTTGGCCTCGGGCTTGATCGCGGCCGGCTTGTCGTCGGGCTTGGCGCCCTCGTTGATCGCGACTCTGGCGACCGGCTCGCCGCCGAGCGGATTGTCGCTGAACATGGCAAAGCCTGCGAACACGACCAGGAACAGGCCGAGCAGCATGGCGAGGGCCTGCAACGCCGTGAAGGGAAGCCGAATGCGGCGCCTGCGACGCTTTTCCGTCTGTCCGAGCGGGGCGCTCAGCTCGTCGGCCGTCTCTGTCATCGAAATTCCCGAATCAATCGGGTCGACGATACCACGGCAGGGATTCGGGTGCAGGCGCAGTGTCCGCGAGCCCGTAGATCGGCGGAGCCTGACCCGGGAAACCCGCGGAAACAAAAAGGGCGGCCCGGAGGCCGCCCTTCAAACCCGATCTTGAGATCAGCCGGCTGCTTAGTTGGCTGCCTTCGTCAGTTGGCAGCCTTGGCCGGCTTGTCGGCCGCGGCCTTCTCGGTCGGCGCCGGCGTATTGGCGCTGTTCTTGATGCCGTGGAGCAGGTCGGCGGCGAGCTTGAGCGCCTTGTCGTCCTTGGCATCCGGCGGCACGTAGGACTGCGAGCCGGTCTTCTCGTCGCCGTCATTCTTGAGGTGGCCGCGCAGCGAGGCCTCGCCCTTGGTGTCGGTGCGCGACTTCAGCTCTTCCGGCACGTCCTGCAGGACCTCGATGTCGGGCACGATGCCCTTGGCCTGGATCGACTTGCCGGACGGCGTGTAGTAGCGCGCGGTGGTCAGGCGCAGCGCGCCATTGCCGGCGCCGAGCGGAATGATGGTCTGCACCGAGCCCTTGCCGAACGAGCGCGTGCCGACCAGCGTGGCGCGCTTGTGGTCCTGCAGCGCGCCGGCCACGATCTCCGACGCCGAAGCCGAGCCGCCATTGACCAGCACGATGACCGGCTTGCCCTTGGTGAGGTCGCCGGCATGCGCGGAGCGGCGCTGCGTCTCCTCGGCATTGCGGCCGCGGGTCGAAACGATCTCACCGCGCTCCAGGAACGCGTCCGACACGGTGACGGCCTCTTCGAGCAGGCCGCCCGGGTTGTTGCGCAGGTCGATGATGTAGCCCTTCAGCTTGTCGCCGATCGAGCCTTGCAGATCGGCGATGCTCTTCTTCAGGCCTTCGGTGGTCTGCTCGTTGAACGTCGTGATCCGGATGTAGGCGATGTCGTCGCTCTCGGTCCGCGAACGCACCGAACGGACGCGGATGTTGTCGCGGGTCAGCGTCACGTCGAGCGGATTGTCGGCGCCCTTGCGCATGACCTTCAGCTTGATCTTGGTGCCGACCGGGCCGCGCATCTTCTCGACCGCCTGGTTGAGGGTCAGGCCCTGCACGGCTTCGTCGTCGAGATTGGTGATGATGTCGTTGGCCTGGATGCCTGCCTTCGAGGCCGGCGTATCGTCGATCGGGGAGACGACCTTGATCAGGCCGTCCTCCATCGTCACCTCGATGCCGAGGCCGCCGAACTCGCCGCGGGTCTGCACCTGCATGTCGCGGAAGCTCTTCGCATCCATGTAGCTCGAATGCGGATCGAGGCCCGACAGCATGCCGCTGATCGCGGACTCGACGAGCTTGGAATCGTCGGGCTTCTCGACGTAGTCGCTGCGCACCCGCTCGAACACGTCGCCGAACAAATTGAGCTGGCGATAGGTATCGGAGGTCGCGGCGCGCGCGGTCGATCCCATCAACACCGCGCGCGGTTGCGACACGAACAACGTCAGTGCCGCACCGGTGGCCGCGCTCAGGAGAATTACCGAAGTCTTACGCATCATCCGCGTACCTTTTCGCCTTCATTTGCGGCCCACCATGGGCCTGGATCGATTGGAGTGCCATCCTTGCGGAACTCGACATAGAGCACTGGTTGACTCGCAGTGGTGGCGAGAATGGAGGCGACCTGGGAGGTAATACCCATTGTCGCGACCGGCTCTCCCGTCTGAACAAACTGCCCGATATTGACGGAAATGCGCTCCATCCCGGCGATCAGGACATGATACCCGCCACCGGCGTTGAGGATCAAGAGTTGTCCGTAGCTGCGGAAGGGGCCGGCATACACAACCCAGCCATCACACGGGGTTGTGACCTGGGCGCCCGGACGGGCTGCCAAAGAAATGCCTTTATCGGAGCCGCCGGCGCCGTCGGATGCGCCGAATTCGCGAATCTTGCTGCCATTGACCGGATAGGTCAGCATGCCCTTGGTCGAGGCGAACGCAATCGCCGGCGCCTTGCGGGCGGGATTGCGGAGCGCATTCGCGTCAGGCTTCGCATTCACCGGAACGCCCTGCAGGCTTGCCGTCGATGCGGCCTTGGCCGCGCTCTTGAGGTCCAGCTCCATCGTCGTGATCAGGCTTTGCAGCGAGTCGATCTGCTGCGCCAGCGCGGTGGCGCGCAGGCTCTCCGCTTCCATGTCCTTCTCGGCCGAGGCCTGCTTGCGCTGCCGCTCCTCGACGAGGGCGGCGAGACGGGTTTGATCGGTCCGCAGCCTGTCGCGGTCGGCGGCGACCTTGTCTCGCTCCGACGCGATGGTCTTGCGGATGGCGACGAGCTCGCCGAGATCGGTCGAGAGCTTCTCGGCACGAACGCGCATTTCCGGAATGACCGAGCCCAGCAGCATGGCGGTGCGCAGCGATTGGAGCGCATCCTCGGGCCGGACCAGCAGGGCAGGCGGCGTGCGGCGGCCTGCGCGCTGCAGTGCGGCCAGCACCTCGATGATCTCGGTCCGCCGCGCCTCCAGCGAGTTGCGCAGATCCTGCTCACGGCCGTCGAGCCCGCGCAGCCGTGTTTCGGCCTCGCCGACGCGGATCTCGACGCCGCGGACCTGGGCCGCGACGTCGATCAGCTGCTGATTGAGCTTGCCGCGGTCCTCGCCGAGCGCGGCGATATCGGCCTTCAGGCGCTCCTGGGCTTCGGCTGCCGCCTTCTGGGCCGCACGGGCAGCCTCCAGCTCCTGTTCGCGCTGCTTCAGCTGCTCGGGTGTCGCCGGCGTCGGCGAGGCGGTCGTCGGTGAGGCAGTACCGGGGATCGACGGACGAAGTCCTGTCTGCGGCATCGCGGGTCCGGTGGGAAGGACGATCAGCAGCGCGATCAGCGACGCGTGGCGCGCCCGGCGGCGGCGGACGGGAACAGGGGAGGGAGAAAGGGGCCGCGCGGCAAACATCGAGGTCCTTATTGTGCTCCCATCGTCCCTGTTTCAAGCGCGGTGATAGGGGTGACCAGCGAGGATCGTAGCAGTACGGTAAATCTGCTCGAGCAAAAGGACGCGGACGATCTGGTGCGGCCAGGTCGCAGCTCCGAACGCGATCCCAAGCTTGGCTCTGCGCCGGAATTCGGGCGAAAGTCCGTCTGCGCCGCCGATCACGAACGCGGCGGCCGGAATGCCCTCGTCACGCCAGCGTCCGAGGTGACCCGCAAAGGTTGCGCTGTCGATGTTCTGACCACGCTCGTCGAGGCAGACCAGGACGGACTTGTCGGGGATGGCAGCGGAGATCGCCGCGGCCTCCTCGGCCATGCGCGTCGCGGCATCGCGGGCGCGGCTTTCCGGAAGCTCATGGATGTCGAGGCCGCGAAAGCCAAGCTTGCGGCCGATGTCGTCGAAACGCTCGCGGTAACGCTCCGCGAGCTCTCGCTCGGGACCCTGCTTCAACCGGCCGATGGCGACCACGATCAGGCGCATGCGCACGGCCTAGCACGTGCGCGTTGCGATTCGCACCGCTCGCCGCGGCCGGCCGGCTAGACCGTCTTCGCCGGGTTCGGCCCCTGCGTCCACAACCGCTCGAGGTTGTAGAACTCGCGGACCTCAGGCCTGAACACGTGCACGATCACGTCGCCGGAATCGATCAGCACCCAATCGCAATTGGGCAGGCCCTCGATATGGAGCTTCTTGGTCCCGGCTTCCTTCAGGCCCTTGGCGACGTTTTCCGCGATCGATCCGACGTGCCGGTTCGAGCGGCCCGTGGTGACGACCATGTAGTCGGAATACGCCGATTTGCCGTGAAGATCGATGGTGACCGTCTCCTCCGCCTTCATGTCCTCGAGGCGGGAGAGGATCGTGCGCAGAGTCTTATCCGCGTCAGGCTTGTCGGCGTCGGGTTGCGCCTGCAAGGCCGCATCTTGGGTCGAAGCGTTACGCGCAGACTTGGCAACAGATTTGGCAGAAGCCGATTTCGAACTCGTTGCCTTCGTCTTGGGTAAGGCCGACTTGGACAATACAGATGTGGTCAGGGACCATTCCTTTCACTGTATCGCAGGCCGAATCCATCACGGCCTGCTGACCATACTAGGCATGTGGGGTGCATGGTTTCAACAATCCAGTCCCCCGCCACCCCGGTCCGGCGTCTTGCCTGCCGCCCCGCCTCGGACCCCCGACGGGACGGTAAGTTCCATGCACATCCGATGCCGCGGGTGCATGCGTCGATCTCAGAACGACTTCCAGCTGCCGTCCGGGTTCCTCAGCCCGGTCGACGACAGGCTCATTTTCAGCCCGGTGAGGTAGACCCAGGCTGGCGCCGCCCGCCCCGCCAGCCGGCTGGCCTCCGCTTCAGGAATGCGATACCGCGCCAGCGCGCGCGCGGCGGGGGCGTTCAGAGCGCGAAAGCTGCGGGGCGGACGGTCGACCACGGCAATCGGAACCTGAGCCGCGATGTGCTGCCACTTCTGCCAGCGATGGAACTGCGCGAGGTTGTCGGCGCCCATGATCCACACGAAGCGCAGGCGGGAGGCGCGCCGGCGCAGATAATCGATCGTGTCCGCAGTGTAGCGGGTACCGATGACGGATTCGAGACAGCTGATTTCGATGCGCGGATCGGCGGCGACCTTGCGTGCCGCAGCCGCGCGCTCGGCAAGCGCATGCAGCCCGCCATTGTCCTTGAGCGGATTGCCGGGCGTGACCAGCCACCAGACACGGTCGAGCTGCAGCCGCTTCAGCGCAAACAGGCTGATCGCGCGATGCGCCTGGTGCGGCGGATTGAAGGAGCCGCCGAGCAGGCCGATGCGCATGCCGTCGCTGGAGGGCGGCAGCGCCTGGCGGATCGCAGGGCGCACCGCGTCGTCGTCCGTCACGGTTGCCCCCGCTCGCTGGCCGTCCAACTCAACCACAGGCTGCGACGGTCATGGCCGCGTCTGCCCAGTGCCGTGGATCCGGTACTTGAAGCTGGTCAACTGTTCGACGCCGACGGGCCCACGTGCATGGAACTTGCCGGTCGCAATGCCGATTTCGGCGCCGAAACCGAACTCGCCGCCATCCGCGAATTGCGTCGAGGCATTGTGCAGCACGATCGCCGAGTCGACCTCGTTGAGGAATCTGTCGGCCGCGGCATTGTCCGCGGTGACGATCGCATCGGTGTGGTGCGAGCCATGCTCGTGAATGTGCGCGATCGCGCCATCCACGCCATCGACGACCTTGGCGGCGATGATGGCGTCGAGATATTCGGTGTCCCAATCCTCGTCGCCGGCGGGCTTCACGCGGGCATCGGCGGCGCGGACGGCGGCATCGCCGCGCACCTCGCAGCCGGCGCCGATCAGTATGTCGACCAGCGGCTCGATCTTGTCCTGCGCCGCCCGGTCGATCAGCAGCGTCTCGGCCGCGCCGCACACACCGGTGCGTCGCATCTTGGCGTTCAGCACGATCGACTTCGCCATCTCCAGATCGGCGGCGCCGTCGACATAGACGTGGTTGACGCCTTCGAGATGCGCGAACACCGGCACCCGTGCCTCGGCCTCGACACGCGCGACGAGGCTTTTTCCCCCGCGCGGCACGATCACGTCGACGCCGCCGTTCAGGCCGGACAGCAGCAGGCCCACAGCCGCGCGGTCGCGCGTCGGCACCAGCGTGATCGCCGCCTCCGGCAGCCCGGCCTCGCGCAAGCCGTCGACCAGGCATTGATGGATGGCGCGGCAGGAGCGGAACGAATCCGAACCGCCGCGCAGGATCACCGCATTGCCGGACTTCAGGCACAGCACGCCGGCATCGGCCGCGACGTTGGGGCGGCTCTCGAAGATCACGCCGATCACGCCGAGCGGAACCCGGACCCGCTCGATGGTCATGCCGTTGGGCCGCTGCCAGCTCTCGGTGACCACGCCGACCGGATCGGCGACGCCGCGCACCACGGCAATGCCATCGGCCATGCCGGCGACGCGCGCCGGCGTCAAGGTCAGACGGTCGACGAACGACGCCGCCATGCCGCCGGCCTTGGCCTCGGCGACATCCTCCGCATTAGCGGCGATGATCGTCTCAGCGCGGGCGCGGATCAGGCGTTCCATCGCCTCCAGCGCTCGGTTCTTCTGCTCGGCCGGCGCCAGCGCCAGCACCCGCGCGGCGGCGCGCGCCTGCTGGGCGAGGTCGTTCATCAGCGCGGGCAGGTCGGCGCTGCCGTCGATGGCTTTGAGAGGCGCGGTCATGGGCGGTTCAACCTTGAATTAAGGTCATGGTGTAGCACGGAAAACGGCCGGATGCGAAGTGCAGGTGACGCTGTTCGAAGCGGTCAGAGAGAGCCTCAAATCCAAGCGTTGGCTATGCTATGGTGCCGTGAGATCGAGGGCGGGAGGCGCCAGCCTATCCGGCGGATGCCACCCCCGCCAGCCCGATGACCAGGTCGTCGCGATGGATCATCTCGGCCCGGCCGGATATTCCCAGGATGACGGCGACGTCAGGTGAGGAGCGCCCCTTGATGCGCTCGGCGTCGTCGGCCTCGTAGGCGACGAGGCTGCGGCCGATCTCGTCGGTGTCCGGGCCGCGCACGACCACGGCATCGCCGCGGGCGAACTGGCCGTCGACCCGGGATCACGCTGGCCGGCAGCAGGCTCTTGCCGGCGCGGAGCGCACTGACGGCGCCGGCGTCGATCGTCAGTGTGCCCTTGGGCTCCAGCAATCCGGCGATCCAGCGCTTTCGTGAGGTGACCGGATTGGCCGGGATCCCGGGTCGGCGCCGCCCGGAGCACTGACGCGCTGCGGACGTGCCCGGCCCGACACCCATTACGTCGAAGTTGCGTTGTCGCACTTAGTGTCCCGTGGAAGAGCCCTGGCTTAGCGAGGCCGGGCAAGCGCCGGGACTTATGGCCTCGCCTCCGATGCACGCGTGGCGTGCAGACGCTGCCGACAGTCGCGCAACAAACAAAAAACACGGCTGATCGGCAAGATCACAATTTCGATCTAAAATTGTATAATCAATGAGCACTCTTTTTGATTGACAAAACTTCAAATTGTTTTAGCTTTAGTATGCTACCTTTCAGTTGTATGCCGATAAAGCGTTTCGTTGCCGCAATTGCTGAGGTGGCAAATGAACAAATGCGCGCTCGCGCCTCGCCTCGTTCTCATATGGCTCTCTGCCATCTGCGCTATCGCAAGCCTGAGCATCGAGCCTTCATCGGCGCAAGCGGCGAGCGCCGCGCTCCCATCCGACATGCTGTTCTTCATGCCAAGCAATACCTGCCCTGCTGGCAGCAGTCGGGCCAACACGAACGGACGCCTGTTGCTGGTTGCCAACGATGCTGGTGCGATAGGGCGTACCTACGGCGATCCTCTCAAGGACCAAGATGATCGCAAGCATCAGCATGATGCCGGTCTCACAGTCACGCTCGATAGTCACCACGTTGCGGGCTCCGGCAACTGCGGCAATGGGCAAGCGACCAGTCGCGGCGATCGCGTATTCGGCGGCAAGACCAAGGGGGCCACATTGGGGCTTCCCGTGGCGTATTTTTCAAAGGCCTGCCCCATCGGGTGGATTGATCTGGCTCAGGCCCTAGCGCGTCTAATGTACGGCCCTGGACGTGGCGAGAACCACTTCACTATCCCGATCGAGCTTCCAGCGGGAATAGACCCCAACTCGCTCATGGCGTGGGAGGTGCGTTTGCGTGAAGAGCAGACAACCGAGTCCGCTCAGGTTGCTGGCTTGCTGCCGGAGGGCCGGAAGCCGGTCACGAAACGGCGTCTAGCAGAGGCCGGACCGCACTGAGGCATACCCCGAAAAGTGCGAGCCGGTTTGAGATCACCCAATTTCGTCGGGCTCTTTGCGGCGTCTCGCCCGGTCGGGGCGGCAGCTGCTTCGATCACAGGATCGAAAGCAACCTCATCTTCAACAGCAAGGAGGACTAGTTCGATGCGCATACTTCTTTCGTCAATGACGATCACGGTACTCTTGTCGGTCGTTCCAACCGCCGTCGCCACGGCCGGGACCGTCACGGCGACGGCGAAACTCGTCAACCCCGGCGGGAAATGTCCGGTTGGGGATCACAACAAGACGGCGAAATTCACTGGACAAGGTTGCACCAAAGGAGCCTGCACGAGCGCCAAACAGACCGCGATGGCCCATCTCAAGGCCGAGGTGGATGCCGCCTGCGACACCTTCATACGCGCCCCCGGTGATTGCGTCAGGAGCGGATGCGCCGTCAAGAAATAGCATTGAACCGAACCCGAGCTTCTCGAGCGCAGCGATGCTTGAATCATCGCCGCGCTTGGGATTGTTGTCCGAGCACGACCTCCGCCGAAGGGCAGCTTCCCATTGAGATCACGGTCTAGCCCGCGGCACCGGCAGGCCCGATCACCAGGTCGTCGCGATGAATCATCTCGGCACGGCCGGAGATCCCCAGGATCACGGCAACATCCGGCGACGACCGGCCCTTGATGCGCTCGGCGTCATCGGCATCGTAGGCGACGAGGCCGCGGCCGATCTCGTGGGTGTCCGGGCCGCGCACGACCACCGCATCGCCGCGGGCGAACTGGCCGTCGACCCGGATCACGCCGGCCGGCAGCAGGCTCTTGCCGGCGCGCAGCGCGGTGACGGCACCGGCGTCGATCGTCAGCGTGCCCTTCGGCTCCAGCGAGCCTGCGATCCAGCGCTTGCGCGCCGTGACGGGGTTGGCGGGCGTGAGAAACCAGGTGCAGCGGCCGCCATTGGCGATCGCGGCCAGCGGGTGCTCGATCTTGCCGGAGGCGATCAGCATGTGAGTGCCGCCGGTCGTGGCGATCTTGGCGGCCTCGATCTTGGTTTTCATGCCGCCGCGGGAGAATTCCGAAGCGGCGCTTCCGGCCATGCCCTCGATGTCGGCGGTGATGCTCTCGACCACCGGGATCAGGCGGGCGTTCGGATCCTGGGCGGGCGGAGCGGTGTAGAGACCGTCGATGTCCGACAGCAGCACCAAGAGGTCCGCGCTCGCCATGGTCGCGACCCGCGCGGCGAGGCGGTCATTGTCGCCGTACCGAATTTCAGCGGTCGCCACCGTGTCGTTCTCGTTGATCACAGGCACCGCGCGCCAATCCAGCAGCTTGGCGATGGTCGAGCGCGCATTGAGATAGCGCCGGCGCTCCTCGGTGTCCTGCAGGGTCACCAGGATCTGGCCGGCGCCGATGCCGTGCGCGCCGAGCACCTCGGACCAGATCCGCGCCAGGGCGATCTGGCCGACCGCGGCGGCGGCCTGGCTCTCTTCGAGCTTCAGCGGTCCGCGCGGCAGCTTCAGCCGGCTTCGCCCGAGCGCGATCGAGCCCGACGACACCACCAAGAGCTCGCAGCCGCGGCCATGCAGCCGCGCGATGTCGGCCGCCAGCGCCGTCAGCCAGGAGGCGCGGACCTCGCCGGCCTCGGAATCGACCAGCAGCGACGAGCCGACCTTGACGACGATGCGGTGGAAATTTTCGAGACGGGGTGCCATGGCGTGAACGGGGTCGGTTCGAGCTCTCGTCGCGTGTCGAGCGGTTGCGTGACTGGCACGCGGGCCGCGCGGGACGGAGCAAGGAGTGATTGATCGCGGCGGAGTGTCGCAAGCCAGGGCCCGCGAGGCAAGGTTGAGCTTCAGCTCAACCTTGTGGTGGCGAGGGCGCCGCCCATGGCTCTTCGGTTGCCGCGCTCTCGGCCGTGCTCTTGGCCTTGTTGGATACCGGCTGCTCGCTGATCACATCGGCGAGCTTGCGAAGGGCGTCCTTGACGCCTTCGCCGGTCGCGCCGGAGATCAGCAGCGGCGTCTTCTTGGCCGCGCGCTTGAGCCGGTCCTTCTGCTTCTTCAGCTCATCCGGATCGACGGCGTCGATCTTGTTGAGTGCGACGATCTCGACCTTGTCGGTGAGCTCGCCGCCATAGGCCTCGAGCTCGTGCCGCACCGTCTTGTAGGCCTTGCCGGCATGCTCGCAGGTGGCATCGACCAGATGCAGCAGCACGCGGCAGCGCTCGACATGGCCGAGGAAGCGGTCGCCGAGCCCGGCGCCCTCATGCGCGCCCTCGATCAGGCCGGGAATGTCCGCCAGCACGAATTCGCGGCCGTCGGCGTTCACGACGCCGAGCTGCGGGTGCAGCGTGGTGAACGGGTAGTCGGCGATCTTCGGCTTGGCGGCCGACACCTTCGACAGGAAGGTCGACTTGCCGGCGTTGGGCAGCCCGACCAGGCCGGCATCGGCGATCAGCTTCATGCGCAGCCAGATCCAGCGCTCCTCGCCGGGCTGGCCGGGATTGGCGTGGCGTGGTGCGCGGTTGGTCGGCGATTTGAAATGCGCATTGCCGAAGCCGCCATTGCCGCCCTCAGCCAGAACGAAGCGTTCGCCGACGGCGGTAAAGTCGTGAATCAGCGTCTCGCGGTCCTCGTCGAAGATCTGGGTGCCGACGGGAACCTTGAGCACCACGGACTTGCCGCCAGCTCCGTGGCAGTCCTTGCCGGAGCCGTTTCCACCCCGCTGCGCCTTGAAATGCTGCTGGTAGCGGTAGTCGATCAGGGTGTTGAGTCCGTCGACGGCCTCGATCACGACGTCGCCGCCGCGGCCGCCATTGCCGCCGTTCGGACCGCCGAACTCGATGAACTTCTCGCGCCGGAACGCAACGCAACCGTTGCCGCCGTCGCCGGAGCGCACATAGACCTTGGCTTCATCGAGGAATTTCATGATGCGCCTTACGTAGGCGAGGCGGGCCGCCGCGGCAACCGTGGAATGGGTTTAATTCGGCCGGAAGCCTTAATTTCGGGCGGTATCTCAGCGTTGCGCAAGGGGTGTGCGAGCGTTGCGCCGGGGTTGCGGCAGGGCTGCGTCACGCTTTCCGCGGAAGGGCTGGAGCCGGTCAGGCCTGCCTGATAAGGCAGCACCATCATGAGCGTGCTCTCCCGAATCTCCACCGCCACCGACGAGCGTTCGGCGCGACTGGCCGGCATCGGCCTGATGCTGCTGTCGATCGCGATGTTCTCGTTCGGCGACGCGCTGGGCAAGTTCCTGGTGTCGACCTACTCCGTCGGCCAGCTGTTGTGGCTGCGCGCCTGCGCGGCGCTGCTGCTGCTGGCGCCGTTCATCTGGCGCAACCGCGCCGCGTTCCTGCAGCTCGAGCGGCCCTGGCTGCAGCTGGTACGCGTGGTCCTGTCGACCCTGGAGGTCGCGGCGTTCTTCCTCGCCACCGTGTATCTGCCGCTCGCCGACGTCATCACCTATTATCTCGCCGGGCCGATCTTCGTCACCGCGCTGTCGGCGCTGGTGCTGCGCGAGCATGTCGGCTGGCGGCGCTGGACCGCGATCCTGATCGGCTTCTGCGGCGTGCTGATTGCGCTGCGTCCGTCGGCGCAGACCTTCAGCCTGCCGGCGCTGATCGCGCTCGGCGGCAGCCTGTCCTTCGCGGTTCTGATGCTGATCACGCGCTCGTTGCGCTCGACGCCCGACATCGTGATGGCCTCATCGCAGTTCGTCGGCACCTTCCTGCTCGGCGCCGCGATGTCCGCATTCGGCTGGGTCACGCCGACGCCCGGCAGCCTGGTGCTGTTCGCCGCCGCCGGCCTGATCTCGGTGACCGCGCTGTTCTGCGTCAACCGCTCGCTGAAGCTCGCGCCGGCCTCGGTGGTCGTGCCCTATCAGTACACGATGATCGTCTGGGCCGTGCTGTTCGGCTTCGTCGTGTTCGGCGACGTGCCGCATCCGGCGACGATCGTCGGCGCCATCATCATCATCGGCGCGGGGCTGTACATCTACCTGCGCGAGCGCGGCCTGGGGCAGGGCCAGGGGACAGTGAATCCGCCGGTGTAGCGGCACCCCCCGCCGTCGTCCCGGCCTCGAGCCGGGACCCAGACTCCGTGCAGCCCACGTCGGAGAAGGCTGTGGCTCCAGCGTGATCCCACCACCGATTTCGGTGGCTATGGGTCCCGGCTCGAGGCCGGGACGACCGTGAGTTTGGAGCGGTCGCCCGGCTAACTCCGCCGCCCCGTCTTGGCCCACGCCTTCAGCGAGGCCCACACCCCGCGCGTCAGCCGGAACGCATCGACCGGGGCCGACGAGCCGAGCACCTCGAAGCGGTGCAGCTCGACGCCGGTCCATTGGAAGCCGCACTTTTCGAGGATGTTGCGCGAGGCCGGGTTGCTGACCCGCGCATGCCCGATCAGGACATTGTCCTCGCTCGTCTCGAAGAAGTCGTCGATCGCGGCGCGCGCAGCCTCGGTGCCGAAGCCGCGGCCCCAATGCTCGACGCCAAGCCAGTAGCCGAGCTCCGCGCGGCCGGATGCCGGCCGGTTGATGCCGACCATGCCGATCGGCGCATCCAGATGCTCGATCACGAACGCGGTCTCGCCGCTCTGCTCCAGCGCACGCACGAAGCGGGCGGCATCGACCTCGGAATAGGGATGCGGCAGCCGGCGCGTGTTCTCGGCAATGCGCCGGTCATTGGCGAGCCGGGCGATGGCGGTCACGTCGGCGAGCACCGGCGGACGCAGGGTCAGCCGTTGTGTCTCGAGGACGCAAGGTCTCGCCTCGCGCAAGGTGGGAGTGGTGATGTCCTGCAGCATGTCGGGCTCCATCGACGCTTCGGGATCAATCGATCAGCGAAAATGAAAAGGGGAGGCCGGTTGTCCCGCCTCCCCTGGAGCCATCTGGCGCTCCGCCGGTTCGTCAGGACCCGGCGGACGCGAATTGTTCCACCGTATGTTACTCAGCAGCTTGGGCGGCTACCGGGCGTACCGAGATGAACGTGCGGTTGGCACGGTCATGGAACTCGACGACACCCTCGATTTTCGCGAAGATCGTGTGGTCCGTGCCCATGCCGACGTTCATGCCGGGGTGCCAGGTCGTGCCGCGCTGACGCGCAATGATGTTGCCGGGAATCACGCGCTCGCCGCCGAACGCCTTGATGCCGAGGCGCTTGCCCTTGGAGTCGCGTCCGTTGCGGGATGAACCGCCTGCCTTTTTATGAGCCATCGCTCGTCTCCGATCTCTCAGATCACCATTAGCGCGATTCCGCTAAGGGATCATTCACATTTGCTGGGCGCGGACGAAAAATCCGCGCGATGAAGGTTTGAAGCCGATGCGGCGCGCCACGCGCGCCAGCATTTACTCGGCGGCGTCGGCCGCCGGGGCTTCCGCCTTGGCCTTCTTCGGGCGCGGGCCCTTGGTCGGCTTGGCGTTGTCGGTCAGAATCTCCGAGACGCGGACCAGAGTCAGCTCGTCCCGGTAGCCGCGCTTGCGGCGGGAATTCTTGCGGCGGCGCTTCTTGAACGCGATGACCTTGGGGCCGCGCTTGTGGTCCAGCACCTCGACGGCCACGGACGCGCCGGCCACCGCCGGAATGCCCAGCACCGGGGTGTCGCCACCGACCACCAGCACTTCGTTCAGCTGCACGATCGTGCCGGGTTCACCGTCGATCTTGCCAATCTCGAGCACATCATCCGGGGCGACGCGGTATTGCTTGCCGCCGGTCTTGATGACTGCGAACATCGTTCTCATCCTTCGTGTTCGATCCCGGCCTCGGTGCGCGCTGGCCCCGGGTCGGCTTCTTGTTCAGTCGTTATGGTTCATGAGATCCGGCCCAATCGGGGCCGGCGTCGGCGTGTCCCTGGCATCGAGGCCAGTCCGATACGCGCAACGACAATCGGCGCGAGAAGCTCGCGCCGGTCGATCGGGGGCTTATAGCCGCTCGGGGCGACGAGTCAAGGAAAAGGGCGAATGGCGAATAGGGAGTAGCGAGTAGGGAAGGGCGCCGGCCGAGCCCTATTCGCCCTTCGCTACTCGCTATTCGCTGCCTCCCCCGAACCATCTGTTCCGTCCGCCGTTATCGCCGCACACACGGAGCAAGACATGGCCGACGACGTCATGACCACCACGGGCATCGCCCGCCACGGCGCCGCCCGGCTGCCGTCGGTCGAGATTGACAGCTTCAACATCGAGCTGAAGGATGAGGACGGTTTCCTCGGCGACCGCGCCTCCAAGGGCGCCTTCCGCAAGATCCTGGAGCGCTGGCGCAAGCCGTTGCGCAAATCCGGCAAGGATCCGTTCGGCGACGAGGACAGCGAGACCATCAGCAAGAAGGCGCTGGATGAGATCCTGGTCGGCGACGACACCGAGGCCTCGGCGGTCGTCCATTCCGCGACCGAGGAGTTCGCCCAGGAGCTCGCCCATGTCACCCGCCGATTCCTGCGCACCAAGGCTTGGGCCAAGACCGAATGCATCGTGGTCGGCGGCGGTTTTCGCGATTCCCGGCTCGGCGAGCTGGCGATCGCGCGCACCGAGATCATCCTCAAGGACGAGGGCTTTGGCGTCGAGCTCGAGCCGATCCGCTACCACCCCGACGATGCCGGCCTGATCGGCGCGCTGCATCTGGCGCCGTCCTGGATCTTCGAGGCCCACGACAGCATCCTCGCCGTCGACATCGGCGGCACCAACATCCGCTGCGGCGTGGTCGAGACTGCCTGGAAGAAGTCGCCGGACCTGTCGAAGGCGTCGGTGTGGAAGTCCGATCTGTGGCGCCATGCCGATGACGAGCCCACGCGGGAAGGTGCGGTCAAGCGGCTCGCCAAGATGCTGAAGGGGCTGATCGAGGAGGCCGACACCGAAGGGCTCAAGCTCGCGCCCTTCATCGGCATCGCCTGTCCCGGCGTCATCAACGAGGATGGCTCGATCGAAAAAGGCGCGCAGAACCTGCCGGGCAATTGGGAGAGCAGCAAGTTCAATCTGCCGGCCAGCCTGGTCGAGGCGATCCCGATGATCGGCGATCACGACACCGCGGTGCTGATGCACAATGACGGCGTCGTGCAGGGCCTCTCCGAGGTGCCGTTCATGCAGGAGTTCGAGCGCTGGGGCGTGCTGACCATCGGCACCGGCCTCGGCAATGCCCGCTTCACCAACCGGCGCAAGGAGAACGGCCGCAAGGACAAGGACGACAAGGCCAGGGAGGACAAGTCCGACGACAAGAAGGCGGCCAAGAAGAAGAAGGATTGAACGGGCATCTGCCCGTGGCCCGTCCGCATCCGGTGCAATATGTTGCGCAGCATGGATGCCGCGGCAGGCGCCGCCGCGATTCATCGCGTGCGAAAAAGTACCGTGCCACCAATCGGATAGATCGGCAGCCCCGGTAACCTTGACCGGTTAGGTTAAGGACCGGTTTGCGTTGCGGTGCACGCAAGGATGGCCCAGGGTCGGCCGTGTCGCTCAGGCCGGCCGGATTGACCCCCGTCTCTTCCGTCGGTTTCCCCAAGATGTAGCGGCACGGGACCGCCGGCATGTGTCAGCGTACGGCGGTCCCACCTGTCTGGGCCGCCCCCGCCGGCCCGCCTCGCAGCGCAGGCGCAGCCCGCGCTGCCGATTTCGGTTGGAATATCGCAAACCCCGCCTTGTCACCCCCGCCGCCGTGCCCTAGAACGGCGCCCGACCCGGGGGCGCCGCCCCTGATTTGCGCCTGGAGAGGTGGCAGAGTGGTTGAATGCACCGCACTCGAAATGCGGCATAGGTGCAAGCCTATCGGGGGTTCGAATCCCTCCCTCTCCGCCAGCTTTACCCGTCCGCTGCGTGCCGGCCGGGCCTCCTTGGGCCGAGACCGGTGAGCCAGACGTTCGATTCCCTCGCCTCCGATCCTGCCGCGCTCGACAAGCTGAAATCCCGCATCCAGGCGTTGCGCGCGAAAACCATCGCCAATGGCTGCACCGAGGACGAGGCGCTGTCGGCGGCCGCCAAGGTCGCCGAGCTGCTCGACCGTCACGATCTGTCGCTGTCGGATCTCGAGCTGAAGGCGTCGGCGTGCGTGCGCAAGGTCTACGAGACCCATCGCAAGAAGCGCATCCCGCTCGACGACTGCATCGGCGCGATCGCGCTGTTCTGCGATTGCCGGGTCTGGCGCGAGAAGACTGCGAGCGGCGACAACGGCTACGTGTTCTTCGGCCTCTCCGCCGATGTCGAGGTGGCGCATTATCTGGCCGAGCTGATCGACGGCGCGGTGCGCGCCGAGCTCGGCCGGTTCAAGACCTCGGCCGACTACCGCCGCTTCCGCCACCAGGACCGGCATCTCGCCAACGCCTCCTTCGCCCTCGGCATGGTCGCCTCGATCGGAGACCGCCTGGCGGTGATGAAGAAGAGCCGCGATCAGGTCAACGAAAGCACCGGCCGCGGCCTGGTGGTGCTCAAGACGTCGGTCGTGGATGCGGAGTTCGACAAGCTCGATCTCAATCTGCGGACGGCGCGCTCGACCAGCCGGATGGTGTCGATGGCGGCCTACGAAGCCGGCGGCGCCGCCGGCGCCACGCTCGCCATCAACACCGGCATCAGCGGCGCGCAGCGGACAGATTCGAAGGGCGGCGGGTAGGAACTCCGGCTTGGGCCGGTCTTCATATCGGTCTGGTGCGCGAGCGGCGCCTTGCGTTACTTTTTGGCGCGGGCAAGGTGCAGCCAGAGCAACGTCCGCCGCGAAAGTGCAGAATTGCGCTGGTCTGTAGTGCGCGAGGTGCCGATCCGCTAAGCTGGCTGCATGAGCTACTGCGTCTTCATGCATCGGACTGATTCGATCTACGACGACAGTCCGGCGGAGCAGTACCAATTCCCTAGGCAATATCTCGGTCGAGCCCAGGGGAGTATCGGAGATTGGATCGTCTATCTCGAACCCACGAAGGTTCCGGGCACGCGCGGCTATTTCGCAATCGCGCGGGTAGAGCGGATCATCCCCGATCCCAAGGCGCGCGACATGTATCTGGCGCTCATTCAGCCCGGCTCGTATCTCGAGTTCGTCAGTCCGGTTCCGTTCAGCGAGTTGAACAGTCCGATCGAGCGAGGCCTTCTCAATGAGGAAGGCAAGCTCTCAGGAAGAGCGCAGGCGGCCGTTCGCCCGATTTCGCCGGCAGATTTCCAGCGCATCATCGAGCGCGGTTTGGATGAGCGAGACGCGGTGTTACCGCGGGTCCCCGACACGGCCGATCCCGCTGCCGGGCTTGAAGAAGGCCAGACGCCTTTTGTGTCGGAACAGCTACGCGATCGCATACAACGTCTCACGTCACGGATCGTGCGAGATCGCCTGTTTCGGAAGATCGTGCTGCGGGCCTATCGCGAGCGTTGCGCGATCACCGGGTTGAAGCTGATTAACGGCGGCGGGCGAGCCGAAGTTAACGCTGCCCATATCCGTCCCGTCGAGGCGAATGGACCCGATCTGGTGACTAACGGCCTGGCGCTTTCGGGGACGGTCCACTGGATGTTCGATCGCGGATTGATCAGTCTGGGTGATGATCTCGCCATCCTGATCTCGCGGCACGTCAATGACGTCGATCGGATCCGCGGCTTCATCAATTCCTCTGGGTTTGCCCTTGCTCCGGATCGTGCGGGTGATCGGCCGCATCCGCACTTTCTTCAGTGGCACCGCGAGCATTGTTTCAAAAAATGAGCTGAGCCGCCGGCTCAGCCAAAGCGAGGCCGTCAGTTCACCCGAAGGCCATCTCGGCGTTGAGCTTGTCGGGCTCCTCCTTGAACATCGATGCGCGCTGTGCACGTCAGTTTCGAAGATCTGCAGGTTGCGGATTGTCGGGTCGCGCAGCGATTTTGAGTTCCCCGGCCGCATCGCTGATGCCCCCGTCCGGCGAGGCCGGTCGGGGCTACTGCGCAGTTTCACGCAGGCTAGAGCATGATGTGTTTCTTCGGAATCGCATCATGACGGCATGACGCACCTTTTCGATCCCGCAGCGCGCAGCTTCGAGGTCAGCCCCGCTCTCACCCTCCCCTGGAGGGCAGGGCTATCGCATGTGACGGTCGCAGCTTTGTGCTCATCTCTTTCCACGTCGTCATGGCCGGGCCTGTCCCGGCCATCCACGCCGGCCGGCATGCTGAGAACGACGTGGATGCCCGGGACAAGCCCGGGCATGACGGAGTAACTAACTTGCAGGATCGTTCGTCGCCATAGCCCGGAGTTTCCACATGCGACTGCCCTCCCCCTCCAGGGGCTAATTTCAGCACAGATCTTTTGGCGCTTTTTCAAGTATTTAGACTTGAAGCGAGGGAATCGACTGTGATTCTTTTTCTGCCGTCGCGATTCGCGCAAGCAAGCGGTGGCAGAAAATGAGTCTCGGATATTTTGGCGACGCGCGCCTTAAAAAAACGGCGCGCGCCTGTTGCAGCGCGTCTCCGATCGGCAGACGATCTGTCTGCGTCAGCTCGGCGACACGCGAGCGGAGCAGGTCGCGTTTCGACGCTTTGTGAGCAACGATCGGGTCACGGTCTCGAAGATGGTGGTGCACCAGAGGACACGGGTGGCCAAGGCATGCGCCGGCCGCCACGTGCTGGTGATCCAGGACACCAGCGAGATCAACTACGAGAGCCAACGAGGCCGCAAGCGTGGCCTCGGCACCGTCGGCAACGGCCGCGATGTCGGGCTGTTCGTGCATCCGATGCTGGCCGTTGATGCCGAACGCGGATATTGCCTGGGCCTGCTCGACGTCCAGGTCTGGCGACGCACGAAGGCCAAGAGCAAGAACTATCGTCGCCAACCGATCGAGGAGAAGGAGTCCATACGCTGGCTCAAGGGTCCCCAGCGTGCCAAGGCAGCGCTAGGGCAAGCCGCCATGGTCACGGTGATCGATGACCGCGAAGGCGACATCTATGAGAAGTGGGACCGTCTGCCGGACCGGCGGACGCACCTTCTGACCCGTGCGTCGCGTGACCGCGCGGTGGTGGGCGGTGGGACGCTGCTCGCGGCCATGGAGCAGCTTCCCCACATGCACAGCTACCAACTCGATCTGCCGGCACGGCAAGGCAAGCGCCAAGCGCGGCAGGCCAACCTGATCATGCGGTTCGGGCGGATCCGGATCCGCCGTCCCGGATCCTGTTCCGACCCAGACGCCCAGGCGGAGATCGAGCTGTCCGCCATCGAGGTGATCGAACAGAACCCGCCGGACGGCGAGGCGCCGGTTCATTGGCGCCTGCTGACGACCCATGCGGTCGACACGGTCGCCCAGGCCATGACGGTGATCGGCTGGTATCGGCAACGCTGGCACATCGAGCAATTGTTCCGGACCGTGAAGACCCAGGGCCTGGGAATCGAAGAGAGCGTCGTCGAGGATGGCGACGTGCTGGAAAAGCTCGTCGTCATCGCCTTGATCGGCGCAACGATCAGCATGCAATTGGTGCTCGCGAGGGCTTCCCCCCATCACGACCAGCCAGCCAGTCACGTCTTCGACGACAGACAGATCGAGGTCCTCACCGCGCTACAGGCCAAGCTTCAAGGCAAGACCGTCAAACAGCAGAACCCCTTTGCGCCCCAAAGCCTCGCCTGGGCGGCCTGGTCGATTGCGCGCCTCGGCGGATGGACCGGCTATGAAAGCGAGCGATCCACCGGGCCAATCACCATGTCCCGCGGACTGACCCGCTTCAACGCAATCACCGAAGGTTACTTCCTCGGAGATGTGTGCTCAGACTAGCCCTCCAGGGGAGGGTGAAACTGAATTCGCGGGCCTTCCGTCGCCCCTATCAGCACGTTGGCGATGAGAGCATGATGCGTTTCCACATCATCGCATCATGCTCTAGTGGCGTCTCTGACAAATGGTCTCGGCGTCGGCTCAGCTCTTCGGGCCGCTCCCCTTCAACGCATTCCAGGCGGCCTGGTTGGCCGCGTCGAAGGCCTTGCGGGATTCGCTCAAGGCGGCGCTGAACACGGACCAGGATTGAGAGCCGGTCTGTTTCAGCGTCTCGAGATGAGCCCCGGCCTGGGCCGCATCGGATTTGAGCTGCGTGAGCACGGCGTCGAGATCGGTGGTGCCGGCGGTCGTCACCTTGGTGGCCGCCTCGCGAAACCTGTCGGCGGACTCGCGCCACGCCTTGGCCTGCGCTGCCGCGATGTCCTTGAAGGTTGCCTGCTGCTGCTCGGCCTGCTTGCCGGCGGTGTCGAAGAAGCTCTTCATCTGGGTTTCGAAGCCGGCCCAATGCTGGTCCAGCTCGATCTTCGCGCTGGCCAGCGCGGCCTCGCCGGCTTCGACTTGCGTCTTGAGCAGGGCCTCGAGATCGCTGCGGCGCTTCTTCAGGTCCGCGATGATCTCTTGCGCCTTGACCTTGGATGCCGCCTCGGCCTCGGCGGCCTTGACGTCAAGCGAGGCGAGCGCGGCATCCATCTCCTGGATGCGCTCCCTGGCCCAGTTCAAATAGACGCTCATGCTGCTCTGCTCTGACATCGTCGATCTCCCTTGATCTGCCCGGAAGTGAGCATATAAAAACAACACCGTATAGTTTTGACCTGCGTCAAGCCGGACGCTCCGGTGAGTTCACGTTCCGGTGCGCGGTTCCCGGCAACTCGGCCGCGGAGCGATCCGCACCGCGTGGCCCTGCGCCGCCGAAAGATGCTAACCGTGTCGCCGAGCATACGGGAGCGTTTTGAATGACCGGTGACGAATTCCGCGTCCTCGCCCTGTCGTTCGCGGGAACGACGCAAGCGCCGCATTTCGACCGCACGGCGTTCAAGGCCAAGCGCATCTTCGCGACCCTGGCGGCGGACGGACGATCCGCCAACCTGCTGCTCACGCCGGAGGAGCAGGAGTTCTACAGCGGCGTCGATCCGGCCGGCTTCCGCCGGCTGCCCAACAAATGGGGTGACCAGGGCTGGACCTGCGCCACCCTCGCGGATGTCGATCCCGGCCTGATGCGCGACGTGCTCGCCAAGGCCTGGCAGCTGGCAAGCCCGTCGAAGCCGGCGCGATCCCGCCGCAAATGAGCTCGGCTGCCGATCCGTCGCGGCCGCCGGCGCTTGCCGGGCGCTGACGCCCTCACACCCGCCGTCCCACCATCAGCAGGATGCCGCCGATCTGCGGCAGCAGCGCCAGCAGGATCAAACGCAGCATGACGAAATCGTCGGCCGACGGCTTCACCGCGCCGCGCGACACCCAGGCCACCAGCTTGATCGCGGCCTCGGTCTGCGGATCGGCGGTCTGGCTCACCGTGGCCATCGCCGCGTCCAGCGCCTGCCGCCGCTCGGCGACCGCCGCCTCGCGCTCCCGACAGAACTTGCCGACGCCGCCCTTGCACTCGCGGTCGCGCGCGATCATCGCGTCGCTCAGCGCGGTCTGTGCCGCCTGCACCGCCGGCGTCACCCGCGAGGCGCGCGCCAGCGTGACGTCGCTGATGTTGGTCGAGGCGAAGCCGATGCCGGCGGTCACCGCGAACACGAAGGTCATCAGCCACACCAGCCATCCCGTCAGCGCCGAGGCGCGGTGCCGTCCCTGCCACAGCCGGGCCGCGCAGGTCGGCATGACCAGCGCGACCAGGTCGGCGGTGACGCCGACCGCGAGAAACATCCAGCCCGCGGTGCTGTTCGAGCCCAGCGAATGCGCGAACCAGCCGTTCATGGCCATGCCGACGGCAGCGAGCGCCAGCGCGGCCAGCTGCAGCAGGACCGAGGAGGCGGTGATGCCGACACGCACAGGCTTCGCCGGCGCGACCGGCGCGGCGGCCGGGACGACCTCGCCCGCGATCGCGGCCGACGCTTCGCGCGGCGGCAGCGCGGCCGGCGGCGGCGCTGCGGCCGGAATCGCCGCGGCCGCCGCGCTGGCAGCCGCCTCCGTGCGCGACGCCTCGGCAACGGCCGGAGCTTTCGCCGGCTCGTTCACATAGTCCAGGAAGTCCGGCATGATCAGCGTTTCGGACGCCAGCATCTCGTCGTCGAGCGCTGACGCCTTGGTCTTCTCCGACCGCTCGGTTTTTGGCCGCGAACGCGGCTTGACGACCTTGGGACGCTTCGGGCGCGGCTTGGCCGTCTTCGGCTGCTGCCAGGGAATGATCGAGGCGACTACGGACTCATCAGCCATCGGGGCTGCTCCAATCGGTGGTGATGGGCGCGCGGCTGCGTTTGCACGCAGCGCTGATCGCGCCGGCATCGGGGTGCACGTCTGATCGGGAGGTGAGCAGCGGCCCGCATCGAGGGCGGGCTTGAGGTGTCTTGCGGCCTGGCTGGCGTCGCGCGAAGAAATCGTTGGCATCTCACGCGCCCTGAACCGCCGATGATGCGGTGGGCTGCGGTCACGGACGCCGCGTAATGAGGCGGCGCCCGGAAGGTTCTGGTCCGCGCGGGGCCGGGCCGGTCAGCAATCTGCCCAACACCCTTGTTCTTAACCAATGGTTAACACGGATTCGCCGGTTTCGAAACCGCGCGGCGCGTGTAGCGGGACGGTGCGAGCTGAAGAGTGGCGAGCTGCGGCTTTGGAGTCACAACCGGCGGATGAGAAGTGTTGCCAGGGCGCTGGCAACAGCGCTACGTGCGATAGTCGAACATGGTCTATGCGGCCGGCCTCAACATGAGCGCGTCATCCCTCGCCGGAGCGAGTGACATTCAGCGCGGCACCAGCATGGGTGTGCTGCCGCTCACCGAGAAGCGCCGGTTGGCGGAGGTCAGCAGCAACGCAAGTCCGGGAATGTCGAAGCTCACCGCAACGTCATTAACCGGCTTGAAGTTTGGGAGTGGAATCTGGCGCACCAGATCGCCCTGGCTAATCCTGTACAGGCCATCGTGCCCGACAGCGAGGAGATCCGAACCCGCCTGCTGCAGTCCGAAAAATGCCGTCTCCTGATCGAACCAATCCGTCGCCGTCTGCCCGTCAGGTGTCTGATAGGTGTGGGCCGGGATGACGTGCGTAAAGAGCTGGCGCAACGAGCTGTCGCACACTTCGACAATGCGTCCGTGCGCGGCCATATGGATCAGCCCGACCGCGACGGCGATGCAATGCGGCTTCCACGGAATGATGGCGATGCCGTTGACCGGATCGCACTCGGGGTTCAGCTTGCCGCCGCACAGGTCGCCCTCGACATCGTCGATATCGGAGACGATCCCGGTGATCCGATCGATCCGCTGTAGCCCGCCGCCCCATTCTCCGGCGTTGTAGCCGACGAACACATGTTTCGCCGTGAGGAGGACGCTGGCGGCCGGCGATCTCCGCAACGGCTTTTTGCGTTCCAGCGTTTGGTTGGAGGGAGGCATGAGGGGAGCCGCCTCCCATGGCATGCCTTCGGTGAGATCAATGGTCCTGCCGTCTTCCAGCAGCATGATGGCTCCGCCGAACCCGAAATGCTTGCCCTCGTTGAGCGGCCTTGGGGCGGCGCGCGACGACGTGGACGACGATGTAAGTGCCGTCTCCGCTAGTTCACCGCCGGTGAGGTCGATCATCCTGCTGTCTGTCAGGAAGAGGGTGGACGTCGCGGCCACGAACTTCTCGCCCTTCGTTGCGATATTGGCCACCGTTCCCCAGCCGTCGCCATCCCGTCGGCGCACCGTCCATCGCTCCACGGAGGTCCACGGCGCGCAGAACTCCTGCGGGCAAGTCACGATTGCCGCTCGTCCATCCTGGACGAACAACTCGATCACCGGCTCCGGCGTAGCAACGTCGCTTCGTTCACCGCCCTCCGGCATGCTCGACAGCCCGGCCGCCGGTATCGAGCAGCCAGAGCCGTCCCTGCGCAAACACGGCGCGCTGAATGGACGAACTCCGATCGAGTCCCGGCTGCCCGACGGCGACGCCGTAACCGGCGTGCATGGCGACCAGCGCGACAACGATCGAGACGAGCCGCACGACCATCATCCTCACGTTCCGAGCCTCCAAGCTGAATGGGCTTCGTTTCGTTACAACCACCGTCATTCCTGGCCAAGGCCGCAGGCCAGCCGTCGCCGTCAGATTTCATCAACCCAGAAAAGGGTGCTAGCGTCATTTCATGCCATGTCCCTGCGGCTCAGGCCTTCCCTTCGACCGCTGCTGCGGTCCCTATCTCAGTGGCGATGCGCTGCCGCCGACCGCCGAGGCTTTGATGCGCTCGCGCTACACAGCCTATACGCGCGGCGACATCGGCTACATCGCAGCGACGCTCGCGGCCGACCAGCGTCGCGCGTTCGATGCCGTCGCGGCAAAGAACTGGGCGACGCGTGCGACCTGGCTTTCCCTGCGCGTCGTCTCGACGACGCACGGCGGGGCTGACGACGCCGACGGCGTCGTCAGCTTCGTCGCCACCTATCGCGAGGGCGGCAGGACGATCGAGCACCACGAGGTCTCGCAGTTCCGCCGCGACGATGACGGCGCCTGGCGCTTCGTCTCGGGCGACACGCGCGCCGCGGTCACGGAGCAGAAGCGGGCGGCCGGCACGGCCAAGATCGGACGCAACGATCCCTGCCCCTGCGGCAGCGGCAAGAAATTCAAGTTCTGCTGCGGGCGGTGAGCCATTCGGAATGAACGAAATTTCTGTTGCTATTTTTCAGAAATCATGGTTTGATCCGCGCATCCCGTCCTCATGCAGAGGGACGTACGCGTCGTCACGATACGTAGAGGCGGGGAGCGGTGGCCGCGGGCCTGTCAGGTGCTTTTGGCGCTGGACGATTGGCAGCTCGCGGACGTTCAAGCCGTGTGGTCCTGGCGCCCCGACGCTGGCGCCAAGTCGGTGTGACATGACGTGTCGTACTGACGACGGGGGCAAACAAGCCGGTCCCCGGGGAGAGCTCGGAGCAGACGTTAAACCCATCGCGCAGGGAGGGCCGGGTCTGTCCGGCTGAACCTGTGGTACCTGCCGCCTGCATTTTTTTGAGCAGGCGGGCCACGGGCCTCAGTCGAGGTCCGGCCTTCCCTGCGCCCTCGCATTTGAGAGCGCGAACGACTCGCAAAGCTCGGGCGCGAATGCGCCGCGTGGACGATTGCGGCCGCCTGTTTCGCTTCGTGGCTGGATGGATCATGCCGTCGCATGCGCCGGGCGCAGCGCGTCTTGGCCCAGCCTTGACTCCGCCCAACCCGGCTGGCCTTAGAGAGGCGGGAAAAATCACGAGGACGGTATCAGGTGGCGGAGTTGGACGGTCAGGTCTTGCAGGACGAGCACGAGCGGCCCCCGGCCGCGGCAATCGCGACGCCTGCGCCGCAGGCGCTCTCTCCGCGGAAGGCGGCGATCCTCGATCACGTCAACCGCTTTGCCGCCGAACGCGCCGGCTGGCGCGACAAGGCGTCCTTCTTCCACGGCGAGGACGAGTGCTATCTGCGCTTCCTGATTCCGCCCGGCAGCCGCGTGCTGGAGATCGGCTGCGGCCTCGGCGACACCTTGGCGTCGCTCCAGCCCTCCTATGGCGTCGGCATCGATTTCAGCGAGGCCCAGATTGCGCTCGCCCGCACCCGCCATCCGAACCTCACCTTCGTCGCCGGCGATGCCGAGGACCCGGCGACGCTGGCCGCCGTCACCGGCCCGTTCGACGTCATCCTGGTGCTCGACACGATCGGTTCGCTCGACGATTGCCAGCAGTTCATCGAGCAGTTGCACCCCTTGTGCACGCGCGAGACCCGGCTCGTGATCGGCTATTTCTCGCATCTCTGGTATCCGCTGCTGAAGGCGGCCGAGGCGATGGGCCTGCGCATGCCGCAGCCCGAGCAGAACGTGCTGTCGCCGGCCGACCTGCGCAACCTCGCGCAGCTTGCGGATTTCGATCCGGTGAAATCCGAGCAGCGCGTGCTGTCGCCGCTGCGGCTCTATGGCCTGGGCCGCTTCGCCAACCGCTTCCTCAGCGTGCTGCCGGGCCTGCGCGCGTTGTCGCTGCGGCATTACCTCGTGGCGCGGTCGATGCGCTGCGTCTCCGACGACGTCCGCTCGGCCACGGTCGTCATCCCCGCCCGCAACGAGCGCGGCAACATCGAGCCGGCGGTGCAGCGCATCGCCGAGTTCTGCAACGACATCGAGATCATCTTCATCGAGGGCCACAGCAAGGACGGCACCTATGAGGAGATGGAGCGGGTCCGTGCGGCCTTCCCGGATCAAGACATCAAGCTGATGCGCCAGCCCGGCAAGGGCAAGGCCGACGCGGTGTTCACCGCCTTCGACGCCGCCCGCGGCGACGTGCTGATGATCCTCGACGCCGACCTCACCATGCCGCCGGAGCAGCTGCCGAAGTTCTTCGAGGCGCTGCGCTCGGGCAAGGGCGAGTTCATCAATGGCTCGCGCCTGGTCTATCCGATGGACGAGGGCGCAATGCGCTTCCTCAATCTAATCGCCAACAAGACCTTCTCCTACCTGTTCTCCTGGCTGCTCAACCAGCGCTACACGGATACGCTGTGCGGCACCAAGGTGCTCCGCCGCAGCGACTATCTCAGGCTCAAGGCCGGCAAGGCCTATTTCGGCGATTTCGATCCGTTCGGCGATTTCGACCTGATCTTCGGCGCCTCCAAATTGAACCTGAAGACCATCGACCTGCCGATCCGCTACGCCGCGCGCAGCTATGGCGAGACCCAGATCTCCCGCTTCCGCCACGGCTGGATGCTGCTGAAGATGGTCGTGTTCGCGTTCTTCAAGATCAAGGCGATCTGAGGATGGTGGATGCCGAACGGACGGGACCATCGAAGTTGAGCGCGCGATGGCCTCTGACGAATGGCGCCATCGCGGTACGAGCGTCTGCGAGTGCCTTGCTCCGTCATGCCCGGGCTTGTCCCGGGCATCCACGTCGTTCCGCGGGCGCAGGACAACGTGGATGGCCGGGACAAGCCCGGCCATGACGACGTGGAAACGGGTGGCCACGATACGTAAAGCGCTCTGTGCGGTCGCGCCGCAAGCGGGGCGAGAGGGCAGCCGCACAGTTGGCGGGACTCAGGTGTGACCAGGGATGGCGACCCGCTCGATCGTCTGACGCCGTTCGGCTGGCGCGGCGGCATCCTGGTGACGCTGCTGCTCTCGCTCGTCTCGTTCGTCGCCGCCGGCTATTTCACCGTCTATTGGCGCAACGCCGACATGGACTTCATGGTGATCTACAACGCGCTCGTCATGAATGACGGCGGCGCGCAGGCGTTCTTCGATCATCCGGCCTATCTCACCATCCTTTCGGTCAAGGCCTGGTTTGCGCAGCTGCACCGCGCAGGCCTGCTCGACGCCTGGACGCTCTCGGCGATTCCGGCTGCCTCGGATCGCGCCGCGTTCGACGCCGCGATGACGTCAGCGGTTCATGCCGGGCGTGTCGCCGCGCTGCTCACCGCATCCGGCGTCATCCTCGCTTTCGCCTTGCTGGCGCGCCGGCTGGTGTCCGACTGGCGGATCGCCATGCTGGCCGTCACCGCCTTCGCGTTCTCCGGCGGCGTGCAGATGCATCTGCGCATCCTGCGCAGCGAGATGATCGCGGCGTCGTTCTGCATCCTCGCCTTGATGCTTCTGATCGTCGCGGCACGCCGCGCCAGCCTCGCGCGTCCGCTCGCCGTCGGCGCCGCCGCGCTGCTCTGCATGCTCGGGCTCACGAACAAGGTCCACGCCATCCTGCTGATCGCGGCGATCCCGGTGCTGGTGCTGCCATTCGGATCGGAGGCGAGCGCAAGCGTGGCGTTCTGGCGAGGCTCGCGTGCGTGGGCGGCCGTCCTGGTGGCCGCCATCGCCGCGCTGGTTGCGGCGATCCCCGCCTGGCCGCTGCTCGCCGCCGGCTTTGACCCGGCCAATGCGACGGCCGCCGGCCTCAAGCCGCTGCTGCTCGGACGCTTCGGGGTCTATCAGCTCACGCTGCTCGGCGTCATCGCCGCCTGCATGGTCGCCTTCGCGCGGTTGTGGCGGGTCAGCGCGGTCGAGACGGTCGCTGCGCTGCTGGCCGCCATCGCCGGCGCTGCCCTGGGCCTGCTCGCCCTCGATCTGAGCTACGACATCAACGACGTCGTGGTCGTGCTCAATCCGCTGGAGAAGATGATCACCTATGTCGACGCGCCGCAGGAGGCCGGCAGTCTCGGGGGCGCCGTCGGCCTGCTGCTGTCGGGCGTCGTCGGGGTGATCAGGCGCTACACGTTCATCCTGCAATCGTCGGCACGGCCGACCGTGTTCCTGACCTGGCTGATCATCCCCGGCATCGTCGTCGCCGTCAGGCGCGGCGAGCGGCAAGCCGCCGTTCAGGCCACGCTGCTGCTGCTGGCCGCCATCGGCATCGACGCGCTCGGCGTCCGCCGCGGCCTGAAGGTCGAGTACTTCGTCTTCACCGATCCGCTGATCATCCTCGCCGGCATCGTCCTGCTCGACCGGCTCGCCGATCTCAGCGCCTCTCGCTTCGCCTATCCGATCGGCGTCACGCTGCTGGTGCTGCATGTCGGCATCAGCCAGGCCGAGCCGGTCAAGATGGCGCTGAAGCGCAAAGGACCCGAGGAGATCTGCGAGTGGAACGGCTACTACATGCCGCGGCTGGCGCTGCCCTGGTGCGCGCCGCCGAACAGCCCGCCGAGGACGTAATCGAGCGACAGCCTGCCACCGCCATGGGCGATCAGCGTCAGCGCCATCGCCGCCCAGGTCAGATGGATCGGCCAGCCATCGGGCACGGTGAGCTCGACGATGCAGGTCATGACCAACAGACCGAGCGCCGCGAAGCGGGTGCCGAGGCCGAGAATGAGGAGGACCGGCAAGGCGACCTCGCCGCAGCCCGACAGGAACGCCATGACCGTCGGCATGGGGAAGTGATACGGCCCGCCGGGCAGATGCAGCATGAACTCGTCGCTGAACAGCGTCACCGCGGTGTCGCTCAGCTTGAGAAAGCCATCCCACTTGAGGATGCCGGAGCGCCAGAACGGCACCGCGAGCGCGACCCGCGTGACGAACTGGACGAAGGTCAGTGGCGTCGCCGCCTGCAGCAGGCGCACCGCCCTGTCGGCCAGGGCAGGCAGCGACAGCGTCGGGCTCGGCGCCATGGAGTGATCCGTCGTCATCATGCGTCCTCGAAACAGATGTTCGTGAAGGCGCCGGCCTCGATCAGCCCGGCAATGTTGGTCGCGAGATCGAACTCCGGCGCCGCCTCGAACGCAGCTTCCGCCGCCGCGCCGAGCGGCTGCTGCGCGATCAGCAGACTTGTGAAGATCGCGCCGCCCGGCGGCAGATGGCGTACGGCGACGTCGAGCGCGGGCCGCGTGATCAGCGCATCCTCCGGGACCGAGCCGTCAATGCGCGGCACCGGGGCATCGCTGCGGTTGGCCGAGAAGATCTTCACTGCCGCGAAATCAGAGCGCACGAGGCGGGTGGCGGGATGAGCGGCGAAGCGCAGCTCCGGCAGCCGCTCGGGCGGCACCGCCGCCAGCGCGGCACCGTCGAGCGGCACGGCGTCCGCCGCGTGATAGGCGTCGAGCCAGGCCCGCTCGATCCGCGCCACGTCCGGGAGAAACGGCATCGCCTCGGCGTGCTCGTAGCGCCCGACGAAGCAGGGGAAATCGCGACCATAGTCGAACAGCAGCGGCGATGTCGGCGGCGTCTCGCGCACATGCGCCCGCGCCATCGCGCGGAAGAAGTCGGGCCCGGTGATGCGCTGCACCGCGGGATAGATCGCAATCAGCGCCTCGATCAGGCTGACCGTGACGTTGTTGCGGTAGACATTGAACCGCCGCCCGGCGGCCTTGGCCCCGGGGCCCATGACGGCAACGGGCGTCGCGCCATCCGGCGTCAGCAGCGCCGCAGCGAACTGGGCTGCGTAGCCGGAGGCCTGCTCAGGCTGCAGCATCGCGCACCTCCTGCGAGCAGTCCCGTGCGTGGTCATCGAGGATCGTCTGCGCTGCCGCGGCCTCTGCCTTCAGCACCGGCCAGTCCGGAATGTTGCCGTCCCATTCGATCAGCGTCGGCACCGGACCGTTGCGCGCGATCACGCTGGCGAACAGAGCCCACACATCATAGGCGACGGGGCCGTCATGGCTGTCGATCAGCAGCGGCGCGCCTTCATCGTCGGCCTGCACGGCGTGACCGGCGAGATGAATCTCGCCGACGGCGGCCAGCGGGAAGTCCGCCAGATAGTCCTGCGGTGAGAAGCCATGATTGATCGCGGACACGAACACGTTGCTGACGTCGAGCAAAAGCCCGCAGCCGCTGCGGCGGACGATGGCGCGGATGAAATCGGTCTCGCTCATCGTCGACTCGTGAAAGGCCACGTAGGTCGACGGGTTTTCCAGCAGGATCGGCCGGCGGATCGCGCTCTGGACCTCGTCGATATGGTCGCAGACCCGTGCCAGCGTGGCGGCCGTGTAGGGCAATGGCAGCAGGTCGTTGAAGAACGTCGTCTCGTGCGTCGACCAGGCCAGATGCTCGGACACCAGGCTCGGCTGATAGCGGGCGACGAGCTTGCGGAAGCGCGCGAGGTGCTCGCGATCGAGCGGCTGCGGACCGCCGATCGACATGCAGACGCCGTGGATCGACAGCGGATGATCCCTGCGGATCGCCTCCAGCTGATGGTGCGGCGGTCCGCCGGCGCCCATGTAGTTCTCGGCATGCACCTCGAAGAAGCCGCGCTGCGGCGCCTCGGCGAGGATCGCCGTCAGGTGCGACGGCTTGAAGCTGGTGCCGGCGACGCCGCCGAGGGGCGGCGGAAAGCGAAGCGGCAGGGGCGGGCACGGTGCAGGGGGGGCATCGTTGCGCATGCTGCGTCTCCGCTTTCCGCTTGGGGTGAACGAGGTCGATTAGATCGGCTTCAGCGAGCCCTTCTTGCCGCCGGGCACGTCGATGCTGGTGCAGGTGCCGCCGGCAACGAACTTCCAGGCGTTGCCCTGATAGTCGGTGGTCGAGGTGCCCTGGCAGGTGGTGCCGGGGCCGGCGGCGCAATCGTTCTGGCCCTTCAGCGCAACGCCGAAGCACTTCTCCTTCTTGGCGGCCATGGCGGCATCGACCTGCTCCTTGGTCAGCGGGCCGGCCATGGCCAGGCTGGCGAGCGCGGTCGTGACGGCACCGGCGAGCGCCAGCGTGGTGACGGTTTTCTTGGCGGACATGACATTCCCTCTCGTGTTCTGCATCGCTCGCTTGGCGACGCGCTTCTCTCTTTCGCCCGCGGCCACGAGAACGTTACGTGGCGGCTCCGCTCACGAGTCCGTGAGCGGTATTGCGTGCTCCAGAGCCGTCTCCATTCGAGCGCAGGCCTGCTCGGCGAGCCAATGCTTTGCAGGCATCGTCGGCTTAGCCAGCCGGCATTTGCCGCTGATGCGGTTGGGGCGCAGCCTGCCGATGTTGTGGTGCGGACCTCGGCACCCCGGTCCGACGGAGATCGACCTGCGATGATGGGCAGCCCAGACGGCTCGGTACCGGGCGATGCAGGCGCCGGCGAGCGGCTGACCGTCAGCATTCGCTTTGCGGTCTCGGCGCTCGTGCTGACCGCGATCCTGTTGACCGCCTTTGCTTCGAGCCTGCTGTGGTGGCGGACGTCCGAGGCGATCAGCCGTCAGCTCGCCAGCACCATCAATGCGCAGATCGCGGGCGCGGTGCGCAAGGAGGTGACCGCCATCGTCGGCGAGGCGCGCGCCGCGCACACTGCCATCCGCACGCTGTTCCTGCAGAACGTGCTCGACACCCGCGAAGCCGACAAGCGCGAGTTCGTGTTCCTGTCGCAGCTGCAGTCGCAGGCGACGATCTCATGGGCGGCGTTCGGCTGGCCGGACGGCTCGTTCTTTGCGGCGCATAAGCTCGGTGACCAGCGTCTGGAGATGATGGAGATCTCGCTCACCGATCACCCCGGCCAGCGCCGCGTCGACGACTACGACGTCGTGCCCGGCGACATCGAGTTCGCGGCTCGTCGCTTCGAGCCGACCCACTTCAAGGTTGCCGACCAGCCCTGGTTCAAGGAGAGCCTTGCTGCCGACGAGCCGCGCTGGTTCAGCGTCGATGTGCATCCCGGCGGTGACCGTCCTGCCATCGCGCTGGCCGGGCCGATCGACGTCTATCAGGAGCGGCAGGGCGTGCTCGCCATCATCATCGAGCACGCGCGCATCGCCCGTTTCCTCGCGCAGCTCCATGTCGGCAGCACCGGCAGTGCCTTCATTCTCGAGCGCGACGGCCGCGTCGTTGCTGCGCCGGACGAGCGCGCGGACGAGGTCAATGCCGGGCAGGTCCGCCAGCCGCTGCTGCCGGTGGCGCAGCAGGCGATGCGGCTCTCGCCGGGAGGTGACGAGGCCTGGCGCGGGCGCGTGCAATCGGGCGATGACGCCTTCGAGGTGGCGCGCACGGCGCTGCCGTTTCCCGGCTGGTCGCTCGTCACGGTGATTCCGGAAGCGGAGTTTCTCGGCCCGGTCGACGCGGCGCTCAGGCGCGTCATCATCGGTCTCGGCATCGGCGCCGTGCTCGCGGCCCTGGTTTCCGCCGCGCTGGCGCGCGCGGTGATCGCAGCGCCGCTCGGGCGCGTGGTGGCCGAGCTGCGTCACGTCGAGGCCTTCGCGCTCGAGCAGGTGCGCCGTCATCCTTCACGGCTGCGCGAGATCGCCAGCCTGTCCGGCGCCATTCACGACATGGCCGGCGGCCTGTCGTCATTCGGAAAATTCATCCCGGCGGATCTCGTTCGGCAATTGCTGCGGCAGGGCGTCGATGCCAAGCCGGGCGGCCATGTCCAGGAGCTCAGCGTGATGTTCATCGACATCGCCGGCTTCACCGGTCTGTCGGAGCGCATGGGCGACCGCGTCGTGCCGTTGCTGTCGCGCTATCTCGATGTGATCTCGACCGTGATCGTCGATTATGGCGGCACCATCGACAAGTTCATCGGCGATGCCGTGATGGCGTTCTGGGGTGCGCCGGCGGCGCAGCCGGATCATGCAGCGCTGTGCTGCCGCGCCGCGCTGGCCTGCCGTGCCGCCGTCGCGGCCAGCGGCCTGTGCGACGATGACGGCCGGCCGCTGGCGATCCGCATCGGCATCAACTCCGGCGCCATGCTGGTCGGCAACATCGGCTCGGAGCTGCGCCTCAACTATACGGTGATCGGCGACGCCGTGAACGTGGCGAGCAGGCTGGAGGGCGCCAACAAGACCTACGGCACCGCCATCCTGATCGGCGAGGGCACCGCGCGGCTCGCAGGCGCGGGGTTTCTCACCCGCGAGATCGACCGCATCGCCGTCTATGGCCGCGAGGAGGGGCTGCGGGTCCATGAGCTGATCGGGCTCGCGCCGGATGCATCAGCAGACATGCGCTGGATCGCGCATTATGCGCGCGGATTGCAGGACTACCGCGCGCAGGACTTCGCGGCGGCCATTGCGGCCTTCGAGGCCGTTCTCGCCTTCAGGCCAGGCGATCGCGCCGCACAGCTCATGATCGCGCGCTGCCGGACGCTGTCGCAGACGAGGCCGGGTCAGGGTTGGCGGGCGGTGACGGCACTCACGACCAAATGAGACCCTCCGTCATGATCCGGCCGACCGCACCTTGCCGCGCAGCCGCCGCTCCGCAAACACGGCGGCGAGATCCTCGGTCGGCGTCGATCCCTCCGCATCGAGCCGCAGCCGGCCTTCGACATGCAGGAAGTGCTCGCGTGACACCGCGATGGCGCGCAAGAGGTCGCGATCGCGCAGCGCCGCGACGATCGCGCCGTGCTCGTCGACCGCGCAGATCGACTGCGCCGCCGGCTCGTAGACCGAGACCATCACCGAGGAGCGGCTCAGCAGGTCGCCGAGCATGCGCGACAATTCGGGATTGCCGAGCGCTTCGACGAGATGGACGTGGAAGGCGCCGGACAATCTGACAGAGGCGGCGCGATCGCCGCGCTGGGCGGCCGCGCGCTCTTCCGCGAGATGCGCATCGAGCCGGGCGAGCAGGAGATCATCGACCCGCAGCACCAGCTGGCTGAGCACACCGGCCTCGAGCACGCGATGCGCCTCATAGACCCGCCTGACGTCATCGAGCGTCGGCCGCGGCACCCGGGCGCCGCGGTTCGGGATCATCTCCAGCCGTCGCTCCGCGCCGAGGCGGTGAAGAACTTTCCGGATACGCTCGCGCGAGACGCCGAAGATCGCGGCGAGCGGCGTCTCCGCCAGCTTGGTGCCGGCCTTGAGCTTGCCCTCCAGCAGCGCGCGCAGGATGGCCTGGTACACCGCCTCGTCCTCGGCGGGATTGGCCTTCCCGATTCGCTGCGCTCGCATCGCCATGGCGAACTGCTAGGCCCAAAGGCGCGGCACGTCACCTCCAAAAAATGTGCACATTCTGCCTGTCGCCGGGGCCGGCATGTCGGGCACGACTGCCCCAAGAGACTGAGATATCACATCAAAGTAAAAATGTGCACATTTGGCACGGCGCTTGCTGATCCCTGTTGCCTGCCCTCGACAGCACACACGGGATCTCCTCATGAATGCCTTCTCCCGACGCAGCCTTCTGAAGACTGGTGCGGCCTTCGCCGCCACCTTCGCCGCACCCTCCCTGGTGCGCGCCGCCCCGAAAGAGATCGTGATTGGCGGCCCCGCCGGCGCCGCCAAATATTTCAACACCGACCTGTTCCCGGTGCTGGAGAAGAAGCTCGACTGCAAGGTGCTGTACGAGGGCACCAACTCGCTGACCAATTTGCAGAAGATGCAGGCCGACAAGGCGAGCCCGAAAATCTCGGTCGTGATCATGGACGATCCGGTGATGCTGCCGGCGGCGGCCGAAGGGCTGATCACCAAGATGTCGTCCTCCAGCATTCCCAATCTCGGCAAACTGGTCGGCGACGCCGTGCACCAGGACGGCATGTGGGCCAACTACCAGAAGCCGTGGGCCGGCATTGCCTATTCCACCAAGCGCGTGAAAACGCCGCCGGTGAGCTGGGCAGAGCTGTGGGACGCGAAGTACGACTCCAAGATCGTCGTGCCGTCGCTGTCCAACACCGAAGGGTTCTGGACGCTCCTGGCGGCCGCGCATCTCGAGACCGGCAAGCCCTACAAGGAGGCGCAATACGACATCGACGCCGGCTTCAAGAAGATGAAGAGCCTGAAGGCCAATCTGCTGAACGTCTATACCAACGCGCCGCAGGCCATCAACTTGCTGGAGCAGGGCGAGGCCTGGATGATCGGCGGTCAGTTCTCGGCCTACACCTTGATCCGGAAGGCGGATGGTTCGCCGGTCGATCTCGCCATTCCGAAGGACGGCGGCTTCTCGATGCCGTCGGGCATTGCCAAGGTGACGGGCGCTCCGGCCGGCGATCTCGCCGACGCCGTGATCGACTTCTATCTCAGCCCGGAGGCGCAGAGCATCCTCGCCAAGACGGCCTTCATCGCCCCGACCAACCAGGCAACGCCGCTTCCCGCCGGCTATCCCGATCCCGCATCCTTGTTCGCGCCGGACTGGGCGTTCATCGCCAAGAACCGCGCCGGCTGGGTCGACCGCTGGAGCAAGGAGATGACATGAGCGCCGCGCCGCATCTCGTCATCAGCGGTGTCTCCAAGCGTTTCGGCGCCGCGACCGTGCTCGACCGTGTCGATCTGACGATCCGCCGCGGTGAGCTGGTCACCTTGCTCGGCCCCTCCGGCTGCGGCAAGACCACGCTGCTGCGCGCGATCGCAGGGCTCGCGCCGCCGGACGGCGGCACGATCGCGCTCGCCGGGCGCGACGTCACCCATATGCCGCCGCACCGGCGCAATGTCGGCGTCGTGTTCCAGAGCTACGCGCTGTTTCCGCATCTCACCGTCGCCGGCAATGTCGCGTTCGGGCTGAAGGTGCGCGGCACGCCGAAGGCCGAGATCGAGCGCGCGGTCGAGCGGGCGCTTTCGCTGGTCAAGCTCGGCCACCTCGGCGGCCGCCGCATCTCGGCGCTGTCGGGCGGCCAGCAGCAGCGCGTCGCGCTGGCGCGCGCCATTGCGGTCGAGCCGGACGTGCTGCTGTTCGACGAGGCGCTGTCGGCGCTCGATCGCAAGCTGCGCGAGGAGATGCAGGTCGAGCTGCGCCGCCTGCTGCAGGAGGTCAAGGCGACCGCGATCTTCGTGACGCATGACCAGGACGAGGCGCTGACGATGTCGGATCGCGTCGCGGTCATGAACAAGGGCCGCATCGAGCAGCTGGCCGCGCCGCGCGAGCTGTATGCCCGCCCGGCCAGCCTGTTCGCGCTCAACTTCGTCGGCCTGTCGACGCGTATCGCGGGACAGGTCGTCGGCGGTCAGGACGGCATGGTCGAGGTCGTGACGCCGGTCGGCCGCCTGTCGGCGCGCGGCGCATTCCAGCTTGGCGCGTCGGTGATCGTGGCGACACGGCCGGAGCAACTGCGTCTCGGTGCTGTCGATGGCGCGAACTCCGCGGCCGGCCGCGTGCGATCGGTCGTGTTCCAGGGCTCGCGGACTCTCGTCGATGTCGACGCCGGGGCCGGCGCCAGCTTGCTGGCCGAGCTGTCGGGCCGCGAGGCGGAGCTGCCGCGCGTGCATGACGAGGTCCGTTTCGCCTGGCCGGCGGCCGAGACCTTCGCCTTCGCCGCGGAGGCATCGCCATGACCGACGCCGTGCTGCCGGCGCCCGTCGTCAAGCCCGCGCCGGATCGCGAGCGGCTCGCCGCGTTCGGCTTCGTCACGCCCTCGTTGCTGATCATCGCGCTGGTCTTCGTGCTGCCGCTGGCGCTGCTGCTCGGCGTCAGCGTGCTCGACCCGAAGGGCGGCCTCACCGTTGCACATTATGTGCGGCTGCTCGGCACGCCCTATTATCTCGGCGTGATCTGGAATTCGCTGCGGCTCGGCCTGCTGACGACATTGATCGCCTTCCTCGTCTCCTATCCCGCGGCGTTCGCGCTCGCGCGTGCGCGCGGGCCGTTGCGCTCCATCCTGCTGGCGACGCTGTTCCTGCCGCTCGCCGCCTCGGTCATCGTCAAGGCGTTCGCCTGGACCATCCTGCTGCGCAGCGACGGCCTGATCAACACCGTGCTGATCGCGCTCGGGATCATCGAGGATCCGATCCGGATGATCTTCACCCAGACCGCGCTGATCGTCGGCGCGGTCAATATCTTCCTGCCGTTCATGGTGCTGCCGATCTACGCCGTGGTGGCGCAGCTCGACGGCCGCTACGCGGAGGCCGCGGCGACGCTCGGCGCCTCGCCGCTCGTCGTGTTTTTTCGCGTCATCCTGCCGCTGACCCTGCCCGGCATCATCGCCGGCGTCGCGCTGGTGTTCTCGCTCTCGGTCTCCGCCTATGTCGTGCCGACGCTTCTGATCGGCGAGAAATATCCGACGCTCGCCACCACCATTGCGAAAGCCTATCTGCTGGCGCGCGAGCCGGGCTTCGGCGCCGCCGCCGGCGTCGTGCTGCTCGCGATCGCGGTGATCGTCGTGGCGCTCAGCGCCATGCTGTCGCGGGAGCCGAAATGATGACGCGCACAGCCATCATCATCTGCTGGGTGCTCGCGATCGGTCTCGCGCTGTTTCTGCTGTTGCCGCTGGTCGTGATCGCCGCCGCCTCGTTCTCGCCGACGCCGGTGTTCGACCTGCCGCTTTCAGGCGCATCGACGCGCTGGTATGGCCGCATCGGACGGCTCGACGGCTTCTGGCCGTCGCTGTGGCTGTCGCTGCAGATCGCCGTGCTGTCCACTGCGCTGTCGCTGGTCGCCGGCACGCTCGCCGCCATCGCGATCGCCCGGGGCAGGCTGCCGGGCGCGACCGCACTCGGCACCCTGCTGGTGTCGCCGCTGATGATGCCCGGCCTCGTGCTCGGCATCGCGCTGCTACAGTACTTTCGCATGATCGGCTTCACCGCGACCTGGAGCGCGCTGCTCGTCGCGCATCTCGTAGTGACGCTTCCTTACGTCGCGCGCACCATGATCGCCGGCCTCTCGCGGTTCGACTTCACCCTGATCGAGGCCGCGCGCACGCTGGGCTGCACCTATGCCGGCAGCGTGCTGCGCGTGATGGTGCCGGCGCTGGCGCCGTCGTTCCTGATATCGGGCCTGTTCAGCCTGCTGGCCTCGTTCGACAACTATCCGGTCTCGATCTTCCTCACCGATGTCCGCTCCAAGACGCTGCCGATCCGCATGCTGCAATATATCGAGGAGGCGCCCGATCCGACGCTCGCCGCGCTCTCCACCCTCATTCTCGCCGGCACGCTCGTGCTGCTGCTGATCAGCGATCGCCTGGTCGGCCTGCACCGCATGGCCGGAACCGCGGATTGACCCGATGAGCTCGCAACCCGCCTTCCGTCGCGATTTTTCCGGCTATGCCGGCCATCCGCCGCACCCGCGCTGGCCGAACTCCGCCCGCGTCGCGGTGTCGCTGGTGGTGAATTTCGAGGAGGGCTCGGAGTTCTCCATCTCCGACGGCGATGCCAGCAACGAGGCGATCTATGAGGTCGTGCACCGGCTCGACGGTCCCGATCCCTGCATCGACAGCCATTTCGAATACGGCACGCGCGCCGCGTGGTGGCGCATCATGGACCTGTTCGATGCCCATGGCGTGAAAGCGACGGTCAGCGCCTGCGGCCGCGCCGTGGAGCGCTCGCCGAATCTCGCGCGCGATGCGGTCGCGCGCGGCCACGAAGTGTCGGCGCATGGCTGGCGCTGGCAGAGCCACGCTGGCCTGGGCGAGGTCGAGGAGCGGCGCGTGATCGCGCGCACGGTCGAGACCATCCAGCGCGTCACCGGCAAGCCGCCGCTCGGCTGGCACACGCGCTCGGCGAGCTCGTCCAACACCCGCCGGTTGCTGGTGGAGCAGGGCGGTTTCCTCTACGACAGCGACGCCTACAATGATGATCTGCCGTACTACGTCGACGTCGCCGGGCATCCGCATCTCGTGCTGCCCTACGCCTTCGACAGCAACGACATGCAGTTCTTCAACGGCTCGCGTTTCCGCGGCGCCGATTTCGCCGACTACGTCATCGACGCCTTCGACTGGCTCGCGCGCGAGGGCGCGAGCGCGCCGAAGATGCTGTCGGTCGGGCTGCATCTGCGCATGATCGGACGCCCCGGCCGCATCGGCGCGCTCGACCGCATTCTCGCGCACATCACCGGCAGCGGGGCTGCCTGGGTCGCCCCGCGCGCCGACATCGCGCGGCACTGGCTCGCGAACGTGCCGCCGGCGCGCTGAGGCTCAGTCGTCCTCGGCGAGGTCGTCCGGCGTCAGCGGCAGCTCGATGTCGCCGCCTTCGCCGGTGGCGAGATCGCGCCCGTCCTCCGCCGGCAGCTCGCCCTCGGCTTCGTCGAGCGGCCAAAGGCCGCGGTCGTGTCCGTTGCGTGGCGTCATGGCAGGTCCTCCCGGCGGGATAAGACCTGCGGCGCGCATTGGTTCACGCCGACGCGTCCGTGCTGCGACGGTCTGGCGCAGCCCGGTTCCGGCGACTACATGTGCGAGGCCATGGTCGATCCATCAGCCCTGAAATCCTTTCTCGACAGCCACAGCCGCATCGTCGTTCTCACCGGCGCCGGCTGCAGCACCAATTCCGGCATTCCCGATTATCGCGACACCGACGGGCAGTGGAAGCGCACGCCGCCGGTGACCTATCAGGCCTTCATGGGCGCGGAGGAGACGCGCCGGCGCTATTGGGCGCGCAGCATGGTCGGCTGGCGCCGCTTCGGCCGTGCCCAGCCCAACGACGCGCATCGCGCGCTGGCGCAGCTGGAGGCGCAGGGCAAGAGCTCGCTGCTCGTGACGCAGAACGTCGACCGGCTGCACCAGGCCGCTGGCGCCAGCAACGTCATCGACCTGCACGGGAGGCTCGATCGCGTGCGCTGCATGGGCTGCGGCGCGACCCTGTCGCGCGCCGAATTCCAGGACGAACTGGCGCACGCCAATCCGCTCTGGCTCGCGCATGATGCGGCGGATGCGCCGGATGGCGATGCCGATCTCGACGGCGTCGATTTCGCCGATTTCACCGTGCCGGCTTGCCAGGCCTGCGGCGGCATCCTCAAGCCCGATGTCGTGTTCTTCGGCGAGACCGTGCCGCGCGACGTCGTCGCGACCGCGCGCGATCACGTTGATCACGCCGACGCGATGCTCGTCGTCGGCACCTCGCTGATGGTCTATTCCGGCTTCCGCTTCGTCCGCGCCGCCGCCGACCGCAACATCCCCATCGCCGCCGTCAATCTCGGCCGCACCCGCGCGGATGATCTGCTGTCGCTGAAGGTCGAGGCACCGTGTGACGAGGCGCTGGCGTTTTTGTTGGAGGGGTAGGCCTGAGTCTCACTTCGGGGGTGAGGCGCGAACGTCCTTCCGCTTGCTCAGTGCAACCTCGCCCCGCTTGCGGGGAGAGGTCGGATGTCATCGAAGATGACATCCGGGTGAGGGGGTACAGGTCTATCCGCGAACACTTCCGATGCGCGGGTCCAACTGATACCGCCCGCGCGGCTGCCCCTCACCCCAACCCTCTCCCCGTGAAGGACGGGGAGAGGGAGCGCACCGTCTTCGGTGCGAGAGCTGGGCTCACACGAGCCAAACAACTCACCGCGACTGCGGCTCCTCGCGCTGCTCGATGCGGTCCTTGTTGTTGACCTGCTCGCCTTCCGGCTTGCCGACATCGATGGTCTTCCCGGCCTGATTGCCGGGATTGTAGTGGAACTTGCCTTCTTGATGCTCGCCGGGCTGCTTCTGGTTCGGATTGACGTTGTCGGCCATGGTGATCTCCTCGGGACTGTTCCGTTGTCCCGGCGACAACGGGCCGAGGCCGGCCCGGTTCCGCTACGATCCCGTGACCCGCCAGATGCAGTTGCCGACATCGTCGGCCACCAGCAGCGCGCCGTCCGGCCCGAGCGTCACGCCGACCGGGCGGCCATAGGAGAAGCTCTCGTCGGGCGCCAGGAAGCCGGACAGGATGTCGCGCGCCGGGCCGGAGGGCTTGCCGTTCTCGAACGGAATGAACACCACCTTGTAGCCCGACAGCTTGCTGCGATTCCACGAGCCGTGCTGGCCGATCACCATGCCATCGGGGAAGCCGGGCAGGGTGCCCTTGGGCAGCCAGCACAGGCCGAGCGAGGCGGTGTGGCCGCCGAGCGCGTAGTCCGGCGTCAGCGCGGTCGCGACCAGCGCCGGATCCTGCGGCACGCGGTCGTCGACCGTCTTGCCCCAGTAGCAATAGGGCCAGCCATAGAAGCCGCCCTCGCGCACCGATGTGAGATAGTCCGGCGGCGTCTCGTCGCCGAGCCCGTCGCGCTCATTGACCACGGTCCATAGCACTTTCGTGTTCGGCTCGAACGCCAGCCCGACCGCATTGCGCAGGCCGGCTGCAAAGATGCGGCTAGCGCCGCTGGCGATATCCAGCTCGTAGATGCAGGCGCGGCCTTCCTCGACCTCGAAACCCTGCTCGGCGATGTTGCTGAGCGAGCCGACGCCGGCATAGATCTTCGTCCCGTCCGGGCTGACCAGCAGGCTGCGCGTCCAGTGCCCGCCCGGCTTGAAAGTCGTCAGCCGCTTGCCCTGCGCGGTGATGCGCTCGGCACCGGCAGAGTAGGGGAAGGCGACGATGCCGTCGGTGTTGCCGACATAGAAGGTGTCGCCGACCAGCGCCATGCCGAACGGCTGGCTGAGATTCTCCATGAACGCGTTGCGCTTCTCGGCGGTGCCGTCGCCGTCGGCATCGACCAGCCGCGTGATGCGGTTGGCGCTGACGCCGAGCGCGGCGGCGCGGCGCATCGTCGCCTGCATCGCATAGCCGAACATGTTGCGCACCGGGCTCGGCACCTGCGTCGCCTCCGCGATCAGCACCGATTTGTCCGGCATCGCATAGATCCAGCGCGGATGATCGAGCCCGGTCGCGAACGCATTCACCTTCAGCCCCGGCGCCGCCACCGGCTTCTCGCCATCCTTCCAGCCGCGCGCCGTCGGCATCTTCAGGGTCGGCAGCATGCCTTGCGGCTTCGCCTGCGGAATCTGCGGCGCCGCCCCCCACGCCGGTGCCGGCGTATCGCCTTGCAGCTTGCGCCACTGCAGCGCCGCATTGCCAACCAGCGCGACACCGCGCGCGACGATGGAGGAAAGCGTGGTCATGGGAGTCCTGTCAGGCTTGGGCGACGGATGTGGTGAGTGGCCATCGGGCGATGGCGGAAAAGACCATGCTGTTTATGGTCTACCACGGCCAATGTGACAACTGCATGCGCTGCGGATGGGGGCTGCGGAGTCGCGGGCACGCCGGCCTCAACCGTTCTGCGGTCACCGTGGCGCAGTCACTGAATTGCGCTAAAGTGCCGACGGATGCAAAGCGCGCGGGTGCAAGGGGAGGTGAGATCGGCATGACGGGGGTGATCGTTCCAAGCGCGGCCTTGCCCGCGAGGCGCGTTGCGGCTGCAGGCGCGTCGTTGACGCAGGTGGCTGCCTCGACACTTCGACCTCGCGCACACGGAGCCCTGTGATGACCGCGCTCGACATGTCCGCGTTCACCCAGCACGCCCTGCGCGAGAGCGTGCTCAACGAGGTGCATGCGCGGCCGTTCACGCCGCTGATGCAGCCGGTCTCTGTCGTTCGCTTCGCGGTCATGGCGAAAGGCGACAGCGCGGATGCCGATCGCGACAGCCTTGCGGCGTTCTGTGCCCGGCATGGTGCGCCGGCGCCGGAGCCCGGCATCAAGCATCACCAGGTGGTCGTCGGCTCCGCGCGGCTGCGCTGGGAGCAGCATTCGGAGTTCGCGACCTTCACCTGGATCTGGAGCCCGCCGGCCGACGCGCCGAAGCTCGCCTTCGGCGAGATCGCGCCGGAGCTGCAGGCGTTGATCGCATCGCTCAAGCTGTCCGGCGAGCTGCTGGTCGCCGTCAAGCTTGGGGTCGAAAGCGTCACCGATCCGGTCAAGCGCGCGGAAGCGCTGTTCGACAAGAGCAGTTTGGCGCTGGTTGCGGTGAAGGGCTCGATCGGCGCGCTTGCCTCCGACTTCCGACTCGACGAGGAGGGCTTCACCCGCATCCTCGTGTGCATCGAGGGGCCGACGCCCGAACGTCTCGGCGCGCTGGTGCAGCGCGTGCTGGAGCTCGAGACCTATCGCACGCTGGCGCTGCTCGGTTTGCCCGCCGCGCTGGAGCTGGCGCCGCAGGTCGATCGCATCGAGCGGCGGCTCGGCGAGGTCTTGGTGGAGATGCAGGGCGCCGAGACGCTCAAGCTCAACAATCATCTGCTCACCGAGCTGACCGAGCTCGCGGCGTCGCTGGAGCGCGGCGCGACCGGCTCGCTGTTCCGGTTCGGCGCCAGCCGCGCCTATTGGGACCTGGTGCAGGCGCGGCTCACGGTGATCGAGGGCGAGCCGATCACGCCGTATTCGAGCTGGTCGTCGTTCCTGTCGCGGCGCATCGCGCCGGCGATGCGCACGCTCAACACCTTGGAGCGGCGGCAGGACAATCTGTCGCGCAAGCTTGCGCGCGCCGCCGACCTGTTGCGCACGCGTGTCGACGTCGAGCTCGAGGAGCAGAACCGCGATCTCCTGCGCTCGATGAACGAGCGCACCAAGCTGCAGCTGCGCCTGCAGAGCACCGTCGAAGGCCTGTCGGTGGCCGCGATCGGCTACTACGTCGTCAGCCTGTTCGGCTACCTCGCCAAGGGCGCGCATGACGCCGGCCTGCACGTCGAGCCGACCTTCGCTACCGCCGTCTTCGTGCCGGTCGCGATCGCGCTGATCTGGTTCACCACGCACCAGATCCGCAAGCGGCATCTGAAGGAGGACCACGAGGCCGAGAAGGCGGGCAAGGAGTGAGCGGACCGCGCTTGCCAGCATGCCCAGGGGCGGCTAAGCGGCAGGCTGGTTTTCAAGGGGCAATGCGACGATGAGCGGTACTCGAATCGAATTTCTGGTTCACGCTGACGGAACGGCGGCGCGGCAGCCGGTCACGCTGAACCGTCTCGTCATCGCCGGCTGGACCGGGCGCGATCCGGTCGCGCGCGACAAGCACATCGCCGAGCTGGAAGAGCTCGGCATTCCCCGCCCGGCGACGACGCCGATCTATTACGAGGTCGCGGCCAGCCGGCTGACGACGGCCGACGGCATCGAGGTCTCCGGCGGCGACTCCTCCGGCGAGGTGGAATTCGTGCTGGTGAAATCCGGCGGCAAGATGTTCGTCGGCGTCGGCTCCGATCATACCGACCGCAAGGTCGAGACCTACAACATCACCGTCTCCAAGCAGATGTGCGACAAGCCGATCGCGCCCGAGCTGTGGCTGGTCGACGACGTCGCCGCGCATTGGGACCGGTTGATGTTGCGTGCTTACGCGACCATCGGCGGCGAGCGCGTGCTGTACCAGGAGGGCGCGCTGAGCGGCATGCTGGCGCCGGCCGATCTGGTCGCGCGCCGCTATGGCGAGGCCGGGCTGCCCGAGGGCACCGCGATGTTCGGCGGCACCTTCGCAGCCCTGGGCGGCATCCGCCCGGCCGACCGTTTCGCGTTCGAGCTGGTCGATCCCGTGCTCAACCGCGTCATCCGTCACGGCTACGCGGTTCAGCAGCTCATCATCGCCGGCTGAGATCGACCCGCGATCACGATCGCGTGCGGCGGGAGCGTGTTGAAGGAGTCCGCGGCGCGTCGTCGCGGTCGTCGCTGCGCATGGCGTCATGCGCGCAGGCGTTGCGGGCGGCAAGGGCCTGTTAAGCAAGGCGGCCTATGGTGCCGAGTGTGCCGAAGCGAGACCATAGCCTTGTTGTTCGTTCTGGTCCGGCACACCTGTCGCAAATCGAGACGCGGCGAGGCTGACATATCCTTAACCGATCCTTACCTGATAGCAGCGGATTCGACGGGTCGGAGGACAAGGGCGATTAACTAGAAGTTTAGGATTGGTTTTGTGCGCGTGAACGCCTCCCTTAAGGGTTTGTTCAAATACCCAGGGACTTGGGAGAGCGGGATGCGCGTCGCGATCGTCCACGATTGGCTTTACGTTCTCGGCGGCGCCGAGAAGGTGCTGCAGGAGATCCTGCGCTGCTACCCCGGTGCGGATGTCTTCGCGCTGTTCGACCTGCTCCGTCCCGAGGACCGCGCCAAGCTGGGCTTCGAGACGTCGCAGACCAGCTTCCTGCAGAAGATGCCGGGCTTGCGGAAGTATCACCGCTCCTATCTGCCGCTGATGCCGCTCGCGATCGAGCAGCTCGATCTGTCGAGCTACGACCTCGTGATCTCCTCGAGCTGCGCGGTGGCCAAGGGCGTGCTGACCGGGCCGGAGCAGCTGCACATCGCCTATGTGCATTCGCCGATGCGCTATGCCTGGGACCTGCAGCACCAGTACCTGGAGGAGAGCGGCTACGCGACGGGCATCAAGGGCCTCATCGCCCGCACCTTGCTGCACAAGATGCGGATCTGGGACGCGCGCACCGCGCACGGCCCCGACGCCATCTTCACCAACTCGCAATTCGTCGCCCGCCGCATCAAGAAGATCTACGGCCGCGACGCCAAGGTGATCTATCCGCCGGTGACGATCGGCCAGCGCGATGCGATCCTCCCGGTCGGCAACCACTTCCTGGCCGCGAGCCGTCTCGTTCCCTACAAGCGAATCGAGCCGATCGTCCGCGCCTTCAACACCATGCCGGACCTCGAGCTGGTCGTCGCCGGCGACGGCCCGGAAGCGGCGCGGTTGAAGTCGATCGCGGGCCCCAACGTGACCTTCGCCGGTTTCGTGCCCGACAAGCAGCTCCGCGATCTCATGACCACCGCCCGCGCCTTCGTGTTCGCGGCGGAGGAGGATTTCGGCATCATTCCCGTCGAGGCGCAGTCCGAGGGCGCGCCGGTTCTGGCATTGGGCCGCGGCGGTGCGCGCGAGTCGATCCTGACCACGGGGCCCCGTCCGACCGGCATGTTCTTCGAGACGCCCGAGCCCGCGGCGATCGCCGAATGCGTCCGCGCGTTCGTGGCCAGGGAGAAATCGATCTCGCGTCTCGATTGCCGCCAGCGCGCCGGTTTCTTCTCGGCCGATCGCTTCCGCAGCCAGTTCGTCGCGGCGGTCAACGAGGAGATCGAGAGCTTCCGTGCGGGACATCAGAGCCGCGCGACGCGGCTGATTGCGTAAGTTGGCATGTGGTGTGAGTGCAGATCATGAGGCAGGCGGCTCTCTCGGAGGCCTTGTCGGGCTTTGACGCCGTCGCCCGGATCTGGCGCCGCCGCGGCGTATTCGCCATTGTCGCGGGCGCGGTGCTCGGTCTTGCGATCGCCGCGCTGGTCCTGTTGCCCGTGCGTTATCTGGCCACCGCGTCCGTGATCATCGCGGAGCAGGAACCCGGCGCCAACACCTCGGCGGCCTGGGCGCAGAAGATCGGCGATCCCGCCGACATGGAGAGCCAGCTGCTGGTGATCCGCTCGCCCCGCTTGTTGCGTCAGATCATGTCCTCGCCCGGCGTCGTCGACGCGGTGGTCGGCGAATGCGAGCGTGGTCGTCTGATGGGCTCGACGGATGCGTGCCAGCGTCTCAGGACCGACTCCGGTGCCTTCATCGATCACGTCGACGGCCGTTTCAGCGTCGCCTCGGCCGGCCGCTCGCGCGTCATCAACATCTCTTATCAGTCGGGCAGCCCCGAGGTGGCGAAGACGCTCGCCAATGCGCTGACGCAGACCTTCCTCGAAGACCAGCGCACCGAAGGCGCCAACAGCCGCGAGGTCGCGACCTCCTGGCTCTGGCAGGAGCTGAAGCAGCTCGATCAGCAGCTGCGCGAGTCCGACGAGAAGATCCAGAAATTCCGTCGCACCAAGGGCCTGATGCGCGGCGCCAATGCGCCGATCTCGTCGGAGCGGCTGACCAGCATCGGCCAGCAGCTGTCGCAGGCGGAGGCCGCGCGCGCCGAGGCGGCCGCCCGGCTGCAGGAGATTAAGTCGGAGCAGGAGCGCGGGCCGACCGACGCGCCGTCGGTGCTGCAGAGCCGCACCATCGCCGACCTCAAGCAGCAGCTGACCACGGTCAGCGCCCAGCTCGCGAGCGCCGCCGGCGTGCTCGGCCCGAAGCATCCCTCGATCCTGGCGCTGACGCGCGAGCAGGCGATCATTCAGCAGCGGCTCGTCGAAGAGATGCAGTCGATCGCAGCGAGCGCGCAGAAAACCTTCGACGCCAACAACGCGCTGGTGAACTCGCTGAAGAAGCAGATGGACACGGCCAAGGCGGAGGCCGGCTCGGCCACGCTGGACGAAGCGTCGATCGAGAGCATGGTGCGCGACACCGAGATCAAGCGCCAGCAATATGCCGAGCTGTACAAGAAGGCGAGCGAGCTCGAGACCGAGCGGCGCGTCCTGCGCGGCAGCACGCGCCTCGTCAGCCTCGCCGAGCTGCCCAGCAAGCCGTTCTTCCCGAAGAAGATCCCGTTCCTCGCCGCCGGCCTGACGCTGGCGCTGATCTTCGGCGCCGGTGCCGCGCTGCTCGCCGACCAGCTCGGCTCGCGCGTCATCGAGTCGCCGGTGCCCGCGGCCCCGGACGCATCTGCGCAGCCGACCGACGTCGCCGAAGCTCCGACGATCGTCCCGGTCCTGCCCGAGTCCGACGTTGCGCCGCCGGAGATGACGACGACGACGTCTGCCGCATCGCCGGAGCGAAGATCTCATCTCCCGAGCGTCGCCGACGTATCCATCCTGGCCTGCCTGCCGCGCCTGAAGAGCTTGCGGCAGATGTCCGCCCTTGGCGCCATCCTCCAGGGGCATCAGCCGCTCGCGATCCCGCATGTACTGCGTCTCGCTTCCGAGGACACGGACTTTCAGCACACGCTGCACGACCTCGTCCACGAGCTCGGACTGCAGCAGTCGGCGCGGCCGCACCGCATCGTCGTGACATCTCCGGATGCCGGCGATGGCAAGACGACCACGGCCTGCGCGCTCGCGGAGCATCTGGCGGCCGCGGGCCTGCGCGTTCTCCTGGTCGAATGCGACATCGCGCATGCACGGTTCGCCGAGGTCATGGCCCTGCCGCCGAGCCAGGGATGGCTGGGCGCGCTGGAGCATGGCACGGCGTTGCACGAGGCGGTGCTGCGCACCGAGCATCCCTGCCTCGATGTGCTTCCTGCGGGCGCGGCCAACGGGCCGGTCGGAGACATCCTCGATGTTATCAGCCTCGAAGTTCTGCTCTCCGGCCTCGATGGCTATGACGCCGTCATCGTCGATACGCCCCTGCCGTCGCAACGGGACGACTTCCTGGCGGGCACGGACTGGGTGATCGTCTGCGTGCGCAGCGACCGTTCGCTGATCGAGCCGGCGGTCGCTACGGTGAACAAGAGCAGGGCGCTCGGAGCGATCGACGTCGGCATCGTCGTCACCATGACCGAAGCCGAGCAACACGCCACGACCGCGCCTCAGACCACCCCAGCGCCAGCCTTCGCCGGAGTCGGCTGATGTCGGCCGAGCGCGTCCTGTTCGTCGACCACACCGGACAGATCGGCGGCGCCGAGCTGATCCTGCTCGACGTGGTCCAGGGCCGTCGGGACTCGTCGGCTTTCCTGTTCGAGCCGGGGCCGCTCGCCAGGGCGCTGTCAGACCGCGGACTGTCCGTGATCGCGTCGCGCTGGGGCCGTGGCCTGTCGCAATTCAGGCGTGACAGCTCGTGGCTCAGGGCGTTGCCGCTGTTCGGCCGCCTTGCTGCGATCACTGCCGAGCTCGCACGCGTCGCCCGCCGCCATGACGTGGTCTACGCGAATTCGCAGAAGGCGTTCGTGCTGGCGGCGATCGCCAACATCGTGGCGCGCCGGCCGCTGATCTGGCATCTGCACGACATCATCAGCCCGGCCCATTTCGGCAAGCTACAGCGGCGTATGCAGGTGTTCCTCGCCAATCGCTTCGCCGCGAAGGTGATCGTTCCGTCCGAGGCGGCCGCCGCCGCGTTCATCGATGCGGGCGGCCGGCGCTCGCTGGTCGAGGTCGTCCCCAACGGCCTGGCCATTGAGCCCTTGCCGGTGTCGCAGCAGGAGCTGAGGCAGCGCCTCGGCCTGCCGTCCGGACCGCTGGTCGGCGTCTTCAGTCGGCTCGCACAATGGAAGGGCCAGCACGTCCTGATCGAGGCGCTGGCCAAGCGGCCCGGCGTTCATGGCATCGTCGTCGGCGACGCGCTGTTCGGCGAGCAGGACTATGCGACCGAGCTGAAGCGGCTTGTCGCCGAGCTCGGCCTCGGTGATCGCGTTCACTTCCTCGGCCATCGCAGCGATGTGCCGTTGTTGATGCAGGCCGTCGATGCGATGGTGCACCCGTCGATCGACCCGGAGCCATTCGGTCGTACGCTGGTCGAAGCCATGCTCGCGGGTGTGCCGGTCATTGCGACCGATGCCGGCGCTGCGCCCGACATTCTGGAGCATGGTCGCGCCGGCATGCTCGTTCCGCCCGGCGACGCACGGGCGCTGGCCGAGGCCTTGGATGCCGTGCTCGTCGAGCCGGAGATCCTCAAGCCGCAGCTCGACTACGCTGCGCGCCGCGCGCGCACGCATTACGGTCTCGCGCGCATGCTCGACTCCATCGGACTTCTGATCCGCAGCGTCGGTGCTGGAGCGGCGGTGTGAGCGCCTCCGGTCACTCGCTCAAGCGCTTCAGTGCGCTGCTGATCAGCGGTGCGCTGGCGAGCAAGCTGCTCGGCTTCGCCCGCGAGGTGCTGATGGCGCATGTGCTGGGCGCCTCGCTGATCGCCGACGGGTTCCGTGCCGCCATGGCCGCCGTGCTCATCCCGCTCGCTTTCCTGCAGAATGAGAGCGTGCCGGCGATCATGATCCCGATGCATCGCGAGGCGCTGCAGCGGCCGAATGCCGCGCGCAGCCTCGGTGCGCTGACGATCGTCATCGCCGTCGTCTCGAGCGCGGTGACCGCGATCATCCTGCTGCTCGGCGAACTCTGGGTGAGCGCGGTCGTCGGCGGCTTCTCGGCGGAGGGGCGCGAGCTCACCTTGCATTTCGTGCGCATGATGGCGTTCGGCATGCCGGCCTCGGCAGTCCTCAACGTGCTCGCGGCCGGCGAGATCGCGCTTGGCCGCACCCGGCTGACCAATGTCCGAGCCAGCCTGCTGAACGTCGCAGTGATCGGCGGCATCGGCCTGCTCGCGCTGACCGGCGATGCCTATATGCTCGCCTGCGCCTTCACCGTCGCCTTCAATGGGCTCGCGGCGTGGGGGCTGTTCTCGCTGTGGCGCGAGGGCGAGTTGAGCTTCTCCGGACTGACCGTCCGCACCGTCGCCGACAAGGGCATCGAGTTCTTCAAGCGGCTGCGCGTGCTGCTCGCGCTGCCGCTCGCCGAGCAGGGCAATGTCTGGATCGAGCGTCTCACCGCGTCGCGCCTGACCACGGGGGCCGTCGCGTCGCTGGACTACGCCCGCTCCCTGACCGAAAGCGCACTGCTCCTGATCAGCCAGCCGCTCGGCATGGCCGTGCTGTCGCAGCATGCGCCGGGCGATCCGCGGGCCCAGACCGAGGCGCTGCTGCGGCCGCTGCTCGCGCTGACCTTGCCGGCATCCGCGTTCCTCCTGGTGTTCTCGACCGACATCGTGCGCCTGATCTATTTCCGGGGTGCCTTCGGTGACGAAGCGCTGCTGCTGACCTCGCACGCCCTGAAGGGCATTGCCTGCGGCGTGTGGGCCGCGACGCTTGGCTGGATCCTGATCCGGCTGCTCAACGGCGCCGGCCGCAACGGCGTCGCCGCGCTGATCATCGTCTCGGCCTATCTGTCCAACATCGGCTTCAATCTGCTGACCCATCTGTTCGACCCGTCACCGGCCGCCGGCATGCAGCTGCTTGGCATCGGGGAGGCGATCCGCAGCCTGGTGCTGCTGGGTGGCGTCGTCTTCGTGCTCGGCGATGCGCGAAAGCTCCTGCTCGTGATCGGCCTGGCGCTGCTGCCGACGGCGTTGATGGTCGTGCTCGGCATGATGATCCAGGACGCAGTCCCGACCCTGCTGCCGCGTCTTTTCCTCGGCGGCTTGGCGTATCTGCTCTGCCTTGCTTTCGCGATCGGAATTCTGCTGCCGTCCAATGTGGCCGCTGCGTTCAGGCATGTTCGTCGCACGTTCAAGATGAAGGGAGAGCTGAGTTGACGATTTTGGCCCTCGCCGCCGCCAAGGCCATGATGGCGTCCAGCGCATTCGTTCTTCCGCTCGCCAAGGCCGCCGACCGCGTGCTCGGTCCGCGCGGCTGCTGCTTGACCTTCCACCGTGCGGCGCCGTCGCAGCAATGGGAGCGTCTGCCCAACCGTGACTTCTACGTCGATGCCGATTTTCTCGACCGCTTCCTCGGCTATGTCCGCGATCAGGGCTGGGATGTCGTGACCATCAGCGAGGCGTTGCGTCGGGCGGCGGGCGCCGAGTCGACCGGCCGCTACGTCAATTTCTCGATCGATGATTGCTACCGCGACACGTTCGAGCTGCTGGTGCCGGTGTTTCGTCGTCACAATGTGCCGGTGACGCTGTTCGTCACCACGGGGATTCCCGACGGCACCTTGCCGCTCTGGGCGGCCGGCCTCGAGGATGCGCTGCTGAGCGAGGATCGCGTGACGGTCGATGGTGAGGAGATGACGCTCTCGAGCCCCGAGCGGCGCCGCGCGGCGTTCGCCCAGATTGCGGCAAGCTGGGACGGCCCGCGGGCGGCTGATCGTTACGCCGCGTTCTGTGCCGCCAACGGCATCGACATCGATGCGATGCATTGGAAGCACGCGATCTCCTGGGAGATGCTCGAGACGCTCGCCCGCGATCCGCTGGTCGAGATCGGCGCGCACACGGTGTCGCATGCGCGAATCGCGTCACTGTCTCCCCACGATGCGCTGCACGAGCTGGCAGACGCGCGGCTGCGCCTGAACGCGCGGCTGGGACTCGAGGTGGAGCACTTCGCGTTTCCCTACGGACGGGCGGCCGATTGCGGTCCGCGCGATTTCGTGCTCGCGCAGCAGGCGGGATTTGCCAGCGCTGCGACCACGCGCAAGGGGCTGGTCCATGCCGGCCAGGATCCGTTCTCGATCCCGCGCAACACCATGAATGGATCGCATCGCTCCGTCGCGGCGATGGAAATGCATCTGACGGGTCTCAGCGGTGCCGTAGCAAAGGTGATGGGCCGTGTCTAGCAGGGGGCGTTTGCGGATCGTCTCGATTGCGCATCCGGCCACCAGCAGCGAAGCCGGCCGGCTGCGTTATCGTCATCTCGCGTCCCGGCCGGACGTCGATCTGCACCTCGTCATGCCGGAGGTGTGGAAGGAGTTCGGCCGTACGATCACCGCTGCGCCCTTTGACGACCGCTATCCGGTCCATCGCCTGCCGATCCGGCTGCCGGACGTCGGCCCGATGAAATGGTACCTGCATTTCTATCCGGCATTGCGCCGGCTGTTGCGCGAGCTCGATCCCGACGTGATTCACCTTTGGGAGGAGCCGTGGAGCATCGTGGCATTGCAGGCGCAGATGCTGCGCGGCCGTGCAGCGCTGGTGCTGGAGGTCGACCAGAACATTCTGAAGAGGCTGCCGCCGCCGTTCGAGGCGATCCGCAGGTTCGTCCTTGGCCGCACCGACCACATTCTGTCGCGCAGTCCCGCGGCAACCGATGTCGTCCAGGCGCGCGGCTATGCGGGCCCGGTGACGCCCATCGGCTATGGTGTCGATCTCGCGACCTTTGCTCCGGCCGGCGAGCGGCCGACCCGGACTGCGGATGTGCCGCTGCGGCTTGGCTATGTCGGCCGGCTCGTGGTCGAGAAAGGCCTCGATGACGCCCTGGAGGCACTTGCGCGCACGAGGTCTGCGGCCACGCTGAGCATCATGGGCGAAGGCCCGCACGAGGCGCATCTGCGCCAGCGGGTGAAGGAACTCGGCCTGGGCGATCGCGTCGATCTGCAAGGATGGGCCTCGCCAGCCGAAGTGGCGTCGTTCCTGCGCGGGCTGGATGCGCTGCTGCTGCTGACACGGACGACCGGTGCGGTGCGCGAGCAGTTCGGCCGGGTGATCATCGAGGCGCAGGCCTGCGCCGTTCCGGTGATCGGATCGACCTGCGGTGCCATTCCGGACGTGGTCGGCGAAGGCGGCTGGATCGTGCCGGAGCGTGATCCGAACCGTCTGTGTCGGCTGATCGACGATCTCACGGCTGATCGGCTGGAACTGGCGACGTGCGCACGGGCCGCGCGCGCCAATGTGCTGGCGCGTTTCACCTACGATGCCGTCGCAAGCGCGATCGAGACGGCGTGTCGTGATGCAGACATGTCGAGGAATGCGTCCCGCATGGTGCAGCGGCAGCCGCTCCAGGCGAGCCGCTAATTTAGTGCGCTATGCTTTGGCCGACACCGTCATCGCGGACTGGCTCGGCGCCCGTTTGGCTGCATCGATCTGCCTGAGCAGCTCGATATATTTCAGGCCGACCTCATCCCAGCCGTAGCTCCGCGCCGTCGCGCGCGCGCCGTCCCGGAGCCGCTGCAGCAGCGCGGGATCATCGAGCACGGCAGCGATCCTGGTCGCGATGTCCTCCGCGTCCATCCGGACACGAAAGCCGTTGATGCCATCGCGGAGGTAGTCCTCGATGCCGCCGGCCGGCGTTGCGAACACCGGCACCCCGCAGGCCATCGCCTCCATGCAGACCAGCGAAAAGGTCTCGTAGCTCGTCGGCAGGACGAACGCGTCGGCGGCGGAGTAGAGCGCGGGCATGTCGGATCGCGAGCCGGCAAAGATGAGCCGATCCTGCGCCTTGCGCGTCAGCTTGCGATAGGGTGCCGGATTGTCCGAGCCGACCACCAGCAGCCGGACCTCGTCGCCGAGCCGGTCGAGCGCGCCGACGACATGGGCCAATCCCTTGCGATGGAATTCGTGCCCGACGAACAGCAGCACGCGCGCATGCGTCGGAATGCCGAACTCGTGCCGGATCGCCTGTCCCGCCTTCTCGTCGCGGCTGAAGCGATGGAGATCGATTCCATTGGAGATGACATGAACGCGTGAGGAGGGAACACGATAGAAGCGCTGTAGCTCCGCGGTCACGCGCTCCGACACTGCGACGAAGGCGCGATAGCGAAGCCCGCCGATCATGAACCGGTCGCGCAAGGCCACCCAGAGATGCATGGGATTGAGCAGCCAGCGCCAGCTGCCGGCGGCACGCTTCTCGGCAAGGCTCTGCGCATTGACCGCGTGAACGATCAGCAGGTCGCCTTTGAGACTGTCACCGTGGCTGATGACGAGGGCGTCAGGATGATGCGCAAGCGCCCGGGTCGCTGCGAGCGTGAACAGCGGCACGACGACGGCGCGACCGATGTACCGGAAGAGCCCGCGGGTCGGAATCCGCGCAAGCCATGGCGCAACCCGCTCCACCCGGATCGACTGTTCGAGATTTTCAGCCACCGTGCTGGCCAGAACGACATTCGATAAACCATTCCGGCCGAAAACACGTGCAAGCTCGATGGCAACGGTTTCCACGCCGCCGGCATTGCTTATCTCTTGAACGACCTGGACGATCTCAAACGTCATTACGGACATCTACGGGACTAGACATTGCGACTTCGTTCCAATCTGCTGGTCATTAGCATAGTGCTATTAACGATTGGCTCGGCAACTCCAGGCGTTGCCGACGCTGTGAACGGTGCTGCGATCCGGTCTCTCATGGGCGGCGGCAATCTCGTCACGCATCTCGCCGGCAAGAGCACCCAGCTGTACCAGGCGCTGCATGGCGTCGGCGCCAGGATGGGCCGGATGGATTCCTATGGCTGGCGTACGCTCGCGCGTGTTCCGACGCCGCGGGATTTCGATGCGGCCATGCTCGAGGCGCACAGGAACGGCATCACGCCGCTGATCCTGCTCGAATATGAAGGCAGCTATCAAACCCTGAACCCGCCGCAGCCGATCGGGTCCTATCAGGACTGGTTTGCTGCGGGGCAGGCGATGGCGAAGCGGTTTCGCCCGGGAGGCGATTGGGGCCAGGAAAACGGCATTCCCGACTGGGGTGCAACCATCTTCACGGCAATCAACGAGCCCGACGTGCAGGCCTCGATTCCGCGCAAGGACTACCACGATGCGTTGGCGGGGCTGGCCGACGGTGTCCATAGCGTCGATCCGAAGCTGCGGGTCGTTCCCGGCGGCTTCGCCACCTGCAACTCGCATGGCGACGCGACGCTGCGCGGCTATGGGCCGGCGATTGCCGATCTGCTCGCGGACGGGCGGCTCGACGGGATCGATCTTCACACCTACTACAATGATCGATGGTATCCCATGACCAGGGGACGCGAGTTCTCGGTGCAGACCTGCTTCGATCGCGTCAAGCAGGCGATGGGCCTTCGTCGGGATGTCAACTTCTACACCACCGAGTTCAACGTCGCGCGCGCTGGCGCATGGGATAACGAGCAGGTGGCGGCCAGATTGTTTCTGAGTGCAATCTGGGATCAGCTCGCCGTGGTTGGGCAGGATGGTCGTTCGCCGGTTTCGGTGGTGGCTTTTCCCTGGAATCTCGGCGACACGCCGCGTGTCGATGGCCTCGCTTATGCGATGGCCAGCGGTGAGGATCCGTGGGTGCCCGAGGCGCGCAGCCTGGTCTTGAAGACGGTGCTGCAGCTCGCCGGCCACATGAGCATCGTGTCAATCGACCGGCAGCTCGCGCTTTATCGGTTGAGCGGCGCCGATGCCGAGCTGATCGTCTGGCAGAACATCGCCGGGTGGACCGATCGGCCAGGCCGCGCGGTCGAGATCGAATTGCCCGATTGGGCGCGCAGCCTCGAAGTGTGGGGATGGGACGGGCTGCAGCGTCGCATCGACGTCAGGCCCGGCCGCTTCTTCGTCGACGGGCTCAACGCCAACGAGACCTACATGTTTCGCGTGCCGCGGCCGTGACCGGCCGCCACGCCGCTGACGATGGCGGACGGCGGAATCCATGTCGCGCGTTAACGCGATGGTAATGACAGCCCGATGTGGTTCACTGCGGCACGCCGATTTTAGGCTAATTGCAGCGGTATCATCGCTTGCTGCGGCGAGCGCGCACAACGTTCTTGGTCGAGTAAATCCGGAATGCTGCCGATCAGAAGGACCGGTCTTGCGAGCGAGGGGGGTGCGCCGGCCCAGCCGGTCATTGGCGTGCGCATCCGCGAGATTGGAATGGCCGATCTTGCTGCAGTTGCTGCGTTGCTGACGCGCGGCTTCCCGTTCCGGCGTGAGGATTATTGGTTGCGCGGGCTCGAGCGCCACGCCGCCCGTCCACGGCCCGCGGGCTATCCGGCATTCGGCTATTGTCTCGACCATGGCGGCACGCCGGTCGGCGTCATCCTGCTGCTGTTTTCCGAAGTGCAGTGCGACGGCGCATCGATCGTCAGGGCCAATGTCTCCAGCTGGTATGTCGAGGCCGCTTTCCGTGCCTTCAGCTCGATGCTGGTTCGCGCGGCCACGCGCGACAAGAGCGTGACATACTTCAACATCACGCCGGCGCCGCACACCTGGCCGCAGGTCGAGGCGCAGGGCTTTTCGGTCTATTGCCGCGGCCAGATCTACGCGGCCCTGGCATTGTCACCGCCGAAGGCCGGAGTGACGATCGGCGAGTTCGCGGAGAGCGATTCAGCGGGGCTCTCCGCCTATGAGGCCGACCTGTTGCGGCAGCATGCGGACTGGGGCTGCCTCAGCATGGTCGTGCACGAGGCGGGCATCGCTTATCCGTTCGTGTTTCAGAAACACCGGGTCAAGAACTGGCTGCCGGTCCACCGGCTGCTCTATGTTCGGGACGTGGCCGATGTCGCCCGCTTTGCCGGCGCGATCGGACGGTTTCTGCTCCGTCGGGGCGGCCTGCTGGTGCGGCTCGATGCCAATGCGCCGATGACCGCGCTGGTCGGCTGGTACTCCGACCGGCGCGGCCGGAAATATGGCAAAGGACCACATCCGCCTGATCTCGGCGATCTTGCTTTCACCGAGGCTGCGCTGTTCGACGCATAGAGCAGTGACGCGGCAGAAACGTCACCAGGGAGCTCCGGCCGCCGATGTCCGCGCCCGTTACTCGTGGCGCGTGAAATAGCGGAAGCCATGCTGCTTGATCAGCTCGTCGCGCTTGGCCGATTCGAGATCTTCCCGCATCATCTCGCGGACCAGCTCCGCAAACGTCGTCCGCGGCACCCAGCCGAGCTTCTGCTTGGCCTTCGATGCGTCGCCGAGCAGGGTCGCCACCTCGGTCGGCCGGAAATAGCGCGGGTCGACCGAAACGAGGCACTTGCCGGTGGCGGCGTCATAGCCCTTCTCGTCGGCGCCGCTGCCTCTCCATTCCAGTGCGAGGCCGATCTCGTCAGCCGCCAGATTGACGAAGTCGCGCACCGAGTGCTGCACGCCGGTGGCGATGACGTAGTCTTCTGCCTCGTTCTGCTGCAGCATCATCCACTGCATCTCGACATAGTCGCGGGCGTGCCCCCAGTCGCGTAGCGCATCGAGGTTGCCGAGATAGAGATGGTCCTGCAGATCGAGGTGGATGCGGGCGAGCGCACGGGTGATCTTGCGGGTGACGAACGTCTCGCCCCTGACCGGTGACTCGTGATTGAAGAGGATGCCGTTGCAGGCATACATGCCGTAGGCCTCGCGGTAATTCACCGTGATCCAGTAGGCGTAGAGCTTCGCGACGGCATAGGGGGACCGCGGGTAGAAAGGCGTCGTCTCCCGCTGCGGGACCTCCTGCACCAGTCCATAGAGCTCCGACGTCGAGGCCTGATAGAATCGCGTTTCCTTCTCGAGACCGACGATGCGAATGGCTTCGAGCAGCCGCAGCGTGCCGAGCGCGTCGGAATTGGCCGTGTACTCCGGCTCCTCGAAGGAGACGGCCACATGGCTCTGCGCCGCCAGATTGTAGATCTCGTGCGGACGGACCTCGCCGACGATGCGGATGAGGCTGGAGGAATCCGTCAGGTCGCCATAGTGCAGCCGGAACGGCGGATCCGACTCATGCGGGTCCAGATAGAGATGGTCGATCCGATCGGTATTGAACAGGGATGAGCGGCGCTTGATGCCGTGGACCTCGTAGCCCTTGCTGAGCAGCAATTCGGCGAGATAGGCGCCGTCCTGACCCGTGACCCCGGTGATGAGCGCTCGCTTCTTGGTCATGAAAGGTCAGAACCCCGCTTGAATTTTCCCGGCAGTGTACCGTCTCGGCGATGGTCAATCCAGCTTGTAGCCACCTTGTGGGGTCGGTATCGACCGCGCGTTTTGCGCGCCGAATGCGGCGGCGGCGCTCCGTGACGGCGGACACAGTGCGAAAAGCCCCCATGGCCCATGGTCGCCGGCAACGGAGGAGGCGATCCATGTCCTACATGCTCGATCTGGTGCTGGCAGCGGCGCTGCTGTTCTTTCTGTTTCTGCCGATCACCGATCGCAGGACGGTCATGCTGAAGCTCGGCATGATGACTGCGGCGGTGATCCTGTTCGCGGCGGTGCTGGTCGCGCCGCATGCTGCCGCGCCGGCTGCCCCGTCGGCCCAGGCCCAGCTGGTCACGCGGAACTAGCGGCTCGTGATGTGGCGGCGAGCGTGTGGTGGAGGCGTCGGCAGAGGTTGAACGGCGGCGTGATTGGCAGCGCATCCCTGATCGTGTAGCACCGGCCGAACGCCACGCACACCCCGGAGGATCCGGATGCCCGCTCTGTCCCATGCGCTGCTTGCCGCTCTGAAGGATCACGGCGCGCGCGAGATCTTCGGAATACCCGGCGATTTCGTGCTGCCGCTGTTCAAGGTCATCGAGGAAAGCAGCATCCTGCCGAGCGTGACGCTCAGTCATGAACCGGCGGTCGGCTTCGCGGCCGATGCTGCGGCCCGCTATCATGGCGGGCTCGGCGTCGCCGTGGTGACCTATGGCGCAGGCGCCTTCAATGTCGTCAATGCCGTGGCGGGCGCCTACGCCGAGCGTTCGCCGGTCGTGGTCATCGCCGGTGCACCGGGCGCGCGTGAGCGCGTCTCCGGCTTCCTGCTGCATCACCAGGCGCGCACCGTCGACACCCAGCTCGCGGTGTTCAAGGAGGTCACCTGCGATCAGGCGGTGCTCAGCGATCCGGCGACAGCGCCGGCCCAGATTGCGCGCGTGCTGCGCAGCGCGAAGGAGTTGTCGCTGCCGGTCTATATCGAATTCCCGCGCGACATGGTCGATGCCGAGGTCGAGCCGGTGCGGCCGTTGCCCCCGCGCGCGGCCAATCGCGAGGCGCTGGACGAGTGCGTCGACGAGATTCTCGCGCGCATCGCCAGCGCCCAGCGTCCGGTGATCGTCGTCGATGTCGAAATCCGCCGCTATGGCGTCGAGGACCGGATCGCGGCGCTCGCGCGCAAGCTCGGCCTGCCGCTGGTCACCACCTTCATGGGGCGAGGCCTGCTCGACAACGCCGACGACGTCGTCGCCGGCACCTATCTCGGCGCGGCCGGCAATCCGGCCATCACCCAGCTCGTCGAGGATGCCGATCTCGTGCTGATGCTCGGCGTCATTCTGTCGGATACCAATTTCGCGTTGTCGAACCGGGCGCCGGATCCCCGCCGTATGATCCTGGCCGCCAGCCGCGAGGTGCAGATCGGGCATCACGCCTATCGCGACATGCCGCTTGGCGATCTCATCGACGCGCTGGAGGCGCGCGCCACGCCGCGGGCGACCGCTGCGGGCCTCCTCCGGCAACGCTCGACCTATCCTCGCGGTCTTGCGGCGGACGACCTGCCCATCGCGCCGTCGGACATCGCAACCGCGATCAACGACATGTTCGACCGGCATGGCCGGATGCCGATGACCTCGGATATCGGCGACTGCCTGTTCACGGCCATGGAGATCGACAACACGGCGCTGGCGGCGCCGGGCTATTACGCCGGAATGGGCTTCGGCGTGCCCGCCGGAATCGGCGTCGCCTCCACCGGCCTGCGGCCGCTGATCCTGGTCGGCGACGGCGCATTCCAGATGACCGGCTGGGAGCTCGGCAACTGCCGCCGCTATGGCCTCGATCCCATCGTCGTGCTGTTCAACAATTGCAGCTGGGAGATGCTGCGCGTGTTCCAGCCGGAGTCGCGCTTCAACGATCTCGACGACTGGCACTATGCCGAGATCGCCAACTCCATCGGCGGCACCGGCGAGCGTGTCACCACCCGCGCCGAGCTCGTGGCCGCGCTCGAGCGCGCCGTGCATCGGCGCGGGCGCTTCTCGCTGATCGAGGTGATGCTGCCGCGCGGCAAGACCTCGGACACGCTGGCGCGCTTCGTCGCCGGCTTCAAATCGGCTCGCGAACGGATGGCCAATGGGTGAGTCGATCAGCCAGTTGCCGAGCGCAGCGCTGTCTTGATGGCGTCGCGGCCTTTCCAGGCGATGTAGGTCAGGCGGTCACCGAACGAGCGGTGGCTGCGCAGCCGGTTGGAGCCGAGCACGTGTCCGACCTCGTCCGGGAAGCGCTTGACCTCGTCCTGGACCATCTTGGCCGTGTTGCTCATGATCACGCTCAGACGATTGCCCCAGTCCGACTCCTCGATCCTGTCGATGCGAACCTGGATGGCATATTCGATATCATAGATGTTGGTCAGAATTTCCTTGGCCGTCACGACGCGGTTGTTCTTCAGGGCAACGCGTAGCGCGAGGCGCTTGTCCTCGAGCTGGTCGAGCACCATCGGCACGGTCATGGCGTAGGGCGCCGTGATCACGTCGGCGACGTTCTTGGAGCGCGCCGCCTTGGTCGCCAGACGCATCACCTGCCAGGGCTCCTTCAGGCGCTTGGCAACCAGCGTCAGCGCAAAGGGCACGGCCTCAGGCTCTTTCTTGCGTAGGCCGTCGAGCAGCAGCGCCATCTTCTTGACCTGCGGGTCGTCGAATTCCGCGATCCTGTCCGGCAGCGAGTCGGCAAATTTCGCCAGCTCCTCGCGGGCGCGCAGCGCCTTCATCAGCTTGACGACGTCGTCGAACACAGACGGAGAGGCCGTGTAGGCCTTGAGCTTGTCGCGAACCTGCTCGATGCCGTCGGCTCGCCCCAGCGTACCTTCCAGGGACTTCGTCACCTTCGTCTGAAACGCGCTCGCGGTCTTGAGGATCTCGCGCTGCTTGTCGGCCGCGATCAGGTCCCTCATCTGCGCATTGTAGTCGCGGGCCATGGTCGGGAGCAGGTCGCGCGAAATCCATTCCCAGATCGGCGTCAGCGAACCGCGGGCAATGCGGCCTTCATTGGCATGCTCCGGCGAGCCGTCGATGAGAAGCTGCTCGACCGGCATGAAGAAGTAGCGCGACGGATTGATGGTGCGATGACCGCCGGCGCCGTTGTTGCGGATCTCGGCGCGCAACCGGGCCTGGAGATCGGCCGACCCGGGCATGTCGACGCCGCTCAGCTCCAGTCGTTCGAGCTCGCTGAGCAGACAGCTCCGCGTCAACGGCGACAACCGCTGCAGGAATTCCCAGATCCGGTCGACCGGTCCCATGGCGTATCCGGCTGTCTGCTCGAGGTCTCAACGGCTCGTCTCGACGGACGAGAACGGACGCATCGAACCACGAAACAGTTGGTGCCAAATTAATATCCGTAAATAATGGTCGGTATGCACGATGGAGTTGATAGCCCGCGAAGACGGGACATTCTGGGAGCCGAACAAGCCCCTGACGTTCTGGGTTAACTTTCTCGAATTACAACTCTTGAGAGAAAATATCGACGGTCGCGCGAGTTGGCCGAAATATCCCGTATTGTTACGGTTTCGGATGTTAACCATGTTAAAGCCGCGGTTGCGCCAGAATGGGGCATGCCACAGCTCAGCAACAGCCTTTCTGACGATCGCGCCGTTCCGGTTCCGGCCACGAAAGTTAACGACCATGGTGTCGCGGTGGCCCGTGAGGGCGCGCTCGCGGCGGAGCCCTGCGATGATCAGGACTCACTCGCGCTGGCGCGCCAGCTCAACGGCTCGCTCACGGCCCTGATGCTCTACATGGGCGAGATCAAGCAGCGCAGCGACGAGATTGCCCGTAGTCCCGGTGAGCGCCGGCACGTGCAGATCGTGGTCGACAACGCGCTGCTGCAGACCGAGCGTGTGTGCGCCCTCGTGAACAAGATTTCCGGTGCGCAGGGCCAGTTCGGTCCGCTGTCGCGCACGGGCTCTGCGCGTGATCAGGAGCAAGCGCCCGCTGCGTCCATGCGCTCCGGCCGTGCCAGCAAATCGCTGACCCCGCGCGAGCGCGAGGTTCTGAAGCTGATCAGCGATGGCCATTCGAACAAGGAAGGGGCCTTGCGGATGGGCATCAGCCCTCGCACCTTCGAGAGCCACCGGGCCGAGGCCATGCGCAAGCTCGGCGCACGCAACACCGCCGAACTGGTCCGCGCGGCGCTTCTCAACCAGATCGGATGATCGTCGGCGCGGGGGCGGGGCGCGCCCGTGCAGCGGGTTGAGCTCGTCGCCATGTGCTGACGTACCGCGCCGAGATCCCGATCAGGTCCGTTGCACGAACGGATCGGGGGCCGGCTCCCAGTATGATCAGAAATAGTCCTCTGCGAAAGGACGAACGCGGGAGGTCGGCCGCAGCGGCGCCTGGGCCTTTGGCGGCGTCGGCACGATGGTAATGGTCCAACGCGGCGGTACGCTTGCTTCCTTTTCCATCACGGAACGGACGTGGCCGGTGATCGTCGCGCCACCGGATTTCACGGTCGCGGTCCGGCCGTTGAACTGCGCAATTCGGAAACGCCTGACTTCCTTCTGGTCGGCGGTTTCAAAAGTAAACATGGGACACATCTCCTATGTGACCGCAGTCTCGCAGCTCATGATTAGTTGATTGTGAAAATCGTGAGCCGTAGAAGTACGGCGTCAACCCATTGGTAGGGAATATGAAGATCGCGTTCTGCGAATCTCGCCCATGAACGCCCCGTTCGCCATCTCGGCCTCGTCTCGGCGACGACGAACGCTCGATATGCGCCGGCGTGGTGCCGTGGCTGAGCGTGCGTTCAGTACTGCAGCTCCTGGGCCCTCGCGGCGGAGTAGGCGGCGTCGATGTTGTCGAGCAGCTCGGAGTATTCCCTGGAAGAGAGGCGCGGTGCACTCTTCTCCAGCGCAAGCGCATATGTCGCCAGACGCCTGTAGCCGAAGGTCCCGGCGGCGCTCTTCAGCGAATGCGCCTCGCGGCCGATCTTGATGCGGTCGCCATCCAGCGACAGCTTTCGGAACAGCTTCAGCCGCGCGTCCGTCTCGCTGAAGAACACATCGCGGATCTCCTGCGCGGCATCGTCTCCGATCTCTCCGACCAGCTCCGCATAGGCCTCGCGATCGAGCGCAGGCTCGGGAGCAACCTCCGTGTCGGCAGAGAGGTCGGCCGGCCTGGCGTCCTGCTCGGCCGGCACCAGCGGAGCTGTGTCGGACGCCGCCATCTCCACGACCGGCGTGGGGGCCGGCAGCACGCGCAGGATGGCTTCCACGAGCGCCTTCTTGCGCGCCGGCTTGACGACGAAGTCGTTCATGCCGGCTTCGCGGCAGGCGCGGATGTCCTCCATGAATGCGTTTGCGGTGAAGGCGATGATCGGCACGTTGGAGCGGCGCTCGCCCCGCGCACGAATGGTCCGGGTCGCCTGGAAGCCGTCCATCTCGGGCATGCGGACGTCCATCAGGATCAGGTCGTAGTTGAAGCGGCTGGCGGCGGTGACGGCCTCGGCGCCGTCGCACGCCGTGTCGGTCTGGATGTCGAAATCCTTGAGCATCTTGGTGGCGACGAGCCGATTGGTCGGATTGTCGTCGACCACCAGCACGCGCAACGGCCTGCCGAACGCCGCGATGCGGTTCTGCAGCGAGGCGTAGATGCTGTCGTCGTTCTGCTCGGGCACCGCCACGGCCTCGGCGATCGGCAGCGTCAGGCGGAACGAGAAGGTGGAGCCGCTGCCCAGCGTCGAGGTCACCTTGATCTCGCCGCCCATCTGCTCGGTGAGGCGCTTGCAAATGGCGAGCCCCAGCCCGGAGCCGCCGAACCGCCGGCTGATCGAGTTGTCGGCCTGCACGAAGTTCGCAAACAGCGAGCCGATCTTGTCGGCCGCGATGCCGATGCCCGTGTCGGTCACGGTCCACTCGACCGTCGCCTTCTCGTCATCCTTTTCGATGCAGCGCGTGGTGATGGCGACTTCGCCCGACGATGTGAACTTGACCGCGTTGGACACGAGGTTGAGCAGAATCTGACGAATGCGGCCGGCATCGCCCACCAGTGCCGGCGGCACGGTGGGATCGCTGACGTTCCTGAGCTTCAGATCCTTGGCGGAGGCGCGCGGCCCGATGATGCTCAGCGTGTTGTGGACCAGGGCTTCCGCGGAGAATGCGATGTCCTCGAGCGACAGCTGACCGGACTCGAGCTTGGAGAAGTCGAGGATGTCGTTGAGGATCTCGAGCAGATTGTCGCCGGCATTGTGGATCGCGACCACCGAGCGGCGCTGCTCCGGGTCGAGGTTGGTTTCCAGCAGCGTGGTGGCAAGGCCGAGCACCGCATTCATCGGCGTGCGGATCTCGTGGCTCATCATGGCGACGAAGGTGGATTTCGCGGCATTGGCCGCCTCGGCCGCTTCGATCAGGTGCTCGTGGCGTTCCCACCAGCGCGAGATGAGGACCGCCGCGGCGAGCACGGCCATTGCGCTCACCAGCGACACGAGGACCAGCAGCGTGGCCATGGCGCGCCAGGCCTTCAGGACGTCGTGCTCGAACACCGACACCACGATCATCGCGGGATAGTTGGGCAGCATCCTCGCCGCCCGCAGGCGCATCTCGCCCGTCCTGGCGGAGGGCTCGCGCAGCACGCCGCCGGCCGACAGCGCGCGCTGCCCGAAGCCGGAGGTCGGCTTGCCGATCTCGCTCGTGGGCGGGAAATGGGCGAGCAGCGTGCCATCCTCGCGGACCAGCGACACGGCGGCTTCGAGACCGAGCGCGGTGGAGCCGAAGAAGTTCTCCAGGTAGGGCACGGACATGGCGCCGAGCATCATGCCCATGAACTCACCCTTCGAATCGTCCAGACGTCGGGCGAAATAGATGTTCCAGGTGCCGTCGCCGCGATTTTGCACCGGCGTGCTGACGAAGGTCTGCAGCGCCGGATCGCCCTTCAGCGCCTTGAAGTAGTCGCGATCGGCGATGTTGACGTCGGGGATCGGCCAATAGCGGGAGAAGTTCAGGAGCTTGCCTTGTGCGTCGATCAAGGTGACCGCATCGATCTGCGGCAATCCGGCGATCTTCTCCTTGAGCAGGAGATGCGTCTGGTGATCGGAGGCGACCTTGCGGTACGCCGCGGCGTCGATGGCGCCGCCGCGCGCGAGATAGTCGCGCACGCTGGTGAGCACGAGGTCGACCGACTTCACCGAGCGGTCGGCATTCTCGGCGAGAGTAAGACTGTGTCGGCTGAGGTCTTCCTCGGCGTGCTGAAGCGCGTTCTCGCGCAGATTGGTCAGGAAGAACAGGTTGCTGCCGGCAATGACGCAGATGAGGATGAGCGCGATCGCGGCAGGCGCCCCCAGAAAACGTTTCTTGTTGCTCATTGTCAGCTACCAGCCCGCCGCTCTGACCAGCCTCTGGCGGTCGGTGTCGTGTGCGATCTGCTTCAGCGTCTGTCGGAGCAGCGTCAGATTGATCGGCTTGGAGAAGGGGGGATAGACGTTCAGTTCGAGAAAGTTCGCGATGCGGACAGAGGCGTAGAGCGCGTCTTCCTCGGACGCGCTGATGATCAGCACCGGACCACGAAATTTCAGCTCCGCGAGGCGATCCAGAACCTCGGTGCCGGATCGCTCGCCAAGCGAGAGATCGAGCGTCACGCAGTCGAAATGTCTCTTCTGCAACACGGCGGACGCAGCGTCGACCGAGTTGACGCCGGTCGTGTTGAAGCCGGCCTGAGCCGCGATCTTCCGCAGAATGGACAGATGCACTTCGGCATCTTCGATCACGAGGAGTTCGTTGCGCATGAATTCCCTGTCCCGTTGCCGGCTTGGCGCGTTATCGGCAAGCACCGTTTTGTCTAACGGCCGGCTCTGACCCCCTCGTAAATTTTGGTTTCCGTACAACTACGGAGCAGGAGCGCACGAGCACGCGATAGGCGCAGGGGCCTCGGAGATCCCGAGGCCTGGTCGCTCAAACAAACGGCCGGACTCCCGGTCCGGCCGCTGGACATCGCATTCCGGAACGCTCGTGCTATTCGGCCGGCCCGAACACGGCTTCCATCTTGGTCTTGAGCGTCGCGGCGTTGAACGGCTTGACGATGTAGTTGCTCACGCCGGCCTTCTTGGCGGCAATGACGTTCTCGGTCTTGGATTCGGCCGTGATCATGATGAACGGCGTCTTCGACAGCTCCGGACTGGCGCGCACCTCGCGCAGCAGGTCGTAGCCGGTCATCGGTTCCATGTTCCAGTCGGAGATCACCAGGCCGTACTTCTTCGCCTGCATCTTGGCGAGCGCGGCCGATCCATCGCTGGCGTCGTCGACGTTCTCGAATCCGAGCTGCTTCAGCAGGTTGCGGATGATCCGAATCATAGTGGCGTAGTCATCGACCACCAGGATCGGCATCGACAGATCAAAGGCCATGTCATTACTCCGCGCGTTTGGTCAAAAGCCGAACACGGGCGAGATATATCAGCACGAACATTATTCGACGCTTCTTGGAACTCGCGCTCGTCAGCACGTCGACAATTATCAGCGCCCGTTGAACAGCGCGTTAATTCCGTCGGGGCGAACGGGGGCGATCATACCATGAGCCGTAGTTGTACGGATTCCTCCGCGAGGCGGTCCGGCCACAACCGGCAGGCGAGCGAGGCTGCCCGAAGAGGCAAGGCTGCTCAGGGCAGACAGCGCGGGCGGACCAGCTTCTCGTACTGGCCTTTGACGGCGCCGTAGCATTCGCAGGCCGTCTTCTTCAGGCCCTCCAGGTCGATGATCTCGATATGGCCGCGGCTATAGTGGATGAAGTCCGCCTGCTGCAGCGTGCTCGCCACCAGCGACACGCTGTTGCGTCGCGCGCCGATCATCTGGGCCAGCGATTCCTGGGTGATGTAGAGCTTGTTGCCGCCCGAAAGATCATGCGTCTGCAGCAGGCAGCGCGCCAGCCGCGACTCGACCGTGTGGGCGGCATTGCAACCGGCTGTCTGCTGGCTCTGCACGTAGATGGCAAGCGCATGCCGCAGCATCTGCGAGCGGAAGGTTGCGCTTTGCTCGGCCGCGGTCCGCACCCGATCGATGTCGACGACGGAGGCGATGCCGGGCACGAGAACGGCCGCAGTGTTGAGCACCACCGGATCACCGCCAGCTAGCAGCGACATGCTACCGAAGAAGCTGTCGCGTCCGATCATGGCGACCTGAACGCGCTCGCCGCGCGCGAGGTTGACGACGAGCGAGATGACGCCGCGATGGGGGAAGTAGATGCGCGAAAGCTTCTCGCCGACCTCGGCGAGCACCGAGTCCTGCACGAGATCGACGGTCCGCAGATAAGGGCGGATCAGCTCGAAATCGTCGTCAGCCAATGACGACAGGAAGCCGTTCGGAGAACGCAAGCTGGGGTCCAAAGCCATCTCCTGCATTGCAGTCACAGAGCCTCTCGGATCTCAATGCACTCATGGTTCCATAAAGCCGCGTCCAGGCCGCTGACAAGAAAAATTACCAGGTAAGATTCCCAGTAACAGTGGTTGGTTCCTGCTGTGCTCGTTGTTGTGCAGACACCTTGAGGAGGCATCGACGTTCTTACCTCCGGACCCTCGCGTTGAGGTGATTTGATGGAGCGCAGCCTGTATACAAGCGGGAGCCAGGCTCGGCGCCCACGCCGCCGGCCCCCGGGGCCCGTGCTGCCAGGCGGCGATGACCGAAGAGGCTTGTCCCCGTCTGGATCTCGTCGCTCCGAGCGCGGGAGACGCTGCCGGCTCCAGCCCTGATTGACAGCCGACATCTTGAGGCCAAAATCGCTAACAAGCGCGCTGATTCGTTGACGGATCTTTTTCTGTCGGATGCAACTCTCGTCCTGAATGGCTGGCATCGGCCCGGCTCCCATGTCCCGTGATGACGATCGCTCGTCGTGACGGGAGCGAGGTTCTCAGGCTCATGAGGTTCTCAGGCTCATGGTGCGTCCAGCCGGAGCGCGATCGATGGTCAGCAACGACGGTGAACTCCCATGGCGAAGCCGCGCATGGCAGCGGAGCCGGCCCGTGTGCGTTCTGTCGGCAGCCCGCCATCTTCCCCAACAGGTAGCTTAGGACTCATGGCGCTTTCCCATCATCAAGTAGCCGGCCAGCCTTCGTCGAACACAAACGTGGAAGCCGCTGAGCCGGCGATGCACGACGTCAATCCGGGACTGGCGATCGTTGGTCAGGTCGCCGGCGGCCTTCTGCACGACTTCAACAACATTCTCACCGTGATCACGGGTACCATCGACATTCTCGCCGAGGCCGTCGAGGACAGGCCTGAGCTTGCAGCCGTTGCGCGCCTGATCGACGAGGCGGCGACGCGTGGCGCACGATTGACCTCGCAGCTTCTGTCGTTTGCAAGAGGGCGCCCGCCGCGTCCATGTATCGTCGAGCTGACCGAGCTGCTGACCGACGTCGGACGGCTGCTTCGGCCGACGCTCGGGACCGAGGTCGAAGTCACCACGTCCGTAGCCGCGGATGTCCCGGCCGTGTTCGTCGATCCCGGCCAGCTGATGGCCGCGTTGCTGTGTCTCGGAATCACGGCGCGCAACGGCATGGATGGCGGGGGCAAGATCGACATCGCGGCGATGAGGGCGGGCCCGCATGCATCGGACGGCGGCTCCGATCGCGACGCAGTGATCGTGCTGCGCGCGTCGGCCGTTGGCGAAGGCGCCACGCGGCCCGAGGCGATGTTCCACGACATCCGGATGGTCGAGGATTTCGTCAGGCGGTCCAACGGACGCCTGGAGCTCAAGGAGCCTCACGGCGAAGTCGCCAGCGTCGAGATCAGTCTTCCGCGCGCGGATCGAGAGCCATCCTCGTCGGCTCTCCTGTCCAGTTCATAGTTACCGTCGTCCTAACGACGGGGTGCGTCGCTGGCAAACGCCGCGAGCGAGCGCGCCAGTTTCGCGGGAATTTGCCGATTTCACCCGCAATTGACGGAATTGATTAGCAGCCAATTAGGATTAACCGCGGTCGCCAGGCGCGCCCGCCGCCGTTCCCGGCTCAATTTAACGAACGGGTAGGATTCCGGGGACCAGTCTGCCCCGTCGCCGACAGAACGGTTCGGCGAACACTACTCATGTTCATCCAGAAGGGAATGACAATGTCAGGTATCGTACTCTCTGCGTCGGTTCGCCAGAACCTGCTCTCGCTGCAGTCGACGGCTCAGCTCCTCGCCACCACGCAAAACAACCTCTCCACGGGCAAGAAGGTCAACTCGGCTCTCGACAATCCGACCAACTTCTTCACCGCCCAGGGTCTCGACAACCGCGCTTCCGACATCTCCAATCTGCTCGACGGCATCGGCAACGGCGTGCAGGTGCTGCAGGCTGCCAACACCGGCATCACCTCGCTGCAGAAGCTCGTCGACAGCGCCAAGTCGATCGCCAATCAGGTGCTGCAGAGCGCCGTGGGCTACTCCACCAAGTCGAATGTCACCTCGGCGGCTCTGAGCGGTGCGACCGCCACCGACCTGCTCGGCGCCAGCTCGACGGCTGTGACCGGCTCGGTCGTGCAGAACGACAACACGACCCCGGCCGCTATCACCGGCTCGACCAAGCTGTCGGGCACGTCGGGCACCGCGTCGAACAACCTCGCCACCGGCATCACCTCCGGTGAGACGCTGGTCGTCAACGGCACCACCTTCACCTTCGTCACCGGCACGTCCTCGACGGGCACCAGCATCGGCATCGGCGACAGCGTCACCAACCTGCTGTCGGCGATCCAGTCCCAGACCGGCGTGACCTCGTCGATCACCGCAGGCGCCATCACCCTGACGCCGCCGGCGGCGGGATTGACGCTCTCGGGCAGCAGCGGCACCTTGGCCAAGCTCGGGCTGACTGCTGTCGGCGACGGCTTGGCAGGACAGACGCTGACGGTCGGCGCCACAGGAGGTGGCACGGCGACCAGCATCACGTTCGGCCTGGGGACAGGACAGGTCAAGTCGTTGAACGATCTCAACGCCGCCCTTGCAGCCAACAACCTGCAGGCGACGGTCGACTCGTCCACCGGCAAGATCACGCTCACCACCACCAACGACGCGGCCTCGGCCACGATCGGCACGATCGGTGGTACGTCGGCAGCCTCGAGCCAGGCCTTCAACGGTCTGACGGCGGCGGCTCCGGTGGCTGATACCACCGCGCAGACGCAGCGGGCGAGCCTGGTCTCCCAGTACAACAACGTGCTGGCGCAGATCAACACGACCGCGGCTGACGCTTCGTTCAACGGCATCAACCTGCTGAACGGCGACACGCTGAAGCTGACCTTCAACGAAACCGGCAAGTCGACGCTGTCGATCACCGGTGTCACGTTCAACTCGGCGGGCCTCGGCCTCTCGACGTTGACCTCGGGCACCGACTTCCTCGACAACAACTCGGCGAACAAGGTCATCGGCGTGCTCAACTCGGCGAGCTCCACGCTGCGCAACGAGGCCTCCACGCTGGGTTCGAACCTGTCGGTCGTGCAGGTCCGTCAGGACTTCAACAAGAACCTGATCAACGTGCTGCAGACCGGCTCGTCGAACCTGACCTTGGCCGACACCAACGAGGAAGCGGCCAACAGCCAGGCGCTGTCGACCCGCCAGTCGATCGCGGTGTCCGCGCTGTCGCTCGCCAACCAGTCGCAGGCGAGCGTGCTGCAGCTGCTGCGCTAAGGCGCGGACGGCACTCATCATCATCGGAGGCGGCGGGGCTGGTCCCCGCCGCTTTCGGCTAGACGATCCGGGATTCACGCCGGGCTCGATCGAAGTCGACGGATGCTGCAGGCAAGCGCGGCGAGCGAGTGCAACGGCAGTCTCTTGTCGACGGGAGCGCAGCCTGCCGGCGATGCCGCTCCCGAAAGGAGACTCCCGAGAGGAGACTTGGGCCATGCCCTTGCGGGTCGAGCTGAAGCCTTTCGAACGAATCGTGATCGGCGACAGCGTGATCGTGAATTCGAACACGCGCGCGCGCTTCATTGTCGAAGGCGATGCGCCGATCCTTCGCGAACGTGACACCGTCACCGCGGAAACGGCCGATACACCGGCCAAGCGCCTCTATCTCTGCGTCCAGACGATGTATTTGAAGAACGACGCGATCCGCTATCGCGCGTCCTATCTCGCCTGCATGAACGAGTTGCGCAGAGCGCTTCCGGAAGCCGCCGGCCAGGCCGAGGCCGTGGACCGCCATGTCACCGAAGGCGCGCTTTACAAGGCCTTGAAAGAGATCAGGACGCTGATCGAGCGCGAGAGCTTTGCCGTTGTTCAGGCCGAAGCGGTGACCTGATTCCGGCCGCAGCCGGAGCGAAGGCGCGAGGTCTTCGGCATCGGTCTCGTCCGTATTAGCACGGACATTAAAATTAACGGGACGGATAAAGGCCCCGCCTAACGATGGCAGCGAGGAAAGTCCGTTGAGCCGAGCGACGGGCGGTTTGATCCGCACGCCTTGGCGAAAGCACTGGACCGACCGTCGCTCTGACAGGATCAGCGATCGAGCCGCGATCGCAGCGCCAATTCTTGGAAGGCCAGTTTCATGGATGATCTGTTGCGTGAGTTCCTGACGGAGACCAGCGAGAGCCTGGATACCGTCGACAATCAGTTGGTGCGGTTCGAGCAGGAGCCGAACAACGCCAAGATCCTGGATAACATCTTCCGGCTGGTGCACACGATCAAGGGGACCTGTGGCTTCCTCGGCCTGCCGCGGCTTGAAGCGCTGGCGCACGCCGCTGAAACCCTGATGGGCAAATTCCGCGACGGCATGCCGGTGACCGGCGAGGCCGTCACGCTGATCTTGACTACGATCGACAGAATCAAGGACCTGCTCGGACAGCTCGAGGCCAACGAGGCAGAGCCCGAAGGCGAGGACCGCGACCTCATCAGCGAGCTCGAGGCGATGGTCGAGCGCGGCATGGCCGCGATGGCCGCCGGCGAAGCCGCGCCGCCGGTCGCGCCCGCGGCTCCGGCCGCGCCGCCGGCACCTGCGGTGACGCAGGGCTCGCTGATCGACCAGACCCTGGAGCGTCCGCTGCGTCCGGGCGAGGTCTCGCTCGACGAGCTGGAGCGCGCCTTCCGCGAGACCGCGATCGAGACGCCGCCGGCGCATGAGACCGCGCCCGCGCCGAAGGCGTCCGCCCCGCAGGCCGCTGCGCCCAAGCCTGAGCCGGCGAAGGCGGAAGCAAAGGCCGAAGCGCCGAAGAAGGCGGCGCGGGCCAAGGCCAATGCCGACGGCGAGGTGCACGAGAACGACAAGGTCGCCAACCAGTCGATCCGCGTCAACGTCGACACGCTCGAACATCTGATGACGATGGTCTCCGAGCTGGTGCTGACGCGCAACCAGCTGCTCGAGATCGCCCGCCGCAACGAGGACACCGAGTTCAAGGTGCCGTTGCAGCGACTGTCGAACGTCACCGCCGAGCTGCAGGAAGGCGTCATGAAGACGCGCATGCAGCCGATCGGCAATGCCTGGCAGAAGCTGCCGCGCATCGTCCGCGACCTCGCGACCGAACTCGGCAAGCAGATCGAGCTCGAGATGCACGGTGCCGACACTGAGCTCGACCGCCAGGTGCTCGATCTGATCAAGGATCCGCTCACCCACATGGTGCGCAACTCGGCGGACCACGGTCTCGAAACCCCCGCTGAGCGCGCGGCGGCCAACAAGCCGGACCAGGGCACGATCCGCCTCTCCGCCTATCATGAAGGCGGCCACATCATCATCTGCATCGCCGACAACGGCCGCGGCCTCAACACCGAGCGCATCAAGGCCAAGGCCCTCGCGAACGGCCTCGTCACCGAGGCCGAGCTCGAGAAGATGACGGAAGCGCAGATCCACAAGTTCATCTTCGAGCCGGGCTTCTCGACCGCCGCTGCCATCACCTCGGTCTCCGGCCGCGGCGTCGGCATGGACGTGGTGCGCACCAACATCGACCAGATCGGCGGCACCATCGACATCAAGTCGGTCGCCGGAGAGGGGTCGTCCGTCACCATCAAGATCCCGCTGACGCTGGCGATCGTCTCGGCGCTGATCGTCGAGGCCGGCGGCGATCGCTTCGCGATTCCGCAACTGGCCGTGGTCGAGCTGGTGCGTGCACGCGCCAACTCCGAGCATCGCATCGAGCGCATCAAGGACACGGCGGTCTTGCGCCTGCGCAACAAACTGCTGCCGCTGATGCATCTGAAGAAGCTCTTGAAGATCGATGACGGCTCGTCGTCGGATCCGGAGAACGGCTTCATCGTGGTGACGCAGGTCGGCAACCAGACCTTCGGCATCGTGGTGGACTGCGTGTTCCACACCGAGGAAATCGTGGTCAAGCCGATGTCGACCAAGCTGCGGCACATCGACATGTTCTCGGGCAACACCATCCTGGGCGACGGCGCGGTCATCATGATCATCGATCCGAACGGCATTGCGAAGGCGCTCGGCGCTGCCGGCTCGGCGTCGCAGGCGGTCGCCGACGAGCATGCCGCACATCATGCCGTCGGCGGCGAGCAGCTCACGTCGCTGCTGGTGTTCCGCGCCGGCACGGCGCAGCCCAAGGCAGTGCCGCTGGCGCTGGTCACGCGTCTCGAGGAGATCGCGGCCGACAAGATCGAGATCTCCAACGGCCGCTACATGGTGCAGTACCGCGATCAGCTGATGCCGCTGGTGCAGATGGAGGGCGTGTCGGTGCAGACCACGGGATCGCAGCCGATCCTGGTGTTCGCCGACGAGACCCGCGCGATGGGTCTCGTCGTCGACGAGATCATCGACATCGTCGAGGAGCGGCTCAACATCCAGGTCTCCGGCGCGCGAGACGGCATCCTCGGCTCGGCCGTGATCAAGGGTCAGGCGACCGAGGTCATCGACGTCGGCCACTTCCTGCCGATGGCCTTCGCGGACTGGTTCATCCGCAAGGAGATGGCCACCGAGTCGCAGACGCAGTCGGTGCTGCTGGTCGACGACTCGCCGTTCTTCCGCAACATGCTGGCGCCGGTGTTGAAGTCGGCCGGCTACAAGGTGCGCACGGCGGCCTCTGCGCTGGAGGGGCTCGCCACGCTGCGCTCCGGGCACACCTTCGACATCGTCGTCACCGACATCGAGATGCCGGAGATGAATGGCTTCGAGTTCGCCGAGGCAATCCGCTCCGATCAGAACCTGCACCAGCTGCCGGTCATCGCGGTGTCGTCGCTGGTCTCGCCGGCGGCGATCGAGCGTGGCCGCCAGGCCGGCCTATATGACTACATCGCCAAGTTCGACCGGCCCGGCCTGATCGCGGCGCTGAAAGAACAGATCGAGGAACGGGCGCGCGCCGAAGCCAATCGGCGGGCCGCGTGACAGGAACGGGCAGGAGTAGCGTGCGATGAGCACCAAGATCGAAACCACCGAGGGCGCCGCCTCCGAATTCGTCACTGCCGTGATCGGCGGCCAGCTGTTCGGCCTGCCGATCTCGCGTGTGCAGGACGTGTTCATGCCGGAGCGGGTGACGCGGGTGCCGCTGTCGTCGGCCGAAATTGCCGGCGTCTTGAACCTGCGCGGCCGCATCGTGACCGTGATCGACATGCGGGCGCGGCTGGGCCTCGCCAGGGCCGATGACGGCAAGCCGCCGATGGCGGTCGGCGTCGATCTGCGCGGCGAGTCCTATGGCCTCTTGATCGACCAGATCGGCGAAGTGCTGCGGCTGCCCGAGGCCAGCCGGGAGGAGAACCCGGTGAACCTCGATCCGCGGATGGCGAAATTCGCAGGCGGCGTGCACCGCCTTGATGGCCAGCTGATGGTCGTCCTCGATGTCGATCGCGTGCTCGAAATCCTGCCGAAGGCAGCAATTGCCGCCTAGCCCGTCAACCATCCCATAGGGGAGACAAACATGAAGAGCTGTCTGGTCGTGGACGATTCCAGCGTGGTGCGCAAGATCGCGCGCCGCATCCTGGAGGAGCTGGGTTTCTCCGTGGTCGAGGCGGAGGATGGTGAGCGGGCGCTCGAGCTCTGCACCAAGAGCCTGCCCGATGCCATCCTGCTCGACTGGAACATGCCGGTCATGGACGGCTACGACTTCCTCGGGCGCCTGCGCCGGCTGCCCGGCGGGGAAGGTCCGAAGGTCGTGTTCTGCACCACCGAGAACGACATCGACCACATCTCGCGCGCGCTGAATGCCGGCGCCAACGAGTACATCATGAAGCCGTTCGACAAAGAAATTGTCGCCGCGAAGTTCCAGGAAGTCGGTCTCATCCAGGCCCTGTCAGCCGAATCCGCCTGATCCCCTTCGTCTGCCCAGAAGAGGCCGTCCGTGAACCAGCCAGATTATGAATTCCTGCGCAAGCTGCTTCGAGACAAATCAGGTCTCGACCTGTCTGCCGACAAGCAATATCTGATCGAGAGCCGCCTGCTTCCTCTCGCGCGCAAGGCCGGACTCGCCAGCATCAGCGACCTCGTCCAGAAGCTGAAGGACGGATCGAGTGCGCTCATCAGTCAGGTCGTCGAAGCGATGACGACCAACGAGACGTTCTTCTTCCGCGACAAGGTTCCGTTTGATCACTTCCGCGACGTGATCATGCCGGAGCTCCTGAAGGCGCGCGCCAATCGCAAATCGATACGGATCTGGTGCGCCGCGTGCTCGACCGGCCAGGAGCCCTATTCATTGGCGATGTCGCTCAAGGAGATGAGCGGTGCGCTCGCCGGATGGCGTGTCGAGATCGTCGCCACCGATCTGTCCCAGGAGGTGCTGGAGAAATCCAAGGCTGGCCTCTACAGCCAGTTCGAGGTGCAGCGCGGGCTGCCGATCCAGCTTCTGGTGAAATACTTCAAGCAGGCCGGCGAGCTCTGGCAGATCAACTCCGACGTTCGCGGCATGGTCCAGCATCGTCAGCTCAACCTGCTGCACGATTTCTCGCAGCTCGGGACGTTCGACGTCGTCTTTTGCCGCAACGTGCTGATCTATTTCGATCAGGATACGAAGATCAACATCTTCGGCCGCCTTGCCAAGCTGATGGAGCCGGATGGTTTCCTGGTCCTTGGTGCAGCGGAAACCGTGGTCGGTCTCACCGACGTGTTCAAGCCGCTCGCGGATCGTCGCGGCCTTTACCGTCCGAGCGGCGTGGCCTCCACGGCGAAGCCGCCGCTTCCGGGCACGCCCAGGGTCGCGGCCGCCAGCCACTGATCGCGCGAGCGCCGCAGGAGAGCAGGACACAAGATGTCTGAAGAGAACAAAGGCACCGAGCGCGTCACCTTCAGCCGGGGCTACGATGTCTGCATCATGGGCATCGACGGGACTTGGCGGCGGGATTGTCAGCTCAATGCCATCTCGGACAACGACGCGGTGCTGACCGTCGAGGGGTCCATCCAGGGATTGAACCTCAAGGAGTTCTTTCTGCTGCTGTCCTCGACGGGACTGGCCTATCGGCGCTGCGAGCTCGTCCGTGTCAATGGTTCCGAGATGGACATCCAGTTCATCAAGGGAAAGAACAAGAAGAAGCGGGGAAGCGTGTCCTCCGGCCAGGAAGCGACCGTCAACTAGCTCTCGTGCCTGCAGCTCCCCGGTTCGACCGCCTGCTGTTTGTGAGCTCCCGAGCGTGGAGCCCGCGCAGGACTCGAACCTCCTGCGCAAATCCTAAGCGCGGGGGCCGTTTTTCTTGACGGCGCTTTACGTCGCTGCAGGATCGGGTGTGTACGACAATGAAGTCAGTCAACTTTCCCAGGAACGGCCAATGTCGGTCATGAGTTCTCAGCCTTCAGCCAGCCGGCCCGCGGCTGTTGACGATGGCGATCGGCGCGCGCTGCAGCTTCTCGTCGTCGATGACGATGCGTCCCAGAGGACGCTGATCTCGCTGGCGGCCAAGCAGGCCGGCCATGCGGTGACGGTTGTTGCGACCTGCAGCGATGCGATCCGCGAAGTGCGCAACAAGCGCTTCGATTGCGTGACCCTCGATCTCATGCTCGAGGATGGGGACGGCACCGAGGTTCTCAAGGCGATTGCCGACAGCCGTTTTGCCGGCTCGGTCATCGTCATCAGCGGCATGGATGCGGCGCGGCGGATCGCGGCGCGGCTCTATGCCCGCTCACTCGGAATCGATCTGCAGAGTCTGCCCAAGCCGGTCGACCTTGCCGCATTGCGAATCTATCTCGCCAATCTCGGCAAGACGGCGCTCGGCCTGCCGGTGGTGCACACCTGGGGCGGCGTCGCGGCCGACAGTGTTGCTGCGAAGCATCGGTCGTGAGAGAGCTGCATCGGCTCGACGCCTGATCGATGGATCTCGACGGTATGCAACGTTCCCGTCCCACCTCCGCCTGATCAAAACACGGGCAATGCTGGCCGCTGCCCAGCCAATTTGTGTCGAATGCCGTGCAGAAATCCCATCGATGAAACCGTCGGTCCCGCGCGAACCGAGCGCTGCCCGACGCGCAAGCCGTATGAGTTTGACTTCGATCATGATCGTGTCGGGGCCGATGTGTTTTGCAAGGCAGCATGTGATCCGCAACGACCGTCTTGAGATCGTGTCCATATCGTGTTCTCGTGATGACGGTCACCGGTCCGCAGCTACTACTTGTGGGTTTGGACCATAAGCCGTACAAATACGGGTGCCCAAACCACCTGACGAGTATGGTATCATAAGACGCGCTTTCATTGTTTCTTCTCCCTTTGCAAGAGCAATCGCCCATGGCCGAACAAACAACTTCCCGCGGTGAGATTTTTGTCGTCGATGACGACCCAGCCGTGCGCGACACCCTTTCGATGGTTTTGTCGGCTGGCGGGTATGAGGTGATCTGCTTCGCGGATGGCGCCGCGCTTTTGGCGGTGGCGCGAAGCCGGACTCCGTCCTGCATTCTTCTCGACGTGCACATCCCCGGGAAATCGGGGCTCGACATTCTGAGGGAACTTCACGGCGAGGATTATCCGGCGCCGATCTTCATGATCTCGGGTCAGGGCGACATCCCGATGGCGGTGAACGCCATCAAGAACGGCGCGCTCGACTTCATCGAGAAACCGTTCCGCGGCAGTGAGATCGTGGCCCGTCTGAATGAGGCGATCGGCGCGTTCGCGCGCCGCCAGAAGGAGAACGCCTCGCCAAAGATCGGATCATTGCATTTCCCCGGCCGGGAGCCGCTGACGCGGCGCGAGCGTGAGGTCCTGGAGCAGTTCACGGCGGGCGCCTCGAACAAGGAGGCCGGGCGAACGCTCGGCATCAGCCCGCGGACGATCGAGGATCATCGCGCCAACATCATGAAGAAGCTAGGTGCCCGCAACGCCGCCGACCTGATCCGTATCGTGATGACGGCGTCGCGCGCCAATTGAGGCTGTTGGCAAGGCCTCCCGAAGGCGGCTCTGTCGATGGCTCGCCGCGTGGCAGCCTCAGGCGTCCTGGTCGGCGAGCGCCTTGCGCACCATCTTGGCGAGCTCGGATTTGCGGTACGGCTTCGGCAGCAGCAGGATCCCCTCATCGAGCCGGCCGTGATGCACGACTGCATTCTCGGTGTAGCCGGAGGTGAACAGCACGCGCTGGCCCGGACGAAGCCGCTGGATCTCGGACGCGAGCTGACGTCCGTTCATCGTCCCGGGCATGATGATGTCGGTGAACAGCAGATCGAAATGCTCGCCGGCAGTGACGATCCCGAGCGCTTCGGCGGCGTTGCCGGCTTCGAGGGTCGCGTAGCCCAGCGCATGGAGCTGGGCGAGCACGTAGCCGCGCACCAGCCGATCGTCCTCCACCACCAGGATCGTTTCGTGGCCGCCTTCCACGGCCGGTGCGGTTCCCGACGACGGAGCAGACGCGCCCTCGCTGCCCGGCGGCAGGTACATGCGGATCGTGGTCCCGTGACCTTCCTCGCTGTAGATCCTGATGTGACCGGCCGACTGCTTTACGAAGCCGTACACCATCGACAGTCCGAGCCCGGTGCCCTTGCCGGGGCCTTTCGAGGTGAAGAACGGATTGAAGACCTTGTCGATGATGCCAGCCGGAATGCCGCTGCCGCTGTCGCTGACCGCAATCATCGCATAGCGGCCGGGCCTGACGTCGTCGTAGAGGCTCGCGTAGTTCTCGTCGAGTTCGGCCCAGCCGGTTTCCAGGATCAGCTTGCCGCCATTGGGCATGGCGTCGCGGGCGTTGAGCGCAAGATTGATGATCGCCGTGGCGAGCTGGTTGGGATCGACATGCGCCGCGCAGGTTTCGTCCTGGAACACGGATTCGATCTCGACCTGCTCGCCGAGCGTTGGCCGCAGCAGCTTGGCGGTGTCGATCATCAGCGTGTTGACGTCGACCTCGCGCGGCTGCAGCGGCTGGCGGCGTGCGAAGGCCAGCAGGTGCTGGGTGAGATCCGCGCCGCGCGCCGCAGCCTCGTCGATCATCCTGGTGATCGCGGCCAGCTGCGGCTCCTTGGCGACGGCCGCCGCGAGGATCTCGATCGTGCCGGTGATCACGGTGAGAATGTTGTTGAAGTCATGCGCGATGCCGCCGGTGAGCTGGCCGATCGCCTCCATCTTCTCGGACTGGCGGATCCGCTCCTCGGTCGCGATCTTGTCGGTGAGGTCGCGGAAGAAGCCGTTGAGCACGAAGCCGTTGCGCGTCTTCAACGCAGTGACGCTCAGCTCGGCCTTGAACTCGCGGCCGTCGCGCCGCTTCACCATGACCTCGCGCCGCCGGCCGACGCCCAGCGCGGAGGCCTGCCCGGTCATCACGATGCGGCCGAGCGCCGTACGCAATTCCTCGCCCTCGCCTTGGACCGTGATCACGTCGAACACGTCCTTGCCGAGGATCTCGGCGCGCGACCAGCCGAAGATCTTCTCGGCTTGCGAGTTCCAGTTGAGGATGGCGCCCTTGTCGTCGATCTGGACGAAGGCGTCCAGCGCGGTCTCGACGATGTTGCGGGCGAGCTGCTCGCTTTCGCGCAGCGTCTCCTGCGCCAGCCGGCTCTCCGTCATGTCGCGCCCGATGAAGAAGTGGCGTTGCACCGGCTCCGACCAGTTCGAGGTCCACGACAACGTCACGACGCGGCCGTCCTTGTGGATGTAGCGCGCGTCGGAGGTGCGGCTGCGCAGGCCCTGGCGGGAGGCGCGAAGCTCTTCGCGAGACTTGGCCAGATCGTCCGGATGGATGAAGTCGGCGCCGCTGCGGCCGATCATCTCGTCGGGCGTATAGCCGAGCGCCGCCTCGACGCTGGGCGAGACCTGCACAAGGACGCCGCTGCGATCGGTGATCAGGATCAGATCCTGCGACGTCTCGAAAATGCGTCGGCGCTCTTCGGTCTGTTGTTGCAGCGCCTGCTCGGTCCTGCGGCTCGCGGTGATGTCGCGTGCGATCTTTGATGCGCCGATGATCTGCCCGGATGGAGACTTGATCGGAGAGACGCTGAGCGAGACCAGGATGTGCTCGCCGTCCTTGCGGATGCGAACCGTCTCGAAGGCCTGGATCCGTTCGCCGCGCGCAACGCGCAGCAGGATGTCCTGCGCTTCGGTCATCCGGTCCGGCGGGACGACGAAATCGGCCTGGCGGCCCACGGACTCTTCGGCAGAGTAGCCCAGCATGGCCTCGGCCGCCGGATTCCAGCCGGTGATGGTGCCGTCGAGCGCCATTGTGACGATCGCATCGTTCGACGATTCGACCGCGGCGCTATAGAGACGCTCGCGCGCGGCGAAATGATCGCGGGCCGCTTCGGTCAGATAGTGCTCCTGGACCTCACGCTCCAGCTCGGCGGTCTTGCTCCGGACCTCGTCGAGCACGCGGGCGAAGGCGCGCGCCAGCACGCCGGTCTCGCCCACCGCCTCGAGCGGGATCTTCACCGTCTCGCCGCGTCCGACGCCCTCGACCGCCTGGGTCAGCTGGTTGATCGGCCGCGTCAGGGAGCGCGCGACCACGAAGGCCAGCGCCGCCGCGCACAGCATCGCGATCAGGCCGACCTCGATGGCCGTCTTGCGGATGGCGAGCGCGGGCGCCATGAAGGCGGTGTTCGGGATCGTCTCGATCACTGCCACCCATTCCTGCCCGGCGAGCAGGGCGGGCGCGAAGGCGACGCCGCCGGGACGATCGGCATCGTCGTGCAGGATCCGGGCAAAGCCTTCCGTCGTGCCGGTCGCGCCGGCGAGCGTGGGGAAGTCGTCCTGCCAGCGCGTCGAGCCGCCGCGTTTCGACGCGAACTCGCGGTCGGATTCGGGATGGAAGAGATAGTCGCCGCGGGCGTTCACGACATAGAGCTGAGCGCCCGGACGCGCGGCGTTGCGCAGATGCGCGAACACCGGGCGCATGTCGAGATCGACCATCAGGATGGCGAAGGGCTTGCCGTCCGGCGCGAACACCGGGGTGCCGACGCACAGCATCGGGACCCCGGTCTTGGGATCCGTGGTGTTGCCGTCGAGAACGACCGGGGAAATTCGAATGCCCCCTGGCGGCAGACTCAGCGTCTCCTTGATGTAGTTGCGCTCGCCGCGTGCGATCAGCTCGTTCTCGGGGACAATGCGAACGGTGCCGCCCGGTCCGAGCCGGTCGACGCGGATCAGCTCGCGATAATCGTTTTCAATCCCGACCAAGCGGATCATCGCATAGGTCTGCTTGGCCTGCAGCTCGGCGAAATAGCGCATCGCGACCCGCTCGCGCCACGACTGTGCCGGCAATCCCTCGCGCGGATCGGGAGCGCCGGTCTTCAGCGTGCGCACCAGGGTCGCGAGGTTGGGCGAGGCGCGATAGCCGTTGATGTCGTTGCGGGCGCCGCCGACATAGTTCTCGAGCTCGTTCGCCATCAGGCGGGAATGCGATTCGATACGATCCAGCGCCCGCGGCAGCAGCGCCCGCTCGAGGCTGCGGTAGCCCAGCCAGCCGACGGCGAACACTGCAATGGCCACCAGCAGGATCATTGCGATCGCCAGCCGCGTCGTCAGGGTCATGCGGCCGAAGCCGCGGGCCTTGCTCGTGCCGCGGGTGTTGCTCAGCGCAGGCTCGCCGGCTCTGCTCTCAGGAGTTCGGAACAGCATCGTTGCCTGGCCGGGGTGGAGCAGATGGCTTCCCTGCCGCCGCCAGGCAATCGGAGACCATCGCCAGGAGGGTGGCCGGCTTGAACGGCTTGGGCAACGCGGAAACGGCTCCCAGCTTGGTGGCCATGGTAAGATAGTCAGGCTCCGAAACCGAGTTCGGAGCGTGCGAGCGGCCCGAGGTCATGATGATCGGAACGCCCGGCGTCTGTTTGAGGATCATCCGCATCGCCTCGAGCCCGTCCATGCCCGGCATGAAGATGTCCAGGATCACCAGATCGAACCGCTCGTTGCCGAACCGGGCGAGGGCCTTCTGGCCGTCGCTCGCGATCCCAACGGCATGGCCCGCGTGCTCGAGCACGCGCTGAATCGTCAGCTGCATGACCGGATCGTCGTCCACGACCAGTATCTTCGCCACGCTTTGCGCCTCCCGAACGGCCGGCAGCAAGACCACCAACGGTCAGTTGTAAAGGTTTTGCCCAATTTGCGGCGCGCCGCAAGCGCTTCGCGGCTCAAGTCACATGCGGGATCGGCGGATTTGAGCGGCACGTGCACGCAATGCAGGCGGCCCGTTGGCGGCCGGGGTTCACCGCGCGGTGCTGCTCGAACGAGGTCTCTGCCTCACAATGAGGCACTCGCGCCGTAGTTGTACGGCTGGAACGCTTCACATTCGCTTAATTCGACCAGGAGAAAAGTCATCGAGGCTCGCGCTCTGCTTGTATTGGGGGCGTAGGCTTGGCTGCACAACCTTTGGGCACATCGCATCGATCTTGCGATCATGGATGGTCGGTTGAAGCCGTGTTGGGAGTGTTTGGGGGATTGAAATGTTTGGCTTCGTTTCCAACGTCAAAATTCAGAGCCGGCTGCTTGCCGGCTTCGGTCTGATTTGCACATTGCTCGCCTGCGCCGTCGGCTATTCCGCCTATGCCGTTTCCGACGTCGCGCAGAAATTTCGCAAGATCGTCGAGCTGAGATCGCCGGTGGCGATCGGCAGCACCCAGCTGGTCGGCGACCTCCATGCCACGCTCGCGGCGCTGCGGGGCTATCTGCTCACGGGCGATGCCGAGATGAAGCAGCGGCGGGCGTCGATGTGGGTGGAGTTCGACAAGTCGATCCAGGATTTCGACCGCCTTGCGGACAAGCTCAGGGTCCCTGCCAACCGCGCCTTGTGGGCGGAAGCCAAGCCGCTGCTGGCTGAGTTCAGAGCGGCCCAGGACAAGGCCGAGGCGGTCGCCTTCACTCCCGATGCCTATCCGGCGACGAAGCTGCTCGGGACCGAGGCGTCGCCGCTGATCGCGACCATGTTCGCCGAAGTCACCAAGATGATCGACGAGGAGAGCTCCCTGGAGGCGACGCCAGAGCGGAAGCGTCTGCTCAAGACCATGGCCGACCTGCGCGGCAACCTCGCCGCGGCGGGCTCGCAGCTCAGGCTCTACGTCGCCTCGGGGGATGTCTCGGACCGCGACAAGTTCGCCGGTCCCTATAGCAACTACAAGAACGCGGTTGCGATCATCACGTCCCAGGCGGGCCTGCTGACACCGTCGCAGAAGGCCGCGTTCGACAAGGTGACCAAGGCGAGCGAAGCGTTTGCGGCACTTCCCGACAAGATATTCGCGCTGCGCCAGTCGCCGCAATGGAATGCCTCCGTGTTCCTGCTGGCGACCGAAGCGGCGCCGCGTGCGAACAAGCTGCTGGAGATTCTGGACGGCAAGCCGCGGCCGGACGGAACCTTCGGCGACGGCATGAAAACCAATCAGCAGGACGTGTTGGTCAAGGAGTCCGCCGACGTGGCGGCGTTGATCGAGCGCCTTCTGGCGGCGGAATGGACGCTGCTCGCGATCGGGCTGGTGCTCGGCGTCCTCGTCGCCGTCCTGGTGGCGCGCTCGATCACGAAGCCGATCCGGGAATTGGTTGCCGACTCGGCTCGCCTGTCGGAAGGGGATACGACGGTGGCGTTCGACACGGCCGAGCGTGCCGACGAGATCGGCGATGTGTCGAAGGCGGTGGCGAAGTTCCGCGACAACGTGATCGCGCAGCAGCAGGCCTCGTCCAACTACGTCCGCGAGGCCGAGGCGCGCGACGCCATGAACCGCAACATGGAAGCCGCAGTCGAGGCATTCCGCGTCAAGTCGACGGAGCTATTGTCCGAGGTCGATGACAACGTCAGAGTGATGAAGAACACTGCGGAGTCGCTGACGGGGATTGCGGGCCATGCCACCGAGCAGGCTGCTTCTGCGGCCGGCGCTTCCGAGAAGACAGCCGTCAACGTGCAGACGGTCGCAGCCGCCGCGGAGCAGCTGACGAGCTCCATCGTCGAGATCGGCCGTCAGATCGAGCTGTCCAACTCCACGGTGCGCAACGCCAATGCAACGACGGCCCGGTCGGAGGCCGAGATCGAGGGCCTGGCGCAGGCGGCGCAGAGCATCTCGACGGTCGTCGATCTGATCCAGGCGATCGCGGCCCAGACCAATCTTCTTGCGCTCAACGCGACCATCGAAGCCGCCCGCGCCGGCGAGGCCGGGCGCGGCTTTGCCGTCGTCGCACAGGAGGTGAAGTCGCTGGCCGAGCAGACCGCCAAGGCGACGCAGGAGATCGGCCAGCACGTGCAGGGGATCCAGAACTCGACCAGCAACGCCGTCGCCTCGGTGAAGGAAGTCTCGACCGCGATGCGTCAGATGGCGGATGTCACGACCGCCATCGCCAGCGCCGTCGAGCAGCAGGGCGCGGCGACCCGCGAGATCTCGCACAATGTCCAGATGGCGGCCTCCGGCAGCAAGACGCTTGCAGCGAACATCTCTACCGTCAGCGGTGCGATCGAGGAGACCAGCGAGTCCGCCGCAAGCGTCCGCAATGCGTCGACCAACGTCTCGCGCGTGGCCGAGAGTCTGTCCGCCGAGGTGCAGGAGTTCTTCAAGCGGCTGCGCAGCGGTGCGCTCGATCGCCGTGTCGCTGATGATCCGAACTATCGCGGGCCGGAGCGACGCGCCAATCATGTCGCGGGGCAGCAGCGCCGGCGGGCGGGGTGACGTCGCGGCGCCCTCGCCCGACGATCCCAGCTAACCGCTGAGATAATCCGGCCAGAGACCGCGGATCGTGGCGAGATCGCTGAGCGTGCCCGTGAGGTGTTCGCGCAGGTGGGCCTGCGCTTCGTCCGGCCGGCCGGCCGCGATCGCGTCAATAATTTGCTTGTGATGGCGCAGGATGGTCTGCGCCTTGCCGGGCGAGGGCAGATGCAGCCGCCGCAGGCGGTCGATGTGGCCGCTGCGGCTGCGCACCAGGGTCCATAGCTCGTGCTTGTCGGCGGCGGTATAGAGCCGCTCGTGAAAGGCGTTGTCGGCGATCGTAAACGACGCGAAGTCGCCGTCCTTGGCGAACCGTCGCTGCTGAGCGATCAGCCCGAGCAATTCGTCGACGGGCGCAACGGCAGGCGTCAGCGCCAGCAGCCGGACGATTTCGAGCTCGAGCGCCTGGCGCAGAAACTGCGCCTGCTGGGCACGGGCCACGTCGATGCGGCTGACCAGCGTCGCATGCTGCGGGAAAATCTCGACCAGCCCTTCCTCCGCCAGCCGCATCAGCGCGTCCCTTATTGGGGTCGAGCTCAGGCCGAACTCGGCCTGCAGCGCGACGCGCGACAACGGCGCGCCCGGCGGTAGCGCCAGGGCGAGGATCTGGTCCCGCAGCCGCTCGAATACCTGCGGCGCTGCGCGCCGGCTCGGATCGAGCCGTTCGGGAAGAGCTGCGTGAGGCGTCGCGGGCTGGGCCATGAGGATCGAACGTCCGGCTCGAATGTCGCAGGGCGCAAAACGGCGCTTGTCAGAGATGCACTAATGCATTAGTGCATCTCCCGGCCGGCCGTCAAGAAGGAGCCGGGCACGCGAGGAGGGATGTCCCATGTTCGATAGATTCGGGCGCTCGGCCCTACGAGCCGCAGGCTTGCTGGCCGCCATGCTGGTGACGGCGTCCTGGAGCGCCGTGGCGCAGGCGCAGCAGAAGACCGAAGTCTCGCTGTCGCGGCAGCCCGGCATCTTCTATATGCCGAGCCACATCATCGAGAAGAACAAGCTGATCGAGAAGCACGCCGCCGCCCTCGGCCTGCCCGGCGTCACGACCAAGTGGCTGACCTTCTCCGGCGGCGGGGCTCAGACGGATGCGCTGCTGTCGGGCAGTGTCGACATCCTCAACACCGGCACCGGCAATCTGCTCTTGCTGTGGGACCGTACCCGCGGCGGCGTGAAGGGCATCGTCGCGACCTCGGCGCAGCCGATGACCTTGATCAGCCGTGATCCCAACATCAAGTCGATCAAGGATTTCGGCCCCGGCGACAAGATCGCGGTGCCGACCGTGAAGGTCTCCACCCAGGCCATCGTGCTGCAGATCGCCGCAGCCGAGGCATTCGGCGCTGATCAGTGGAACAAGCTCGACGCCAACACCGTGCAGCTCGGCCATCCCGACGCCTACACGGCGCTCAGCAATCCGCAGCACGAGGTCCATAACCATTTCTCGATCCCGCCCTATACGTTCCTCGAACTGAAGAACGTCCCCGGCGCGCATGTCGTGATGAATTCGCCCGACGTCATGGGCGGCCCACTGAGCCAGGCGCAGTTCTTCACCACCACCAAGTTCGCCGACGCCAATCCGAAGATCATCCAGGCCGTGCGAGACGCCACCAAGGAAGCGCAGGATCTGATCCGTAGCGACACCAAGACGGCGGTCGAGATCTACAAGGAGATTACCGGCGACAAGACCTCGGTCGAGGACCTGCTGGCCTGGCTCAAGGAGCCCGGCATGATGGAGTGGAATTTGGAGCCGCAGGGCACGATGAAGTTCGCCGCCCACCTCGCCAAGATCGGTACCATCAAGACCCAGCCGAAGGCGTGGACCGACTATTACCTGCCCGTCGCGCACGACCTGAAGGGCAACTGATGTCCGCGCTTCTCGATGTCGACGGCGTCACGCTGCGCTACAAGACCTCCAGCGCCGTGATCACGGCGACGGAGCGGGTCGGCTTCTCGGTCGACCGCTCCGACCGCTTCGTGCTGCTCGGTCCTTCGGGCTGCGGCAAGTCGACCCTGCTCAAGGCCGTCGGAGGCTACATCAAGCCGAGCGAAGGCCGCATGCGCATCAGCGGCCGCGAGATTACAGGGCCCGGCGCCGACCGCATGATGATCTTCCAGGAGTTCGATCAACTGCTGCCGTGGAAGACGGTGCTCGCGAACGTGATGTTCCCGCTGCTGACGGCGCGGCGCATGCCGCGCAAGGAGGCCGAGAGCCGCGCCCGCGCCTACATCGAGAAGGTCGGCCTGACGCGCGTCGTCGACGCCTATCCGCACACGCTGTCCGGCGGCATGAAGCAGCGCGTCGCGATCGCACGCGGCATGGCGATGGAGCCGGACATCCTGCTGATGGACGAGCCGTTCGCGGCGCTCGACGCGCTGACGCGGCGGACCTGCCAGGACGAATTGCTGCAGCTGTGGAATGAAACGAAGTTCACCGTACTGTTCGTAACCCATTCGATCGCGGAAGCGATCAAGATCGGCAATCGCATCCTGCTGCTGTCGCCGCATCCTGGCCGGGTCAAGGCCGAGGTGATCGACGTCGACAAGGTCGCGGCCGACGACGGCAGCGCTGCGCGACTGGAAAAGCAGATTCATGATCTCCTGTTCTCCGAACCCGCCGCGGCGCATTGAGGGCATCTCCCATGGCTGACGCCAAGATCATCCTGCGCGATACGTCGGCGGCCAGTGCAACGCCGGCCGACGTCGAGCGCAAACTAAGCGTGTTCGAGCTGTTGTGGAACGACGGCTTCGTGCGCAAGAGCCTGATCATCGTCGTGCTCGCGGCGATCTGGCAGGCCTATGGCAGCTATCTGGACAATCCCCTGCTGTTCCCGACCTTCTCCGACACCATCGCGGCGCTGTGGGAAAAGGTGCGCGACGGCACCATTCCGATGCGCGCCTGGACCTCTCTGAAGGTGCTCTTCATGGGTTATGCGGCGGGCATCGTGCTGGCCGCGATCCTGACCGTGCTCGCGATCTCGACCCGCATCGGCACTGATTTTCTCGAGACCGTCACCGCGATGTTCAATCCGCTCCCGGCGATCGCGCTGTTGCCGCTCGCCTTGATCTGGTTCGGACTCGGCAGCGGCAGTCTCGTGTTCGTGCTGATTCATTCGGTACTCTGGCCGGTCGCGCTCAATACCCATTCCGGCTTCAAGAGCGTGTCGAACACGCTGCGCATGGTCGGTCGCAATTACGGCCTCAGCGGATTTTCCTATGTGATCCGGATCCTGATCCCGGCGGCGTTCGGCGCCATCCTCACCGGCCTGAAGATCGGCTGGGCCTTTGCATGGCGTACCCTGATTGCCGCGGAGCTGGTATTCGGCGTGTCCTCTGGGCAGGGCGGCCTCGGCTGGTTCATCTTCGAGAACCGCAATCTGCTCGAGATCCCTGCGGTGTTCGCCGGCCTCCTGACGGTCATCCTGATCGGCCTCGTGGTCGAGAACCTGATCTTCCGCACCATCGAGCGCAAGACCGTGCTGACCTGGGGCACCCAATCATGACCGAACGCAAGCAACCCGACCAGCTGCGCAGCGCGCGCTGGTTTGCGCCCGACGATCTCCGCTCCTTTGGTCATCGCTCGCGGGTGATGCAGATGGGCTATGCCCAGGAGGAGTGGAAGGGCCGCCCGGTCATCGCCATCGTCAACACCTGGTCCGATGCCCAGCCCTGCCACATGCATTTCAAGCAGCGCGTCGATGACGTGAAGCGCGGCGTGCTGATGGCTGGCGGCTTCCCGATCGAGCTGCCGGCGCTGTCGCTGTCGGAGTCGCTGCTGAAGCCGACCACGATGCTCTATCGCAACATGCTGGCGATGGACGTCGAGGAGCTCCTGCGCGGCCACCCCATCGACGGTGTCGTGCTGATGGGCGGCTGCGACAAGACCACGCCGGCGCTGCTGCTTGGCGCCACCAGCATGAACCTGCCGGCGATCTATCTGCCCGCGGGCCCGATGCTGCGCGGCAATTGGAAGGGCAAGACGCTCGGCTCCGGTTCCGACGCCTGGAAGTACTGGGATGAGCGCCGCGCCGGCAAGCTGTCGGAGGCCGATTGGAGCGCGATGGAGGCCGGCATCGCCCGCAGCCACGGCACCTGCATGACCATGGGCACGGCCTCGACCATGACCGCGATTGCGGAAGCGATCGGCATGACCCTGCCGGGCGCATCGTCGATCCCCGCCGCTGATGCCGAGCACATCCGCATGAGCTCGGAATGCGGCCGCCGGGTCGTCGAGATGGTCTGGGAGGATCTGACGCCTGCGAAGATCCAGACGCACGAAGCGTTCGAGAACGCGATCGCGGTGGCGATGGCGATGGGCTGCTCGACCAACGCCATCATCCATGTGATCGCGCAGGCGCGCCGCGCCGGCGCCGATATCGGCCTCGACGATTTCGAGGCCGCCAGCCGCAAGGTGCCGGTGCTCGCCAATGTCCGGCCGAGCGGCGACACTTATCTGATGGAGGATTTCTACTATGCCGGCGGTCTGCCCGGACTGATGAGCCGGATGACCGAGCACCTCCATCTCGACTGCCTCACCGCCAACGGCCGCACGCTCGGCGACAACATCAAGGACGCCGGCGTCTACAATGACGACGTGATCCGCCCGCAATCGAACCCGATCTATCGCGAGGGCGCGCTCGCCGTGCTCAAGGGCAATCTCGCCCCCGACGGCTGCGTCATCAAGCCCTCGGCGTGCGATCCGCGCTTTCTCAAGCATACCGGCCCGGCGCTGGTGTTCGACGACTATCCCTCGATGAAGAAGGCGATCGACGATCCCGATCTCGAGGTGACGGCCGACCACGTGCTGATCCTGCGCAATGCCGGGCCGCAGGGCGGACCGGGGATGCCGGAATGGGGCATGCTGCCGATCCCGACCAGGCTGGTGAAGCAGGGCGTGCGGGACATGGTGCGGCTGTCGGACGCGCGCATGAGCGGCACCAGCTACGGCGCCTGCATCCTGCACGTCGCGCCCGAGTCCTACATCGGCGGTCCGCTCGCGCTGGTCCGCAACGGCGATCGGATCACGCTCGACGTCGCCGCGCGCACGATCAATCTCGATGTCGCCGCGGATGAGCTGGCGCGCCGCCGCGCTGCCTGGACGCCGCCAACACCGCGCTTCGAGCGCGGCTATGGCTGGATGTTCGCCCGCCACATCAGGCAGGCCAATGATGGCTGCGACTTCGACTTCCTCGAGACCGGCTTCGGCGCGCCCGTGGGCGAGCCGGCGATCTATTAGTTCAATTGTCATTCCGGGGCGCCGCGGAGCGTTGCGCGCGCCCCGGAATGACGACCGGAGAGAGCATCACATGACCAAACTCAGCACCGCCACCCGCAACAAGCTCAAGACCGTCTCGACGGCCACCGTCGCCACCGCGCTGTTCAAGCGCGGCCTGCGCATCCAATGCATCCAGAACGTTCATCCGCTGAGCTCAGAGCAGCCGACCATGGTCGGCGAGGCCTTCACGCTGCGCTACATCCCGGCGCGCGAGGACCTCAACACCATCGAGGTGTTTCGCGATCGCGGCCATCCGCAGCGCAAGGCGGTGGAGGATTGTCCGCCCGGCGCGGTGCTGGTGATGGACAGCCGCAAGGACGCGCGCGCCGCCTCGGCCGGCGCGATCCTGGTGAGCCGCCTGCAGCAGCGCGGCGTCGCCGGCGTCGTCACCGATGGCGGCTTCCGTGACGCGGCCGACATCGCCCGGCTCGGCATCCCCGCCTTCCATCAGCGACCGAGCGCGCCGACCAATCTCACCTTGCACCATGCGATCGAGATCAACGGCCCGATCGCCTGCGGCGACGCGCCGGTGTTTCCCGGCGACGTGATCCTCGGCGATTCCGACGGCGTCATCGTCATCCCCGCGCATCTCGCCGACGAGATCGCGGAGGAGACCTTCGAGATGACCGCGTTCGAGGACTTCGTCGCCGAGCAGGTCGCGAACGGCCGCTCCATCCTCGGCCTCTATCCGGCCACCGACCCGCAGACGCCGCAGGACTTCGCCGCCTGGCGCGCGAAGAACGGCCGGTAGCGGTCCTGACATTCCGCTGTCGGCCTGGCGAGCATGGGCGTCGATGAGCTGCGATGCGCGATCACGATTGTGCAGCGATCTCATCGCCCATTCGCTGTGCAGCGCCTGCCTTGCAAATGACTCCGAACAAACCCCGTAAATTCACGGTCCCTTAAAGGCGGTCATCTACAGCTTCGAAAGTCCCGGGGCGGTCGACGCACATGACGGTGCGGCGGCGTGGGATGGATGGGGGCTGGCGTGGCGGAGGCTACGCATCCCGCATGGGGTGATCGACGATGAGCGGAATGAAGATCAAGACCCGGCTGTATTTCGGGTTCGGAGTCCTGGTGGCGCTGGCGCTGCTGTTGGCCGGATTTGGCTTGTGGCAGTCGGGAGTCGTGTCCGGGCGTGTCGAGCAACTCGGCGCAGAGGCGCAGAATGCGCTTCGGGTCGGCAAGATATCGAGCGAGATGCAGGCGATTCGGCGTGCTCTGCTGCGCTATCAATTCGATCAGGATGCGGCCGCCTTCGCCGAAGCCGAGCAGCGGCTGAACGCCACCGAGACGCTGCTGCAGGCCGCGCTCAAGGAGACCGAAGCGGCAGATCGCAGCGGTGCCTATCGACAGTTGCAGAAGAGCGTTGCCGCCATTCTCGACGCCCGGACCGCGCTCGGTGGCGCGGTACAGGCCTATGCGGCCGGCAGAGAGGCGCTGTTCGCCGAAGGCGATCGCATGACGGGGGACGTCCAGCGATTCCTGGAGGCGATGCAGGCAAGCGATTTCGCCGATGCCGCGCGCACGTTGGAAAGCCGCGTGCTGCTGGTGCGGGTTGCCAATTGGCGCTTCCTGGCCACCCGGGAGCTGAAGGGACGAGACACCTTCAAGGCCAATCTCCGCAGCGCGCTGACGCAGGTCGCCGAGCTCGAGCAGCGCGAACTCGCGCCAGCCCAGACGAAGCTGCTGGAGCTGGTCAAGCAGGGCTTGTCACGTTACGCCGATGCCTTCGACAAGACCGCCGTCAGCATGCTGCGCGGCGACGAGGTGTACTACAAGGACGTGGCCCCTCTGACCGCGTCGGCGGTCGAGATCATCGATCGCGCCGAGCGCGACATCCGCGCTGCTTTTACCGGGGCGGTCAAGGAGACCAACCAGCAGATCGGCCACGCGACCACGCTGCAGCAGGTGGCGGCGGTTGCCGCCGGGCTTCTCGGTCTGTTGATCGCGTTCCTGATCGCGCGGGGCATCAGCAATCCCCTGATGTCGCTGGTCCGCGATGCGCACAGGCTGTCGGGCGGCGATACCAGCGTCGAATTCCTCGACGCCCGCCGTGGCGACGAGATCGGCGACGTCGCCAAGGCGGTCGCCAACTTCCGCGACAACGTCATTGCGCAGCAGGAGACCGCGCGAGAGGTGACGCAGGCTGCCGCTCAGCGCGATGCCGCGAACCGCAACATGGAGGCCGCCGTCGAGCAGTTCCGCCGCGCCTCCGAGCAACTGTTAGGCACGGTCGGCGACAACGCCGGCAAAATGCGGCAGACGGCCGAAGCGCTGACCGCCGTCGCCGGGGAGGCGACACAGCAGGCCTCCGCCGCGGCGCAGGCCTCAGAGCAGACCGCCAGCAACGTCCAGACCGTGGCCTCGGCCGCCGAGGAGCTGGCCGGCTCGATCCAGGAGATCGGTCGCCAGATCGAGCGTGCCAATTCGACGGTGCGCGCCGCCGGCACTGTGACCGCACGCTCAGAGGGCGAAATCGAAGGGCTGGCGCAGGCCGCCCAGAGCATCTCCTCCGTCATCGATCTGATCCAGGCGATCGCCGCGCAGACCAATCTGCTCGCGCTCAATGCCACGATCGAGGCAGCTCGTGCCGGCGACGCCGGCCGCGGCTTTGCCGTGGTGGCTCAAGAAGTGAAGTCGTTGGCCGAGCAGACCGCCAAGGCCACCCAGGAGATCGCGCACCACGTCCAGGGTATCCAGACCTCGACCGGCACCGCGGTGGCCTCGGTGAAGGAGGTCGGGCAGGCGATGCGCCAGATCGACGAGGTCACCTCGGCGATTGCGACCGCCGTCGAGCAGCAGGGCGCCGCAACCCGCGAGATCTCGCAGAACGTCCAGATGGCCGCTGCCGGCACGCAGACCCTCGCCGGCAACATTGCCACGGTGGGTCAAGCCATCCTCGAAACCAACCGCTCCGCCGACCACGTGCTCGGCGCGTCCGGAAATGTCTCCCATGCCGCGGATGCGCTGGCGTCGGAGGTCCAGGCGTTCTTCGCCCGCCTGCGCGACGGCAGCGCGAGTCGGGTCCGAAACGTGGCGTGACGACCTGAGTCAGTCGTCCGCCGCGTGTCCTTGTCGCATGGCTGATCGCTCAGCCTAAGGCGATCCCGGTCAGGAACGGGTTGGTCATCCGCTCCTGACCGAAACTCGAGCCGGCGCCGTGGCCGCAAATGAAGCCCACGTCGTCGCCGAGCGGCAGCAGCTTGTCCTTGATCGAGCGGATCAGCGTGTCATGGCTGCCGCCGGGCAGATCGGTGCGGCCGACCGAGCCGTTGAACAGCACGTCCCCGACATGGGCGAAGCGCATCGCCTTGTTGAAGAATACGACGCTGCCGGGCGAATGGCCGGGGCAATGCAGGATGTCGAACGTGAGCTCGCCGATCTCGACCGTGTCGCCTTCCTCCAGCCAGCGGTCGGGCGTGACGTCGCGCACGCCCGTGATGCCGAAACGCGCGCCGCTGGCGACGACGTTGTCCAGCAGGAACTTGTCGGCGATGTGTGGGCCCTCGATCGGCACCTTCAGCGCATCGCGCAGATCGGCTGCGCCCCCGACGTGATCGATATGGCCATGCGTCAGCCAGATCTTCTCCACCGTGACCTTGGCCTGCGCGATCGCCGCCTGGATGTTCGGCACGTCGCCGCCGGGATCGATCACGATCGCCTTCTTGGTCGCCTCGCACCACAGGATGGTGCAGTTCTGCTCGAATGGCGTGACGGGCACGATCATCGCGCCGGCCTTCGCCTTGGTCTGGTTCTGCTCGCTCATGGCGTCAGCATGCCGATTTTTCGCAATGCGCCAAGCGAAAACATCGGCTCGCGGTGGCTTGAAACCCTTCTCCGGACGATCATGTCGCGTGCCTTGTGAACCTGCCGCCGGTTCCTGCGTTGGGCCGCACGTTGCGAGCAGGAAGTGGTCGAGATGACAGAGCGTGGCGCCTGGTGGCGCGAGGGGATTTTCTACCAGATCTATCCGCGCTCGTTCCAGGACAGTGACGGCGACGGGGTTGGTGACATCACCGGCATCGTTCACCGCCTGCCCTATCTGATGGCACTCGGCGTCGACGCGATCTGGCTGTCGCCGATCTTTACCTCGCCAATGGCCGATTTCGGTTACGATATTGCCGATTACACCGGCATCGATCCGCTGTTCGGGACGATGGAGGATTTCGATGCGCTGGTGAAGGCGGCGCATGATGGCGGACTCAAGGTGATCCTCGATCTCGTGCCGAACCACACCTCGGATCAGCATCCGTGGTTCCTGCAGGCGCGTCAGTCGCGCGACGACCCGCATCGCGACTGGTACATCTGGCGAGATCCCGCTCCGGACGGCGGCCCGCCGAACAACTGGCTGTCGGAATTCGGCGGCAGCGCGTGGCAGTTCGATGAGGCGACGGGGCAGTATTACTATCACGCCTTCCTGGCGCAGCAGCCCGACCTCAACTGGCGCAATCCGGCGGTACGCGCGGCAATGTATAACGTCATGCGGTTCTGGCTGCGCAAGGGAGTCGACGGCTTTCGCGTCGACGTGATCTGGCACCTGATCAAGGACGCCGAGTTTCGCGACAATCCGGCCAATCCCGACTATCACGGCGGCCGGCCGCCGCATGAGCAGATCATCTCGCGTTATTCCGCCGATCAGCCGGAGGTGCACGAGGTGGTCGCGGAATTGCGCGCGGTGGTCGACGAATTCGATGACCGCGTGCTGATCGGCGAGATCTATCTGCCGGTCGAGCGGCTCATGAGCTACTACGGCAAGGACCTTGGTGGTGCGCATCTGCCGTTCAACTTTGCACTGCTGTCGGCACCGTGGCATGCCCGCGAGATCGAGCGCATCATCGCGGACTACGAAGCCGCCTTGCCGCAAGGCGCGTGGCCGAACTGGGTGCTCGGCAATCACGACCGGCCGCGGGTGGCGAGCCGGGTCGGTGCGGAGCAGGCGCGCGTCGCGGCGATGCTGCTGTTGACCCTGCGCGGCACGCCGACGCTGTATTATGGCGACGAGATCGGCATGCATCAGGTCGCGATCAACCCGGAGCAGGTGCGCGATCCCTTTGAGAGGAACGTGCCCGGCATCGGCGTCGGTCGCGACGGCTGCCGCACCCCGATGCAGTGGAGCGCGCTGCCTGGAGCTGGCTTCAGCCACGTCGCGCCATGGCTGCCGGTGGCGGACGATTTCACGCACGAGAACGTCGTCAATCTCACGGCCGACCGGCGCTCCATCCTGAACCTGTACCGCGCGTTGATTCGGCTGCGAAAGCAGCACCGCGTGCTCGTCACCGGCGTGTATCGGCCGGTCGCCGCGCAAGGCGATCTCCTGCTGTACCGCCGCGAAGGCAACGGAGAGGTCGTCACGGTGGCGCTCAATCTGAGCGACGAGCCGGTGGCGATCGCGACCGAAGGCAGCGGCCTCGACGGCGAGATCCTGCTCTCCACCTGGCTCGACCGCGACGGCGAGCGCATCGACGGCACGCTGGATCTGCGCGGCAATGAGGGCGTGGTGATCGGACGTAGCGCTTAGCTATGTGTTGCGCGACCGCGTCAACCCACCCTCAGTGTCGTCCCGGCGTTCGCCGGGTCAAGCCCGGGACGACACTGAGTTTGATGAGGTCGTGTGGTCAACTGATACGTTGTGTCGTGTGCTTGCGGCGCTCATCGCCGTCGCAGCTTCCTTACCTTCTTCCCCGGGCTCTCCGTCTCGATGTCGCTCCGCCGCAGCAGATAGTCCAGCCCGCCGACGCGGTACCAGCGGTAGCCGTAGGGCTCCAGCACCAGGGTATGACGACCGCGCTCGTCGGCGTGGCTGTGGTCCTCGGCGAGCAGGTTGATCAGCAGCTTGCCGGTGTCGTCGGGCAGACCGGCGTCGAACGTGATCTCGCGCGGCTTCTCGTCGAGATTGTGCACGAACAGCACCGAGTTGTTGCGCCAGTCATAGCGCATGATCAGGACGGCCGGGTCCTTGGTCGCGATCACCTGGAAGTCGCCCCAGCCGATTTCGGGCACTTCCTTGCGCATGCGGATGATGCGCTCGGTCCAATTCAGCATCGAGTTCGGATCCCGGCGCTGCTTTGCCGCATTGATGTGCTCATAACCGTAGGGGCCGTGGCCGATCACGGGGCACGCCGACGTTTCGCTCTTGGTGAAGCCGCCATGCGGCTCGGTCGACCATTGCATCGGCGTGCGCGCGCAATTGCGCTCGGGCAGGCTGAGGTCGTCGCCCATCGCGAGCTCGTCGCCATAGCGGATGACCGGCGTGCCGGGCAAAGTGAACATCAGGCTGTAGGCAAGCTCGATGCGGCGGTGGTCGCCGCCGAGCATCGGCGCCAGCCGCCGCCGGATGCCGCGATCGTACAGCTGCATGCTCTTGTCCGGACCGAACGCCGCGAACACGGTCTCGCGCTGTTGTTTCGTCAGCCGCCCGAGATCGAGCTCGTCGTGATTGCGCAGGAACAGGCCCCATTGCGCCGAGGCCGGCCGCGGCTTGGTGGCTTCCAACGCCTTCGCCAGGGGGCGCGTATCGGAGGCCGCCAGCGCATAGAACAGATGCTGATTGACGTGGAAGTTGAACATCATGTGCATGCGGTCGCCGTCGTCGCCGAAATACTCCATGTCGGTTTCCGGCAGCACGTTGGCTTCGGCGAGGATGATCGCCTCGCCCTGGCGCCACTGCAGGAACTCTCTGAAAGTCCGGAGCATGTCGTACTGCTCGACCGGCTTCTTGACGCCGGAGCCCTTAGTTGCGATCACGAACGGCACCGCGTCCATGCGGAAGCCGGAGACGCCGAGCTGGATCCAGAATCCCATGATCTTCAGGATCTCGGCCTGCACCTCCGGGTTCGAGGTGTTGAGGTCGGGCTGGAAGTCGTAGAAGCGGTGGAAGTAGAAGGCGCCCGACTGCTTGTCGCGCGTCCAGGTCGTCTTCTGCACGCCGGGAAACACCATGCCCTTGTCGGCATTGGCGGGTTTCTTGTCCGACCAGACATACCAGTTCCGGTGACGCGAGCTCTTCGAGCTGCGCGCGTCGATGAACCAGGGATGCTGGTCGGAGGTGTGGTTGACGACGAGGTCGATGATGACGCGGATGCCACGCTGCTTGCAGCCATGGGTGAACTGCACGAAATCGCCGAGCGTGCCGTAGCGCGGGTCGACGCCGTAATAGTCGGCAACGTCGTAGCCGTCGTCGCGCTGCGGCGAGGGCTGGAACGGCATCAGCCAGATCGCAGTAATGCCGAGGCCGTGCAGGTAATCGAGCCGGCGCGTCAGCCCCTTGAAATCACCAATCCCGTCTCCGTCGGCGTCCATGTAGGTGCCGACCGACAGGCAGTAGAATACCGCATTCTTGTACCAGAGATCGTCGATCATGGACGGCGCCTCGTTGCGCCGCCCGGCCGGCGGCCGCTTGTTAAGCGGAAGGCCGGCGTCAGGTTCCGGTTCCCGTGATCAGCGCGCTTGGGAGACGCCTGGAATCGGCTATGCTGCGGCAATGGAATCGTCCGCCGCCAGGGTCAGCCTCGTTCCCATCGACCGCCGCCAATCGGAGACGGCGCTGGCAATCGCGCGCGGCACCTCGCGCCTGCTGCGCTCGCTCGGCTTTGCCACCATCAGCGAGCTGCCGCTGCCGTCGGGCCGTCGCGCCGACCTGGTGGCGCTGAACGAGCGCGGCGAGATCTGGATCGTCGAGATCAAGTCGTCGGTCGAGGATCTGCGCGCGGATCACAAATGGGAGGACTACCGTGCCCATTGCGACCGGCTGTTCTTCGCCTTCACGCAGGATCTGCCGTGCGAGATCTTTCCGCGGGACACCGGCCTGATCGTCGCCGATGCCTATGGCGCCCACCTGCATTGCGAGGCGCCCGAGCACCGATTGCCGGCGGCGACGCGCAAGCTGATGACGGTGCGCTTCGGGCTCGCGGCGGCGCAGCGGATCAACCGGCTGATCGACCCACAGGGCCACGCGGACCTCTAGAGAATCCTCAACTAGGCTCTCCTGGACGGTGGTTCCCCGCCTAGGGAGGTGATGCAGGCTCCGTCAGGTCACGACTCTCGAGATGAGAGACATCAGCATCGCTGAGAGCCTATCCGCATCACGCCGGCCTTGCGGATTGGGCGCCAGCCGGCATCGCCGTCAGAAATTGGCGGCGACGAGATCGTAGGAGCCCCGGCTGCCGCGGACATAGAGCCGGGCGGCGGCGGCGCAGATCCGCTCGCGGTTGGAATCGAATGCGGTCAGAAAGCCCGACTCGTCGGGACGGGTGTCGGGTTGAAGGCGTCTCAACGCACCCTCGTCGACGAAGAACGACGCTTCCATCGCGCTGTCATAGCCCCAGAACCGTACGGCACGTCGCGTGCGATCATAAGAGCGGCTGTGATTTGGAAACTCAATCATGTGTGTGACCGATCAGGTTCGGAGGACACCGCGGTGACGGCGGACGTCATCCAAGGGGCGTCGTTCGGCAATGGTCGCCGGCGACAAAGGGGTTGCGCGCATCTCAATCGAAGGCCGACGGCAACTCGCCGTGGCGGAAGAAGACCGTCGGCTCATCGTCATAGTCACCCATGTCGGGATCTCCCGAGGATGAGAAGGCGACGACGCCGGCCTTGCTGGACACCAGCCGTTCCGCAGTCCGGAGCGCGCCTGCTTTCGTCTTGCAGGCGATCGGCGTCTCGGCTTTCGCGCGTCCGCCCCGGCCGGCGCTGAACGCCTGAACGACATAGATCGTTTCGCGCGCCATGTTCTGTCCTTTGGACTATCGAGTACGGTCCGCCGCATCGGCATTGCATTGCGTGCGGACTTGCGTGCGGGAGACGATCCAGACTGATGAGACCGGAAATCCCCTAGCGCTTCTTCTTATCGCTGGAAAAATCCGACTGCCATGCTCCGGCCTTTTGGCTCGGCGCTGCAGCAATGCTCTTGGGCTTTTCCTTCTTGGGCTTCTTGGCTTCGCGATTGCCTTTTTGCTGACCTTTGGCCATGTCGGTCTCCTCGACTCGGGTTGGATCTGGTTCAACGTATCGGACGAGCACCCCGTCGATCCTGCGTGCGCGGCGCCACTGCCGGTCGTCGTCCACCGGTTGCCGATGCGGGAGTCGTGGTGGTCGGATCTACGAATGCAGCGCGGCAACTGCGAGCGCGAGAAGGATCAGCAGAAGCGGCACGACAATGGGTGGAACGATCCACTCGCTCAGACGAAACTGCGGCATTGGCTACCCCTCGCATGGTTTGCGGCGGGAGCGCTCGTGACCCTCAGTCACCGGTGAATGCCGTCGGAATGGCGGTGATCACCATTGATACACCCTGACTTCTGCAATAGCGAGCACCAAAGCGCAGCGGCACGGTCCGATGACGCCAGGCCGCTCATCACGTCGTGCTGATGAGAAAGCGGTGGCTATTGCCGGCCGCAAGGCGCATGCTTTGAAGAACCTCAAAGTCGCGACAGCGACGGCGAAGCCGTTGCGAAAGGTAGGCGCAGATGAGCATCCGCTCGCGGCGCGAATTCGTCACCTTCAAACACCCGTTCCGGATCAGGAGCATCGAGCGTCTCTTGCCCGAGGGCACCTACGAGGTGGTCACGGACGAGGAGCTGATCGAGGGATTGTCCTTTGCTGCCTACCGCCGTGTTGCGACGATGATGATGGTCCCGGTCGCCGGTTCGCGCTCTGCTGCCGTCGAGATGCTGTCCATAAGCTCGGTCGATCTCGCAGACGCGCAACGTGTCGACGCGAGTGCGTCGGATGACTGACGAGCCGCTCGATCTCGACAGGCACCGCGGGATGAGCGCGCAGAAGGCCGTGGACCTCCGTCGCGCGTTGGCAGAGGCCGAAAGTCATGCGCGGGAGCTGCGCGAGCGGCAGGCTGTTCTCGAGCAGCACCTGCTCGCCAACGCGGCCACGTCGTGGCCGGAAGCCGCTGCGAAGGCGCGCTATCTCCTGAACATCTACGCCGCAAGCCTTGCGGAACAGGATACCAGGCATCGGGAGCTGATCGCTGCCGTCCTGGCCGACTTCTCCAGGCTGACGGGGGAGAGTTGACGTCGGGCCGGCGCATCGTGGTGCCTTCCAGATCCAACTGTGAACCTGCCCGCGCCCGATTCAGGACTGTTGCCGGCGCGCGACAGCATCCGCTCGTTCCGGCCTCCTGCCAATTTCCCCGGCTCTGCCCGACAATTGCCCCGCATGGGGCGCAACATGCCGGAACATTTTTAAGGCTCGAGCGGTATCCAGCCCAGGGGTGCGGACAGGGACGACAGATGCGACGGGTGGTCTTGGCGCTGACACTGCTCTTCGCGACCGGAGTCCGCGCGGAGGAGGTGGCGTTCTACGTTCTCGGCGTCGGCGCCGATTCCTGCGAGCGCTTCATTGCCGCCGCCGAGGAGCAGCCGCCCGGCACCTACAAGGCCATCGGCAATCCCGACGGCCCCTATGTCAACAGCATCTCGAAATATCAGCAATGGATGATGGGCTATGTCTCGGCCGTCAACGCCGGGCGCGGCGACGAGGGCCGGCAGATCAAGCTCGATTTGACCGAGATGGACAGCTGGATGCGAAACTGGTGCAGTCGAAACCAGCGGCGCACGGTGTTCCATGCGCTGCAGGCGTTCGTGAAATCGCACTAAGGGGTACGCCGTCCGCCTATTTCGGCGCGCGCTTCGCCAGGATGCGCTGCAGGGTGCGGCGGTGCATGTTGAGGCGGCGCGCGGTCTCGGAGACGTTGCGGTTGCACATCTCGTAGATGCGCTGGATGTGCTCCCAGCGCACGCGATCGGCCGACATCGGGTTCGACGGTAGTTCGGACTTCTCGCTGGTGGTCGCCAGCAGCGCGGCCACGACGTCATCCGCGTCGGCGGGCTTCGCCAGATAGTCGACGGCGCCCATCTTCACCGCGGTCACCGCAGTGGCGATGTTGCCGTAGCCGGTGAGCACGATGGCGCGGGCTTCGGGCCGCTTGCGCTTCAGCGCCGACACCACGTCCAGGCCGTTGCCGTCGCCCAGTCGAAGGTCGACCACTGCGAACGCCGGCGCCGACTTGCCGATCTGCGAGATGCCTTCCGCGACGCTCTCGCAGGAGGTGACGGTAAAGCCGCGAGTCTCCATGGCGCGCGATAGCCGCTCCAGGAACGGCTTGTCGTCCTCGACGATCAGGAGAGAGCGGTCCGGGTGGTTCGTCAGTTCGGCGATGGCGCCCACGGTCATATCCTTGAGAAGAAGGCTCGATGTTGCGAGACGATCTGTCATAGGTGACATATGGGCCCTGCATGGCTCGCTGCCAAGATCGCGGGATGCCGCAGTCTGCGGCGTGACGCCGCGCGTTCGGGCGGCTCTCCCGGTGTTCCGTATGCCAGCCGTCAGCCCCGATGGTTCAGCTACTCCGGCTCGGCCTCCTCGCCATCCTCGCTGGCCTCGAAACGCCGCCGCGGCCAGACGATCTGGACCACGGCGCCATGGTCCGGAAAGGTACGGTTGGTAAACGAGACCTTGGCGCCGGTCCGCTCCAGCAACGTGCGGGCGATGAACACGCCCAGCCCGAGGCCGCCGCCCTGGTTGCCGCCCTGGCCGTCCTCGGCGCTGCGCCGCCGGGACAGATACGGCTCGCCGATGCGCTTGAGGATGTCGGGCGCGAAACCCGGGCCGTCGTCGGAGATCACCAGTTCGACGGTCTCGTTGTTCCACCAGGCGTTCACCTCGACGGCATTGCGGGCGAAGTCGACCGCATTCTCCAGGATGTTGCCGACGCCATAGAGGATGGCCGGATTGCGCGAGCCGACCGGCTCCTTGGACGCCGCGACGGCCACGCGCACCTTGATGTCGACGCCGAAGTCGCGATGCGGAGCGACCGTCTCCTCGATCAGGGTCGACAGCTTCATGCGGTCGTACATCGAGCCGATCGACGACAGCTGGGTGATCTTGCCGAGAATGTCGCGGCAGCGCTGCGCCTGCTCGCGCAGGGTCTTGATGTCGGAGGTGACCTGGCTGTTGTCCTGCAGCGCGCGCTCCAGCTCGCGCGAGATCAGCACGATGGTCGCGAGCGGCGTGCCGAGCTCGTGCGCGGCCGCGGCGGCGAGGCCGTCGAGCTGGGTGAGATGCTGCTCGCGCGCCAGCACCAGCTCGGTGGCGGCCAGCGCGTCCGACAGCTTGCGCGCCTCCTCGGTGACCTGGAATGCATAGAGGCTGGTGACACCGATCGCGAGCGCGATCGAAAGCCAGACGCCGAACAGGTAGATCGGCGGGAAGATCAGCGGCTCCTCGCCCTCCCAGGGCAGCGGCAGATGCATGAAGAACAGCGCGGTGGCGCAGGCGACCGCGAGCAGTCCGAGCATGATCGTCATGCGCACGGGCAGGGCGGTCGCCGCGATCAGCACCGGCGCCAGGAACATGTAGGAGAACGGGTTCTCCAGCCCGCCGGTGAGATAAAGCAGCACGGTCAGCTCAACGATGTTGAGCGCGAGCAGGCCGCCGGCATGGTGCGGCTCGAGCAGCTGCATCGGGTTGAAGGCGATCTGCAGGCCGAGATTGAGCAGCGCGGAGATGCTGATCACGGCAAGGCAGGGCACGACCGGCAGATCGAACTCCAGTCCCTGCACGACGATGAAGATCGCGCTGAGCTGTCCGAGCGCCGCCAGCCAGCGCAGTCGCAGGATGGTGTCGAGCCGGACGCGCTGGCGCGGATGGCGATAGTCGGTGTCGGGCGTGTCGATGATCAGGGCGTCGGTCATGGCTCGGAACTTAATGCCGTCGGGGCGTGGCGACAAATCGGGCCGACCTTTGGTGGCCTGTTGCGGTTTGCGGCACAATGCCTCAATGACGTGACCCATGACGCATGATGACGCAGCGCCGATCGCCTCCCTCGACGCCGGTTCAGGCTCGGCTGCGATCGCCGTGGCGCGCTTGACCAAGATCTACAAGACGGCAACCGCCGTCGACGGCATCTCGTTCGCGATCCGACGTGGCAGCATCACCGGGCTGCTCGGCGGCAACGGCGCCGGCAAGACCACGACGATCGCGATGATCATGGGCCTGGTGGAGCCGACCTCGGGCACCGTCGAGGTGCTCGGCCACAAGATGCCGGACGAGGCCGCCGCCGTGCTCGGACGGATGAATTTCGAGAGCCCCTATGTCGACATGCCGATGCGGCTCACGGTGCGGCAGAACCTCACCATCTTCGGCCGGCTCTATGCGGTCGATCATCTCAAGGAGCGGATCGCCGAGCTCGCCGCGCAACTCGACCTGACCGATTTCATCGATCGCGCCAGCGGCAAGCTGTCAGCCGGCCAGAAGACGCGCGTGGCGCTGGCCAAGGCGCTGATCAACGATCCCGAGCTGCTGCTGCTGGACGAGCCGACGGCGTCGCTCGATCCCGACACCGCCGACTGGGTGCGCGGCCACCTCGAGCGCTATCGCCGGCGCCGCGGCGCCACCATCCTGCTCGCCTCGCACAACATGCTCGAGGTCGAGCGCCTGTGCGACCGGGTCATCATCATGAAGCGCGGCCGGATCGAGGACGACGACAGCCCCGCGCAGATCATGGCGCGCTACAACCGTGCGACCCTGGAGGAGGTGTTCCTCGATGTCGCCCGCGGCCGCGACCGGGAGGCGGCACAATGAACGACCTGTCTCTGCGCATCGCCCCGCATCGGATCGGCGCGATGGTCCTGCGCTACTGGTATCTCCTGCTCTCGTCCTGGCCGCGGCTGCTGGAGCTGATGTACTGGCCGACCTTGCAGATCATCACCTGGGGCTTCCTGCAGACCTACATCGCCTCCAATGCCGGGTTCTTCGCCCGCGCCGGCGGCACGCTGATCGGCGCCGTGATCCTGTGGGACATCCTGTTCCGCGGCCAGCTCGGCTTCTCGATCTCGTTCCTGGAGGAGATGTGGGCGCGCAACATCGGCAACCTGATGATGAGCCCGCTGACCCCGATCGAATTCCTGCTGGCGCTGATGACGATGAGCCTGGTCCGGCTCGCCATCGGCATCATCCCGATGACCCTGATCGCGGTGTGGTTCTTCGACTTCAACTTTTACAGCCTCGGCCTGCCGCTGATCGCGTTCTTCTGCAACCTGATCTTCACCTCCTGGGCGGTCGGCATCTTCGTGTCGGGGCTGGTGCTGCGCAACGGGCTGGGTGCCGAGAGCATCGTCTGGACCCTGATGTTCGCGCTGATGCCGCTGGCCTGCGTGTATTATCCGGTGCAGGTGCTGCCGCACTGGCTGCAGCTGATCGCCTGGTCGCTGCCGCCGACTTACGTGTTCGAGGGCATGCGCGCGCTCCTGAGCGATCACGTCTTTCGGACCGACCTGATGCTGACCGCGGTCGGGCTCAATGCCGCCCTGCTATTGGCGTCGTTTGCGGCATTCATTGCCCTGTTGCGCAGCGCGCGCCGTGCCGGCTCGCTGCTGTCATCGGGTGAATAATTGCGTTTTCCCGTGGATTTTCGGGCTCATTTCGTAGCTTTGAGGCACCAACTCGTAACACACCGCATTGACGCTTAATTGCGCATTCGGCAGTATGCTGCGTTGCAGAGAGGGTTGAACGAGAATGCCGATAGGTGAGTTTGGCGGTGCACCGCCCCTGGCGTCGGAAGGCAGTCCGGTCCTGACGACGCCGATGTACTGGATGTACGAAATGGCGCATGCCTCGCTCAATCCGGCGCGCGCTGTCACCGACGCCACCAAGATCCTGTTTCAGAACCCGCTCAATCCGTGGGCGCACACCGAGATGGGCAAGTCGATCGCGGCAGCCTGCGAGCTGTTCGAGCGCACCACGCGCCGCTACGGCAAGCCCGAATGGGGTCTCGACGAAACCGAGGTCAACGGCATCCGGACCCCGGTCGAGGTCCGCGCGATCTGGGAAAAGCCGTTCTGCCGCCTGCTGTATTTCGACCGCAAGCTGACCCGCCCGCTGCGTGCGCCGCAGCCGCGGCTGCTGATCGTGGCGCCGATGTCCGGCCATTACGCGACCTTGCTTCGCGGCACGGTCGAGGCGTTCCTGCCGACCCACGAGGTCTACATCACCGACTGGGCCGATGCCCGCATGGTGCCGCTGGCCGAGGGCCGCTTCGATCTGGATGATTATATCGACTACGTCATCGAGATGCTGCGCTTCCTCGGCACCAACATGCACGTGATGGCGGTGTGCCAGCCGGCGGTGCCGGTGCTGGCCGCAGTGTCGGTGATGGAGGCCGAGCGCGATCCGTTCGCACCGATTTCGATGACCCTGATGGGCGGTCCGATCGATACGCGGCGTAACCCGACCGGCGTGAACAACCTTGCCCAGGAGCGCGGCATCGATTGGTTCCGCAACCACGTCATCACCAAGGTGCCGTTCCCGCATCCCGGCGTCATGCGCGACGTCTATCCGGGCTTCCTGCAGCTGAACGGCTTCATCAGCATGAACCTGGACCGCCACGTCGACGCCCACAAGGCGCTGTTCGCAAACCTGGTGAAGGGCGACGGCGATCAGGTCGACAAGCATCGCGACTTCTACGACGAGTATCTCGCGGTCATGGATCTGGCTGCGGAATATTATTTGCAGACGGTCGAGACGGTGTTCATCCGTCACGCGCTGCCGAAGGGCGAGATGACCCATCGCGGCGTGCTGGTCGATCCGTCGAAGGTCACGCGCGTCGCGCTCATGACAGTCGAAGGCGAGAAGGACGACATCTCCGGTCTTGGCCAGACCGAAGCGACGCATGGTTTGTGCTCGTCGATCCCGGATCATCGCCGGGTTCACTACGTGCAACCGGGTGTCGGACATTACGGCGTGTTCAACGGCTCGCGATTCAAGTCGGAGATCGTGCCGCGCATCAACGACTTCATGTTGTCCGCGGCCGATCCGAAGTCGCTGCTCGCGATTGCTGCTGAATAGCGTCGAGGGAGGAATTTCGCGCAGTCGAATCCGACTGCGCGTTAACTCTTTGAAGAGACTTCGAAAACCTGAAATCCGGAGTGACTCAAGCAGTGAATGTGGCGTCGCTTCTTGAGCGACGCTTCTGAATCTGAATTCACTCTATGGGCGACCTCAGAGGCCCAATCTCTGGGGTGCGGAACCCGCCGAGCCCCTGTATGTTGGGCAAATGATTTGTTTTTGCGCCGAGCGCTTTCCCTGGCGGTGGATATGGCAAAATCCGGGCGAGTTCTTCCCTCCCGGACTGACAGAAATGGCCACTCGCGCGCTACTCTATCGGCGGCCCGCCGAACCCTCGCGTCTTCTCGTCAAGCACGGCTCGCAAATCTACTCGATTAGATTGCGGCGTCACCGTCGTGCGCGACGTTATACCCTGAGAATTCATCCGTCGGATCGCGAAGCGATCCTCACGATGCCTCCGCGCGGCACGATCATCGAGGCGAAGGACTTCGCGCAGCGTCACGGCGCGTGGATCGCGGCGCGTCTCGGCCGTCTGCCGAAGGCAGCACCTTTCCTGCCGGGCACCTTGGTGCCGCTGCGCGGGGTGCCGCACAAGATCGTGCACCGCGCCGGCGAGCGCGGCACGGTTTGGACCGAGACTCGAGACAGTGGCGAGAAGATCCTCTGCGTGGCCGGCGGGATCGAGCACACCGAGCGTCGCGTGCTCGACTTCCTCAAGCGCGAAGCGCGGCGCGACCTGCAGAAGGCGTCGGACGCCTATGCCGATCAGCTCGGCGTCAAGGTGAAGCGGCTGTCGATCCGCGACCAGTCGAGCCGCTGGGGCTCGTGCACCTCGGCTGGCTCGCTGTCGTTCTCGTGGCGCCTGATCCTGGCGCCGCCTTTCGTGCTCGACTATCTCGCGGCGCACGAGGTCGCGCATCTGATCGAGATGAACCACTCGCCGCGGTTCTGGAAGGTGTGCGGCAAGATCTGCTCCTCGGTCGAGCGCGCCAAGAAGTGGCTCGACACCTGCGGCAATGATCTGCATCGCTACGGCGTCGAGGACTGAGCTAACGGACGATCGGCGGTCGAAGACGACAATGGCCCGGCCTCCTGGTCCCGGGCCATTGTTTTGAGTTCCGCGATCGTCGCAGAAGCAGTCCGCCAGCTATCGATTTCTTAAGCCTCCTCGCTTGCAACCGGAGGATATCGCCCGATTCGGCAGCGCTTTAACGTGGCTGTAACGACGACGTCGCCAGATTCGACCTTGATCAACCCCCAAGGTGACGTCCCAGCAGCAGCCGGGTCGTTCGCTGCAACCCAGCGCTGATCGTTTCTCTCGAAACGTGCAGTGCGCCTTGAATCGAACGATGCTTGCAAGCGAGTTCCAACCGGCCGCGTCTGTGCCACTGCTCTCGGCCGCGCTCGATCGTGCCTCCGAAGCGATGCTCTTTCTCGACATGCACGGCCGTGTCCACCGCGCCAACAAGGCTGCCGCCGCGCTGCTGCGGCGCGACCTCGCCGGCCTGGTCGGTGCTGAGTTCACGAATCTCGGCTTGCCCGAGCAGGTCATGCCCGCACCGTCGCCGGACGACGCGACGGGCGATGCAGCGGCGGAGATCCAGGCCGCACACGACGAGCCCGATTTTGCCTGCGAGCTGACGATCCGCCATCCGGACGGCTCGCGCAGCCGCATCCAGCTGCACCGCTACGACCTCTCGTCCGATCTCGCGCCGGCGCGCGCGCTGCTGCTGATGCGTGATGTCACCACCGAGCTCCGATTGCGCGAACGCGACGCGCTGATGTCGTCGGTGGCCGACCGCAGCAACCGTGCCGTGGTCGTGGCCGACCACAACCTGAATATCCTCTACACCAACGCCGCCTTCGCCGGCATCTTCGGCTATTCCGCCGAGGAGGCGCTGGGGCAGGAGGTCGAAAAGCTCCTGGTCGGCCCTTGCACCGACCCCGCGATCGTCGAGCGCCTGAAACAGTGCATTCTCGACGACCAGGGCGTCGAGGAAGACCTACTGATCTACGACAAGGCCGGCCACGAGATCTGGACGACGGCCCATGTCAAGGCGCACCGGAACCGTCAGGGCAAGGTCAAATATCTGGTCGGCCTGCTCAGCGATATCCGGGAGACCAAGCAGCTCCGCTCGCTGCAGCAGCTGATCATGTCGTCGCTGGCGTCCGACGTGTCGATCACAACCATCGCCGACGAGCTGTGCCGCCAGGTCGAGAAGCTCGCCCCCGATGTGGTCTGCTCGATCCTGCATGTCGATTCCGACGGCCGCGTGCATCCGCTCGGCGGCCCCAGCCTGCCGCCGGCCTATTCCGCCAGTCTCGACGGCGTTGCGATCGGCCCCGAGGTCGGCTCCTGCGGCACCGCCGCCTATCTGTGTCAGCCGGTGCTGGCGCGTGACATCGACGCCGACCCGCGCTGGCAGCCCTACAAGGCCGGCCCGCTCGGTGCCGGCCTGCATGCGTGCTGGTCGACCCCGATCCAGGGCAAGGATGGCCGCGTCATCGGCACCTTCGCGTTCTATTTCCGCGAATGCCGCGGTCCGAGCCCATGGCACGAGCAGATCGTGCAGGCCTGCGTCCAGCTGGGCTCGCTCGCCATCGAGCGCCAGGAGGTCCGCTCGACGATCTCGCAGGTCGCCTATCACGACATGCTGACGGGCCTGCCCAACCGTGCCCGGATTCCCTCGATGATCGCCGAGGCGATCAAGGCCTGCCCGGAGGGCAGCCATCTCGCGGTCGCGTTCCTCGACGCCGACAATTTCAAGGACGTCAACGACACGCTGGGCCATGCCGCCGGCGACGAGTTCCTGGTGGGCTTTGCCAACCGGCTGCGGGCGCAGATCCGCCCCGGCGACATGCTGGGCCGCCTCGGCGGCGACGAGTTCGTCATCGTGCTCCAGAACCGCGATCCCCTCGAAGCATCGCTGGCGGCGGCGCGCATCACGGCCGCGCTGGCGATGCCACTCACGATCGGCAAGCGGCAGGTGCCGATGTCGGCGAGCATGGGGCTCAGCCTCTATCCTGACAATGCCAAGGACATCGAGACCCTGATCAAGCAGGCCGATCAGGCGATGTACAAGGCCAAGCGCGGCGGTCGCGCCACCTATCGCTTCTTCAGCGCCGATATCGACAAGCTTGCCGAAGAGCGGCTGATGCATTCGACCGCGCTGCGCGAGGCGATCGCCAGCGAAGCCCTGACCCTGCACTATCAGCCGCAGATCCGTACCCGCGATGGCGCGATCCACGGCGTGGAGGCGCTGGCGCGCTGGCACGATCCGGTGCTGGGCGAGGTCTCGCCCGCCAAGTTCATCCCGCTCGCCGAGGAATGCGGCCTGATCGAGCAGATCGGCGTGTGGTCGATCAAGACGGCCTGCCAGCAGATGGCGTCGTGGCGCCGCGCCGGTCTCGACATCCCCTGCATCTCGGTGAACCTGTCGCCGATCAACTTCCAGAACGTCAACCTGGCGGCGATGGTGGCGCAGATCCTGGCCGCCAACGATCTGCCGGCAAAGATGCTGATGCTGGAGATCACCGAGGGCGTCATCCTCAACGAGCGCGCCACCGTCATCGCCACCATGAACGAGCTGCGCAACATGGGCGTCGGGCTGTCGCTCGACGATTTCGGCACCGGCTATTCCAGCCTCAGCCGGCTGGCGCAGCTGCCGATCGACGAGCTCAAGATCGACCGCAGCTTCATGCGCGATTTCGAAAACGACAGCGGCACCCGGGCGATCGTGACCGCGGTGGTGCGGGTCGGCCAGAGCCTCGACGTCGCCGTCGTCGCCGAGGGCGTCGAAACCGAGCCGCAGCGCAAGCTGCTCGCCGAGCTCGGCTGCGACGCGATGCAGGGTTTCCTGTTCGCGCGCCCGATGGCCGCCAGCGCCTTCAGCCGCTGGCTTCTGGACTACAGCGCCCACCGGGCGAGCCTGATGTTGCGGCAGGTCGGACGGGCGCTTGCGCAGGCCGCGGGGACCGCTGCGGCTGAAACCGCGAAGCGGCCGGCTGCCGCGGCGGGCTGATCGGCCCGGTTTCATTCTGTCCGCGGGCGCGCAACCCGCGTTGCGTTCGAAGCGCCAGACATCCCGCCTCGACCGTCATTCCGGGGCAATCGGCAACGCGCGCGAGCGCGTTGGCGATTGAGTCCGGAATCCCGAGCTTGTTAAAAAAGAACGCCAGCCAATCTCGAGATTTCGGGTTCAAGGCCTGCGGCCTTGCCCCGGAATGACGGTGTGGCGCGGTCAGCTCCGCTCAACTCGCTCGGCTGAGCTCAAGTCCGATCAGCTCACCGCTGCCCGCCAAACAGGCGATCCACCAGCCAGCCGTCGAGCCCGGCGGCAGGCTCCGGGCGCACATTGCTGCGGGCCGGGCTCGGCGCCGCCGTTCGCGGTGCATAGGCGGCATTGGGGGCAGGGGCGGTCGGCGCCGTAATCTGCGAGGCGATCTGCGCCAGGGTCGGGACCAGGCCCGAGCCCTGTGCGTTCGGCAGCGACGCGACGGGCACGCCCTGGTGTGCTGCGCGCATGAACCGGGTCCAGACCTCGACCGGCAGGCCGCCGCCGGTGGCCTTCTTGGTCGGCGAGTTGTCGTCATTGCCGAGCCAGACGCCGGTGACGAGATGCGCCGTGTAGCCGATGAACCAGGCGTCGCGGAAATCCTGGCTGGTGCCGGTCTTGCCGGCGGCGACCCAGCCCGGGATCTCCGCCTTCTTGGCGGTGCCCGAGATCAGCGTCTCCTGCATCATCTGGTTCATCATCGCCGCGTTGCGCGGCTCGATCACCTGCGCCGGCTGCTCGGTCTGGCGCATGTAGAGCAGCTTGCCGTCGAGCGTCCTGATCCGCGTCACCACATGCGGCGACACGCTCAATCCGCCATTGGAGAAGGGGGCATAGGCGCCGACCAGCTCGATCATCGACACCTCGGAGGTGCCGAGCGCGATCGACGGGTTCGGATCGAGCTTGGATGCGATGCCCAGGCGATGCGCGGTGCGCACCACGTTTTTCGGCCCGACCTCGAGACCGACCCTGACAGCGACCGTGTTGAGCGACATCGCCAGCGCCTGGGTCAGGGTCACCGGGCCGAAATATTCGCGCGTGTAGTTCTCCGGCCGCCAGCCCTTGAGGTCGAGCGGCGCGTCCTGCCGGATCGTATCCGGAGTCAGGCCCTGCTCGATCCCAGTCAGATAGACGAACGGTTTGAACGCCGAGCCGGGCTGACGCCTCGCAGTCACGGCGCGGTTGAATTGGCTGTCTGAGTAGTTCCGCCCGCCGACCATGGCGCGCACCGCTCCGTCGGGCGTCATCGCCACCAGCGCGCCCTGGCTGACGTTGAACTTCACGCTCTTGGCCGCGAGCTCGTCGATGATGGCGGCCTCCGCCACGCTCTGCAGCTTCGGATCGATCGTGGTCTCCACCACGATCGACTCCTCGACCTGGCCGACGAGATCGTCGAGCACCTCGCCGATCCAGTCGGCGACGTAGTTGACGGTGCCGGCGCCAGCGGGCTTCACCGCAACGGAGGGATGTGCGATCTGGGCCTGCGCCTGGGCCTCCGTGATGAACCTGGCCTCGGCCATCGCCGCGAGCACCGTCTGGGCACGCTTGGCGGCCCCCTCCGGATTGCGGTTCGGCGCCAGCCGCGACGGCGACTTGACGAGGCCTGCCAACATCGCGGCCTCGCCGACCGTCACCTGTCGCGCCGACTTGCCGAAATAGCGCTGCGCCGCGGCTTCGACGCCATAGGCGCCGGACCCGAAATAGACCCGGTTGAGATACAGCTCCAGGATCTCGCGCTTGGAGTACTTGCGCTCGAGCCACAGCGCCAGCTCCGCCTCCTGCAGCTTGCGGGCGAGCGTGCGCTCCTGGGTCAGGAACAGGTTCTTGGCGAGCTGCTGCGTCAGGGTCGAGCCGCCCTGCGACACGCCGCGATGCAGGATGTTGGCAACGACCGCGCGGGCGATGCCGATCGGATCGATGCCGAAATGCTGGTAGAAGCGGCGGTCCTCGATGGCGATGAACGCCTTCGGCAGATAGGGCGGCAGGTCCTTCAGCGCGACATTGGCGCCGGCCATCTCGCCGCGCTGCGCCAGCATTGTGCCGTCATAGCCCACGATCTCGATGGTCGGCGGGCGCTTCGGAATCTCCAGCGACTGGATCGGCGGCAGATGCGCGCCCGCCCAGATCACGACGCCGATCAGCGCGATCACGCCCCACAAGCCGCAGACCACGCTCCAATACGCCAGACGTCCGATCGAGAAACCCCAGCGCGACTTGCCGCCGCTCGCCTTCGGCTTGGCCGGCGCAGCCTTGGCCGAGCGGGCCTTCGGCTCGCGCACCGGCTCGTCGTCATCCGGCTCGACCGGCTTCTTCTTCGCAGCGGATTTTTTCGGGGCGTCCGCGCTGGCTGGAATACGGTCCTTGGGGTCGAGGCGCAGATCGGCCATCGCCGCCGCAAGGCCGAATCGCGGCTCCTTGCGTCCGCCGCCGCCCTGTTTCCGTCCCCGCGCCATACGCAACCCGAGCCCTGTCGTCCGACCACGGTAATGTCCGGAGTTTAAGGGGCAGTTAGGAAGAGCTTAACGCGCGATTAGGAGTTCCCCGCCTTCAACGCCGCGTTATGGTTAACCCAAGGTAAACAACGAAAAGCGAGGAAGCTGATGGGCCATATCGATCCCACCAAGGAGGTGTTCGCGCAGTTTCGCGACAACGATCGGCCCGGGCCGATCCACATGCTGAATCTGGTGCGGCTGCGCAAGGAGGCGGCCTATCCGGACGGCCGCAAGGTCAGCGGCGCGGAAGCCTATGCCGCCTATGGCCGCGAAAGCGGCGCGGTGTTCGAGCGCCTCGGCGGCCGCATCGTCTGGCAGGGCCGCTTCGAGCTGATGCTGATCGGCCCGCAAACGGAGCGCTGGGACCACTGCTTCATCGCGGAATATCCGAGCGTGCAGGCCTTCGTCGAGATGATCCGCGATCCGGTCTACCGCGAGGCGGTGAAGCATAGGCAGGCGGCGGTGGAGGATTCGCGGCTGATCCGTCACGCGGTGCTGCCGATCGGGAAGAACTTTGGCGAGGTGCCGGTGTAGTTCGTTGTCGTCGTGTAGACCGCCGATGCTGGCCGCCCGAACGGTACGTTCCCTCCCCCCTTGTGGGGGAGGGCTAGGGAGGGGGGTAGCCACGAAGACGGTCGCCCGGAGCACCCCCCTCCCCGACCCTCCCCCACAAGGGGGGAGGGAGCACAGCGGCGGGTGGCGATCGTGAGTGCCTACCATCAACGCTTCCAGCGCTTGCGCATCACATAAGTCTATGCTTATGTCTCGCCATGATCGAGAGTGACATCTTCAAAGCTCTGGCCGATCCGACGCGCTACGTGATCTTCGAGAAGCTCGCGGCTGGCCGCATGAATGCGAGCGCGCTGCGCGAGGGCATGACGATCAGCCAGCCGGCGATGTCGCAGCATCTGGCTGTGCTTCGCAACGCCGGCCTGGTGCGCGAACAGCGCCAGGGCCGCTTCGTCAACTACGAGGTCGATCCCGACGGCCTGGCGCTGATCGCGCGCTGGCTGGCGAAGTATCGCGCCTACTGGCCGTCACGCGTCGATGCGCTGAAAACCTTGCTGAAGGACATGGACCAATGACCCAGACCAAGGCTGATCCGCAGGGCGACGAACTCGTTCTCGACTACGATCTCGACGCGCCGCCGGAGAAGGTCTGGCGCGCCATCAGCATCCCGGCGCTGCGCGATAGCTGGTTGCCGTCAGGCGACCTGGCCGACGCCGCGCCGATCTCCTCGACGCCGGGCGAAGAGGTCCGCTACCGCATGCGCGACGACGAGCCGCCCTTCCTGGAAAGCATCGTGACGTTCCAGGTCATGCCCAGGGACGACGGCGGCACGCGGCTCCGGATCATCCACGGGCTGCCCGCGACGATGCTGCTGCTGCGGATGCCTCCGGCGGCCAACAGCAATGCGCGCTGCCTGATGCGCGCGGCCTGACGCTTCACTCCACCACTCACCGAACGGGAGCTCGCGCATGCGCGACACGATGCAACTCGTCCCCATGGTCATCGAGCAGTCGAGCAGGGGAGAGCGATCCTTCGACATCTATTCGCGGCTGCTACGCGAGCGAATCGTGTTCCTCAACGGCGAGGTCAACGACACCGTGTCCGCGCTGGTCTGCGCGCAGCTCCTGTTTCTCGAAGCGGAGAACCCCAAGCGGCCGATCCATCTCTACATCAATTCGCCCGGTGGCGTGGTCACCAGCGGGCTCGCGATGTACGACACGATGCAGTTCGTCAGGGCGCCGGTGCACACGCTGTGCATGGGAACGGCGCGGTCGATGGGCTCGTTCCTGCTGATGGCCGGCGAGCCGGGCGAGCGCACGGCGCTGCCCAATGCCAGCCTTCACGTCCACCAGCCGCTCGGCGGCTTTCAGGGCCAGGCCTCCGACATCATGATCCACGCCAGGGAGATGGAGCAGACCAAGCGCCGTATGATCCGGCTCTATGCCGAGCATTGCGGACGCAGCTATGAGGATGTCGAGCGCACGCTCGACCGCGATCACTTCATGACGGCGGACGAGGGGCTGGACTGGGGGCTGATCGACCGGGTCGTGAAACAGCGAGATCTGACGAGCCTCGGCAGCGACTGATACGCCCGTGCGAGGCGATGGCGATTGCCATCGCAACAGGTGTCGTCACCCGCGAAGGCGGGTGACCCAGTATTCCAGAGGCGGTTGTGATCACCCGAGAGGCCGCGGCGTACTGGATGCCCCGCCTGCGCGGGGCATGACAGTGTGGATGCGGAAGCAGAGTGGCCTACCCAGCCGCCCCCGTATCCTCGATGATCGGGCCGAACAGCTCCCAGCGCTCGCCGTTGAAGCGCATCATCTGCATCTGCTTGTTGATGCGGAAGTCGGTCGGCGAGGTGTTGATCGACAGTCCGGGCAGAGCAAGGCTCGGGACGTAGCCCTTGATGCTGGCGGCCTGCCGCATCACGTTTTCCCGCGTGAGGTCGTCACCGCACTGGCGCAGGATCTGCACCAGCAGCTCCGCCGTCGAATAGCCGTAGGTGTTGACCGTGTTGAGCTTGTCGCCTTCCGGATAATACTTGTCCATGAACTCGAAATAGGCCTTCACGCCCGGGTCGTCCTTCCACTGCGGGTCGGCAGGGTCCTTGCCGTAATTGGTGCTGATGATGTCCTTGGAGATGTCGAGCCCAGCCGGCTTCAAGGTCGCCGACACCGGGCTCGCATTGATGTCGAGGATGTGCACCGGCTTCCAGGCGAGATCGGCCAGCTTCTTGATCGCCTGCGCCGCGAATTTCGGCGTCGAGGCGTTGTAGAGCAGGTCGGCGCCGGATGCCTTCAGCTTGACGATCTGCGAGTCCACGGTCGGGTCGGACAGCTCGTAGGACGCTTCCGAGACGATCATCGTGTCGGCCTTGGCGCCGAGACCGCTTCTGAGCCCGGCGATGTAGTCGCGGCCGAGGTCGTCGTTCTGGTAGAGGACGCCGATCTTGGCGTTGGGATGGTTGGCGAGAATGTACTTCGCGTAGATCCGCCCCTCCGACTGGTAGTTCGGATTGTAGGCGATGGTCCACGGGAAGTTCTGCGGATCGGTGAAGCGCGAGGCGCCGGTCGAGGCCAGCAGCTGCGGCACCTTCTTGGCGTTGAGATATTTCTGCACGGCCGCGTTCGACGGCGTGCCGATGATCTGGAAGGTGAACAGCACCTCGTCGCCTTCGACCAGCTTGCGCACCTGCTCGACCGCCTTGGGCGGCGAATAGGCGTCGTCATACTGGATGAGATTGAGCTTGCGGCCGTTGATGCCGCCCTTCTCGTTGATCATCCGGAGGTAGGCGGCCTGGGTCTTGCCGATGCCGGCATAGGCCGAGGCGGGACCGGAGAACGGCACGGTCTGGCCGATCTTGATCTCGGCGTCGGTGGCGCCGGTGTCGTATTTCTTCTGGGCGTAGGCCGCCGTGGGAAGCGCGATGGCAAGCGACGCAGTGAATGCGATGGCGCGCGCTTTGGCGCCGACGAGACCGAGCAGTGACGTTCTCATGAAGTCCTCCCTCCCGTGATGTCTGCGATGATCCTTGTTGGTTGTTATCTCGCCATCGCTGCACGCGAGTGTGAAGGAAGCAAGTCGACAAGGCAACGCCTGTTGGAGCGACCAACCGGCGCAAGCTGTGTCGCAACGCAAAAGGGCTGCGCGGTTGCGCAGCCCTTTACCGGTGATGTTGTTGCCGCGTCATTCCGGGGCGCTGCGCAGCAGCGAACCCGGAATCTCGAGGCTCCGGGTTCGTCGCTGGCGCGACGCCCCGGTGCGACGAGGAGTGGTGCTAACCCGCCGCGCCCTTGTCCTCCAGGATCGGGCCGAACAGCTCCCAGCGCTCGCCGTTGAACTTCATCATCTGCAGCTGCTTGTTGACGCGGTAGTCGGTCGGCGAGGTGTTGATCTTCATGCCCGGCAGCGACAGGTCGCCGACGACGTCCTTCAGCGACGTCGCCTGCTTCATGACGTTCTCGCGGGTGAGGTTGTCGCCGCACATCCGCAGGATGGTCACCAGCAGCTCCGCATTGCCGTAGCCATAGGTGTTGAAGTTCGAGTTCTTGTCGCCTTCAGGGTAATACTTGGCCATGAACTCGAAATAGCGCTTCATGCCCGGATCGTCCTTCCACTGCGGGTCGAGCGGATCCTTGCCGTAATTGACCGAGATCACGCCCTTGGACGCCTCCAGCCCGGCGGGCTGCAGCACCGCGCCTACCGACGTCGCGTTGATGTCGACGATGTGCACGGGGTGCCAGTCGAGCTCGTGCAGCTTCTTGATCGCCTGCGCCGCCTGCTTCGGCGTTGCGGCCGAGAACAGCAGGTCGGCGCCGGCCGCCTTCAGCTTGAGAAGCTGGGAGTCGATGGTGGGATCGGAGACTTCGTAGGAGGCTTCTGACACGATCATCGTCGAGGCCTTGTCGGCCAGGCCCGCCTTGATGCCGTTGAGATAGTCCTTGCCGAGATCGTCGTTCTGATAGAGCACGCCGATCTTGGCGTTGGGATGCTCCTTCAGAATGTACTGGCCGTAGATGCGCCCTTCCGTGAAGTAGTTGGGATTGTATCCCATGGTCCAGGGGAAGTTCTTCGGATCGGTAAACTTCGTCGCGCCGGTCGCCGCGAACAGCTGCGGCACCTTCTTGGCGTTGAGGTATTTCTGGACGGCGGCATTGGACGGCGTGCCGATGATCTGGAAGGTCAGCAGCACCTCGTCGTCCTCGACCAGCTTGCGCACCTGCTCGACGGCCTTGGGCGGCGAATAGGCGTCGTCATACTGGATGAGCTTGATCTTGCGGCCGTTGATGCCGCCCTGCTCGTTGATCATGTTGAAATAGGCGGCCTGCGTCTTGCCGATCGAGGCATAGGCCGAGGCGGGACCCGAGAACGGAACGGTCTGGCCGATCTTGATCTCGGAGTCGGAGGCGCCGGGATCGTATTTCTTCTGGGCCTGGGCTGACGTGACGGAGAGGGTGACGGCCAGAGCGGCCGCACCGGCAAAACGGAAAATTCCCTGTCGCATGGGGTCTATCGTTCCTCCTGATTGTTATGCGGCTGGTCTGCCCGAGGGGCGCCATCGCTGGGCGGGAGTGTGGAGGAACGGGATGGCCAGCGCAAGGCGAGGGGAGGGGGCAGGTGCGGCTGTTCCGCCGAGACGCGCTGTTGCGGGCCCAGCCGGCTGAACAACCCCGGTGTCGTCCCGGCCCAGCCCTGGCGTCGCGCAGCGACGGCTGGGCGCCGAGCCGGGATCCATAGCCACAGGCGGTCGTGAGGCGAGGACTCGGAGTGGCGATCGTGCCTCGAACGCTGACCGGGGTTATGGGTCCCGGATCGGCGCCGCGACGCGCGGATGCGCGTCACGGCTTGTCCGGGACGACACCGGTTATTGAGATGCGGCCCGCCTCAGCCTGCGAGCCAGACCAGGATGAGGCCGATCGTGGCAGGCACGCTCTGGATGAACAGGATCTTGCGGCTCGCGGTCGCCGCGCCATAGAGCCCCGCGACCAGCACGCAGAGCAGGAAGAACACCTTGATCTGGAAGCCGAACGCCGGTGTCGGGTGCGCCAGGCCCCAGAACAGGCCGGCGGCAAGGAAGCCGTTATACAGGCCCTGATTGGCGCCGAGCACCTTGGTCTGCTCCGCGCGCTCCGGCGTGTTGTTGAAGGCTCTCAAGCCCGCCGGCTTGGTCCAGAGAAACATCTCGAGCACGAGAATGTAGACGTGCAGCAGGCCGATCAGCCCGACGACAATGTTTGCAATCAGTCCCATGGTTCGGCTCCCCCAAGCCTGCAGGGACCAGCGGCGGTGCCGGTCCCTCGATCATCTCCGAGCGGCTGAATGCCGCTCGACATCCCCTCACGCCGCCGGCTGCGCCGCCGTGTCTTCGCCCGCCAACAAATGCAGCAGGGCGCTCTTGATCGCCGCCTGCCGGGTCGGCGCGTTGATCTGCGCGCCCAAGAGATCGGTGACGTAGAACACGTCGCGGGCGCGCTCGCCGAAGGTGGCGACATGGGCCGAGGCGATGTTCAGGTTCAGCTTCGAGATCGCCGTGGTCAACTCATAGAGCAGGCCGGGGCGGTCGAGGCCGGAGACCTCGATGACGGTGTAGAGCTCGGACCATTGATTGTTGATGGAGACCTCCGGCTCGACCGAGAACGCCTTGTGCTGCTTGCCCCTGGTCGTGCGCCGCGCCACGGCGTCCGGCAGCCGCAGCTTGCCCTCCAGCACCTGCTCGATGGTCTCGCCGATGCGGGTGGCGCGGCGGCCCTCGTCCTCGTCGCGCTCATATTCCCTTGATATCGCGATGGTGTCGAGCGCACGGCCATCGGTGGTGGTGTAGATCTGGGCGTCGACGATGTTGGCGCCGGCCGACGCACAGGCCCCGGCGATGATCGACAGCAGCCAGGGATGGTCCATGGCGAAGATGGTGAGCTCGGTGACGCCGCGCGCCGGATCGAAGCCGACATTGATTGCGAGCTTGTGGCCGGCATCCTCGCTCGATCGCACGAAGCGGGCATGGCGGATCTTGCGCGGCAGCTCGACCTTGAGCCAGTAGGCCGGATAGTGCCGGCCGATATAGGTATTGAGCTCGTCCTCGGGCCAGTCGGTGAAGGCGTTGCGGAATTCGGCCTGCGCCGCGGTGATGCGCTTGGCGCGGTTGACCTCGGAGAAGCCGCCGGTCAGCACCGGCTCGGTCTCGTAGTACAGCGTGCGCAGCAGCTGCGCCTTCCAGCCGTTCCAGACGCCCGGGCCGACGCCGCGGATGTCGGCGGTGGTCAGGATGGTCAGCAGCTTCATCTGCTCGACCGATTGCACCACGGCGGCGAAGTTCTCGATCGTCTTGCGATCCGACAGGTCGCGCGACTGCGCCACCGTCGACATCGTCAGATGCTCCTCGATCAGCCAGGCGATCAGCTCGGTGTCGGCATTGTTGAAGCCGAGCCGCGGGCATAGCCGGCGCGCGATCCTGGCGCCGGCGACCGAATGATCCTCGGGGCGGCCCTTGGCGACGTCGTGCAGCAGCACGGTGATGTAGATGACGGCGCGGTGCTCCGGCCTGATCTTGCGCATCAGGTCGGAGGCCAGCGTGAACTCGTCGATGCCGCCGCGCTCGATCTCCTGCAGGAAGCCGATGCAGCGGATCAGGTGCTCGTCGACCGTGTAGTGATGATACATGTTGAACTGCATCATGGAGACGATGCGGCCGAAGGCGCTGATGAAGTGGCCGAGCACGCCGGTCTCGTTCATCCGCCGCAGCACGGTCTCGGCGTCGTTGGAGGTCAGGATCTCCATGAACAGCCGGTTGGCCTCGGGATCGTCGCGCAGCTCGGTGTTGATCAGGTTCAGCGAGCGCGTCACCGCGCGCATCGCATCCGGGTGGAAGGCGAGGTTGTTCTTCTGCGCGAGGCGGAAGATGCGGATCAGGTTGACCGGATCGTGCTTGAAGACGTCGGGCGCGGCGAGGTTGATGCGGTTGTTGTCGACGATGAAGTCGTCGCTCTCCGGCACGCGCCGCCAGGTCGAGCCGGTGGTCAGGCGCGAGATCATCCGGCTCAGCACCGGCGCCGCCTTGGCCTGCTGGTCCTCCAGCTTGGCGCACAGGATCGCGGTCAGGTTGCCGACCTGCTTGGCGACCAGGAAGTAGTGCTTCATGAAGCGCTCGACGTCCTGCATGCCCGGATGGCTGGTGTAGCCGAGCCGGACCGCGATCTCGCGCTGCAGGTCGAACGACAGCCGCTCCTCGGGACGGCCGCTGACGAAATGCAGGTTGCAGCGCACCGACCACAGGAAGTCCGAGCAGCGCCGGAAGGTGCGGTACTCATGGGCGTCGAACACGCCGCGCTCGACCAGCTCGGCGGTCTCGCGCACGCGGTAGACGTATTTGGCGATCCAGAACAGGGTGTGCAGGTCGCGCAGGCCGCCCTTGCCGTCCTTGACGTTGGGCTCGACCAGATAGCGCGACTGGCCGCCGCGCCGATGCCGCTCCTCGCGCTCGGCGAGCTTGGCGGCGACGAATTCGGCCGCGGTGCCCTGGACAACCTCGCTATCGAAGCGCTGCACCAGCTCGTCATAGAGCGGCCGGTTGCCGGCGAGATAGCGCGTCTCCAGGATCGCGGTGCGAATGGTCATGTCGCCGCGCGCCTGGCGGATCGATTCATCCACCGAGCGGGTGGCGTGGCCGACCTTCAGGCCCATGTCCCACAGCGAATAGAGAATGGCTTCGGCGACCTGCTCGCCCCAGGCGGTCTGCTTGTAGGGCAGGATGAACAGCAGGTCGATGTCGGACTCCGGCGCCATCAGGCCGCGGCCATAACCGCCGGTCGCGACGACCGCCATGCGCTCGGCGCCGCTCGGCACGTCCGAGCGGTAAAGATGCTCGGTCGCCGCCGCATAGAGGATGCGGATGATCTCGTCCTGTACGAAGCACAGCCGCTCGGCGCAGCGTCGGCCGTGGCGGTCCTTCAATAATTCTGCCTGGGCTGCGGCGCGCGCCTTGACCAGCTCCGCTTTCAGGAACTGCACCACGGCGGCGCGGAACATGTCCTCGCGGCCGGAGTGCTGCTTGGCCAGCGCATCAACCGCGGCCGCGATGCCGGCGCTGTCGAAATCGTCTGACGTGAAGGCTTTGGAATCTGTGGCGACGCTGTCCATGGATGCAACCGGATATCGAACAAGGCCCGTGCTGTCACGAAACTTCCAATGCAGCAATCGATCCATGCTGTCACCGGTTCGGCGTGGATGATGATCGTGCTTCGGCGCGCCCTGCAAAGGAAAAACAATTCTCGTTGAGCCCTGGCATAACACCTTGAAACAACACCAATGTTTTTAGGCTTCAGGAGGTTGACGATGGGTGGATGGACGAGGCGGGGACTGGCCGGGCTCGCGGCCGTGTTTCTACTGGGATGCGGCGTTGCAGCAGCCGCGGAGCAGCCCAAGGAAATCCGCATCGACTGGGCGACCTACAATCCGGTGTCGCTGGTGCTGAAGCAGAAGGGCCTGCTGGAGAAGGAATTCGCCAGGGACGGCATCAGCATCACCTGGGTGCAATCGGCCGGCTCCAACAAGGCGCTCGAGTTCCTCAATGCCGGCTCGCTCGATTTCGGCTCGACCGCTGGCTCTGCCGCGCTGGTCGCCAAGATCAACGGCAATCCGATCAAGTCGATCTATGTCTATTCCCGCCCCGAATGGACGGCGCTGGTGACGGCCAAGGACTCCAAGATCGCCTCGGTCGCCGATCTCAAGGGCAAGCGCGTCGCGGTGACCCGCGGCACCGACCCGCACATCTTCCTGGTGCGCGCGCTGCTCGGTGCCGGCCTCACCGACAAGGACATCACCCCGGTGCTGCTGCAGCACGCCGACGGCAAGGCCGCGCTGCTCCGCGGCGACGTCGACGCCTGGGCCGGGCTCGACCCGATGATGGCGCAGGCCGAGGTCGAGGAGGGCGCCAAGCTATTCTACCGCAAGGCCGACGCCAATACCTGGGGCATCCTCAATGTCCGCGAGCAGTTCTTGAAGGACAATCCGGAGATCGTCCGCCGTGTGCTGGCAACCTATGAGGTCGCGCGCAAGGACGCGCTCGCCAATTACGACGACCTGAAGAAGACATTCATTGCGGTCACCAAGCTCCCGGAGACGGTCGTCGATAAGCAGCTCAAGGAGCGCACCGAGCTGACCCACAGCCGCATCGGCGCGCCGCAGCGGGAGTCGATTCTGGCGGCGGGATTGGCCTTGCAGCAGGCCGGCGTGGTGGATGCGAAGGTGGATGTGAAGGCGACGCTGGATGCGCTGATCGACGACCAGGTGCCGCTGCCGACGAACTAGGGCCTACCCAAGCTCGCTCTTGCCGCAAAGTGAGCGCGACAAAAGCCGGTGGCGCGACGAAAACCGGTGTCGTCCCGGACAAGCTCGACAACGCGACAGCGTTGTCGAGCGCCGATCCGGGACCCATACTCCGTGAAGGTGTTTGAGGCACGCTGGCGCGGCATCTCGCCTCCCCACGACGGCCGCGGAGTATGGGTCCCGGCGCAAGGCCGGGACGACACCGAAATTGGGGCGCCGCCGTTGGCTCACCCCTGAGAGGCGCGCGCTCACATCCGCAAGCGACAAGCGCCCCCCATCCCGCCTTGCATTCCCACCCGGGACGCTGTTCTCACTATGACCATGACCGTCGAACTGCAGGCCCCCGCCGCGGCGGCCCCACCGCAAACCGCCCGCCAGCCCTGGGCCGCGCGCTTGGCCCGGCCGCTGCTCGGGCTACTGTTGCCGCTGTCCCTCGCGCTCGCCTGGGAGCTCGCGGTCTGGGCCGGCTGGTCCAACGGCCGGCTGGTGCCGCCGCCCTCAAAAGTCTTCACCACCATCGCCGAGCTCGCGCGCTCCGGCGAGCTGACCCGCCACATCACGATGACCTTGACCCGCGTCGGCATCGGCTTCGGCCTCGGCGTCGCCGCCGGCACGCTGCTCGGCGGCATCTGCGGCTATTGGAGCCTCGCCCGCCGGCTGGCCGATCCGACCATCCAGGCGCTGCGCGCGATTCCGTCGATCGCCTGGGTGCCGCTGTTCATCCTGTGGCTCGGCATCTTCGAGACCTCGAAAGTCGCGCTGATCGCGGTCGGCGTGTTCTTCCCGGTCTATCTCGGCGTCACCGGCGCGATCCTGTCGGTCGACCGCAAGATCGTCGAGGTCGGCCGCGTCTTCCGCCTCTCCGGCCCGGCGATGATCCGCCGCATCCTCTTGCCGGCCGTGCTGCCGGCCTATGTCGTGGCGCTGCGCGTCGGATTGGGCCTTGGGTGGATGTTCGTCGTCGCCGCCGAGTTCATGGGCGCCTCCGAGGGCCTCGGCTACCTCCTGATCGACGGCCAGCAGCTCGGCAAGCCCGCGCAGATCGTCGCCGCCATCGTCATCTTCGCCATCATCGGCAAGGCGACCGATTGGCTCTTGGAGATCGCGACCGCGCCGCTGCTGCGCTGGCAGGACAGTTTTGCGCGCCAGGGCGGAGCCGCATGATGCTGCAGCTTGCCTCCGTCACCAAGGTCTATCCCAACGGCGTGCATGCGCTGGAGCGGTTCTCGTCCGAGATCCAGCTCGGCGAGATCATCGCCATCATCGGCGGCTCCGGCTGCGGCAAGTCGACGCTGCTGCGCGCCATCGCCGGCCTCGACCGCGCCAGCGCCGGCACCGTGACGCTCGACGGCGAGGCGATCACGGCGCCGCATGCCAAGGTCGGCATCATCTTCCAGGAGGCGCGGCTGCTGCCCTGGCTCAGCGTCGCCGACAATATCGGCTTCGGCCTGTCGGAGCTGCCGGCCGCCGAACGCCGTGAGCGTGTGGCGAAGGCGTTGGCGCGCGTCGGGCTGGCCGACAAGGCCAAGGTCTGGCCGCGCGAACTCTCCGGCGGCCAGGCGCAGCGCGTCGCGATCGCCCGCGCGCTGGTGGCGCAGCCGGAGGTGCTCTTGCTCGACGAGCCGTTCTCGGCGCTCGACGCCTTCACGCGAAAAGACCTGCAGGATCATCTGCTCGACCTCTGGGCCGACACCCGACCCACGCTCGTGCTGGTCACGCACGACGTCGAGGAGGCGGTGGTGCTGGCGGACCGCGTGCTGGTGATGCGGCCGCATCCCGGCCGGCTGTTCGAGGAGATCACCATCAATTTGTCGCGGCCGCGCGACCGCAACGCGCCGCTGTTCGAGCAGTTCAAGCGCCATGTTCTGACGGCGCTGGACCGCTCGCTCGACCGGACGGTGCCTGACACGCAGGGCAGGCGTGACGCTGGCGGCGGGCTGTGGTGGTGACAGCCGCGGCGCGGCCCGGTACATCTGTCCCGAAATGAATCCGGGAGAGAACGACAATGGATGCTGCCGAGCTGCGCGCCATGCAGGCGCCGATCAAGGAACGCTACAAGGCTGACCCCTCCGCCGCCGTGATCACGCTGAAGGCGAAGGGCGAGGTCGGCGGCGACGGCCTGACCTGCAAGCTCGAGACCGGGCGCGCCATGGCCGTGGCAGGTCTGCATCCGGGGACCGGCGGCTCCGGCCTCGAGCTGTGCTCCGGCGACATGCTGCTGGAGGCGCTGGTCGCCTGCGCCGGTGTCACGCTGAAATCGGTCGCGACCGCGGTCGAGGTCCCGCTCAGAAGCGGCCTCGTGCTGGCCGAAGGCGATCTCGATTTCCGCGGCACGCTCGGCGTCGACAAGGAGGCCCCGGTCGGCTTCCAGGAAATCCGTCTGCGCTTCGAGGTCGACACCGACGCCCCGCAGGACAAGCTCGACCTCCTGCTCAAGCTCACCGAGCGTTATTGCGTGGTCTATCAGACCATCAAGAACGGTCCGAAGGTGTCGGTGAGCCTGAAGCGGGTGGCGGCGTAGCCTCTCTCAGCGGGGGAGCGTCGCTGGCGCTATCGCGCCGAGTAACCCTGTTGGTAAGTTACTCCGTCATGCCCGGGCTCCGTCCCGGGCATCCACGTCGTTCTCAGTATTCCGGACGACGTGGATGGCCGGGACAAGCCCGGCCATGACGATGTGGCGACAGACGCGCGCAAAACTCCGATTTCCATACGCGATCGCTCTCCCCGCAGATTGGCGAGCAGATCATCGCCGCGGCCGCATGAGCTGATGTCCTTCGATCCGTCCTTCCTGCTCGTCCTCGGCCTGCGCATGGCGATCGCGGCGTCGTTCGTCGTATCGGCCTCGATGATCGCCGAGCGCACCGGCCCCGTAATCGGCGCGCTGGTCGCGACGCTTCCCATCTCGGCCGGGCCGACCTACGTGTTCCTGGCGCTCGATCATGATGCGTCGTTCATCGCCCAAGGAGCCCTGACCAGCCTGCCGATCAACGCCGCGACCATCTTCCTCAGCCTCGCTTATGCCGTGCTGGCGCAGCGCCACAGCGTGTGGGTGGCGAGCGCTACCGCAGTCGCCGTGTGGCTCGGGCTTGCATCGCTGATCAAGAGCGTGCAGTGGACGCTGCCAATGGGCATTGTCGTCAACATCATCACCTTCGCGATCTGCCTGCCGCTGTTGCAGCGTTATCGCTACGCCAGGATGCCGCTGATCACGCGGCGCTGGTACGACGTCCCCCTGCGTGCCTCCCTCGTCGCAACGCTGGTCGCCACCGTCACCTCGGTCTCCGGCTGGGCCGGCCCCAGCGTCTCCGGCATCCTCGCCTTGTTTCCGATCGTCTTCACCTCGATGATGCTGATCCTGCAGCCCCGCATCGGCGGCCCCGCAACCGCCGCGGTGATGGCCAACGGCGCCTGGGGCCTGATCGGCTTCTCGCTCGCGGTCATCGTGCTGCATCTCGGCAGCCTGCATCTGGGCGCGGTGGCGGGTCTTAGCGGCGCGCTGGCGACGTGCGTCGGGTGGAATCTCGGCCTGTGGTCGCTGGGACGAAGAAAAGCGGCCGTAGCCCGTTAGCTCTCTCCACGTCATTGCGAGCGCAGCGACGCAATCCAGGGGCTCGGGTGGGATTCTGGATTGCTTCGGCGCAAGGGCGCCTCGCAATGACGGCAAGTGTGGGCCGAGCTGCTTCCCCAACCCCGCTGTCATTCCGGGGCGCGCGAAGCGCGAGCCCGGAATCCATTGGGCAGCATGTGTCGACGAGAGATGGATTCCGGGCTCGCGCTGACGCGCGCCCCGGAATGACGCCGACTATTTGTTCGGCAGCTTGGCCTTCAGCCGATACAGCGCATCCAGCGCCTCGCGCGGCGTCATCTCATCGGGATGCAGCGCCGTCACCGCGGCGATCAGCTCCTCCGTCTCCTTCGACATCGTGGGCTCCACCGCCGCGCGCGAGGGCACCGCGAACAGCGGGAGATCGTCGACCAGCGCGCGGGCATTCTGACCGCGGTCGGCGGCCTCCAGTTTCGCCAGCACCGACTTGGCGCGGCTGATCACCGCCGGCGGGAGACCTGCAAGCTTCGCCACCTGGATGCCGTAGGAGCGGTCGGCGGAGCCGGGCAGCACCTCGTGCAGGAACACGACGTCGCCCTGCCATTCCTTGACGCGCACCGTGGCGTTGAACAGCCGCGGCAGCCTGGCGGCGAGCGCGGTGAGCTCGTGATAGTGCGTCGCGAACAGCGTGCGGCAGCGGTTGCTCTCGTGCAGATGCTCGATCGCGGCCCAGGCGATCGAGAGGCCGTCGAAGGTCGCGGTGCCGCGCCCAATTTCATCCAGGATCACCAGCGCGCGCTCGCCGGCCTGGTTCAGGATCGCCGCGGTCTCGACCATCTCGACCATGAAGGTCGAGCGCCCGCGCGCGAGATCGTCGGCGGCGCCGACGCGCGAGAACAGCCGGTCGACGATGCCGATGCGGGCGCGGCTCGCCGGCACGAACGAGCCGATCTGCGCCAATAAGGCAATCAGCGCGTTCTGCCGCAGGAAGGTCGACTTACCCGCCATGTTCGGACCGGTCAGCAGCCACAGCTGTCCGCTTTTGTGCCCCGGCGTCGGCGACAGATCGCAGGAATTGGCGATGAACGGTTGGCCCTCGCGCTTCAGCGATTGCTCCACCACCGGATGGCGGCCGCCCTCGATGGCGAAGCCGAGCGAGCCGTCGACCTCGGGTCGGACGTAGTTGTCGTCGACCGCGAGCTTGGCGAGCGCGGTCGCGACATCCAGCATCGCAAAGCCATGCGCCGCGGCGCGCAGGTCGTCGCCGATCGCGAGCGCCTGCGCGCAGAGACGGTCGAAGATCTCAAGCTCGAGATTGAGCGCGCGCTCGCCGGCATTGGCAATCTTGGCCTCGATCTCGCCGAGCTCGGAGGTGGTGAAACGCACCTGGCCCGCCAGCGTCTGGCGATGGATGAAGGTCGCATTCAACGGCGCCGACATCAGCTTGTCGCCGTGCTGCGCGGTGACCTCGACGAAATAGCCGAGCACGTTGTTGTGCCGGATCTTGAGCGCCTTGATTCCGGTCTGGTCGGCGTAGCGCGCCTGCATCGACGCGACGACGAGGCGGGAGGCGTCGCGCAGATTGCGCGTCTCGTCGAGCGTCGCGTCATAGCCGGAGCGCACGAAGCCGCCGTCGCGCTTGATCAGCGGCAGCTGCTCGTCGAGCGCGCGGGCGAATTCGTCGGCGAGCGCGCGCGCCGGCCGCGCCAGCGCAGACATGATTGCCGCGACCTCCTGCGGCGGCTGGTCGAGCACGGAGAGCCGCGCCAGCGCCTGGTCGGCGGCGAGGATGCCGTCGCGCAGGCTTGCCAGATCGCGCGGCCCGCCGCGCCCGACCGACAGCCGCGCCATCGCGCGGGTCATGTCCGGCGCGCCGCGCAGGATGAAGCGGATGTCCTCGCGTGCCGCGCTGTCGGCAACGAACACATTCACCGCATCGAGCCGCCGCCCGATCTGCGCCGGCTCGGTCAGCGGCGCGGCGAGACGCTGCGCGAGCAGCCGCGAGCCGGCCGAGGTCACCGTGCAGTCGATGGCGTCGAGCAGCGAGCCGCGCCGCTCGCCGGCGAGCGTGCGCGTCAGTTCGAGATTGGCGCGGGTCGCGGGATCGATCGCCATCGTGCTGCCGGTCGCCTCGCGCGCGGGCGGCGCCAGCGGCGGGCGCTGGCCGACCTGGGTGCGCTCGACATAGGTGACGCAGGCGGCGGCCGCGGTGGCCTCCAGCCGCGACAGCACCGCAAGCCCGTCCATGGTGGCGACCGCGAAATAATCGCACAGCCGGCGCTCGGCGGTGGCGCCATCGAACACGTCGCGCGTCAGCGGCGTCACCGCAGCGAGCTCGCGCAGCACCGGCTCGAACGCTTCGTCGGAATACAGCGCGTCGGAGACGATGACTTCGTTCGGATTGATGCGCGCGAGCGTCGCAGTGAGCTCGGCGAAGGCGCATTCGGTGACGATGAAATCCGAGGTCGAGATGTCGATCCAGGCAAGCCCGAGCCGGTCGCCGCTGGAGGAGCCGCGGCTGCGCGCGATCGACAGCAGATAGTTGTTGGCGCGCGCGTCGAGCAGATTGTCTTCGGTCAAGGTGCCCGGCGTCACCACGCGCACCACGCCGCGCTTGACCACGCTCTTGTTGCCGCGCGCCCGCGCCGCGGCCGGATCCTCCATCTGCTCGCAGACGGCGACGCGGATGCCCTGCGCGATCAGCCGGTGCAGATAGTCCTCGGAGCGCTCCACCGGCACGCCGCACATCGGGATGTCCTGACCCTGATGCTTGCCACGCTTGGTCAGCACGATGCCGAGCGCCTTCGAGGCGACCTCGGCGTCCTCGAAGAACAGTTCGTAGAAATCGCCCATCCGGTAGAACAGCATCAGCCCGGGATGCGCGGCCTTGATGTCGAGATACTGCTCCATCATCGGCGTGAGCTTGGCCGGCGCCTCCGCGGGCGCGGCCGAGGAGACCGACTCTTGCGGAACCGGGGCGGAGATGGGCTGCTGGATGGTCATGGCGCGGAAACTAGCCAATTTGCCCGGACGGTCCTACCGCTTTGCAGGCGATGTCCCGGTTTTCCACGATGGCAATTTTTGCCTCGCGCGAGCGCCAGAGCGAAAGCGCCGGAGAGGACCACCGGCGTCATTCCGGGGCGTGCGCAGCACGAACCCGGAATCCATCGTGCGGCCGGTCGTGCAGCCCGATGGATTCCGGGCTCGCCGCGCTGCGCGCGCCGCCCCGGAATGACGGCGAGGGTGGAGCGGCGGTGTGCGCCTTGCTTGCAGTTCTGGCGGCGGCGGTAGTGCAACCTCTCCCCGCTCTTGCGGGGAGAGGTCGGATTGCGCAGCAATCCGGGTGAGGGGCATGGCACATACGCGGCCCAGGCGAGGGTCTGTCGGACGGGCACGGCGATTCGAGGTGACATGATCACTGCAAACAAGCGGCACTTCCCGTGCGGCGGCCCCTCACCCCAACCCTCTCCCCGTGAAGGACGGGGAGAGGGAGCAGACCGCGCGTGCGGCTGCATCGTGCGCAAGCCAAGTCTCCACGCATGCCACCCCGCGTTCCCGTCATTTGACCTGCCCCCATCGCACTCCTAAAACCGCCGTCAATTCTGACCAGAAACACCCCCGGGAGAGAGCGATGCGAGACGTGTTCATTTGTGATGCGGTGCGGACCCCGATCGGGCGCTTCGGCGGCGCGCTGGCGAAGGTGCGGACCGACGATCTCGCGGCGACGCCGTTGAAGGCGCTGAAGGCCAAGCATCCCAATCTCGACTGGGCCGCGGTCGACGAGGTGTTCTTCGGCTGCGCCAACCAGGCCGGCGAGGACAATCGCAACGTCGCGCGCATGGCGCTGCTGCTCGCAGGGCTCCCCGACTCCATTCCCGGCCAGACGCTCAACCGTCTCTGCGCCTCCGGCCTCGACGCGGTCGGCGCCGCGGGCCGCGCGATCCGCGCGGGCGAGGTCGATCTCGCAATCGCCGGCGGCGTCGAATCCATGACCCGCGCGCCGTTCGTGCAGGGCAAGGCCACCGAGGCATTCTCGCGCTCGGCCGAGATCTTCGACACCACGATTGGCTGGCGCTTCATCAATCCGCTGATGAAGAGCCAGTATGGCGTCGATTCGATGCCGGAGACCGGCGAGAACGTCGCCGAAGAATTCCAGGTGTCGCGCGCCGACCAGGACGCCTTCGCGATCCGCTCCCAGCAGCGCGCCGGTCAGGCGATCGCCTCGGGCTATTTTGCCGCCGAGATCACGCCGGTATCCGTGCCCGGCGGCAAGGCCGGCCCCGTCACCGTCGACAAGGACGAGCATCCGCGCCCCGAGACCACGCTCGAAAACCTCGCCAAGCTGAAGCCGATCGTGCGCAATCCGGGCACGGTCACCGCCGGCAATGCCTCGGGCGTCAATGACGGCGCCGCCGCGATGATCCTGGCCTCGGAAGCCGCCGTGAAGAAGCACGGCCTGACGCCGCGCGCGCGCGTGCTCGGGCTGGCGTCGGCCGGCGTCCCGCCGCGCATCATGGGCATCGGCCCGGTACCGGCCGTGCGGAAGCTGCTGGAGCGGCTCGGCCTGAAGATCACGGATTTCGACCTGATCGAGCTCAACGAAGCGTTCGCGTCACAGGGCATCGCCTGCCTGCGCCAGCTCGGCGTCGCCGAGGATGCCGATTTCGTCAATCCGCACGGCGGCGCCATCGCGCTCGGCCATCCGCTCGGCATGAGCGGCGCGCGCATTGCGATGACCGCGGTGCACGGCCTCGAAGTCCGCGGCGGCAAGCGCGCGCTCGCCACGATGTGCGTCGGCGTCGGCCAGGGCGTCGCGCTGGCGGTCGAGACGATCAACTGACGAAGCGCAACGCGCTTTGTCATTCCGGGGCAGCCCGCAGGGCTGAACCCGGAATCTGGAGATGAGTCCGCCAACGTCGAGACTCCGGGTTCGACCCTGACGCGTCGCCCCGGAATGACGCAGGGCTACCGCACTTCACACTTGCAGATTTGCGCTCGCCTCTATCAACGTCGTCATGGCCGGGCTTGTCCCGGCCATCCACGTCGTCCGGCATGCTGAGAACGACGTGGATGCCCGGGACAAGCCCCGGGCATGACGGAGTAACTCACGGGCAGGGTCGTTCTCCGGGACAGCTCTGCATCTCCAAATGCAATGGCCCTGCGGAATGACGGAGAGCCCATCATGACCATCTCCCGCGAACAGGACGTCACCCCCGCCGTTTTGGCGGTGATGGAGCAAACCTCCAACCCGCGGCTGCGCGAGATCATGGTGTCGCTGATCAAGCATCTGCACGGCTTTGTCCGCGACGTCCGCCTCACCGAGGCCGAATTCCGCGAGGCCGCCGCGCTCATCGCCGAGCTCGGCCAGCGCACCAACGACACGCACAACGAAGTCGTGCTGATGGCCGGCTCGCTCGGCGTCTCGCCGTTGGTCTGCCTGCTCAACAATGGCGATGGCGGCAACACCGAGACGGCGCAGTCGCTGCTCGGCCCGTTCTGGCGGCTGAACTCGCCGCGAACCGAGAACGGCGGCTCGATCCTGCGCTCGCCAACGCCAGGCCCGGCGCTGTTCGTGCAGGGGCGGGTGGTCGATCCCCGGGGCGAGCCGGTCGCCGGCGCCGAGGTCGACGTCTGGCACGCCTCTCCGGTCGGCACCTACGAGAACCAGGATCCCGAGCAGGCCGACATGAACCTGCGCGGCAAGCTCACCACGGATGCCGACGGCCGCTTCTGGTTTCGCTCCGTCATGATGGTCGGCTATCCCATTCCGACCGACGGCGTCGTCGGCCGTCTCCTGAAGGCCCAGGGCCGTCACCCCTATCGCCCGGCGCATCTGCATGCGCTGATCGTGAAGCTAGGCTTCAAGGTCCTGATCTCGCAGGTCTACGACCCCAACGACCCGCACATCCACAGCGACGTCCAGTTCGGCGTCACCAAGGCGCTGCTCGGCAACTTCATCCGCCACGACGAACCGCATCCGACCGAGCTGGACGTCGCCGCGCCCTGGTACTCGCTCGATCACGTCTATCGCATGGAGATCGGCGACACCGTGCTGCCGCGCGCACCGATCAAGTAGCACTGTCTTGATTTTCTGCTAGGGTCGAAGGCGCTGTAACGGTCGAAGGACAGCTCCTGATGACGTCGCCGGCTCTGCCATCTGTCGTCGACCCTGCGCGTTTGACGGAGGCGCTTCGTGCATCCGGCGCGCTCCGTGCGAGCGCGGTGCGCGAGGTCACGGTGCTCAGTGCCCGCGACATCATCGTCTCGCGGATCATCAGGCTCGGTGTGAGCTATGACGGCCCGGCTCCCGATGCGCCACAGACGCTGATTCTGAAGGTGGCGCAGGAGAATTTCGCCAAGACATTGTGGCAGGGCGGGCAGAAGGAAGTTGCGTTCTACACCACCGTCGCGCCGCATCTGTCGGGGCAACTGGTGCCGCGCTGTTTCGGTGCGCATTGGGATGGCGACAGCCATGACGGGCATCTGCTGCTGGAGGATCTGACCGACAGCCATCAGATCGCGACGGAATGGCCGCTGCCGCCGACATTGGCCCAGGCCGGAGCCATCGTCGAGGCGATGGCGCGGCTGCACGCGGCGTGGTGGGACCATCCTGATCTCGGCCGGACCATCGGCCAGTTCATCGAGCCTGCGGCCATGGCGCAGGTGATGGCGCAACTCGCCGGCCATCTCGAACGTTTCACCGCGCTGCTCGGTGATCGCCTGAGCGCGGACCGACGCGATATCTACCGGCGCTTCATCGCGTCCACGCCAAGACTGCTGGCGCGCTATCATTCGCACCGTCACCTCACGATCGCGCATGGCGACGCGCATAGCTGGAATTTCCTGCTCGCCAAGCCAGGCGTGGCGGACCGCGCGCGCGTATTCGATTTCGACCAGTGGCGGATCAATGTCGGCGCCAACGATCTCGCCTATCTGATGGGCTTGCAGTGGTATCCCGAGCGCCGCCAGCAGGTGGAGCGTGATCTACTCGATTGCTATCACGAAGCCCTGCTCGGGCATGGCGTGACCGGCTACAGCCGCGCCGCGCTCGACGACGATTATCGCTACGGCGTGCTGTGGCAGATCACCAAGCCGGTGTGGCAATGGACCGCGAACATTCCACCGATCATCTGGTGGAACAATCTGGAGCGGATATTCCTCGCCGTCGATGATCTCGGCTGCCGCGATCTGTTGGATTGATCTCACTTAATCCTGAAGAGGCGGCGCAATCTTGCTGCGCCTGCCTCAGCCTCGTCATGGCCGGGCTTGTCCCGGCCATCCACGTCGTCCGGCATGCTGAGAACGACGTGGATGCCCGGGACGAGCCCGGGCATGACGGAGTAACTAACTGGTAGGATGTTTCGTCGCGACAGCCTTTCCTACAAGACCGAGAGGAAGTGCACCCTGCGGGTTGCAGAAGGGTGCGTCGCTGGCGAACTTGTGGAGGCGATCCGCGCGAGCGCGTCGCATTTGCTGTCAGGCAGCGGAGCGCCCTTTACGATCACCAGAGATTGTTCGCTCGGCATCAAACCCCCCGCCAGGGTCGGCGCGACATATTGATATGTGCATGGCGTTCGGTGTGGTCACGGACAGGTGCGGCGTCGTCGGACCGGTGCGCGGCTTGCCAAAGTACAATAATTGTGCTTTTATGTTCCCCATGGCCGAAAGCCCCTACGATCAGGCCGTTCGCTACCGTCTCCTGCTCTCGCCCGAGGCGCGGGACGCGATCGAGGCGACGTTCGCCGATTATGCCCGGATGATGGACATGCTCGACGAGATCGCGAGCGCGAAGGGCATCGGCGCCAATCTCGTTGCGTTGCATGGCCATGCCTATGACCCGATCCGCAAGGCCACCCGGCTGCCGTCGCGGCTCGTCACGCTCGGCCTGCGCGACCGTGCGGCGTTTCGGGCCGCATCGAACCCGCGGCTGCCGCTCGACGACCGATTGGTGAATGTCAGGGATGCCGGCACGCTGTCGCTCGGCACCGCGCTCGGCCGTGTCACGATTCCGTTCGAGGTGACCGGCTATGCCGCGGGCTGGACGCACGCGACGCCGGCCCAGCTCGTTCGCACTGATCACGGTGACTTCGAGATTCATTTCGGCGTCACCGCAGCTTCACAATCCCATCTCAGCCCACGAAAGGACCACGTCATGCTCGCCGAACACGCGCCGGCTCCCGACACGCTCCTGTCACGCGCCGGGCGCCTCATCGCCGGGATCGCCTATGGCGCGATCGAGAAGGCCGAGGACAACAACAAGGTCGCGCTGGTCAAGCAGGCGATCCGCGAGATCGAGCAGGCCGAGCGGGAGTCTCGCGAGAGCCTCGCCGCCGCGCGGGCCGAGGAATATCGGCTCAACGCCCGCCGCGCAGAGATCGAGCGCGAGACCGTCGCGCTGGCTGAACAGATCCGCGTCGCCATCGGGGAGAACCGCGACGATCTCGCCCGCGCCGGCATTGCCCGGCAGATGGACCTCGAAGCGCAGTTCGAGGTGCTGTCGAAGGCGATCGACGAGAATGCCGAGCGCGTCGATGCGGTGCTGACGAGCCTGCGCGCAATCCTCTCCAGCCTGCAGGATGCGCAGGCGCGCCTCGCCGAGCTCGAACGCAGCGAGGCGATGGCTCAGCAGCCGAAGGCCGCCGCGCGCAAGACCGAGGATGCCGGCCTTGCGAAGGCCACGCGCGCGTCACGTGCGATCGCCCGCGCCACCGGCGTGCCGGAGGGCATTCCGCCGTCGCCCGACATCGACGAATTGTCGAAGCTGAAGCGCGACAAGGACATTGCCGAGCGGCTGGCGCGTCTGAAGTCTCAGAATTGAGCGGGCAGGGGCGCACCGTCCCATGACCATCATCGACCATTTCATGCAGCCCGAGGTGCGGCCGTTCGCGGTCGCCGCCGTGATGATCGTGCTGGTCGGCGGCGTCGAGATCGGCTCGATGCTGATCGGCCTGTCGATCAGCGAGCTGCTCGGCCAGACCGTCGATCTCGGGCACGACGGCAACAGCACCAGCATCGGCCAGGTGCTGTCCTGGATCAATGTTGGTGGCGTGCCGCTGATGATCTGCATCCTGCTCGGGCTCGGCATCTTCTCGATCACCGGCTTCCTCATCCAGGATGTCGCCCGGCTGCTCGCGCTGCCGCTGCCGGCCTCGGCCGCAGGCGTGCTAGCCGCTGTTGCCACCGTGCCGATGCTGCGCAGCTCGACGCGTTACGCCTCCAGGCTGATCCCGCAGGATGAGAGCTACGCCGTCGGCCTGTCCGATCTCGTCGGCCGCACCGGCGAGGTCGCGGTCGGCCCGCTCGATGGCGGGCTGCCCGGCCGCGTCCGCGTCAAGGATGTCCACGGCAATTGGCACGCGGTGACGGCCTCGGCCGCGCCGGGCTCGCCGCCGCTGCCGGTGGGCGCATCGGTTCTTCTCGTCGACCGCAAGGACGGCCGCTTCATCGCGATCGCAGCCGTCGACGAACTCGTCCCGTCACAACCGGACTCCTCGTCCAGAAAGTGATCTCTGCCATGTTCGATCTGATTGTCCCCGCCTCGATCGGCGTCGTGCTGCTGGTCGTCCTCGGCACGGTGTTCGCCGTGCTCTATCACCGCTCCACCCGCGACGAGGCGTTCGTGCGCACCGGCCTCGGCGGCAAGAAGGTGGTGCTCGACGGTGGCGCCGTGGTGCTGCCGATCTTCCACTCGATCGCGCGCGTGAATCTCAAGACGCTGCGGCTGCGCGTGGAGCGTTCGAAGAAGGATTCGCTGATCACCAAGGACCGCATGCGGGTCGACATCGACGCCGAGTTCTATGTCCGCGTGAAGCCCGATGTGGATTCGATCGCGCTTGCCGCGCAGACGCTGGGTGCGGTGACCAACAATGCCGAATTGCTGCGTGACCAGGTCGAGGCGAAGTTCGTCGACGGCCTGCGCTCGGTCGCGGCGACGATGGAGCTGTTGGACCTGCAGGAGAAGCGCTCGGATTTCGTCAAGCACGTCCAGGCCGCGGTCGAGGCCGACGTGCAGTCGAACGGCCTGGAGCTGGAATCGGTGTCGCTGACCAAGCTCGACCAGACCGACATCTCGTTCTTCAATGCTGAGAACTTCTTCGACGCCGAGGGCCTGACGCGGCTGAAGACCGTCACCGAGACGCGGCGCCGCGACCGCAACGCCATCGTACGCGACAACGAGGTGGCGATCGCCCAGAAGGACCTCGAGGCGCGCCAGCTCACGCTGACGATCGAGCGGACGAAGAAGGAAGCCGAGCTCAGCCAGGAGCGCGACATCGCCAACAAGACCGCGAGCACGCGCGCCGAGGTGGCGAGCGCGACGCAGACGGCGTGGCAGACCGAGGAGAACGCCCGCATCGAGGCCCAGCAGAAGATCGCCCAGCGCGAAGCCGAAGCGTTGAAGGTGCGTGAGACCGCGACCATCGAATCCAACCTCGCGATCAACCGCCGCAAGACCGACGCCGACCGCGAGATCCAGATCGCGACCCAGGACAACGATATCCAGATCGCGACCAAGAGCAAGGAAACCTCGGAGGCGCGCGCGGTCGCCAAGGCGGCCGAGGCGCTCGCGGTGTCCGCGGAGGAAAAGGTGACGACGGCGCGCGCGATCGAGATCGCCGACCGCGAACGCCAGACCGCGGTCATGGCGGCGCGAAAGGAGGCCGAGCAACGCTCGACCGGCATCACGGTCGCGGCCGAGGCCGAGAAGCGCGCAGCGGTCGATCGCGGCGAGGCGGCCAAGACGCTCGCCGAAGCGGAGGCTGAGGCCAACAAGATCAAGGCCGTGGGCGTGCGCGAGATCGGCGAGGCCGAAGCCGCCGTGATCCTGATGAAGAACGAGGCTCAGAACAAGCTGGGCAGCAACGTGATCGATTTCGAGCTCGCCAAGCAGCGCATCGCGACGATGCCCGCCGCGCTCGGCGAGATGGTCAAGCCGATCGCCAACCTCAAGGATGTCCGCATCCTGCACACCGGCGGCGCCTTTGGCGGCAACGGCAACGGCGGTGGCAATGTCGGCTTCGGCGAAGGCCTTGCCGGCGAGCTGCTGCGCGTGCATGCGCTCAAGCCGCTGATCGACGAGATCCTGGTGCAGTCGGGCTTCAAGCCCGGCGACGATCCGGTGCAGGCGCTGGCGGGCGTCGTCATGCCGACGACCGAGGCCAGGACCTCTGCCGGGCCGGCGAAGATCGAGCCGCTGCAGAAGCCGTGAAACAAAATGTGAAAAGCAACCCCGGGGCTGGGGGCGGCGCTGGAGGAGCCACCGCCCCCGCCCGGCACATCACGAGTGGGGCGCTCATGAGGTGCAGTCCCTGCGCGCAACTCATACGCAGAGAACCGAGTGGGGTGATGAGAAGATAGCCGGAAACGCGCCGGATTGAAGTTACAAATCCATCACGTGGCGGTCACCTTTTTGCTATCCCGCTCACACTGCGTCCGAACAGCGCACGCAATTTCCGTCGCGGGGAACGTTCACTCCATCACGGCATGATCGGCCGGTGCGGACTGCTGACGCAGCGCCGTGCGAGTCGAGCCGATCATGATCGCGAGCGGGATCGACACCAGGATGAACGTCATCACCAGCTGATAGTCGTGCGAGAAGGCGAGGATCTGCGCCTGCACCATGACCATCGCATCGGCCATCGCGCGCCCGGCATCCGTGGACAGGTTCAGCATGCCGGCCACGTTGGGCATCTGCAAAGCGTGATTGAACGGGTTGATGTGCTCGACCAGGATGGCGTGATTGCGTCGTGTTCCCTCGGTGAGCTGCGCGATCGCGATGGAGATGCCGATCGAGCTTGCGACATTCCTCACCAAAGTCAGCATCGAGGTTCCATCGGTCCGCAGCTCGCCGGGCAGCGTCAAGAATGCCACCGTCGAGAGCGGCACGAACACGAGGCCGAAGCCGAAGCCCTGCATGATGCTGATGGTGATGATCTCCGGCACGCCGGTCTGGTCCGTCCACGCCGTCATCTGGAACAGCGACAGCGCCGTGAGCGCCAGCCCGACCACGATCAGGGTCCGCGCCTCGATATGGCGCAGCAGTCGCCCGACCAGCATCATCGCGACGAAGGTGCCACAGCCGCGGGTCGCCAGCAGCACGCCGGCGGTGATGATGGGGTAGCCGATGACGTTCTGCAGGTAGGGCGAGGACAGCGCCATGGTCGAGAACAGCACCAGGCCCATCACCGTCATGAACACGCAGCCGCCGACGAAATTGCGGTCCTTGAACAGCGCGAACTGGATGAACGGCCGCTTCGTCGTCAGCGAATGCGCCAGGAAGTAGTAGAAGCCGACGGCCGCGACAATGAACTCGATGATGATCTCGTTGCTCTCGAGCCAGCCTTGATCCTCGCCGCGGTCGAGCGCAATCTGCAGCGCGCCGATGCCGATGGCGAGCGCGGCGAAGCCGAACCAGTCGAAGGTCAGCTCCGCATTCGGCTTGGTCTCCTCCATGAAGGCGATCAGCCCGAGCACGGTCACCGCGCCGAACGGCAGATTGACGAAGAACACCCAGTGCCAGGAATAGGTTTCCGTCAGCCAGGCGCCGAGCGACGGTCCCATGATCGGGCCGAGCATCACGCCCATGCCCCAGATCGCCATCGCCTTGGCGCGCTCATGCAGCGCGTAGGAGTCGAGCATCACGGCCTGCGACACCGGCACCAGCGCGGCGCCGAACACGCCCTGCAAGAGGCGGAACAGCACCATCTGGGTGATGTCCTGGGCGAGGCCGCACATGACGGACGCAATGGTGAAGCCGGCCGAGCAGACGATGAAGGTGCGCTTGCGACCGAAGCGGTTGGCGATCCAGCCGACCGGCGCGGTCATGATCGCTGCCGCCACGATGTACGACGTCAGCACCCAATTGATCTGGTCCTGCGACGCCGACAGCGTGCCCTGCATGTAGGGCAGCGCGACGTTGGCGATCGTGGTGTCGAGCGCCTGCATGATCGTCGCCGTCATGGCGCAGATCGTCACCATGTTGCGGCGAAATCCTGGAACCGCGGATGAGGCTGCCGGCGCGTTCATCGCGCGCTACTCGTCCTTGTCGGCGGCATGCGCCGAGCCGAGCAGGCCCGCCAGCGTACGTTCATGTCCGGTATCGATCGACACGTTGACGCTCATGCCGGCCTTGAGCTTGCCGACGAACTTGTCGTTCTTGTCGAAATAGATCCGGACGGGCACGCGCTGCACCACCTTGACGAAATTGCCGGTCGCGTTCTGCGGCGGCAGGATCGCGAATTGCGCGCCGGTGCCGGGCGACAGCGAGCCGACCGTGCCCTTGAAGCGGTGGTTCGGGAACGCGTCGACGTCGAGCTCGACCGGCTGGCCCACGGCGACATAGGTGAAGTCGCTCTCCTTGGGATTGGCGTCGACCCAGGGATTGCCGATGTCGATCACCGAGAACACCGGCGTGCCCGCGGTGACGAAGCGGCCGAGCTGGATCTGATCCACCTGCGTGGCGATGCCCGGCATCGGCGCGCGCAACGTGGTATGGTCGAGATCGCGCTGCGCGTCGTCGAGCTTGGCCTTCGCCTGGACATAGGGCGGGAACTGCTCCAGCGGCAGCTCGGGATTGCCGAGCAGCTGCGTCTTCGCGTTCGACAGCTGCTGTTTGATGTACTGCGCCTGCGCGCCGGCCGTCACCAGGGCGTTCGCCGCGTTGTCGAGATCGAGCTGCGAGCCGAAATTGTTCTTGGCGAGCGTCTGCTTGCGCTCGACATCCTTCTGCTTGAGGTCGATGCCCTGCTGCGCGAGGTCGAGCATCTGGCCGTAGATCTTGATGTTGGCCGTGAGGTTGTCATAGGTGGTGCGTGCCTGTGCCAGCGCCGCCTTGGCCTGGTCGACCGCCAGACGATAGGGCACGGGATCGATCTCGAACAGCTCGTCGCCCTTCTGGACCTGCTGGCCTTCCTTGACGACGACCTTGATGATCTTGCCGGAGATATCCGGCGTGATCAGCACCTTCTGCGCGCCGACATAGGCGTCGTCGGTGGTCACGTAGCGGCCTCCGTTCAGATACAGCGCGAGGCCGCCGATGGCGGCGGCGATCGGCAGCACCACCAGCAGCAGCGTGCGGCGATAGCGGCGCAGGACCCCGGGACGCGCCGGCTTCGCCTCGGCAGCAGCGGCCGGCGGTGCGGCCTCCGGATGGGCCTTCTGTTCGGGGGCGATTTTGAGGGCGGGCTCAGCCATAACGCTGCTCCTTTCGCTGCTCGTCGCAGAGCGACTGCAGGGCGTTTCTCACGTTTTCTTTGATGGCTTCGAGCTGGGCCGTCAGTCGCTCGGCATCGGCGGGACTGATGCCGTCCAGCGCAGTCTCGGTGATCTCGCCGCGCAGCACCGCGAGCTTGGCGAGCAGCGGACGGGCGGCCTTCTTCAGATACAGCCGGTTGACCCGGCGGTCGGTGTCGTCGCCGCGGCGTTCGATCAGCCCGGCATCCGCGATCTTGTCGATCAGCCGGGTCAGCGTGATCGGCTGCATCTCCAGCTGCTCGGCGAGCTCGGACTGCTTCATGCCCTCGTTGCGCTCGACCTTGGCGAGCACGGCCCATTGTGCCCGGGTCATGCCGAACCGCGCGGCCTCCTTGTCGGCATAGGCGCGCATCAGGCGCTGCAGCTCGCCGAGCGTAAACAGGAAATTCACGTCCGCGGACGTGCGGGTCATGGCCGGTCTCGATTCTGGACGGAGGGAACTAAGCTTTGGCTCTAATGAGCCTGGAATATAATAAGCAAGCTTATGAATATGTCATGGCGTCGTCGAGCACATCCGTTCCCCTGAAGATGCATGGCTCCGCCGCGGCCTTTGGCGAGCGGGCTGTGAAATGCTAGATTGTCGGCAATGACCCTCGCAAAGCCCACCTTCCCGCCGCCCGACCACGACCATGGCCGCTGCGCGGCCGATGCCCTCGACCATGCCGAGCGCGTCTGCGCCCAGCGTGGCCAGAAGTTCACGCCGCAGCGCCGCCAGGTGCTGGAGGCGCTGCTGTCGAGCCACCGGCCGCTCGGCGCCTACGAGATCATCGAGGAACTGGCCAAGGTGGCCGCGCGACCGGCACCGATCACGGTGTATCGCGCCCTCGAGTTCCTGATGGCCAACGGCTTGGTGCACCGCATCGAAAGCCGCAATGCCTTCCTCGCCTGCGCGCACGATCATGAGCACACCGCGCTGGTGGCGTTCCTGATCTGTGAAAAATGCGGTGCCGTCGGTGAGGTTCCCGCCGCGCCGATCGCGGAGAGCCTGAAGAGCGCGGCCGCCGCGTCCGGCTTCCTGCCGAAGATGTCGGTGGTCGAGATCACCGGCCTCTGCGCGCACTGCCAGAAGGCCGCGTGAGATCCGTCACTGCGCCGCAAGGTGTACAGCGCTCACTGATCATCGTATTCGAGCTATTGCCACAGCGACGGTGCGCTCCCTCTCCCCGTTCTTCACGGAGAGAAGGCTGGGGTGAGGGGCAGCCACGAGCACCAGACGTGCGGAGAGCCCCCCTCACCCGGATTGCATCTGATGATGCAATCCGGCCTCTCCCCGCGCGCGGGGAGAGGCGTGGACCGCCGCTGCCGGCCGAGTTGTTCGTCCGATCCTCGCGCGCGAATCTGACCGCGTGTGCGCTGGGGGTCCAAGAAAACCAAACCCTTTCGGGAGCCCACGCCCTCGTGTCCGCAACGTCCCCTTCGTCCGCCGCGACCCGGCCGCTCGGCCCGGGCGCGATCGCCGTCACGCTCGTGCTCTGCCTGTCCTGGGCCTTCAACCAGATCGCCATCAAGCTGGCATTGCCGGAGGTGCCGCCGATGCTCCAGGCCACCTTCCGCTCGGCTGGCGCGCTGCCGGTGCTGCTGATCTTTGCTCACGTGCGCGGCGTGAAGATGTTCGAGCGCGACGGCACGTTGTGGCTCGGCATCGCGGCCGGCGCGCTTTTCGGCCTCGAATTCGTGCTCATCTACCAGGGTCTTCTGCTGACCTCGGCGTCGCGGGCCGTCGTCTTCCTGTACACAGCGCCGTTCTTCGTCGCGCTCGGCTCGTTCCGCTTCCTGGGTGAGCGTCTGGGACCGGCGCAATGGGGCGGGCTGGCGCTGAGCTTCACCGGCGTTGCGCTGGCGATCGGCATCCCCCAGGCCAATGTCGACGGCAAGGTTCTGCTCGGCGACCTTCTGGTGGTCGGCGGCGGGCTGCTGTGGGGCGTCACGACGGTCTTCATCAAGGGCAGCCGGCTGCGCTTCATCGCGCCGGAGCGCGCATTGGGATACCAGGTGGCCGTTTCCGTCCCCATCATGGCCGTGGCCGCCCTGATCGCCGGCGAGCGCCTCACCCAGGTTCCCAGCCCTTTCGTGCTCGGGCTGCTCGCCTATCAGGCGATCTGGGTGGTCGGCACCACCTTCACGATCTGGTTCGCCCTGATCAAAGCCTATTCGGCCAGCAAATTGTCGGCATTTACCTTCATCACCCCTTTATTCGGGGTGGTGGCGAGCTATTTCATCCTGCATGACGCCCTGACGCTCGCCTTTGGCCTGGCCGCCGTGCTTGTGATCATTGGGCTTTTTCTGGTCAATCGCCCGAACCGCGTGCTCCTGGCCGCGACTGATCCATTGCTGAATGTCACCAAAACCTGATATCCGAGGCCCCATGAACAAGCCCGAGATCCTGCCTCAAACCGATATCGCCGGCCCTGCTCCCCGGCACCAGACCACGCAAGTCATGGTCGGCAATGTCGCCGTCGGCGGCGGCGCGCCGATCGTGGTGCAGTCGATGACCAACACCGACACCGCCGACGTCGACTCGACGGTGGCCCAGGTCGCAGCGCTGGCGCGCGCCGGGTCCGAGATGGTCCGCATCACGGTCGACCGCGACGAGGCGGCCGCGGCCGTCCCGCACATCCGCGAGCAGCTCGACAAGCGCGGCATCACCACGCCCCTGATCGGCGACTTCCACTATATCGGTCACAAGCTCTTGACCGAGTACCCCGCTTGCGCCGAGGCGCTGGCGAAGTACCGCATCAATCCCGGCAATGTCGGCTTCAAGGACAAGCGCGACACCCAGTTCTCGACCATCATCGAGCTCGCCAACAAATACGGCAAGCCGGTGCGCATCGGCGCCAATTGGGGCTCGCTCGACCAGGAGCTGCTGTCGAAGCTGATGGACGAGAACGCGGCGTCCGCGAACCCGCGCGATGCGCGTGCTGTGATGCGCGAGGCCATGGTGCAGTCGGCGCTGCACTCGGCAGAGCGCGCCCAAGAGCTCGGCATGCCGAAGAACCGCATCATCCTGTCGGCCAAGGTCTCGGCCGTGCAGGACCTGATCGCGGTGTATCAGGATCTCGCCGCGCGCTCCGACTACGCCATTCATCTCGGCCTGACCGAGGCCGGCATGGGCTCCAAGGGCATCGTCGCCTCCTCGGCCGCGCTCGGCATTCTCTTGCAGCAGGGCATCGGCGACACCATCCGCATCTCGCTGACCCCCGAGCCCGGCGGCGATCGCACCCTCGAGGTGCAGGTCGCACAGGAGCTGCTGCAGACCATGGGCTTCCGCACCTTCGTGCCGCTGGTCGCGGCGTGCCCGGGCTGCGGCCGCACCACCTCGACCACCTTCCAGGAGCTGGCGCGCTCGATCCAGGATTTCATCCGCGACGAGATGCCGACCTGGAAGACGAGATATCCCGGCGTCGAGGCGCTCAACGTCGCCGTCATGGGCTGCATCGTCAACGGCCCCGGCGAATCCAAGCACGCCAATATCGGCATCTCGCTGCCCGGCACCGGCGAGGCCCCGGCCGCGCCGGTCTTCGTCGACGGCAAGAAGTTCCGCACCCTGCGCGGCCCGACCATTGCCGCCGACTTCAAGGCCCTGGTCATCGACTACATCGACCAGCGCTATGGCGCGGGCGCCAAGGCGCCGGAGAGCGTGACGGCCGCGGAGTAGGGCCGGCGCCCTGTTTGAGTGCGGCGCCTCACGCGCTGCATATGCTCCTACGACAATCTGAGATCGAGCCACCGCCACGACGACGGTGCGCTCCCTCTCCCCGTTCTTCACGGGGAGAGGGGTGGGGTGAGGGGCAGCCGCACGGGCGGTGCCGATTCCCTGCAACGAACTGTTTGAAGATATCTCTGGCATTCCAATCGGCGCCTGGCGGTCGTGCCCGTCCGATAGACCTTTGACCTGGCCGCACTCGTGCCATGCCCCCCCACCCGGATTGCTGCGCAATCCGACCTCTCAGCGCGAGCGAAGCTCGTCGCGCCCCCGCAAAGAGCGGGGAGAGGTAAGAGGGCCGCAACACCCGGTGCGACAACTCGCACCTGTTGCCGGGCGAGGCTGTCGCATCCTCACAACTCACAGCTGCTTGTCCCTCTCGCCTCATTCTGAAACTTTCCCGCAGGCCGCGCTGCCCCACTGCCGCCCGCATGATCAGCACCTTGATGCCAGCTGAAGAGGATGCTGCAATGAACCTCGACGTCAGGGAAATGGAGCTCGCCGAGACCTCGCTGGTCATCGACTACTTCTATTCATCGAGCATCGAGCAGCTCGACCTGATGGGCATCGACCCCACACGCATGCCGACCAGGCCGGTGTGGGCCGGCCTGTTCAAGACGCTCTACGAACTGCCGCTTCCTGAGCGCGCCGCGCTGCTGGTGATCTGGCGCCTCGACGGCCGCCCGATCGGCTTCTCCAGCTGCGACCGCATCGTGTTCGGCAGCCGCGCCCACATGCATCTCCACGTCACCGAGCCGGAGCTGCGCGGCCGTGGCCTCGGCACCGAATGTGTCCGCCGCAGCATCGACCTCTATTTCGAACGCCTGCGGCTCAAGCAGCTGTTCTGCGAGCCGCACGCCTACAACATCGCCCCCAACCGCGCGCTGCAGAAGGCGGGCTTTCGCTATTTGAAGACGTACAAGACGGTGCCCGGCCCGATGAACTATCACCAGGCCGTGACGCGCTGGATGATCGAGCGGTGAGAGCTGCGGATTGTTCTGCATCATCTCGCCACACTAACAGTGTCGTCCCGGCCTTGAGCCGGGACCCATAGCCACCGTCGTTAGTTGTTGAGCAGGCTGGAGCGGCTTTCTTTATCTCACGCCGGCCTGTGAATATCGGTCCCGGCTCAAGGCCGGGACGACGGCGGAGCAAGATCGGGCGGCCGGCCCTTCCTAACGCCAAACCGCCAGCCATCGCGAAAGTCCCCAAATCTTGCCCGTCGCGTTACCATGTCGCAGCCATCGGGCCTTGTGCCGTCGAGGCTGGGCAAGAATCTCGGGCGTTTTGCGTGGCGGGATGTACGATTCGGCCTATGACGAATCGCCCGTTC
>NZ_JAUHIS010000004.1:0-667376 GCF_032381435.1 Bradyrhizobium sp. SZCCHNR1002
CGGCTTATTCGGCAGCAAGGGCTTGATCAAAGCCCATTCTCGATCGCTCAGGTCAAACCGCGCCATTTCGCCCCCCCCCAAATCACCTAAGGGGAGTGAATCACCGTCCGTCAGCTAACGGAATCCATTTATGAGTACAGAACCTAGACCAACTTCCTTGGAACAGGTCGTTTCCGGGGGGGGGCAAGTTCTCGCCATCTCCACCACGGTCATGCTCCGCGAAAGCGGGGCATCCAGTACTCCGCAGCGGAGGAGACTCACCGAGGTGTCACGGCGTACTGGATCGTCCGCTTTCGCGGACGATGACAGCGGGGGTCACATGGTCGACGTGCCAGGATTCCGGAAACGGTCGTCTAGGTCATCTCGCCTGACCCTGAGCCTTAAGCCCACGCCGCTTGTCCTGTGCCGGCGTCCACCCAAAGAACTCTCTCCATCGGAGCGCCGCGCATGACCAGTGAAGCCGTTCGCCGCCGTCGGGGCTTCGACCCCGCGGCGCTCGCAGCGATCGGCCCGGCGCTCGCCGAGTTCGTCGATCGCGGAGAGTTCGCAGGCATCGTGTCGCTGACGTCGCGGGGCGGCGAGGTCGTTCACGCAGAGACCATCGGCTGGCGCGATGTCGAGACCAAGAGCCCGATGCGCCCGGACACGCTGTTCCGGATCGCGTCGATGACCAAGCCGATCACCTCGGTGGCGGCGATGATGCTGGTCGAGGAAGGCAGGATCGGCTTGGCGGACCCGATCTCGCGCTGGGTTCCGGAGCTCGCCGATCTGCGGGTGCTGCGCAATCCCGCTGGTCCGCTTGACGACACCGTGCCCGCCAACCGCGCGGTCACGATCGAGGATCTGCTGACGCATCGCGCAGGGATTGCCTACGCGTTCTTTTCGGAAGGCCCGCTCAAGCTCGCCTACGAGCGCGCGCTCGGCGATCCCGCCATGAACCGGTCGACGCCCGACCAATGGCTCGCCGCGCTCGGTACGCTGCCGCTGGCGCATCAGCCCGGCGACCGATTCCACTATGGTCATTCGACCGACGTGCTCGGTTTCCTGATCGGCCGGGTCGAAGGCAAGCCGTTCCGGGAGGTGCTGCGAGAGCGCATCTTCGCCCCGCTCGGCATGGTCGATACCGATTTCTGGTTGCCGCATGCCAAGCGCGATCGTCTCGCAAGCCTGTACAGCTATGACGAGGCGACAAGCCGGCTCGCGAAGGTCGAGCCGGTGATGTACGACGCGCCGCCCGCCTACACGCCTGGCGGTGGCGGCTTGATCTCGTCCGCGCCCGACTATCATCGGTTCGCGTGCATGCTGCTCGGAGGAGGGAAGCTGAACGGCGTCAGGTTGCTGCGGCGTGAAACCGTCGAGCTGATGCGGACCAACCGTCTGACCCCGTCGCAGCGGAATGTCCCATTCGCCGGCATGCCGCTGTGGCAGGCCTGCGGGTTCGGGCTCGGGGTTGCGATTGCCGAGACGCCGGTCGGCAATCCCTATGCCTGCGGCGCGCCGGGATCGATGACCTGGCCGGGCATTTTCGGCACGTGGTGGCAGGTCGATCCCGTCAACGATCTGATCATGATCTATCTGATTCAGCATCAGGTGCCGGTTTCGGCCGGAGTAGCGGCCACGATCGCCACCGGGCGCGGCGCTGCCGGGCGCCGGGCTCTGCCCATTTTTCAGAGTGGAACCTATGCGGCGCTGTCCGATATGGCGGAACACACGATATGACCTTGCCGCGGATGCGAGTGGTGGAAAGGAGGCTTGTCCACGATGTGGACGCCGACATTCCGCGCAATGAAACGTTCGAGCAGCGCGAGCTTCTGCCTCGCATGCCGGAACTGCAACATGCCTTCGTGACATCCTTGAGCTTGTATTCCGCCCGTTATTCTGCTCAGTGCCTTTTCAAATTGCGCGATCATGCGCATCGATCGATCGACTGAAGTCGACAGCCAGTGAGGAAACAAAATATGCGCAAGTTAACTTTGGCCATTGCCCTGATCGTTCCGATGCTCGGTCATGCCGCGCAGGCCGAGGACACCATCAAGATCGGCTATATCGATCCGCTGTCCGGCGGTGGTGCCAGCGTGGGCGAGGGGGGCCTGAAGACTTTCCAATATCTGGCCGACGAGCTCAACGCCAAGGGCGGCATTCTCGGCCGCAAGGTCGAGATCGTGCCGTACGACAACAAGACCAATCCGCAGGAGAGCCTGGTCCAGGCCCAGAAGGCGATCGATGCCGGCGTTCGCTACATCACGCAAGGCAACGGTTCATCCGTCGGGCTCGCCCTGGAGGACTTCGTCAACAAGCACAACACCCGCAATCCGGGCAAGGAAGTGCTTTATTTCAACTATGCCGCCGTCGATCCGAGCATGACCAACGAGAAGTGCAGCTATTGGCATTTCCGCTGGGATGCCAGCTCGGACATCAAGATGGAGGCGCTGACCAACTACATCAAGGACATCCCGTCCATCAAGAAGGTGTACCTGATCAACCAGGACTATTCGTTCGGCCAGTCCGTCCGCAGCGACGCGCGCAAGATGCTGGCGGCGAAGCGCGCCGATGTGCAGATCGTCGGCGACGAGCTGCATCCGCTGCTGAAGATCACGGACTTCTCGCCCTATATCGCCAAGATCAAGGCCTCCGGCGCCGACAGCGTCATCACCGGCAATTGGGGCCAGGACATCGCGCTGCTGCTCAAGGCGGCGGCCGACGCCGGCCTGAAGGTCAATTGGTACACGTATTACGCCGGCGGCGCCGGCGGTCCGACCGCGATCAAGCAGACCGGCCTGGATCATCAGGTCTTCCAGCTGACCGAAGGCTTCGCCAACTCCGGCAACCAATCGGCGATGGACTACGAGAAGGCGTTCCGCGCCAAGGTCAACATGTCGCTGTGGTATCCGCGCGCGGTCAACGAGATGCGCATGTTCAAGGCGGCGGCCGAGAAGGCCAACTCCGTCGATCCGGTGAAGGTCGCCGCCGCGCTTGAGGATCTCAAGTTCGAGGTCCTGGACGGCGGCACCGGCCTCATGCGCAAGGATGACCACCAGTTCTTCCAGCCGATCTACATCTCCTCCTTCGGCAAGCTTGCGGCGAACGAGCCGTTCGACGAGGAGAACACCGGCTGGGGATGGCATCTGGTCTCCAAGGTCGATACGCCCCAGGCCATGGTGTCCACGACCTGCAAGATGACGCGCCCGTAACCATCTGCGCCGGCCTCCCGCACGGCCCCACCGTGCGGGAGGCCTCACGCCGATCTGACCCGGACTGAGCGGCCAGGGCATCGAAGCCCGACATTCGCGAGTGCGCCGTGCTTGAACTCATCGTCATCTCCACCCTCAACGGCGTGCTGTTCGGCATGCTGCTGTTCCTGCTATCGAGCGGATTGACCGTCATCTTCAGCATGATGGGGGTGCTCAATTTCGCCCATGCGAGCTTCTACATGCTGGGCGCCTTTTTCGGCTTCCAGCTCACCAAATGGATGGGCTTCTGGCCGGCGCTGCTGCTGGCGCCGCTCCTGGTGGGAGCGATCGGCATGGCCGTCGAACGTTACGGGCTGCGCAATACGCACAAGCATGGTCATGTCGCCGAGCTGCTGCTGACCTTCGGCCTCGCATTCGCGATCGAGGAAATCGTCTCGATGATCTGGGGCAAGACGCCGCTGGACTATCGCGTCCCGGCGCTGCTGGATTTTCCCGCGTTCACGATCTTCTCGACCAACTATCCAGCCTACAAGCTGTTCATGCTGGCCGTGTCGGTCACGATCTTCGTGGTGCTGCTGGTCGTGCTCAAGCGCACCCGCGTCGGCCTGATCGTACAGGCGGCGTTGACGCATCCTCACATGGTGGGCCATCTCGGCCACAATGTCGGACGCGTGTTCATGGTGGTGTTCGGGGTCGGCAGCGCGCTGGCGGGTCTCGCCGGCGTCATCGCCGGACCTGCGTTGGTGACGCAGTCCGACATGGCCGCGGCGCTCGGCCCGATCCTGTTCGTGGTCATCGTGTTCGGCGGCCTTGGCTCGCTGCCGGGCGCCTTCATCGCCTCGCTGGTGATCGGCCTCGTCCAGACCTTCGCCGTGGCCTTGAACGGCTCGCTGGCGAGCGCCTTCGGCCCGCTCGATCCCTCGGCCGGACCATCGGTACTCACCGACATCTGGAACGTCACGATCGCGCAGGTCGCGCCGATCGTGCCCTACCTGCTGCTGGTGCTGGTGCTGATCGTGCGTCCCGTGGGCCTGATGGGGACGCGTGAATCATGACCGCAGCAGTAACCTCGGCCTCGCCCGTGTCGGCGCGGTCGGCCGGCTCCCACCTCCGCTTCTACGCCATCTGGCTGCTCGGCATTGCCGTGCTGATCATCCTGCCGCTGCTGTTCAGCTCGGGCGGATCGCTGACCTCGTTCAGCCTGATCGGGATCGCGATCGTCTTTGCGCTCTCCTACAACATCCTGCTCGGCCAGACCGGGCTGCTGTCGTTCGGCCATGCGGTTCACTACGGCCTGGGCGGCTTCGCCGCCTGCCATATGATGAATGCGGTGGTCGCGCATGGCTGGCCGGTTCCGCTGCCGTTCATTCCGCTGTTCGGCGGGCTGGGCGGGCTCGCCTTCGCCATTCTCCTCGGCTGGGTGATGACCAAGCGGGCCGGCACGGTGTTCGCGATGATCTCGCTTGGGATCGGCGAGCTCGTCGCATCGTCGTCGCTGATCCTGCGCTCGGTGTTCGGCGGCGAAGCCGGCATCACCACCGACCGCACGGCCTTGCCGCGCATGTTCGGCTGGACCTTCGGGCCGCAGCTGCAGGTCTATTACCTCATTGCGTTCTGGCTGGTGCTCTCGGCGATCGCGATGTACGCGCTGACCCGGACGCCCTTGGGGCGGATCAGCAACGCCGTTCGCGACAATCCCGAACGCGTCCAGTTCATCGGCTACGATCCTCATGTCGTCCGCTATCTCGCTTACTGCTTCGCCGGCTTCTTCGCTGGCGTCGCGGGGGGCCTCGCGGCGATCAGCTTCGAGATCGCCAATTCCGCCTATCTCGGCGCGATCCAGTCGGGGCTCGTGCTGTTTTCGACCTTCATCGGCGGGACGGCCTATTTCTTCGGCCCGATCCTCGGCGCCATCCTGGTGACCTATCTCCAGCTCGGGCTGACGAGCCTCACCAGCGTCTGGCAACTGTATTTCGGTCTCATCTTCATCGGGATCGTCATGTTCTCGCCCGGCGGCATCGCCGGCCTGTTGATGATGCACCGGCCGCTGATCGGCGCCGGGACACTCGGAATGGTGATCCCGTCCTATCTCCTGGCGGTCGTGCCGACCGCGGCGCTCGCCTGCGGCGTCATCCTGACCATTGAGACGGTCGCGCGCTATTCCGGCGGCGACGCGATCAACCTGTTCGGCGTGGCGTTCAATCCGCAATCTCCGGTGACGTGGGCTGTCGCCGCGGTCGAGGTAGTGGGTGGATTCCTCGTCGCACGCTTGACTTGGCGACGGATCGCCGAAGCCTGGGACAGGGCCGCCACCGTGGCGCGAGACCGGGGGTATCTGGCATGACAGCAGCCATCGAAGTCCGCGGCGTCGAAAAGCGCTTCGGCAATGTCAGCGTGATCCGTGACCTCAATCTCAGCGTTGCCAAGGGCGAGCGACACGCCATCATTGGTCCGAACGGTGCCGGCAAGTCCACGACGTTCAACCTGATCAGCGGCCACATCCGGCCGAGTTCGGGCGAGGTGCGATTGAACGGCGCTGTCATCTCGGGCCTGCAGCCGTTCGAGATCAACCGCCGCGGCCTGTCACGCTCGTTCCAGGTGACCAACGTATTCTCCCGCATGACGGTGTGGGAGAACGTTCGGTGTGCCGTGCTGTGGGCGACCGGGCATCGCTACGCCTTCTGGAAGAACGTCGACAGCCTGCCGGAGGTGCGTCAGCGGACCGCGGAGATCCTCGACGACATCCATCTCACCCACCGGCGTGACGTTCCCGCGGGGCTGTTGACCTATGCCGAGCAGCGCGAGCTCGAGATCGGCGTGACCATCGCGAGCGGCGCGACCGTCGTCATGCTCGACGAGCCGACCGCCGGAATGAGCAACGCGGAAACCGAGCGCGCCGTGGCCTTGATCCGGCGGCTCACCGAAGGGCGCACCTTGGTGATCGTGGAGCACGACATGAGCGTCGTGTTCGGCCTTGCCGATCGCATCTCGGTGCTGGTCTATGGCCACATCATCGCGTCGGGGACTCCGGAGGAGATCCGGCGCGACCCGAAGGTGAGGGAAGCCTATCTCGGCGAGGAGGCCCACTGATGCTCGAAGTCAGGAACCTCCACGCCTATTACGGCAAGAGCCACATCCTCCAGGGCGTCGATCTCGACGTCGCCGCGGGCGAAGTCGTCAGCCTGCTCGGCCGCAACGGCGTCGGACGCTCGACCACCGTCAAGGCGATCATGGGCGAGGTCAGTCCGCAGGGGACGATCCGCTTCAAGGGCAGGGACATTGCCGGCCTGCCGAGCTACAAGATTGCGCGGCTCGGGCTCGGCTACGTGCCCGAGCATCGCGACATCTTTCCGAGCCTGACCGTGCGTCAGAATCTCGTGCTCGGCATCAAGGATATCAGGCGGCCGGGCAAGTGGCGCCTGCAGGACATGCTGGACATGTTTCCCAATCTCGCCGCGCGCGCCGATACGCCGGCCGGCGTGCTCTCGGGCGGTGAGAAGCAGATGCTGACCACCTGCCGGACGCTGATGGGCGACCCTGATCTGATCATGATCGACGAGCCGACCGAAGGTCTGGCGCCGCTGATCGTGCAGCAGGTCGGCGACCTGATCGCGCGGATCGCGGAGGCCGGTGTTGCGATCCTGCTGGTGGAGCAGAAGCTCTCGATTGCGATGCGCATCTCCAAGCGCGTCTACGTCATGGGTCACGGCCGCGTCGTGTTCGAGGGAACACCGGACCAGCTCAAGGCCAACACCGCGGTGCGCCAGGAATGGCTCGAAGTCTGACCGTCGCGGAATTTGGGGACGGTCACCCGCCACCGAAGTTTCATCCAGCAGCATTTTGAGTCCGAGTAGGTCTCGCAGTGAGACCGAAATTTGGACCACCCATGACGAGAGTTTTGCGCTTCTGATCACGGTGGCGGGCTGGTTGCGCCAGCGGGTCATGCAGCAGAATAGGCGGATTTTTGCCGATCGCGCGTCGCAGTGCGCGATGCCGCGTCCGGAATTCCGCCCGACTTCGACCACGCGATGCCCGACGTGCGGGAGGGGAAGCGGTCGGGCAAGCCACATTTCATGCGCTACCTTAAAGCGATTCCAGCGGCGTCGCCGTCGAATTCGATTGATGCATCACGGCATGATCAGCATGATACCGGCTCTCGATTTGTCTTGAGCGACGAAGTCCTTGTCGTTTTGGCAGCTGCCGGACTCGTCATTGGTGCGCAGAGTGGGATGAGCGTCGAGCGCTGGCCGTGCGCGCGCTTTCGCTCGTCTGCTGGTTTCCGGATTGTCGGATTTCGATCGTGGTCGATCCATCCCGCCCAGCGTCCCGGATGCAGGTGACTGCGATGCCGAGATTCGATGCAAATGTCTGGCGCTGCTGGGTGCCGGGGCGCGGTGGGTGGTGAAGCAAGGTAGGTTCGAGCGCAATGCGGCTGTGGGTTCAGGTTCACACGTGGACGTCGCTGATCAGCATGATCTTTCTGCTGATGCTGTGTCTGACGGGACTTCCGCTGATCTTCCATGACGAGATCAGCCACTATCTCGAGGACGAGATTTCCGCGCCCGCGATGCCGCCAGGAACTCCCGTTCTGCCGCTCGATCGCCTGATCGCCTCTGCCAGGCAGCAATTGCCCGAGCAGTACGTCATGTTCGTGGCCGTGAAGGAAACCGAGCCGCTCGTCGTCGTCGCGATGTCGCCGACTGCCATCCCGGTGCCGGGCCAGTTTCATCGGCTGACCGTCGATACCCGCACTGGTGTCGTCCTCGGCGAGGAGCCGCCGCGGCAGGACGTCATGGACATCATCCTGCGCATCCACAGGGACATGTTCACGGGCCTGCCCGGTGAGCTCTTTCTCGGTCTGATGGGATTGGTGTTCGCGGCGTCCATCGTCTCGGGCGTCGTGGTCTATTGGCCGTTCATGCGGCGTCTGCAATTTGGAACGGTACGGGATCGCTCGACACGCCTCAAATGGCTCGACATGCACAATCTGCTCGGGATCGTCACGGTGAGCTGGACGCTTGCGGTCGGCGTGACCGGCACCATCAACACGCTCGCGGTGCCGTTGTTCGATCTCTGGCGGGCTCAGACCATGCCGGCGCTGCTCGCTCCCTATCAGGGCAAACCGCTTGCCGAGGCCGCATCCGTCGAGGCCGCGGTCGACGCGGTCCGCACGGCGTTCCCTGACCGGCTGGTGGCGTCCGTGACCATGCCGACGACCGCACGGTTCGGCAGCCCGCAGCATGTGATCGTCTGGACAAAGGGCAGGACGCCATTCACGGCGCGCATGTTCACGCCCGTGATGGTCGACGCGCGGGACAGCACCAAGATGGTGGCGCCGCAGCTGGCTTGGTATCTGCGCGCGCTTCAGGTGTCGCGGCCGCTGCATTTTGGCGACTATGGCGGACTGCCGCTGAAGATCATCTGGGCGCTGCTCGACGTGATCACCATCATCGTGCTCTGCAGCGGTCTCTATCTCTGGGCTGCCAAGCGATGGGGCAGCAAGCGCCGGCTCGCGAGCGTCGTTGCCGCGCCGGTGACGGTGTCGCCATGAGCTCGTCCGCATCGACCTCAGCGCCGTCGGCCCGCGTGGCGCAGCTGTCGACATGGCAGGTGTTTCGCGCGCCGTTGCTGGTCGGCATCGTCGCCGCAGCCGGCCTGATCTTCGGCTTGTTCGGCGACGGCCTGTGGGACGGCCTGTGCTGGCTCGGACTATCGGTTCCGATCCTGCTGTCGCTGATCTACAGCGCAGGATGGAATTTCGGCTCTCAACCAGGCTCTCAGGACGTGCAGGTCGACGCGTAGAAAACGCCCTGCCGACTGGTCCCATTCCGACACCGTGATGCCGACGAGGCCCAGATGGCGTCAGCCTGACCTCGCTCGAGACGCTCGCTGTCGCGCGGCCGCTGCATTCAGCCCGCAGTCTACCGACGCACGAGCGACGCAGAGCTGATCCTGGCTCTTGAAACAATCGGACACAAAGAGGCGCGCCGGCGGTTGCGCATCTGAATAAGATGCGGCAGAGTTGCGGCGATTTCGCAGATTTATTGAATCAAAGAGATGCACTGATTAGTAAAGGCGCGCCCGCATCGCCGGCGCCGACGTGGGACCGACGTCCTCGTCTCAATCGTGACGCTTGAGACGTGCCGTTTTGCTCAAGAGCGAGTGCGTAGCTCATGGTGAAGTGCGAGAGTCGCGCGCTTCTTTGGAAGGCTTCGAAGAAGTCGCCCGTAAAAAAATCCTGCTGCAACGACAAGCCCTTGAATCGTTCTCTTCGGCGAAGATGTCGTTCGTTAGACGAGTTCTACGTGCAGCGACGCCATCCTCGAATACCCGTGTGTTAGGAGCGCCGACGGACCAAGTTGGAACTTGGAATGATCGGGGTGTCAGAATGATTTGTCGCGTGAAGGATAGAGACGTCGGGTTTACGATTTCATTGGGTCTTGTGAGCTCGTTGGCGCTCACGCTGAATGTCTGGGGCGTCCAACAGGCGTTCGCGCAGACCAAGCTTCCCGACGTGACGGTCGACGCGCCCAAGCCGAAGGCGCGGCAGACCGTTCAAAGAACCCAGGCGACCTCGACGCGGAACGCGCAACGCCGGGTCGCAACGCGAAATCTCCCCCCCAGGGCTCCTGTTCCCTACGTGACGCCGTCGACAGGCACGATCGGCGCGCCGCCGTCACCCTATGCCGGCGGCCAGGTTGCGAGCGGCGGCGGGCTCGGGCTGCTCGGCAATCGCGGCGTGATGGACACGCCCTTCAACCAGACCAGTTTCACGTCGCAACTGATCCAGAACCAGCAGGCCCGCACCATCCGCGACGTGCTGATCAATGATCCCTCGGTGCGCACGGTCCAGGCCGCCGGCGGCGGTGCCGACAGTCTTTTCATCCGGGGCTTCCAGTACGACAGCGGCGACTACTCTCTGAACGGCCTCGCGGGCATCGCGCCCTATTACTCGACGGGGGCAAACTTCATCGAACGCGTGGAGCTGCTGAAAGGACCGGCTGCTCTGCTCAATGGCATGACAGTGGGCGGCACCGGTGCATCGAGCGCTGGCGCCGTGGGCGGCAGTGTAAACCTCGTCACAAAGCACGCACTGGATACGGACATCACCCAATTGACCACGACCTACGTATCGAGGTCGCAGTTCGGTGAGCAGATTGACGTCGGCCGCCGCTTCGGCGAGCGTAAGGAATGGGGTGTACGCTTCAACGGCGGCTACTCGAAGGGGGACACGCCTTGGAACCGGCAGACCGATGAACTGGGCAACGCCAATCTGGCAGTTGACTATCACGGCGAGAACGTCCGAATCGATGCCGATGTCGGCTATCAGGCCGACAACCTGCGGCCGCCCCTGCGATTCTTCGGTCTGGACACGTCAAGCACGACCAAGATAACGAGCATTCCGGCGCCCCCGGCTGCGGGCACCAACTTTCAGGTCCCCTGGGCCTATTACGTGCCGACGGACTTCTATTCGACGGTCAAGGGCGAGGTCGATCTGAACGACAAGCTCACCGCCTACGCGTCGTTCGGCTACCACGACAGCAACATCAACTATCGCTATCCGTCGCCCAATCTCATTGACAACGCGGGCAACATCGCAGTGCCGCTTCCCGGAACAGCCAGCGAGAGGTTCGAAACGCTGGCCGGCGACGCGGGGATCCGCGCCACGATGGACACGGGTCCGGTCAACCATGCCGTCAACGTCGGTTACTCGATCACCGATCGGACCTATGGTCAGCATCTCACGACCGTGAAAGCGGGCGCTGCCCCGCTGCAATGGAATCTGTACACCGAGCCGACCAACGTCGGTCTGCCGGACTTCCCCCGGCTGTTCGCCGACCAGATCATTGGCGCCAATCTCTGGAGCGTCGGTGTATCAGATACGATGTCGATCCTCAACAAACGTGTCCAGCTCACGGTCGGCGTCCGCAGGCAGACCGCGGGCACCGAGGTAACCAACCTGATATCTTCGAGCGGAAGTCGTCCGTTCTCGGACACCTCCGTCTGGACACCCGCCTATGCCCTGGTGGTAAAGCCGGTCGAGCACGTCTCGCTCTATGCCAACTACATCGAGGGCCTGCAGACGCCGGTCGTCGTCCCAACCGGTTACACGAACTCCGGCACGGTGTTCGCGCCCGGTCAGACCAAGCAGGTCGAGACCGGCGTCAAGATCGATTTTGGTCGCATCACAACCACACTGAGCGCCTTCGACATTTCCAAACCCAGCGTGATTACGACGGGAACGTCTGGTTCACTGACGCAGGTGATGAATGGCGTTCAGCGCAACACCGGCGCTGAATTCAACGTCTTCGGCGAGGTGACGCCAGCGTTTCGGCTACTCGGAGGTCTCGCCTATATCCATGGTGTGCAGGAGAAGACATCGGGGGGCCTCACTGACGGCAAGCGTGCAGTCGGCGTCCCTGAACTCACGGTCAACCTGGGCGCCGAATGGGATACACCGTTCGTGCGGGATCTTACCTTGACGGGCCGCGTCGTTTACACCGGCGAGCAATATGTCGATACGTACAACAAGCTCGTGCTGCCAGACTGGACGCGTTTTGATCTGGGGGCCCGCTATACCTTCACGTCGCCCTGGAACGGAAAGCCCATTGTGGTGCGGGCCAGCGTCGAGAACGTATTCAACAAGGCCTATTGGGCGTCCGCCTATAGCAGCGTGATCACTCTGGGCGCGCCGCGCACCTATCTGGTCTCAACGACGTTCAATTTCTGAGCGGCGGGACGACTCCCGACGAAAGGGCCGTCGCATAGAAGTTGTGCGGCGGCCTTCCGTCTCCCATCGTCTGCATCAGTCTTCGCGCGTCAGGCTTCGCATATCGATGCATACTTGGGACGGGCGATCGGAGAATAGTCGCATTTCATCGAATGCACCCTGATGTTGAAACGTTTGCCGTAGGTCACCTTGGAGAGATTAAAAACTTCGATCAGCGGTATCACTTTGACTGTCATTCGCAACTGCATTACTCGTAGTTCAGAAACGTAGCTTGTTAGTTGGGAGTAGCCGGACATGATGGTCTTCGACAGAGACGACGTCACCTTCACGGTCGTCATCAATCACGAAGAGCAATATTCGATCTGGCCGACGTTCAAGGAGGTCCCGAACGGGTGGACAGCCGTCGGCGTGACCGGAAGCAAGAAGGAGTGCCTGGACCATATCGAGCAGGTATGGACCGACATGCGGCCGCTTTCGCTTCGCAAGTTCATGGAGGAGAGCTCGCACGCGGTGTCCGAAACTTGACGCAGTGGAGATCGGCCACGATGCGGCTCATCTGTTTGCCCTACGCGGGAGGCAGCGCCATGATCTACGCGCGCTGGAAGCGACGTCTTCCCTCGTGGATCGATGTGGTCCCGTTGGAATTACCCGGGCGCGGTGTGCGGATGGACGAGCGCTTGCACACGGACCCGTCCGTGCTGGCCGATCAACTTGCGGCTGAGCTGAGCGAGAAGCCGTTCGCTGGGCCCTACGCCCTGTTCGGCCACAGTCTCGGTGGCCTGATCGCCTTCGAGATGGCGCACAGGCTGCTCGCGCTCGGCGCACCCGCTCCTCGAATGTTGTTCGTGTCCGGAACGGAGGCGCCGACGATGCGGGATGGCCATCGGTGGCGGGAGCCGTTGAATGACGATGCCCTGCGAGACGAGCTTCTGAGGCTGAAAGGCACGCCGATGGAGGCGCTCGAAAACATGGAGATCATGCGCAGCGCTCTGCCGATCTTGCGCGCCGATTTCCTGATGTGCGGCAACTATGTCGACCGGCGTCGTCAGGCGTTGCCCTGTCCGATTCATGCCTTTGGCGGGGAGCTGGATGAAACGGATCTCGAGGCGTTGAAGGCGTGGCGTCACGAGACCTCGGCCGCGTTTGGGCTCGACATGTTGCCGGGAGACCATTTCTTCATCCACTCGCAGCAGGCGGTGCTGTTGAACCGCATCACGATATTGCTGGCTCGCCAGATGGAGCCGCAGCTTGCCGTCACCTGCGCCGTGCCGTGATCCCCGTGCACTGAGCGCAAAACCCGCCGGAAATCGGCGGGGTCGACGATCCGATGCCGAACTCGAGAGAATAGGGAGACATCATGTTCAAGATGCAACCTAAAATAGATTCAGAGTCTCTGCCGTTCCTTCTGCGGGCGGGGCGCGAGCAGCAGCCGCTGTCGGAAGCCGTCAGCGAGGTGCGCGAGATGATCGAGCGTCAGCTCTACGGCTGCGGCGGCATTCTGTTTCGCGATTTTCAGCTCGATGGCGCCGAGGCTTTCAGGAGCTTTGCCGCCAGCTTCGGGCATCCGCTGCTCGCCTACGAGTTCGGCTCGACCCCGCGATCGCAGGTCAGTTCGGGCGTCTACACGTCGACCGAATACCCGCCGCACCAGAGCATCCCGCTGCACAACGAGCAGGCTTATACGCGCGATTGGCCGATGAAGATCTGGTTCTATTGCCAGCAGCCCGCTCAGCAGGGCGGCGAAACGCCGATCGCCGACAGCAGGCTCATTCACCGCGACATGCCCGCGGCCATACGCAATCGGTTTGCCGAGAAGGGCGTGATGTACGTCCGCAACTATGGCGCCGGTCTCGACGTCGACTGGCGGCAGGTGTTCGGCACCGACTCGAAGGCAGAGGTCGAAGCCTATTGTGCGGCTCATTCGATCGTCTGCGAATGGAAGGAGGGCGACGAGCTGCGCACACGCCAGGTCTGCCAGGGCACCGCCGTGCACCCCGTCACCGGCGATGTCGTGTGGTTCAACCAGGCACACCTGTTCCATGTCTCCAGCTTGGCACCGGATGTGCGCGAAAGCCTGCTCGACATCGTCGGCGACCCGCTGGAGCTGCCGCGCAACGCCTTCTATGGCGATGGCTCGCCGATCGACGACGAGACGCTGAGCACGGTGCGAGGCGTGCTCGATCGCCACAAGATCGTCTTCCCCTGGCAGGCGGGCGACGTCGTGATGCTCGACAACATGCTGACAGCGCACGCGCGGGAGCCGTTCAAAGGTCCCCGCCGGGTGATCGTCGCGATGGCGCAAGCCCATGGACTGCATTGAGCCGGCGCCCGCCGACCCTCTTGGTTGAACGCCACGCTGCCATCGGACATCAGGAACATGCGGACAAGAACTCTCGTCGAACGACTGCGCGGACATGCCGCCCTGCGGGCTGATCATGCAGCGTTGCGCTTCATCGAAGGCGACGAGGTCGTCGAGGAGCTGACGTTCTCTCACCTGGATCGGCGCATTCGCGCGCTCGCCGCTCATCTCCAGCAGCTGTCCGGCAGTGGCGAACGTGCCGTGATCCTTCTCCCGAACGGTCCCGAATATGCCGTCGCATTCTACGCGTGTCTCTACGCCGGCGTCATCGCCGTGCCCGCTTATCCGCCAGAGACAGGCAAAAAGCGCTATACCGACCGGCTCGCCGGCATTCTGAGCGATGCGACGCCCCGTTTCATTCTCACGCTGGCCAGCTTGCGTGATGCCGTCGAGGCGTCTGTTGGCAAAACCGGCGCGCATGTCCTGCCAGTGGACGCGGTGCCGGTCGATGCTGCCGAGACGTGGCGTGAGCCGGACCTCAGGCGCGACGGGATCGCCTTTCTTCAATATACGTCGGGCTCGACGTCCCAGCCGAAGGGCGTCTGCGTCACCCACGAAAACCTCGTTGCGAACGAGATTGCGATGGAGGCCGCGCTCGGCGGCACGAGCGACGACGTGTTCGTCAGCTGGCTGCCGCTCTATCACGACATGGGACTGATGGGCGGCCTGCTGAATCCGCTCTTCACGGGCTTTACTGCCGTACTGATGTCGCCGCGCAACTTTCTCGAGCAGCCGCGACGCTGGCTCGATGCGATCGATCGTCAGGGTGGCACATGCAGCGGTGGGCCGGACTTTGCGTTCGCGCTATGCGCGGATCGGGTGTCCGACGAAGCCCTTGCTCGGCTGGATCTCAGCCGCTGGCGGTTCGCGTTCTCCGGCTCCGAATTCGTTCGCCGTGCAACGGTTGACCGCTTCGTGCGGAGGTTCCGGCCGGCGGGCTTCGATGCTCGCGCGCTGAAGCCGTGCTACGGCCTCGCCGAGGCAACCTTGCTCGTGACCGCCGGCGATCGCGCAAGCCATCCCGTCTGTCATACGCTCGATCCGACTGCGCTCGCCAGCGGGCGCGCCGAAGATGCCGCCGAGGGGGCGGACCTCATGGCGTGCGGCACCGTCGCGGACGGCCATGCGGTGCGCATCATGAGGCCCGATGCGTCGTCCGAGGCCGATGCCGACGAGATCGGCGAGATCTGGGTCTCAGGTCCGAGCGTTGCGCGAGGCTACTGGAACAATCCCGAGGCGACGCAGCAGACATTCGTGGAGCGGGACGGTGCGCGCTGGCTCCGGACGGGAGACCTCGGTTTCCTCCGCGACGGCGCGCTGGTCGTGACCGGCCGGCTGAAGGATCTGCTGATCGTACGTGGTCAGAACATCTATCCGTTCGACCTGGAGCAGGCGGTCGAAACCGAGGTGACCTCGGTGCGGAAAGGCCGTGTGGCCGCATTTCCCGTCGAGATCGACGGCATCGAGGGCATCGGCATTGCCGCAGAGTTCAGCCGGGCAGTGCTCCGACGGACGCCCTCCGATGTTCTGATCAAGGCCATCGGCGATGCGGTCATGGCTCAGACACAGGAGCACCCTGCCGTCGTCGTGCTGCTGAATCCGCAGGGCATGCCGCTGACGACCAGCGGCAAGCTGCAGCGCTCGGCCTGCCGCGCCGGCTGGATGCAGGGGGATCTCGACAGCTTCATGGTGTTCGAGCGGAGACACGCGGCATCGCAGTCGCCGCACGATTCGGACCTCATGACGGCGACCGAGCGCAATCTCGCGCGGATCTGGCAGGACGTGCTCGATGTCGCGCAGGTCGGCCGCGACGACGATTTCTTCATGCTCGGCGGCAACTCGATCGCGGCCGCGCAAATCGCGGGGATCGTTCGCGACCGGCTCCATGTCGATCTCGATCTGCGCAGCTTCCTCGATGCGCCGACGCTCCGTGCTCTGGCGGAGCACGTGGATGCAGCCGGTGACGTTGGCGGAGCATTGGCGCCGCTGCGGCCCGTGGCACCTGACATGCGGCGGCAACTCTCGTCGGTACAGGAACGGCTATGGTTCCTCTGGAACATGGACCCGGCCAGTACAGCCTACACGGTCGCCTGTGCCGTCAGGTTCGAAGGACCGCTTGATCATCGGCTGCTCGTGCGGGCGCTGACCGAGATCGTCGCGCGCCATGAGCCGCTGCGCACCACCTTTGTGGCGCAGGACGGCCGTCCAATGCAGGTGATCCACGGCGCGCAGGAGCTTCTTGTCGCGGTCGACGATCTCAGCCGCTGCTCTCCGGGCGATCGTGAGAGGCGCGCTGCGGCTCGCAGACGCGATGAGCTAGCCAAGCCGTTCGACCTCGTCAACGGGCCACTGCTGCGCGCCGTGCTGATTCAGCTCGCCGACGACCGGCACGAGCTGCTGCTCTCGGCCCACCACATCGTGGCCGACGGTCTCTCACTCGACGTGCTGCTGACCGAAATTTCGGCGCTCTATGACGGGCTCCGGCGTGGAGCCGCGACGTTGCGTCCGCCATCAGCCATTCAATATGCCGATTATGCGGCATGGCAGCGGGGCTGGCTCGCCAGCCCGGAGGCGAACCGGCAGCTCGCTTATTGGCGTCGTCGGCTCGGCGACACCCATCCCCCGCTCGCGCTGCCGTTCGATCGGCCGCGACCGCCGCTGCAGAGCTATCGCGGCGACACCGTTCATGCCGAGATCGCACCCGAGCTGGCACAGAAGCTGCGATCCCTCGCGCGTCAGCAGCGCGTCAGCATGTTCATGCTGCTGCTCGCGGCCTACCAGCTGCTGCTGTTTCGCTATTCGGGTCAGTCGGATCTTCGGATCGGCGTCCCCGTTGCCGGGCGTCGGCATGCCGAGCTCGCCTCTCTGATCGGTTGCTTCGTCAATACACTGGTGCTGCGTGCCGACATCGCGGCCGACATGAGCTTCGCGGCGTTGTTGGAGTCGGCCCGTGAGGAGGTCATCTCTGCGCTTGCGCACCAGGATCTCCCGTTCGACCGCCTGGTCGATACGCTCAAGCCGGAACGCTCGGGCAGCCAGAATCCACTCTTTCAGGTCAAGTTCAACTACATGACGCAGCCGCGCGGCTTCACCGGCCACGGCCTGCGCGCCGACACCCGCATCATGGATCTGGCCGGCTCGCATTTCGACCTGGCGCTCGACATTGTCGATGGTCCCGATGGGATGGCGGCCAGCCTCAACTACGCGACGGATCTGTTCGAGCGGGCGACGGTCGCGCGGATGGCGACGCAGCTCGTCGATTTCCTGCAGCAGATCGCCAATGGAGCGGGCCGGTCGATCGCAGACTTCGTCGTGGCGCCTGATGCTCGCGAAGTGATCGCGAGCGAGACACGAGATCTTGCCTCGACCTGCATCCTCGACATGATCGGTGGCGCCTCTGCCGGCCGAGGCGATCGCGTTGCGCTCCGCCAGGGCGCGGTCGAAATCAGTGTCGCCGAGCTTGCGCATTGGTCTGACTCGATTGCGCAGCGGCTGGCTGCGAACGGCGTCGGATCCGACGTTCCGGTAGCCCTCTGGATCGAGCGGTCACCGGCCTTCGTCGCAGCCATGCTCGGCGTGTTGAAGGCGGGCGGCGCCTATGTCCCACTCGACCCGGCTTGGCCAGCCGCGCGCGTGCAACGCATTCTTTGCGACGGAGGCATCACCAGATTGATGGCGACCGCCGATCGTCTGGCCGTCGCCAGAGGGCTGGACTGCGTCGTGCTCGACGCAGCACGGCGCGGCGATGACCCGTCCGAGGTCTTCGTTCCGTCTCGTGTCCACCCGGCACAGAGCGCCTACATCATCTACACGTCCGGCTCGACGGGAACGCCCAAGGGGGTTGCCGTCTCTCACGGCTCGCTCGCGAACTATGTGCAGGCGCTGCTGTCGCGCCTGCGGCCCGACGTGAATGCGGGCATGGCGATGGTCTCCACCGTCGCCGCCGACCTCGGCCACACGGTGCTGTTCGGCGCGCTGGCGAGCGGCGCGACCTTGAACCTTCTGCCTGCCGATGCGGCGTTCGATGCCGACGCGTTTGCGCAGGCCATGCGCGAGGGAGAGGTCGGCATCCTGAAGATCGTCCCGAGCCACCTCCGCGGTCTGCTGCAGGCGCGGAGGTCTGCCGACCTGCTGCCGCGTGACGTACTGATTCTCGGCGGCGAGGCGTGTGATCGGCGCCTGATCCAGGACGTCCGGCGGCTGCGCCCGCAATGCCGGATCATCAATCACTACGGGCCGACCGAGACGACGGTTGGCATCGCGACCTACGACTGCACGGACGACATTGCCGGCGACGCCGTCCCGGTCGGTCTGCCGCTGGCAAATCTGCAGGCCTACGTGCTCGATGATGCGTTGAACGCGGTGCCGCGTGGTGTCGCGGGCGAGCTCCACGTCGGTGGCGCGGGCGTCGCGCGAGGCTATCGCGGTGCGCCGACTCAGACGGCTGAGCGCTTCATTCCCGATCCGTTCGGCCCGCCCGGCGCGCGCCTCTATCGCACCGGCGACGTCGTGCGTTGTGACGAGGCCGGACGCATCGTTTTTCTCGGCCGGCGCGACGATCAGCTCAAGCTGCGCGGCTATCGCATCGAGCCTTCCGAGATCACGCGTGCGGTGATGTCGCTGGGCAGCGTCGCCGATGCCGTGGTTGTGGCGCGCGTGGTCGATGCAGAGCAGGGGCGCCTGGAACTGGTGGCCTATTGCGTGGCTGCGGCCGGTGCGGTGCTGCAGCCCGACGGAATGCGGCAGGAGCTTTCGGCGCTGCTGCCCGGCTATATGGTTCCGTCGCGCATCGTCGTGCTCGATCGTCTGCCGCTGACGGCCAACGGCAAGCTCGACCGTGCTGCGCTGCCCCAGCCGGATGAGGAGATCGTCATCGCCTATGCCGCTCCCGTCGGGGAGGTCGAGGAGTCGATCGCCGCGGTGTGGCAGGAGGTGCTCGGCCGCGATCGGATAGGTCGCAACGACAATTTCTTCGAGCTTGGCGGCGATTCCATTCTCAGCCTGCAAATCATCGCGCGGTTGCGCAAGCGCGGCGTGAAGCTGACGCCGAAGCAGATGTTTTCGCAGCAGACGATAGCGGCGCTGGCCGGCGTGGTTGCGACCACCTCCGCGCCGACGGCGTCGCCGGCAGCAGCACGCAGCGCCGTGAACGCCGGCGCGGCGGAGCTGCTGCCGATCCAATTGCGGTTCTTTGCAGAGGCGATCCCGAGCCGCGATCACTTCAACCAGGCCGTGCTGCTGATCCCGCAGAATCGCGTCGCGTGGAACTTGCTTCAAGCTGCGCTCGCTGCGGTCGTGAAGCATCACGAAGCGCTCCGGACGGCCTATCGCCGGACGGGTGAGGGTTGGCAGGCCTTGCCGACGGAGGGCCCTGCGGCGGCGGATCTGCTCTGGATCCGCGGCGGCGTCCGTCACGATGAGGTCGGCGCGATCGCATCGGCGGCGCAGGCGAGCCTTTCGCTCGCATCGGGGATGCTGATGCGCGCCGTCGGCTTCGACCTGATCGACGGCAGCCAGCGCCTGCTGATTGCGATCCATCATCTGGCCGTCGACGGCGTGTCCTGGCGTATCCTTCTCGAGGATCTGACGCAGTCCTACACGCAGCTCGCAAACGGTGCCGCAGCGGTGGCGTTGCCGAAGGGCGAGGGGCCGTCGTCCTGGGCGCAACGGCTGCGCGCGCACGCGACCTGCGAACGGCTGGCGGCCGAGATGCCGTTCTGGCTCGCGGCGGGCCCGAGCGGCGAGCTGCCGTGCGACGAGGACCACGGCAGCATCGATGTCGAAGCCGACGCCGACGAGGTCATGCTTAGCCTCGATGCCGGCCTGACCGTGCAGCTGCTCGAGGCCGTGCCGGCAGCCTACCGGACTCGGATCAACGATCTGCTGCTTGCAGCGTTGTCGCGCGCCGTCTGGCGCTGGAGCGGACGCGAGGACATCGTGATCGAGCTTGAAGGGCACGGACGCGAGGATATTTTCGCCGACGCCGACCTTACCCGTACGGTGGGATGGCTCACGAGCGCATTCCCGTTCCGTCTGCCGGGCGGGGCCGATACGGATCGTGTGTTGATCGCGCGGACGAAGGAAGCCCTGCGCGCTGTCCCTGATCACGGTCTCGGCTACGGCGTGCTGCGCTATCTCGGCGCGCCTGCACAACGCGCCGCGCTGGCGGAGCTGGGCAGCCCGCGGATCGTCTTCAACTATCTCGGCCGCTTCGATGCATCGCTCGGCGATGAGGCCTCGTACCGGCTTGCACCTGAGTCACCGGGCTCGATGCGCGCGGCTGATACGCCGCTACGGGCATGGCTCACCATCATCGGGGAGGTGCGCGACGGTCAACTTCGCCTGGCCTTTCGCTACGGCCGGCGGCGCTATCGCCGTTCGACCGTCGAGCGGCTTGCGGACCTCTACGGGACCGCGTTGCGCGGTCTGGTCGATCATTGCCTGTGCGGTGCAGGCTGTCTCACTCCGTCGGACGTCCCGCTGTCCGGACTCGATCAACAGACGCTCGATCGCGTTTGCGCATCGGTCGACGCCCGCAACGTCGAAGACATCTATCCGTTGTCGCCGATGCAGGAGGGCCTGCTGTTTCACGCCCTCCGCGACGGCAAGAACGACGCATATGTCAATCAGCTCGCAGTCGAGCTGCGCGGCGTGACGCCATCGCAGCTGCGTGCGGCGTGGTCGGCGGCCAGTGCGCAGCATGCGACATTGCGTACGGGATTCGCATGGCAGCACCTGTCGGAGGCCGCTCAGCAGATCGTGTATCGGCGGCTCGATCTGCCGATCGTGGAGGAGGATTGGCGAGGGCGCACGGTGAATTCGGCTGCCGGCAGCGATCTCGACGCCGCGCTGGCCGAAGCGGGGCAACGGGAGCGCGTGCTTGGCTTCGATGTCACCCGGCCTCCGCTGCAGCGGCTGCGCCTCATCCGGCTCGACGATGACAGACTATGGCTGATCTGGACGCACCACCACATCGTGCTCGACGGTTGGAGCTCGGCGCGGCTGCTCGCGGACGTGCTACAGCGCGCCGGCGGATCGGAGCCCGCTGTCCCGCATGGCAGGTATCGCGACTACATCGCGTGGCTCCGGACGCAGGACCGCGGTGCAGCGGTCGAATTCTGGCGCCAGACGTTGAGCGACGCCGGCGAGCCGACGCTGCTTGCTGATGCGCTGCGCGGAAGGGGACTGATTGCGCCGGGGGACGGTCATGGGCGGCTCACGCTTTCGCTGGACCGCGACCTCGCTGCGCGTCTCAGGCGGTTCGCCACGCAGCAGCGGGTGACGATGAACACCCTGCTTCAGGCCGCCTGGGTACAACTGCTGCGGCACACATGTGGGCAGAGCACGGTCTGCTTCGGCGCCACTGTGGCCGGTCGTCCGGCGGAGCTGGCAGGCGCCGAGGACATCATCGGCCTGTTCATCAATACGCTGCCGCTGATCGATGGGCCGCACCCGCAGGCCTCCGTCGGTGATTGGCTGCGTGCGCTGCAGGCAAAGAACGTCGCGGCCCGCGATTATGAGTGGCTGCCGTTGCACGAGATCCAGCGCCTCGCCGCGCATGGCGGGCGGCAGCTGTTCGACAGCATCATGGTGTTCGAGAACTATCCGATCGACCGGTCACTGGTGAATGGCAGCCAGACTGGACCGCAGGTGGGGCGCGTCGAGCATGTGACGCCGACGAACTATGCAGTCGCCGTTGGCGTGTTCGATGGGGCCGACGGTCTGCGGCTCGACTTCAACTTCGATCGTGCGCAGTTGGACGAAAGCGCGATCGGGCGCGTGAGCTCTGCCATGCGAGACTGGCTGGTGCAGATCTCCGCCGATGCTGCCCGTCCCTCCGGTGCGCTGCATGCGCTCGGGAGCGATGCGCTTGATCGCATCATGCGATGGAGCAAAGGCACCATCGGTGACGTCCGATCCGCAACGTCGTTGAACCTCGTCGCACTGATCGAGGCGCGTACCGCTGAAACGCCTGACGCGACAGCGATTGTCAGCGGTATCAGCCAGATGAGCTACGGCGAGCTGAATGCACGCGCCAATCGGATGGCGCGGCGGCTCAGGGCGCGCGGCATCGGCCCCGATGTGGTCGTCGGCCTGGCACTCGAGCGCGGCGTCACGATGATGGTGGCCTTGCTTGCGGTGCTCAAGGCTGGCGGTGCCTATCTCCCGCTCGACCCGGACTATCCGTCCGATCGGCTCGGCCTCATGCTGCGCGACAGCGGCGCAAAGCTGCTGCTGACGCAGACGTCGTTGCACGATCGGTTCGCACCGGCACTTTCCGGGAGTGAGGCCGAGGCCTGGCTGCTCGACGAGACCGCGGGAGAGGACGCCGGCGATGCGAGCAATCTCGGCCTCGCCCCTCATCCAGAGAGCCTCGCTTACCTGATCTACACCTCGGGATCGACCGGCACGCCGAAGGGGGTCATGGTGCGCCACGGCGCGGTGACCGGCTTCCTTGCGACGATGGCCGAGCAGCCGGGCATTGTGCGCGATGATCGCGTGCTCGGCCTGACCTCGCTGTCGTTCGACATCGCGGTGCTGGAGCTGTGGCTGCCGTTGACGCATGGCGCGAAGATCGTGCTGGTCGACCAGGCCGCGGCGCGCGACCCGGCAGCGCTGAAGGCGGTTGTGGCTCGGCACGGCGTGACGATGATCCAGGCGACACCGTCGAGCTGGCGGATGTTGCTTGACCACCAGGAGGACGAGAGGTGGCTGCCCGAGGGTTGCCGCGTGCTGAGCGGTGGCGAGGCGATGGCACCGGATCTCGCACGACGGTTGACGGCGCTGAGCCGCGATGTCTGGAATCTCTATGGACCCACCGAGACGACGGTATGGTCGACGCGCCACCGGCTCGATGCATCGGATCCGATGCCGTTGCTCGGTCGTCCGATCGGCAATACGACGGTCTACGTGCTCGACGCCGATCTCAATCTCGCGCCGTTAGGTGTCGCGGGAGAGCTGTTCATCGGCGGCGAAGGGCTTGCGCGTGGCTATTGGAATCGTGCGGCGCTGAGCGCGGAGCGCTTCATCCCGGATCCGTTCGGCGCCGATGGTACGCGGCTGTATCGCACCGGGGATCTGGTCCGCTGGCGTGACGATGGTCTGCTCGACTATGTCGGCCGCGTCGATCATCAGGTGAAGATCAGGGGCCACCGGATCGAGCTCGGCGAGATCGAAGCGCGGCTGCGGGAACAAACCGGCGTGCGCGACAGCGTCGTCGTGGCGCGCCAGATCGGGGGAAGCCCACAGCTCGTGGCCTATGTCGGCGGCGGGAATGCGCTCGATGGCGCGGGTCTGCGCGCCAGGCTCAGGTCGATGCTGCCGGACTACATGGTGCCGACCTGGGTGATGGTGCTGCCGCAGCTGCCGCTGACCCCGAACGGCAAGATCGATCGCCGCAGGCTACCGCCGCCTTCGCAGGGCGAAACGGACGGTCGGGATCATGCGGCGCCCGCTGGCGAGATCGAGACGACCTTGGCGCGCATCTGGACCGAGCTGCTCGGCGTCGAGCGTATCGGTCGCAACGACGGCTTCTTCGAGCTCGGCGGTCACTCGCTCTTGGCGGTGCGGTTGATGAGCCGCGTCTCCGATGAGTTCGGCGTCTCCGTGCCGCTGTCCAGACTGTTCGCTCATTCCGAGTTGGCGGACTTCGCCCGTGTCGTCTCGATCACCCTGATCGAGGAGCAATTCGAGGAGCGTGAGCTTCAGGAGCTGATCGGGGCAGAGATGTGATGAAGAAACAATCAGCCAAGCCGAGCCTGCCCGATTTGGATTCGGACACCTTGCAGCGTCTGGCGCTCGCGGCCAGAGAGCGCGGTCGCGGCGGCCGCGCGGCCAACACGATCCCGATCGTCGATCGCAGGGACAAAATGCCGCTGTCGTTCGCGCAGCAGCAACTCTGGCTGTTGACGCAGCTCGACGGGTCGAGCACGAACTACCACCTCGACGCCGTTCTGCGGCTGCGGGGCCGACTCGACGTCGCGGCATGGCGACGCAGCCTCGATCATCTGCTCGCGCGCCATGAGGCACTGCGGACAGTATTCGTCGCGGAGGACGGCGAGCCGCTGATGAGAGTGCTGCCGCCTCACACCGCGTTGCCGCTGGAGATCCACGACCTCGGTGATCGGCTCGATCGCGAGGCGCGGATGCGCGATCTACTCGATGAAAGCAGGCGCGCGCCGTTCGAGCTGGCCACGGGGCCGCTCATCCGCAGCGCCCTGATCCGGCTTGGCGAGCAGGAGCATGTCGTGCTGCTCAGCCTGCATCACATCGTCTCCGATGGATGGTCGATGGGCGTGATCGTCCGCGAACTGTCCGCGCTGTATGGCGCGTTCGCCGCCGGGGAGCGCGATCCGTTGCCGCAACTCAACATCCAGTACCCGGACTATGCCGCCTGGCAGCGCCAAACGCTGACGCCGGCGCGGCTGGCGGGCCAGCTCGATCATTGGAAGGCTACGCTGGCCGGAGCGCCACCGTTGCTGACGTTGCCCACCGATCGTCCGCGACCGGCCACGAGATCCACCGCGGGCGCTGCGTTGCATGTCGAGATTGATGACCAACTGTCGGCGGCAATCAGGCAGATGGCACACACGCTCGGCGCGACGCCGTTCGTGATCGTGCTGTCGGCCTGGGCCATCGTGTTGTCGCGACTTGCGGGCCAGAAGGATCTCGTGATCGGTACGCCAACGGCAAACCGCACCCGGGCACAGGTGGAGGGGCTGGTCGGGTTCTTCGCCACCATGCTGCCGCTGCGGCTCGATCTCTCCGGGACGCGGAGCGTCGCGGAGCTGGTCGAACATGTCAAGAATACAGCTCTTGCGGCGCAAGATCATCAGGAACTGCCATTCGAGCACATCGTCGAAGCGCTCCAGCCGCCGCGCAATCCGGCCTACACGCCCATCTTTCAAGTCGTGTTCGCGTGGCAGGGCGACGAGATCGGTCAGCTTGCGTTACCCGGCATCGATATTGAGCGCTTGGTGGTCGAGCAGCGGGAGATCAAGTTCGATCTCGAGCTCGATCTCTGCGAGACCGGCGTTTGCATCTCCGGCAAGTTGAACTACGCGACGGCCGTGTTCGATGCAGACACCGTGCTGCGCTATCGCGGCTATCTGCTGGCTGCGCTGCGGGCCATGGTGATCGACGTCGGTCGACCGGTGCACCGGGTCGACCTCCTTGCCGCCGAGGAGCGATCGCTGCTTCTCGACGGCTGGAACAAGACCGAAATGTTCAGTCAGCCCAGCCGCTGCATCCAGGAGCTGGTGGCCGACCAGGCCCGTCGCCGGCCGTCCGCGGTCGCGCTGGTTCATGCTGATGTCCGACTGACCTATGGCGAGTTGGAGGCGCAGGCCAATCGGCTCGCTCACCGCCTCGTTTCGGCGGGAGCCGGGCCGGATCGTCTGGTGGCGATCTGCCAGCAGCGCGGCATCGATGCGATCATCAGCATCCTTGCAGTGCTCAAGGCAGGCGCGGCCTATCTGCCGCTCGATCCGATCTATCCTCCACAGCGGCTGCGTGAGATCGTTGCCGACGCACAGCCGGCGCTGCTGATCTGCGACGAAGCCGGCGCGGGGGTGTTGGGCGACGTCGCGTGCTCCGTCCTCGACATCAGACGCGATGCTGCGGCATGGCGGGAACTGCCGGACGTGACGCCGGATGTCGCCGCTCTCCGCCTGACACCACGTCATCTGGCCTATGTCATCTACACGTCCGGCTCCACCGGTAAGCCGAAGGGCGTGATGATCGAGCATCGTGGATTGGTGAATCTGGCCTTGGCGCAGATCGCCTTGTTCGAAACTACCGAGCGCAGTCGTATCGTGCAGTTTGCGTCCCTGAGCTTCGATGCGAGCGTATGGGACATCGTGATGGCACTGTGCTCCGGGGCCGAGCTGCATCTGCTCGGAGATGACGAGCATCGCGACGCGTCCGCGCTCCTGGGGTACCTCGCAGATCACCGCATCACCCACGCGACACTGCCGCCGGCGCTGCTGCAAGGACGGGCGGATCTGGCGCGCCTCGCCGAGCTCGAGGTTCTCGTGCTGGCTGGCGAGCTGCCCCGTACGGAGCTGATCGCCTCGTTGCCGCAAGGCATCGCCGTCTTCAACGCCTATGGGCCGACCGAGGCGACCGTCTGCGCCACGGCCTGGCGACGTCCTGTCGGCTTTGCCGACAACATCGTTCCGATCGGCCGTCCGATTGCCAATGCGCGAATCTATCTGCTCGACGATGAGGGGCTGCCGGTGCCGCGCGGTGCGGTCGGTGAGATCTGGATCGGCGGGGCGGGGACGGCGCGCGGATATCTGAACCGCATCGACCTCACGGCCGCGCGTTTTGCAGCCGATCCATTCAGTCCGAAGTCGGATGGCAGGATGTATCGGACCGGTGATCTCGGTCGTCATCTCCCGAGCGGCGACATCGAGTTCCTGGGCCGCAACGATCATCAGGTGAAGATCCGCGGGTTCCGAGTCGAGCTTGGGGAGATCGAGGTCCGCTTGAGCGCATTGGCGGGGGTCAGGGATTCTGCCGTCCTGGCCCAGCGCAATGCCCTCGGCGACACCATGCTCGTTGCCTATGCCGTGCCGGCGGACGACGTGGCCGACGCCGTCGACTGGAGCGCGCAACTGCGGGCTCAGCTGCAGGCCAGTCTGCCCGACTACATGGTGCCATCGGCCATCGTGCGTCTCGAAACGCTTCCGCTGACGCCGAATGGCAAGGTCGACCGGCATGCACTTCCGGCTCCGGATCACGACGCCTTCTCGCGCCGTGCCTACGATCCGCCGCAGGGCGAGATCGAGCTGATGCTCGCCGCGATCTGGGGCGAGCTCCTGGCGGTCGATCGCGTCGGACGTGACGACCATTTCTTCGAGCTCGGCGGCCATTCGCTGTTGATCGTTCGCATGCTGGACCGCCTGAAACGCCGCGGCTTTGCCGTGGATGCGCGAACCGTGTTCGTGAAGCCCGTGCTTCGCGCGCTCGCCGCCGCCCTTCATCGTGGCGACGAGATCGTCGTTCCCGCCAACCGGATCACGGCAGATACGACGGCGATCACGCAGGAACTGTTGCCGTTGATCGTGCTGAGCCAGCCGGAGATCGACCGCGTCGTCGGTCTGGTACCGGGGGGCATTGCCAACATTCAGGACATCTACGCGCTGTCGCCGTTGCAGGAAGGCATCCTGTTTCATCATCTGCTGGCAACCGAGGGCGATCCTTACGTGCTCGCTGCGCAGATGGCGTTTCCCGACCGCGGCCTGCTCGACCGCTATCTTGCAGCCGTTCAGCAGGTGATCGCGCGTCACGACGTGCTCCGCACATCGATCGTCTGGAATGGCCTGTCCGTTCCGGCGCAGGTGGTATGGCGACACGCAAGTCTCGACGTCACGGAGCTCATGCTCGAGGCTGGCGCACCGGCGGATCTGCAACTTGCTGGACGGTTCGACGCGCGATCGCGCCGGCTCGATCTCGGCAAAGCGCCGCTGTTGCGCTTCATCGTCGCACGCGACCCCGGAAAGGATCGCGTGCTGCTCCAGGTCATGCTGCATCATTTGATCGGCGATCACTCGACCTTACAGGCGATTCATCAGGAGGTGGAGGCCATTCTGGCGGGCCGCGGCCATCTCCTGGCGGCTCCGGTGCCGTTTCGCAATCTCGTGGCGCTTGCTCGCGACGCCGCCGGGCAGGACGCGCAGCAGCGCTTCTTCCGCGGCATGCTCGCCGACGTCGACGCGCCGACCGCACCGTTCGGATTGATGGAGGTGCGGAGCGAGGGAGGAGGCGTGCATGAGGCGAAGCTGGCGATCCCGGCCGTCCTCGATACGCGACTTCGGGTGCAGGCACGACGTGCCGGCGTCAGTCTCGCCAGCCTCTGTCACCTCGCCTGGGCTCAGGTGCTGGCGCGGAGCAGCGGTCGGGAGAAGGTCGTGTTCGGCACCGTGCTGTTCGGCCGCATGCAGGGTGGTGCTGCGATGGATCGCAGCCTCGGCCTGTTCATCAATACGCTGCCTCTGCGCGTTGATCTCGACGACGCCTCCGTCGAGCAGAGCGCGCGTGCGACGCATGCGCGGCTGGCCGAGTTGATGACTCATGAGCATGCGTCATTGGCAATGGCGCAGCGCTGCAGCGGTGTTGCTGCGCCAACGCCGTTGTTCTCCGCGATCCTGAATTACCGACATAGTCGCAAGGAGAATAACCACGCTGAATCGGCGCTCGGCAGTCCGCTTCGGGAGATCGAGTGGCTCGGCGCAGAGGAGCGCACGAACTATCCGTTGATGCTTGCAGTGGACGACGACGGCGATGCGCTACGCCTGACGGCCCAGGTCGTCTCCCCGGTTGCGCCGGACCGGGTCTGCGCGATGATGCAACAGGCTCTCGATCAGCTGGCATCGGCGCTGGAGACGGCTCCGCACCTGCCTGTACGCCAGCTCGGTGTCGTTCCAGCCGAGGATCGTGCGCTGCTGCTCGATGGATGGAATGCGACCGCGAGAGTTTGGGACAGGGGGTGTCTACAGCGGCAGTTCGAAGCGCAGGCGGCGCGTGCGCCTGATGCGATCGCAATTGTGCATGGGGACGAGACGATCAGCTATGGCGAGCTGAACGCGCGGGCAAACCGGCTGGCGCGGCGGCTCATGCTGCAGGGCATCGGGCCGGACGTCGTGGTCGGGCTGGCGCTGGAGCGCGGCGTGCCGATGATGGTGGCACTGCTCGCGGTGCTGAAGGCGGGCGGGGCCTACCTGCCGCTCGATCCGGACTATCCGGCCGAGCGTCTGGCGCACATGCTGGGCGACAGCGGGGCCAGGCTGCTGCTGACGCAGGCCACGTTGCAGGAGCGTTTTGCTCCGGTTCTGGAAGGCAGCGGTGCCGAGGCCTGGCTGCTCGATGCAGCGGTGGGAGAAGGCAGCGGCGACGCCGCCAATCTCGACATCGCGATCGATCCGGAGAACCTCGTTTACGTGATCTACACCTCCGGCTCGACCGGTCTGCCCAAGGGCGTGATGGTGCGCCATGGCGCGGTGGCGAACTTCCTGGCGACCATGGCCGAGCGGCCGGGCATCGCACGCGAGGATCGCGTGCTCGGGCTGACCTCGCTGTCGTTCGACATCGCGGTGCTGGAGCTGTGGCTGCCGCTGACGCATGGCGCGCAAATCGTGCTGGCGGATCGGGCGACGGCGCATGATCCGGCGGCGCTGAAGGCGGTCGTCGTCAGGCACGGCGTGACGATGATCCAGGCGACGCCGTCGAGCTGGCGGATGCTGCTGGATCATGACGGCGCCGGCACGTGGCTGGGGGAGGGCTGCCGGGTGCTGAGCGGCGGCGAGGCCCTGGCACCGGATCTGGCGCGGCGCCTGACGGCGCTGGGCGGCGAGGTCTGGAACCTGTACGGGCCGACGGAGACCACGGTGTGGTCGGCGCGGCACCGGCTCGATGCGGCCGATCCGTCGCCGATGATCGGTGCTCCGATCGGCAACACCACGCTGTACGTGCTGGATGGCGATCTGAATCTGGCGCCGGTCGGGGTGGCCGGAGAGCTGTTCATCGGCGGCGAGGGGCTGGCCCGCGGCTATTGGAATCGTGCGGCGCTCAGCGCCGAGCGCTTCATCCCCGATCCGTTCGGATCGGCGGGGCAGCGGCTGTACCGCACCGGGGACCTCGCGCGCTGGCGCGGCGATGGTGTGCTGGACCATGTGGGCCGGGCGGATCATCAGGTGAAGATCCGGGGCCATCGCATCGAGCTCGGCGAGATCGAGGCGCGGCTGCGGGCCGAGCCCGGCGTGCGCGACAGCGTCGTGGTGGCGCAGGAGCTCGGCGGCAGCCGGCAGCTGGTCGGCTATGTCAGCGGCGATGATGCGCTCGACGGCGCGGGCCTGCGTGCGGCGCTCGGCGCGGTGCTGCCGGACTACATGGTGCCGTCACGGGTCATGGTGCTGCCGCAACTGCCGCTGACGCCGAACGGCAAGATCGACCGCAAGGCGCTGCCGCAGCCGGATGCGCGTCCTGCGGATGCGCAACGCGTCGCGCCGCGCAATCCGACCGAGGCCGCGCTCGCGACCATCTGGGCCGAGCTGCTGCAGCACGACGAGGTCGGTGTCACCGACAATTTCTTCGAGCTCGGCGGCGATTCGCTGGTTGCCGTGCAACTCGTCGGCCGCATCAAGCGTGATCTGGCTCGTGATCTGCCGCTGAAGCGGCTGTTCCAGCTGACGACGATTGAGACCATGGCGTCCGCGCTCGCCGCGGACCCGCTCGTGAACACGCGCAGCGATGACATTGCCGCGATGTTCGATGCGCTGAATGAAGTCGAGTTCGCCCATGAATGATCAGTCAGGACTTCAGAATCAGCAGCTCAGCGAGATCTCGCAGCGGTTGGCCCGGCTCGACGCGACGAAGCAGCGCGCATTCCTGGCGCAACTCGCCGCAAGGGGGATCGAGCTGTCGATCCTGCCGATCGCTCGTCAAAATTTGCAGCGCGCGCCGCTATCGTTCGCGCAGGCGCGGCTCTGGTTCCTCTGGCGCATGGATCGGGACAGCCCCGCCTACAACATGCCGCTGGCGATCCGCTTGCGCGGGCGCCTCGACGTCAGCGCAGTGCAGCGCGCGCTCGACGAACTGGTCGTTCGTCACAGCGCGCTCCGTACGGTGTTTCGTCAGGAAGGGAATCAGCCCGAGCAGATCGTATGTCCGCCGCAGCCGGTCGCGCTGCAGCGCTTCGAGGTTGGCGGTGACGATCGGGAGCAGCAGGCGCGCAGGCTGTTGCGGGACCAAGCGGCGTTGCCGTTCGATCTCGAGACGGGGCCATTGCTACGCGCGGGACTGCTGGCGACCGGTGAGCAGGATCATATCCTTGCCGTAACACTGCACCACATCGTCGCCGACGGTTGGTCGCTGCAGATCCTGAGTGAGGAGTTCTGGCAACTCTATCAGGCGGCGATCGGAGGCGAGTCCGTGCCGCTGCCCGCGCCGGAGATCGATTACGCCGACTTCGCCAGCTGGCAACAGTTGCAGATGAGCGCCGTGGAGGGCGAGAGGCAGCTGAGCTATTGGACCTCCCGCCTCCAGGACACCGCGGCGCTGCAGTTGCCGTTCGATCGCCCCCGCGCGGCGCAAGCGGATCAGTCCGGCGAGGGTCTGCGCCTTACACTCCGTGCCACGCTTGCCGATCGCCTGCGCGAGCTGGCGCGGCGCCACGAGACGACGCCGTTCGTGGTTCTGCTCGCAGCCCTGAAGCTGGTCCTGTACCGCTACAGCGGCCAGCCCGACATCAGCATCGGTATCCCGATTGCCAACCGCCATCGTTCGGATACGCAGCGGCTCATAGGCCTGCTGGTCAACACGCAGGTGTTGCGCACCCGGATCGATAGTCGGGCCACGATGGCCGACGTCATCGGGGAGCTCCGTAGCGCCGCGCGCGAAGCACAGGAGCACCAGGAGCTTCCGTTTGAACGGCTGCTCGAAGTGTTGCAGCCGCAGCGCAGCCTTAGTCAGAATCCGCTGTTCCAGGTGCTCTACAATCATCAGCGCCGGCGCGACCTGACGGGGATGTCCGGCAGTGACGAGTTGCAGATCGAGGCGATCGCGCCGGATGTCGAGACCGTCAAATTCGATCTCGCCGTCGATAGCGAAGAAGCGCCGTCGGGAGAGATCTCGGTATTGTTCTCCTTTGCCACCGCGCTGTTCGACCGTTCGACCATCGAGCGGATGGCGGCACATTGGCTTGCCATTCTCGAGATCATGGTTGCGGATCCGACGCGCGTCGTCGCATCGATCGGCCTGTTGTCCGCGCAGCAGCGCGATGATGTCAGGCGATGGAACGAGCATGCCGGCACCGTGACGCCGTTCGTGCCCGTGCATCACAGGGTCTCCCAGCACGCCCAGGCGGCGCCGGGCGCGCCGGCGCTGGTCTACGGTCAGGAGACGATCAGCTATCAGGCGCTCGACCAGCGGGCCGATGCGATCGCCATGCATCTCCGCGGACTCGGCATTCGTTCCGGCGAGCTCGTCGGCATTTCGATGCGGCGATCGCCCGAGCTGGTGGCCGCATGTCTCGCGGTGCTCAAGGCCGGCGCGGCCTATCTGCCACTCGATCCGGATCATCCGCCGGCGCGGCAGTCCGCAATGATATTGGACGCCGGTGCGCGTGTCGTGCTGGTCGACGCCGCCGGTGTGGTCCCTTTTCCGCCGATGCCCGGCGTCCGCGTCAGCGATCTCGGCGCAATCTCGGACCGAACGGCGCCGCCTGATTCCGCAATCGAGGTCCATCCGGACAGTCTCGCTTACGTGATCTATACGTCGGGCTCGACAGGGCTGCCGAAGGGCGTCGCCGTCGCCCACGGGCCGTTCGCCATGCATTGCGAGGCCACGGCAGAGCTCTACGAGATGAGCGCGCGGTCGCGCGAGCTGCACTTTCTCTCGTTCACGTTCGACGGCGCGCACGAACGGTTGTGGACGGCGTTGAGCTGTGGCGCTGCGCTGGTCATGCGCGACGCCGATCTCTGGTCGGCCGAGCAGACGCTCGCAGTGATGCGTGCCGAGCAGGTCACGAACGCGGGTTTTCCGCCCGCTTATCTGCAGCAGCTCGCGGATTTTGCGGCGTGGCGGGGCGATCCGCCGCCGGTGTCGCTGTATTCGTTCGGTGGCGAGGCGATGCCGAAATCCGGCTTCGACAAGATCAGGCGCGCGCTGCGGCCGCGCAAGCTGATCAATGGCTATGGCCCGACCGAGACGGTGGTCACGCCGCTGGTCTGGAAGGTCGATGCCGATGCCGAAATCGATTGCGCCTATGCGCCCATCGGCAGGCCGGTCGGCCGACGCTCGGCCTATCTTCTCGACGGCGATCTCAACATCGTTCCCGTCGGGGTCTCGGCCGAGCTGTACATCGGAGGCGAGGGGCTCGCGACCGGATATTGGAAACGACCGGCGCTGACGGCGGAGCGCTTCATTCCCGATCCGTTCGGTGAGCCGGGGGCTCGGCTGTATCGCACCGGCGATCTTGCGCGCTGGCGTGCCGACGGCGTGATCGAGTATGTCGGCCGATCCGACCACCAGCTCAAGATCCGTGGCTTCCGCATCGAGCCGGGGGAGGTCGAAGCACGGCTGGCGCGACAGGTGGGTGTCCGGTCGGCCGTCGTCGTTGCTCGCGCAATTGCTGGACGGCAGCAGCTCGTCGGCTATGTCTGCGGCGAGAGCGATCTCGATGAAGCCAGCTTGCGGGCAGCTCTGCTGGAGGAGTTGCCGGACTACATGGTTCCGGCGCGGATCATTCCGATGCCGCGGATGCCGTTGACCACGCATGGCAAGATCGATCGCGATGCGCTGCCGCTTCCCGAGCAGCCTGCCGGCGAAGCTGCCTACGTCGCGCCGCAGACCGCGGCGGAAATCACGCTGTCGGAAATCTGGGGTGAGCTGCTTGGGCACCAGCGCATCGGACTGGCCGACAATTTCTTCGAGCTCGGCGGCGATTCGATCATTTCGCTGCAGGTGGTCGGGCGCGCGCGTCAGCGTGGACTGTTGATCGAGCCACGCGACCTGTTCCGGCATCAGACGCTCCGGGAGCTCGCGAGCGCCGCGCGCCGCGAGCAGGTGGCGGAGGTGCTGACCGAGGATCTCGCTGGTCCCGTGCCGCTGTTGCCGATCCAACGCAGCTTCTTTGCACAGGACGCGGGTGAGCGGCACCATTGGAACCAGGCCGTGCTGCTCAGGCCGAGAGCGCGGCTGGACTGGCCCGCAATGGCTCGGGCGATCGCCGCGGTCTGGTCGCATCATGATGGGCTGCGAATGCAATTCGCAGAGGCCAATGGCGAATGGCGTGCCGGCTATGGCGAGGCGTCACCATCATCCGATCTGCTCTGGACGCGCACCGTCGCGGATGTCGCAGGGATCGAGGCGCTTGCGGCGATGGCGCAAGCAAGCCTGTCCCTGCAGGGGCCGTTGCTGCGCGTCGTCGGGATGGACGTTGCGGACGGCAGCCAGCGACTTCTGATCGTCGTGCATCATCTCGTCGTCGACGGCGTGTCCTGGCGTCTTCTGCTGGAAGATCTGGCCTCGGCGTATCGACAGGCCGCTCAGGGGGCTGCGGCGATCGTATTGCCACCGAAGACTCAATCGGTGGCGTCATGGGCACGGCGTCTCGAAGCCCACGCGGCGTCCGCAGAGCTCGCCGGCGAGATCGATTACTGGCGGACGCGAACCGTCGCGGGTGATCTTCCTTGTGACGAGCGTCCCGACGACGTCGACCGGGTGGCGGATGGCGAGGACGTCATCCTGGCTTTCGACGCGGATCTGACAGCGAAGCTGTTGAGGGAGGCGCCCGCGGCCTATCGGACCCAGGTCAACGACCTGCTGCTCGCGGCCTTGGCCCGCGCAGTGGGACAGTGGGGCGGCGTGGAGGACGTCCTCGTCGAGCTGGAAGGGCATGGCCGCGAGGACATCTTCGAAGGTGTCGATCTGTCACGGACCATCGGCTGGTTCACGACGGCCTTTCCCGTCCGTCTGTCGCAATGTGCGAGCGATGACGCGGCCTTGATCAGGTCGATCAAGGAGGAGCTGCGCGCCATTCCGTCGCGCGGATTGGGCTACGGACTATTGAGGCATTGCGGCAGCGAGGCGCAGCGCGAAGCGTTGGCGGGCGCAGCGGAGCCGCGCATCACCTTCAACTATCTCGGCCAGTTCGACGCCAGCCTCGGCGCCGACAACGCGTTCGCGCTGGCGCCGGAGAGTGCCGGACCGTCGCGAAGCGCCAGCGCGCCGCTCGGACGCTGGCTCAGCATCAATGGCCAGGTGCTGGATCGCGAGCTGCGGCTGACCTTCAGCTTCGGTCGCAAGCGGTATTGCCGCGCCACGATCGAGCGTCTCGCGGCCTGCTATTCGGATGCGCTGCGCCAGCTCGTCGCGCATTGCACCAGCGGCGTCCACGGCGTCACGCCATCGGACGTCCCGCTGTCGCGGCTGAGCCAGCCGGAGCTCGACATGCTCGGAGCTGCGCGTGACTGGCGCGAGGTCGAGGACATCTATCCGCTGTCGCCGATGCAGCAGGGCATGCTGTTCCACGCGTTGCGCGATGCCGATAGCCAAAGCTATGTCAGCCAGATCGCCGTCGACATCAGCTGCCTGGACGTCGAACGGTTGCGCGGGGCTTGGCAGGCGGTGACCGCACGACATGCCGTGTTGCGCACCGCCTTCGTCTGGCGGGAATTGTCGGGCGCACCGCAGCAGGTGGTGCATCGGCACGTCGCAGTTCCCTTCGTCGAGGAGGATTGGAGCGATCGCGTCGGGACGATGGATCCGGCGGCCCGTGACGCGGCGCTCGCCGATGCCGCACGGGCCGAAAGGCAGCTCGGCTTCGATCTGTCACGGCCGCCGCTGCAGCGGGTTCGGCTGATCGATCTCGGGGGCGGCGTTCATCGCCTGATCTGGACTCATCATCACATTCTGCTCGATGGCTGGAGCGCCGCGCAGCTGATCGCTGAGATCATGCAGCATGTTCGCGGCCGATTGCCGGGCGCAGCGCCCGGCCGGTATCGTGACTACATCGGATGGCTGCTGCGACAGAATCGTGAGGCTTCCAGTGCCTTCTGGTCGGATCTGCTGTCGCGGCTCGATGAACCGAGCCTGCTCGCCGATGCGCTGGGCGGACCGGCGGAGCCGGCGACGGGTCATCTGTCGACTGACCTCGTCATCGACGCCGCGCGGACCGATCGGCTACAGGCCGTGGCCCGCCGCGAACGGGTGACGTTGAACACCGTGCTGCAGGGCGCCTGGGCTCAGCTGTTGCGGCGACTGACCGGCCAGCGGGCCGTCTGCTTCGGCGCCACGATGTCGGGCCGGCCGCCCGAGATCGCGGGGGTGCAGGAGATCGTGGGCCTGTTCATCAACACCGTGCCGGTGCTCGACGACGCCAGCCCGCAGACGATGATCGGCGATTGGCTGCGCGGTCTGCAGGATTGCAATGTCGATCTGCGCGAGCATGGCTGGATGCCGCTCTATGACATCCAGCGCCTCGCCGGCCGCTCCGGCCGGGCGCTGTTCGATACCATCTTCGTGTTCGAGAACTATCCGGTCGATGACGTCCTGCGAGATCAGGCGGGTGATGGTCCGCGCGCGAGCCGCGCAGAGCAGATATCGATTACGAATTATGCGCTGACAATCGCGGTCTTCGTCAGTGACTCCGGCATTCGGCTGGGCTTCCGTCATGACCTCAGCCGGTTTGACGAGGCTCAGATTGCGCGCCTTCAGACCGCGTTCGCTACGCTGCTCGACCGTATTGCCAACGGGACGCACCGGCCGCTCGCCGAACTGCACGGACTGGATGAAGCCACGCTGCAGCGGGTGCATGGCTGGAGCGCTGGGGCTGCGACTCCGACGATCAGAGAGGAACTGATCGATGTCGTAACCCGGATCGAGCGGCAGGTCGCCGACACTCCGCATGCGATCGCCTTGATCTATGCGGGCGAGCAGATCAGCTACGCCGAGCTGAATGCGCGTGCGAACCGCTTGGCGCGACAGATTAAGGCGCGCGGTGTCCGTCGCGATGCTCCCGTCGCGCTCGCCTTCGAGCGCAGCGTCGAGATGATCGTAGCCGTGCTTGCGGTGCTGAAGGCAGGGGCGGGCTATCTGCCGCTCGATCCCGATTATCCGCAGCAACGTCTCGCCGCGATGCTGCGCGACAGCGGCGCAAGACTGGTGCTGATGCAGGCGCAACTGAACGACCGGCTGGCGGCGATCGCCGCCGACGCTGGTCTGATCGTGGTCGATGTCGCCATTGATGACGGCGGCCCGCACGACCGCGACGGCTCCGACCTCGGTGTTTCATCGCATCCCGACGGTCTCGCCTATGTGATCTATACGTCCGGCTCGACCGGCGTGCCGAAGGGCGTCGGCTGCACGCGGGGGGCACTGTCGGCGCGGCTGGCTTGGATGCAGGCGGAGTATCGACTCGCGCCAGGTGAGACCTTGCTGCAGAAGACGCCCTTCAGCTTCGATGTCGCTGTCTGGGAGATGTTGTGGCCGCTGATCGTGGGCGCACGGCTCGCGATCGCGCCTCCCGGGGCCCATCGCGAGCCCAAGCGGCTGGTCGAAGCCGTGGTGGCTCACCATGTCACCACCTTGCACTTCGTCCCGCAGATGCTGGCGCAATTCGTCGCAGAGCCGGACGTCGCGCGATGCGCGAGCCTGAAGCGTCTGTTCTCCGGCGGCGAAGCGCTGCCGGTCCAGCTGATGCAGCAGGTCCATGCAGCCTTCCCCACGATTCGCTTCGACAACCGCTACGGACCGACCGAAACGCTGATCAATGCCAGCTTCTGGAATTGCCGCGCGTTCAGCGGGACAACTGCGCCGATCGGACACCCGATCCCGGGAACGGTGCTGCGAATTCTGGATGCCGACCTCAACCCCGTCGAGGAGGGAACGACCGGCGAGCTCTATATCGGCGGCGTCGGGCTGGCGCGCGGCTATCTCGGTCGCGCCGGGCTGACGGCCGAGCGTTTCATCGTCGACCCGTTCGGACCGCCCGGTGCACGGCTCTACCGCAGCGGAGATCTGGCGCGGTGGCGCCATGATGGCAGCATAGACTATGTCGGGCGGGCCGATCATCAGGTGAAGGTGCGCGGCTTCCGCATCGAGCTCGGCGAGATCGAGGCGCGGCTGCTGGAGCAGCCGATGGTCGGCTCTGCGGCGGTCGTCGCACGCGAGTTTGGCGCCGGACGGCAACTCGTCGGCTATGTCAGCGGAGATGCAGGGCTCGATGGCCTCGCGCTACGCAACGCGCTGTCGGCCGAGTTGCCGGACTACATGGTGCCGGCGTGGATCGTCGTGCTCGATCGTCTGCCGTTGATGGTGAGCGGCAAGGTGGATCGCCATGCGCTGCCAGCGCCCGACTCTACCGATGCGACCGTCCGGGTTGCGCCGCGGACGCCGAACGAACGCGTGCTGGCATCGATCTGGGCGGATCTGCTGCGTCAGCCCGGTGTCGGGATCACTGACAACTTCTTCGAGCTCGGCGGCGATTCCATCATCTCGCTGCAACTCGTCAGCCGGGCGCGCCGTGTCGGGCTGGTGATCGAGCCACGGGACGTCTTCAAGCATCAGACGTTGGAAGCGCTGGCACGAGAGGCCCGTACGGAGCTGGCGCCCGCAATTCGTGCGGAGCAGGGCCTGGTCGGAGGGCCGCAGCCTTTGCTGCCGATCCAGCTCAGATTCTTCGAGCAGGAGCTGGCGGCGCCGGATCATTGGAACCAGGCGCTGCTGCTGCGGCCGCAGCAGCGGCTCGACTGGGATGTGACGCGCCGTGCGGTTGCCGCCGTGGTGACTCACCACGATGCGCTAGGACTGCGCTTCGAGCGGGTCGACGGTGTCTGGCGGGCAGAGCATGCATCGTCCGCCGCTCGCGGCGACCTCTTTCGAGACTGCGAGGTGGCAGATGCCGCGGCGGTCACGGCGCTCGCTGCCGAGATGCAGGCCAGCCTGTCGCTCGCGCATGGTCCGCTGGTCCGTGTGGCCGGGATGGAACTGCCGGGAGGCGAGCAACGGCTCCTGATCGTGATCCATCATCTCGTCGTCGACGGCGTGTCATGGCGGGTGCTGATCGAGGATCTCGCGGCAGCCTATGAGCAGCTCGCGCGCGGCGCCAAGACGGTGACGTTACCGCCGAAGACCCACGCCTTCGCACAATGGGGGGCCGCGCTGCATGCCTATGCATCGTCGGACGCGCTTGCCGCGGAGCTGGACTATTGGTCGCAGATCCGGCAGGCGCACCATCTTGCTTGCGACGAGGATCATTCCGAGCGGGATACGATCGCCGACGCACAGGAAGTGCAGCGCGAAATCGATGCGGAATTGACGTCGCAGCTGCTCGGGCCTGCGCATGGAGCCTACCGGACCCAGGCGAATGATCTCCTGCTCTCCGCGCTGGCGCGTGCGCTATGGCACTGGTCCGGTCGCGAGGACGTCGTGATCGAGCTCGAAGGCCATGGCCGCGAGGAGATCGGCTCCGGGCTCGATCTGTCGCGCACCGTCGGCTGGTTCACCTCCGCCTTTCCGATCCAGCTCGCAGCCGGCGGGCTGCAGGCCGCTTCGTTGATCAAGACGACCAAGGAGATGCTGCGGTCGATTCCGCATCGAGGTCTCGGCTATGGCATCCTGCGCTATCTTGGCTCCGACGCTCAGCGCGCAACGCTTGCCTCGGGTGATACGCCGCATATCGGCTTCAACTATCTCGGCCAGGTTGACGACAGGACCGGCGAGGCTGGGCTGTTCGCGCTCGCCCTGGAGAGCGCGGGCCCTTCACGCGCTGCCTCCAGCCCGTTGCGGCATCGCCTCACCATCAATGCGCGGGTCCAAGGCGGGCGACTGCAGCTGTCGTTCGGCTTCAGCCGGAAGCGCTACCGGACGGCAACGGTCGAACGCCTCGCCGACTGCTTTGAATCCGCGCTCCAGGAGCTGATCGCTCATTGCTCGAGCGATGCCCATGGGCTGACGCCGTCGGACGTTCCGCTGTCGAAGCTGACGCAGGCCGAGCTCGACGCGCTCCGACTGGATTGGCGCGAGGTCGAGGACATCTACCCGCTGTCGCCGATGCAGCAGGGCATGCTGTTCCACGCCCTGCACGATGACGGCACGGGTGTGTACGTCAACCAGCTCACGGCGGAGATCCGCGGTCTCGATTCCGAGAAGCTGCGGGCCGCCTGGCAGACCGTCAGCGATCGTCACGCCGTGCTGCGCACCGGCTTTCTCTGGCGCGAATTGTCGGGACCGCCGCAGCAGGTGGTCTACCGGCGCGCGGAGGTACGCGTCGTCGAGGAGGATTGGCGCACGCATGCAGCCGGCCTTGCGCCAGCGGCGCTGGACGATGCGCTGACGGTGGTGGCCCAGCGTGATCGCGCGGCAGGTTTCGATCTCGCGCGCCCGCCGTTGCAGCGTCTGACGCTGGTTCGGCTCGACGACGAGCGCCATTGGCTGATCTGGACTCATCATCACATCCTGATGGATGGCTGGAGCTCGGCCCGGTTCATGGCCGAGGTGATGCAGCTGCTGGAGCATGGCTCCCTGCCGGCACAGCGGCCGCGCTACCGCGACTACATCGCCTGGCTCGGGGCCAGGGATCACCGTGCGGCCGCCGACTTCTGGCGCACAGCCCTGGCCGAGCTCGAAGAGCCAAGTCTGCTCGCACCCGCCAACGCCAACGAGGCCATGGACCACGGCTCGCTGACGACGGTCGTGGATCGTGGTCTCAGCGAGCGGCTTCAGCAATTCGCCACGCGCGAGCGGATCACGCTGAACACGCTCGTTCAAGCCGCATGGGCGAAGCTGCTGCGCCGCCAGACCGGCCAGGACACAGTGTGCTTCGGTGTAACGGTTTCAGATCGGCCTGCCGATCTCGTCGGCGCCGAGGACATGGTCGGCCTGTTCATCAACACGCTGCCTATGATCGACCGCGAGCATCCTCAGCAGAGTGTCGGCGACTGGCTGCGCGATTTGCAGGACCGCAACCTGGCTCTGCGGGAGCATGGCTGGATGCCGCTCGCTGATATTCAGCGCTTGGCCGGACGTGCCGGACATCCGCTGTTCGACAGCATACTGGTGTTCGAGAACTATCCGGTCGACCAGGCATTGAGGACGAACCGCGGGCAGCTCCGCGCCAGCCGCACGCGGATTTTGGAGACCAGCAACTATCCGTTGTTCGTCAGCGTCGGTCTCGACGGCGAGCTTCGGCTCGTGTTCAACTTCCAGCGCCGGCATTTCGAAGAGCGCCAGATCGGCCGGCTTCAGACGGCATTCGTGGCGCTGCTCGCGTCGATCAGCGGCGATGCCGCCAACGCGGTCGGCCGGATCGCTGGTGACGATCCCGAAGATCTCGCGATGCTGGCGCGCGTCAACGACACGGTCACGACAAAGCAATCTGCCGGGGTCGTTGCTCAATGCGAAGCGCAGGCGGCGCGTTCTCCTGATGCGATCGCAATCGTGCATGGGGACGAGACGATCAGCTATGGCGAGCTGAACGCGCGGGCAAACCGGCTGGCGCGGCGGCTCATGCTGCAGGGCATCGGGCCGGACGTCGTGGTCGGGCTGGCGCTGGAGCGCGGCGTGCCGATGATGGTGGCACTGCTCGCGGTGCTGAAGGCGGGCGGGGCCTACCTGCCGCTCGATCCGGACTATCCGGCCGAGCGTCTGGCGCACATGCTGGGCGACAGCGGGGCCAGGCTGCTGCTGACGCAGGCCACGTTGCAGGAGCGTTTTGCTCCGGTTCTGGAAGGCAGCGGTGCCGAGGCCTGGCTGCTCGATGCAGCGGTGGGAGAAGGCAGCGGCGACGCCGCCAATCTCGACATCGCGATCGATCCGGAGAACCTCGTTTACGTGATCTACACCTCCGGCTCGACCGGTCTGCCCAAGGGCGTGATGGTGCGCCATGGCGCGGTGGCGAACTTCCTGGCGACCATGGCCGAGCGGCCGGGCATCGCACGCGAGGATCGCGTGCTCGGGCTGACCTCGCTGTCGTTCGACATCGCGGTGCTGGAGCTGTGGCTGCCGCTGACGCATGGCGCGCAAATCGTGCTGGCGGATCGGGCGACGGCGCATGATCCGGCGGCGCTGAAGGCGGTCGTCGTCAGGCACGGCGTGACGATGATCCAGGCGACGCCGTCGAGCTGGCGGATGCTGCTGGATCATGACGGCGCCGGCACGTGGCTGGGGGAGGGCTGCCGGGTGCTGAGCGGCGGCGAGGCCCTGGCACCGGATCTGGCGCGGCGCCTGACGGCGCTGGGCGGCGAGGTCTGGAACCTGTACGGGCCGACGGAGACCACGGTGTGGTCGGCGCGGCACCGGCTCGATGCGGCCGATCCGTCGCCGATGATCGGTGCTCCGATCGGCAACACCACGCTGTACGTGCTGGATGGCGATCTGAATCTGGCGCCGGTCGGGGTGGCCGGAGAGCTGTTCATCGGCGGCGAGGGGCTGGCCCGCGGCTATTGGAATCGTGCGGCGCTCAGCGCCGAGCGCTTCATCCCCGATCCGTTCGGATCGGCGGGGCAGCGGCTGTACCGCACCGGGGACCTCGCGCGCTGGCGCGGCGATGGTGTGCTGGACCATGTGGGCCGGGCGGATCATCAGGTGAAGATCCGGGGCCATCGCATCGAGCTCGGCGAGATCGAGGCGCGGCTGCGGGCCGAGCCCGGCGTGCGCGACAGCGTCGTGGTGGCGCAGGAGCTCGGCGGCAGCCGGCAGCTGGTCGGCTATGTCAGCGGCGATGATGCGCTCGACGGCGCGGGCCTGCGTGCGGCGCTCGGCGCGGTGCTGCCGGACTACATGGTGCCGTCACGGGTCATGGTGCTGCCGCAACTGCCGCTGACGCCCAACGGCAAGATCGACCGCAAGGCGCTGCCGCAGCCGGATGCACGCCCTGCGGATGCGCAACGCGTCGCGCCGCGCAATCCGACCGAGGCCGCGCTCGCAACGATCTGGGCCGAGCTGCTGCAGCACGACGAGGTCGGCGTCACCGACAATTTCTTCGAGCTCGGCGGCGATTCCATCATCTCGCTGCAGATCGTCGGTCGCGCACGGCGGGCCGGTCTTGCGCTGGAGCCAAGGGACGTCTTCAGGCATCAGACGATCGAGCAGCTCGCGCCGCTCTGTCGCGCGATCTCCGATGCGCAGCGGATGCCCGTCGTGGCGCGGGGGACGCTGTCGGGCCTGACCGATCAGGAGCTGGCGCAGCTCGGTCTCGATTGGGACCGCATCGAGGACATCTATCCGCTGTCGCCGATGCAGCAGGGCATGCTGTTCCACAGCCTGCGCGATGCCGGCAGCGGCGTCTACGTCAATCAGATCAGCGTCGAGATCCGCGGGCTGAACGTCGAGCGCCTGCGCGCGGCATGGCAGGACGCATCCGCGCGCCATCCGATGCTGCGGACGGGATTCCTCTGGCGCGAGTTGTCCGGATCCCCGCTGCAGGCTGTCTATCGTCAGGCGATCGTGCCGTTCGAGATCGAAGACTGGCGCGGGCAATTGATCGACGAGACCCGGCTCTCGGCGGCGCTGGCCGGTGAGCGTGATGCTGAGTTCGATCTGGCGCAGCCGCCGCTGCAGCGCGTGCGCCTGCTGCGCGTGGACGACGATTGTCATCGCCTGATCTGGACCTATCACCACATCCTGATGGATGGCTGGAGCTCGGCGCGCTTCATCGGCGAGATCTTGCAGCTCTATGCCGGCCGCAAGCTTGCGCCCGGCACGCCGCAGTACCGCGACTACGTTGCCTGGCTCGTTGCCCAGGACGCCATGGCGGCCGAGCGCTTCTGGCGCGAACAGCTCGCCGGCTTCGATCAGCCGACGCAACTGGCCGATGCGTTCGGCGCTCGCCGCTACGACGCGCATGGGCATCGACGCTGCTACACGCGGCTCGACGAGGGCGCGACGGCGGACTTGAAGGCGTTCGCCCGCCGCGAGCGCATCACCCTGAACACGCTGATCCAGGGCGTCTGGACGCTGCTGCTGCAGCGCTTCACCGGCCAGCACACCGTGACCTTTGGCGCGACGGTGGCCGGCCGTCCGGCTGGCCTCGACGGCGCCGAGCAGATGATCGGCCTGTTCATCAACACGCTGCCGATGATCGAGACGCCGTCGCCCGCCTGCGCCGTCGGCGATTGGCTGCGCGCGATCCAGAACCGCACCGCCGCGGTCCGCAACTACGAGCAGACGCCGCTCTACGACATCCAGGGCTGGGCCGGTCGCGCCGGCGAGGCGATGTTCGACAGCATCATCGTGTTCGAGAACTACCCGATCGAGCGTGGCCTGCTGCAGGGGGACGGCTCGCTCCAGTTCGGCGGCCTCCGCAATGTCGACGTCACCAATTATCCGATGGACCTGTCGGTGCTGGTCGAGGACACGCTCCAGGTCGAATTCACATACATGCCAAGCCATTTCGCGCCCGACCAGGCCGAGCAGATCAGGGCCCAGTTCGAACATCTGCTCGCGGCGCTGACCCGGGATGCGACGGCGCTGATCGGGGCGATCGATGCGGCGACCGATCATGACACGGCGCGCGCGCGTGCCTGCAACGCTCATGCTTTGCCTGTCGGAGCGGAGCCGCTCGTGCACGAGGCCATCAGCGGGCATGCGATGCGCAATCCGGAGCGGATCGCACTCGAGATCGGCGGCGGCAGCCTGTCCTATGGCGCGCTGGAGCGCCGCGCCAACCGTCTCGCGCATCATCTGATCGGGCAGGGGCTCAGGCCCGATCAGCGCGTCGGGATCGTGGTGGCGCGCACGCAGGCAACGATGATCGCGCTGCTGGCCGTGATGAAGGCGGGCGGCGCCTATGTGCCGCTCGATCCCGAGCTTCCGCCGGAGCGGGTCGCCTACGTGATGAACGATAGCGGCGCGGCTTTCATGCTGTCCGGCACGCGTGATGTTCTCATGCCCGCGTCTGTCCGGCACATCGATCTGGCCCGATTCGATTTCGAGACGGGACCGGATCATCCGCCGCAGCTGCGCCTCCACCCCGGAAATCTCGCTTATGTGATCTACACGTCCGGCTCGACCGGACGGCCGAAGGGCGTCGCCGTTGCGCACGGCCCGCTGGCGATGCATTGCCGCGCCACCGCAGCGCTCTATGAGATCGACCCGCAATCGAGCGAATTGCATTTCCTGTCGCTCGCATTCGACGGCGCCCATGAACGCTGGCTTACGGTGCTCTCGCAGGGGGCGCGGCTCGTAATGCGCGATGCCGAGTTGTGGACGCCCGAGCAGACGGTCGAGATGCTGCGCGCCCGGAGCATCACCCATATCGGCCTGCCGCCGGCCTATCTGCAGCAGGTGGCCGATTGGGTGGAGCAGACCGGTCATCCGCCGCCGGTGAGGCTGTACTCGTTCGGCGGCGAGGCGATGCCCAAGGCCGGCTTCGACAAGGTGAAGCGGACGCTCAAGCCGCAGATCCTGATCAACGGCTACGGCCCGACCGAGACCGTGGTTACGCCGCTGGTCTGGAAGGTCGACGGCAACGCAGACTGCGACAAGGCCTACGCGCCGATCGGTGTCCCCGTCGGCAGCCGCACCGCCTACATCCTCGATGGTCAGCTCGACATCGTCCCGGCCGGCGCTGCGGGAGAGCTCTATATCGGCGGTCTTGGCCTTGCGCGCGGATACCACGCCAAGCCCGGCATGACCGCGGAGCGGTTCGTTCCGGATCCCTTCGCCGCCGATCCCGGCGCGCGTCTCTATCGCACCGGCGACCTCGCCCGGTGGGATGCGGATGGCAGGATCGAATATCTCGGGCGCAGCGACGATCAGGTCAAGGTCAGCGGCTTCCGGATCGAGCTCGGCGAGATCCAGTCGGCATTGCTGTCGGAGCCCGATGTCGCACAAGCGGCCGTGCTCGCCGTGCCCAGTGCCGGCGGCAGCCAGCTCGTCGCCTATGTCGCGCCGAGTGAGGGCTGCGACGCGGCCGGCCGCTCGGCTGAGCAATTGTCGGAGGGTCTTGCGGCCGCGCTGCGTCGAACGCTGCCTGCCTACATGGTGCCGGCAAGAATCATCGTGCTCGAGCGTCTGCCCACGCTGTCCAGCGGCAAGGTCGACCGCCGGGCGCTGCCGGCGCCCGACGTCGCGGCTGTGCGCACCTTCATCGCGCCGGAGAGCCCGGCGGAGATCGCGATGGTCCGATTGTGGTCCGAGGTTCTCGGCACTCCGCAGGTCGGCGTCACCGATAATTTCTTCGAGCTCGGCGGCAACTCGATCCTGAGCTTGAAGGTGATCGCACGGCTCCGGCGCGAGCCGATCATCGGCGGCGAGATCAAGCTGCGTGATCTCCTGCAGAAGCCGACGATCCGCGCCTTGCTCGGCGAGTCGGACAGCAAGCCAAGGCGAGTGTCGGCCCTGCTGCCGCTCAACGCGCCGGTGTCCGGCATGGAGCCCGTGTTCTGCTTCCATGGCGGCTTCGGCACGGTGTTCGACTATGCGCCGCTGGCGCGCCGCCTCGAGGGGCGGCGTCAAGTGATCGGTCTGCAATGCCGGACGTTGATCGCGCCGTCCTTTTCCGATTCATCGCTGGCGGCGATGGCCGCTGATTACGCCGATGAGATCGTGCAGGCGCAGGGACGCGGGCCGTATTATCTGATCGGATGGTCGCTGGGCGGCCTGGTCGCATGCCTCGCCGCAGCAGAACTGGAGCGTCGCGGCGAGGTCGTCGCGCGTCTGGCGCTGGTCGACAGCTTCGTTCCTGATCCGTGCGCAAATGAGAGGCCAGGGGCCGAGCGGCATTGGACCGACGACCTGCTGGGATTGCTGTCCATCGCCATCCCAGGGGGAGAACTCGCGGCGGTCCGATCTCGCGCCGCCATCATCCGCGCCGCGGGCGAGCCTGCGACGGATGACGCAATGCGGCGCCTGCTTGCGGACGTGATCGGCGCGGCGCCCTTGCAGCCAAGGGATCATCTGCTCGGGGTCGACGACATCATCGGCGCGTTCACGGTCGGACGCCACCTCGGACAGCTGGCGCAGACCGCCGACTGGCCGACCGAGCTCAAGGCGACACCTGGATGCTGGTGGACCTCAGGGCGGCTGCGACAGCGCGATTGGCTGACTGCACGGTTCGGGGGCGCGACGGATCTCGGCGTCGTCGGTGACGACCACTTCTCGATCCTGAGCAACGAGACCTTCGTCGCCGCAATCTCCAAGTGGCTGCAATCGCGCGACGCGGCGCAGACGATGCCGGCGCTGCAATCCGAACCGGCCGAATGAGGTGATCATGAGCCTTCATCCAGATATCGCGGCGCTGCTCGAGATGATCCAGTTGGGGACCGAGACCGGCGCGCGCGTTCCGTTCCCGCAACTCACGCCGGCGCAGGCGCGCGCCGATTTCGAGGCCTCGTCGCCGCTGCTCGACCTCGATCCTCCCGCGCTTGCGTTCGAGAGGCAGCTCACGCTGCCGACGCGCGATGGTGCGCAGATCGCTGCACGCCTCTATGCAGGACAAATGCCCAACTGCGCTGCGCCGCTGCCGGTGCTGCTCTACATGCATGGCGGCGGCTTCGTCGTCGGCAGTCTCGACTCGCATCAGCCGCTATGCCGTGGCCTTGCGAGCGACAGCGGCGCGGCCGTGCTGTCGATCGGCTACCGGCTCGCGCCGGAGCATCGCTTTCCGACTGCGTTCGAGGATTGCGTGGATGCTCTCGCCTGGATCGGGCGCGAGGGGCCAGCCGCTGGTCTCGACCCCCGCCGCGTCGCCGTCGGCGGCGACAGTGCCGGCGGCACGCTGGCGGCAGCGCTGGCGATCGCAGCTCGCGACGATCGAGCCTTGCCGCAACCGCTCCTCCAGGTGCTGGCCTATCCGGGCCTCAGCCCGGAGCAGATATCGCAGTCCTACGCGGACTACGGCTCGGGCTATTTGCTCGAGCGCGACACTGTGGACTGGTTTTTCAACCACTATCTGCGCGACGAGTCCGATCGCCGGGATTGGCGGTTTGCGCCGCTGGCGGCGCCCGACCTGTCCGGCGTCGCACCGGCGCTGATGCTGCTGCCCGAGTTCGACCCGCTGATCGCGGAGGGACGCGACTACGCCGAACGGCTGCGCGCGGCCGGCGTCGCCGTCGACCTCAAGGTCTATCCCGGCATGATTCACGAGTTCCTGCGCATGGGCAACGTCGTGCCGGATGCGCTGCGGGCGCGCGCCGAGATCGGTGCCACGCTTGCCGAACTGTTTGCCCAGCAAGCCGGAGACTGTCACCGATGATCACGTCGTCGAATCCCGGGAAGCTCCATATCGGAGGCCTGCTGCGGCCCTATTGGAAGCTGGTTCTCTGCGGCATCCTGCTCGGCCTCGTCGGCGGTGCCAGCGTCGCCGGCCTGCTCGCCGTGGTGAACAAGGGCCTCTACGCCGGCTCCGGTGATGTCGGCAGCCTGATCGCCTCGTTTGCCGGGCTCTGCGTCCTGATCGTGATCGGGTCGGTCGGCTCGGACATCAGCGCCAATGCCGTCGGACAGAAGATCGTCGCCTCGCTGCGCAAGTCGTTGGCCGCCAAGATCCTGATGGCGCCGATCGACCAGCTGGAATCCTACCGCGCGCACCGGCTCATCCCCGTGTTGACGAAGGACGTCGATGCGATCAGCGACTTTGCCTTCTTCTTTCCGGCGTTTCTGGTTTCCGGTGTCGTCGTCGCCGGCTGCCTGGTCTATCTGGCCATGCTGTCGTGGCCGTTGTTCCTCGTGACGGCGGCGCTGATCGCGCTCGGATCGTTCGCCCACTTCCGGGCGAGACAGCGCGGCATGTCCGGCTTCAACCTGGCCCGCCAATATGAAGACGATCTGCAGAAGCACTATCGGACGATCGCCGAAGGCGCCAAGGAGCTGCGGCTCCACCGGCCGCGCCGGCACCATGTGCATGTCGACCTGATCCAGCGCACCGTCGACAGGATCAGCGACGTGCAGATCGGCGCGATCAATCTGCTGGTCACCGCCCGTGCGCTCGGAACGGTGATGCTGTTCATGGTGATCGGGACCGCGCTCGTGCTGCGGCCGCTGCTATGGCCGGACAGTCCGCCATCGGTGTCCAGCGGCTTCGTCCTGGTGCTGCTGTTCATGCGCGGTCCGATCGATCAGCTCATCGGCATGCTGCCGTCGCTCGGTCGCGCACAGGTCGCGATGCGCCGGATTGCCGATCTCTCCGAGCGGTTTGCAACGGCAGAGCAGGATCTGCTCGAGCATCCCGCCGACGCGATGACGGATCGGATCGAATCGATCGAGCTGCGCGGCGTCTCCTATTCCTTTCAGGCCGCCGCCAACGAGACACCCTTTGTGCTCGGTCCGGTCGATCTGCGCATCCGGCGCGGCGAGATCGTCTTCATCGTCGGCGACAACGGCAGCGGCAAGACGACGCTGATCAAGCTGCTGCTCGGCCTCTACGTGCCGGATCAGGGACAGCTGCTGCGCGACGGCGTACCGGTGATCGGCGCAACACGCGACGACTACCGGCAACTCTTCACCACCGTGTTTGCGGACTATTACCTGTTCGACACGCTGCTGCGTCACGATGATCAGGCTCCCGAAGGCGCGCAGCGCTACCTCGATCGGCTCGAGCTTGCCCACAAGGTCTCGGTCGAAGACGGCATGTTCTCGACCACGGACCTGTCGACCGGCCAGCGCAAGCGCCTCGCTTTGATCAACGCCTGGATCGAAGGCCGCCCCGTTCTGGTGTTCGACGAATGGGCCGCCGATCAGGATCCGGCATTCCGTAACGTCTTTTATACCGAGCTGCTCGCCGACCTGAAGCGGCTGGGCAAGACGATCATCGTGATCTCGCATGACGACCGCTACTTCCACTGCGCGGACCGGCTCGTGCGGCTGCGCAATGGACAACTCCAGGAGGACCGGCCGACGCAACAGCGCCGGCACGCACGGCCGAGGCGATCGCCGGCGTCGCGACTGCAAGACGAGGGCGCATCGCAGGAACCATCGAGAGCGTGAGCCGCAGCTTGTAACTAATCTAGTTCGACAGTGTGACGGGCCCGCTTGTGTTCGAGGCGGCGGCAAATTTACATCCTGAGCGGGCGCCGACCGTGGCGAATTTCGCACAAGGGCAATGGAGGGGAGAGGCGCATGGACGCGAGCACGGGCTTCGACGCAAGACGTGAGGCCTTCAAGGCCGGCAGCGAGACTGCGATGTCCGTCGTTCGCGACGACGGAGCAGTGCGGGTCCTGGTCGATGGTGCGGTGCTGCTGTCGCTTCAATTCGATGAGCGTCGGGCGGCGCTGGTCGCATCGGACAGGGCCGGCGATCCGCAGCGGATGGTGCGTGCGTTGTCGGCCGCGGCCGAAGCGCTGTTCGCCTGGCATCCGTCACTCGACAGGCTCTTCCTCGCGACCGGCGACTGGCCGGCGGCCGAATCGGCGCTGGCGCGCGAGGGTCTCGCGGTGACCATCAATGGCGCGCCGGTGCTGCTGCCCGAACTGGTGATGCAGCGGCGCGACAATTGGTTGACCGATGCCGCGCGGCCGGCGTTTCCACTGTCTTATGCCATGACTGACGGCAGGCGGCATCCGCGACGGCCGTCGAAGCCGGCCGGCCGTGTCTATTCCCGTTTCATTCCATGGCTGTCGGAGACCGTCAGCTTTCGAGTCGTCGATGTCGAGCGGGATCTGTCGCTCGTCCACCGCTGGCTCAACGATCCGCGCGTGGATGCGTTCTGGAACGAGGCCGGTGACCTAGACAAGCACCGCGACTATCTCTCCAGGATCCTGGCGGATCCGCACATGCTGCCGATGATCGGCTGCTTCGGTGATCGTCCGTTTGGCTATTTCGAGCTGTATTGGGCCAAGGAGAACCGCATCGCGCCGTTCTACGACGCCGCCGACTACGACCGCGGCTGGCATGTGATCGTCGGCGAGGACGAGTTTCGTGGCCGCGACTTCATCACCGCGTGGCTGCCGTCGCTGATGCACTACATGTTCCTCGACGATGAGCGCACGATGCGCATCGTCGGCGAGCCCGCGGCAGCCCACGTCCAGCAGTTGCGCAATCTCGATCGCGCCGGCTTCGCCCGGATCAAGAATTTCGACTTCCCGCACAAGCGAGCAACCTTGGTCATGTTGCTTCGCGAACGCTTCTTTGGCGACCGGCTGTGGCAGCCGGCGGCCAAGGACGCGACGCCAGAGACCCAACGCTGACGGAGCATCACCTCATGTCGTATCAAATCGCCCCGGACTATGATGTCGTCGGTGTCGGCTTCGGGCCATCGAACCTGGCGCTGGCGATCGCACTCGACGATTGCAGGAGACAACAGCGCGTGAGTTGCCGCTCGCTGTTCGTGGAGCGTCAGCCAAGCTTCAAATGGCACGGCGGCATGCTGCTCCCGGGCAGCAACATGCAGATTTCCTTCCTGAAGGATCTCGTGTCGCTGCGTGATCCGACCAGCCCATTCACCTTCATCAACTATCTGCACAAGTCGGGGCGGCTGCTCGATTTCACCAACTGCAAGACGTTCTATCCGAGCCGCATCGAGTTCAACGACTATCTGTGCTGGGTCGCCGACCAGTTCAGCGCGATGGTCGACTATGGCGAGACGGTCGTGGCCGTCGAGCCGGTCATGGCCGGTCAGTCGGTGGTCGCGCTTCGGGTGGTGACGCAGACGGGGACTGGCGAGACCCGGTCGCGCATTGCGCGGAATCTCGTGGTCGCCGTCGGCGGCGTTCCGCACGTCCCAGCCGTGCTCGAGCCGATCGTCGGAGACCGGCGGGTGGTGCACACCAGCGGCTATCTTGGATCGCCGCTGATCACCGAATTGCACGGCCAGGCGCCTCGCGTCGCAGTGATAGGCGGTGGCCAGAGCGCCGCAGAGGTCACCCTCGATCTGAGCGAGCGGTTTCCCGATGCGCATATCGATCTGGTGTTCCGAGGGCACGCGCTCAAGCCGTCCGACAGCAGCCCATTCGTTAACGAGATCTTCAATCCGGAGTACACGGACTATTTCCATTCGCGCGAGGACGCGCAGCGCGCATCGATTATTCGCAGCTTCCGCAATACCAATTACGCGGTGGTCGATCCCGATCTGCTCGATCAGCTCTATCGGATGACCTATCAGCAGCGCGTCGCCGGCGAGAGAAAGCTCGTCTTGCATCCGCGGAGCGAGATCGTCGGCGCGGGGGTCACGCGCGACGGCATCACGATCGAGCTGCACAATAAGGACGAGGATGTTCGGAGCCGCGCGAGCTACGACGCCGTGGTCATCGCCACCGGCTATGAGCGATCACCGGTGCCGGCCTTTCTCGATCCGATCAGCCGCTACATCGAGGCCGGCGCGCTGGATCGGGACTACCGGCTGCAGACCGCTCCGGGCTTTCGTCCGCAGGTCTACCTGCAGGGCTGCTCGGAGACCTCGCATGGCCTGAGCGACACGCTGCTGTCGGTGCTGCCGATGCGGGCCCAGGAGATCACGGCGTCGCTGGTGGCGACGGCGGCCAGGCCGAACGGTCAGGAGCATGACCCGCATCGGGAGGAACGTGTGTACTCATGAGCATGTCCTCCCGCGGTCGGAAAGCTGAGTCGTGAGGAGCCTTCATGACGGTCGTGGCGCTCGTCGCATGTCACGGCCGGATGAACATCGGTGGTCGTCGTGATTGCGAATTTGGGAAAGCCGGCATCCAGGACCGGTCGGCAGGCACGGCGAAGTTCGGGAATGAGATATGGCTGAGCCGCATTTGCCTGAGCGGGTCGTGAATTTATTGATATCGTCTGATTACGCGCGGCTCGTCGGCCGAACCCTGTCGGAGCGGTTCGACTACATCGTCGACATCGCGTCGCTGCATACGCGCGACGAACTGCTGCGGCGTCTGGAGCTCGATCGCATTTTGGTTCGGCAGGTCGAGAAGTGGCTCGGCTTCCACGGACGGCGCCTGCGCCGTCCGACCGAGAGCATCGATATCGCGATGTGCGGATTGGAGTTCCGCAAGCGGCGCATCCGGCGCTCGCGTCTCGGCGCCCGGCGGCGTCGGCTGGATCCGAAGGCCACTCCGAAGGAGCCGGGCTGACGATCGGTTCGGCGGCCGTCCGCAGCCGAAGTCCCTGAGATGGGCCGTGACGGGTGCTGCCCTCGGCCGTCCGAAGTTTCGGACGGTCGCCGCCGGCCATTTCCGAAACTTCGGACGGCGCGCCGCGCAACGCCTGTCGCCGCTCCCCGCAATGGTTTGTAAATGGTAGCAAACTGAAGCACATGCGCCGTCACCGGGCCGCGCCGATCCCCTGGCACGAATGCTGCTTAATGAGCCGCCAAACGAGCGCCAGCTCCAGAACAATCGAGGGGACGTCCGGACGCCAGCCCAAAGCCGCCCTTGATTTTAGACACGCCGAGCAGACGATTACGCTTGAGCGTTCGCGTGCGTGCCTGACCGGCGTGCATGCTCGTGGAGGGGGGCTTCGGTCCGGGATGCCCGCAGACGTGCTTGAAGGACACTGCGTCGACCCACCGCCGGCTGAGACGAGACGTAGACCGAGTGAGACCAGGGAGAGAACATCTGATGTCTACAACCACTGCGGCGGCCACGGCCCCGAACAAGCCATTCTACCGGGTCCTCTACGTGCAGGTCCTGGTCGCGATCGTGCTCGGCGTCATCGTCGGCTGGGTATGGCCGGAGGTCGGCAAGAACGAGTGGATCAAGGCGCTCGGCGATGGCTTCGTCAAGCTGATCAAGATGGTGATCGCGCCGGTGATCTTCTGCACCGTCGTGTCCGGCATCGCGCATGTCTCCGAGGTCAAGAAGGTCGGCCGCGTGGCCGTCAAGGCGCTGATCTATTTCGAGATCGTCTCGACCTTCGCGCTCGCGCTGGGTCTGATCGTCGGCAATTTCATCCAGCCGGGGGCAGGGTTCCAGGGCCAGAGCAACGCCGCCCTTGTCGCCAATTACGCCAAGCAGGCGAGCGAGATGAAGTCGATCGACTTCGTGCTCCATATCATCCCCGACACGGTGGTGGGCGCGTTCGCGCAAGGCGAGATCCTGCAGGTGCTGCTGTTCTCGATCCTGTTCGGCATCGCCCTGATGAGCCTCGGTGAACGGGGCCACACGATGCGCGCCTTCATCGACGATGCGGCACACGCGATCTTCGGCGTCATCGCGATCGTGGTCAAGTTCGCCCCGATCGGCGCGTTCGGCGCGATGGCCTTCACCATCGGGCGCTATGGCCCGCAGGCGCTCGGCAATCTTGCCGGCCTGATCGCGACCTTCTATCTCACGGCGCTCGCTTTCGTCATCATCGTGCTCGGCATCATCGCCCGCATTGCCGGCTTCTCGATCTTCAAGTTCCTGAAATACATCAAGGACGAGCTGCTGATCGTGCTCGGCACCTCGTCGTCCGAGAGCGCGCTGCCGCAGATGATGGAGAAGCTCGAGCGTCTCGGCTGCTCCAAGCCTGTCGTCGGCCTCGTGGTTCCGACCGGCTACTCCTTCAACCTCGATGGCACCAACATCTACATGACCCTGGCGACGCTGTTCATCGCCCAGGCCATGAACGTGCACCTCTCCTTCGGCGAGCAGATCACGATCCTTCTCGTGGCCATGCTGACCTCGAAGGGCGCTTCGGGCATCACCGGCGCCGGCTTCATCACCCTGGCCGGCACGCTCGCGGCCGTCCGGCCGGAGCTCGTTCCGGGCATGGCGATCGTGCTCGGCATCGACAAGTTCATGAGCGAGTGCCGCGCCCTCACCAACCTGTGCGGCAATGGCGTCGCCTGCGTGATCGTCGCCTGGTGGGAGGGCGAGCTCGACCGCGACAAGCTGCGTACCGCGCTCGACAAGGATATCGATCCTTCGGACGTCGAAATCGCCGTCACGACGGGCTGAGACCAAGGCCGCACGGCGTTGCCGGCGTGGTCGGCGACCCGAACAAACGCCCCCGTTCACGCGTCGCCGCTGCTCTCGCAAGGCGACGCGTCCCGTACGACGGCCGGCTGAAAGCTGCCGGCTCTCGTCGGGCGCGAGACCGGCGAACGGGCGGGTGATGCCCAATCGTGATGCCGCCATCCTCAAATGATCTGCTAAAAAAGCACCAGGACGCGGCGCTGACGGCGTGACACCGGCGGCGCCGCGGTCTTGCTTGGGGAGATTTGATGATGGCCGTCCCGCAGTCCGGGGTTCCGCGTGTCGTGATCGTCGGCGGCGGCGCCGGCGGCCTGGAGCTGGCGACGCGGCTCGGCGACAAATACGGCCGTAAGGGCAAGCTCGAGGTCACCCTGGTCGAGCGCAACCGCACCCACGTCTGGAAGCCGAAGCTGCACGAGATCGCGGCCGGCAGCATGGACATCTCGGCGCACGAGGTCGACTATCTCGCTCAGGCCTATTGGCACGGCTTCCATTATCGCATCGGCGACATGATCGGGCTCGATCGCGACCGGCGCGAGGTGCTGGTCGCGCCCTATCTCGATGCGGAGGGGCGTGAGGTCACGCCGCGGCGAACCATTCCCTATGACGTGCTCGTCATCGCCATCGGCAGCCAGAACAATGATTTCGGCACGCCCGGCGTGGTCGACCACGCGATCAAGCTGGAGTCGCAGCGCGATGCCCGGCGCTTCCACGAGCGCATGGTCAACGCCTGCATCCGCGCCCATTCGCAGTCGACGCCGATCGCGCCGCATCAGCTGAAGGTCGCGATCATCGGCGCCGGGGCGACCGGGGTCGAGCTGGCCGCCGAACTGCATCGGACGACGCGCGAGGTGGTGGCCTATGGTCTCGACCAGGTCGACGCCGAGAAGGACATCAGGATCACGCTGATCGAAGCCGCGGACCGGGTGCTCCCGGCCTTGCCGGAGCGGGTCTCGCGCGAGACCGAGAAGCTGCTCGCGCGGCTCGGCGTCGAGGTCCTGGTGGGCGCCAAGGTCGCGGAGGTCGGGGCCGACAGGGTCAGCCTCTCGGACGGTCGCATCATCCCGGCCGAACTGATCGTCTGGGCTGCCGGCGTCAAGGCGCCGGACTTCCTCAAGGATATCGCGGGTCTCGAAACCAACCGCATCAACCAACTCGTCGTCAGGCAGACCCTGCAGACCACGCGCGACGAGCGCATCTTTGCGATCGGCGACTGCTCGGCTTGCGCCTGGGGGACGCGCGGCAACGTGCCGCCGCGTGCTCAGGCGGCGCATCAGCAGGCCTCGCATCTCTACAAGCAGATTCCGCGCTTCATCCGGGGCGAGCGGCTGGCGGACTACCGCTATCACGACTTCGGCTCGCTGGTGTCGCTCGGCGAATTCAGCACGGTCGGCTCGATGATGGGCGCGCTGGTCGGCGGCAATCTCGTGTTCGAAGGGCTGTTCGCGCGGATGATGTATCTGGCGCTGTACAAGATGCACGAATACGCCCTGCACGGCCTCGCCAAGGTGACCCTGGACACGCTGGCGCGTCTGATCACCCGCCGCACCGAGCCGCATGTGAAGCTGCATTGATGCGCGCAAGCTCGGCGGCCGGCGTCCGCTTCGGCCCTGCCGCCGGTATCGGACGCCATCGCTCTGCGTTGCGGACGTGCGGAGGCCGGATTTTGTGTCGCCTATTCCGGCGCAAGACCTTAGAGTTGCTGGCGAAATGCGGGCGCGTTCGTCGCGGCCCGCCGCGCCTCGATCTTGCCCGGCTCAGGAGATGACGGACTTCCCCATTCGGATCGGCCTCGATGGACATTCCGACGTCGCCGCGGCGGTTCCGGGGCGCGCGGGCTGGCTCGTTCGCGGATGTCTGGCGGTTGCGCTGGTCGGCGCCGCGGCCTGGCTCGGCTACGCCATCGCCTTCTCCCATGGGCTGGATCAACGGCACGCCGCGGCCCAGCAGCGGCTGGCGGTCGAGGCCGCGCAGCTCGACGGCTATCTCTCACGCTTCGAATATCTGCCGTCGCTGCTGGAGACCTCGGCGGACGTCTACCGGCTGCTCGGCACGCCCGATGATCGCGCGCTGCAGCAGAGCGTCAGCCTGTATCTGAAGTCGATCAATCTGCTGGCCGGCGCCGACAATCTCTACGTCCTGACCGTCGCGGGCGACGCGATCGCCGCCGCCGATTTCGACCAGCCGGGCACGCCGGTCGGCATCAACCTGTCCTACCGACCGTATATGCGCCAGGCGCTGGCGACTGGCCGCGGCGCGTTCTTCGGCATCGGCATCACCAGCGCGCGCGCCGGCTACTATCTGTCCTATGCGGTCAAGCGCGAAGGACGCACGATCGGCGTTGCCGTGGTCAAGGTCAATCTCGACGCCTTCGAGCGCGAGTGGCGCAACCGCGGCAGCGACATGGTTCTGGTCGATGCCCGCGGCGTGACCATCCTTGCCTCGCGCGACGAATGGCGCCTGCGGCCGCTGACGCCGCTCTCGGTCGATGCACTGGAGGAGATCGCGACGTCGAAGCCCTATGGCAGCTCGAATCTCGCGCCGCTCGGCTGGACCTTCATGGACAGGACCGATCGTGGCGGCGGTCAGGTCGCGACCGAGGGCGGCGCGGTTTACAGCGTCGACGAGCGTCCGCTCAGCGGGCGGCAATGGCAGCTGCTGCTGCTCGACGACGAGGCGCCGATCCGGCGTACGGCCTTCATCATCGGCACGCTGTCGGGGCTCGCCAGCATCGTCGCGCTGCTCGCGTTCGGCCTGTTGGCGCAGCGGCGGCGGGAGATCCGGCAACGGCTGGCGAGCCAGGCCGCGCTACAGGCCGCCAATGACCGCCTCGAGATCCGCGTGCAGGAGCGCACCGCCGAGCTGCGCGCCGCGCAGGACGAGCTCGTCCATGCCGGCAAGCTCGCCGTGCTCGGCCAGATGTCCGCCGGCATGGTGCACGAGATCAACCAGCCGCTGGCGGCGCTGCAGACCGCGTCCGACAACACCGTGCAGTTCGTCGACCGCGGCATGATCGCCGAGGCCCGCGGCAATCTCGTCCGCATCGGCGAGCTGGTCCGCCGCCTGGCGCGCCTGACCGGCCAGCTGCGCGTGTTCGCCTACAAATCGAATGCGCCGCTCGATGCCGTCTCGGTCGAGCAGGCGCTGGCCGAAACGCTCAAGATCCTCGGTGCGCGGGTGAAGGACGGCGGCGTCGAGGTGACCATCGATCTCGCGCCGGGGCTTCTCGTCCGGGCCGATCAGATCCGGCTCGAGCAATTGCTCTGCAACATCTTCGCCAATGCGCTGGACGCCGTCGAGGGCGCGGCGCAGAAGTCGATCGCGATCCGCGCCATGCGCGAGGACGGCCATTGCCGCATGGCCATCGCCAATAGCGGCCCGGCGATCGCGGCCGACGTTCTCAAGCGCATGTTCGAGCCGTTCGTGACGACCAAACCGGCCGGCAAGGGCCTCGGCCTTGGTCTTGTCATCGCCAACCATATCGCGCGGTCGTTCGGCGGCGAGCTGCGGGCGCGGAATCTCGAGCCGTCCGGCGCCGAGTTCGTGCTGCTGCTCCCGCTGGCCGAGATCACGAGGTCCCCCCATGAGCCCTGAGCAACCGGTCGGCGTGATCTATGTCGAGGACGACGAGGATGTGCGCATCGGCGCCGTCCAGGCGCTGCAGCTCGCCGGCTTGCCGGTGACGCCGTTCGGCTCGGTGGAAGCCGCGAGCGCGACCGTCCGCGCCGACATGCCGTTCGTGGTGGTCTCGGACGTGCAGCTGCGCGGCAAGAGCGGCACCGCATGGCTCTCCGAGCTGCACCGGCTCGATCCGGACCTGCCCGTCATCCTTGTCACCGGCCATGGCGACATCTCGATGGCCGTGGAAGCCATGCGCAACGGCGCCTATGACTTCATCGAGAAGCCATGCTCCTCCGAGCAGCTCGTCGCGGTCGTGCGCCGCGCGCTCGACAAGCGGCGGCTCACGCTGGAGGTCCGCACGCTGCGCTCCGCACTGGCCGACCGCCAAGGTAGCCAGGGCATCGAGGCCAGCCTGCTCGGGCGCTCGCCGCAGATCCAGGAGGTGCGCCGCCTCGTCGCCAATCTCGCGTCCACCAATGTCGACGTCACGATCTATGGCGAGACCGGCACCGGCAAGGACGTCGTCGCGCGCTGCCTGCACAATCACAGCGCCCGCCGCGGCGGCAACTACGTCGCGGTGAATTGCGGCGGCCTGCCGGAATCGCTCGTCGAGAGCGAGTTGTTCGGTCACGAGGCCGGCGCCTTCACCGGCGCGACCAAGCAGCGGATCGGCAAGATCGAATACGCCCATGGCGGCACGCTGTTCCTCGACGAGATCGAAAGCATGCCAGCGAGCGTCCAGGTCAAGCTGCTGCGGGCGCTGCAGGACCGCTCGATCGAGCGCGTCGGCTCCAACAAGCCGGTCGCGGTCGATTGCCGCGTGGTCGCCGCCAGCAAGGCCAATCTCTACGAGCTCAGCGAGAGCAAGCAGTTCCGCGCCGATCTGTATTACCGTCTCGGCGTCGCCTTCATCGAGCTGCCGCCGTTGCGCGAGCGGCGCGAGGACATTCCGGTCCTGTTCGAGCACTTCACGCTGGAGGCCGCCAAGCGCTTCGAGCGCGACGCGCCGATCGTGGACGAGCAGACCATGTCGCTGCTGCTGAGCTATTCATGGCCGGGCAATGTGCGTGAGCTGCGCAACGTCGCCGACCGCTTCGTGCTCGGCGTGCTCGATCGCAAGGTTCTCGACCGGTCGGGGGGCGCTACGTCTGAGCTGTCGCTGCCGCGCCAGCTGGAGAACATCGAGCGCTCGATCATCGAGGACGCGCTGCGCCGCAAGCTCGGCGATGTCCAGGCAACGGCGGCGATGCTCAGCATCCCGAAGCAGACGCTGTACGACAAGATCAAGCGGCTGGCGGTCAATGTCGACGGCATCCGCGAGCGGCATTGATCCGCGACCATCGGTCACGCGCATGCGTCGCGCGTCCTAACCTGGATTAGAGCATGATGCGATTATGTGGAAACGCATCATGCTCTGATCGCCAACGTGCTGATAGGGGTGACGGAAGGCCCGCGAATTCTGTCTTACCCTCCCCTGGAGGGGGAGGGTCGATCGCACGCGAAGCGGGCGAGCGGGGTGGGGTGATCTCTCCTCGAGACCGGTGCAAGTGGAGGGATCACCCCACCCCGGCTCACATTACGCTGCGCTCCATGTGAGCCGACCCTCCCCCTCCAGGGGAGGGTGAGAGCGGGGCTGACCTCGAAGCTGCGCGCTGCGGGATCGAAAAGGTGCGTCATGCCGTCATGATGCAATAAGCACATCATGCTCTAGAACGACGCCGCTTCAGAGTCGTTGTAGAGCAGCGGCGCGGCGCATTGGGAACGGCCGCTACACGACATCATTGCTGCGAGGTCACTTCCGAACAGGAGACCTTTGGACGCGACGACGCCCCGACAGCAGGAGCAGTGGGGCGCCGATGTTCGCGCCGAGCCGCTTCCGGGGACCGAACCGGTGCTGCCGGAAGGGCTGACGCGTGAACGGCGCGATCCGCTCAATCGCAACACCGGCCGCCGCGACACCACATAGGACCGCGGCGGCCGTTCAACTTACTTCGCCGCGATCACCATGATCTCGACCGTGTATTGCGGCGCGGCGAGCCCGGCCTCGACCGTGGCGCGGGCCGGCGTGTTGCCGGCCGAGACCCAGCCGTCCCACACCGCGTTCATCTCGCCGAAGGTCTTGATGTCGGTGAGGTAGATCGTGGCCGACAGCAGCTTGGTCTTGTCGGTACCGGCCTTGGCGAGATGGCCGTCGATGATGGAGAGGATCTCCTCGGTCTGCTTGGTGACGCTCTCGCCGGCGGTCTTCTGCGCGACCACGCCCGCCAGATAGACGGTATTGCCGTGCACGACGACCTGGCTCATGCGCGGGCCGACTTCGAAACGCTGGATGGACATCGAGAGAACTCCTCAAAAGATCAAATCGGGGCCTCTCCCTAGCGCGTGCAGCGCGGCAGCGCCAGTCGGCTGAGGCAGCGCAGGGATCGCAAATGAGCCTGTCCCCAGCCCACCCGTACGAAGCCTCGGCCGGCAATGGGCCCTCTGTCCTGTGAGACGCCCGCTTCAGGCCAGGACGCGGCTGAGGACGAGTTGCAATTCGCGGCGCATTCATCCGCCCTCCGGCGCAATCCCTCTCCTCATGGCGAGCGGCGCCGCTCGCGACGCGTCTCGAACCATGCAGCTCACAGCCGGCGTGACGTCGTGCGCAATTGCTGCGCCACGCGATCAGACACACGACCTTGCGTTGCCAAGGTGCGTACAGCACACGGGCAGCGGCATCTGCCGGTGATGGGCTTCACCGCGTTGCACAGCAGCCCTGCCCATGGGGCAGGCACGCATGGGGCGTTTTCCGCGCTTGCACCGATATTTGAGACATGAAACATTCTCAGCGAGGTTGGTCTTATGACAAGGCGGAGGGGCGTGATGCGGAAACGGTTAATGCTGGCGCTGGCGGCGATGACGTTGGCGACGAGTGCAGGGTCCAGCTTTGCTCAGCAGACGATCCGCGTCGGCTGGACCATTCCGGCGGAGGAATCCAAGTACTGGATGATGAAGCGCCCGAGCGAATTTCCGGATCTCGGCAAGACCTACAACATCGAATGGACCCAGTTCCAGGGCACGGCACCGATGACCCAGGCGCTGGCTGCCGGCGCGCTCGACTGCGCGACCCAGGCGCCGCTGTCGCTGTCGAACGGGGTCGTCGGCGGCGGGCTCAAGGCCTACATCGTCGCCCAGCACGTCTATGAGAAGCCGGGTGGCTTCTCGGTCTATTGGGCGGTCAAGGACGACTCGCCGATCAAGACCATCGCCGACCTCAAGGGCAAGACGGTCGGCATCTCCGTGATCGGCGGCGGCACGCAGGGGCCGTTCAACATGCTGTTGAAGCAGGCCGGGCTCGATCCGGCCAAGGACATCAAGCTGGTCGAGGTCGGCTTCGCCGTGTCGGAGGACGCGCTGCGCCAGGGCCGCGTCGATGCCGTCAACATGAACCAGCCGTTCGCTGCGCGCGCGGAGGCCAAGGGCGGCACCCGCAAGCTGTTCTCGCTGTCGGAGGCGATGCCGAACATCGTCCACATCCTGGAGGCCTGCCGCGCCGATTTCGTCGACAAGAATCCGGAGCTGGTGAAAGCCTATGTCCGCGACATCACCGCCGGCATGAAGAAGGCGCTGGCGAACCGCGACGAGACGCTGAAGGTCGTGTCCGAGGTGATGAAGGCGCCGGTCGCCGTGATCGATACCTATCTGCTCAAGGACAATGATTTCGGCCGTGATCCCGTGGCCGCGCCGAACTTCCCGGCGATCCAGAAGATGCTCGACATCTATGCCGAGACCGGCATGCTGCCGAAGCTCGACGTCGCCCAGTTCAAGCATCCGACGATCGTCGCGCCGATCCAGTAGGGCGCCACGCGGAGCACGAGGTCGATGAAGAAGCTGCGCTCGCGCGTGACGGTGGAGGGGCTCGATCGCGCCCCGCACCGCGCCTTCATGCGCGCGATGGGGCTGGATGATGCCGACATCGCCAAGCCGATGATCGGCGTCGTCAGCCAGAAGGGCGAGCAGACGCCCTGCAACATGACGCACGACTTCCAGGTCGACGCGGCCAAGACGGGAATCTCCGAGGCCGGCGGCACGCCGCGCGAGTTCGCGACCGTCTCGGTCTCCGACGGCATCAGCATGAACCATGAGGGAATGAAGTTCTCTCTGTTCTCGCGCGAGCTGATCGCCGACTCGATCGAGGCCGTGGTCCACGGCCTCGCTTATGACGCGCTGATCGGCTTCGGCGGCTGCGACAAGACCTTGCCCGGCGTCATGATGGGCATGGTTCGCTGCAACGTGCCCTCCATCTTCATCTATGGCGGCAGCGCGCTTCCGGGCAAGTTCGAGGGGCGAACGCTCACGGTGCTCGACTCGTATGAAGCGGTCGGCAGCTACATGACCGGGGAGATCGACGAGCAGACATTGCGCGGCATCGAGCTGTCTTGCCTGCCGACGATCGGCGCCTGCGCCGGACAGTTCACCGCCAACACCATGGGCATGCTGTCGGAGGCGATGGGCCTGTCGATGCCCAACGTCTCGATGATCCCCGGCGTCTATGCCGAGCGCGCTCATGTCGCGCGGCAGGCCGGGCGGCTGATCATGCAGATGCTGGCGAAGGGCGGTCCACTGCCGCGCGACATCGTCACGCGAAAGGCGCTGGAGAACGGCGCCGCCATCGTCGCGGCCACCGGCGGCTCGACCAATGCCGCGCTGCATCTGCCGGCCATCGCCAACGAGGCCGGCATCCGCTTCACGCTGGACGATGTCGGCGCGGTGTTTTCGCGGACACCGCTGATCGGCAATCTCAGGCCGGGCGGCAAGTACACTGCCAAGGACGTCTACGACATCGGCGGTGCGGCCGTGGTGATCCGCGCGCTGATCGAGAGCGGGCACATCGACGGCTCCTGCATAACGGTCACGGGCCGCACGCTCGCCGAGGAATATGGTTCGGCCAACGCGCCTGACGGCGAGATCGTCTTTCACCCGGACAAGCCGATGATGGCGGATGGCGGCGTCGCCGTGCTCAAGGGCAACCTCGCGCCCGATGGCGCCGTGATCAAGGTCGCCGGGCTGAAGAGCCTGGTGTTCGAGGGCCGCGCGCGGGTGTTCGAGGACGAGGAGGCCTGCGTCGCCGCCGTGCGCGCGCGCAACTATCAGGCCGGCGAGGTGCTGATCATCCGCAACGAGGGCCCGGTGGGCGGCCCCGGCATGCGCGAGATGCTCGGCGTCACCGCGCTGATCTACGGCCAGGGCATGGGCGAGAAGGTCGCCCTGATCACGGACGGCCGCTTCTCCGGCGCCACCCGCGGCATGTGCATCGGCTATGTGTCCCCGGAGGCTTTCGTCGGTGGCCCGCTCGCGCTGGTGAAGGACGGTGATCCGATCCGTATCGATGCGAAAGCGCGCACGCTCGACCTTCTGCTCGATGATAACGAACTCGCTTCGCGCCATAAGGCCTGGACGCAACGGCCGCCGCGGCACCGCGCGGGAGCGCTGGCCAAATACGCCAAGCTGGTCGGACAGGCGCCGCTCGGAGCGGTCACGCATGAGGGACCTGCCGAATGGCCGTGGTTCGATCAGGAGCAGCAATGAGCGGCGATGGGGCGACGATTGGCAGGCTTCTTGCTAATCTCTCAGCACCCCGTCATTTCGCAGGGTAGACATATGGGAATCCCGACTGTCGCGACGAACAATCCTGCTAGTTGGTTTACTCCGTCATGGCCGGGACAAGCCCGGCCATGACGACGTGGAGAGAGACCAGCACAAAACTGCGATCGTCTATGGTCGAAGGCGCATATCTGCGGCATTCCGTCATACCTGATCATTTGGAGCCCTTCCGCGTGCTGCATCGGAAAGAGAAGCCGACATGGGCGTGACCCCGATCCGACCTGGCCAGCTCGCGGGCGTCCCGCTCGGCCGCCGTGCGGCCACACCGATCATCGAGATCGATCACGTCTCGCAGGTGTTCAAGACGTCGTCGCGCCGCGACCATACCGCGCTGTCGGATATTTCGCTGACGGTGGGCGAGGGGGCCTTCGTCTCGATTCTCGGTCCCTCCGGCTGCGGCAAGTCGACCTTGCTCTACATCGTCGGCGGCTTCGTGAGCCCCACCAGCGGCACGGCGAAGATGAAGGGCAAGCCGATCACCGGTCCCGGCACCGATCGCGGCCCGGTGTTCCAGGAGTTCGCGTTGTTTCCCTGGAAGAGCGTGCTCGGCAACGTGATGTATGGCCCGCTGCAGCAGGGCATGAAGCCAGCGAAGGCCGCGGCCCTCGCGCGAACATTGCTCGCCATGGTGGGCCTCACCGGCTTCGAGAAGTTCTATCCCAAGGAGCTTTCCGGCGGCATGAAGCAGCGCGTCGCCCTGGCGCGCACGCTCGCCTACGGCCCCGAGGTGCTGCTGATGGACGAGCCGTTCGGCGCGCTCGACGCGCACACGCGCACCCGGCTGCAGAACGACCTGCTCGACATTTGGGAGCGCGACCGCAAGACCGTGCTGTTCGTCACCCACTCGGTCGAGGAGGCGGTGTTCCTGTCCGACAAGGTCGTGATGATGTCGCGCTCGCCGGGGCGCATCCGCGAGGTCATCGACATCGACCTGCCGCGGCCGCGCCGCCGCGAGGAGCTGCTGCTCGACCCGCGCTATCAGAAATACATCGTCGAGATCGAGCGCATGTTCGACGCGTCAGGCGACAACGAGCTGCCGTCATGAACGGGCTCTGGAAGCCGCTCGCGCCGGTGCTGGCCTGCTGCGGCCTGCTGCTCGCCTGGCAGTTCGCCTCGCTGGGGCTGAAGAACGACAGCTTCCCGACTGCGCTGGACTCGCTGCGCGCGATTCCGCCGATCCTCTCCGACAAGGAATCGCTGATCAACATCCTGGCCTCGCTGCGGCGGATGGCGATCGGCTTCGCGCTGGCGCTTTCGTTCGCGATTCCGCTGGGACTGTTGATGGGCCGCAGCCGGACGACGGCGGCGTTCTTCAATCCGCTGCTGATGCTGATCTACCCGGTGCCGAAGGCGGCCCTGATGCCGATCATCATGCTGTGGCTCGGCGTCGGCGACGTCTCCAAGACGCTGGTGATCTTCCTCGGCGTCAGCCTGCCGGTGATCTATCACAGCTTCGAAGGCGCCAAGGCCGTCGAGGAGAAGATGCTGTGGTCGGGGGCGGCGATGGGACTGTCGCCGCCCGAGCGTCTGCTGCGCATCGTGCTTCCCGCGGCGTTGCCGGAGATTCTCACCGGCTGCCGTACCGGGCTCGTGCTGGCGCTGATCACGATGGTGACCAGCGAGATGATCGCGCGGCAGTCCGGCGCCGGGAACATCCTGTTCAACGCGCTGGACATGGGCCAGTACGACACCGTGTTTGCGATGATCATCATCATCGGCGCCATGGGCATCTGCCTCGATGCGGCGTTCGAGATTGTCAGGCGCTGGCTGGTGCGCTGGTCCGAGCCGCAGTTCGACATGCCCTTGAGCTTCTCATGACGCGCACCTCCAACGATATCCTGCTGGGCGCCGCGCCGATCGTGCTGGTCCTGCTGCTGTGGCAGGCGCTGGTGTCGTTCGGCTACGCGCCGCCCACCCTGCTGCCGCCGCCGGGCCAGGTGTTCCTGCGCATGGGCCAGCAGCTCTCCAGCGTCACCTTCCAGCAGGACATCGTGGCGACGCTGTTCCGGCTGTTCGCGGGCTTTGCGATTGCCGTGGTGCTCGGTGTTTCCCTGGGAATTGCCGCGGCGGTGAGCCCGCCCATCAACGCCGCCGTCAAGCCGATCGTCCGCGTGCTGGCCCCGCTGCCGAAGGTCGCGCTCTATCCCGCGTTCCTGCTGTTGCTCGGCTTCGGCCACGAATCCAAGATCATGCTGGTGGCGGCCGACGCGCTGTTTCCGATCCTGCTGTCGACCTATTACGGTGCCACCACCGTCGAGCAGAAGCTGATCTGGTCCGCGCTCGCCGCCGGCACGCCGCCGCGGGACGTGCTGTGGAAGGTGGTGCTGCCGGCGGCGATGCCCTCGATCCTCACCGGCTGCCGCATCGGCCTCGTGATCTCCTGCATCGTGGTGTTCCTGGCCGAGATGATCACTTCGACCGACGGGCTCGGCCATGTGCTGGTCACGGCCGCGCGCACCTTCCAGGCGGTCGACATGTTCGTGCCGCTGATCACGATCTCGCTGCTGGGCCTCATTCTCAACGCCCTGCTGCAGGGCCTGCGCGCCTATCTGCTGCGCGGCTTCCCCTCAGTCTGATAAACACAACGAACGATCATCGGGAGAACGACCATGCTGGCGGATCGCATCGAGGCGAAATGGATCGACGCATTCTGCGAGATCTTCGAGCGCTGCGCGGTGAAGGCGGGCGACACCGCCGCCATCCTGTCGGAGACGCAGTCGCGTCCGCTCAACGTCCACATCGCCGAGCTGGCGCTGCTGCGCATGGGCGCGCGGCCGTTCCATGTGGTGGTGCCGACGCCGCGCAACCGCCATCCGGTCCCGGTGCGCTCGACCGGCGCGTCGGAGGCGATCGGCAAGCTCGGCCCCGTCGTGACGGCGCTACAGCAGGCCGGCTTCGTCGTCGACTGCACCATCGAAGGCCTGATGCATGCGGTGGAGACGCCGGAGATCCTCAAGGCCGGCGCGCGCATTCTCGTGATCTCCAATGAGCACCCGGAGGCGCTCGAGCGCATGCGGCCCGATGCAGTGCTGGAGAAGCGCGTCCGCGCCGCCGCCAAGATGCTGCGCGGCACCAAGCGCATGCGCGTGACCTCCAAGGCGGGGACCGATCTCGACGTCATCATGGAGGGCGCCTCGACGGTCGGCGTCTGGGGCTGGACCGATCGTCCCGGCACGCTCGCGCACTGGCCGGGCGGCATCGTCGTCAGTTTCCCCAAGAGCGGCTCGGTCAACGGCTCCATCGTGATGGCGCCCGGCGACATCAACCTCACCTTCAAGCGCTATCTGAGCTCGCCTGTCACCATGACCATGCGCGACGACTACATCACGAACCTGGAAGGCGAGGGTGCCGATGCTGCGATGATGCGCGCCTATCTCGCGTCCTGGGGCGATCGCGAAGCCTATGCCGTGTCGCATGTCGGCTGGGGCATGAACCCCGGCGCGCGCTACGAAGCGCTGACCATGTACGACCAGCGCGACACCAACGGCACCGAGCTGCGCGCCGTCCCCGGCAACTTCCTGTTCTCCACCGGCGCCAACGAATTCGCCGGCCGCTACACGGCAGGGCATTTTGATTTGCCGATGATGGGCACCACGATCGAGCTGGATGGGGTGGCCGTGATCAAGGACGGCGTGCTGCAGGACGTGTTCGGGTAGAGGCCTGCGCATTTGCTGGCGAGCTGCTGCCGCGACGGTAGTGCGCTTCCCTCCCGCGAGGGGGGAGGAGAGCGCACCTTCATCATGGTGGCGGGCTGGCCCAAATGACAAGCGCCGAGACAGAAATCATTTGTCTTCCGTAAATAGGAATTGTCTTGCTATTTTTCGGAAAACATGGTTCTCTCTCGCCATCCCGCCTCACTGCGGAGGGGCGTTGCGCGCGATCGTCACGACACGCGAGGCGGGGAGCGATGGCCGCGAGAGATCGCAGCGTCCTCTCGCGAGGGCGCGGACGAACGATCGATTGCGGACGCGAAGTCGCAGCGTCCTGACACCCCGAAGCTGGTGTCACCCGGGCAAGGCGCAAGCCTTGTCGCGGCATGGTGGCCAACAAGCCCGGCGCACCAGGGAGACTGCGTATAAGCGTGAAGACCATCGCGCAGGGAATGCCGGCGTGTTTCGGCTTTGCCTGTGGTACCTGCCGCCTGCATTCTTTTCCGCAGGCGGGCCATGGGTGAGGTCGTCACCCGGCATTCCCTGCGCCCTCTGCATGCTCGCGAGGGCCGAGCTGACCGCAGACCTCGGGCGCGTTGCGCTGCGAGAAGGCGATCTCATGCAGGCCGCTGTTTGAACCGTAAATGCTTCTGCACCCACCCTGTCGTCCCGGACAAGCCGTGACGCGCAATGCGCGGCGCCGATCCGGGATCCATACTCCGCGGCAGATGTGAAGGGCACAAAAGCCAATGACCAGCCTGCCTCAATCCGCTCCCTGGGGGTATGGGTCCCGGCTCAAGGCCGGGACGACGGCGGAGTGTGTCGATGCAAGCCACGACGACAAGACAAGAGCGGCGTGCGAAGCTGCACTAGGGTAGGCAAAGGCGCTGCCGTGCTGCGTCTCGGATTTCAGCTGGTGATGGCGCCGTGCCCACCATGCATCCGCGGATGCCGAGCGCGATGGTGGGCACGGCGCGAGAGAGCTCAGCTTACGATCTGCAGCGTGCCAAGCGCCTTTGCCCACCCTACAGACCGGTATGCGCGATCCTCACTCCACCACCGGCGGCCGGGCCAGCTTGAAATGCCTGAGCATCTCGACCAACGCCCCAAGCCGCTGCTCGCGATAGGCGCTCACATCCATCCCCGAATAGTCGAGGAACCCCGCGCCGGTGCGCAGGCCGATGCGCCCCTCGGCCATGTTGCGCTCGATCACCCCGGGCGCGCGGTACCGATCGCTGCCCAGTGCGCCTTCGAGATAGCGGCTCGCGTAGTAGAGAATGTCGCCGCCGCCCCAGTCGATGAATTCGAGCAGGCCGAGCACCGCGTAGCGGAAACCGAAACCGTAGCGGATCGCCTTGTCGATCTCCTCGGCGCTGGCGACGCCTTCGCCGACCATCCGCGCCGCCTCGTTCATCGCGAGCGCCTGGATGCGCGGCACGATGAAGCCCGGCGTCGCCGCGCACACCACCGGCACCTTGCCGATGCCTTCCAGCAGCGCCTTCAGCCGCGCCGTGATCTCGGGATCGGTGGCCTTGCCCGGAGAGATCTCGACCAGCGGGATCAGATAGGCCGGATTGAGCCAGTGCGCGTTGAGGAAGCGCTCAGGCTTCTCGATTGCGCCGGAGAGATCATCGACCAGGATCGTCGATGTGGTCGAGGCGATGATGACGTCCGACGCCACGGCGCGCGAGGCCGCAGCCAACACCTCGCGCTTGAGGTCGACGATCTCCGGCACGCCTTCAAAGACGAGCGTCGTCTGCGCCAGCACATCGCTGCTCGCGCTGGCTGGTGCGACGGTGACTTTGGCCATCAGCTTGTCAGCATCGGCAGCCTGCAGCATCCCGAGCCGCGCCAATGTCGCGAACGTCGCGCTGATCTCGCCGAGCGCCTCGCGCTCGAGCTTGGCGAACTCCTCGGCCGAGCGCGGCTTGATGTCGATCATCGTCACGGGATGGCCGGCATAGGCGAACGCCACGGCGATGCCGCGGCCCATGCGGCCAGCGCCAAGACATGCGATGTGACCGCGCGCGCTCATGCCACGAACCCGTCGCGCAGCAGCGCCTGCAGCGCGGCCCGATCGAGCCCCCCGAAGCCGAGGCTCGTGAGCGTGCGGCCCGTCGCCATGAAATCCTCACCACAGATCGCGCCCCCGATCGCCAGGAACGCGCGGGCGAGCGGCACGGCCGTGCCGGTCAGTGCGGCGACCGAGATCAGGAACGACAGGCCGAGCCGAAGATCCTCGCGCATGTAGCGATGCTCCGTCAGCACCAGCCGCTCACGCCAGTCACCGGAGTCCGTGAGCCGATCATGCGAGCCGCGGCCGTACATCCAGATCTCGCCCTCCTTGGCGTAGTGATGCGCCAGCGGAAAATGCGGCGCGCCATAGCCGAGCGCCTCGCGCAACGCGATCCGCTCCGCGTCGAGCGCGTCGGTCACGCGGCGGATCGAGGGCTGCGTGCCTTCCTTGTGGATGTCCCAGCGCTCGAAATGCTCGATCGGACCGGCATTCATCACGATCAGCGGCGGATGGATGATGCAGCCGGCATTCATCAGCGCGCCCGACAGCGCATCGCCGCACGGCTCGATCACACCGGGGAACGCCTTGCCGATCACGGCGAGCGCATGGTCGGCCGTCTTCAGCGGAAACACGCCGACTGGCAGGCGCTTGGCGCGAATGGTGATCGCAACCTCGAACGGCCCGTGCTTGCGCGTCAGCCAGGGCAGGGTACCGGTCTCGGCATAGCCGACCTGGGCCTTGTTGCCGGCGTCACGCGCGGCTGCCGCGAAGATCATCGTGCCGAACGTCGCCGGCGGCAGGAATACGACCTGTCCATCGGCGAGATGCGGCGCGAGCTGTTTCGCGATGTCGCCTTGCGCGAACGCCGGCGCCGGACACAGGATCAGCTCGGCGCCCCGGACGGCCTCGCCGATATCGGTCGTGACCAGCGCAAGCTTCGCTTCATGCCGGCCGCTGACGTCCTTGACGATGATGGTCGAGCCCGCCGCTCTGTGCTGCGCCACGGCGTCCGCATCACGGCGCCAGAACCGGACCTCGTGGCCTGCAAGGGCGAAATCACCCGCGGCCGCGAACGAGCCATTGCCGCCGCCGAGCACTGCTATTTTCAAGAGCACATCTCCCTATCGGTCATCCGGCCTCTGGCGCAGCAGATGGTGCTGCACCTTGCCGAGCGCGGTGCGCGGCAGATCGTCGACAAAGACGATGTCGCGCGGCACCTTGTAGCGCGCGAGCTGCGCCTGCAGATGCGCGCGCAACGTCTCCGCGTCCAGCGCGCAGTCCTTGCGCTTGACGACGAAGGCCACCGGCACCTCGTCCCAGCGCGGATCGGGCCGGCCGATCACGCCGCAATCCATGACGTCGGGATGCTCGCCGAGCACGCGCTCGATCTCGGCGGGATAGACATTCTCGCCGCCCGAGATGATCATGTTGTTCTTGCGCTCGAGCACGAAGAAGTACCCGTCCGCATCGCGCTGTGCGATGTCGCCGGTGCGGTACCAGCCGTCGTGAATTGCCTGCTGCGTGGCTTTGGCGTTGCCCCAATATTCGAAGAACAAATTGGGCCCGCGCACCGCGATCTCGCCCGCCTTGCCGGCCGGGAGTTCATCGCCGTCCTTGTCGATGATCCTGGCCTCGCAGCACAGCCCCGGCAGGCCCGTGGAGCCGACACGGGAGAGGTCACCGCCCAGCCTCGTATAGACCGCGATCGGACAGGTCTCGGTCGAGCCATAGACCTGCAACACCGGCACGCCGCGCGCGGTGATGCGATCGATCAGCGCCGGCGGCACGATGCTCGATCCGGTCGAGACGGCCTTGAGCGAGGAGAGGTCCGCAGCCGCCCAGTCGGGGTGCTCGGTGACGGCCTGGATGGTTGCCGGCACCAGCACCGTCAATGTCGGCCGCTCGTGGACGATCGCCGCGAGCGTGGTATCCGGCGTGAAGCGCGCATGCAAAGTGACCGTGGCGCCGTGATGCAGCGCCGGCGTGGTCTGGATGTTGAGGCCGCCGACATGAAACAGCGGCAGCACCGTCAGCACGTGATCGTCCGAGGTGAGGCCGTGCATGTGCTGGCTCATCACCCCGTTCCACAGCAGCGCCTCCTGCCGCAGCACCGCGCCCTTCGGCCGTCCCGTGGTGCCCGAGGTGTAGACGATCAGCAGCGGGCAGGAGAGATCGATGTGCGGATTGCGATCATCGCCGTGACCGCGGGCGATCAGTTCATCGATCGCCAGACCGTTGGCCGGCGTGAAGTCGACACCGACCGGTACTGTCTCGGGATGCTGCTCCGCGAGCGCCGGCAGCACCGGCGCAAAGGCCTGCTCCAGCACCAGCACCTTGGTGGCGGCGTCCGACAGGATGAAGACCTGCTCGGCCACCGCGAGCCGCCAGTTCAGCGGCACCATGATCGCGCCGAGCCGCGCGCAGGCATAGAGCAGGACCAGATAGTCCGGCCGGTTCAGGCTGAGGATCGCGACACGATCACCGCGCCCGACGCCGAACTCGGATTTCAGCGCCCGCGCCATCGACGCGATGCGCGTGCTGAAGTCGGCGTAGGTCAGCGTCGCGCCTTCGAAGCGGATCGCCGGCTTGTCCGGCGTGAACGCGGCGTTGCGCTCGATCAGGCTGCAGAGGTCCACGCTCTATTCGTCCGTCTCGCCGGGCTCGTACAGCGCCTCGCGGCCGATGCGATCGAGGCAAAGCTCGGCCGTCCAGGGCAGCATCAGCGAGCCGCAGCGGCTGTCGCGATAGATGCGCTCCAGCGGCAAGGTCTTCAGCATCGACTGCCCGCCGCAGGTGCGGATCGCGAGCGCGGCGAGCTCGTTGGCACCTTCCATGACCGAGTATTGCGCCGCGTAGGCGCGCAGCACCTGCTCCTTGGTCGGATTGGCGCGCGCCTCGGTCACGGCCTGGAACCAGATGCCCTTGATCTGCTCCAGCTTGATCTGCATCTGCGCCACCGCGATCTGCTTGGTGGGGTACATCCGCCGCTTGACCGGCGGCATGCCCGGCACCTCGCCGCGCAGATATTTGACGGTGAAGTCGTAGGCGGCCTGCGCCAGGCCCATATAGGTGGGCGACAAGGTCATGAACATGTGTGGCCAGCGCATCGCCGCCTGGAAGTAGACGCCGCGCGGCATCAGCGCCGCATCCTCGTCTACGAACACGTCCTTGAACAGCAGCGTGCGCGAGACCGTGCCGCGCATGCCCAGCGGATCCCAGTCGCCGACCACAGAGACCCCTTTGGTCTGCGCGGGGACGGCGAGATAGAGCGTGTTGCGGCGAGACGCCTTCTCGCCTTCGCTGACCTCGGTGCAAAGCACGCCGTAATAATCAGCATGTCCGGCCAGCGAGGCGAAGATCTTCTTGCCGCTGACCAGCCAGCCGCCGTCGACCGGCTTTGCCTCGGTGCCGAACGCGACGCCGCCCGCAGCCGCCGCGCCGCCCTCCGAGAATGGCTGCGAATAGATCGCGCCGTTCTCGACGATGCGCTTGTAGTGGATCGCGCGCCGCCGCTCGTGCTCGGCGCGGACGCCGTCCTCCATGTCGAGATCGTCGGCGAGCGGCCCCGACCACAGCGTCGAGCAGACGTGCATGTTCCAGGTGAGCGCCGTGGCGCCGCAATAGCGGCCGATCTCGGCCGCCGCAAGCGCGTAGGTCTGATAGCCGGCGCCGAGACCGCCCTGCGTCTTGGGTACGGAGATGCCGAGCAGGCCGGCGCGATGCAGATCCTTGTAGTTCTCGGTCGGAAAGCTCGCCTCGCGATCCCACGTCGCGGCACGTCCCGCCAGCACGCTCTGGCCGAGTTGCCGGGCGCGGGTGATGATATCAGCCTGTTCGGCCGTGAGCCGGTAGGCGGCCGGATCGAACATCGGCGCGTCGAGCGCTTCGCCGGAGGTCGTCGCCGTCTTCTGCACCTGGATGGTCATCGTGCCTCCGCAGTTGTCGTGGCGTGTGATTTCAGAAAGGAGTCGAGCGCAGCGTTGAATTCGCCGGGACGTTCGAGATTGACGAGATGACCGGCACCTTCAAGCTCGACATACTCAGCGCCTGGAATGAAGCTCGCCATCTTCTCCATCATCGGCGCCGGCGCATTGCGATCCCTGGAGCCCGAGAGCACCAGCGTCGGCACCTTGATCTCCTTGAGCGCCTGCCGCCGGTCGAAGCCGAGCAGCGCCAGCATGCTGGCGCGGTAGCTCGCCTCGGGAACGCCGGCCATGCAGGATGTCGCAAGGTCGAGACCGGCGGGGTCGGCATCGTCGCCGACCAGCTCTTTCACGAGATCCGGTGCCAGCGACGCCATCGTGGCGCCGCGATCGAGTGGCCCGAGGCGCGCCTCGATGAAGGACTTCTGCCAGTCGCCATCAGCCTTGCCGAACGCCGGGCTGGTCTGTGCCAACACCACAGCGCCCGCGGCGTGCGGATGCGTGATCAGCCATTCCTGGGTGATCATGCCGCCGATGGAATGGCCGACCAGGATTGGCTGCCGCGCGTCGATCTGGTTCAGGAAGTTCTGAAGCGCGGCCGCGAGAGTGGTGATGCTCACCGTGTCGAGTCTGGCGGACTGCCCGTAGCCCGGCATGTCCCACGCCACTGCGCGGAAACGCTCGCCGAAATGCGCAAGCTGACCGCGCCAGGCGCGCGCCGCGCCGCCGATGCCGTGCAGGAACACCAGAGTCTGCCGATCAGGCGCTCCCGCTGCCTCGTAGCCGAAGCGGCCGTCCTTCGTGGTCAGGATTTGCGACGGGGACACGCAGACCTCCGAGATGGCGCCCGAGGCCGCAACGCTGCTTGCTCCAGGCCTTCGAACGCTAGCCGCGTCGACAAGAGTGTCAAGTCGCTTCGGCCGTGTTGTTGCAAAAATTTGAAGTTTAAAATAATCTGCGAGCTGCGATCGTATGGCAAAAGAAGAGGAGACGCGCGCATGTCCGGACTGCCCGCAGCAGCACATGCGATGGTGACGGGCGGCGGTCGCGGCATCGGACGCGAAATCGCGCGCGCTTTGAAGTCCGCCGGCGCAACCGTGACGATCGTCGGGCGCAGCCGCGCAACGCTCGATGAAGCAATCGCGTCCGGCTGTGCCGAGCACGCCGCCGTCGCCGACGTCGCCGATCAGTCGGCGCTGACGGCGGCGGTGGCGGCTGCCGCCGAGCGACAGCCGATCACGATCCTGGTTGCCAATGCGGGAAGCGCGGAGTCCGCGCCGTTCCTGAAGTCCGACGCCGCGCTGTTCCGCCGCATGATGGACGTCAACTTCATGGGCGTCGTGCACGCCGTGCAGGCCGTGTTGCCGGCGATGAAGGCACAGCCTTACGGTCGCATCGTTGCGGTCGCGTCGACCGCGGGCCTCAAGGGCTATCCCTATGTCAGCGCCTACACGGCTGCAAAACATGCGGTCGTCGGCTTGACGCGATCGCTTGCCCTGGAGCTGGCCGCCACGGGCGTCACCGTCAACGCCGTGTGCCCTGGATTCACCGATACGGACCTCGTCGCCGACAGCGTCGACAACATCATGAAAAAGACCGGCCGCAGCCGTGAGCAGGCGGTCGCCGAACTGGCCAAGCACAATCCGCAGGGGCGGCTGATTAAGCCTCAGGAGGTCGCCGACACCGTGCTGTGGCTGTGCGGCACAGGCGCCGGCGCCATCACGGGGCAGGCGATCGCAGTGGCGGGTGGCGAAGTCTGAGCCGCCTCGTCCAACCAGAACAATCGTACAAAGGGAGCCATCATGTCGAAGCCCGCCAATTCCGTCACCGTGCCGCTGGCCGACTACAAGCCGAGCCATTTCCTGCTGACGGTCAAGGATCGGGTCGCGACCGTGACGCTCAACCGTCCGGAGCGCAAGAATCCGCTGACATTCGAGAGCTATCGGGAGCTGACCGACTTCTTCCGCGCCTGCGCCGTCGACGACGACGTCAAGACCATTGTCGTGACCGGCGCAGGCGGCAATTTCTCCTCCGGCGGTGACGTATTCGAGATCATCGGCCCGCTGGTGAAGATGGACACCAAGGGGCTCACCGCCTTCACCCGTATGACCGGTGATCTCGTCAAAGCGATGCGCGCCTGCCCGCAGCCGGTTGTCGCGGCGGTCGAGGGAATCTGCGCCGGCGCTGGCGCCATCGTTGCGATGGCTTCCGATATCCGGCTTGCCGCGACGGGCGCCAAGGTCGCCTTCCTGTTCAACAAGGTGGGTCTCGCCGGCTGCGACATGGGAGCCTGCGCGATCCTGCCGCGCATTATCGGTCAGTCGCGCGCCTCCGAGTTGCTCTATACCGGCCGGTTCATGAGCGCGGAGGAGGGCGAGCGTTGGGGCTTCTTCAGCCGCATCGTCGCGCCTGCCGACGTGCTGGCGCAGGCCGTGGTGTTGGCAACCGAGATCGCGAATGGTCCGACCTTCGCCAACACGATGACCAAGCGCATGCTGGCCATGGAATGGGCGATGTCGGTCGAGGAGGCGATCGAGGCGGAGGCAGTTGCCCAGGCCTTGTGCATGACAACAGAGGATTTCAATCGCGCTTTCGAAGCCTTCGCCGCCAAGTCGAAGCCGGTCTTCCAGGGAAACTGAGCTGCTGCGGGAACCGAAGGGGCTTGCCAGGAAATATTTTAGGTCTAAAATAATTTCCATTGGCTCGGCTCTCCAGTGGAGGCGCTCATGAAGATCGCGATCATCGGCGGCGGACCTGCCGGTCTCTATGCGGCGATATTGCTCAAGAAGCAGCGGCCCAAGGCCGACATCGCGGTCTACGAACGCAACCGCGCCGACGACACGTTCGGCTTCGGCGTGGTGTTCTCCGACGCCACGCTCGACAATTTCGAGAAGCACGACCTGCCGAGCTACCAGCGTATCACCCAGGAGTTCGCGTACTGGGATGACATCGCCGTGCACTTCCGCGGCACGGTGCACCGCGTCGGCGGCAATGGTTTCTGCGGCTGCTCGCGCCGGACATTGCTGCGCATTCTTCAGGAGCGGGCCCGCGAGCTCGGTGTCACCCTGCACTTCGAGGTCGATCTCGAGGACGAGTCGCAGTTTGCGGATGCCGACCTGATGATTCTGTCGGACGGCATCAACAGCCGCTTCCGTCAGAAGTACGTGGATCACTTCCAGCCCGAGGTCGATCTGCGCGCCAACAAGTTCGCGTGGATGGGCTCGACCAAGCCGCTCGACGCCTTCACCTTCATCTTCCAGGAGACGGAGTGGGGTCCCTTCATCGCGCACGCCTATCAGTACGAGGCGGGACACTCGACCTGGATCTTCGAGACCGATCCCGAGACCTTCGAGAAGGCGGGCCTGACCGGTCTCGACGAGCGGCAGTCCGCCGACCGCATGAAGGAGATCTTCGGCTGGTTCCTCGGCGATCATCCGCTGCTGATCAACCGCTCGATGTGGCGCAATTTCCCGATGATCCGCAACAAGCGCTGGGTCAAGGACAACATGGTGCTGCTCGGCGACGCCAAGTCGACAGCGCATTTCTCGATCGGCTCGGGCACCAAGCTCGCGATGGAGGATGCGATTGCGCTGGCCGAGGCCATGCAGCGTGCGCCAAGCATTCCGGCGGCGTTGGATCTTTACGAGCACGGCCGGCGCGAAGAGGTCGAGAAGACTCAGCACGCGGCTGACGTGTCGCTGGTCTGGTTCGAGCATGTCGACCGCTTCTGGGACTTCGATCCCGTGCAGTTTGCGTTCGGCGTGATGACCCGCTCGAAAGCGATCACCTACGACAATCTCACGCTGCGCGCGCCGGACTTCGTGGCCGAGGTCGACAAGGCTTTTGCACGCCAGGTGCGCGCCAAGGGCTTTGATGTCGATGTCGAGAAGCCCGTGGTGCCGATGTTCCAGCCGCTCAAGCTGCGTGACATGACGCTGGCCAATCGTGCTGTGCTGTCGCCGATGTGCATGTACTCCGCCGAGGAGGGCGTCCCGGGCGACTTCCATCTGGTGCATTACGGCTCGCGCGCAATCGGCGGTGCTGGCCTGCTGTTCACCGAAATGACCTGCGTCAGCCGCGATGCGCGCATCACGCCCGGCTGTGCCGGTTTGTGGAACGACGCGCAGGAAGCGGCCTGGAAACGCATCGTCGATTTCGTTCACGCCAACTCGAAGGCGAAGTTCGCATTGCAGCTCGGTCATGCCGGCCGCAAAGGCGCGACCAAGCTGATGTGGGACGGCATGGACCGTCCGCTGGAGCAGGGCGGCTGGGACATCGTTTCGGCATCGCCGCTGCCGTACTTCCCCGACAGCCAGGTGCCGCGCGAGCTCGATCGGGCTGCGATGAATGCGATCAAGGCGGATTTCGTGGCGGCGGCCGAGCGCGGCCACGCTTGCGGCTTCGACATGCTCGAGCTGCATTGCGCCCACGGCTACCTGCTGGCGAGCTTCATCTCGCCGCTGACCAACAAGCGCACAGACGAGTACGGCGGCACGCTGGAGAACCGGCTGCGCTTCCCGCTGGAAGTGTTCACCGCGATGCGCGCGGCGTGGCCGGCGCACAAGCCGATGTCGGTGCGCATCTCCGCGACCGACTGGGCCGAGGGCGGCATCACCGGCGACGACGCGGTGCAGATCGCCCGCGCATTCGGCGAAGCAGGCGTCGATCTCGTCGACGTCTCGACGGGACAGACCGTGCGCGAGGCGAGGCCGATCTACGGCCGCATGTTCCAGACGCCGTTCTCCGACCAGGTCCGCAACGAGGCTCATGTCGCGACCATGTGCGTCGGCAACATTACCAGCGCCGACCAGGTCAACACCATCCTCGCTGCCGGCCGCGCCGATCTCGTCGCGCTCGGTCGCCCGCATCTCGTTGATCCCGCCTTCACCATGAAGGCGGCCGCCTGGTATGGCGCCGACATGTTCTGTCCGCCGCAATATCTGCCGGGCAAAGAGCAGATCTTCCGCAACAGCGTGCGGGAGCGGCAAGACTTTGAGGAGCTGAAGATTAAGGCTAAACCGAAAACGCGGGCGGAGCTGAAGGCGGAGGCGGCGAAGCCGCTTGCGGCGGAGTAAGCCGCTGTGCGACGCTGCCGCCCGGTGCGACCAATGTCAGTGGAGTAGGGGCGATGAAGGCGATCATCGTTGGCGGTGGTATCGGCGGGTTGACCACGGCTCTGATGCTGCGGGCGCGCGGCATCGATTGCGAGGTGTTCGAGCAGGCGGACTCGATCCGTGAGCTCGGCGTAGGGATCAACACCCTGCCGCACGCGATCCGCGAGCTGGCGCAGCTCGGGCTGCTGGATCGGCTCGATGAGGTCGCCATCCGCACCTACGAGCTGTTCTATCTGACCCGGCGCGGCCAGGAGGTCTGGCACGAGACCCGCGGCGTCGACGCCGGCCATGACGTGCCGCAATTCTCGATCCACCGCGGCCGACTGCAGAGCGTGATCCATCAGGCCGTGATGCAGCGGCTCGGGCCGGAGAAGGTCCACACCGGCTGCCGGCTCGGCTCCTTCACCCAGGACGAGGGCGGGGTGACCGCCTATTTCTTCGACCGCTCCGGGTCCCATGTTCACACCGTCCGAGGCGACGTGCTGATCGGTGCCGACGGCATCCATTCCAAGGTCCGGCAGACGCTGTTCCCGAACGAGGGCGCGCCGTGCTGGAACGGCCTGATGCTGTGGCGTGGCGCCACCGACTGGCCGGTGTTCCTGACCGGGCAGTCGATGATCATCGCCGGCGGCCTCAACGCCAAGGCGGTGATCTATCCGATTGCCGAGGGCTCGAGCCCCGCGACGCGGCTCACCAACTGGGCCGTGCTGGTGCGCATCGGCGATGCCAACACCGCGCCTCCGCGGCGGGAGGACTGGTCGCGGCTGGGCAAGGCCGACGAGTTGATGCCGCATGTCAACGGCTTCTCCATTCCCCAGGTCGACTTCGCGGCCATGGTGCGCGCGACGCCGGAGTTCTGGGAGTATCCCTGCTGCGACCGCGATCCGCTGCCGTACTGGTCGAGCGGGCGTGTCACCTTGCTGGGCGATGCCGCGCATCCGATGTACCCGGTCGGCTCCAACGGCGCCTCGCAGGCGATCCTCGATGCCCGGGCGCTGGCTGATGCATTGGCTCGCTCGGAGCATCCGCGCCAGGCGTTGATGGCCTATGAGCAGAAGCGGCTGCCGATGACCGCGGAGATCGTGGCGTCGAACCGCCGTGGCGGTCCGGAAGGCGTGATCGATGCGGTCGAGCAGCTCGCGCCGCAGGGGTTCAGCGACATCAACACCATCCTGAACTACGAGGCCCGCGAGGGCATCGTGCGGGGGTATGCGAGCAGGGCGGGCTTTGCTGCGCGGATGGTGACGCGGCAGGCGTCGTAACCTTGGCTTGAAAGCACACCGTTCGTAGGGCTGCGCCTCACCCCAGCCCTCTCCCCGTAAGAACGGGGAGAGGGGGCGCACCGTTTGCGGCGCGATAGTCTGCGATCAAACGCGCAGTCGACTCACGCCCCCGGAGGGGGCGGGAGGAAGTGGATGTTGTGCTCGGCGGCGAGCTTCACGACGTCGTCGGGGTTCTGCTCGCGCATGTTGTGGATCGCCCAGAACAGCTCGTAGAGCCGCCGCGTCGGCGATACCCAGAACAAGGTCTTCGCGGTCTGCTGCGACTTGTTGAAGATGCCGTGCGGCTTGCCCATCGGCAGCCGCACCGTGTCGCCGGCGGTGGCGTATTCCTCGGCGCCGTCGAGGAAGAAGTCGAGCCGGCCTTCGAGGATGTAGAGATACTCGTCCTGGTCGGGATGGATGTGCGGCGGCACGAAGGTTCCGACCGGGAACGTCGCGTGCCAGGAGAAGCTGTGCTCGGTGCGGTTCTTCGGGACGTAGACCTGGCCGAGGATGTTCCAGGAGATGCCCTGGATGCCCTCATTGGCCCGGGTGATGCCGGCGATTTCCGGATGGCTCATATTGGTTTCGCTCCCTGTCGTTACTTGGCCGCGCAATCCTTGGCATAGCGGTCGGCGTAGTTCTCGAACACCTTCTGCACGATCTCGGTCTGGAACTTGCCGTCGGGCCGCTTGGCGACCTTGGTCAGGTAGAAGTCCTGGATCGGATAGCCGTTGGTGTTGAACTTGAAGTTGCCGCGCAGCGAGGCAAAATCGGCCTTCTTCAGCGCCGCGGCCACCTTGTCCTTATCAGCGAGATCGCCGCCCACGGCCTTCACGGCGCTGTCGATCAGCAGCGCGGCGTCATAGGCCTGCATGGCATAGGTCCCGGGCACGCTGTTGTAGGCGGCCTCATAGCCGGCGACGAACTTCTTGCTCTGAGCGTTGTCGAAGTTGGGGGCCCAATTTGCACCGCCGAACATGCCGACGGCCGCATCCTGCTGCGCCGGCAGCGTGGACTCGTCGACCGTGAAGGCGGAGAGCACCGGAACCGTGTCGGCGAGGCCGGCCTGCTTGAACTGCTTGACGAGGTTCACGCCCATGCCGCCGGGCATGAAGGTGAACACGGCGTCGGGCTTCTGCGAGGAGATCTTGGACAGCTCCGGCTGGAAGTCGAGCGTGTTGAGGGGAACGTAGGATTCCTCGACGATCTCGCCCTTGTAGTCGAGCTTGAAGCCGGCGACGGAATCGCGTCCGGCCTGGTAGTTCGGAACCAGCAGATACATCTTCTTGTAGCCGCGGTCCTGCGCGACCTTGCCGAGAACGGCATGCACCTGGTCGTTCTGATACGACGTCACATAGAAATAGGGGCTGCACTCCTTGCCGGCATAGCTGGACGGGCCGGCATTCGGGCTGATCAGGAAGGTCTTGTTCTCGGTGATCGGGCGGTGGATCGCCTGCAGCATGTTGGAGAAGATCGGGCCGACGACGAAGTCGACCTTGTCGCGCTCGAGCAGGCCCTTGGCCTTGGTGATCGCGGCGTCCGGCTTGAGCTCGTCGTCGGCGACGACGACCTCGACGTCCTTGCCGCCCATCTTGCCGCCGAGATCCTTGATCGCGAGGTTGAAGCCGTCGCGGACCTGTCCGCCAAGCGCGGCTGCGGGGCCGGACAGGGTGACGATGACGCCGATCTTGATCTTGTCGGCGCCCAGCGCCGGCTGCACCAGCATGCACGCCACGACGCCGAGACCGGCCAGCTTCCAACTCACTTTCATGACAATCCCCCGGGATGCGGAAATTCAGGCTTCTGTTTTTGCACCTGACCTAACGATGGGTCAGACCGCAGCTTGGTCGCAAGCCTAGTCTGATGATGCCCTCAGCCGCAAGCGAACTGCTCGCGGAAAGGGCAGTTTCGGCATGCATGCAAGCGCCGCGCCAATTGCTTGAAGGTTAAAGGAATTGCGGAAGCGCGCTTCGCCGCAGCTGCGGTACGTTTTTCCTTGCTCCCGGAACGTCCGGAAGGTCAAACTCACGGGCCCGCCCGCCGGGGCTGAACGTGCGCATGTGATTCCATCATGACTCTTGATTCCGAGACCAAGGCCGTCGAGTTGCCCGAGGACCATGCCGATGAGTTGCGGCTGTGGCTGCGGCTTCTGACCTGCACGACGCTGATCGAGGGCGAGATCCGCAGCCGGCTGCGCGAGCGCTTTGATGTGACGCTGCCGAGGTTCGACCTCATGGCGCAGCTGGACAAGGCGCCGGACGGAATGACCTTGTCTGACGTCTCCAAGCGCATGATGGTCTCGAACGGCAATGTCACCGGATTGGTCGAACGCCTGGTCGAATCCGGCCATCTGGATCGCCGCACCTCGGATACCGACCGTCGCGTCCAGGTGATCCGGTTGACCAAGCTCGGGCGTGCCGAATTCCGCAAGATGGCCGCCGAGCACGAGACCTGGATCGCCGACATCTTCGGCGATCTCACGGAGAAGGACGTCCGCGAGCTGATGCGCCTGCTCGCCAAGACCAAGGGATCGGCGCAGAAGGCCGTGCAGCGCCGGCAGGAGTGAGGCCGGAGGGGGCGGTGCCGCCGCCGTGTGCGGCAACCGCTCAAACATTTTGCGGGCAGTGCACAATGTTCGACTCTTGTCCGCTCTTGCGCCGAGATGTTTTAAGTCTAAAATGTTTAGGACTGAAACGTGCCGGGCGTTCTTCCCCTTAGACAGGAGCGTGTGATGGCCACTGCCGCCAAGGTTCAGCCCGAAAGCGCCGGCGCGCAGGCGCATAGCGCCCATCTCGACACCTTTGCCCAGGACAATCTGCCGCCGCGTGAGCTGTGGCCCGACTTCGTGTTCAGCAGGCCCGAACTCCGTTATCCGCCACGGCTGAACTGCGTCACGCACTTTCTCGACCGCTGGATCGAGGAGGGGCGGGGCGATACGCCCTGCATCATCAGCACCGAGGTCAGCTACACGTATCGTGAGCTGCAGGTGTTGGTGAACAAGATCGCCAACGTGCTGGTCGGCAAGCTCGGCCTCGTGCCCGGCGGCCGCGTGCTGCTGCGCTCGGCCAACAACCCGATGATGGTCGCGACCTATCTTGCCGCGATCAAGGCCGGCGGCATCGTGGTGGCGACCATGCCGCTGCTGCGCGCCAAGGAATTGTCCTATCCGATCCAGAAGGCGCAGATCGCGCTGGCGCTGTGCGACGGCAAGCTGGCCGACGAGATGGAAAAGACCCGCGCGGTTGCGCCCGCGCTCAAGCAGATCGTGTATTGGGGCAATGGACGGCCCGACTCGCTGGAGGCGTTGATCGCCGATGCCAGCCCTGAGTTCACCGCGGTCGACACCGCGTCCGACGACCTCTGCCTGATCGCCTTCACGTCGGGCACCACAGGCGATCCCAAGGGCACGATGCACTTCCACCGCGACATGCTCGCGGTGTGCGACGGCTACGCCCGGAACGTGCTCCGCGCCAGCCAGAGCGACCGCTTCATCGGCACCGCACCGCTCGCCTTCACCTTCGGATTCGGCGGCGTGCTGTTCCCGATGCATATTGGTGCGTCCTATGTCGTGCTGGAGAAGACGACGCCGGACGATCTGCTGGCCGCGATCGAGCGGTACAAGGCCACGATCTGCTTCACCGCGCCGACCGCTTATCGCGCGATGCTGGGCAAGCTCGAGGGCCGCGACATCTCCTCGCTGCGCAAATGCGTCTCCGCCGGCGAGACCTTGCCGAAACCGACCTTCGATGCCTGGCTCAAGGCGACCGGGCTGAGGCTGATGGACGGCATCGGCTCGACCGAGATGCTTCACATCTTCATCAGCGCCGTCGAGGACGAGATCCGTCCCGGCGCCACCGGCAAGCCGGTGCCGGGCTACGAGGCCAAGATCGTCGACGACGAGGGCCGCGACGTGCCGCCGGGCACGATGGGCCGGCTCGCGGTGCGCGGTCCGACCGGCTGCCGCTATCTCGCCGACGAGCGCCAGCGCAAATATGTCCAGAACGGCTGGAACGTGACGGGCGATACCTATGTGATGGATGAGGACGGCTACTTCTGGTACCAGTCCCGCTCCGACGACATGATCGTGTCGTCGGGCTACAACATCGCCGGCACCGACGTCGAGGCGTCGCTGCTGACTCATCCGGCCGTCGCCGAATGCGGCGTGGTTGGGGCTCCCGACGAAGCCCGCGGCATGGTCGTGAAGGCCTATGTCGTGCTGGCGCCCGGAGCGGAGGGCACGCCGGCGCTCGTGACTGAGCTGCAGGAGCATGTCAAACGCGAGATCGCACCGTACAAATACCCGCGCGCGATCGAGTTCGTCACGCAGCTGCCCAAGACCGAGACCGGCAAGCTGAAGCGGTTCGCCTTGCGGCAGATCGCGCAGGCGTCGGCCGCTTCGGGCCCGGCCGCGTAGCAGAGACAAGGAGAGACGTTCGTGAGCACGACCAAAGCGCCGACGCTCGCCGTGGTGAAGCAGGATGATGCGAGCCTGCGCGTGCTGCAGCCGAGCGGCTGGCCGATGCCGAAGGGCTATGCCAACGGCATCAGCGCGGAAGGACGCATCGTCGTCACCGGCGGTGTCATCGGCTGGGACGAGCAGGAGAAGCTCGCCGACGGCTTCGTCGCCCAGGTCCGGCAGGCGCTGCAGAACATTGCCGCGATCCTGGCAGAAGGGAATGCGCGTCCAGAGCACCTGGTGCGGCTGACTTGGTATGTCGTCGACATGGACGAGTATCTCGGCAATCTGAGGGAGCTCGGGAAGATCTATCGCGAGATCTTCGGCAGCCACTATCCGGCCATGGCGCTGGTGCAGGTCGTCAGGCTGGTGGAGAAGACGGCACGGGTGGAGATCGAGGCCACCGCGGTGGTGCCGCGCTGAGCGCGCGTGCTGCCGGCCGCGGCCGGTCTTTGATAGGTCGAATTTGGCACGTGACATCGCGTTCTCGCGGCTGGTCGGCCCGAGCTTTGCTCGTCAATCACCCCCTGGAAAAGCCGAGGGTGCAGGGAAGGCCGGGTGTCCACCACACCCGCGGCCCCCGTGCAACAGAGAATGCACGGGGCAGGAACCACAGGTGGGCCGAACATGCCGGCCTTCCCTGCGCGGCGTTTGACGGCTTATACGTGGTCTCCCTGGTGCGCCGGGCGTTTTGGCCACCATCGGTCGGAGCATTCGTCTCTCTCGACCTTGATACCAGCGTCGGGGTATCAGGACATCACGACTTCACCGTACGCGCTACATCACTCGTCTGCGCAACAAGCGCATGATGCAACAGCGTCCACCGCGGCCTGCCCCACGTATCGTGACGACGCGTACGCCCCTTTTCGCCGGAGCAGGTTGGGCGCAAGCATCGTCGTGATTTGCCCGACGGCACAAGGGTAGCGCGCTGCGACATGGTAACGCGACGGGCAGTCACACAGCACGTCACGGATGCGAGCGGCTCATTCGTGGATCGAACAATTATGGTCGCGCGATGACGTGTCTGCCGAACGACCGACGCGAGATCGCCATGTCGCAGACAACAACCTGTTCGAGCGTGGCGGCGCAGTGGCGCTTGAGAGCAGGGGGCTGAGTTGGACTGGAAACTCTTCGTAACGACGGCGTTGGCAGCTGCCATCGGAGCGGTGGCCGGCGCGTTGGCCTTGGCGAACGCCGGTGGCGGCGGCATCGAGCATCAGGCCGACGCCAAGATGCTGGAGATCGGCGTCGCCATTCTGCGCGAGCCGGCGCGCGTGGATGATGATCCGATGCGGTCGTGGGCGGTGAAGGTGGTGGAGAAGAAGTCGGGCGTGAGCTTTACGGACCAGCAGCGCGCTGTCCTGCTGAAGCGGGCGGCGGGAGGACGATAGCTCAGGGGACGGTTCGTAGGGTGGCAAAGGCGCGCCCGTAATGCAGTTGTTGGTCACCGCTATATGATCGCGCCGTGCCCACCGTTCTTCGTCGATGGGCTGTCGGTGGGCACGCCCTCACGCGGCTTGCGCCGCGCGATGTCTTTGCCCACCCTATGTTCGATGCACATGAGGCGCAGCATCTGTGTCTGCATATGCGACGGTCGAACGACAAAAAAAGCTGTCGCCCGGCGAACGCCGGGACCCATACCCCCAGGGAGCAGTTTGAGGCACGCTGGCGGTTGGCTTCGTGCCCTTCACGTCCGCCGCGGAGTATGGGTCCCGGATCGGCGCCGCGCCGCGCTGATGCGCGGCACGGCTTGTCCGGGACGACAGCGATGGGTGGGGCTCGCATATCGAGCCGCAACTCCTAATATCGCGCAGGCCAAACGCTGGGACTCATAACATGGAATCTTACTTCGACCCGCCGGTCTCTCCGAGATGAAGCAATCAGCTGCGTCGCGCAAGCCTACTGATACGTGGAGGTCTACTGATAGGCCGACACGATATCGCTCACCGCGCGCTCCAGCTGCTGCGCCGTGGCACACGGGCGCACCACGTTGCAGAACGTCTGGTAGCGCGGCATTTCGGAGTCGCCCCAGCCCCAGGTGACGCGGCCCTCCGGATTGAGCCAGACCACGCGCTTGGCGCGTTCGGAGATGGCTTTGAGGATATCCGCGCGCGGGTCGAGCTTGTTGCTGCGGGCATCACCCAGCACGATCACGGTGGTCTGCGGCGTCACCGAGGCCATGAACTGCTTCTCGAAATCGACCAGCGACGAGCCGTAGTCGGACGAGCCGAAGCCGACCTTGTGCATGATCTCGGCCATGGCCTCCTCGGCGGATTTCTGCTCCAGGATCTCGCTGACCTCGATCAGATGACCGGAGAAGGCGAACGAGCGAACGTCGCTGACGACGTCGTGCAGGCTGTGGATCAGCAGCAGGAAGAAGTCCGAGACGCGGGCGACCGAGCCGGAGACATCGCACAGGGCCACAATCTTCGGGCGGTCGCGATGTCGCCGTTTCCAGGCGGTGAGGAAGGGGACGCTGCCCCAGGCGGCGTTGCGGCGGAGGGTGCGGCGGACGTCGAGATGGCCGCGGCGCTGGCGCTTGCGCGGCTTGCTGTAGCGCTCGCGCAGGCGGCGGGCGATCTGCCGGATCAGCGCGCGCATCGCCGCGACCTGGCGCGGCTCGATCCGCGACAGCTGCGCGTTGCGCAGGATCTCGTGACGCAGGTTCTCGGTCTCCTCGCGGCCGTACAGCGCCAGCGCCTGCGCGACCGCGTCGCGCACGGTGTCGCGCAAGGCCTCGAGGCCGGCCTGCAGTCGTTCGGCCAGCCCCGGGTTGGTCTCCGTCAGCCTGTCCAGATCATCTCGCAGCCGCTGGATGCCCATCGTCTCCAGCATGCGGCTGGAGTACAGGCCGCGCTGGGTGAAGTAGCGGATCTCCGACAGGCCGACGGCGCTGGAGGCGTTGGCGATGGCGGCCGAGATGTCGGCGGTGTTCTGCGCCAGCAGCATCTGGGCGAGGGGGCCGAGTTCGGCGCTCGTGTCGGCATCGCTTGGCTGTCCCGATGGCGGAGCAGCCTGGGCCTCGTTCGACGCCGCGTCCTGCGCCTCGTCACTGGCTTCGGCCTGCGCCGGATCGACATGGGCGAAGAACAGGTCGAAGCAGGCGCCGAGCGCCTTCTTCTCGTCCTCGCTCTTGGCGAGCGTCAGCAGCAGGCTGTCACGCAGCACGGTGCGATCGGCGACCCCGACGCTCGCCACCGCGCGCATCGCGTCGATGCTCTCGGCCGGCGAGACGTGGACGCCGGCGCCGCGCGCCGCCCGGAAGAACCGATGCAGGTTCTCCTGCATGGCGCCTACCCGAAGATGTTCTGGCGCTGCGCCTTGGCGACGAAGGTCGTCACCTGCGGCAGCGCCACCTCGATGTCGGACTCGTACTTCAGCAGCACGTTGAGCGTGTCCTTGACCACCTCGTGGCCGAGCTCGGCGGCCTGCAGCAGCACCAGCACCCGGGCCCAATCGATGGTCTCGCTGACGGAGGGCTGCTTCTTCAGGTCCAGCGTCCGGATGTCATGGATGAAGGCCACGAGCTGGCGCCGCAGGGTCTGCGAGATGCCGGGCACCCGGCTCTCGACGATGCGCTCCTCCAGCCGCTGCTCGGGGAAGCCGATATGCAGATGCAGGCAGCGCCTCTTCAAGGCGTCGCCGAGATTGCGCTCGGAGTTGGAGGTCAGGATCACGGTCGGCGGCTTGGCGGCGGCGATGCTGCCGAGCTCGGGGATGGTGACCTGGAAGTCGGAGAGGATCTCCAGCAGCAGCGATTCGAATTCGGCGTCCGACTTGTCGATCTCGTCGATCAGCAGCACGCAGCCGTCGGGCTCGAGCAGGGCCCGTAGCAGCGGCCGCGGCTCGACAAATTCCTTGGAGAAGAACACGTCGCCGAAATCATGCAACTGGCCGAGCGCCGCGTGCAATGTCTGGGCGCCGCCGAGCACCTCGCCGAGCTTGTCCTTGAGGATCTGGGTGTAGAGCAGCTGCTTGGCGTATTTCCACTCGTACAGCGCCTTGGCCTCGTCGAGGCCCTCATAGCATTGCAGCCGGATCATCTTCAGGCCGCGCCAGGCGGCGATCGCCTTGGCAAGCTCGGTCTTGCCGACGCCGGCGGGACCCTCGACCAGGATCGGCTTGTCGATGGCCTGCGACAGATAGACGGCGGTCGCGATCTGGCGGCTGGCGATATAGCCCTGCGCGGCGAGGCCGGCTTCGACGGCCGCGATCGAGGCGATGGCTGAGGAGGGGGCCGGGGAATCAGCCACTGAGAAAGCTCCGTTTCCTGGTATCAGGACCCCGGCGCTGAATTGATCGGCGTTCCCGGTCCCTGGACGTTGGCGCCAGGGGAAAACCCTGACTTTTCCTCGCATTGTGTTATGTCCTGGCTACGCGCAGAGGGCGGCCCTGTCCAGTGCGCGCGTGGGTGTCTCGGCCGCATGGCTGCCGGTCGCCAGCGGACCAGCCGAGAACTTTCTCCCGAAATTCACGCCGAGCGGAATATGAACCGATCCATCCTGCATCTCCTGGTCCTCCTGGTCCTTGTGGTCGGAGGCGGCTGGATCATCGGCGCCTCCAACATGCCCGGCGCCTGGTACGGCTCGCTCAACAAGCCCTGGTTCACCCCGCCCGGCTGGCTGTTTCCGATCGCCTGGACGGTGATCTACATCCTGGTCGCGGTGGCCGGCTGGCGCACCTATGAGCGGGTCGAGAGCGGCGCCGTGATGCAGGTGTGGTGGGGCCAGCTGGCGCTGAACTTCGCCTGGTCGCCGGTGTTCTTCACCGCGCATCTGATGTGGGTCGCGTTCGCGATCATCGTCAGCATGTTCGTACTGATCGTGACGTTCATCGTGATGCAGTGGCGCGAGGACCGCACCGCGGCGCTGCTGTTCGTGCCGTACGCGTGCTGGGTCGCGTTCGCGTCGGTGCTGAATTTTTCGGTGAACGTGCTGAATTGAGATGAGGCTGATGGGGCTGGGCTTCAGATCATCGGGCACGACGCAGCCTCGAATTCCGCTGTCGTCCCGGCGAACGCCGGGACCCATACCGCGGACGGCCCGTTGTTGGAGAAGGCTGTGCGTCGCCTTTCTTTCTCAACAACGACAGCCGGTGGCTATGGGTCCCGGCGTTCGCCGGGACGACAGTTGGGGGTGGGGCAGGCAGCCGGGCAGCCTCACGCTGGATGTTCGAGACCTCATCCCATGAACCTCAAGCAGCTCGAATATTTCGTCCAGGTCGCCGAGCTCGGCTCGTTCAGCAAGGCGGCGTCGGTGCTCGATGTTGCCCAGCCGGCGCTGTCGCGGCAGGTGCGAGCGCTGGAATCCGAACTGAAGCAGCAGCTGTTCGCGCGCAACGGCCGCGGCGTCGAGCTGACCGAAGCCGGCAAGCGGCTGCTCGATCACAGCGTCGGCGTGCTGCAGCTGGTGGCGCATGCGCGCGAGGATCTCGGCGCCAGCCGTGACGCGCCGGTCGGCCGCGTCACCATCGGCCTGCCGCCAAGCATCGCGCGGCAACTGACCTTGCCGCTGATCGATCGCTTCCGGAAGGAATATCCCGCGGCGCGGCTCGCCGTCGTCGAGGGCCTGTCGACGCATGTCGTCGAGTGGGTCACCAGCGGACGCATCGATGTCGGCATGGTCTACAATCCGGACGCGCAGGCCGGCATCGAGATCACGCCGGTGCTGCAGGAGCCGCTGGCGCTCGTCAGCCACGCGCCGAAGGGCAAGCGCCGGGTCACAGCGCCGCTGCCGATGGCCGAGCTGTCGCGCTACAGCCTGATCATGCCGGAGCGCGTGCACGCGATGCGGCGGCTGTTGGAGACGCAGGCGGCGCTCGCCGGCGTCAAGCTCGACATCGCCTGGGAGGTGTCGAGCGTGCCCTCGATCATCGACCTCGTCTGCGCCGGCTATGGCCACGCCGTGCTGACGCCAAGCGGCGTCGCCGCTTCGGGGCGGGCGGGGGAGCTTGCCATCCGGCCGCTGACCGAGCCCGCGCCGACCAGCGTGCTGTGCTTCGTCACCTCGGCGCACAAGCGGCCGACGCCGCTGGCGCAGCAGACGATGAAGCTGGCGACAGCACTGATCAAGAAGCTACCGCGGTAGACGGCGCTGCGCTACGCAACGGTGCTACTCTTCCCTGCAGGGCAGGGCTATGGCATTTCAGACACGCAGCCGTACCGGCGAACGATCCTGCCAACTTTATACTCCGTCATGCCCGGGCTCGTCCCGGGCATCCACGTCGCTCCCAGCATGCCGTACGACGTGGATGGCCGGGACAAGCCCGGCCATGACGGCGTAGAGACAGGCGAGCGCAAAACTGCGATTGTCGAACGCGAGAGCAGTGCCCCGCAGGCGGGGGGGGGGGAATCCGGGGGCATCGACGTCATCCACAGCCAAGCCGGAAGCTATTCAGACCCATTCTAAAATCAGCATGGCTCATCTGATATCTTATGCCATTTCGGAATAGCTGATAGATACCGCCCGGCGCTGGCGCGGGCGGTCGCGCTCGGTCACATACCCTGTCAAGCTGCCGAAGCTGCAGGACTCGATCGCTGGGGGAACGTGCCCCTGCGGACCTCGGCCAACGCGCCAGAACAGCACCCAAGGAAAGCAGAAGCGATGCCAGCGACCGCCCGTGTCGACGTCCAGGCCTTTCTCGACGACCACAAGTTCTCCGGTTTTCAGTGGCTGATCTTCGCGCTCGGCTTCGTGATCGTGCTGCTCGACGGCTTCGACACCGCCGCGATCGGCTTCATCGCGCCGTCGCTGCTCAAGGAATGGGGCATCGAGAAATCGGCGCTCGGGCCAGTGCTGAGCGCCGCGCTGTTCGGGCTGGCCGCCGGCGCGCTGTTCGCGGGTCCCGTTGCCGACCGTCTCGGCCGCAAGCTGGTGCTGGTCGGCTCCGTCCTGATCTTCGGCGTTGCCTGTCTCGCCTCGGCTTTCGCCACCAACCTCACCGAGCTGACCGTGCTCCGCTGCGTCACCGGCGTCGGCCTCGGCGCGGCCATGCCGAACGCCGTGACCCTGCTCAGCGAGTACTGCCCGGGCCGGCTGCGCGCCACCATGACCAATCTGATGTTCTGCGGCTTTCCGCTCGGCGCCGCCTGCGGCGGCTTTCTCGCCGCATGGATGATCCCGCAATGGGGCTGGCGCAGCGTGCTGGTGCTCGGTGGCGCGACGCCGCTGGTACTGACCGTTCTGCTGATCGCAATCCTGCCGGAATCCGTGCACTATCTGCTGTCGCGCGGCGCGAGCGCCGAGCGCGTGCGCAAGGTGATGCGCAAGATCTCTGCCAGGGCTGCCGAGGTCGGCCAGTTCGTGATGCTGGAGCCGGAGCACGCCGAGACCACCCGCCGCGTCAACGCGACCGGCATCGGCATGGTGCTGTCGCCGGTGCTGCGCATCGGCTCGCTGATGCTGTGGATCACCTATTTCATGGGGCTGGTGATCTTCTACGCGCTGATCAACTGGATGCCGATCCTGTTCAAGGATGTCGGGCTAAACCCGCAGACCGCGACCCTGATCTCCGCGCTGTTCCCGCTCGGCGGCGTCGGAGCGGTGTTCTTCGGCTTCCTGATGGACCGCTTCAACGCCAACCGCATCGTCGCGGTCGGTTACGCGCTGACGGCGGTGACGATCTTCCTGATCGGGCAGGCGGCCGGCAACATGGGCTTCCTGGTGGTGATCGTGTTCGTCGCCGGCGTCGTCATGAACACGGCGCAGTCGTCGCTGCCGGCGCTGGCGGCGTCGTTCTACCCGACCCAGGGCCGCGCCACCGGGGTGGCCTGGATGATGGGCATCGGCCGCTTCGGCGGTATCGCCGGCTCCTTCCTGGTCGCCGAATTGACCGCGCGGCACCTGACCTTCAGCGAGATTTTCACCGTGATCGCAGTTCCCGGCTTGATCGCGGCGCTCGCCCTTGTGGTAAAGCAGGCGGTCGGACCGGGCGGCCGCGCCAGCGGCAAGGATGTCGGCAGCCCCGTGGTCGCGCATTGAGCGGCGCCGGACGAACGAAAAGCTTGAGGGAGAGACTGACGTGATCATCGACGTGCACGGCCATTACACGACGGCTCCGAAGGCGCTGGAAGAGTGGCGCAACCGGCAGATCGCGGGCATCAAGGATCCGTCGGTGATGCCGAAGGCCTCGGAGCTCAAGATCAGCGACGACGAGCTGCGCGAGAGCATCGAGAGCAACCAGCTCAAGAAGATGAAGGAGCGCGGCAGCGACCTCACCGTGTTCTCGCCGCGCGCGAGCTTCATGGCCCACCACATCGGCGATTTCCAGGTGTCGTCGACCTGGGCCGGCATCTGCAACGAGCTGTGCTACCGCGTCAGCCAGCTGTTCCCGGACAATTTCATCGGCGTCGCGATGCTGCCACAGTCGCCCGGCGTCGACCCTGCGACCTGCATTCCCGAGCTGGAGAAGTGCATCAAGGAATACGGCTTCGTCGGCATTAATCTGAACCCGGATCCCTCGGGCGGCCACTGGACCTCGCCGCCGCTGTCGGACCGGCACTGGTATCCGATCTACGAGAAGATGGTCGAGCTCGACATCCCCGCGATGATCCACGTCTCGACCAGCTGCAATGCCTGCTTCCACACCACGGGCGCGCATTATTTGAACGCCGACACCACGGCGTTCATGCAATGCCTGACCTCGGACCTGTTCAAGGACTTCCCGACCTTGAAGTTCCTGATCCCGCATGGCGGCGGCGCGGTGCCGTATCATTGGGGCCGGTTCCGCGGCCTCGCCCAAGAGATGAAGAAGCCGCTGTTGAAGGATCACCTGCTCAACAACATCTTCTTCGACACCTGCGTGTATCACCAGCCGGGCATCGACCTTTTGACCGGCGTGATCCCGATCGACAACATCCTGTTCGCGTCGGAGATGATCGGCGCCGTCCGCGGCATCGATCCGGAGACCGGCTTCTACTACGACGACACCAAGCGCTATATCGAGGCCGCCAAGCTGACGCCCGAGCAGCGTCACCAGATCTACGAAGGCAACGCCCGGCGCGTGTTCCCGCGTCTCGACGCCGCGTTGAAGGCCAAGGGCAAGTAATCTAAAGGGCACGCGATATGAGCACACCCATGAACAATCTCGGCATCGTCAAGACGAAGATCACTCGCGCCGACAAGGCGGCGGTGGAGAAGCTGTCCAAGTTCGGCGTCGCCACCATCCACGAGGCGATGGGCCGCGTCGGCCTGATGCAGTGCTACATGCGTCCGATCTATCCGACCGCGAAGATGTGCGGCACCGCCGTCACCGTGCTGCTGCAGCCCGGCGACAACTGGATGCTGCACGTCGCGGCCGAGCAGATCCAGCCCGGCGACGTCGTCGTCGCCGCCTGCACGGTCGAGAACACCGACGGTTTCTTCGGCGATCTGCTGGCCACCAGCTTCCGCGCCCGCGGCGCGCAGGGCCTCGTGATCGACGGCGGCGTGCGTGACGTCGCCGATCTCACGGAGATGCAGTTCCCGGTGTTCTCGCGGGCGATCAGCGCCCGCGGCACGGTCAAGGCGACGCTCGGCTCGGTCAACATCCCGATCGTCTGCGCCGGTGCCGCCGTCAATCCGGGTGACGTGATCGTCGCCGATGTCGACGGCATCGTCGTGGTGCCGGCCGCCGTCGCGCATCAGGCGGCGGACGCCGCTGCGGCGCGCGAGGCCAACGAGGCCGACAAGCGCGAGAAGCTGGCCTCGGGCGTGCTCGGCCTCGACATGTACAAGATGCGCGAGCCGCTGGCGAAGGCCGGGCTCAAGTACATCGACTGAGGCGCAATGGCAGCCGCGTCGAACCAGTGGCATGTCGGGCTGATCGGCTACGGCGAGGTCGGCAAGATCCTCGCCGAGGATCTGCGCAAGGACGGCGTACGTATCTCGGCTTATGACGTCAAGCTGGCGGACAGCCGCGGCGACGTGATGCGCGCCCATGCCGACAGCATCGGCGTGACGCTGACCGCATCGCATGCGGAGCTCGCGGCGCAAGCCGACTTCATCGTCTCGGCCGTGACCGCCAGCCAGGACGTGGCGGTCGCGGAAGCCTGCGCGCCGGCGATCAAGCCCGGCGCCTGGTTCCTCGACTTCAACTCGGCCTCTCCCGGCGCCAAGCAGCGCGCGGCCGCGCTGATCGACGGAGCCGGCGGTCGCTATGTCGAAGGCGCGGTCATGACCTCGGTGCCGCCCTATCGCATCAAGGTGCCGCTCTTGCTCGGCGGTGCCGGCGCACGCGAGCTCGCGCCGCTGCTCAACGATCTCGGCTTTGCCGCCAAGCCGGCCAGCGACAAGCTTGGCGTGGCCTCGGCGACCAAGATGTGCCGCAGCATCATGATCAAGGGCCTCGAGGCCATGGTGATCGAGAGCTTCACCACCGCGCGGGCCTATGGCGTGGAGGACGCGGTGCTGGCCTCGCTGAAGGAGACCTTTCCCGGCATCGACTGGGAGAAGCAGGGCGCCTATTTCTTTCAGCGCGTGATCGAGCATGGCCGCCGCCGCGCCGAGGAGGTTCGGGAAGTCGCCGAGACCGTGCGCGACATCGGGCTGACGCCATGGTCGGCGGAGGGCACCGCCGAGCGCCAGGCCTGGGTCGCCGACCTCGCCGATGACGGCCTGTTCGGCACCCGCGGCACGAAAGAGTTCGCGCGCAGCCCGGACTGGCGCACCGAGGCCGATCGTATCATCAACAAGATCAAATCCAAGGAGTAGGGAACCTCATGGAGTTCCAGAAGACCCCGGGATGGCTCGACTGGTACGACGGTCCGTCGAAGCCGCGCTTCAAGGTGCCGGCCGGAAGCGTCGATGCGCATTGCCACGTGTTCGGCCCTGGCGCCGAATTTCCCTTTGCGCCCGAGCGCAAATACACGCCCTGCGATGCCTCGAAGCATCAGCTCTACGCGCTGCGCGACCATCTCGGCTTCGCCCGTAACGTCGTCGTGCAGGCGACCTGCCACGGCGCCGACAATCGCGCCATGGTCGATGCGCTCGTGCATTCCAACGGCAAGGCCCGCGGCGTCGCCACCGTGAAGCGCAGCGTCACCGATGGCGAGCTCCAGGCGATGCACGATGCCGGCGTCCGCGGCGTCCGCTTCAACTTCGTCAAGCGCCTGGTCGACTTCACGCCCAAGGACGAGCTCGTCGAGATTGCCAACCGCATCAACAAGCTCGGCTGGCATGTCGTGATCTATTTCGAGGCCGTCGACCTGCCGGAGCTGTGGGACTTCTTCACCTCGCTGCCGACCACCGTCGTCGTCGACCACATGGGCCGGCCCGACGTGACCAAGCCGGTCGATGGTCCGGAGTTCGAGCTGTTCGTGAAGTTCATGCGCGAGCACAGCAACGTCTGGTCCAAGGTGAGCTGCCCGGAGCGGCTGTCGGTCAAGGGACCGCCGGCGCTGAACGGCGAGCAGAACGCCTATCGCGACGTCGTTCCGTTCGCGAAGCGCATCGTCGAGACGTTCCCGGATCGCGTGCTGTGGGGCACCGACTGGCCGCATCCGAACCTGAAGGACCACATGCCCGACGACGGCCTGCTGGTCGATTTCATTCCCCATATCGCCGTCACCACGGAGCTGCAGAAGAAGCTCCTGGTCGACAATCCGATGCGGCTGTACTGGCCCGAAAAATCCTAAGAGGAGGCAAGCGATGTCGCTCGACAAACCCTATACCGACGTTCCCGGTACGACCATCTTCGACGCAGACATGTCGCGGATGGGCTATCACCTCAACCAGTTCTGCATGTCCTTGATGAAGGCGGAGAACCGCGCCCGCTTCAAGGCCAATGAGCGCGCTTATCTCGACGAATGGCCGATGAGCGAGGAGCAGAAGCAGGCCGTGCTCGACCGCGACCTCAACCGCTGCATCGCGCTCGGCGGCAACATCTACTTTCTCGCCAAGATCGGCGCAACCGACGGCAAGAGCTTTCAGCAGATGGCCGGCAGCATGACCGGCATGACCGAAGACCAGTACCGCGAGATGATGATCAAGGGCGGCCGCTCCCCTGAGGGCAACCGCTACACCGGGGAGAAGAAGTAAATGGCAAAAATCTCCGCAAGCGTTTTCACCTCGCACGTTCCGGCGATCGGCGCCGCCCTCGACCTCGGCAAGACCGGCGAGGACTATTGGAAGCCGGTGTTCGCCGGTTACGACTTCGCCAAGCAGTGGGAGAAGGAGCAGAAGCCTGATGTCGTGTTCCTGGTCTTCAACGACCACGCGACCGCCTTCAGCCTGGACATGATTCCCACGTTCGCGATCGGCACTGCGGCCGAGTATCAGCCCGCCGACGAGGGCTGGGGCCCGCGACCCGTCCCGAAGGTGATCGGACATCCGAAGCTCGCCGCGCATATCGCGCAGTCGGTGATCCAGGACGATTTCGACCTCACCATCGTCAACAAGATGGATGTCGACCACGGCCTCACCGTGCCGCTCAGCCTGATCTTCGGTCAGGTCGACGCGTGGCCGTGCCCAGTGATCCCGTTCGCCGTCAACGTCGTGCAATATCCGGTTCCGTCGGGCCGCCGCTGCTTCATGCTGGGCAAGGCGATCCGCAAGGCGATCGAGAGCTATGACGAGCCGCTCAACGTGCAGATCTGGGGCACTGGCGGCATGAGCCACCAGTTGCAGGGGCCGCGCGCCGGCCTGATCAATCGCGAATGGGACAACATGTTCCTCGACAAGCTCATCAACGACCCGGAAGGTCTGTCGAAGGTGCCTCATATCGACTACGTCCGCGAGGCTGGTAGCGAGGGCATCGAGCTCGTGATGTGGCTGATCGCGCGCGGCGCCATGAGCGACGTCAACGAGACCAAGAAGGGCAACGCGCCGACCGTGCGTCACCGCTTCTACCATGTGCCGGCCAGCAACACGGCCGTCGGCCATGTCATTCTGGAGAACAACTAAATGGCCAACACGATCAAGGTCGCGCTCGCCGGCGCCGGCGCCTTCGGCATCAAGCATCTCGACGGCATCAAGAACATCGATGGCGTCGAGGTGGTGTCGCTGGTCGGCCGCCGCTTCGACCAGACCAAGGAAGTCGCCGACAAATACGGCATCAAGCACGTCTCGACCGAGCTTTCCGACAGCCTCAAGCTGCCGGAGGTCGACGCCGTGATCCTCTGCACCCCGACGCAGATGCATGCCGCGCAGGCGATCGACTGCCTCAAGGCGGGCAAGCACGTCCAGGTCGAAATCCCGCTCGCCGACTCCTTGAAGGACGCGCAGCAGGTGGTCGAGCTGCAGAAGGAGACCAAGCTGGTCGCGATGTGCGGCCATACCCGCCGCTTCAATCCCAGCCATCAGTTCGTGCACAAGAAGATCAAGGCCGGCGAGTTCCATATCCAGCAGATGGATGTGCAGACCTACTTCTTCCGCCGCACCAACATGAACGCGCTGGGCCAGCCGCGCAGCTGGACCGACCATCTGCTATGGCATCATGCCGCGCACACCGTCGACCTGTTCGCCTATCAGGCGGGCTCGCCGATCGTGAAGGCCAATGCGATCCAGGGACCGATCCATCCGACCCTCGGCATTGCCATGGACATGTCCATCCAGCTCAAGGCCGCCAACGGCGCGATCTGCACCTTGTCGCTGTCGTTCAACAATGACGGCCCGCTCGGCACCTTCTTCCGCTACATCGGCGACACCGGCACCTACATCGCCCGCTACGACGATCTGGTGAACGGCAAGGAAGAGAAGATCGACGTCTCCAAGGTCGATGTCTCCATGAACGGCATCGAGCTGCAGGACCGCGAGTTCTTCGCCGCGATCCGCGAGGGCCGCGAGCCGAACGCCTCCGTCGCCCAGGTGCTGCCCTGCTACCAGGTGCTGCACGATCTCGATGAGCAGCTCGCCAAGGGCTGATATTCATCCTCCTCGCGCGCATTGCGCGCGGGGAGGGTTTCTGCGGTGGCGCAGACCTACGGCGCCTTGGACGGTTTCAGCTTCGGCAGCGTCACGACGATCTTCTGCTTGCCGTCGACGATCTCGGCCAGGAAGCTCTCACGGTCGATGTCGCCGTTCTGGTCCCAGCTTGCCTCCATCAGCATGCCCGGCGCCTTGTCCGGGGTCAGCGTCAGGCCCTTCATGGCGGCTCCGAAGGCGTGGCCGTCGAACTTGCCGATCATCTCGGTCACGTATTTGACGAGATAGACGGCGGTGTAACCTTTGATGCCGTTGTGGTCGGGCCAGTAGCGGTAGCGCTCGTTGAACTTCTTCGCGAAGGCCTGGATGGCAGGGACGGGCGCATCCGCGCTCAGGCCGACATGGCCACGCACGCCGTTGGCGGCGGGGCCCGCCAGTTCGACCACCTTCTGGCTGAGCAGCGTGGTTTCGCCGAACAGCGGCACGGTCAACCCCTGACGTTTGGCCTCGATCAGGAAGCGCGCGCTCTCCTCCTCGTTGGTGTAGACGAAGATGGCGTCTGCCTTCACATTCTTCAGCTTGATCACGTCGGAGCCGAAATCGACCTGGCCCTGCTCGGTCGAAATGTCGGACACCACCTCGATGCCGCGCGCCTTCATCTCCTTGACGAAGCTGTCGCGGCCGCCTTTGCCGAAATCGTTGTTGACCCAGACGACTGCGACCGACTTCACCTTGAGCTGGTCGTGCAGATAGTTCGCGATCTTCGGCATGCTGAACTGCTGGCCGAAGGCGGTGCGGAAGATCCAGGGATTGCCTTGGGTAGTGATGTCGGCGGCCTCGGCGCCGACGATCTGCGGCACCTCGGCCTGCTGCGTCAGCGCCATGTTGACCTTGACCGAGCCTGAATAGATCGGACCCAGCACAACGTAGGGCTCGCGGTCGAGCACCTTCTGCACCTGGGCGCGCGACACGCCGGGATTGCTCTGGGTGTCCAGATGCTCGGTTGCGATCTTGCGGCCGAGAATGCCGCCGGCATTGTTGATCTCGTCGATGGCCAGGGCGACGCCATCACGCCAGTTCGTGCCCGACACGGCTCCCGGACCGGACAATTCGACGACATCGGGAATATAGACCGTGTTCTCTGCCTGGGCCAAACCCGCCCACAGCGACATGGCGGCCGCCAAACCGCTCAATCTTCCTAGATGCCTCATGACGTTCTCCCGATTGTTTTTGCTTATGATGATGAACCTGCCGGGACCTGTGCAAGGCCCAGCAGCCGCGACGGCGTGCGCCATAGTAGCCGGTGCTGATCGTCTGGATCCGGAAAGATCTCGGCAATCCCCGCTAGCAGCGGTCCGTAGTCGAGACGCTCGGGCGCGCGCAGGAAGGGCCAGTCGGAGCCCCAGACGCAGCGGTCAAGGGTGAACGCCTCGACCAGTGCGGCGATGAACGGCCATGTGTCCGCGTAGGGATAGGGCTGGCGCGCGAATTTATAGTAGCCGGACAGCTTCACATGCGCGTCGCGATCGCGGCCGAGCGCGAGCAGCGCCTGGAAGGAGGGGCGTTGCAGGCCATGCTCCACGGCTGGGCGGCCGCAATGATCGAACACGAGACGGACCTTCGACCGCTCGATGAGGGGCAGCAGGTCGAGCAACTGATCTTGCTCGACCTGGACCTGCAGAAACAGGTCGAGGTCGGCGATCTCGTCGAGCAGCGGCGCGGCGTCGCGGTAGTAGTCGGTGCCATGAAACGGCACGTTGAAGGCGATCCCGATGACGCCTGCGGCCTTCAACCGCTCGAGTTCCTTTGTCCCGACATCCTTCTCGACGACTGCGACGCCCTTGAACCTGCCGTCTCCGAGCCTGAGCGTATCGAGCAGGATGCGGCTGTCGGAGCCGTAGCCGGAATTGGTCGCGACGATCAGCGCGTGCCGGACGTCGAAGACGTCGAGCACGCGAATGAGATGCGCGGCGGGCGCGATCTCCTGGCCAGCCGGACGGTAGGGTGTGTCCGGTGCGTAAGGAAAGCGCGCGGGATCGATGGCATGAATGTGGCAATCGATGCTGGGGCCTATCGGGAGTGCCATGGTCGAACCGCGCCTCACCGACGTTCAGAACGTCGCCTGGATGGCCTTGATCAGTTCGGGCGTCACATCCGGCAGCACCCCGAACCAAGCCTGGAAGGCGAGGCGGGCCTGGTTGAGCAGCAGGCCGAGCCCGTTCACCGTCGTGCACCCGCGCCCGCGCGCGTCCGCCAGGAAGGGCGTCTCGAGCGGGGTATAGATCAGGTCCGCGACGAGCGTCGTCGCGGACAGCCGCCCCAGGTCGATCTCCAAGGTGGGCTTTCCGATCATGCCGCGATCGGTGCTGTTGATGAGCAGGGCGGCGTCGGCGACCGCCGCCGAACGATCGTCCCACGGCACCGTGCTGATGGTTGACCCGAACTCGGCCGCGATGGCCTGCGCCTTCTCAGCCGTGCGGTTGCTGATGCGGATATCGCGGGCGCCGTTCTCCAGCAGCGCCACAACCACCGCGCGTGCCGCGCCGCCGGCACCGAGCAGCAGGATCGGGCCCTCGTCGGCCCGCCAGCCCGGCCTGGCGTCGCGCAGGCTCTGCACGAAGCCGTTGCCGTCATTGTTGAAGCCGCTGAGCGTGCCATCGTCCTCGACGACGATCGTATTGACGGCGCCGATGCGCCGCGCTGTGTCGTTGACCCGGTGCAGTAGCGGCATCGCCGTCTGCTTGTGCGGCATGGTGACGTTGCATCCACGGAAACCGAGTGCCACCAGGCCCGCAAGTGCATCCTTGAGCCGCTCCGGCTGCACCGCCAGCGGAACGTAGGCGCCGCGCAGGCCATGCGCGTTCAGCCAGAAATTGTGGATCGTGGGGGAGCGCGAGTGCGCGACGGGCATGCCGACGACGCCAGCCAATCCGAATCCGTTCGCTTGCGACATGCTGCGCCAAGGCCTCCCGTCTGGATGTCGGCCTGTTCCGGCCGATGATGAAATCGTCTTATGGGCAATGATCCAGCCAGGCAATTGAAACACTCCGTCACAGTGTCCTTCGCAATGCACGCATCGTTTCATGGTGTGGACTGGATGCAGCATCGCGATACCCTGCCTCTGGGCAAAGCGGCGGCTGGTTTCTATGATTGCGAACCACAGTCGCGCCGAGGCTACAGGCCGCGTCCGACCGGCTACGAGGGATCTCGATTGACCATTCAGTCTCCGCTCTCCATCGCGACCGAAAGCTTCACCGACGCCGCTGCTGCAGTGGCGCGGCTCGAGGAGATTTATGAGCGCAACACTGCCTTCCTGCGCTCTCATTTCGAGGCCTATGCCAACGGCGTCGTGCCGGCGAGCCGCATCCGCGCGACCTATCCGTTCGTGCGCCTCACCACGGCGAGCCACGCCCGGCTGGACTCGCGTCTCGCCTACGGCTTCGTTGCGGGGCCGGGCGTGCACGAGACCAGCGTGACGCGCCCGGATCTGTTCCGATCCTATCTGACCGAGCAGATCCGCCTCCTGATCGAGAACCACGGCGTGCCGGTCGAGATCGGCGAGTCCGCCGAGCCGATCCCGGTGCATTTCGCCTACCGGCGCGACATCAACATCGAGACGTCGCTGCCGCATCACGAAAGCCCGCTGGTGACGCGCTCGCTGCGCGACGTCTTCGATGCCCCTGATCTCGCGACCATGGACGACGCCATCGCCGACGGCACGCTCGAGCTGAAGCCCGGCATGCCCGAGCCGCTGTCGTTGTTTCGGGCGGCGCGCGTCGATTACTCGCTGCGCCGGCTCTATCACTATACGGGGACTGACCCCGATCACTTCCAGAACTTCGTGATCTTTACGAACTACCAGTTCTATGTCGACGCCTTCGCGGATTGGGGCCGTCAGCAGCTGGCGGCCGGGCTGGGCGACGCTGAAGCTTTTGTCGAGCCGGGCAACGTCATCACACGCAATGCCCGTTCTGGCGGCGGCACCACCGGCGCGGCGCCGGCGCGTACGCCGCAGATGCCGGCGCTGCATCTCGTTGAGCCCGGGCACCAGGGCATCACGCTGATCAACATCGGCACTGGGCCGTCGAACGCCCGCAACGTCACCGATCACATCGCGGTGCTGCGGCCGCATGCTTGGCTGATGGTCGGCCATTGCGCGGGCCTGCGCAACACCCAGCGGCTCGGCGACTATGTGCTCGCACATGGCTATGTCCGCGAGGACCATGTGCTCGACCAGGAGCTGCCGCCCTGGGTGCCGATCCCGGCGCTGGCCGAGGTGCAGGTCGCGCTCGAAGAGGCGGTCGAGGCCGTGACCGGCTATTCCGGCTTCGAGCTGAAGCGGGTGATGCGCACCGGCACGGTCGCGAGCGTCGACAACCGCAATTGGGAGATTTCCGGCCCCGCCGTGATCCGCCGGCTGTCGCAGTCGCGGGCCGTCGCGCTCGACATGGAGTCGGCAGCCATCGCCGCCAATGGCTATCGCTTCCGGGTGCCCTACGGCACCTTGCTCTGCGTCTCGGACAAGCCGCTGCATGGCGAGATCAAGCTCGCCGGCATGGCCAGCGACTTCTACCGGCAGCGCGTCGGTCAGCACCTGCAGATCGGCCTCAAGGCGCTCGAGTTGTTGAAGCACCAGGAATCCGAGCGGCTGCATTCGCGCAAGCTGCGCAGCTTTGCCGAGGTCGCGTTTCAGTAGGGGCTTGGACTCGACCAAGACAGCGAACAAGAAGACCAACAAGAAAAAGGGAGAGAGACAATGCGAATCGGGCCGACACTCTTGACGGTCGTCATGCTCGTGTCCGGACAGGCTGCGAGTGCCGACACGATGAAGGTCACATTGCTCGGAACGGGAACGCCGACGCCGCGCGTGAACAGCTTCAGCGCGTCGACACTGATCGAGGCCGGTCCTGAAAAGCTGCTGTTCGACTTTGGCCGCGGCTCGACGATCAGGCTGTTTCAGAAACGGGTTGCGCTCGGGTCCATCACGGCACACTTCATCACCCATCTGCATTCCGATCATCTTGTCGGGCTGCCGGACATGTGGCTGAGCGGCTGGATCGGAACGCCTTGGGCGTCGCGCAAATCTCCCATGATCGTCTTCGGTCCCAAGGGGACGGTGGCGATGACCGAGAATCTGACCAAGGCGTTTGCCGAGGACATCCGGATTCGCGAGGACGACGAACATCTCCCTCCGGAGGGCGTCGCTTTCGCGGCCAAGGATATCGAGCCGGGACAGGTCTACGACAAGAACGGCGTCAAGGTGACGGCAATTGAGGTCAATCACGGCGAGAAGATCAAGCCATCCTTCGGCTACATGATCGAGTATGACGGCAAGAAGGTGGTGCTCTCCGGCGATACCAAATACGACGAGCGGATTGCCAATGCGGCGAAAGGCGCCGATCTCCTCGTTCACGAGGTTGCCGTAATCGAGCCGGAGCTGTCGAAGAGCTATCCGTCCTATCGCGAAATTGAAGCGCACCACTCCTCGCCCGAGGAGGCGGGCAAGATCTTCTCGATGGCCGGCCCCAAGCTTGCCGTCTACTCGCACATCGTCTTCGCGACGTTGAAGCCCGTGCAGGACATTCCCGAGGACATGCTGATCGCGCGGACGAGGACGACGTATCGCGGCCCGTTGGTGGTCGGTCACGACCTCGATTCGTTTACGATCGGAGACGACGTGCAGGGGGCGGATGCCAAGAATCAGCCGATCCAAGCGCTGCGGTCTGACTAGTAGGCTGGCGTCAACAAGCTGAGGGCAACTCCGGTGCGGCTGGTTCTTCCACAGCCGCCGGAGCGCGGGGCGGGCGTCGTGTGCCGATGTCAGCGCGCCCAGCGCTGGTCGAAGGCCTGACGTGCCTGCTCGACCTCGGGCATCTTGGCAATGGTCCAGGCATAGAGCGCGCGGAACGGCGGCTGGAGGGTGCGGCCGAGCGGCGTGATCTCGTATTGCACGGCGATCGGTGACCCCGCGATCACCTCGCGCGCGACCAGGCCATTGCGCTCGAGCCGGCGCAGGCATTGCGTCAGCGCCTTCTGCGTCACGCCTTCGAGCTGCTTCTTGATCGCGTTGAAGCGCAGTGGGCCGGCATCGAGCACCGCCAGCACCATCATCGACCATTTGTCGGCGATCTGGTCGATCAGCACCCGGCTCGGGCATTCCGACGAGAAGTGCTGCGGCCTGCAGCGGAGCGGGGCGGTCTCGGACGTCGACGCAACAGTCACGATGGGGGTTTCCTCGGGTATACCTGAGCGACTTCGGGTGCCTGATTGACTCCAGGTTTACGAAGTATACTGGAGCGGTTCCGAACGCAATGGAGCCTTCTGAATGTCCGATCTCGATACCAGCGTGCTGTTTCGTCCGTTTCGCCTGAAGTCGCTGGAGCTGAAGAACCGCATCGTCATGGCGCCGATGACGCGCAACGCCGCGCCGAACGGCATTCCCGGCGAGGCCAACGCCGCCTATTACCGCCGCCGCGCCGAAGGCGGCGTGGGGCTGATCCTGACCGAGGGCACGGTGATCAACCGTCCGGCCTCGCGCAACGAGCCCAACATTCCCTTCTTCCACGGCGAGGCCGCGCTGGCCGGCTGGCAGAAGGTGGCGAGCGCCGTGCATGCCGCGGGCGGCCGCATCGCGCCGCAGATCTGGCATACCGGCTCGACCAAGGGCATGAGCCGCTGGGAGCCGGACGCGCCGGTCGAGAGCCCGTCGGGCCTGGTCGCGCCGGGCAAGCCGCGCGGCAACACGATGACCGAGACCGACATTGCCGACACCGTCGCGGCGTTCGCGCAGGCTGCCGCTGACGCCAAGCGCACCGGCTTCGACACGGTCGAGGTCCACGGCGCGCATGGCTATCTGGTCGATGAGTTCTTCTGGTCCGGCACCAACAAGCGCGAGGACCGCTATGGCGGGCCGACCATCAAGGAGCGTTCGCGCTTCGCCGGCGAGATCGTCGCCGCGATCCGCAAGGCGGTCGGTCCGGACTTCCCGATCATCCTGCGCGTCAGCCAGTGGAAGCAGCAGGACTACGCGACGCGCCTCGCCGAGACGCCGGCGCTGATGGGCGACTGGCTGCAGCCGCTGGTCGATGCCGGCGTCGACATCCTGCACTGCTCGCAGCGCCGTTTCTGGGAGCCGGAATTCCCGGAGGTCGACGGCGAGAAGGGGCTCAACTTCGCCGGCTGGGCGAAGAAGATCACGGGCGCGGCGACCATCAGCGTCGGCTCGGTCGGCCTGTCCGACGAGTTCTTCTCGGCGTTCGCCGGCAAGCCGTCGACGACGGCGGACCTCGATGCGCTGCTGGAGCGCATGGCGAAGGACGAGTTCGACCTGATCGCCGTCGGCCGCGCGCTGATCAGCGATGCCGAGTGGGTCGCCAAGATCAAGGCCGGCGACAAGGCCGGGCTCAAGGGCTTCAACGCCGCGGATCTCGGCGCGCTGGTGTGAGCTGTTTCGCGGCTTGCGCACTGCGTCTATTCGCGTCCTCCTCCCGTAGCGTAGGTCGTCTGGGTTATTAGTTGAGCGCAAACAGGAGCCACGGATTCGGTGCACCTTCTCCCCTTGTGGGAGAGGGTGCCGGAGATGCGAAGCATCGGAGGCGGGTGAGGGGTCTCTCTCCGCACGGGAGCTCGCGGAGAGAGACCCCTCACCCGGCTCGCATTCGCTGCGCTCATGCGATCCACCCTCTCCCACAAGGGGAGAAGGTGCACCGTCTTCGCGGCGCGATATTTACCCCACACCCTATAAGCCGGTTTGTGCGTGGCGTTACTTACCCCCATTGTTAGTATGAGGATGCCCTGTCCTTTTGATCAATGCACCGTCAGCTCCAGATACAGCGGGCTGCGGAACGTGGACGACGGCATCCAGGGCAGTTGCTCCTGGGTGCGGCGATACTCGGGCACGACCTTGTGGAATTCGTCGAAGGCGATCTTGATCGCCATGCGCGCGATCGCCGATCCCAGACAGGCGTGGACGCCGCCGCCGAAGCCGAGGTGGCCGCGCGGCTTGCGGGTGATGTCGTAGACATCGGGATTGGGAAACTGCCGCTCGTCGCGGTTGGCGGAGCCGTAGGCGAGGCAGACGAAGTCGCCCTCGCGCATCGTCTGGCCATGCAGCGTGAGATCCTTCTGCAGGCAGCGGCGGAAGCGCTGCGCCGAGGTGTTGAAGCGCAGCGACTCCTCGACCGCATCCGCCAGCAGATCGGGATTGGCGACGACGGCGCTGCGCGCGTCGGGATGGTCGGCGAGATTGTACGCCAGCATGCTCATGAAGCCGCCGAGCGACTCGATGCCGGCCATGATCAGGGTGGTCGTCGTCAGCAGCACCTCGCGCTCGTCGAGCTTGTCGCCGTCGATCTCGGCCATGCTGAAATGCGAGATCAGATCGTTCTGCGGCCGCGCGCGGCGCTCGGCGATGACTGATGCCGCATAGTCCTGCATCCAGTTGTAGGCGGCGATGTGCTGCGGGCCCTTGGCGCGGCTGACCGGATCGCTCTGCACCATCAGCACGGCCTTGTCGCGCACCGTCTGCTCGTCGCCGAGCGGCAGGCCGAGCGCTGCGAACAGCACACGCACGGTGAACTTCGAGGAGAATGCCTCGATGAAGTCGAAGCGCTCCTGGCCGCGCAGCGCCTCGGCGCTGGCGCGGGCGATGTCGCGGATCGGACCCGACAGGCTCTCCAGGTTGCGCTTCATGAAGGCGTGCTGCACGAGACCGCGCAGCCGGTCGTGACGCGGCGGATCGGTGGTGCCGAGCGTCGCCCCGGCGCGGTTCGGCAGCTCGGTCATCAGGTTGCCCTTGGCCGAGGAATAGGTCTGCCAGTTGGTGCCGGCCGCCGCGACATCCGCATAGCGCGACAGGATCCAGACCTGCGCCTGCGGGCTCCAGAAGCAGGGATGCTCGTCGCGCAAGGTCTTGTAGAACGGGAACGGGTCGGCATCGACTGCCGGTGAATACGGGTCGAACGTGAACATCTGTCGGGCCTCCTCTCCATTGAGTGTGGTCGTTGTTGTTCTTTTCGCGATCCTAATCGCGCTCCGGCCGCGGCGTAAGACACGAACGCCGGTCAAGACTTGTACTTTTCCGACATTCCAGCTTAGCTGCCGCGCATGCCACGCTTTCGCACCAAGCCGTCGATTCCCGCCTTCGCACTGTACGGCGAAGCCCTCGCCGCGCAGCCGGACATGCTGCACATCGAGCCGATCCAGGTGCGCAGCAGACTGTATCGCTGGGAGATCGAGGCGCACACGCATCAGGGCCTGCACCAGATCCTCTGGGTCGCCGCCGGTCCTGCCGAGATCGCCTTGGACGAACGCCGCGAGCGCTGCACCGGCCCGGTCGCCGTCATCATCCCGCCCGGTGTGGTTCACGCCTTCCGCTTCTCGCGCGACACCGACGGCTTCGTGCTCACCTTCAATCCGCGCGCGGTGGTGGAAGGCGACGTGCCGGCCACCGGCGAGGCGCTGCGCGATTTGTTTGCAACGCCGCAAATCCTGCATCTCGAGCCGCAGGCGGTGGCCACCGGCCGGATCGCCGCGCTTTTCGTCGATCTTGCCGATGAGTTCGCTGCCGCCGATTCCGCAGCATCGCCGGTGCCGCATTGGCTCGGACGCTCGATCGTGTGGCGGCTGGCGCAACAGAGCGCGCGGCAATCGCAGGGCGCGCGGCGCGGCAGCGGGCACGCCGCGCTGTTCACGCGCTTCATCGTGCTGGTCGAGGCGCATCATCGCGATCACTGGTCGGTGGCGCGCTATGCCGACGAGCTCGGCATGACGCCGGAGCGGCTGAACCGGCTGACGCGGGCGGAGACCGGACAGTCTGCGCTCGACATCGTGCATGCGCGGCTCGCCCGCGAGGCCTGCCGCCGGCTCACCTATATTGCCGCGCCGGTATCGAAGCTGGCGTTCGAGCTCGGCTTCAGGGACCCGGCCTATTTCTGCCGCTTCTTCAAGCGCCATACGGGAGCGAGCCCGCGCGACTATCGCCTTGCGATGGGCGTTGGCGACGAGGTCGCCGGCCGCCGCGGCTGATCCGCCGGGAGCAGGGTACCGCCAAACTGTTCCAGCGTGATGTCGGAAAAGTGCAAGAGAATGCAGCGTCCATCCAAGTGACGCCGCGCATTCCTTGGTAGAATCCGCGACTGACAAGCAAACCCAAAAAGCCTGTTGTCGCGAATCCGGGAGAAGATGCCCATGAAAGTCCAAGTCTGCATCATCGGCGGCGGTCCGTCCGGCCTGATGCTGTCGCAGCTCCTGCATCTGCAGGGCATCGATACGATCATCCTGGAAAAGTCGAGCCGCGACTACGTGCTGTCGCGCATCCGCGCCGGCGTGCTCGAGCACGGCTTCGCCAAGCTGATGCGCGAGGCGCAGTGCGGCGAGCGGATGGACCGCGAGGGCGAAATCCACCACGGCTTCTACATCGCCCATGACGGCAAGCTCGACCGCGTCGACCTGCACAAATATTCCGGCGGCAACTCGGTGATGGTGTATGGCCAGACCGAGCTGACCCGCGATCTCTACGAGGCGCGGGACAAGCTCGGCGGCAAGGTCGTGCACAACGCGCAGGACGTCACCCCGCACGACATCGCCTCCGACAAGCCTTACGTCACCTATCGCAGCGGCGACGAGATCATCCGCGTCGACTGCGACTACATCATCGGCGCCGACGGTTTTCACGGCGTCAGTCGCAAGTCGATCCCGCAGGACAAGATCAAGGAATATGAGCGGGTCTATCCGTTCGGCTGGCTCGGCGTGCTCTCGCGCACCAAGCCGGTGTCGCCGGAATTGATCTACGCCAAGCATGAGCGCGGCTTCGCGCTGTGCTCGCTGCGCTCGCAGGTGCTGAGCCGCTATTACGTTCAGGTCCCGCTGACCGACAAGGTCGAGGATTGGAGCGACGACGCGTTCTGGGAGGAGCTGAAGCGCCGCCTGCCCGAGGAGATCGCAGCCAAGCTCATCACCGGCCCGTCGATCGAGAAGAGCATCGCGCCGCTGCGCAGCTTCGTCGCCGAGCCGATGCGCTACGGCCGGCTGTTCCTCGCCGGCGATGCCGCCCACATCGTGCCGCCGACCGGCGCGCGCGGGCTGAACTCGGCAGCGTCCGACATCTACTATCTCTATCATGCGCTGCTCGATCACTACAAAAAGGGTGACGACACCGGCATCGACGGCTACTCGCAGCGGGCGCTGGCGCGCATCTGGAAGGCGCAGCGCTTCTCCTGGTGGATGACGACCCTGCTGCACCGCTTCCCCGATCGGCTGCCCTATGAGGACAAGCTGCAGGACACCGAGTTCGAATATCTGTTCTCATCCGAGGCCGCGCAGCGGTCCTTGGCGGAGAACTATGTCGGGCTGCCGTTCTAGCTGACCTCGCAGCGTTGTGGCTTGCCGGCGAACGTTGATGAGGGCACAGCGCCTCAGCAAACTCTCCTGTCATCCCGGCCTCGAGCCGGGATCCATACTTCCAGGGAGCGGTTTGAGGCAGGCTGGTCGTTGGCTTTTGTGCTCATCACGACGGCCGCGGCGTATGGGTCCCGGATCGGCGCCGCGCCGCGCGTTGCGCGTCGCGGCTTGTCCGGGACGACGACTTGGGGTGGGGCGGATTCACGGTTCAAACAGCAAAGTAATAAAGACACGACATCGCGTTCTCGCGGCACCTGATGCCCGAGGCCTGCCATCAGTTCGCCCCTCGCAGATATGAGAGGGCGCAGGGAATGCCGGGTGACGGCCTCACCCATGGCCCGCCTGCGAGAAAAATGCAGGCGGCAGGTACCACAGGTGCAGCCGAGCATCCGGCATTCCCTGCGCGGTGTCTTCACGCTTATACGCAGTCGCCCTGGTGCGCCGGGCTTGTTGGCCACCATGCCGCGACAATGCTTGCGCATTGCGCAGGCGACACCAGCATCGGGGTGTCAGGCCGCTGCGACTTCGCGTCCGCAAGCGATCGTTCGTCCGCGCCTTCGTTGCCGAAAACGCTGCGATCTCCCGCGGCCACCGCATCCCCGCCTCGCGTGTCGTGACGATCGCGCGCAACGCCCCTCTCGTTGAGGCGGGATGGCGGGAGATAAGCATATCTTCCGATAAAGCGAAAGCAAAATCTTCTGGAAAGCGGAAATTTCTGATGGCCGCCTGATGTCCTGAATTGGCCGGAGCAGCGGGTGAGCCGTGCGCGGAGCAGGGCGGGTTTGACAAAACCCGGCGCGCCGCTTCTATTGATCGTCCAAGTTGACAGGAGGCTGCCATGCATCTTCGTCACCTGATCGTCGTGTCCGCGGTCGTACTCGTCTCGGCGCTTGCCGCGCCCGCGACGGCGCACGACTTCTACGCCACCGACATCGATCGTCCCGGTGGCGATTACCGCAGCTTCGACACGTTCGACGACGCCCAGGCCTGCCGGCAGACCTGCACCCGCGAGATGCCGCGGTGTCGCGCCTGGACCTACGTCAAGGCGCCGGCGTTCTGGCACGGGCTGCAGCGGCCGCCGGCGCGCTGTTGGCTCAAGCGCGTGGTGCCGCGGGCGCGGGCCAATCCTTGCTGCATTTCCGGAATTTCCGGGGGCCAGCGGATCGATTAGGGGCGCCTCGCAGCCGTTCCATCCATGCTGAGCCAGGCGGCCGGGGGAGCGCCGCACCTCAGAAATGAGTTGCGCACCTCAAAAATCGCGCTAAGTTCCTCAACCCGAAGGGGAGGAGCATGAACGCACCGCTGACATTGCGGGACATTGCGCGGCAGGCGGGCGTCAGCCTCGCCACGGTCGATCGCGTCCTGCACAACCGGCCGGGCGTCCGCCCGGACACGGTGCGGCGGGTCAGGGACGCCATGGCGCGCAGCGCGTTTCAGCCGCATGCGGCGGCCTCCGAACTCGCGCGTGCCCGTTCCAGGCGCTTCGCGTTCGTGATGCCCGCGGGCGCCAACCTGTTCATGCAGCAGATCGAGGCGCATCTCGGCGAGTTGGCGAACTGGATGGCGGCGCGCCGCCTGACCGTCGATGTCGTCACCACGGATGTGTTTGATTCATCGGTGCTGGCCGCCAAGCTCGAAGATCTCGTCGGCCGCGTCGACGGCGTGGCCGTGGTCGCGCTCGACCATCCGAACGTGCGTGCCGCCATCAACGATCTCGTCGAATCCGGCGCCAAGGTGGTGACCCTGGTGTCGGACGTGCCGTCGTCGCGGCGGCATCATTATGTCGGTGTCGACAACATCGCGGCCGGGCGGACCGCCGCTGGGCTGGTCGGGCGCTTCATCGGCGGCCGGTCCGGGCGCGTGGCGATCGTCGCCGGCTCGCAGGGGCTGCGCGACCATGCCGAGCGGATCTTCGGCTTCACGCAGGTGATGACGTCCGAGTACCGGCAACTCCAAGTTTTGCCCGTGGCTGAGGGCCATGATGTGGACGACCGCTCGGAACACCTCATGCGCAAGCTGCTGGCCGAGTCCAGCGATATCGTCGGTCTCTACAACGTCGGAGCCGGCACCGCGGGCGTGGCCAAGGCGCTGACCGAGTCCGGTCGCGCCGACGACGTCGTGTTCGTCGGCCACGACGTCACGGCGGTGACGCGCAAGCTGCTGCTGAATGGCGTGATGGACGCCGTCATCTCGCAGAATCCGGGACACGAGGCCCGCTCGGCGGTGCGCGTGCTGCTGGCGCTGGCGCGCGGCGAGCCGCTCCTGAGCGAGCAGGAAGCAATCCGCATCGACATCGTGATGCGGGACAATCTGCCGTGAGCCGGACGGCCGCGGCGCACGCGGCCGGACTGATCACGGAATGCGGACGAGGACGGCCCCGGTTCGAGGCGACGCAAGATCGCCGCATTCCAGGGGGCGCGTGGGAGGAGTGAACAGTGTTTCTCGGACTGGATGTCGGCACATCCGGCGTGAAGGCCGTGCTGGAGGACGAGGCGGGCGTGCTGGTCGCGACCGCGTCGCGTCCGCTGGCGCTGTCGCATCCGCAGCCGCTGTGGTCCGAGCAGGATCCCGATCACTGGGTCGAGGCGGTCATCGGCGCGGTCGACGATCTCGCTTGCACCCATCCGCGCGAGACGGCCGCGGTGCGCGGCATCGGCCTGTCCGGCCAGATGCATGGGGCGACCTTGCTCGGCCGCGACGGCCGGCCGCTGCGCCCCGCCATCCTCTGGAACGACGGCCGCTCGCAGGCCGAGTGCGCCGAGCTCGAACGGCGCTGCCCCGAGCTGCATGCGATCGCCGGCAATCTCGCGATGCCCGGCTTCACCGCGCCGAAGCTCGTCTGGGTCGCGAAGCACGAGCCTGAGATCTTTGCTCAGGTGGCCAAGGTGCTGCTGCCGAAGGCTTATGTGCGCTACCGCCTGTCCGGCGAGATGGCCGAGGACATGTCGGATGCGGCCGGCACCCTGTGGCTCGATGTCGGGGCGCGGCGCTGGTCGGAGAGGCTGCTGGCGGCGACCGGGCTTGGTCTCAATCACATGCCGCGGCTGGTCGAGGGCAACGAGCCGAGCGCCGTGCTGTCGCGCGAGCTGGCGCAGCGCTGGGGCATGGGCGCCGATGTCGTGATCGCGGGCGGCGCCGGCGACAATGCGGCGAGCGCGATCGGGCTCGGCGCGATCACGCCAGGGGACGCCTTCCTGTCGCTGGGCACATCGGGCGTGCTGTTCCGCGTCACCGATCGGTTCGCGCCGGCACCGGAAGCGGCCGTGCATGCGTTCTGCCATGCGCTCGGCGGACTCTGGCATCAGATGGGCGTGATGCTGTCGGCCGCCGCGTCGCTGTCGTGGCTGGCGCGCATTCTCGGTGCGCCGGAATCTGCGCTGCTGGCGCCGCTCGGTGCGAGCGTCGATCGTCCGAGTCCGGTGCAGTTCCTGCCCTACCTCGATGGCGAGCGCACGCCGCACAATGATGCGCACGCCGCCGGCGCCCTGGTCGGCCTGCGTAGCGCTGCGTCACGCGACGATCTCGTACAGGCGGTGCTGGAGGGCGTCGCCTACGCCTCCCGCGACATGCTCGCCGCGCTCGGCCGCAGCGATCGTGAGATCACCGCGCTCGATCTCGTCGGCGGCGGCTCGCGCTCGCTGCTGTGGGCGCAGATCATGGCCGACGTGCTCGGCGTCACCGTGCATCGCGTCGAGGAAGGCGAGGTCGGCGCCGCCATCGGCGCTTCCAGGCTCGGCCGTCTCGCCGCGACCGGCGCGGCGCCGGCCGATGTCTGCCGCAAGCCGCAGCGGCTGCAGAGCTTCGAACCCCGCGCCACGCAGCGCGCCGCCTACGACGACGCCTATGCGCGTTGGCGCAAGCTCTATCCTGCTCTCAAGGAGTGCATCTCGTGAACGTCCAGGCTCCCTTCTTCCAGACCGGCGCGACCGTCACCTATGGCGGTCCGGAGTCACGCAGCCCGCTGTCGTTCCGCTGGTACGACAAGGATCGTGTCATCCGGGGCAAGCGCATGGAGGACCATCTGCGCTTCGCCGTCTGCTACTGGCATTCGCTCTGCTGGCCGGGCAGCGATCCGTTCGGCGGCGAGACGTTCCTGCGGCCGTGGCAGCACGGCGACGATGCACTCGCCATGGCGCGCGCCAAGGCCGATGTCGCGTTCGAATTGTTCCGCCTGCTCGACGTGCCGTTCTTCACCTTCCACGACGTCGACGCGGCGCCGGAGGGCGCGACGCTGAAGGAATCGGTCGCCAACCTCAACGCCATCGGCGACCTGTTCGCGCAGAAGATGGAGCAGGCCAAGGTGCGGCTCTTGTGGGGCACAGCCAATCTGTTCTCGCATCGCCGCTACATGGCGGGCGCCGCGACCAATCCCGATCCCGACGTGTTCACCTACGCGGCGGGCCAGGTGCGCGCCGCGCTCGAGGTGACGCATCGGCTGGGCGGCGCCAACTACGTGCTGTGGGGCGGCCGCGAGGGCTATGAGACCCTGCTCAACACCGACATGAAGCGCGAGCTCGATCAGCTCGGGCGCTTCGTCTCGATGGTCGTCGAGCACAAGCACAAGATCGGCTTCAAGGGCCCACTCTTGATCGAGCCGAAGCCGAAGGAGCCGACCAAGCATCAATATGATTTCGACGTCGCGACCTGCTACGGCTTCCTGAAGCGCTACGACCTGCTCGACGACGTGAAGCTCAACATCGAGCAGAACCACGCGATTCTGGCCGGCCATTCGTTCCAGCACGAGATCGCGCTGGCGCAGGCGCTCGGCGTGTTCGGCTCGCTCGACATCAACCGTGGCGACGATCTGCTGGGCTGGGACACCGACCAGTTCGCGATGAACGTGCCGGAGCTGGCGCTGGTGTTTCATGACATGCTCAAGGCCGGCGGCTTCACCACGGGCGGCCTGAACTTCGATGCCAAGATCCGCCGGCAGTCGATCGATCCGGACGATCTCCTGCACGCCCATGTCGGCTCGATGGACGCCTGCGCGCGGGCGCTGATCGCCGCGGACGAGATGCTCACCGACAGCGCGCTGACCGCGCCGCTCGCTCAACGCTATGCCGGCTGGGACGGCGAGGAGGGGCAAGCGATCCTCGCCGGCCGCCGCTCGCTCGCCGAGCTCGCCGACCGCGCCGTCAGTACCGGCCTCGATCCGCAGCCGCGCTCCGGCCGGCAGGAATATCTCGAAAGCGTGGTGAACCGTTATGTCTGACCACAGCCTGGATACGTCGACGAGCCAGACCGGAACAACTGCCATGGTGGCAGCCGCGCCGGTGCTCGAACTGAAGGGCCTCGGCAAGCAGTTCGGCGCGATCCGCGCGCTGCACGGCGTCGATCTCACCATTCGTCCCGGCGAGGTCGTCGGTTTGATGGGCGACAACGGCGCCGGCAAGTCGACGCTGGTGCGCATCATCGCCGGCAACTTTCCGCCGAGCCAGGGCACGATTCATTTCGGCGGTCGCGAGGTGCATTTCCATCGCCCGATGGACTCGCGCAGCGTCGGCATCGAGGTCGTCTATCAGGATCTCGCGCTCGCCAACAATCTCACCGCCGCCGCCAACGTGTTTCTCGGCCGCGAGCTGAAGCGCAATTTCGGACCTCTCGTGCTGCTCGACCACAAGGGCATGGAGGCGCGTGCGCTGGAATTGTTTCGCGAGCTGCGCTCGGAGACGCGGCCGCACGATCTCGTCAAGGACATGTCCGGCGGCCAGCGCCAGGCGGTGGCGATCGCACGCACGCGGCTGTCCAACGCCAAGCTGGTGATGATGGACGAGCCGACCGCAGCGATCTCGGTGCGCCAGGTCGAGCAGGTGCTGAGCCTGATTCATCGGCTCAAGGAGCAGGGCATCGCCGTGATCCTGATCTCGCACCGCATGCCCGACATCTTCGCGGTGTGCGATCGCGTCGTGGTGATGCGGCGCGGCGAGAAGAAAGCCGACAAGCCGGTCGCCGACACCAGCCCCGAGGAAGTCACCGCGCTGATCACCGGCGCCAAGGAGGCGGCGTGATGTCCGTTCCATCCGAAACCAGCACCGCCAAAACCGATGTGACCTTCACCAATGTCGGCTCGGCGCGCTGGTGGCACCGCGGCGTGTTCGCCTCGCAGACCGCCTATGTCACCTTGGCGCTGATCGCGCTCATCGTCATCATGAGCTTCGCGAGCCCGTACTTCCTGACCCAGGGCAATCTGCAGAACGTCGCGAAGAACTTCTCGTTCATCGCGATCGCCACGCTCGGCATCACCTTCGTGATCATCACCGGCGGCATCGATCTCTCGGTGGGATCGCTGATGTGCTTCGCGGCGATGATCACTTCGATGGTGATGACGTCACTGTCGACGCCTGGGATGCCGCTATCGTCGCTGTTCGTGCATCTGGCCGCCGACGGCAAGACGGTGGTCGCCAACGTGCCGGGGCTGATCCTGATCGTCTCGGTGCTCGCCGGGCTCGCGGTCTCGCTGGTGGTGGGTCTCATCAACGGCGCCTGCGTGGCGCTGCTCGGGCTGTCGCCGTTCGTGACCACGCTCGGCATGCTCTCGATCGTGCGTGGGCTCGGCTACGTCGTCTCCAACGGCAAGGGCAGCTTCCCCGGCGGTCCCGATGCCGACTACTTCTATGCGCTGACGCAAGGCGACGTGTACGGCGTGCCGGCCCCGTTCATCTATCTGATCCTGCTGGCGCTGGTGATGGCGCTGGTGCTGCATCACACGACGTTCGGCCGCCACGTCTTCGCGATCGGCGGCAACGAGAAGGCGGCGGAGCTGACCGGCGTCTCGGTGCCGCGCGTCAAGATCGAGGTCTATGTGGTCGGCGCGCTCGCCGCGGGCCTGCAGGGCATCATCATCTCCGGCTGGCTGGGCTCCGCGCCCGCCAACATGGCGACGTCCTACGAGCTCAACGTGATCGCGGCGGCCGTGATCGGCGGCGCCAATTTGGCCGGCGGCATCGGCGGCCCGCTCGGCGCCATCGTCGGCTGCGTGCTGCTCGAAGTGATCCGCAATGGCCTCGTGCTGGCGCAGGTCAACTCCTACTGGCAGCAGACCTTGGTCGGCGTGATCATCATCGCCGCGGTGCTGGTCGATCGAATCCGCGCGCGACTGTTGTGACGAGATACTGGCCGGGATGTGACTGATCAGGTCTATCCGCGCCCGGCACAGACAATCATCACGGATAGACATGGAGGAGGGAAGCCATGAAGAAGTTGCTGTATGCGGTCGCATCGCTCGCGATCCTGATGGGGCCGGCCCAGGCCGAGACCAAATATCGCTTCGCCATCGTGCCGAAGGCGATGAACAACCCGTTCTTCGACGTCGCGCGCGACGGCTGCCTGAAGCGCGCCAAGGAGCTCGGCAATGTCGAGTGCATCTACAAGGGCCCGGTCGAGCACGAGCCCGCCACCCAGGCGCAGATCATCCAGGACTTCATCACCCAGAAGGTCGACGGCCTCGCCATCTCGGTGGCCGACGTCGCGGCGATGACCAAGTCGATCGACGCGGCGACCGCCGCCGGCATCCCCGTCATCACCTTCGACGCCGACGCGCCGGGCTCCAAGCGCCTCGCTTATATCGGCACCAACAACAAGGACTTTGGCCTCGCGCTCGGCAAGCAGCTGCGCGAGCTCCGGCCTGACGGCGGCAAATATGCGGTGGTCTCCGGCGGTCCGGGCGCCAAGAATCTCGCCGAGCGCGTCGACGGCGTGCGTGAGGCGCTGAAGGGCTCGAAGTGGACGGAAGTCGCGGGCTCGCCGACCTTCTGCAACGACGATCCGGCGCTCGCCGTGCAGCAGATGGCCGACCTCCGCACCGCGACCCCCGACCTCGGCGCCATCGTGCCGATCGGCGGCTGGCCGATGTTCGCGCCCGAGGGCTACAAGGCCTTCGTCAACAAGAACAAGAAGGACATCGACGCCGGCAAGCTGACGCTCGTCGTCGCCGACACCTTGAAGATGCAGCTCGAGCTGCTGCGCGACGGCTATTCCAACGCGCTGACCGGCCAGCGGCCGTTCGAGATGGGCGAGAAGTCGATGGACACGCTGCTCGCGATCAAGAAGGGCGAGAAGGTGCCGGACGTGATCTACACCGGCCTCGATCTCGTGACCAAGGACAACGTCGCGAAGCTTCTGAACTGATCGCAGTTCCTCCCGGGGAAAACCTGGCGGTCCGGCAACCGGCTTCGGCCGGCGGCCGGGCCGCCCTTTTTGTTGGGCGGGAGTGCTGGGGCGGCTGCGGGGCGCGACCTTCCCGCGAGGTGTCACGTCGCCGCGGTGTGACGTCGCCGTTTGTTCAACTCCGCTGTCATGCCCGCGAAGGCGGGCATCCAGTACGCCGCCGCCTCTCGATTTATGATGATCGCCGCAGCGTACTGGATCATCCGCCTGCGATGATGATGACGGCGGAGGTTGGGCCGGCTGCTCCCACCCAATTGACAAAGGCATGATATCTGACCTAAGTCAGATATCATGCTCGCCCCCATTGCCCGCGTCCGCCGCTTCAACCGCGCCGTCACCTCGGAGGTCGGCGCGCTCGACACCTCGTTTCTCGGCCGCGGCCGGCCGCTCGGCGCGGCGCGCGTGCTCAACGCGATCGGCCACGGCCGCAGCGACGTCGCCGATCTCCGCGACTATCTCGCGCTCGACTCCGGCCTGATGAGCCGGTTCCTGCGCAGCCTCGAGGAGGAGGGGCTGGTCACGACGAAACCGCACCCTGACGACGCACGCCGCCGCATCGCCAAGCTCACCGCCGCCGGCCGCCGCGAGTTCGAGGCCTATGAGACGCTCTCCAACGCGCAGGCCCAGGCCATGCTGGCGCGGTCGAGCCAGCGCGAGGCGCTGCTGGCCGCGATGGACATGGTGGGGGCCGCGCTCGGCCGCGATCGCACCGCCATCGAGGAGGTCGATCCGCGTGGTGAACCGGCCCGCTATTGTCTGAACGAATATTATGCCGAGCTGTCACGCCGCTTCGCGCGCGGCTACGACGTGGCGCTGTCGCGCGATCCCGACGCATTGGACATGATGGCCCCACGCGGCGCGTTCTTCGTCGCGCTGTCCGATGGCCTGCCGCTCGGCTGCGTCGGGCTGAAGGGCAGCGGCCGCGATGTCGCCGAGATCAAACGGCTCTGGGTCGCCCCCGCCGCGCGCGGCCTCGGCCTCGGCCGCCGCCTGATGGATGCGGCCGAGAACGCCGCGCGAAGGCTGTCGATCACGAGGCTGCGGCTCGACACCAACAGCGCGTTGGCCGAGGCCCAGCAGCTCTATCGCAAGACCGGCTGGACCGAGATCGAGCGCTTCAACGACGATCCGTATCCGGACCTGTTTTTCGAGAAGCAGCTTTAATCCCAGAGCCGCTGCTTGCCACCTCGAGTTCTCGCCCGAGTGATAGGATCGCATTCGCGGACTCGGTCGGATTCAGGGTGGGATGCAGATGAGTTCCGCGCAGCCTCACCACAGGCCAAGCACGCCTTCGCGCCTCTGCGCTGGCGTGGTCGTATATGGGGGACGTCTGAACATAACCAGCCGGGACATGATGCCACGGCGCCAGATGGATGACGTCATCGAACCAACCGATCGTCATCCGTGGTAGCCCAATCTCGAATTCCGCAAGGGCGACAGGATCGAGGGCAAGATGATCCAGTCCAATGATTGCGGCACGATCGGGATGCCGTGAGAACCAGCGGGACCAGACCGGCAGTGTTCCGTCGGATGCAGCGATGCTTCGGATGAAATCGTGAAGGGCAGGCCGAACAGGTCCGGCGCGCCCCTCTGGCGGCGGGATGTCGCCGTCGAAAATGATGATCGCCCGTGCCGGCAACCTCGTTGCGAGGTCGGCGACGAGCGCGCTCGCCGAGCTGTGCCCGACCAGGATCAGCTCTTCAGACGGCGTGATCTGATCGAGAAGATGTCGAGTCCAGTCGCTCCAGGCGGGTGGAACAGCGCATTGGGCGAGGATATCGGGCACCTGTACTACGCATCCAGCTGCGCGTAGTCGGTCGGCCGTCGGCTTCCAGCTGGATGCCCTGACCATTGGACCCGCGACGAGAACAAATTCGACTGGCATACTTTCGTCCCCGGAGCGCGATCGGATGCGAGTCAGATCGGAAATAGGCGGTTGAATTCACGCAGTCCGTTTGCGCTGAAGAGTACGGCACGGCTGTCCTTGTCGCGCCGCGCCCACTTCAGTGCGAATATCCGCGATAGGCAGGCACAGCCAAGCCGGCCGGCGAGATGGTCGCGCCGTTCGCTCCAGTCGAGACAACTGACGCAGGTCACGCTGTCCTTGGTCTGATGTTCACCAAGGTCGATGCCGAACCGCTCCGCGAAGCGTCGCCCCGCGTTCGTCAGTCTGACGTGGCCGCCGCCGCATTCCAACAGCCGGCTCTGCACCATGCTTTCGAACATCTGCACGCCGCGTGCGCCGGCGAGGTGATCATAGCACACGCGCGCCTCGCGCAGTGCCGGGTCGCGGGGCCCGGTGCGGACCCGCCGATGCCCGGTGCGGGCAGCGAGCAACATCAGTGTCTCTAGTGTGTGGACGACGTCCTCACCGGAAAGACGGACATAACGATGACGTCCTTGCTTGATCGAGAGGAGGAGGCCCGCTGCTTCGAGCTTGCTGATGTGCGTACTGGCGGTGGGAAGCCCGACATTAGCTGAACGCGCGAGCTCGCTGATCGTGAGGGCGCGCCCGTCCATCAGAGCGGAAAGAATGTTGGCGCGGGCTGGGTCGCCGATGAGCGCGGCGATGGCAGCGATATGAGGGCCGTCCTTCATGGTTTGACCGATAGCGAAGCATCGTCCTTGTTTCAACGCCTATAAGGCCGCCGGCCAGAGCAAGAGATGGACAGATGACCAGGCATGACCAGTGGACTGCGCCCCTCGAATACGCATTCAGGCACGCGGTGAAGTACCTTTGTGAAGCGGACCTCCGTCCGGTCGGTGCCTTTGCCACGCTGGATGCGCTGCGGCAGCGGTTGGGGGGACCGCTGCCCGACGAGGGGCTTCCTTCCGAGCAGGTGCTCGACGAGTTGGTCCGCGACGTCGAGGGCGGCATTCTCGGTAGCACGAGTGCGCGCTTCTTCGGCTGGGTCATTGGAGGAACGCTGCCAGCGGCTCTTGCGGCGGATTGGCTGGTCTCGGCCTGGGACCAGAACGCGGCGATCCACGCGTGCGGCCCCGCCGAGGCGGTCATCGAGGAAATTGCCGGCGAGTGGCTGAAGCGCCTGTTCGGCCTGCCCGCGACCGCCAGCTTCGCCTTCGTTTCCGGCACGCAAATGGCGCATGTGACCTGTCTCGGCGCCGCACGCCATCGTCTGCTGGTGCGGGCAGGGTGGGATGTCGAGGAGAAGGGACTGTTCGGCGCTCCGGCGATCCGCGTCGTCACCAGTAGCGAGCGTCACGGTTCTATCGAACGGGCGTTGCGGATTCTCGGGCTCGGAAAGAACTCGGTGCGATCGCTGCCATGCAGCCATGCGGGTCAGCTCGATCCGTCGGCACTCCACCAGGCCCTCAGTGAAGCGGCACAGCCGACCATCGTGATCCTGCAGGCGGGTGATCTCAACATCGGGGCTTGTGACCCTTTTGCCGAACTGGTCCCCATCGCTCATGAGCATGGTGCATGGGTGCACGTGGACGGAGCGTTCGGCTTGTGGGCGGCAGCGAGTCCGCGTTATCGGCATTTGCTACGCGGCGTCGAGCTGGCGGATTCCTGGACCAACGATGGGCACAAATGGCTCAATACGCCGTTCGATTGCGGCTACGCCTTCGTTGCTGATCCGCAGGCTCACCGCGGCGCGTTTTCTCATCGCACCAGCTATACGATGTATGTCGATGGTGCGCGCGACCAGATCGACTGGAATCCGGAATGGTCGCGACGCGGTCGCGCCGTGCCGACGTATGCCGCACTCCGCCAACTCGGCCGCGACGGCGTCGCCGATCTCGTAAACCGCAGCTGCGCGCACGCGCATGCGCTGGTCACTCGGATCGGAAGCCTCCCTGGTGCCGTTGTCGCGTTCGAGCCCACGATCAACCAGGGCCTTGTTCGGTTTCTGGACCCGCGCCCCGATGCGACGGAGGCTGATCACGATCGGCGAACGGACCTCGTGATTGCCCAAATCTGTGCCACGGGAGAGGCCTTCTTCGGCGGCACGACATGGCGAGGGCGACGCTGCATGCGGGTGTCCGTCTGCAACTGGCAAACCGATACGGCTGCCGTCGATCGCGCGGTTGCCGCAGCCCGGCACGTGCTCGACGATCTCTTGGCGCGCGAGACAAGGCTGGACGACGGTTGATTCGGTGCGATCTGAGCGCGTCGCCCATCAGATGAAGAGCTCAAACCCGTTTCGCACCGCTTCGGCGGACATCTCCGCCCCGCAACGGACCTCGGCTGCCTTCTCGGCGTTAAGCGAGGGGCAACCGGAGTGGTGCTTGGATGCTACAGCGCGGGCTTCGCGAGTTGAGACGGCGAGAGATAAGATGGCCTTGAGTCCAATTTCCTGCCCCGGGCGGACGCAATTGTGGCGAGTTGGAAGCGTTGTAACTCCAGGGCGGTCCTTCGCCTCACTTAACCCGAAGACATGATTGAGCGTATAGAATTCGAAGTGCGCCGCGCGAAGCGGCGCGGCGGAACAGCATGGAATCGGGACAGGGCATGGCGATACGATCCACGGCGGCTCGGAACCTTGCAGCGATGCGTCGCCGAGGACCGGCCTCAATGACTCTCGCGGCGCTGGTCGCCTTGACTTTTTCGGGGGAGGCTTACGCCCGGCAGGCCCGCCCCGCGCCCGTGACCGAAGCCACGGCGCCGCGGGCGCATGGTGATCCGATCATGGCGATCGTGTCGATCAAGGCGCAGAAGGTCACGTTCTACGACGCGGAGGGCTGGATCTGGCGGGCGCCGGTGTCCACCGGGGTCGCCGGCCGCGAGACGCCGGCCGGCGTGTTCGCCGTGCTGGAGAAGGACAAGGACCACCGCTCGACACTGTATGACGATGCCTGGATGCCGAACATGCAGCGCATCACCTGGAACGGCGTCGCGCTGCATGGCGGGCCGCTGCCCGGCTATGCCGCGTCGCATGGCTGCGTCCGCATGCCCTACGGCTTCGCCGAGAAACTGTTCGACAGGACCTATATCGGCATGCGGGTGATCATTGCGCCGGGCGACGTCGCGCCGGTCGACTTCTCGCATCCGGCCTTGTTCGCACCGACTGCCGAGGCGCTCACGGGAGCCCCCTCGCGAGCGGCCGCGCTCGGCCGCGAGGCCGAGGACGCCGCCAGGATCGCCGACGAGGCCAAGGCGGCTGCCGCCGCGGCCGAGCGCGATGCGAAGTCGCTGAAGGCGTCCTTGCGCAAGCTGGAGCAGGCCAAGGCGCGCAGTGAGGCCGAGTTGAAATTCGCCGACAAGAAATTGGCCGCCGCCAAGACCGATCAGGCCAAGGCGCAAGCCGAGGACGCGCAGCAGAAGGCCGCGACCAAGGCCGCTGACGCGGCGGCGCAGTTCGAGGCCGCCAAATCGGACTCCGTTGCCAAGCTCGCTGTGGCCGCGACGACGAAGGACGCGGCCAAGGCGGCCGCTGCGAAGAAGACCGAAACCGGCAAGGCGGCCGAGGAGGCCAAGCTCGCGACCGAGCCGGTGTCGGTCTACATCAGCCGCTCGACGCAGATGCTCTATGTCAGGCGCAACACGCACAAGCCGGCGCGCGACGGCGGCGGCGAGGTCTTCGATACCTCGCTGGAGTCGCCGGTCACGATCCGCGATCCCGACCGGCCGATCGGGACCCATATCTTCACGGCGGTGGCGCAGAATGGCGCGGGGTTGCGCTGGACGGCGGTGACGATCGACGACGGCGACGACGCCAAGGACGCGCTCGATCGCATCACCATTCCGAAGGACGTGCTGGCCCGGATCGCGCCCACCGCGGTGGCGCGCTCCTCGATCATCGTCTCGGACGAGCCGCTGTCGAGCGAGACCAACTACCGCACCGAATTCGTCGCCGTCTTGAGCAACCAGCCGCAAGGCGGCTTCGTCACGCGCCGGCCCACCACCAACGTTGATGTCATTGCCAGCGGCGATGAATATGATGATGGGTTCGGCAATTTCTTCCAGCGCAGCTGGGACGGCCAGCCCGTGGCGCCGCAGCGCCGGCGCGGGGGGCCTCCGACCTATTACCGGCCGGTGCAGCCGAGCTGGTGGTAGCGACGGGGGCGATCGTTGGACCGCGCGACAGGCGCGCGGTCAGGTCGTTCGATCAGGACGGCGCTCAGTTCCGGCCCGCCGGCACCACGCCCGGCCATTGCATCATGAACGGCTGAACCTGTTGCGGCTGGGTCTCGGCCGTGCGCGCAACGCGCCGGACGCGATGCTTGTGCATGCGGCTGATCGAGCTCGTCGCCTCGCGAGCCGTCTCGATGCGCGCGACCTGCTGACGGATTTCGCTCGTGCTGGTCCGGAGCTGCTCGATGCCCATCTCGCTGGTCGCTGCGGCTGCGCGCAATCCGCTCAGCTCGGTCGAGGTGTCCTCCTGCGCGGCGCGCAGGCGGATGGCCTGCCGCTTCAGCAGCGCGAGATCCTGCTCGATCTTGTCGGCCGTGTCGCGGCGCCGCGCCTCGGTCTCGTCGGCTGCGGTGCGCAGCGTCGCGAGGCCGGTCTCGGTGCTGGTGAGGCTGGCGCGCAGCTGGATCAGCTCGCCGGAGGCATCGTTCTGGCGGTCGCGCAGCCGGGCGGTTTCCGCCTTGAGCTGGGTGAGCTCGGACGTCAACGCGGCGACGCGGGTCTCCAGCGAAGGCGATCCGTTGCCTCCCAACGAGAAGCTGTTGGCCCCGCCGCCGCTCCACCAGATCACGCCGGCGCTGGCTGCGAGCGCCAGGCTCATGATGATACGTAGAGAGGCCGTGCCGCTCTTCGGCGGGACGTCCGGCGTCTTGGGGGATTTGTGCATCGACAGGTCTCCGGGATTCGGTTGAGACCATTATGACCATATTAAGGTTGCCAATGTTCTAAGCGCGCCGTGCTCCCTCGCGATTTGAAGCACGTAGATTTGCGGGGGGCGCGCATATGGCGTCGTTGCGCAACTACAAAGACACGCACATCGCAGGTGCCGTGGGCGCAGGTCGCACCCGAAAGTTGTGCCGCGTCATGTGGCCGAGAATGAGCGGGTCCCACTGCACGATCATGACGCGGACGGACCACGGAAGCTCTCACACGGCGAGGGTCCGGAAAATACCTCGCGCGCCGTCCCGATCATGCGTTACATCTCGACCATGTCCGACACTCCGACCACCACGGCAACGCCTGCTTTCGATGAACTCGCCGAAGCGATCCGGCATCGCCGATCGGTCTATGGCCATATCAGCGGGCTGCGCATGGACCGCTTCGCCCCAGGCGAGGCCTGGTCGACCTTGCCCTATCGCGAGGTGTTCGTCGGCGACAGCGACACCGGCGTGATCCATGGCGGCGTCGTCACCGCGATGCTCGACGAGAGCTGCGGCATGGCGGTGCAGCTCGCGCTCGACGGCAGCCGGGCGATCGCCACGCTCGACCTGCGCATCGACTATCAGAAACCGGCGGCGCCGGGTGTCGACATCCAGGCGCATGCGGTGTGCTACCGCGTCACCCGCTCGATCGCCTTCGTGCGTGCCACAGCCTTTCAGGAGGAGGAGAGCGATCCGGTTGCGACCGCGACGGCCTGCTTCATGATCGGCGCCAACCGCACCAACATGCTGACCGATCGCCCGGCCTTCACCGGGGCACCGCCGCCGCTCGAAGCCCCCGACGATGCCACGGGGCTGTTTGCCACCAGTCCGTTTGCGCGCTGTCTCGGCATTCGGCTCGGCGAGAACGACACCCTGGTGATGCCGTTCTCGCGCCAGATCATCGGCAATCCCGTACTTCCCGCCATTCATGGCGGCATGACCGGTGCGTTTCTGGAGACGGCCGCGATCGTCACCGTCATGCGCGAACTCGGCGTGTCCCCGCCGAAGCCGATCGGCCTCACCATCAACTACCTGCGTTCGGGCCGTGCGCTCGACAGCATCGCCTCCGCCTCGATCGTCAAGCAGGGCCGACGCGTCGTCGCGTTCGAGGCCCGGGCCTGGCAGGACGATGCCGCCAAGCCGATCGCCACCGCCTTCGGTCATTTCATGCTGCGGAAGGCGCCCGGGCAGGAGCAGGACTGAGCCGGGCCAGCGGCGCGATCATGGCTTGCGCAGGATCTTGTCGATGGCCTTGCCCTTCGCCAGCTCATCGATCAGCTTGTCGAGGTAACGGATATCCCGCATCGTCGGCTCCTCGATTTCCTCGACGTGGACGCCGCGGATCGTGCCCTTGATCAGGGACCGCGCGGGATTCATCGCGGGCGCCTGCGCGAAGAAGGTCTCGACATCGGTCTGTCGTTGCAGCTGGGCCTTCAACAGGCTCGTGAAGCGCGAAGCCCTTCCCGGGTCGACAGGCTGCGCATCGCCGATGCGTCGATCATGCCGGAGATCACCAGCGGCAACACGATGGCGCCGTGCGTCGTCATCGGCGAGCGCGCCGCAGACATCATCAAGGCGGCGCATGGCCTGAGTTAGTTCGGCAGACGGGCCCGTCGTGTCCCGGCGGGCCCGTCTGATCGCAATTTCATTCGCTCCGGGGCGGTAGGTGGCAGGCTCACCTCAGATCGCGGCCGGCAATTGTGAAGAGACGTTTTGATGACAAACGAGTTGATCCTGCTCGGCCTCCATGTCCGGCTCTGGCTCGACCTGCGCGTTGCGCTCTATCTGCGGCGGCGCGCAGCGATGCTCCGGACGCGCGACCGCGTGCCGTCGCGTGAAGAGCTTCGCCTCCTCGACGGGGGGAAAGTGCCGCTGTCCTCCGGCGCGCCAAGGCGGCTGGTGCTGGTTCTGATATGATTGCGAGCCTCGTTGTCGATGCGCTGCAGCGCCAGGCTAGCCCGGCGCGAACATCGGAAACGACACGCCGAGCGCCCACGCCAGGATCAGGCCGAGGCCGATGCCCGCGGCGGTGGGCGAACCGGTCCTGCGGCCGACGCAGCCGCCGATCAGTCCGAACACGATGAAGAACAGCACGATGACGGGGATGATGATCAGCAGGAAGAACAGCCTGCGCAGATCGAGCGCGACCGCGCCGCCGAGCGAGGCCAGGAAGGCGGCTCTGATCCAGAGCGTGCGCCACCATGCGGCGCGGCCGCCCTGGTTGGCGATGCTGTCGGCGAGCATGGCAGGGATGGCGCCGACGGCGATGGCGGCGATGATCGGGAGGCGGGCGGGGATCGGCATGAAGGACGCGACATAGCGGTCGAGCGCACCGCCGAATACGAGGATGCCATAGGCGGCGAGCGCGAGCGCAGCAAACCATGCCACGCGACCGAAGCGAACCCCGTACCAGCGCAGCAGCGCCAGCGACAGCGTGCCATACACGAACAGATGCACGGCGAGATAGTCCGCGACCAGCACCGGCAGGAAGCGTGTATTGACCAATCGCAGCACCAGCGGCGTCAGCACTGCCGGAACCAGCGTGGCGATGGCCAGGCTGCGCAACGCCATCGGAGGCGGCGGCACATCGCCGTTCGGCAGCAGCTCGGCGAGAGGCCACGCCAGCAGGACGATGCCGGCGAGCAGCAGTGCGATCGCGCCGCCCGTGGCGGCGACCGGGCCGGTGCTGGCGCGGCCGAACACCTGATCGAGCCAGTCGCGCGCCTCGCGCAGCGCCGTCGTCGAATACAGCACGCTGACATGCTCGACGTCGGGGGCGACGACGGCGCGGCGCCGGTTGCCCGCGGCGGGATCACCCACGGTATCGCCTTCACGCGCGGCGGGATCGGCGAGCTGCAGGTTGCGCAATGCGTTGCGGCGGAGCGCGCCCTCCCATTCGCCGGTGATGACCAGCAAATTGCGCGGCGCGCTGGCCGTGACCGCCTCGGAGAACATCGAGATCGCCACCGTGGCCGAGATGCGCGGGTCGGCGATCGCCTGGCGCACGATGATGTCGGATGCCATCGAATGCCCGAGCAGCGCGACGCGGCCGTCGGCGCCCGGCAATGCCAAGGCGGCGTCGGTGACGCGGCCGATCTCGGCCATCAGCTTGCGCGTGGTGCCGTCGACGCGAGTGACGTCTCCGGACATCGGCGTCGGATTGCGGCCATGGCCTTCGAAGTCGAACGACACGGCGAGATAGCCGGCATGCGCCAAGGTCAGCGCATAGGCCTCCATGAACTGGCGCGAGCCGGCGAAGCCGTGCGCGATCACGACCACCGGCGATGCGGTCGGCCCTTCGCGCCGGTAGACGGTGATCGGTGTCGTGCCGGCCTGGAGCTGAGTGATGGTCACGCCGTCACGCGCGGCTTCGAGTCGCCATAACCCGGCGATGCAAAGGGCAAGCCCGGATAGCGCGGCCGCGAGCAATGCGACGTTCCGCATGCCGATGGCGTTTCGTCCGTGCCCCGCGCCGTGCATGATCTGCTCCGTTTCCCAGAATCTAGCGCATGGATCTGCGCCGTGACAGCGCCGGGGGCCGGTGACGGCACGCAGAGGGGCATGGCCGCCATCGAACGAAAATTACGCCGCTTCGTTGACAAGCCCGCGGGAGCGATATTCGTTGAGCGCTGAGAGGAGTACCCATGAAACCGGACGTGATCTGCCTGATGGCCTCGAGCGTCGATGGCCGGACCTGGCCGAGCCGCTGGAGGCCAAAGGGCTCGGGCGACCTGTTCGAGCAGGTCCACGAGCAACTCGGCGGCGATGCCTGGCTGATCGGCCGCGTCACCGGCCAGGAATTTGCCAAGGGCACAACCTATCCTGCGACGACCACCGAACGCTTCCCGCGCGAGAACTGGATCGCGAGGCGCGAGGCCAAGGCCTATGGCGTGGTGCTCGATGGCGAGGGCAAGATCTGCTGGGGGCGTTCCGACATCGGCGGCGATCCGATCGTCGTCGTGCTCACGGAAGCCGTATCGGATGCCCATCTCGCAGGTCTGCGCAGCGAGGGCGTCTCCTACATCTTCGCCGGCGAGACCTCGCTCGATCTGCCGCGCGTCCTCGACATCCTCTCGCGCGAGTTCGGCGTCAAGCGTCTGCTGCTCGAAGGGGGCGGCCATGTCAACGGCGCGTTCCTGCGCGCCGGGTTGGTCGACGAGCTCAATCTCGTGCTGTGTCCGGCCGTGGACGGTGCGAAGGGCTCGCCAATGGTGTTCGATTCCACGGAGGCCGAGTCCGACCAGCGCGCGCCTGTGACGGCGATGACGCTCGAAAGCACGACGGCACTGGAACGCGGAGCGCTGTGGTTGCGCTACAAGATCACCAACTCCGCCGCCGTGCCGGCGCAGGCCAGCCATGGCTGAGAGACGCGATCACGTCATCATCGTCGGCGCCGGCGCCGCGGGACTGATGGCCGCACGCGAGCTGTCGCGCGCCGGCCGCCGGGTGACGCTGCTGGAAGCGCGCGAGCGCTGCGGCGGCCGGATTCATCCGCTCAGCGAAGACGCGTTCGGATACAGGGCGGAGGCCGGCGCCGAGTTCATTCACGGTGACGCACCGGTCACCTATCGGCTGCTGGCCGAGGCCGGGCTCTCGGCGCAGCCGATCGAAGGCGAGCGCTGGCATGTCGCGAACGGAAGGTTCTCGCGCGGCGACCCTGCGGATGCGCAAATGGACCGGCTGCACGAGGTGCTGGCCAGGCTCGATGAAGACCTCACCGTCACCACGCTGCTCGCGCGTCATTTCGCGGGTCCCGAGTTTGCGGCCCTGCGCGATTCCGTGCTTGGGATGGTGCAGGGCTATGATGCCGCCGATCCCGATCGCGCCAGCGTGCTGGCGCTGCGCGAGGAGTGGATGGGCGGCGATCGCGGCGCGCAGACGCGCATCGTCAGGGGCTACGGCGCGCTGCTGGATCATCTCGTCGCCGAGTGCCGCGCGCGCGATGTGGTGTTTGCGTTCCAGTCGATCGTGACGGCGATCGAGAGCGCGGATGGTGGAGCGCTCGTCCGCTGTGCTGATGGCCAGACCTATCGCGGCGACGTCGTCATTCTCACCGTGCCGCTGCCGCTGTTATCGTCCATCACGCTGCCCGCGGCGATGCGGGCGCAGCTGGCGGCCTGCGCCGAAATCGGCTTCGGCAATGTGATCAAGCTGCTGCTGCGCTTCGAGCGGCGCTGGTGGACGGCGATGCCGGCGCATGACCTGTCGGACATTCTGTTCGTGCTGTCGGACGCAGACGTGCCGGTGTGGTGGACGCAGCACCCGAGCGATCATGCCGTGCTGACCGGCTGGCGCGCCGGTCCGCCCACCCGTGCCTTCGAGGCGCTCGACCAGGCCGCGTTGATCGAAGCCGGACTCGTGGCGCTTGCCGATATTTTCGCGAAGCCCGTGACCGTTCTCAGGCAGGAGCTGGCGGCAGCGCATGTCACCGATTGGAGCAAGGATCCGTTTGCCCGCGGCGCCTATTCCTACGCGACGCTCGCGACGCGTCAGGCGCAGGACGTGCTCGCGTCCTGGGACGGCGGCCCGGTGCTGATCTCCGGTGAGGCGTTGTATCAGGGACGGGACATGGGCACGGTCGAGGCAGCGCTGGCGAGTGGCCTGGCGACGGCGCGTCGCATCGTTGCGCGATGATTGCGTGACGTTGCGATCGCCGGACGGCCGCTTTATCGTTGGCGGATCACGGCACGAAAGGATCGTCATGCTCGACCACGTCGGTTTTCCCGTTTCCGATTTCGCGCGCGCCAAGGCGTTCTACGCCGCCGCGCTGGCGCCGCTCGGCTATGTGCTCATGATGGAGATCACCAACGAACAGACCGGAGGTCATGGTGAGCACGCCGGCTTCGGTGAGGGCCGGCCGGATTTCTGGATCGGCACCGGCGGGACGGCTGCGACCTCGACACACGTCGCCTTCCACGCCAAGGATCGCGCGACGGTCGACGCGTTCTACCGGGCGGCGATCGCGGCGGGTGGAACTGACAACGGCGCGCCGGGACTGCGGCCGCACTATCACCAGCACTATTACGGCGCCTTCGTGCGCGATCCCGACGGCAACAATGTCGAGGCGGTCTGCCACGCGCCGGAGTGAGGCGCCCCCTGACTAGACCGTCACCGGCATGTGCTCGGCTGCGGCGGCGAGGCTCGGCGCCACCACGATCTCGAGCTGCTGGCGCAGCCAGCGATGCAGCGGGTCCTCGTGATGGCGCAGATGCCAGACCATGTACATCGGCATCGGCGGGCAGGGGACGGGCACTGGTGCAATGCTGAGGCCGCGCAGCATGTAGGCGCGCAGCAGGCTCGGCAGGGTCGCGATCATGCGGCTTCCGCGCAGGAACGGACCGATGCCGCCGAACCCCGGCACCTGCGCGGCGAAGCGCCTGACGAGGCCGCGCTCGGCCAGGACCTCGTCGATGTCGAGCCGCCGGCGCGGCTCGTAGACCACCGTCACATGTTCGCTGGCGAGATAGTCTTCAAGCGACTGTGGCGGCTCACGCTGGCCGGCGTCGTAGAACACCCGGTAGCTGTCCTCGAACAGCCGCTTCTGCAGAATGTCGCTGCCCTCGGGCGGGCGCGGCGTGATGATCAGCTGGCAGTGCTCCTCGCGCAGCATCTCCGGCGTCGGCGCGCCCGAAGGGATCACGCGCAGGCTGAGGCCGGGGGCTTGCGCCCGCGCATAGCGGAGCAGGGAGGGTAGCAGCAGGTCGCGCTGCAGGTCGTTGGCGGCGATCGTCACCTGCGCGGAGATCTTGGTCGGCTCGAACGCAGCGGCGTGCGAGAAGCTCCGGAGGTCGTCGAGCAGGGCACGGGCGCGGAGCGCGAGCAACTGCGCATGCGCCGTCGGCACGATGCCGCGGCCGGATTTGACGAACAGCGGATCGCCGGTGATGGCCCGCAATTTGTCGAGCAGATGGCTGACGGCCGATTGCGTCACGCCCAGCCGGTGCGCGGCGCGCGTCACCGAGCCCTCCTCGGTTACGGCGAGCAGCAGCTGCAGCAGATGGCCGTCGAGGTCCAAATGATCGAATTGGCTCATGGATCAGATCGGGCGGGCGGCCTTTATCGGCGGTGTCTTCGGGCGATACTGGCGGGCATGGAACGCGCCGCGTTTGATCCAGATCAAATGCGGCCGGTCAGAACGCTTTCAGGGGAGGTTACAATGTCCGCCACATCGGCCCGGCAGCCCGTGCCCGGCACCACCATCTTCGACGGCGAGCAGGCCCGCAAGGGCTATGCGCTCAACAAGATGTGCTACTCGTTCAACGACGCTGCCAACCGCAAGGCCTTCGTCGCCGACGAGGACGGCTATTGCGCGAAGTACGGCCTCAATGCGCAGCAGCGCGCGGCGATCAAGAACCGCAACGTGCTCGAGCTGATCGAGGCCGGCGGCAACGCCTATTACCTCGCCAAGTTCGCCGGCATCTTCGGGCTCGACATGCAGGACATCGGCGCGCAGCAGACCGGTCTGACCAAGGAGCAGTTCAAGGCCAAGCTTCTGGCGGCGAGGGGGTAATCATCATGGCGAAGATCGTAGGCGCAATCACCACCTCCCACGTCCCGGCCATCGGCGGCGCCATCGCCAAGGGGCTGCAGCAGGATCCGTATTGGAAGCCGTTCTTCGACGGCTTCCCGCATGTGCGCGAATGGCTCGCCAAGGTGAAGCCCGACGTGGTCGTGCTGGTCTACAACGACCACGGCCTCAACTTCTTCCTCGACAAGATGCCGACCTTCGCGATCGGCGCGGCCGATGCCTACAGCAATGCCGACGAAGGCTGGGGCATCCCGCAGACCGCGCCGTTCAAGGGCGACAGCGAATTGTCCTGGCACCTGATCGAGCATCTGGTGAAGGAGGATTTCGATCTCGTGACCTGTCAGGAGATGACGGTCGATCACGCCTTCACCCTGCCGATGGCGCTGTGCTGGCCCGACCAGAAATGGCCGGTGCGCGTCGTGCCGGTGGTGGTCAATACCGTGCAGGCGCCGTTGCCCTCGGCTGCGCGGTGCTACAAGCTCGGCCAGGCGCTGGCGCGGGCGATTCAGGCCTGGCCGAAGGACGAGCGCGTCGTGGTGATGGGCACCGGCGGCCTGTCGCATCAGCTCGACGGCGAGCGGGCCGGCTTCATCAACAAGGACTTCGACGAGAAGTTCATGGCCAGCATGGTCGACGATCCCGCCTGGGCCACCAAGTACTCGACCACCGAGCTGGTCGAGCTGTCGGGCACGCAGGGCGTCGAGCTGCTGAACTGGATGGTCGCGCGCGGCACCCTGCCGGAGAAGGTCCGCAAGGAGCATTCCAACTACCACATCCCGATCTCGAATACGGCGACGGGGTTGATGGTGCTGGAGCCTGTGTAGCGGCGGCGTGTTGATCGGAGTGCGATGACTGACATCTGCTCCGACAACGACCATCACGCGGTATGGGTCCCGGCTCAAGGCCGGGACGACAGCGGTGGATTGGATCACAAGGGATCGCGGATGGGTTTGGCACGGACCGTGCCCAATCCCGGCGGTGTGGCACGATTGCGCCACATCACCGGTGTCGTCCCGGCGAACGCCGGGACCCATACCGCGGATGCTATCGAGGGACGTCGCTGTTAGTTGCCTGCTTTGATTGATGCCACCCGTGCGGCTGCCCCTCACCCCGACCCTCTCCCCGTGAAGAACGGGGAGAGGGAGGGCACCTTTCGTGGGGAGCGACAAGCGCGCCTCGACGCGCAGTCCTCAAGCCTCCGCCTCCTGCGCCTTCGCGCCTGATTTCAGCTTGGTCATGAACTCCTTGAACGCCGGGCCGAACTCGGCGAACAGCGGCTCGCCGCGGTGGTTGAGCATCACGCCGCCGAGCAGTTTGAGACCGGTGACGAAGGCCTTGCTATCATTGTGGTCGAACAAGCCGCGGCGCTGGACGCGGGCGACGATCTCGTTGAGATCGTCGTGGCTGGTGAAGGTGAAGTCGTAGCTCGGACCGACGGCGCCGTCGCGGGGCGGGCCGATGTCGGTCACCTCGATGGCGTAGGCGTGGGGCATGTCGATGCTCCTTTCAGTGTCTGAGTGTCAGGTCGCGGCGTCGTCGTCGCCCTGGATCTCGGCGATGGCGCGGGTGAGGATGCTGCTGACGCGCTTCGACTCCTCGTCGCTCCAGCCGCGCCGGTGCATCTTGAGCGCCATCTTCAGCGTCTGAACCGCTTGCATCACCTGTTCAGACGGACGCATGCCGCCCATCGAACGAGCCAGGATGCGCAGGCGGCTGAGCAGGCCGTCGATGGCCGCAGCGTCATCCTTGAGAGCCTGGCGGCCAGCCTCGGTGATCGCGAACAGCTTCTTGCCGCCCTCGGCCGAAGCGGCTTCGATCTGGCCCATGTCCTCGAGCAGGCTGAGGATCGGGTAGACCGAGCCGGGGCTCGGCGAATAGGCGCCGCCGACGAGCTCTTCGACCGCCTTGATCAGCTCATAGCCATGGCGTGGCTTCTCGCCGATCAACCACAGCAGCAGGCTACGCAGGTCACCGGGACCGAAGACACGGCCGCCGCCGCCACGCCCGAATTCCTCGCGGCCGCCGCGGCGACCACGTTCGAACAGGCCTGGTCCGCGCGGACCGAAGCCGCCGCCGCGCCCGCCCATGCGGATCTCGTCGGAAGCCTCGTCGAAGCCGTGATGCCCATGGTGACGTCCACGATGGCCCCAGCCGCGCTCCTGGCGGTCGTCATCGCAGCGCGAGCGGTCGAATGTCCAATGATGATGTCTCATACGATATGATCTCCGTTTCGTACGAACGATATATCGTTTCACTGCATCGTTTGTCAATGCTGATCGATGTAACTCCCTGGCTCAGCCATCAACAGCCTGATCTTACTAGATTTTCAAGGCACGGCCGGCGCCTCTCCGCCATGTGCCGCCACCTGGTGCGCTGTGCCTCGATGGGCGATCAGCGCATAAGCGACGGGAACCACGAACAGCGTGAACAGGGTGCCGATGGCGAGCCCGGTGGCGATGACGAGGCCCATGTTGAAGCGCGACACCGCGCCGGCGCCGCTCGCGGTGATCAGCGGGATGACGCCGAGCACCATCGCCGCCGTCGTCATCAGGATCGGCCGCAGGCGGACGGTGGCGGCCTCGATGATCGCCTCGGTGCGGTCCTTGCCGTGCTCGCGCAGCTCGTTGGCGACCTCGACCATCAGGATGCCGTGCTTGCTGACGAGGCCCATCAGCGTGACGAGGCCGACCTGGGTGTAGATGTTGATGCTGGCGCCGCCGATGCCGAGGCTGATGAACAGCAGCGCGCCGGCCAGCGACATCGGCACCGAGACCAGGATGATGATCGGATCGACGAAGCTGTTGAACAAGGCGGCGAGCGCCAGGAAGATGATGATCAGCGCGAACACGAAGGTGGTGACGAAGCCGCCGGACTCCTTCTCCAGCTGCCGCGACGCGCCGCCATAATCGATCGAATAGCCCGACGGCAGCGAGGTCGCGATCTCCTTCAACGCGGCGAGCGCATCGCCCATCGCCAGGCCGGGCATCGCCACGCCGGAGATCGTCGCGGCGTTGATCTGCTGGAAGTGGTTGAGCGACTCGGGGATCGTCTTGTGCTCGAGCCGGGCCACCGTCGAGAGCGGCACCATGGCGTTGCCGCTGGTGCGGATCGAGTAGTCGAGCAGCTGGTTGTCGGTCAGGCGGTCGTTCTGCCGGACCTGCGGGATCACCTTGTAGGAGCGTCCCTCCAGGCTGAAATAATCCAGATAGTTGCCGCCCAGCATCGTCGCCAGCGCGCCGCCGAGATCGCTCATCTTGAGGCCGAGATCGCCGGCCTTGTCACGATCGAACACGACGGTCGTCTGCGGCTTGTCGATCTTCAGGTCGGTGTCGAGGAAGATGAACTTGCCGCTCGCCAGGGCCTTGTTCATGAATTCGCGCGACACGTCGTTGAGCTCGGAGAACGATCCGGTGGTGCCGATCACGAACTGGATCGGCAGGCCGTTGCTGCCCGGCAGCGGTGCGGGCTGGAACGCGACCGAGCGGGCGCCGGCGATGCCGTTCAGCATCTGCTGGAATTCCGGCTGCAGGGTCTTGGTCGTCGCCTTGCGCTGATCCCAGGGCTTCAGGACCCAGCCGCCGATCGCCTGCGTCGGGGTGTCGATCTGGAACACGGTGCGGGTCTCCGGACGCTGCGCAATCAGGCCGAACAGCTGCTGGCCGTAGAACTCGCGCTGCTCGAGCGTGGCCGAAGGCGCCGAGTTGGTCAGCGACAGCACGATGCCCTGGTCCTCGTCCGGCGCGAGCTCGCTGGTCGAACTGACATAGAGCCAGGGGATCATGGCCAGCAGCAGGAGCGCGAACACGACGACCACCGGTTTGGTCGTGAACACGCTTTCGAGCGAGCGGCGGTAGCCGTGCGCGAGCCGCTCGAGCACGTGGTCGATGGCGCGGACCAGCCGCGCTTCCAGCGTCGTCGACTCGCGCTCGGTCCGGCGCAGCAGCCAGGCGCAGTTCATTGGCGACAAGGTGAGTGCGATCACCGCCGAGACCGTGACGGCGCCGGCCAGGGTGAAGGCGAACTCGGTGAACAGCGCGCCGGTCAGGCCACCCTGGAAGCCGACGGGCACATAGACCGCGATCAGCACCACGGTCATCGCGATGATCGGGCTCGCCAGCGCCCGCGCCGACTGGATCGCGGCCTCGACCGGCGAGACGCCCTCGTCGATCAGGCGATGGACCGCCTCGACGACGATGATGGCGTCGTCGACGACGAGGCCGATCGCGAGTACCAGCGCCAGCAGGGTCAGCAGGTTGATCGAGAAGCCCATCAGCAGCATCAGGCCGAAGGTGCCGATCAGCGACAGCGGGATCGCGATCACCGGGATCAGCACCGAGCGCCACGACCCCAGGAACATGAATACGACGACGATCACGATGCCGATGGCCTCGACAAGCGTATGGATCACCTCGTCGATCGACGAGTTCACGAAGTCGGTCGAGTCGTACAGGATCTCGCTGCTGATGCCGTTCGGCAGCTGGCGTTGGAGCTCCGGATAGACGGCCTTCACGCCGTTGATGACGTCGAGCAGATTGGCGGTCGGCGCCACCTGGATGCCGACATAGACCGCGGTGCGGCCGTTGAACCGCGTCGCGCTGTCGTAATCGTCGTTGCCGAGCGTGACGTTCGCGACATCGCGCAAGCGGATGATGGCGCCGTTGACCTGCTTGACGACGAGGTTGCGGTATTGCTCCAGCGAGTGGAGATTGGTGGCCGCCGCGAGGTCGACCTGCACCAGCCGGCCCTTCGTCGTTCCGAGCCCGGAGATGTAGTCGTTGCCCGACAGCGCCGTCGAGACGTCGGTCGCTGTCAGGCCGTAGGCGGCGAGCTTGTCGGGATCGAGCCAGGCGCGCAGCGCGAATTTCTTGGCGCCGAGCAGCTCTGCCGTCTGCACGCCGGACACGGCCTGCAGCTTCGGCTGTACCACGCGCGTGAGATAATCGGTGATCTGGTTCGGCGCCAGAACCTCGCTGGCGAAGCCGATATACATCGAATCAATGGTCTGGCCGACCTTCAGGGTGAGGGTCGGCTGCTGCGTGCCGGTCGGCAGCTGGTTCAGCACCGAGTTCACCTTGGCGTTGATCTCGGTCATCGCCTTGCCGGAATCATAGTTGAGCCGCAGGTTCACCGTGATCGTGCTGCTGCCGGTGACGCTGGTCGAGGTCATGTAGTCGATGCCGTTGGCCTGGGCGATCGCGTTCTCCAGCGGCGTCGTGATGAAGCCGGCGATGATGTCGCTGTCGGCGCCGGCATAAGCCGTGCTCACCGTGACGATCGCGTTCTGCGTGCGCGGATATTGCAGAATGGCGAGCGTCGTCATCGAGCGCAGGCCGAGCACGAGGATCAGCGCGCTGACCACGAGCGCCAGCACTGGCCGGCGGATGAAGATGTCTGTGAATCGCATGGATGATGGCTCAGGGCTGGACGGGTCTATTGATCGACGACATCAGGCGCGGCTTCGGCGACCGGCACGTGCGAATTGTCGACCTTGACCGGGCTGCCGTTGCGCAGCTTGATCTGCCCCGCGATCACCACCGTCTCGCCCGGCTTGACGCCGTCGGTGATCGCGATCCGGTCGCCCTTTGCCGGCTTGCTCTTGACGAACATCTGCCGCGCCTTGCCCTGACCGTCCTTGAGATCGTCGACGACGTAGACGAGGTCGCCATAGGGATTGCTGACAACGGCCGTGAGCGGAACGTTGACGAGCTGCTCGGGCTTGCCGATCGCGATCTCGACCTTGGCGAACATGCCCGGCAGCAGCCGCGCGGACTCGTTGTGCAGGGTGGCGCGGACCTGAACGTTGCGGCTCGAGGAATCGACCTTGGCGTTGATCGCCGAGATCTGACCGGTGAAGCGTTCGCCGGGGAAGGCATCGACGACGACGTCGACGTTCTGGCCGATGCGGATGTCGGCGAGCGATTGCTGCGGCAGATAGAAGTCGACGAAGATCGGATCGAGACTCTGCAAGGTTACGATGGACGTGCCCGCACTGAGGAACTGGCCGAGATCGACGGCGCGGATCCCGAGCCGGCCGGCGAAGGGGGCCTTCAACGTCTTCTGCTCGACGATCGCCTTCTGCTGCGCCACCAGGGCCTGCGCGTTCTTCAGATTGGCGCGGTCGGTGTCGAGGGTGGCCTGGCTCACCGCATTGAACTTGATCTGCTCCTCGTCGCGCTTGACGACGATGCCGTAGTTCTCCGCCGTTGCCTGCAGCGACTGCAGCTTGGCGACGTCATCGGTGGCAACGAGCTGCAGCAATTGCTGGCCCGCTTCGACCGTGTCGCCGGAGTTGAACTGGATGCTCTGAACGATGCCTGCGGCCTGCAGCGCCAGATCGGCGCCGTTGACGGCGCGCAGCGAGCCGATCGCGGTGAGGCCGGTGCGCCACGGCGCGCTCTGCGCGACCACTGTCGAGACCGTCTGCGGTGGGTTCGCCATGGCGCCAATGGCCTTGGCGATCATGACGCCCTTGAAGGTTTGAAAGCCGTAGAGGCCGCCGAACAGAACGGCCATCGCGGCCAGCATGATCGTCATGCGCTTCTTCATTACATTGCTTCCTGGGTCGTGCGATTGGGGCCGGCGAAATAGCCGGGATTGGCACGCGGCAGCGCCGCCGGGGTCTCGTCCTGGCGATTCCACCAGCCGCCGCCGAGCGCCTGGAACAAGGCCGCGGTGTCGGTGAAGCGCGTGGCTTGCGACTTGATGCGGGAGACGCGCGCGTTGAGATAGGATTGCTGCGCCGTGATGACGTTGGCGTAGGGCACGGCTCCGCTCTTGAACTGCTCGATCGCCATGGCGAGGCTGTCGGCGGTGGCCTTCTCGGCGGCGGCCTGGGCCTTCAAGGCCTCGGCGTCGTACTGGATGGCGCGCAGCGAGTCGGAGACGTTCTGGAACGCAGTGATGACCGTGCTCTTGTAGAGCGACAGGTCCTGCTCGAATGTCGCGACATTCGCCTCCTTGGTGTGATAGAGCGCGCCGCCGTCGATCAGCTTCTGGCTGACGCTGGAGGCTGCGTCCCACACGATCGTCGTCGGCGAGAACAGCCGTTCCGATCCGCTCGCGCCGTAGCTGCCTGACAAGGTCAGCTGCGGCAGCAGATTGGCAATGCCGACGCCGACCGTTGCGGTGGCCTGGTGCAACGTCGCCTCGGCTTGCCTTATGTCCGGACGCTGACGAACGAGCGAGGAGGGCAGCGACACCGGCAGCTTGCGCGGCAGCTTCAGCTCCGCCAACGTCACGTGCTCGCCGCGGTCCTGGTTCGGCAGCCGGCCGAGATAGGCCATCAGCTGATTGCGCTGCTGCGCCAGTTGCTTCTGCAGCGGCGCCAAGGTGGCCTTGGCCTGCGCCAGGGTCGCCTCCTGGGACAGCACGTCGGACTTGGAGATGGCGCCGACGTCGAACTGACGCTGGATGCGGCCGAGCTGATCGGTTTCGGCCTTGATGATCTCTTCCGTCGCCGCGATCTGGTCGCGCAGCGAGGCGTCGGTGATCGCAGCCGTGACGACATTGGCGGTCAGCGCCAGATAGGTCGCCTCCATCTTGAACGCCTGATAGTCGGCCTGCGCCTGCAGCGCCTCGACCTGTCGGCGCGTGCCGCCCCATAGATCGAGCGCATAGCTGACGCTCACCGAGGCACCGTAGAGCGTGTAGAGCGAGGTTTGGCCGGGCCACTGTCCCTGCTGCGTGCTGGACGCCTGCGTGCGCTCGGCCGATCCGCTCGCGCTGACTTGCGGAAACAGCGCGCCTTGTTGTGAGAGCGCATTCTCGCGTGCGGCGCGCAGCGCGAACTGAGCGGCCTCGACGTCCGGGTGGTTGCGAATCGCCTCCTCGACGAAGGCGTTGATCTGCCGGGAATGAAACAGCGCCCACCATGTGCCGGGCAGGTCGCTTCCGGGAGCGAAGCTCTGCGCATTGCCGCCGGGCGTGGTGGCGCTCGCCGTTGCTGCGAGGCGCCGCTCGGCGACGTAGCCGGTCGCGGCCGGCGCATCGGGCGACATGAAGTCGGGCCCCATGGCGCAGGATGCAAGCAGCACACTACAGCCGACGACGCCGAGCGGCGCAGAAGCTGCGCCACGTCTCAGGATAGGCCCCCGCAAGACCTGAAACATCCGGACATGATTCTTCATAAAACTAAACCGTTTCGTTCTTCTTGAGGGAACATGCGGCGCGTGTCAGGCTTGAGTCAAGTCACGTTGATGATAGGGAGAAGCATGGTCACATCTTCTTCGCATGCAGCGCCATCACCTGCAGTCGCAGGCTCTGCGCGCACGGAGCGCAAGCACGCGCAGATTCTCGCGAGCGCGCGGACGCTGTTCATGGCGGGCGGCTTCGACACCACCAGCGTGGATGCGATCGCGCGCCATGCCGGCGTGTCGAAGGCGACGGTCTATGGTCATTTCGCCGACAAGGACGCGCTGCTGCTCGCTTTGGTCGAGGCGGATTGCCGAAGCATGGGTGAGCAGCTGTGGATCCGGGACGGGCGGCCCATCGACCTCGAGCGCGACCTGCGCCAGATCGCACGCCGCTTCCTGGCGATGTTTCTCGACGGCCGGGGGCTGGCGATGCACCGGCTCGTGATGTCCTGCGCCTCTCGTTATCCGGCGATTGCCGAAGCGTTCATGACAGCGGGGCCGGACCGCTGCGAGGCGGAGGTCGCGGCGTTTCTACGCGCGGCGGAGGCGCAGGGGCTGATCGATGTCCCCAATGCCAGGCTCGCCGCCACGCAATTCCTCACCTTGATCCAGGGCCGGCTGCCGCTGACATGGGCGCTGTCCATGAAGGCACCGAGCGCGGCCGTGTACCGTGCCCAGATCGAGGGCGGAATCAAGGTGTTCACCGCGGCCTATGGACGGACAGGAGCGGGACCAAAGCGGCGGACGGGCGCCGTCTCGACCTCCGCCGCGCGGCGTCCGCTTGGAACGGCCGCCAGACGGCCGTGATCAGGAGATCGCGGATGACGCGACGGCCGGCTTGGCCGATGCGTCTCTTGTCCGCTTCGGCCGCCGCAGCCGGCGCTGCGTCCAGATCAGCACGCCGGTGACCAGCAGCGTGAGCAGCACGACCGAGATCAGCACATTGGCGGCACTGCCGATCAGCGACCAATTGCCTTCGTGCAGCAGCCGCACCCAGTTGCGCGGCAGCGCAGAGAGACCGTCCGCGGTGACGGCGTAGGCGCGCAGCTCGTCGCCCTCGATGATCCGCGCCAACATCCGCCCGCCGCGATTGCCGATCATGTTGACGGTGGCGAGGTCATGATCCTTGGCGACGATGCTGACCACGTCCGGCAGGGTGATCCGCTTGGTCGCCGCCGACGGCGTGCTGAAAAAGCTGTTGCTGGGATCGAGCAGGAGCCCGGTCAGCGGGCTCAGCAGGATCAGCGGCAGCGTGAACCACGCCGCGCCCTTGTGCCAGCCGGAGAGCGTGTTGCGCAGCCGCGGCAGCCCCATCAGGATGCCGATGATCATGATGACGATCATGCCGATGGTGGAGATCGTCGTGAGGCCCTCGATCCCGATCAGGTGCTCATGGGTCATGCGGGCCCACTGAAACAAGCTTCCCGTGACGGGCTTGTCTGCCACCGCACCCGTGGTCATGTCGAGCTCGGTGCCGGGCCGGCCCTGCAGGGTCAGATGCTGTGTCGCCGGATTGATGGAGATGCCGCGCGCCTTGCCTTCAGGATCATATTGCTTGATCAGCGCGACGACGCGCGCCGGATCGACACTTCCGGGCTTCACCGCCGCGACCTGGGCGATCGGCTCGAAGGAGAGAATCAGGCCGGTGACGATGATCACGAGCAGCGGCAGCGCGAAGGCCAGGCTGATCCAGCGGTGAAGTTTGAGCAGCAGCTGTTTGTTCATGATCGTCTCCGAATGACCGTCCGGCACATGGCGTGATGCGTCGGGACCGTTGTTCCCGGGCGTTCGCTCATCGACCATGTCCGATCGTTTCTCGCTGAGCGGCGGTGCAATCTGCATCCACCGCTTCGCCGCTACTTATTAGCTGAGCGTGCCGGTCGAACGAAGAGCAGAACTATTAATTTTAGGTCATGCGCCATTTGACCGGCATCAATGCGGCGAGAGCAGCGTCGTGCCTGCGCCGATGATTTCAATTTGCAACAATTTCCGTCTCGTCGCCATCGAGCGCCTGCTTCAAGCGCGTCGTATCCAGCGCGTTCTCCCACCTCGCGATCACGATGGTCGCCACTGCGTTGCCGATCAGGTTGGTTGGCGTCAGCCCCTGCGACATCAGGCGATGAATGCCGAGCACCAGCGCGACGCTGGCGACGGGGATGGTGCCGGTGGCCGCGAGCGTTGCGGCCAGCACGACGAAGGCGGCGCCGGCGATGCCCGCCGCACCTTTGGATGTCACCAGCAGGATCAGCAGCAGCCCGATCTGATGACCGATGTCCAACTGGGTGTTGGTGGCCTGCGCCAGGAAGACCGCGGCAGTGGCGAGGTAGAGGCAGGTGCCGTCGAGATTGAACGAATAGCCGGTCGGGATCACCAGCCCGACGATGCTGCGCTCACAGCCTGCGGCCTCCATCTTGGCCAGCATCCGCGGCAAGACCGTCTCGGACGAGGTGGTCGCGATGCAGACCAGCACTTCGTCGCGGAGGTAGCGGATCAGCTTCCAGACGCTGAACCCGGTAAAGGCGGCGATGGGACCGAGCACCCCGGCGATGAAGATCAGGCAGGTCAGATAGAAGCTGCCGAGCAGCAGGCCGAGCTTCGCCAGTGAGCCGATGCCGAACTTGCCGACGGTAAACGCAATGGCGCCGAAGGCGCCGAGCGGCGCTGCCCACATCACGATCCTGACCACGCCGAAGATCATCTGTCCGGCGACCTCGATCACGTCGGTCACCGGTTTGGCGCGATCACCGAGCCAGATCAACGCAAAGCCTGACATGACCGAGATGAACAGCACCTGCAGGATGTTGCCTTCCGCGAACGCGCCGACGAAGGTTTGCGGGATGATGTTGAGCAGGAACGGCACCAGGCCGACGGCCGCGGTCTGCTTGACGTAGGGCTCGATGACCGCGGAGTTGATCGTGGCCGGGTCGATGTTCATCCCGGCGCCGGGCTGGAAGAGATTGACTGCGGCGAGCCCGATGATCAGCGCGAGCGTCGTGATCACCTCGAAATAGACCAGCGCCTTGATCGCGACGCGGCCCACCTTGGCCATGTCCGCCATGTGGGCGATGCCGTTCACCACCGTGCAGAAGATGATCGGCGCGATCAGCATCCGAATCGCCTTGATGAAGGCATCGCCGAGCGGCTGCATCTGCGCGCCGAGATCCGGCTTCACCGCGCCGAGCAGGATGCCCGCAGCCATCGCGATCATGACCTGGACCCACAGCTCCTTCCACCAGGCGCGGCGGCTGCCTGCTTTGCTGTCGGCGGCGAGGGTCGTGGCAGTCATGATCGGTCCTGTCGATGAGGGGCTTGAAGCTCGAGCCGGTTGTGACTCAGCTCCTGGGCTCGAACTTGAACAGCCGTTCGGGATTGCTGACAAGCAGCTTTCGCTGAACGGCGGCGTCCGGGGCGTACAGCGGGATCAGATCGACCAGATCACCGTCATTGGGCATGATCTTGACGTTCGGGTGCGGCCAGTCGGTGCCCCAGATGACGCGATCCGGCGCGTTGTCGATCAGCTTCCGGGCGAACGGCACGGCGTCGTGGAACGGTGCACCGGCGGAAGCGCGCTCCGGACCGGTGATCTTGACCCAGCACCTGTCGTCGCCGGCCTGCAGGTCGAGCAGCGCCTTGAACTCCGCGTCGTCGATGCCTTTCGCGGCGCTGATCGTACCCATGTGGTCGATCACATACGTCACCGGCAGCGCCTTCAGGATCGGCACGAACTCCTGGATCGTACCGGCCTCGAGGTAGATGTCGACATGCCAGCCGATCGCCGCGACACGGTCGACCAGCGTGCGAAACACCTTCATGTCACCAACCCCGCCGAGCCGGCGCAGGAAGGCAAACCGACAGGCGCAGATGCCGGCCTTGCCGAGCGCTGCAAGGTCGGCCTCCGACATCGCCGCATTGATGTTGGCGACGCCCTTGTAATTGCCGTTGCTCTGCGCAATCGCGTCGGTGACGACGCGATTGTCGGTGCCGTGGACCGTAGCATTGACGATGACCGCGCGCTCGACCCCAATCTTCGCATGCAGCGCTCGGAACATCTCCAGCGACGCGTCGGGCGGGGTGTAGGGACGAGTTGGCGAGAACGGGTAGGTCGATGCCGGCCCGAAGATGTGGGTGTGGGTATCGACGCTGCCCGGCGGCGCCTTGAAGCTCGGGGTCTTGGTGGCAGGATCGGGGCCCGCAATTGTGGGGATCTTGGCCTCCTCGGCAGCAAGTGACGCGGGGACCGTGCCGAGCACGGTAGCCGTACCCAGTCCGGCCATGGTGGCCAGCAGATCTCGTCGCAACATCGCAGTGTCCTTCCCCCAAAAATCGTCGACGTCACGGGCAGACGTCGCCTGCCAGTCCACCGGCCGCTTTCGTGTTCGCTATCTTCACGCTGCCGCTCAGAGATCAGGCAGCCTTGCAACGTGACGTCGTGATCATGGCGTCCTCCCGATCCGGCGCCTTAGGGCGTCGGTGTTTGCAGCGGCCGATCACGTTGGTCCGATCTGTTCCAGGCGCGAAGATCTGGCAGCCTTCGGAATATGACAAGAAGCATTGGGCGAACGGTCAGTTCTCTTGGTTGGACAATGCTCTGTAGCCAGATTGGCAAGGCGGCGGGCACGGCGGTTCGAGGTGCATTGCAGCGCATGCGCGCGAGCGCAGGCGGCGCTTCGACCAATCTGCTGGAACGGGCTTCCATCGCGCAGCGCCGCTGGATTGTTCGCACGGCGGAAAGGCAAGTTGCATCAACGCTATGGTGTGCGTTCTGGTCATGCGCCGGCAGCCTGAAGCGGCGTTGTGGGGACCGCACGCGCAATGCTATGCGATCACAAAGGCCGTCGTGCCGGCGCTGTGCGGCGGCCAAACCAACGACAACATCGGGCAAAGGAAACACCATGGTCGACGCGCTCATCATCGACGCTTGCAGGACCCCGCGCGGCATCGGCAAGGCAGGCAAGGGCGCGCTCGCCGGGCTGCATCCCCAGCACCTCGGCGCCACCGTGCTGCGCGCGCTGGCCGACCGGACCGGCATCAACACCGCCGATGTCGACGACATCATCTGGGGCTGCTCGTCGCAGCGCGGCCCCCAGAGCGGCGACCTCGGCCGCATGTCGGCACTCGATGCCGGCTACGACATCCGCGCCTCCGGCGTCACGCTCGACCGCTTCTGCGGCTCCGGCATCACCAGCGTCAACATCGCAGCAAGCTCGATCATGGCGGGACAAGAGGATCTCGTCATCGCCGGCGGCTGCGAGATGATGTCGATGGAGGGCCGGCGCGGCGAGGGGCCGCTGATGATGGATGCCGGCAATCTGCATCTGCGCGCGCTGCATCCGCAGTCGCATCAGGGCGTCTGCGCCGATGCCATTGCCACCATGGAAGGCATCACCCGCGCCGACGTCGACGCTCTCGGGCTGGAGAGCCAGAAGCGTGCGGCCGCGGCGATCCAGGCCGGGCATTTCAACAAGAGCCTGGTGCCGGTCCATCGCGACGACGGCAGCCTGGCGCTCGACCACGAGGAGTATCCACGGCCGCAGACCACCGCCGAGGCGCTGGCCGGGCTGAAGCCGGCGTTCCCGGCGGTCGCCGATTATGCGCTCGACGACAAGGGCACCACCTATCGGGGTCTGATCCTGCAGCGCTATCCCGGCCTCGAGATCGAGTTCATGCACCACGCCGGCAATTCCTCCGGCGTGGTCGATGGCTCGGCTGCGATCCTCCTGGCATCGCCATCCTACGCCAGGGCGCACGGCCTCAAGCCCCGCGCGCGCGTCGTGGCGATGGCCAATATGGGCGATGATCCGACGCTGATGCTGAACGCGCCGGTGCCGGCGACCCGCAAGGTGCTGGCCAAGGCCGGGCTCACGCTGGACGACATCGACCTGTTCGAGATCAACGAGGCGTTCGCGGTCGTGGCCGAGAAGTACATCCGTGACCTCAAGCTCGATCGCGCCAAGGTCAATGTGAACGGCGGCTCGATCGCGCTGGGGCATCCGATCGGCGCCACCGGTTCGATCCTGATCGGCACCTTGCTGGACGAATTGGAGCGGCGTGATCTCAAGCGCGGCCTGGTCACGATGTGCGCGGCCGGCGGCATGGCCCCGGCGATCATCATCGAGCGGGTGTGAGGCGGCTGGTCTCATCTGCATGATCTCATCTTGCAGTCCGTGCGCCCGCTGCGACCGCTCCGCAGCGGGCGCTGACGTTTTGGCGTTTGCGGCTCTCGCCGCTTGGCGCCGTTGATGTTTCGCTCCTCCCGGGTGGGCCGTGGCGGTTCCACTTTCCGGACCGGTCAACCACGTTTCGACTGGAAAGGAATTCGCGCTTGTTCCGCTAGTTGCGACAGGTTATTGCCACCGAGAGGCCTCATCTTAGAAGAAACGGCTCTCGTGCTCTCGACCCTGTCGCATATCATCGATCGCAAGGCCTCGAACCGGCTGGTCACGCGGCTGCGGGCACTGCTGCGCAGCAACGAGTTCTACCTGATACCGCTGGCGCTGGTGATCGGCGTCATGACGGGCGGAATCGTGACGGTGATGAGCCTGATCGCGCAGCTCGCCCATATGATCATCTATGGCATCCCGATCGACGTTCGGCTCAGCGCGAACGCCTGGGTCAATCCGGTGATTGCGCTGATCGCTCCGGCTCTCGGCGGTCTCGCGCTCGGCCTCATGGAGTGGCTGCGGCGGCGCTGGAAGATCGCACCTGCCGTCGACCCCGTCGAGGCCAATGCGCTGCGCGGCGGGCGGCTGTCGATGCGCGACAGCATCGTGGTGAGCGGCCAGACCCTGGTCTCCAACGGGTCCGGCGCCTCGGTGGGACTGGAGGCCGGCTATACCCAGATCGGCGCCGGTGTCGCCTCGCTGCTCGGACAGTATCTCACGCTTCGCCGCAACGATCTCCGCCTGATCCTCGGCTGCGGTGCGGCCGCGGCGATCGCGGCCGCGTTCGGCGCGCCGATCACCGGGGCGTTCTACGCCTGCGAGCTGATCGTCGGCGTCTACTCGGTCGGCAGCGCTGCTCCCATCCTGGCCGCCTCGCTGGCCGGCGCGCTGACCTCGCAGTACCTTGCAGGCGCGCCGTACTCGCTCGAGATTCAGAAGGTCGGCGCCGTCGGCTTCGAGCAATACATCGCGCTGTTCGTGCTGGCGCTGGTCGTCGCCGGCATCGGCATCATGGTGATGCGCGCCTCGCCCGCGGTGGAGCGGCTGTTCGTCCGCATTCCGGTCTGGCTGCGCCCGGTGATCGGCGGGGTGTGCGTCGGCGCCATGGCCATCGTGACGCCGCAGGTTCTGGCGGCCGGGCACGGTGCGATGCTGCTCGACCTGCACCGCGAGATGGCGCTCGGAATGATCGCCACCATCATCGTGCTGAAGCTCGCCGCCTGCCTGATCTCGCTGGCCTCGGGCTTCCGCGGCGGCCTGTTCTTCGCATCGCTGTTCATCGGCAGCCTGCTCGGCAAGCTGTTCGCGGGTCTGCTCGCGCTCGCAGGACACGGGCTCGCGCTCGATCCCATGGTGGCGATGCTGACGGGCATGGCCACGCTGGGGGTGGCCATCGTCGGCGGGCCGCTGACGATGTCGTTCCTGGTGCTGGAGATGACCCGCAGCGTCGACGTCACGGCCGTGGTGCTCGCCGCCTGCATCGTGACCTCGGTGTGCGTCCGCGTGCTGTTCGGGCACTCGTTCTCGACCTGGCGCCTGCATCTGCGCGGCGAGACCATCCGCAGCGCCAACGATGTCGGCTGGCTGCGCAATCTCACCGTCGAGCGTCTGATGCGCTCCGACGTCGCCAAGGTGCCGACCACGACGAGCATCGCCGCCTGCCGTCGCGAGTTCGCGCTGGGGACGCGCCAGGCGGTGGTGGTGGTGAACAACAGCGACGATTATTGCGGGCTGGTGTCGCTGCCCGATCTGTTCTCCGGCGAATTGGACTCCATCGCCGACGAGATCCAGGTGGTCGAGCTGGCGAAATATTTCGAGGTCGCGCTGTTGCCCGAAATGAACGTCAAGACGGCGATGAAGATCTTCGACGATTCCGGCGCCGAGGTGCTGGCGGTCCTGGAGTCGGAGAACAGCCGCAAGGTGATCGGCTTCCTGACCGAGTCGTTCGCGCGCCGCCGCTATGTCGAGGAGATCGACCAGGCGACGCGCGGCGTGCTCGGCGCGCTGTCGTGATCGCGTCACATCGCCGCGACACGTGATCTCCAGGCCGGGACCAGGGTAGGCTGCCGGCGGCTTGCGACGCGCGAGGACGGCATGATGAGACGGATGATTGCGGCCATGTTCGGCACGGTGCTCGCGAGCGCGGCTGCCGCCGAGCCTGCTGTGCTCAAGGGCAGAGACGCGTTTGGCAGCTGGCAGAGCGACACGCCCGGCACCATCAGGCTGATCCGTCCCGAGGACCTGCCCAAGCCCGGTGCGACAGCCTCTGCCGCCAACGTCTCGCGTGTGGTGCAGCGGCCGGCCTCGGCTGTGCCCCGGGTGTCCGACGGCTTCAAGATCGCCCTGTTCGCCGAAGGGCTGAGCGGGCCGCGCATCATCCGCACCGCGCCGAACGGCGACATCTTCGTCGCCGAGACCCGGGCAGGGCGTGTCCGCGTGCTGCGTCCCAGCGAGGACGGCAGCAAGGTCGCCTCGAGCGAGATCTTCGCCGACCGGCTCGGCCATCCCTTCGGCATCGCCTTCTATCCAAGTCGCGATCCGCAATGGGTCTATGTCGCCAGCACCGAGCGCGTCATGCGCTTTCCCTATCGTGCCGGCGATATGAAGGCGTCCGGTTCGTTGCAGGTGGTCGTCCCCGATCTGCCCGCCGGCTACGGCCATTCCACGCGCGATATCGTGTTCACCCGGGACGACAAGCGCATGCTGGTCTCGGTCGGCTCCGCCGGCAATGTCGGCGAAAATCTGGGCGAGCCGGCCGGCGGGCTGGCCGCCTGGATCAAGGCGCATCCGCTGGGCGCGGCCTGGGGCGGGGAGAGCGACCGCGCCGGCGTGCTGGCCTTCGATCCCGACGGCAAGAACCGGAGCCTGTTCGCGACCGGCATCCGCAACTGCGTCGGCCTCGCCATCCAGCCGGCGACGGGTGTGCCGTGGTGCTCGACCAATGAGCGCGACGGGCTTGGCGACGATCTCGTGCCGGACTATGTCACGCGCGTGAACGAGGGCAGCTTCTTTGGCTGGCCATGGTACTACATGGGCGACAACTCCGACCCCCGTCATGCCGGGGAGCGCCCGGACCTCAAGGGCAAGATCACGGTCCCCGACGTGCTGCTGCAGCCCCATTCGGCTTCGCTCGGGCTGACCTTCTATGACGGCACGCTGTTCCCGCCGGAGTATCGCGGTGACGCCTTTGCGGCCGAGCACGGCTCCTGGAACCGCTCGAAGCGCACCGGCTACAAGGTCATCCGCGTCCGGCTGAAGGACGGCGTGCCCACCGGCGAATACGAGGACTTCGTCACCGGCTTCGTCGTCAACGACCGCGAGGTCTGGGGCCGGCCGGTCGGCGTCACCGTCGCGCGCGACGGCAGCCTGCTGATCTCCGAGGATGGCAACGGCACGATCTGGCGCGTCAGCCGCTGAGCTTCCGGCGCAGGAACCTCCGCAGCCAAGAGTGGTTGGGAGCGGGGTTGAACGCCGGATGACCGCATGAACATCTTCGATCCGAAAGGACCGATCGCCGCCGCCCAGCAGACGATCCTGATCGACTCCGTCATCATCATGCTGGCGATCATCGTTCCGACCTCGATCGCCGTCCTCGCCTTCGCCTACTGGTTCCGCAGTTCCAACGGCAAGGCGCGCTACCGGCCCGACTTCGCCTATTCCGGCGCGGCCGAGCTCGTGGTGTGGTCGATCCCGGCGCTCACCGTGATCCTGCTCGGCGGCGTCGCCTGGATCGGCTCGCACGATCTCGATCCGGGCAAGCCGGTCGAAGGCACCGGGCTGCCTATCCGCATCCAGGCGGTCTCGCTCGACTGGAAGTGGTTGTTCATCTATCCCGACCAGCGCATCGCGACCGTCAACAGTCTCACGGTGCCGATCGGCGCGCCGCTGCGCTTCGAGCTCACCTCGGGCAGCGTCATGACCGCGTTCTTCATCCCGCAGCTCGGCGGCATGATCTACACCATGAACGGCATGGTGACGCGGCTCAACCTGCGTGGCGATCATGTCGGCACCTACAGGGGCCTCGCCTCGCATTTCAGCGGCGACGGCTTTCCCGACATGATGTTCGACACTCACGTCGTGTCGCAGCCCGACTTCTCCAACTGGGCCGCCAATACGGCCAAGACCGACCAAGTGCTGGACGAGGCGAGCTACACGCAGCTCGCGGTGCAATCCGTGGAGAAGACACCGAGGACGTACCGGCTCGCCGACCCCGGGCTGTTCGGCAAGATCGCCAGCCAGAAGATTCCGCCGGCGCCGGGACCGCAGCTCAGCGAGAACAAGTCGCGACCGGAAGGCGCAGCCTCTCATGCCCGCTGATCTGTTCGCAGCCGGAGTGATCCGATGTCGGTGACCACCGTCGCGCAGGCGACTGCCTATGCCGATCCGCATCATCTGCGCGCCACCGAACATCCGGGGCCGGCGCCGAAGCGGATCGTGACCGGATTCGGCTTCTGGATCTTCCTGCTGTCCGACATCGTGATGTTCTCGTGCTTCTTCGCGAGCTTCGCGGTGCTGTCGGGCGCGACGGCCGGCGGCCCAGGCGGTGCCGAGCTGTTCGACATCGGGAACGTCGCGATCGAGACCGGCTTGCTGCTGCTGTCGAGCTTCACCTGCGGCATGGCGAGCATCGCCGCCGACCGGCACAACCGCCTCTGGTTCCAGGTCGCGATGGCTGTCACCGGGCTGCTCGGCGCCGGCTTCCTGCTGCTGGAAGTGCGCGAGTTCGTGGAGCTGGTCGGACGCGGCGACGGACCGAGCCGCAGCGCCTTCCTCTCGGCGTTCTTCACCCTGGTCGGCTGCCATGGCCTGCACGTGGCCGCCGGCATTCTCTGGCTGCTGACCATGATGGCCCAGGTCGTGGCCAAGGGCTTTCGCGCCGACATCGAGCGCCGGATCCTGTGCTTTGCACTGTTCTGGCATGCGCTCGACATCATCTGGGTCGCGGTGTTCTCCGTGGTCTATCTGCTCGGGAGTGCGACATGACCGATCACGCCCAGGAATTCGACGATCGCGGCGATCTCGCGCCGGGCGAGCAGCAGCACGGCGATCTGCGCTCGCGCATCCTGTTCTACCTCGCCGGTCTCGGGCTTGCGGTGCTGCTGACGGCGACCTCGTTCTTCATCGCCGGGACCAACCTCGTCTGGCAGCCCTCGATCCCGGTGGCGCTGATCGTGCTGGCGATCGCGCAGATGGGCGTGCACCTCGTGTTCTTCCTGCACATCACGACAGGGCCGGACAACACCAACAACGTGCTGGCGCTCGCCTTCGGACTGCTGATCGTCCTGCTCGTCGTCGGCGGCTCGCTGTGGATCATGGCGAACCTCAACCACAACATGATGCCGATGGATCAGCTGATGCAGATGCAGCACTGACATCCTGCCGTTCTCCTGCCGTCGTGGTGAGGGCAGGGTAACTCGAAGTCTGTCCTGAGCCCCTGGATCGCTTCGCTTGCACTCGCGATGACGGAGTCTGTCGCGCTCGGTGCCCGCCACGGCCGTCATTGCGAGCGCAAGCGAAGCAATCCAGGGGCCGCACGAAGGGTTTAGATTGCTCTGGCGCCAGCGCGCCTTCGTCACTTTTTCGCCGCGCGGCAATTGAAGGCGCGGCGGAAGCCGGCGGCGCGGGCGTCGTCCTCGGAGCAGAACCAGCGGTCGGGCTCGGTGGTCGCGGGATAGCTCGGGCAGCCCTGCAGATGATAGATGCCGATGTTGCCGGTGACGCGGGCGCGTACCGCGAACTTGCCCTTGATGGTGCAGCCGGGCGGCGCGCTCGGCGCATCCGGGAACAGCACGGCGCGGATCTCGCGGTCGCGGTCGGCGCGGCAGGCGGAGCCGAGCAGGGCACCGTCCTTCTTGTCGGTGCGGAACTCGGCCGGCGCGACGAAGCAGCCTTTCCAGAGGCCGCGCAACGCCTCCCTGGCCGCCGCGACATCGTCCTTGGCGCGATATTTCGTGCCGGGGTCGGCGCTCACGGCATAGCCCGAGCGCGCGACCTGCTGGTTCAGGCTGACCTTGTCGCCATCGATGGTGCACAGCCCGACCTTGCGGGTCTTCAGCGGCTTGTCCGGACCGAGATCGTCGCAGCGCACCGAGCGCCCGCCGATCAGCTTGCCGAGCTGCTCGCGCGCCTCGACGCCGCAGCTCCACGGATCGGCGCGGTCGTCGATGCACAGCTGATCGACCTCGGGTGCATCGATGCCGTCCAGTCGATACACGACGTCGCCGAGCTGGATCGTGTCACCGCTGCGCACCGTGGCGCTCGCAGCCAGCGCGGCCCCGGTCATGCCGGCCCCGATGACGATGGCTCCGCACAACGACAACAGCCGGTCTCGCAGCCGCATGGTTCCTCCCGCAATCACAATCATGAAATATCCGATTGAAGTCCTATCACATCGAGCATGAGTCTCGCCAAGGGCCGCCGGGTTCGGCACAAATGCCCCGTCTTGCACTGGAGCGGCCAGCTACCCATCTGACGTTACGAAGGAATTACATCATGCTGGATTTCACCTCCGATGTCGCCGGCGACGCCCTGTCGCCGGCGCAAGCGTCTTCTGCCGTCCCGGTCGATGACCGGGTGCTGCTCGACGCCTATTCCAACGCCGTCATCGACGTCACCGAGCGCGTCGGCCCCGCCGTCGTGCGCGTCGAGACCGGCCCCAAAGCAGGCTCCCGTGCCGAGCGCGGCGGCCTCGGCTCCGGCATCGTGATCTCGCCGGATGGACTGGTGCTGACCAACAGCCATGTCGTCGGCGCCTCCAAGGCCATCCGGCTGCGCGATGCCGAGGGGATCGTCACCGATGCGCAGGTGCTGGGCGTCGATCCGGACACGGATCTCGCGCTGCTGCGCGCCAACCATGCGCGCGATCTGCGCTACGCGTCGCTCGGCAATTCGAAGGGCCTGCGGCGCGGGCAGCTCGTGGTCGCGATCGGCAATCCGCTGGGCTTCGAGTCGACCGTCACGGCCGGCGTCGTCTCCGCGCTGGGCCGCTCGATCCGCTCGGTGTCGGGCCGGATGATCGAGGACGTCATCCAGACCGATGCCGCGCTCAACCCCGGCAATTCCGGCGGCGCGCTGGTGTCGTCGGCCGCGGAGGTGATCGGCATCAATACCGCCATCATCCAGGGCGCGCAGGGCATCTGCTTCGCGGTCGCCAGCAACACCGCGCAGTTCGTGCTGTCGGAGATCATCCGCCACGGCTATGTCCGCCGCGCCTATATCGGCGTGTCCGGCCAGACCGCGCCGGTGCCGCGGCGTCATGCCGTGCTCGCCGGCGTCGAGAACAAGATGGGCGCGCTGCTGATGCAGATCGAGCCGGACGGACCGGCGGCGCGTGCCGGGCTGTTGCCGGGCGACGTCGTGATCAAGCTCGACGGCGTCGACATCAACGGCGTCGACGATCTGATCCGCGTCCTCGACCGCGATCGCATCGGCCGCACGGTGGCGATGGACGTGCTGCGGCTGGGCAGACTGCGCGGCATCGACATCCATCCGGTGGAGCGCAAGCCGGCGGCGCGGCAGGCGTCCTAGTTTTCGCGGCACCCAGAGCTGTCGCCACAACCTCCGTCGTCGTCCCGGCGAACGCCTGGACCCATACCCCCAGAGAGTGATTTGAGGCAGTCTGGTCATTGGCTTTTTGCCCAACACATCTGCTGCGGAGTATGGGTCCCGGATCGGCGCCGTGACGCGCTGGCGCGCGTCGCGGCTGTCCGGGACGACGGCGGTGGTTTTGGCGGCGATACGGGGCAAGCGGCGATGAGCATGGCATCTCGCTCTCGCGGCTGATGACGCCCGAGTTGTTCGCTTCGTTCGTCCCTCACAAACATGCAGAGGGCGCAGGGAATGCCGGGTGACAGCCTCACCCATGGCCCGCCTGCGAAAAAAATGCAGGCGGCAGGTACCACAGGCAAAGCCGAAACACGCCGGCATTCCCTGCGCGATGGGTTTCACGCTTATACGCAGTCTCCCTGGTGCGCCGGCTTGTTGGCCACCATGCCGCGACAAGGCTTGCGCATTGCGCGGGTGATACCAGCTTCGGGGTATCAGGACGCTGCGACTTCACGTCCGCGATCGATCGTTCGTCCGCGCCCTCGTCAAGAAGACGCTGCGATCTCTCGCGGCCACCGCATCCCCGCCTCGCGTGTCGTGACGATCGCGCGCTACGCCCCTTCTGCTTGAGGCGGGATGCGCGGAGATGATCATGATTTCCGAAAAATAGCAAGTAGATTATTTTTATCGGAATTTGATGCGGGTTGACGGAGAGGCCGACCATGTGAGGGGAGGCCTGCTTTGCTGGTCCATTTGCTTGCCGCCGGGACGCTGCACGACGATGGCAATATCTCTCCTCCGTCATTCCGGGGCGTGCGTAGCACGAGCCCGGAATCCATCTCTCCGCTTGGTCCGTGGCCCAATGGATTCCGGGCTCGCCCTGCGGGCGCCCCGGAATGACACCGTTGCTGTCGCGCCGGACCCGGCTCAATCCAGAAATCACGGATGAACGCACCGCCTCATCTTTGACTGACGGCGATGCATCTCGGTGATCGTTGCATGCAACGGCGGCCCAATAAATGGGCTGAGTTTCGCGTTGAACAAGCCTGCTCAGCAGGCAGGCAACGTCGAAGATCTGATCAACCTATTGAATGAGTTCGTACTTCGCGATCGCCGTCGTTCTCTGCCCAATTGTACACAATGGCACACCGCTTGCTTCGTCTCCTGCGACGCATTCTCGCGGGGAGGCACGCGGCGACAATGGCGAACCCAGCTGCATCGGCAACCGCAACGATCACGGCCGAGCCGGAGCCGATCACGCTCGATCTGTCCAAGACCGCGCTCGTCATCATCGACATGCAGCGCGACTTCATGGAGCCGGGCGGCTTCGGCGAGACGTTGGGCAACGACGTCTCGCAACTCGCCCGCGCGGTCGAGCCGATCGCCAGTGTGCTGGCGGCGGCCCGCAACACCGGGATGCTGGTGATCCATACGCGCGAAGGCCACGAGCCTGATCTCTCCGACGCGCCGCCGGCGAAGGTCGAGCGCGGCGCACCGTCGTTGCGCATCGGCGATCCCGGGCCGATGGGCCGCATCCTCATCCGCGGCGAGGCCGGGCACGACATCATTCCCGCGCTCTATCCCACGGACGGCGAGGTGGTGATCGACAAGCCGGGCAAGGGCGCATTCTACGCCACCGAGATGGGCGAGGTCCTGAAGCAGCACGGCATCGAAAACCTGCTGGTGTGCGGCGTCACCACCGAGGTCTGCGTCAACACGACCGTGCGCGAGGCGAATGACCGCGGCTACCGCTGCGTCGTCATCTCCGATGGCTGCGCATCCTACTTCCCGGAATTCCACGAGATGGGCCTGAAGATGATCAAGGCCCAGGGTGGCATCTTCGGATGGGTCGCGGACTCCGCCGCGGTGCTGAAGGCCATGAGTTGAGGAAGAGCTGAGAGACGAGTCGAGACGGATGAGTTCGATCATGTAGTCGCTGACGGCAAACAGGGGAGCAAGGCGATGAGCGGAAGCGGGACGGCAAGCTCGGTCAAAGCGGATTTCAAGCCGGTGCTCTGGACACCAGGGGACTGGAACGCGTTCTTCGGTTTCGGCACCAACATCCTCGTCAACATGCTCGTCCTTACCGGGCTGTTGCGCTTCGTGCTCAAGATGCCGGACAGCCTGGTGTTCGGCCGCATCCTGCCGGCGCTCGGGCTGATGATGTGCCTGTCGACTCTCTACTATGCATTCCTGGCCTATCGTCTGGCGCAGAAGACCGGACGGACCGACGTCTGCGCGCTGCCCTCCGGCGTCAGTGTGCCGCACATGTTCATCGTCACCTTCGTGATCATGCTGCCGATCACGCTGAAGACCGGCGATCCGCTGAAGGGCTGGTCGGCCGGCCTCGTCTGGGTGTTCTTCCAGAGCTTCATCCTGATGATCGGCGGCTTCATTGCGCCCTATATCCGCAAGATCACGCCGCGCGCCGCGCTGCTCGGCACGCTCGCCGGCGTCTCCGTCACCTTCATCTCGATGCGGCCGGCGCTGGAGATGTACATGACGCCGCAGATCGGGCTGGTGTGCTTCGCGATCATTCTCGTCAGCTGGTTCGGCGGCGTGAAATATCCGAAGGGATTGCCGGCCGGTCTGGTCGCGATCGCGGTCGGCATGATCATCGCCTGGGGCTCCAATTTGTTCGGCCTCGGGCTCGGCGGTCTCAGCGTCAAGGGCGTCGGCGATGCGTTTGCGAATTTCGGCTTCTCGGTGCCGCTGCCGGCGTTCGGCACGGTGTTCTCCGGCTTCGAATATCTCGGCGTCATCCTGGTGACCGCGATCCCGTTCGGCATCTACGATCTCGTCGAGGCCATGGACAATGTCGAGAGCGCAGAAGCGGCCGGCGACGAATATCCGACCACGCGGGTGCTGACGGCCGACGGCGTCGTCAGCCTGATCGGCTGCCTGATGGGCAATCCGTTCATCAACGCGGTCTATATTGGCCATCCCGGCTGGAAGGCGATGGGCGGCCGCATCGGCTACTCCGCGGCAACAGGCCTGATGGTGATCGTGCTGTCCTGGCTCGGCATCATCTCGGTGCTGCTGGCCTTGGTGCCGGTGGTCGCGATCTCGCCGATCCTGCTCTACATCGGCATGCTGATCGGTGCGCAGGCGTTCCAGACCACGCCGGTCAAGCACGCGCCGGCGATCGTGCTCGCCTTCACGCCGCATCTCGCGGCCTGGGCCAAGCTGCAGATCGACACCATGCTGGCCTCCACCGTGACCGCGGCGCAGGCCGTCGGCGGGCTGGCGGCCGACAAGGTCGACGCGGTCAAGACCGCGGCGATCGCGGCGCTGCCGCAGCAGGGCGTGCTCTATCACGGGCTCGAGGTGATGGGCGGCGGCTCGATCCTCGCCGGCCTCGTGCTCGGCGCTATCGGCGTGTTCGTGATCGAGCGCGACTTCACCAAGGCGGCGGCGTTCGCGCTGGCCGGCGCGGTGATGACCTATTTCGGCTTCATGCACGGCGAGGCGGTCGGCATCGGCGGCGGCTTCGGCGTGACGCCGGCTGTGGCGCTGGCCTATGTCGTGGTGGCCGGCGGGCTGTTCTGGCTCGGACGGCTCGGCATGTCCGAGAGCTACGTGCCGCATGCCGACATGCACGCGGCGCCGGCGGAGTAGGTGCTGGAATGATACGACCTGTGCCGGCTAGGCTCCGTCATTCCGGGGCGATCGTGCATGCGCAGGCGCGCAGCGGCTGCGTATGGACGATCGAACCCGGAATCTCGATATGGCGGAGAACCGCTGCCATGACCAGCGCAAGACAAGCTCGAGATTCCGGGTTCAAGGCCTGCCGGCCTTGCCCCGGAATGACGTCGTGGTGATGCAGACGCCGACACCAACAGAGACCAACGTCTGCAGGCGACCCCTGTATTTCCAAGGTCACGCCGGTGGGCGATCGAGATAGTAGTGCAGCAGCGCCTGGCCCGGCTCCGACAGCCACTCGGCCGCGCCCGTCACGTAGCCCTCGAGCAAGCCGCTGGTGCCGACCAGATAGGTGATCGGCATCGCCGGAGTGGCGAAGATCGAGGCCTCGGCATTGACCGGATTGGTCGCCTGCGCATGCGGGTCGGCGAAGGAGAAGCGGGGCATCGCGATCGCCTCCGCATAGCGGCGGATCGTCCTGATGTCGCGGCGGTCGGTGCAGATGGTCCAGACATCGAGCGCCGGCAGGCGCATGCGCTCTAGCGCGGCCAGCGTCGGCAGATCGGTCTTGCAGGCCGCGCACCAAGTGGCCCAGAGATTGATCAGCGTGACGTGGCCGGGCTTCGGCGCGAGCGTGACGTCCTTGCCGCTCATCTCCTGAAGCTTCAGCGGGGGCAGTGGATTGCGCGGCCGTTCGACGATGAACTGGCTGCGGCCGCTGCGAAACATCGGCGGGCTCGGATCATCGGCAGCCGCACGGACAGCCGGAGACGATCCGAGGAGGGTGGTCGCAGCTCCCAGCAGAGCTGCGCGGCGCGTGAGCGCGCTCGCAGACGCAGGGCTAGCCATGGACATAGGCCCAGCCCTTGCGCTGCAGCTCGACGACGCGGCCGATGCCGAACGGCACCAGCCTGGCGCCGTCGATCAGCTGGATCGTCAGGTTCTCCTTGCTTTCGGCGATCGCCTTCGACGAGGCGCACATGCTGAAGCCGATATGCGGATACATCTGGCGCAGCGCGGCGATCGGCTCCTGCAACGGAGATTTGTCGGCGCGCAACACATCGATGCCGGTGCCGTTGGCGACGACCTCGATGATGGGCGACTGTCCGAGGCTGGTGAAATACCGCGACAGATTGCCCGAATAGCTGATCGCATGACCCATCACATGCGGGTCGTTGCGATCGATCAGAATGACGATGCCGGCGCGAGGCTGGGCGACGGCCGGCACGGCGGGGGCTGGAGCGCCGAGGGCCGTCGCGCCAGCGAGGAAGCCGCGGCGCGACACCGGTGCAACAGGTTCGCTCATGGCCTTCCTCCGTGTCGCGAGCAAGGGACGGCCCTGACCTGGCCGGGGCCGTCGGTTGTCGGCTTAGCCGCGCGGCGCGATCGGCGCCTTGCCGTTGCGGCCCCACAGCACGAACAGCGACAGCGCCAGCAGCACGATGTTCAGCGGCGTCACCGCGGCCTCGCCGCGCGAGAGATGGAAGGCGAGGGCGAACACCTGCAGGGTGGCGCAGCCGAGGGCGGCCAGCACGGTCAGGCGCGGCATGATGCGGGTCAGCGACGGCAGCAGGATGCCGAGGCCGCCGGCCAGATCGATCAGGCCGATGATGCGGACGAAGGTCGCGGAATGATCGCCGGTCCACGGCATCATGTGCGCCAGCTCCGGGATTGGCGTGAACAGCTTTGTCACGCCGGCGAAGGTGAACAGGGCAAACAGCAGGGCCTGTGCGATCCAAAGGCCGATGCGCAGCGCGAGCGAGGGCTGGAGCGGAAGGTCGTTGGTGGTCGTCGCGGACATTAGGGGGTCTCCGAGATTGAATCCTGCCGCCCACATTGATGATTTCATCCAGTTTGATCATTATGCTTGTCGTTGAAGCATTATTTCCTCTGGGTTGATGATGGATACGCTCATCAGTATTCGGGTATTCTGCCAGGTCGCCGAACTCAAGAGCTTCGCGGCGGCGGCCGACCGCCTGAGCCTGTCGCCGGCGATGGCCTCCAAGCACGTGATGCAATTGGAGCAGCGGCTGTCGACGCGGCTGCTCAACCGCACCAGCCGGCGGGTCGGCCTCACCGAGGCCGGCCAGGTCTATTTCGATCAGGTGCGTCCGATGCTCGATCAGCTCGACGAGGCCGAGGCCGTCGTCAGCAAGGCCACGGTGATCCCGCGCGGGACGTTGAAGGTCAGCGCGCCGGTGTGGTTTGCCAATCCGCTGTTTGCCGGCACGCTCGCGGCCTACCGCGCGCGCTACCCGGACGTCGTGATCGATCTCGATCTCAGCGGTCGGCTGGTGAACCTGGTCGAGGAGGGGTTCGATCTCGCGCTGCGCGTCTCGGCGACACCCGGAGATGGACTGATCGCCCGGCCGCTGGCTCCGGTGCTGATGCAGCTCGTGGCGTCGCCGCGTTATCTCGCCGCGGCAGGGCGGCCGAAATCGGTGGCCGATCTCAACGGCCACGCGATGCTGAAATATGCGCTGTATCCGCTGCGGACGGTCACCGTGTCCGGTCCCGAGGGCGAGGTGGCGCTGACGTTCAAGGACGTGCTGATCAGCGGCAACGAGACCCTGCTGCATCATGCCGCCGTCGCCGGGATGGGCATGGCGGTGCTGCCGCGCTGGCTGATGGCGGACGATCTCGCGAGCGGCCGGCTCGAACCGGTGCTGCCGGACGCGATGACCATCAAGGCGCCGCTGATGGCCGTCTACCCCAGCCGCAAATATCTCTCTGCGAAAGTGCGCACCTTCATCGACTTCATCGCCGCCGATCCCCTGATGAAGCAGGCCTCGGAGGGACCGCCGCCGGTGATCGACGCGACGGCGGCGGGCGGGAGGAAGAGGCGGAACGTGGGGGCGTGAGGAGAGGGAGGATGTTTGTCCGGGTGATCCGAGCTGATGACTGCCCCTGCCATAGGAGTTGTCGCCGCGTAACCGGTGCGCTCCCTCTCCCCGTTCTTACGGGGAGAGGGTCGGGGTGAGGGGCAGCCGCACGGGCGGTGCAGATTCTGAGATCTGTTCCAGACGGAACATATACTAGGTAGTACTTTCGCTAACAGCGCGGAGTCGACGTGCCCGTCCGATGGGCCGCATTCTGAGCTACTTATGTGCCATGCCCCTCACCCGGATTGCTGCGCAATCCGACCTCTCCCCGCAAAGGGCGGGAAGAGGTTGAAGCGCCCGCGCTGATAGCGGCTTCTGCTCAGAAGCACTAGCTCAAGGCCTTACCGCCGGGGCGTCCATCGTCATGCCCCGCGCGCGCGACATCAGATACAGCTCCAGTGCGATCATGTCGGGCGCGTCGAAGTCGAACGCCTGCGCGCGCACGCCGGTCATGCAGCCGCGCAGGCGGCGTTGCAGCGAGCCCATGCCTTGCCACTCCAGGCGGTAGATCGGATAGCCGGTCGGTTGCCCCTGGGTGATGGAAGATCCCGCGAGGTGCTTGTCCCAATTGTCGTCGTGGCAATTGGCGCAGGCGAGGTTGAGCTGGCCTTGGCGCTGAACGAACAGCTCGCGGCCGCGCGCGACGAACGGCGACAGCCGCGGATCGTCCCCGGCCTTGATCGGCATGCCGCGCGACTGCCTGGCGATCAGCGCCGTCAGCGCGAGCAGCTCGCGGCTCTCAGGCGCAAAGGCCGCCGCCTCCTGATGTTGCCTGCGGCAGAGATTGACGCGCTGGCCGAGATCGACCGGCGCGGTGCTGGCGGCATTGAAGGCGGGATAGCGCGCGGCGACGCCCTTCATGCTGACGTCGACCGCGCCATGGCAATCGCTGCAGGATTTGCTGGCGGCGCCGGCGCTGGTCGTCCACAGCGTCTCCCCGTCGAGCACCGACAGCATCGCGGGATTGGTGGTGTCGTCGTCCTGCATCGCCTTGGTCTCCGGCGACATGAAGTCATAGCCGGAGCGGCGGTCAGCGGTCGCGATCTCGCCGGCCAGCGCGGGCAGCGCTGCGCCGAGCAGAGCCACAGCGAGGAGGGCGCGCGGCGTCATTCGACCGTGATCACTGCCGACGCGGTGGCGACGAAGCCGTTGTCGCCGATCCACTCGAAGTCGAACTTGCCGCTCTCGCTCGCGGTGGTGAAGAACGACAGGAACGGGTTGGCGGCGATGGCCGGATAGAGATCGGCGCGGAAGATCTCGGCGCCGTTGAACCTGCAGGTGAAGCCGGTGATGATGTCGCGCGGGATGGCCTCGCCCGCAGCGGTATGGCGATAGCCCGGCTCCATGACGTGGCTCATCAGCGTCTTGATCTCGATGACTGCGCCGCGCCTGGCCTTGGGCGGCACGTTGACGAGGGCTGTGGGCATCACGGCATCTCCTCGGTGCAGGCGGCGAGCGTGACGATGACGTCGACGGTCGCCAACCAGAACGAGCCGTCGGAGAGTTTTGCGATCGCGACCACCTTCTGCGTGTCGGCGAGCCGGATGCGGGCCGTGACCTGGGCGCGGCCGGCGCTCGGCGCGAGGAAAAAGTTCGCGACGTTCGGCTGCGGGTTCTTCTCGTTGAAGACGTGGATGCTCTTGACGAAGCTCTCGGGCGTCATCGGATGATCGACGCTGACCGTCATCGGCACGGTGTTGCCGTTCTCGACCAGCGGCGGGATGTCGAGCCGGACTTTTCCGACGGTCACCTTGGCTTCGCCGACGAGGTTGCGGATCGCGGACGACAGCATCGCCGGCGTGGCCTGCGCGGGGCGAACGGTGACGAGCGGCAGCGCGCCCGCGACAGCGGCGGTTCCGGCCAGTTGCAGCAGATGGCGGCGAGACAGGGAAAGCGGGGCGATCATGCTGTCCATATGGGCTCACTCGCGCAGGGTCGCGAGATAGGCGACGATGTCTTCGATCTGCTCCGCTGACAGGATCGGCTTGTCGCGCCAGGCGGAGCCGACGCGCGTCAGGCCGTCGGCGCGGTAGTAGGACGGCATGATCGTATCCGGATTGAGCCTGGAGGCATCGACCAGCCGCAACCGCAGCTGCGCGGGCGTGGAACGGCTGCCCGCGCCCGTGAGGCTCGGCGCCAGATCGCCCTGGAAGCGTGCCTCCGGAAACGGACCGGAATGACAGAGGATGCAGGTCGAGCTGCGCGCGAGCACCAGCGCGCGGCCGCGCGTAGAATCGCCGGGCAGGCCGGTGAGCGAGTCCGGGATGCCGTCGCCGACGATCGTCGTGGATTTCAGCGCCTGCGCAGCGGCGGTCGCGGGCAGGGCGGCGAGGATCAACAGGACGAGCCGGCTAGCCAAAGGCATCATGGGTCAAGGCCTCAAACCAACTCGTTGCCTCCTCGGCCTCCGATGCGCGCGTCGCGCGCGGCGCGTCGATGGGGCTGCTGTGCCCGCCCTCGACTTCGGCGAACAGGTCGCCCTTGGGCTGATACAGGCCCGACAGCGAGAACGCGTAGTCCGGCGCGACCAGGCTGTAGCAGATGCCCGTCAGCGGCGGCCGCTCGACCTGTCGTCCCATCAGGTCGCGCGCGATCACCGCCGCGCACGTCTTGCCCTGCGCCTGCGCGGCGCCGGCCGATTTCGGAATGCCGCCGCCGAGGCAGGCATCGCCGATCACGTGGACATCGGCCAGCAGCTTCGAGGCGAAGGTTGCCGCGTCGATCGGGCACCAGCCGGTGCGGTCGGCCGCGCCGGCGAGCGAGGCGATGCGGCCGGCCTTCTGCGGCGGGATGATGTTGGCGACGTCGGGCGTGTAATTGCCGAACTCGGTGATGACGGTGCGGCTCGCCACGTCGACGCCGGTGACGCGGCCGCCCTGCGAGAGCGGAATGCGCTCGATCATGCCTGGGTAGAGATCCTTCCATGCCTGCTCGAACAGCCTCTGCTGCGAGAAGCCGTCCTTGGCGTCGAGGATCAGCACCTTCGACTTCGGCTTGGTCGCCATCAGATGGTGCGCGATCAGGCTGGCGCGCTCATAGGGCGCCGGTGGGCAGCGCGAGGGATTGGCGGGGACGGCGATCGCCACGGTGCCGCCGTCCGGCATCGCCGCGATCTGCCGGCGCAGCAGCAGGGTCTGCTCGCCGGCCTTGTAGGCGTGCGGCATCGCCATCGACGCGGCTTCGTCATAGCCCTGCAGCGCCGTGACGTCGATGTCGATGCCCGGCGCCAGCACCAGGCGGTCATAGGCGATGGTGGCGCCGTCGGCGAGCGTGACCTTGTGCGCCGGCGCATCGATCGCCGTGGCCGCCTGCAGCACGACGCGGACGCCCTCGGCGGCGATCCTGTCGTAGCCGAACTGCTGCGCATGGATGTCGCGCAGGCCGGCGATCACCTCGTTGCTCAGGGGGCACGAGGTGAATGTCCTGTTGGCCTCGACGAGCGTGACATCGAGCCTGGCATCGGCCGCGCGCAATGCGCGGGCACAGCTCGCGCCGCCAAAACCGCCGCCGATCACGACGACGCGGGCCGCGGCTTGCGCGCGCAGCACGGCAGGGGCGGCGATCATCGCGACGCTTGCCGCGATCAGGCCGCCGACCTCTCTGCGCGTGCGCGATCGGGTGAACGTCATGGGTTCAGACTAGCACGGCGGCGGCCATTGCTGCGAACGGCCGCCGCCGCGTCTCTCATGCGAAGGTGATGTTCTGGTCGCGCAGCGGCACCGAGCGGATGCGTTTGCCGGTGGCGGCGAAGAACGCGTTCAGCACGGCAGGCGCGGCGACGCCGATGGTCGGCTCGCCGACACCGCCCCAGAAGCCGCCGCTCGGGATCATGATCGCTTCCACCTTCGGCATCTCGGCGATGCGCATCGAGTTGTAGCTGTCGAAATTGGTCTGCTCGATCCGGCCGTCCTTCACCGTACAGCCGCCATAGAACAGCGCCGACAGGCCATAGACGAACGAGCCTGCGATCTGCCGCTCGACCTGTGCGGGGTTGACGACGTAGCCCGGATCGGTCGAGGCGACGATGCGATGGATCTTGATCTTGCTGCCGTCGATCACCGAGATCTCGGCCGCGCCAGCGACGTAGCTGCCATAGCCGTGCAATTGCGCCAGCCCGCGATAGACACCTTCCGGCGCCGGCGTGCCCCAGCCGATTTTCTCGGCGACGGCGTTGAGGACGGCGAGATGCTTGGGATTCTTGCTCATCAGCTTGCGGCGGAATTCCAGCGGGTCCTGGCCGACGGCGTTGGCGAGCTCATCCATGAAGCATTCGAGATAGATCGCGTTCTGGTTCACGTTGACGCCGCGCCAGAAGCCCGGATTGATGTGCGGGTTGCGCATCGAATGTTCGATCAGCAAATTCGGCACGGAATAGCCGATCGTCGCCTCGCCCGAGGGCGCCAGCCCCTGGAAGGTCGCGGGGTCCTTGCCGTTGACCAGCGCATCGGGGCGCAGGCTGAACAGGATCGACTGGCCGGAGATGCGCATGTGCAGCGCGGTCAGGTTGTTGTCGGCGTCGAAGCCGCCGGTCAGCTTGCACTGCGTGATCGGATGATAGCGGCCATGCGTCATGTCCTCCTCGCGCGACCAGATCAGCTTGACCGGCGTGCCCGGCATTTCCTTCGCGATCTTCACCGCCTGGCGGACGTAATCGGTCTGGCCGCGCCGGCCAAAGCCGCCGCCGAGGATCAGCTTGTGCACCTCGCATTTGTCGGCCGGCAGGCCTGAGGCTTCGAGCACCGCGGCGAACGCCGCTTCGCCATTCTGCGTGCCGCACCAGACCTCGCAGCGCTCCGGCGTGTAGAGCGCAGTCGCATTCATCGGCTCCATCGTGGCGTGGTTCTGATAGGGATAATTGTAGACCGCCTCGACCTTCTTCACCGCGCCAGCCAGCGCCGCCTTCGCGTCGCCGTTCTCGTTGCCGACGAAGGCCGGACCGGACTCCAGACCTTCCGCCAGCCATTTGCCGATCGACTCCGACGAGACTTTTGCATTCGGACCTTCGTCCCACACGATCGGCAGCGCATCGAGCGCGGTCTTGGCGTGCCACCAGGTGTCGGCGACCACGGCGACCGCGGTGCCGTCGATCGCGATCACCTTCTTGACGCCCTTCATGCCGGCGATCTTGGCCTCGTCATAGCTCTTGAGCTTGCCGCCGGTGACCGGGCAGTCCTTGATCGCGGCGTTGAGCATGTTCGGCAGCTTGATGTCGGCGCCATAGATCATCGCGCCCGTGACCTTGTCGGCGGTGTCGAGCCGCTTCACGCCCTTGCCGATCAGGGTCCAGTCCTTCGGATCCTTCAGCTTGACGTCGGCAGGCGGCGTGAGCTTCGCAGCGGCCTCCGCGACCTTGCCGTAGGTGGTGGTCTTGCCCGAGGCCTTGTGGGTAATGACGCTGTTGGCGGCGGTGCATTCGGCGACCGGCACCTTCCACGCGTCGGCGGCGGCCTGGATCAGCATCATGCGCGCGGCGGCGCCGCCCTTGCGGACATAGTCCTGCGACGAGCGGATGCCGCGGCTGCCGCCGGTGGAGAAATCGCCCCACACACGCTTGCGCGCGACGTTCTGGCCGGGCGTCGGATATTCGGTCGTGACCTTGCTCCAGTCGCAGGCGAGTTCTTCCGCGACGAGCTGGGCGAGACCGGTCAGCGAGCCCTGGCCCATCTCGGAGCGGGCGATGCGGATCACCACGGTGTCATCAGGCCGTATCACGACCCAGGCGTTGACCTCGGGCGAGCCATCGGCGGCGCGCACCACCTGCGGCCCGCCAAAGGGAATGTCGAGCCCGAGCGCCAAGCCGCCGCCGAGTGCGGCGGTGCCGATGACGAAGGAGCGGCGGTTGAGGCGCGGCGTCACGTGCTGGTTCATGCCGGCCTCCTCAGGCGTTCGCCGCGGCGTGGATCGCCTCGCGCACCTGCGCGAAGGTTCCACAGCGGCAGATGTTGGTGATGGCGTCGTTGATGTCCTGGTCGCTTGGCTTCGGATTGTCCTTGAGCAGCGCCGCGACGGCCATGATCATCCCGCTCTGGCAGTAGCCGCATTGCGGAACGTCGTTCTCGAGCCAGGCCTGCTGCACCTTGTGCAGGCCATTGTCCGCCGCGAGGCCCTCGATGGTAGTGATCTGCTTGCCGACGGCTTCCGAGACGGTCACGCCGCAGGAGCGCACGGCGCTGCCGTCGAGATGCACGGTGCAGGCGCCGCATTGTGCGATGCCGCAGCCATATTTGGTGCCGGTCAGTCCGGCGTTCTCGCGGATCGCCCACAGCAGCGGCGTGTCCGGCTCGACGTCGAGATCAAAAACTTTGCCGTTAATCGTCAGGTTTGCCATCGCAGATCCCTTTCGTTCAACTCGCCAGTTGAACTGATGGGCGCACTGTGGCGCGAAGGTTGGAATCCTTCAAATCAAGAATATGCGTTTGGGGCGCGGAAGATCTGTGATGGGTCGGGGTTGGAGTTTGCTCGAACTCATCAGCCTCGCGGCGGCGCCACCGCCAGCCGCAGGAAACTCATCACGCTGCCGAGCGCCGCAAAGCCCGCGCCGAGCGCCAGCGCCATGGTCGCGCCCTCGCGACCGGCCAGGCTGAAGCACAGCGCCGCCAGCGCCGCGCCCGTGGTCTGGCCGGTCAGCCGCGCCGTCGCGACGATGCCGCTGGCGCCGCCGCTGCGATGGGGCGGGGCGCTTGACATGATGGCCTTCATATTCGGTGCCTGGAAGAAGCCGAAGCCGATGCCGCAGATCAGCATCCGCCAGACGATGTTCGGAATGCTCGGGTTCTCCGGCAGCGTGGCGAGCAGCGCCATGCCGGTTCCGAGCATCACGAGGCCGATGCCGCCGAGCAGGCCGGCGGGAAAGCGATCGGACAGCCGCCCGGCGATCGGGGCCATGATCGTGACGGCGAGCGGCCAGGGCGTCATGAAGAAACCGGTCTCGACCTGCGAGCGCTGCAATATGTCCTCGAAGTAGAACGGCAGCGACACGAAGCCGAGGCCTTGGACTGCAAACGAGCACACCGCCGTCGCCGCCGACAGTGCGAACACGCCGCGGCGGAACAGGTCGATCGGCAGCATCGGCGCGGGATGATCAGCCTGCCGCCGCGCGAGGATGATGCCGAGCACCAGCGCGCCGACCAGTTCGGCCACGACCATGGCCGGTGTCGCGCCATGCGCGGCGCTACCGATGCCGGTGATGAAGAGACCGAGGCACAGCGCGGCGAGGCCGGCGCCGAGGAAGTCGAAGGCGTGCTCGGCGCGCGGCGTCTTCGGCAGCATCTTCATGCCGATGGCGATTGCGATGAGGCCGAACGGCAGGTTGATCGCGAACAGCCACGGCCAGGAGCCGAGCGAGAGAATGGCCGAGGCGATCGTCGGCCCGAAGGTGAAGGAGATGCCGACCACCAGCGCATTGTGGCCGAGCCCGCGCCCGAGCATCTTGCCGGGATAGATATAGCGCACCAGCGCGGTGTTGACGCTCATGATGCCGCTGGCGCCGAGCCCCTGCAATGCGCGGGCGATCACCAATGTCGGCAGCGACCAGGCCAGCGCGCAGCCGACCGAGGCCAGTGTGAACAGCAAGAGGCCGCCGAGATAGATGCGCTGGTGGCCGACGATCTCGCCGAGCGCCCCGAGCGGCAGCAGGGTGGCGACGAGGGCGATCTGATAGATGTTGACGACCCAGACCACCTCGGCCGGCGAGACGTGGAGATCATTGGAGATCGACGGCAGCGCGATGTTGGCGATGGCGACGTCGAGCGAGGCCATCGACAGCGCCGTGAAGATCGCCGCGATCGCCCAGGGCCGTTGGCTGGCTGGCAGGCCATCGGCGCCGTCGCCGGCGAGCTTCGAAGCGTGGTGGCGGTTGGACATGGGGACCTTTTGGGCCTTTGGTGAGCGCGTCTCGGATGAGCATGTACACGGGGGCGGGTGAGAGCCCCAGCCGTCGCTGGCGCATGGCCGTATGCGTCAGGCTGCAACGCGAGGTGGCCCATGCAGAAGGAGCTAACCCCGTCTTGCTCCGTCATTCCGGGGCATTCGCGCGCAAAACGGCGCAGCCGTTTTGAAGCAGCGCGAACGAGCCTGGAATCCATAACCACGGACGGAGGTGGGGCGCGAGACGCCCACCACCAGCCTGCCTCACACGATGTCCTGAGGGTATGGGTTCCGGGCTCGTGCTGCGCTTGCGGCCGACTGCGTCGGCCTCAAGCTCCGCGCGCCCCGGAACGACGCGGGGGAGAGTGCGGTCCGCGTGCTCATGGCCTCGCCGGCGGCATCGTCACGGTGCTGACGCGGCCATCTATTTCGACTATCTTCCGATACAAACTGGCCAGCAAGGCAGAACAAGGCAGGGAGCCCACGAGGAGATCAATGAGCACAGTCAAAGACGCTCTGGCGCAGAAGAGTGGCGCCCTCATCCATGTTCGGTCCCGCGACATGGTCGTCGAAGCCTTGCGCCAGATGCGCGACCATCGGGTCCGGTCGGTGCTGGTCATCGACGACGACGTGCTGGTCGGTATCGTCACCCAGGGTGACTGCGCCATCAAGGTGCTGCTGCCTGGGCTCGATGCGAAGGAGACGCCGGTCGGCCAGGTGATGACGGCCAACCCGGTGACAGTCAGACCGGACCACCGGCTCGACAGCTGCATGGCGATGATGTCCCAGCGCGGCTTTCGCCATCTGCCGGTGCTGAACGCGGGCAGGGTGGTTGGCGTGATCTCGATCGGAGACGTCGTCAAGAACATCATCCGGGATCTGGAGCACAACGTCGACGACCTGATGGGCTACATCATGAAGGACGGCCCAGGGGGCTGACAGGCGACCGGTGTCCGCTGATGACCACAGCGGATTCTGGTGGGGCAACAACGAGTGTCCTTGCGCAGACGTCCCGCTTCAGAGGTCGAAGACCGTAGGCGGATGCGATGCGTCGCACGGCGTCGGCCGATCCTGCTCGCCTTCAATCAAGCCCGGCGCGGAAACCAGCACAGAGCGTTCGGACGACGTTGCGAGCCATTTGCTCGCTCGGAAGATTGGCTGCAGCCGCAGCTGCGACGTGAGCGGGATGAACGAAAACAGTGACTGCATCTCGTACGACGCCGGCTGCAGCATCAACATCGTCGACCTTTATTTCACCGCGTCTTTTCGCGTCAGCAAGAATGCGGGCGATGAGCGACGTCATGGCCCGAGAATAGGCCGCGATGATCTCCGGCCTCTCCTCCACGATGCGACGGTACAGCCCGTAGACTTCTGGATCGGCAGCGAAGCGCTCGCGCTTGCGTGCGTGCAGCGCAAGCACCATGCCCTCTATCCGCTCTGCGAAAGGTCCTTCAGCCTCCGCGAAGCGAGCAGCCATTTCTTCCTCATCACGCATGGCCTCGATGACCAGGGCATCGAAGAGGTCAGCTTTGGAGCGGAAGTGGCGATAGATCGTCGTGTGTGACGTGCCCATGGCTCGGGCGACATCGACAACGTTGGTCTTGGCTTCGCCATGACGTCGCACCTGGTCACGTGCGGCATCGAGGATCTGCGCCCGAAACGAATTTTCGTCGTCAGGGGAAGGGGTTGTGGGGTTGGAAGCCTTCGATTTCATGGTCATTTCACAATAGCGATGCGTGCCTGAATACGCAAACCAACAAAATATGAAATATGTTCGTTGACTTTTGAACGGGCGGCCATCAAGGTTGGACATCAACCGAAGAGGTCCGTCATGACTGCCGCTGCTTCATCGCCCCGCCCTCCGCGCCTCGCGCTTGTCACTGGTGGCTCAGGCTATGTCGGAAGTCGCCTGATCGCGCGTCTTCTCAGCGAGGGTTGGCAGGTGCGCGCGCTCGCCCGCAGCGCCGACAGCGGGGCGAAGGTGAAGAGCCTCGGAGCGAGTCCCGTCCCCGGCGAACTCAACGACGAACAATCGCTGCGACAGGCGATGGATGGGTGCGAGGTCGTGTTCCACGTCGCCGCGCATTTCAAGCTTTGGGGGCAGCCGAAGGTGTTCGATGCGGTCAACGTCGAAGGGACGCGCTCGGTCGTCAACGCTGCAGCTGCGACGACCAGCGTGCGCCGCGTGGTCGCAGTGAGCGCTGCGGCCGTTGTCATGGGTGATCCCGAACCCATGTTCGATGTCGACGAGAGCCTCCCTCTGCAGACGCGCGCGTTCTCGCCTTATGGATCATCGAAGGCCGAAGGTGAGCGCGCCTTGCTTGCCGCCAACGGCGCGAGGCCAGGTCTGGAGACAGTCGCACTGCGGCCACCGTTCATTTGGGGCGGCGAGATGCCGACCCTTGATCACATGGTGCAGACGGTCCATGCCGGCCGATGGCAGTGGGTCTCCGGCGGCGAACAGGCCATGTCGAGCTGTCATATCGACAATCTGTGTCATGCTCTGCTTCTCGCCGCAGACGCGGGTCGGGGCGGCCACGCCTATTTCGTCGCGGATGCCGAGCGGAGCACTTTGAAAAGCTTCATTTCATCACTGCTTGCCACGCGCGAGGTGACTGCACCGGACAAGGCGATCTCGTTCAGGATGGCCTGGATCGCCGCTGGCATCATGGGCGCCGCGTGGCGTGGACTGCGCATGAAGGGCGAGCCGCCGATTACGCGGCAAATGTTACGCCTTATCGGCCAGCCGTTCACAATCAGCATCCGAAAGGCTCAAGCCGAGTTGGGCTACACGCCGCAGATCACGATGCACGAAGGGCTGTCCGCGATGCGGAAGACCCAGCCAAAGTTCGCTGGTGCGTATGCCCCACAGGTCGAACGCCGCGCGAGCGTTGCCTCGTGACGACCTTATCAGGCCGTCTCGGTGCCTGCTTGTCGGAAGTCCCGTTATCGAAGTCCTGCCGCCTTCGCGCGAGCGTGCTGCCGCCGCGCGCGTCTGCACGGACCAACACCTACGATCAAGGACCGCCAAATAGCCTGACCAGGCCGGACGTCAGCTGCCCCTGATCTAACCGAACGTCCAAGTCGCTGTGCAGAGCTAAGCGCCGACCGGGCGCGCCAGCCGCTCGATCGTCTGGTTATGCCGCGTCAGCAGCTCGCACGCATGACCGATCTGCCGCTCGCGCAGCGCCTGCAGGATCAGGCGGTGATCGCCGTTGCTGCGCGGGCGCCACCCGGCGGTGCGGGCCATGGTGAGCACGAGGCGCGAATTGGCGAGACGCAGTCCGTCGAGGCTCGCGAGCAGGCGCGGCATCGCGCAGGGCGCAACCAGCGCGCGGTGGAAGGCGCGGTTGGCGGTCTCGAATTCCTGGATGGTCTCGGCATTGTCGCCCTCGATCAGCGCGAGTTCGATCGCGGCGAGATGCGCCGGCGTGTAGCGCGGCGCGGCATTGCGCAGTGCCACCACTTCGAGCGCGACGCGCATCTCGACGATCTCCTTGGTGGACTTCGCATCGAGCGGCGCCACCCGCACGCCGCGCCGGGGCGCTGCGACCACGAGATAGAGCGCCTCGAGCTGCCGGAACGCCTCGCGCACCGGCACGTGGCTGGAGTTGAACTCGCGCGCGATGTGGTCCTGCCGCAGCGGCGCGTCCGGGAGCAGGGCGCCGCTGACGATGCGTTCGGTGATCGCTTCGGCGATGCGATGCGCCGTGGTGACGTTTTCGTCCTGCATGATGATAGATTATCTATCAAAAAACCTGATGCGGGGGAAGCTGCGGTATCCTACGGTCTGAGCTGGACGACTTTCATAGATAATATCTATGAAAATCTATAATTTGGAGTATGAACATGGCCGAGGTGAGCCGCTCGTCGTCGCAGCAGATCGAGCATGGCGACGCTGTGCGTCATGATTGGACGAGGGACGAGGCCGAGGCGCTGTACGGCCTGCCGTTTCCGGACCTGATGTTTCTCGCCCAGTCCACGCATCGCCGGCATTTCGATCCGACCCGGCTGGAGACGGCGAGCCTGCTCAGCATCAAGACCGGCGGCTGCCCGGAGGATTGCGGCTACTGCTCGCAGAGCGCGCATTACGACACCGGGCTGAAGGCGACCAGGCTGATGGACCATGATGCCGTCGTGGCGACCGCGCGGCGCGCGAAGGCCGCCGGCGCGGAGCGCTTCTGCATGGCCGCGGCCTGGCGCAGCCCGAAGGACCGTGATCTCGACCAGGTCTGCGACATGGTCAGCGCGGTGAAGGGGTTGGGCATGGAGACCTGCGTGACCCTGGGCATGCTGACGCCGCCGCAGGCGCAGCGGCTCAAGCAGGCCGGGCTCGACTACTACAACCACAACGTCGATACCTCGCCCGAGTACTACGACCGCATCATCACCACGCGGACCCTGCAGGACCGCATCGACACGCTGGCGCATGTGCGCGAGGCCGGCATCAAAACGTGCTGCGGCGGCATCATCGGCATGGGCGAGGAGGTCGAGGACCGGCTCGGCATGCTGGTTCTGCTCGCCAATCTCGCCGCGCACCCGGACAGCGTGCCGATCAACATGTGGAACGAGGTCAAGGGCGTGCCGGTCAACGACACGGCGGCGCGGCCCGACGGAATCGCGCTGGTGCGGCTGATCGCGGTGGCGCGGATCATGATGCCACGGAGCGTGGTGCGCCTGTCCGCCGGCCGGCAGTATATGAGCGACGAGCTGCAGACCCTGTGCCTGCTGGCCGGCGCCAACTCGATCTTCATCGGCGACGTGCTGCTGACCACGGCCAATCCGCTGGCCGCACGCGACGCGGATCTGCTCGCGCGGCTCGGCATGACATCGTCCTTGTCGGCGCGCGCCGGCACCAGGGGCGGAGGCCACGCCGCCGACGTTTCGCCCGCGGCCTGATCCGAACATCTCATCAGCATCACGACGCGCGCGGCTTGCCGCGTGGTGCCGATCCTTGCCGTCGACCGACCGAGGGGCGCAGCGATGACCATGCCTTCGAACAGATTGGCGATCTATGCCGACGGTCTCCAGGCGCTCGCGGCCGATGACCGGCTGCGACGGCTCGTGCCCAGGTCGGGTCTGGATTTCTCCTCCAACGACTATCTTGGCCTCGCTCAGTCGCCGCGTATCAAGCGCGCGGTCGCCGCGGCCATGGAGGCGGGCACGCCGGTCGGCGCCGGCGGCTCACGGCTGCTGCGCGGCAATTGCGCGGAGCACGAACGGCTCGAGGTGGAGGCGGCGCGGTTCTTCGGCGCCGACGGCGCACTGTTCTTCGGCTCTGGCTACGTCGCCAATTTCGCCGTGCTCACGACGCTGCCGCAACGTGACGATCTGCTGCTCCTCGACGCGCTCGTCCACGCCAGCACCCACGAGGGTGCGCGCGCCGGCCGCGCCGAGATCTGTCAGTTCACCCACAACGATGCGCAGGCCGCCGAGGATGCGATCATGATCTGGCGCCGGGACGGCGGCGTCGGCCGGCCCTGGATCGTCGTCGAAAGCCTCTACAGCATGGATGGCGACATCGCGCCCTTGGATGATCTGATCGCGGTGGCTGAACGGCACGACGCCTTCCTGTTGATCGACGAGGCGCATGCGACCGGCGTGCTCGGTCCGCAGGGGCGGGGCCTTGCCGCCCGGTTCGAAGGCCGCGACGACACGGTCATCGTGCACACCTGCGGCAAGGCGCTGGGCGCCGCGGGCGCGCTGGTCACGGCGCATCGCATGCTGCGCGAGACGCTGGTCAACCGCTGCCGTCCCTTCATCTTTGCCACGGCGCCATCGCCGCTGATGGCTGTGGCCGTCTTGGAGGCGCTGGCGATTCTGCTGGACGAGCCGGAGCGGCAGCAGAGGCTGGCGCAACTGGTGACGTTCGCGCATCGCGAGATCGCCGCGCGCTTCGGCCGGACCTGGTCGTCCTCTCAGATCATCCCCTACATCGTCGGCGACAATGCGCGGGCGATGGTTCTTGCCGGCGGCCTGCAGCAGCGCGGCTTCGACATCCGCGGCATCCGGCCGCCCACCGTGCCCGCCAGGACGGCGCGTCTCAGGCTGTCACTGACCTTGAACGTCGACGAGGCCGCGATCGCGGCGCTGCTCGACGCGCTGGTCGAGCTCGAAGGAGAGCAGCGATGGCGCAGCGCATCGTAGTCACGGGCACCGACACCGGCATCGGCAAGACCGTGTTCGCGGCCGGCCTGACGGCGCTGCTCGGCGCCCGCTATTGGAAGCCTGTGCAGGCTGGCCTTGCCGAGGCGACGGACTCGCGCCGTGTCCAGCAGCTCGCCGGGCTCGCCGACGACCGTGTGATCCCCGAACGCTACCGATTGGCCACGCCCGCCTCGCCGCATCTGGCGGCGCGCCTCGACGGGATCAGCATCGATCCGCTCCGCCTCGATCCGCCCGACTCGGGCGACGTGCCGATCGTGATCGAAGGCGCCGGCGGCGTCATGGTGCCGCTCGACGGCGACACGCTGTATCTCGACGTCTTCGCCCGCTGGCGGTGCCCGGTGGTGCTGTGTGCACGCACCAGCCTCGGCACCATCAACCATTCGCTGCTGTCATTGGCGGCGCTGCGCAGCCGCGGCATCGACATGCTCGGCGTGGCCTTCGTCGGCGACGCCAATCCCGACGGCGAGGCGACGATCTGCCGTCTCGGCGCGGTCAAGCGTCTCGGCCGCCTGCCCTGGCTCGCGCCGCTCACCGGCTCCTCGCTGCAGCGGGCCTTCAGAGACGAATTTCGGCGGATGGACTTCGAGCGATGACAGGCGCGGCTTCACCGATCTGGCATCCATTCACCCAGCATGCACTGCAGCCGCAGATGACGCCGATCGTGCGCGGCGAGGGCGCCTATCTCCATGCGGCCGACGGCCGGCGCATCATCGACGCCATCGCCTCGTGGTGGGTGGTCACGCATGGTCATTGTTGTCAGCATATCGTGCGCGCGATCCAGGCGCAGGCCGAACGGCTGGATCAGGTGATCTTCGCCGGGCACACCCACGAGCCGGCCGAGCAGGTCGCCGCAGGCCTGCTGGAGCTTGCGCCAGCCGGCCTGGCGCACGTGTTCTTCTCCGACTCCGGGGCCACCAGCGTCGAGGTCGCGCTGAAGATGGCGCTCGGCTATTTCAGGAACATCGGCGCGCCGCGCACGCGCCTCGTGGTGATGCAGCATTCCTATCACGGCGACACCATCGGCGCGATGTCGGTCGGTGCGCGCGGCGTGTTCAACGCCGCCTATGAGCCGCTGCTGTTCGACGTGGCGGTCGTGCCGTTTCCGGCTCAGGGCCGCGAGCAGGCGACGCTCGATGCGCTGGCCGCGATCTGCGCCCGGGATCGTCCGGCGGCCTTCATCGTCGAGCCGCTGGTGCTCGGCGCCGGGGGCATGCTGATGTACCCGCCCGCCGTGCTGCGCGAGATGCATCGGATCTGCCGTGCGTTCGGCGTGCTGTTCATCGCCGACGAGGTGATGACCGGCTGGGGCCGCACCGGGACGCCGTTCGCCTGCGCGCAGGCGGACATCGCGCCCGACATCGCCTGCTACGCGAAGGGGCTCACCGGCGGCACGCTGCCGCTCGCGGTGACGCTCTGCAACGACGCCATCTTCGAGGCGCATCTCGCGGCCGATCGCGCACGAACCTTCTTCCATTCCAGCTCGTACACCGCCAATCCGATCGCGTGCGCGGCGGCATCAGCCAATCTCGAGCTGTGGCGCCAGCCCGAGACGCCGGCGCGGGTCGCCGCGGTCGTGGCAGCGCAGCAGCGTTGCCTGGCCCGCTTCCGCTACGATGAGCGTTTCTCCGATCTCCGGCAGTGCGGCACCATCACGGCGCTCGATCTCCATGCCGACGAGCCCGGCTATCTCGCCGAGGTCGGGCCGAAGCTCCAGGCGTTCTTCCGCGACAGCGACGTGCTGCTGCGGCCGCTCGGGCACACGATCTACGTGATGCCGCCATATTGCGTCACGTCGGATGATCTCGATACGATCTATTCGGCGATCGACGCGGCCGTCGATCACGTGCTCTGAGGAGTCGTTCCGCCGGGCGCAATTTGCGCTTCACGAGTCCCCGCATTAGCATCGTACGAACGAAGTTCGTTGCGGGGAGGAGGCAGTCATGAACGCACCGGCCGGCGGTGGCAGCGCCAAGGAGACCAAGGAGGCCAGCCTGGCCGTCAGTGCGGCGCAGCAGGCGACGCTGGAGACGCTGCCGTTCGACGACACCGCCGATTTCGACGATGCCGCGCGCGGCTTTCTCGGCACCATCGACCAGGCCAAGGTCACGACGGCGCAGGGGCGCAGCGTCTGGAGCCTCGAACCCTACGGCTTCCTCGACGCCGAGGATGCGCCGCCGACCGTCAATCCCAGTCTGTGGCGGCAGGCGAAGCTGAACATGCATCACGGCCTGTTCGAGGTGGTCCCCGGCGTCTACCAGGTGCGCGGGCTCGACATCGCCAACATGACCTTGATCGAGGGCCGCACCGGCGTCATCGTCGTGGACACGCTGACCTCGATCGAGGGCGCGCGCGCTGCGCTCAATCTCTACTATCAGCATCGCGGCACGAGGCCGGTCATGGCCGTGATGTTCACGCATACCCACACCGATCATTGGGGCGGCGCCCGCGGGGTGGTGGATGAGGACGCCGTGACCAGCGGCCGCGTGCCGCTGATCGCGCCCAACCTGTTCATCGAGCACGCCGTGTCCGAGAACATCATCGCGGGTCCCGCGATGTTGCGCCGGGCGCAGTATCAGTTCGGGCCGCTGCTCGCGAAAGGTCCCAGGGGGCATGTCGATTGCGGGCTTGGCAAGACGATGGCGGCGGGCGGCGTGGCGTTGCTGCGGCCAAATGATCTGATCATGGCGACCGGCGACACCAGGACCATCGACGGCGTCAGCTTCGAATTCCAGATGGCGCCGAACAGCGAGGCGCCGGCGGAGATGCATTTCTTCGTGCCGCGCTACAAGCTGTTGAACCTCGCCGAGAACTGCACGCACAACTTCCACAATCTGCTGCCGTTTCGCGGCGCCGACGTGCGCGACGCGCTGGCGTGGTCGAAATATCTCGGCGAGGCCCTGCAATTATGGGGCGGCAAGGCCGACGTGATGTGCGGCCAGCATCACTGGCCGGTCTGGGGCGCCAGCCGCATCGACGGCATGATCCGTGAGCAGCGCGACCTCTACAAGTTCGCGCACGACCAGACCCTGCGGCTGATGAATCACGGCCTGACGGCAAATGAAATCGCCGAGCAGATCACGCTGCCGAAAAGCCTTGAAGGCGCATGGCACGCGCGCGGCTATTACGGCCACATCCGCCACAATGTGAAGGCGATCTATCAGAAATATCTCGGCTGGTACGACGCCAACCCGGTCAATCTCGATCCGCTGCCGCCGGTCGAAGCCGGCAGAAAGTACGTCGCCTATATGGGCGGCGCGGAGCCTCTGCTGGCACGGGCGCGCGAGGACTTCGCGAAGGGCGAGTTCCGTTTCGTGGCGCAGGTCGTCTCTCATCTCGTGTTCGCCGAGCCCGACAACGCCGAGGCCCGTGCGCTGCTCGCCGATACGCTGGAGCAGCTCGGCTATGCCGCCGAAAGCGCGACCTGGCGCAACGCCTATCTGTTCGGTGCGCAGGAGCTCCGTCACGGCATGCCGGAGGTGCCGGCACGTCCGGGCATGCCGCGCGAGACCTTGGCCGCGTTGCGCACCGAGCAATTATGGGATGTGCTCGGCGTGCGCCTGAACGGACCCAAGGCCGAGGGCAAGCACATCGTCCTGAACTGGACCTTCACCGACACCGGCGAGCGCTTCATGCTCACCTTGCAGAACTGCGCGCTGACCTATGCCGTGGGGGTGCAGGCTTCCACGGCCGACGCCGGCTTCACCCTGGCGCGCGCCACGCTTGACGAGATCATCGCCAAGGCGACGACCTTTCCGGAAGCCGTCGCTGCCGGCAAGATCAGCTTCGTGGGCAATCCGATGCGGCTCGCCGAACTGATGTCGCTGATGGACGAGTTTCCGCGGATGTTCGAGATCGTCGAGCCGAAGCGCGCGAAGGTGACTTGAGAAAGACGGAGGAGGTCGGCCCGTCCGGTCACCGACCTCCGTGATGCGTCGATCATTCCGCGCTGCTGACCAGCCGGATGCGCGGCTCGGCGCGCTCGATCAGACGGCGGTAGGCCGCGAGATAATCAAGCGCCATGCGCCGCGCGGTGAAGCGCTGCTCGAACCGCTCGCGCACGCCGGCGCGGCTGAGATCGCGGAGGCGGCCCACGGCGGCGACGGCGCTGAGCTCGTCCTCGACGACGAAGCCGGTGACGCCGTCGTCGATCACCTCGGGAACCGAGCCGCGGTTGTAGGCGATGACCGGCGTGCCGCAGGCCATCGATTCGATCATCACCAGGCCGAATGGCTCGGGCCAGTCGATCGGCAGCAACAGCCCGAGCGCGCCGGACAGGAACTCCGGTTTCTCGTGGTCGCCGATCTCGCCGATATACTCGACCAGCGGGTTGCCCCGGATCAGCGGAGAGATCAGCTGATCGAAATAATCCTGATCGGCGCGATCCACCTTGGCGGCGATCTTGAGCGGGATGCCACAGCGCATCGCGATCTTGATGGCGCGGTCGACGCCCTTCTCCGGCGCGATGCGGCCGAGCACCGCAAGATAGCTCGGCGTCACCGGCCGGGGCATCAGCAGCTGCTCGGGCAATCCATGCAGAACGGTGCGCACCCAGTTGGCATTCGGCACCGGGCGGCGCTGCGAGTCGGAGATCGAGATGACGGGAACATCCTTGAACATGGCGAACACCGGCTGATGTTCCGGCAGATCGAGCCTGCCATGCAGCGTGGTCAGGAACGGGGTCGGTTGCCGGTGGAACAGCGAGAACGGGTAGTAGTCGAGATGGAAGTGCAGGATGTCGAATTCTTCATCGTCGCATTTCTGGCGGACGCTCTCCAGCATCACCATGTGCAGCGCGTTCGGGTCTCTGACGGATCCGTCCAGGCGCAGCGCCTTCGGCCATGTCGGAGAGAGCTTCGCCGAGGTTTGCGAATCGCCGCTGGCGAACAGCGTGACGTCGTGACCGAGGGCCACGAGCTCCTCGGTCAACCAATGAACGACCCGCTCAGTGCCGCCGTAGAGCTTCGGAGGCACGGCCTCCGTCAATGGAGCAACCTGCGCAATGCGCATCTCACCGTCTCCTGTTCGTGATCATGGATGAAGCCCCCAATCGGCACCGGCACTGCCGCAGCGGGAACGTGGTCGCAGTGGTGAAGTTCCGGTGCTGCGATCACTCTTTCTTCGACACAACGTGTTCCCACGCGTCTCATTGATGCCCGCATCGTCTTCGAACCCGTTCGGCACGCGATCATGCAGATGCAGCAGGGCGGCTGTGCCGATACTCCGGGGAACCGAAGAAACCAGGCCCCGTTCATCTCGCCGCAGCGGGTGTGTTGCGAACAGTCGTACGGGACAGACATGGATCAGCTATCAGGCTACGCGCACCGGCCCTTCCCCTTCGTGATGCGCTATCTGCGCAAACGTCAGGCAGCTCACATCGTCATTCTGACATCGGTCGCCGGTGCCGTTGCCTGTTCGGTAGGCACGCAATATGGCGTGAAGTTCCTCGTCGATAGCCTCTCCGCGGGCGTGCGCGGCAGCAGCAGCGTGTGGTCGGCCTTTGCATTGCTGATCGCCTTGATCGCCACGGACAATATTCTGTGGCGCGTCGCGAGCTGGATCGCGAGCTTCACCTTCGTGGGCGTGACCGGCGACCTTCGTCGCGACATCTTCCGTCATCTCACGGGACATTCTCCCAGCTACTTCGGCGATCGCCTGCCGGGCATGTTGTCGAGCCGCATCACGGCGACGTCGAATGCCGTGTTCACGGTTGAGAACATGTTCGTCTGGAACGTGCTGCCGCCATGTCTCGCGACGGTGGCGGCGATCTGCCTGATTGGAACCGTCAGCGGTCCCATGGCCATTGGCCTGCTGTTCATTGCGGCCATGATGGTCATGGCGATGTTCCGGCTTGCCGCTGCTGGCAAGCCGCTGCATGATGATTTCGCCGACAAGGCGGCGATGGTCGATGGCGAGATGGTCGACGTGATCTCGAACATGCCGCTGGTGCGCGCGTTCTGCGGTCTGCGCCACGAGCATGATCGGTTCGATGCGACCGTCGACAAGGAGCTGGAGGCGCGCGGGCGCAGCCTTCGCTACCTCGAGAAGCTGCGCATCCTGCACGCGACGGTGACGATCGTGCTGACGGTGGCGCTGATGGCGTGGGCGATCTCGCTGTGGCAGAGGGGCGGAGCGACGACAGGGGATGTCGTTCTGGTCTGCACGCTCGGCCTGTGCATCCTCAATGCGACGCGTGATCTGGCCGTGGCGTTGGTCGACGTGACCCAGCACGTCGCGCGCATGAGCGAGGCCATCGCAACCCTGTTGCAGCCGCACGAGCTGCGCGATCACCCCGAGGCCGAGCCACTGGTCAAGAGCGGCGCGGCCATCGCCTTTCACGACATCACCTTCCATTATCCCGGCGGGCACAAGCTGTTCGAGAACTTCTCGCTGCGCCTGCAACCGGGCCAGCGCGTCGGCCTTGTCGGGCAATCCGGCGGCGGCAAGTCGAGCCTGTTCACGCTGTTGCAGCGGTTCCACGATCCGCAAGCCGGCCGGATCACGATCGACGGCCAGGACATCGCCAAGGTCACGCAGCAGAGCCTGCGCGAGGCGATCTCGGTGGTGCCGCAGGACATCTCGCTGTTCCATCGCTCGATTCTGGAGAACATCCGCTACGGCCGGCCGAGCGCGACCGATGACGAGGTGCTCCGGGCGGCCATCGCGGCGCGCTGCGACTTCGTCGACACGCTGCCCGAGGGATTGCAGACCATGGTCGGCGATCGCGGCGTCAAGCTGTCCGGCGGCCAGCGCCAGCGCATCGCGATCGCGCGCGCGTTCCTCAAGGATGCGCCGATCCTGCTGCTCGATGAGGCGACCGCGGCGCTCGACAGCGAGTCCGAGGAGGCGATCCGGGAAGCGCTGAGCCGTCTGATGCGCGGCCGCACCGTGATCGCGATCGCGCATCGACTTGCGACCTTGCGCAATTTTGATCGCGTCGTGGTGCTCAAATCAGGCACGATCATCGAGGATGGCGCGCCCGACCGGCTCATGCAGGGCGAGGGTCCGTATCGGGAACTGGTCACTCAGGAGATCGACCGGCTCGCCAAGTTCGCCGCCTGACCGTTCGCGGCGCCGCGCTTCAACATCGCACGAGGTCAACATGTCGGCCGAGCTCGCAAGCACACGTACATCGATGGCCGGTCTGGACGAGCCGGCGGAGCAGCCGTTCTACATTCCGATGACGGGACCCGCGGCACGTCCGCGGCGCTCGCTCAAGCACGACGACACCTTCATCGTGCTCGACGGCCATGGCGACATCGGCGCGTCGGCGGGCGGGCCGGACGGACTGTTCAATGCCGATACGCGCTATCTCGCTCGGCTCGAGCTGACGCTCGACGAAGTGCAGCCGCTGCTGCTCGGATCGAGCCTGCGCGATGACAATTCGGCGCTGACGATCGATCTGACAAACCCGGACATCTACGAGCAGGGCCGATTGGTGCTGCCGAAGGACATGCTGCACATCGTGCGCACCATCTTCCTGTGGCGCGGCACGGCCTATCAGCGCATCGGCCTGCAGAACCACGGCGATCGCCGCGCCAGCTTCGATCTCAAGCTGAGCTTCGACAATGACTTCGCCGATCTGTTCGAGGTGCGCGGAACCGTGCGGGCGCGGCGCGGCAGCGGCTCGGGCCGCCTGATGGGACCGTCGGACGTGATGCTCGACTATCGCGGGCTCGACGGCGCGATCCGCACGACGGCGCTGCATTTCGATCCGCGTCCGTCCCGGCTCACGATCGATGTCGCAACCTATCACTTCGAGCTCGACCCGCAGCAATCGACGTCGCTGTTCATTGCCGTGACATGTAACGCCAGCACCGGTGAGCCGCCGGGCCGTTTCTTCCGCAGCCTGCTCGCTCATCGCCGCGAGATGCGCCGGTGCACGCAGGGGGCGACCAGCATCGAGACGTCGAACGACATCCTCAACGAGGTGTTGTGCCAGGCCGCGGCTGATCTCAACATCCTGATGACGGATACGCCGGAGGGACGATATCCCTATGCCGGCATTCCCTGGTACTCGACGACGTTCGGGCGCGACGGGCTGATCACGGCGATGCAGATGCTGTGGGTCGATCCGCGCATCGCCCGCGGCGTGCTGCGGCGGCTCGCGCGCCATCAGGCGAAGCGGACCGACGCGCTTGCCGATGCCGAGCCCGGCAAGATCCTGCACGAGATGCGCGGCGGCGAGATGGCGGCGCTGCGCGAGGTGCCGTTCGCCTGCTACTACGGCAGCGTCGATTCGACGCCGCTGTTCGTGCTGCTCGCGGGCCTCTACATCGAGCGTACCGGCGACATCGACACGTTGCGGGAGCTGTGGCCGGCGATCGAGCAGGCGCTGAAATGGATCGACGGACCGGGCGATCCCGATCGCGACGGCTTCGTCGAATATCAGCGTGCGTCCGAGCAGGGGCTCGCCAATCAAGGCTGGAAGGATTCCTACGATGCGGTGTTCCATGCCGACGGCCGCCTTGCCGAAGGCTACATCGCGCTCGCGGAGGTGCAGGGCTACGTTTTCGCCGGCAAGCAGCTGGCCGCGCGCTGCGCGCGCCGGCTCGGCAAAGCCGACATGGCGGACCGGCTCCAGGCCGAGGCTGCGCTGCTCGCCGAGCGCTTCGAGGATGCCTTCTGGTGCGAGGAGCTCAACACCTATGCGCTCGCGCTCGACGGCACCAAGCAGCCGTGCCGGGTGCGCACCTCCAATGCCGGGCAGCTGCTGTTCAGCGGCATGGTGCGCGAGGATCGCGCCCGTAAGCTGGCCGCCGATCTGCTACGGCCGCATTTCTTCTCCGGCTGGGGCATCCGCACCGTGGCCTGCGGTGAGGCGCGCTACAATCCGATGTCCTATCACGACGGCTCGATCTGGCCGCACGACAATGCGCTGATCGCGCTCGGCCTGGCGCGCTATGGCCTCAAGCATGCCGTCGAGCAGGTGTTCCGCGGCCTGTTCGAAGCGGCCTCCTACATGGATCTGCGCCGGCTGCCCGAGCTGTTCTGCGGCTTCCGGCGCGAGAAGCACCGTGGTCCCACGCTCTATCCGGTGGCCTGCGCGCCGCAGGCCTGGGCCAGCGCGACGCCGTTCACCCTGCTCGAAGCAGCCCTCGGGCTCGAATTCGACGCGGAGCGCGGCCAGATCCGTCTGCGCAATCCGCGCCTGCCTGCGTTCCTGGACTGGGTGGTGCTGCGCGATCTCAGGCTCGGCGGTTCGGCGATCGACCTGCGCATCCGCCGCCATGGCGAGGATGTCTCCATGGAGGTGCTGCGGCGGCGCGGCCAGATCCAGGTCTCGCTGGTGCTGGCGCAATGACGGGGCTGAAACGGAATTGGCGCGGCGGCGCCGTCGGTTTCGCCGTGCTGTGGCTGCTGCTGGGGTGCGCCACGACTGGCCATGCACAGGCGCCGACGGCGCCCGCCAAGGATGCGGCTGTGCCTGCCAAGGAGCCGGCACCGCCGCCTTCGGTAACCATTCTCGGCGCCCGCGATGCGCATGGCGTGCTGGGCCGTGACGTGCGCAGCTCGAACGGCGAGGACATGGGCCACATCGTCGACGTCATCGTCGATCTCACCGGCACCGTGCGTGCCGCCGTGATCGATTTCGGCGGCTTTCTCGGCGTCGGCAGCCGCAAGATCGTGGTCGACTGGACCGCGCTCGATTTCAAGCACATCGCCGAGAAGAGCGACCGGGTGACCCTCGACCTCACCAAGGAGCAGGTCAAGGCCGCACCCGAATACAAGGAGGACAAGCCTGTCGTCGTGCTTGGCGCAGCCGGCAAGCTGTCCCCCTGGGATTTCGATCATTGAGTTGATGTGTGTGAGTCCGCTCTGCGCCCGTGCAGCGGATCATGGCGGGGAGTTTGTGTCCCGCCAGCCTCATGAGTTGAGACGTGAAACCATGCCGATTGCACGGCCGTCCAGATCACCTGACCGGGAGCCCGGGTCCGACCGCGCGGCGGAAGCTGGCGCGCGTCGTGAGGCCGTGCAGGATCATGGCCGGACGATGGCGAGACCCGTGCCCTCCCGGCAGAGCCTGCGCGGGCTCGACTGGTTCATCTTCTTCCTGGCCGACGTGCAGACCGGCTTCGGGCCGTTCATCGCAGTGTACCTTACGACGCAGAAATGGACGCAGGCCCAGATCGGTCTGGTGCTGTCGATTGGCGGCATCGTCGGACTGATCGGGCAGATGCCAGGCGGCGCGATCATCGATGCGGCCAGGTCGGAACGGCGGGTGGCCGGGCTCGCCGTCGCCGCCATCGGCTGCAGTGCGCTGGCCTACGCCGTATGGCCGATTTTTCCCGTGGTCGCGGGCGCCGCAACCTTGCATGCGGCGGCGAGCTGCGTGCTGGGCCCGGCCATCGCCGCCATCAGTCTCGGGCTGGTCGGTCCGCGCGGCATGGCGGAGCGACTGGGGCGCAACGCGCGCTTCGCGTCGCTCGGCAGTGGCGTGGCGGCGGCCGTCATGGGGACCTGCGGCTATCTCATCTCCAGCCGCGCGGTTTTCCTCGTGACGTTCATTCTCGCCTTTCCCACGCTGATCGCGTTGTCGCGCATCCGCGAGCGTGAGATCGACATTGCGCGCGCCCATGGCCATGCCCTCCGGGAGGACAGCGAGGGGGCGCGGCTGTCGGGTCTGCTCGGCCTGCTGCGCCAGCGTGCATTGCTGGTATTTGCGCTCGGCGTGTTCCTGCTGCAGCTTGCCAATGCGGCGATGCTGCCGCTGATGGCGGGCGTGGTGACGACGAAGTCGAGCGAATGGGCGCCGATGCTGATCGCCTTCTGCATCGTCGTGCCGCAGGCCATCGTGGCGCTGACCTCGCCATCGGTCGGCGCGGTGGCGCAGCAATGGGGCAGGCGGCCGCTGCTGATGCTGGGGTTTGCTGCGCTCACCGTTCGTGGCGCGCTGTTCGCGGTGGTTCACGACCCCTACGTGCTCGTCGCCGTGCAGATCTTCGACGGGGTCACGGCCGCCGTCTTCGCCGTGATGATTCCATTGACCGTGGCCGACGTTGCCTTCGGCAGCGGCCACTTCAATCTGGCTCAGGGGATCGTCGGCACGGCGACCGGGATCGGCGCCTCGCTGTCGACCGTCATGGCGGGCTTCGCCAGCGACAGATTCGGCAGCGCCACCGCCTTCATGGGGTTGTCGGGCGTGGCGCTCGCCGGTCTCTTGCTCATCGCGCTGCTGATGCCGGAGACGGGGCAGCGCGAGGTCAGGGCGTGATGCGGGTGGGACGCCTCAGGCGTCCATGCTGCGCAGGCGCTGGCGGTTGCGGAGCACGATCTGGCGCGCGCCCGAGAAGCCGAGAACGCCCTGGCTGTGCAGCTGCGACAGCGCGCGGGAGACGGTCTCGAGGGTGAGGCCGAGATAGTCGCCGATGTCGCGGCGGCACATCGGCAGCGCCATCATGCCGGCCACGGCAAGGCGGCGGTCCATCTCGAGCAGGAAGGTCGCGACGCGCTCCATCGCGGTCTTGCGGCCCAGCAGCAGCATGTGGTCCTCGGCATGGCGGAGGTCGTGAGCCGTCATGGTCCAGAGCTTGCGGGCGACCGTGACGTCGGTGCCGGCGGCCTGTTCGAGGCTGCGGCGCTTCACCAGGCGCACGGTGGTGTCGATGATGGCTTCAGCGGCGAGGCGGTGGGCGGAGCCGAATTCGAGGCCGAACACGTCGCCGGGAAGATGGAAGGCGCCGATCTGGCGGCGGCCATCGGACAACAGCTTGTAGCTGCGCACGGCGCCGGAAATCACCTGATAGACATACTCGGCCGGCTCGTCCTCGCCATAGATCTCCTCGTCCTTCTTGTAGGAGAACTCGCTGGCGATCAGCCCGGCATGACCGGTGATCTCGGCAAACGGATTGGCGGCGGGAGAGGGGACAGCAGGCGAGGGGACGGTGTGGGTGGCGTTGGTGCTGACGACCGAATTGGCAATCGACTGATTGAGCATGACCATCTCCTTGCGGCGGATGGCGATGTGGTACACGGCGGCTCCCGTTAAGGACATTTGGGCCGTTATCTTAAGGGGGTTCCCCTACGTAGATCTACGTAATGGGGCGCTCAGGAGGCGCGCTGGGCGGTAGCCGAATGGTCGTTGGCGATCGCCTTGCGAATCCGCTTCACCAGATTGTCGTCCAGCAGCGGCTTGAGCAGAAAGTCCTGGATCCCGACCGCGGCGGCGCGGGCCGCCAGCCGATCGTCGTAATGGCCGGTGATCAGCACCACCGGAGCCGTCGCGCCCTGCTTGCGCAACCGTTCCGCGAGTTCGACCCCGTTGAGCTCGGGCATCTTGTAATCGACGACGAAGCAGTCGACCAAAGCGTGATCCGAGGCCTTCAGCAGCGCGGTGCCGCTGCGAAAAGTGCGCACATCGAAGCCGTCGGCTTCCAGCAGGAAGCGCAGCGAGCCGAGCACGTCGGCATCGTCGTCGGCTACGTAGACCGTGGGTTTCATGTGAGCCGACATCGCACGTGCCGCGAGAATGTGATGTTGAACCGAGGCGCAACATAACACTCGATTCTGTCAAGGCAGCTTGATCTAGCTCAATCCTTCAGCGCGCCCGCGCGCATCGCAAGACGCACCAGCTCGGAGAGGCTGTTCGCTCCCATCTTGGTCATCACGTTGGCCCTGTAGACCTCGATGGTGCGCGGGCTGATGTCGTATTCGCGGGCGATCAGCTTGTTGGAGAGTCCGGCCATCAAGCCGTCCATCACCTGGCGCTCCCTCGGGCTCAGGCTGGCGATGCGACCGAGAATGTCCTGCGTGACCGATTCGTTCTTCGCCGCCGGCTCGGCCTGCTGGATCGCCGTCTCGATCATGGCGACGAGGCGCTCGTCCTCGAACGGCTTCTCGAGGAAGTCGACCGCGCCGAGCTTCATGGCTTCGACGGCGAGCGGCACGTCGCCATGTCCGGTCATCACCAGAATCGGAAAGCTGCTGCCGGCGGCCTTCATGCGCTTGAGCAGCTCGATGCCGTCGATGCCGGGCATCCGCACGTCCGAGACGACGCAGCCGAAGGCGAGCGTCGGCAGCCGGTCGAGGAAGCTTTGCGCATTCTCGAACAGCGTGACCTTGAATCCGGAGGAATCGAGCAGGAAGTTCAGTGAGTCCCGCATCGCCTCGTCGTCGTCGATCACATAGACCTTGGCCTGTTCAGCCATCATGCTCAACCTTGGTTGGGGCGGCCGGCAGGGTGAAGCGGAATGTCGCCCCGCCTGCCTCGTTGTTCTCGGCCCACATGCGCCCGCCATGGGCCTCGATGATGGAGCGGCTGATCGAGAGCCCAACTCCCATTCCGGTATCCTTGGTGGTGAAGAAGGTCTTGAAGAGGTTGGGCATGACGTCGTCGTGGAATCCCGTTCCGGTATCGGACACGGCAACCTCGATCAAGTCGTCGCTGACCCTGTGATTGGTCGCGGCGAGCTCGCGCCGGGGCGCATGCGACATCGCCTCCAGCGCATTGCGGAACAGGTTCACCAGCACCTGCTGGATCTGGACCCGGTCGGCCAGCACGAGGTCGGCGTCCGGATTGAGCTGGAACCGCAACTGCACGTTCTGCTCACGGGCGCCGGCAAGGCCCAGCGCGCCAGCCTCCTCGATCAGCTTGGACAGGCTCTCGACCCGCTTTTCCGATTCGCCCCGTGAGACGAAATCGCGCAGCCGGCGGATGATCTGGCCGGCGCGAATCGCCTGCTCGGCGGCGCGGTCCATCGCGCTCTCGATCTTGCCGGTGTTCGGATCGTTGCTGCCGGCGAGCAGCCGGCGCGAGCCCTTCATGTAGTTGCTGATGGCGGCGAGCGGCTGGTTCAGCTCGTGAGCCAGAGCCGAAGCCATCTCGCCCATGGCGCTGAGGCGCGAGACATGGACCAGCTCCGACTGCAATTCGCGTAAGCGCGCCTGGGTCTGCTGGTGCTCGGTGAGATCATGGGCGAAGCCGGTGAAATAGGGCTTGCCGCCGGACTGCATCTCGCCGATCGACAGATGCATGGGAAACGTCGAGCCGTCGCGGCGGCGTCCGGTGACGATCCGGCCGATGCCGATGATGTGCCGCTCGCGGCTGGCATGATAGCGGAGCAGGTAGCCGGCGTGGCGCGATCGGTCGGGCTCGGGCATCAGCTCGCTGACGTCGAGGCCGACCGCCTCTTCCTCGGTGAAGCCGAACATCCGCTCGGCCGCGGCGCTGAAGAACTGGATGGTGCCGCTGCCGTCGATCACGATCATCGCGTCGGGCACGGTGTCCAGGATCGAGCGGAAGTGCTGCTCGCGCAGGCGCAGCGCCTCTTCCAGCCGCTTCTCCTGGTCGATGTCGAGGGCGATGCCGCGCAGGTGCCGCGGCTGGCCATCCTCATCCGGGACCACGCCAGCGAGCACGCGGATCCAGTGTCCGCCGCCCGGCACCTTGAACGACATGTCGAACCCGGTGCCCTGGTGGCGGGCATGCTCGACCGCCGCTTCGACCGGGGCGCGGTCCTCGCTGGCCAAAAGCGACAGGAACGAGCCATAGGTGACCGGCTGGTCGGCCGCGATTCCGAACAGCTTCCGCGTGGTCACGGACCAGTAGAATTCGCCCGACGCGAGGTCGAGATCCCACGCGCCGAAGCCCAGCGAGTGGGCGTCTTCGGATCGGATGGATGCGTCGGGAAAGGGTTGGGTGACGCCGCGCACTTGGAAGCTTTCGATCGATTCGCCGTTATGGCCAGAAGCAGAGTTGTCAGGAGCAGAGTTGCTGTGAGCAGCCCGGGGAAGACGAGGACGCCCTACGGTATTCTATACCAGATTGCGCCATTGCAACCCGGGCCGACGTAACTTTGGTTCGACAATTCAAGGCTTTCTCCGATGTTGGGCGGGTTCCATCGGTTTCTTGCCGTCCGGGTTCCGCTGCGGCACTTTGATCTAGCTCATCACGGTAGGTGATTTCACCTCTAAGAGCTGCATGGAAGCATTGTTTGGAGAGACGGATGACGTTCGCGACTGTCATGGTGAGCCTTGCGCTCAACCAGCCCAATGAGGCCCGTCTCCAGGTCGCGGGCGATCTCGCGGCCCGGTTCGACGCCGGCATCATCGGCGTGGCGGCCGCGGAGTTCACGCCTCCGCTCTATTTCACCACCGGCGAGCAGGCCCAGGAGCTGGTCGAGCAGGGCGAGGGCGCCCTGCAGAACAGGCTGGCCGAGCTCGAGCAGCAGTTTCGCTCGGTCGTCGGCGAGCGGGCCACTTCGCTGAGCTGGCGCAGCGCGCTGGATTTTCCCGCCCGCTACGTCCTGGCCCAGGCGCGCGCGGCCGATATTCTCGTCACCGGGAGCGCGCCTCCCGGCATGTCCGATGCGTTTGCGATCGCAAGTCCCAAGGATCTGGTGATGGAGGCCGGACGGCCGCTGCTCGTCGTTCCCGATAATGTCGGCTGGCTAGATCTCGGGACCGTGCTGGTGGCCTGGAAGGAGACGCCGGAGGCGCGCCGGGCGGTCATGGACGCGCTGCCGCTGCTCGCCAAGGCGAGCGACGTGGTCGTGGTCGAGATCCTTGAGAACAGCTCGGACTATGATGCCTGCGAGGCGCGCCTCGGCGACGTGGTCGCCTGGCTCGGCCATCACAAGATCACCGCCTCGGCCCGCGTCGAGGAGCCGGGGACGGCGCGCAACGTGGCCGCCAAGCTCGACGCCGTGGCCGCCGATCTCACCGCCGGGCTGGTCGTCGCCGGCGCCTATGGCCATTCCCGATTCCGCGAGCTCGTGCTCGGCGGCGTCACCGAGCATCTCGTCACGCGCACCGAGCGCTGCGTGCTGCTGTCGCACTGAATTTCAACCGCTCCATCCGAGAACAGGATTGCCGCCTTGTACAAATTTCTCGAGGACACCGCCGGCAGCTACATGACGCGCACGATCACGACCGTGACCCGCGAGACGACGATTCGCGAGCTCGGCGACATGTTCGACCGCGACGATTTCAACACCTACCCCGTCGTCGAGAACGACGAGGTCATCGGCATCGTCACCAAGTTCGACGTGCTGAAATGCTTTGCGTTCACGCCCAACCAGATGCTGCCGCGCTACAGCGACCTGATGAACAGGACGGTCGCCGACGTGATGACGTCCGAGTTCATCTACGTCAGGCCGGACACCAAGCTGACGCGTGTGCTGCAGCTGATGGTCGAGCATCGCATCCGCAGCCTTCCCGTCACCGACGGCGACAACCGTCTGGTCGGCATCATCGCCCGCGAGGACATCGTGCGGGCGCTCGCGGCCGCGGCCAAGGACTGACGGCGGGCGCCTCGATCCGGAACTGATACGGAAGTCTAAGATCACATCGTCCCGTACGCATCCTCTGCGTGCGGGACGATGTGCTTTGCTTGCACGGCGCCGCGCTTGGTCGTGCAACACCCGGCTCTTTAACGGCGAACGGATCGCAAGGTTGATTTCGATCAATTCCACGTGTGAGCGATTGTGGTTGCTGGGCTCGTGTTCTTTCAGCGAGATTCCGCATGAGCGCGTCCTCATCCACAAAATCCATGACCATCGGCGAAAGTGGCTTATCGCTCATTTTCGCCGTCACCGCCTTCTTGTGCGTCTTCGCTGCGGCGAAGGCACTGGATACGGCCTTCGCGTTCCACGCCTCGCTCGCGGCTGCCGCCAGCGCGGCGTCCGTCTTCTTCATCCTCAACCGCTACTTCGAGCGCGGCGAGCTGCCGCCGCAGGAGATCAATGGCCGGCCGAACTACAATCTCGGCCCGGTCAAGTTCTCGTCGTTCATGGCCATGTTCTGGGGCATCGCCGGCTTCGCCGTCGGTCTCATCATCGCCTCGCAGCTGGCCTGGCCGGCGCTGAACTTCGATCTGCCCTGGACCAGTTTCGGCCGTCTGCGGCCGCTGCACACCTCGGCGGTGATCTTCGCCTTCGGCGGCAACGTGCTGCTGGCGACGTCGTTCTACGTCGTGCAGCGGACCTGCCGCGTCCGCCTCGCGGGTGACCTCGCGCCGTGGTTCGTGGTGGTCGGCTACAACTTCTTCATCCTGATCGCAGGCACCGGCTATCTGCTCGGCGTCACCGAGGGCAAGGAATACGCCGAGCCCGAATGGTACTCCGATCTGTGGCTGACGATCGTCTGGGTGGTCTACCTGCTCGTGTTCTTGGTGACGATCATCAAGCGCAAGGAGCCGCACATCTTCGTGGCGAACTGGTTCTACCTGGCCTTCATCGTCACGATCGCCGTGCTGCATCTCGGCAACAACCCGGCGCTCCCGGTGTCGGTGTTCGGCTCGAAGTCCTACATCGCCTGGGGCGGCGTGCAGGATGCGATGTTCCAGTGGTGGTACGGCCACAACGCGGTCGGCTTCTTCCTGACCGCCGGCTTCCTCGCCATCATGTACTACTTCATCCCGAAGCGGGCGGAGCGGCCGGTCTATTCCTACCGGCTGTCGATCATCCACTTCTGGGCGCTGATCTTCCTCTACATCTGGGCCGGCCCGCACCACCTGCACTACACCGCGCTGCCGGACTGGACGCAGACTCTCGGCATGACCTTCTCGATCATGCTGTGGATGCCGTCCTGGGGCGGCATGATCAACGGCCTGATGACGCTGTCGGGAGCTTGGGACAAGCTGCGGACCGACCCGGTGCTGCGCATGCTGGTCGTCTCGGTCGCCTTCTACGGCATGTCGACCTTCGAAGGTCCGATGATGTCGATCAAGGTGGTCAACTCGCTCAGCCACTACACCGACTGGACCATCGGTCACGTGCATTCCGGTGCGCTCGGCTGGGTCGGCTTCGTGTCCTTCGGCGCGCTGTACTGCCTGGTGCCGTGGATCTGGAACCGCAAGGGTCTCTACAGCCTCAAGCTCGTGAACTGGCACTTCTGGACGGCCACGCTCGGCATCGTGCTCTACATCTCGGCGATGTGGGTCTCGGGCATCCTGCAGGGTCTGATGTGGCGGTCCTACACGGCGCTCGGCTTCCTCGAATACTCCTTCATCGAGACCGTCGAGGCGATGCACCCCTTCTACATCATCCGTGCCGCTGGCGGCGCGCTGTTCCTGATCGGCTCACTCATCATGGCCTACAATCTCTGGATGACGGTCCGTGTCGGTGAGGAAGAAGTTCAGTCGCCCGTCGCTCTTCAGCCGGCGGAGTGAGGTATCCAACCATGTCATTCTGGCAACGACACCAAGTCTTCGAGAAGAACTCGATCATCCTGGTCATCGGCATCCTGCTGGTGATCGCGATCGGCGGCCTCGTCGAGATCACTCCGCTCTTCTACCTGAAGAGCACGATCGAGGCGGTCGACGGCGTGCGTCCTTACACGCCGCTCGAGCTGGCCGGCCGCAACATCTATGTCCGCGAGGGCTGCTATCTCTGCCACTCGCAGATGGTGCGTCCGCTGCGTGACGAAGTGGAGCGCTACGGCCACTTCTCGCTCGCCGCGGAGAGCATGTACGACCATCCGTTCCAGTGGGGCTCGAAGCGCACGGGACCCGACCTCGCCCGCGTCGGCAACAAGTATTCCGACGATTGGCACGTCACCCATCTGGCCAACCCGCGCGCCATCGTGCCGCAGTCGATCATGCCCGGCTATCCTTTCCTGAAGGAGAACGAGCTCGACGCGAACAACGTCGCGGACCATCTGAAGACGCTGCGCGCGGTCGGTGTGCCCTACACCGACGACCAGATCGCCAACGCCGCCGCCGATCTCAAGGCGCAGGTCGATCCGGACGGTGCCGGCGCGGAGGCGCTCACCAAGCGCTATCCGAAGGCGGTGGTGCGCAACTTCGACGGCAAGGCGGGCGCGCCGACGGAAATGGATGCGCTGGTCGCGTATCTGCAGATGCTCGGCACGCTGGTGGACTTCAAGATCTACAACGAAAAAGCCAATCTGCGCTGAGATCGAGAGGCGAGCATCATGAAGCCCATCATTGCAGTCGAAAACATCGCGTCGTCACTCGTGACGACGCTGTGGACCCCGATCTTCGTCGCGATCTTCATCGCGATCGTCACCTACGCCCTCTGGCCTCGCAACAAGGCCGCTTTCGACGAGGCGGCGAGCATGCCGTTGCGCGAGGAGTAATTCAACATGGCTGACCATACCGAAGTCGACAGCGTCTCCGGCACCGCCACGACGGGCCATGCCTGGGACGGCATCAAGGAGCTCAACACCCCGCTGCCGCGGTGGTGGGTGATCACCTTCTACATCACCATCGTCTGGGCGATCGGCTACTGGATCGTGTATCCGGCCTGGCCGACCATCTCCAGCAACACGGCTGGCCTGTTCGGCTACTCGTCCCGCGCGGACGTGGCGGTCGAGCTCGCCAACCTCGAGAAGATCCGCGGCGCCAAGATGGCGGCGCTCGCCACCGCCTCGCTCGCCGACATCGAGAAGGATCCGGCGATGCTGGGTCTGGCCCGCGCCAAGGGCAAGACGGTGTTCGGCGACAACTGCGCCGCGTGCCATGGCACGGGTGCGGCGGGCGCCAAGGGCTTCCCGAACCTGAACGACGACGACTGGCTGTGGGGCGGCTCGCTGGAGCAGATCCAGCAGACCCTGCTGTACGGCATCCGCTCGGGTCACCCGAAGACCCGCGAGGGCCAGATGCTCGCCTTCGGCAAGGACGGTGTCCTGAAGCCGGCCGAGATCGTGACGGTCGCCAACTACGTCCGCGAGCTGGCGGGGCTTTCGACCCGGCCGGGCTATGACGCCAAGGCCGGCGCCAAGATCTTCGCCGAGAATTGCGCGGCATGCCATGGCGACAACGCCAAGGGGAATCCGGAGCTCGGCGCGCCGAACCTCACGGACAAGATCTGGCTGTACGGCTCGGACGAGGCGACCCTGATCGAGACCATCACCAATGGCCGCGCCGGTGTCATGCCGGCCTGGGAGGGCCGTCTCGACCCGACCACGATCAAGGCGATGGCGGTCTATGTCCACTCGCTGGGCGGAGGAAAGTAACGGAAATCCAACGGAACTTTCCCTTCAATTGAGCTGGATCAACTGAGCGGCCGGAGGTGGGCATACCTTCGGCCGCAACTGCGAGAAGACCCCCCAGCGATGAACCAGACGGTAAAACCCGACGACCTGAAGCGTGACGAGGTGCAGGCGGTGGATGATTACGGTCCGCTGTATGCCGCGCACAAAAAGGTCTATCCGCAGAGCGTCTCGGGCACCTTCCGCCGGATCAAATGGGGCCTGATGGGCTTCTGCCTCGGCGTCTATTACTTCCTGCCGTTCGTGCGCTGGAATCGCGGCCTTGGCGCGCCCGATCAGGCGGTGCTGATCGACTTTCCGAACCATCGATTTTACTTCTTCTTCATCGAGCTTTGGCCGCAGGAGGTCTACTACTTTACCGGCCTGCTGATCATCGCCGCCATCGGCCTGTTCCTGATGAATGCGATCGGCGGCCGCATCTGGTGCGGCTATCTCTGCCCGCAGACGGTGTGGACCGACCTGTTCTACGCGGTGGAACGCCTGATCGAGGGCGACCGCCGCGAGCGCATGAAGAAGGATGCCTCCAGCGACCCGATGAAGCTGGAGCGGATCTCCGAGCTCGTGCTCAAGCATTCGATCTGGCTGATGATCGCTTGGTGGACCGGTGGCGCCTGGGTGCTGTATTTCAGCGATGCGCCGACCCTGGTGAAGGAGCTCGTCACCTTCCAAGGGCCGATGCTGGCCTATGTCTGGATCGCGATCCTCACTGCCACGACCTACACGCTCGCCGGCTTCATGCGCGAGCAGGTCTGCGTCTACATGTGCCCGTGGCCGCGCATCCAGGCGGCGCTGACCGATGAATGGGCGCTCAACGTCACCTATCGCTATGACCGCGGCGAGAGCCGCATGTCGGTCAAGAAGGCCGCCGAGCTGCGCGCGCTGGGCCAGCCGGCCGGCGATTGCATCGACTGCAAGCAATGCGTCGCGGTGTGCCCGACCGGCATCGACATCCGCGACGGCGCGCAGATGGACTGCATCCAGTGCGGCCTCTGCATCGACGCCTGCGACACGGTCATGACCAAGATCGGCCGGCCGACGCGGCTGATCGGCTATGACAACGACATCAACATCCACCGCCGGCAGGAAGGCAAGGCGCCGATCTACAAGCTCGTGCGCGCGCGCACGGTCGCTTACGCCGCGATCATCGCGGTGGTCGGCGGTGCCATGGTCTACAAGCTCGCGACCCGTTCGCTGCTCGACGTCAACGTGCTGCACGATCGCAACCCGATCGCGATCAAGCTGTCCGATGGTTCGATCCGCAATGCCTATACGGTGCGCGTGCTCAACAAGCACGGCTTCGACCGCGTCATCGCCATCGACATCGAGGGACCGGTGAATTCGACCGTCCACGTCGTCGGCGCCGACTCCGTCACGCCCGACCGTCCGATGATCGTGATCGGCCGCGACCAGACCGAGGAGCTGCGGCTCCTGGTGACCGCGCCGGAGGAGAGCAATCCGGAGAAGTCGATCCCGGTGAAGTTCCACATCACCGATATCGGCCTCGGCGTCGTCGCCTCCGCCACCGACAATTTCGTCAGCCCTTAAGACAGTCCGAGGAGCCCGTCCATGGCCAGCCGTTCCGACAGATCCACACCGCTGACCGGACGCATGGTGCTCGCAATGCTGGTCGCCTTCTTCGGCATCGTGATCGGCGTCAACGTCGTCATGATGAAGCTGGCGATCTCGACCTTGCCGGGCACCGAGGTGGACAGCGCCTACAGCGCCAGCCTCGGCTACGAAAAGGAGATCGCGGCGGCGCGCGCCCAGGACGCCCGGCGTTGGCAGGTCGAAGCACATATCGAGCGCGGCGCCGGCGGCGCGGCGGTCGTGCAGGTCAATGCGCGCGACGCGAGCGGCAATCCCGTGTCGGGCCTGACCTTCCAGGGCCGGCTGGAGCGGCCCGCCGACAAGCGCGCCGATCAGGAGGTCGCGCTCGCCGAGGTCGGCATCGGCATCTATCGCGGCACGGCGGAGGCGATCGCGCCCGGCCAGTGGGATCTGGTGCTGGAAGGCGATTCCAGCGGCCGCCGTCTGTTCATGTCGAAGAACCGCGTGCTGCTGAACTGAAGGACTCCCGATCATGCATGTGACGCGTGACTTCTCTCATTACGTCAAGGATCTTGGCGCCGGCCTGAAGCACATCGACCTCGCGGTCGAAGGCGTCAGTTGCGCCGGCTGCATGGCCAAGATCGAGCGCGGCCTGTCGGCGCTGCCCGACGTGACCTTGGCGCGCGTCAATCTCACCGATCGCCGCGTCGCGCTGGAGTGGAAGCAGGGCACGCTCGATCCGGCCAAGTTCATCGACCGTCTCGCCGAGCTCGGCTACAAGGCCTATCCGTTCGAGAAGGCGAGCGCCGAGGCGACCGAGGCCGAGGAATCGCGCTTCCTGCTGCGCTGTCTTGGCGTCGCGGCCTTTGCGACCATGAACGTCATGATGCTGTCGATCCCGGTATGGTCCGGCAATGTCAGCGACATGCTGCCGGAGCAGCGCGACTTCTTCCACTGGCTCTCGGCGCTCATCGCCCTGCCGGCGGCCGCCTATGCCGGCCAGCCGTTCTTCCGCTCGGCCTGGCGCGCCTTGAAGACCGGCAACGTCAACATGGACGTACCGATCTGCATCGGCGTGATCCTGGCGCTGGGAATGTCCATCGTCGAGACCTTCCATCACGCCGAGCACGCTTATTTCGACGCTGCGATCATGCTGCTGACCTTCCTGCTGGTCGGCCGCTATCTCGACCAGAACATGCGGCGGCGGACGCGCGCCGTCGCCGGCAATCTCGCCGCGCTGAAGGCCGAGACTGCGACCAAGTTCGTCGGCGCGGATGAAATCTCCGAGGTGCCGGTCGCCGCCGTGCGTGCCGGCGACCTGGTGCTGCTGCGCCCCGGCGAGCGCTGCGCCGTCGACGGCGTCGTGGTCGAGGGCCGCTCCGAGATCGACCAGAGCCTGATCACCGGCGAGACGCTGTACGTGCCGGCGGAGCAGGGCACGGCCGTCTATGCCGGCTCGCTCAACATCTCCGGCACCTTGCGCGTCCGCGTGTCGGCCGCGGCCGAGGGCACCTTGCTCGCCGAGATCACGCGCCTGCTCGACACCGCGCTGCAGGCCCGCTCGCGCTACATGCGCCTTGCCGACCGCGCCTCGCGGCTCTATGCGCCGGTGGTGCATGCGACCGCTGCGCTCACCGTGCTCGGCTGGGTGCTCGCGGGCGCGAGCTGGCACGATGCGATCGTCACCGGCATTGCGGTGCTGATCATCACCTGTCCCTGCGCGCTCGGCCTTGCGATCCCTACCGTTCAGACCGTTGCGTCGGGCGCAATGTTCAAGTCCGGCGTGCTGCTCAATGCGGGCGATGCGATCGAGCGCCTCGCCGAGGCCGAGCACGTCATCTTCGACAAGACCGGCACCTTGACCCTGCCGGAGCTCGAGGTCGTCAACGCCGCCGACATTCCGGCCGACGTCTTCTCCGTGGCCGGCCAGCTTGCGCTGTCGAGCCATCATCCGGTCGCGGCCGCGGTCGCTCAGGCGGCAAAGTCGAGGTCGCCCCTGATGGGCGCCGTCGAAGAGCCGGGGCAGGGCGTCCGCGCCGTCGTGGACGGCGTTGAGATCAGGCTCGGCCGTCCCTCGTTTTGCGGAGCCGAGGCGCTGGTGGCGCAGAGCGGCAGCGCCGATCCCGAAGCCTCCGTCGTCGCGTTCCGCCGCGGCACCGAGACATACCTGTTCTCGGTGCGCCAGGGCCTGCGTCCCGATGCGGCGAAGATCGTTGCCGGCCTGCAGCGCCGCGGCATCAAGGTCGAGATCCTCTCCGGCGATCGCGAGGCCGCCGTGGCTGCGGCGGCCAAGGCGCTCGGCATCAGCGAATGGCGCGCCGGCGTGACGCCGGCCGACAAGATCGCCCGCATCGAGGAGCTGAAGCGGGCCGGCGTGAAGGTGATGATGGTCGGCGACGGCATGAACGATGCGCCGTCGCTCGCTGCCGCCCACGTCTCGATGTCGCCGATCTCGGCCGCGCATCTCAGCCAGGCCACCGCCGATCTCGTCTTCCTCGGCCGTCCCCTGGCGCCGGTACTGGCCGCGGTCGACTACGCGCGCAAGGCGTTGCATCTGATGCGGCAGAATCTGTGGCTCGCGGTGCTCTACAATGTCCTCGCGGTGCCCTTGGCGATCAGCGGCGTCGTCACCCCCCTGATCGCCGCCGCGGCGATGTCCGGTTCGTCGATCATCGTCATGCTGAACGCGTTGCGCGCCCGCAAGGTTGCCGGGGAGGCCCCCTCATGGAAGTGATGATCATTCTCGTTCCGCTTGCGCTTGCGCTCGGCCTTGCTGGCCTGGTCGGCTTTCTCTGGTCGCTGAAGAGCGGCCAGTATGAGGACCTCGAAGGCGCAGCCTGGCGGGCGATCGCCGACGACGACGAGCCCCCGCCGGCTCAGCCTGCGCCGGCGCCGAGCCGGTCCTGAGCGTTCGGCGGCGTCAGTCGGAACGCCAGCCATCCCGCCACTGCCAGCGCGGCGCCGATGCCCGCCACGCAGGCCGTCCAGCCGAACCGATCGAACAGCTGGCCGAGCACGGCCGTCCCGACGATGCCGCCGGCGAAATAGCTGGCGAGATAGATCCCGCTGGCGACGCCTCGATCATGCACGGCCGTTTGTCCCACGAAGCCGGTGGCCACCGCCTGCGCGAAGAAGGTGCCGGCGCCGACCAGAACCATGCCGGCAAGCACCGCGGCGAGCTGTGACGACAGCATCAGGACGAGGCCGAGCGCTGCGGTGGCGAGAGACCCCCAGATTGCGAGCCGCGTGCCGGTCCGCGCTGCGATCCGGCCCGCCAGCAGCGTGGTGGCGATCGACGGCAGGAACACGACATAGACCAGCCCGATCTCCATCATGCCCAGCGAGAGCGGCGGCCGCACCAGCACGAAGTTGACGAAGGTGAAGGCTCCGATGAAGGCGAACAGGACGCAGAAGCCGAGGCCGAAAGCCGCGCGCAGGCGGCGGTTGCGCCAGTGGTCGAGGATTGCGGCGCTTCGCAGCGGCATCCTGCCTGCCATCATCATCTCGCCGCGTCGCATCGTGGCGCCGACCAGCACGGCGCCGACGAGATTGAGCGCCGCGAAGACGTAGAAGGTCGGCTCGAGACCGAGCTTGCTGGTGAGGCTGGCCGAGAGCAGCCGGCCCACCAGATTGCTCGCGACGTTTCCCGTGATATAGGCCGCGAAGGCACCGCCGGCCTCGCCGTCGCTGCATTGCTCGCCGAGATAGGCCAAGGTGAGCGCGAAGGCCGAGGCCATGCAAAGGCCCTGCAGGATCCGCAAGCCGGCGAAGATCGAGAGGTCCGGCGCGCTCGCGAGCAGCGCCGTGAAGATGGCGAGCAGGCCGAGGCTGCAGACGATGCCGGTCCGGCGGTCGATCAGCGGGCTGAGCAGCCCGGTCGCCAGGCTCGAGATCGCCATGCCCAGCGTGCAGGCATTGACCGCGAGGCCCATCGCGGCGGGCCTGACCTGGTAGTGCTTGATCAGCGCCGGCAGCATTGCCTGGGCCGCGAAGAGATCGACGAGGCTGAAGAAGGCGATGAAGCCGATCACGGCAGAGCGCCACGCCGCCGCCCTTGCATGGGTGCCGTCCGTGCGTGGCACGGCCTCTGCCGAAAGGTCCGTCATGTCATCTCTCGCAGTTCGTCACGGGAAGCGCCGACGCATCCGGATCGCGCGCTCGTCCGGCGGCGATCCGTACGCGACAGGCGGACGCGGTGCTTACATGTTGTGATCGTGCGGATCCTTGCGGACGTCGCCGACATAGAGGATGACGGTCTCCTTGCCGTCGTTCTTCCACCAATGCGAGGTGCCGAACACCTCCGGCCTGATGTCGCCGGCCTTGTGCAGGATCGGCTCGGCACAGTTGCTGGCATATTCGATGATCTCGCCCTGCTGGACGAAGATCAGGGCCGGGCGGTCGTCGTGGCTGTGCCACGGCACGATGCCGCCGGGGGCGATGGTGAGCTTGCGGAATCGCAGCTCGCGATCCTTGATGGCCGCCGGCTGCTTGGCGAGGTCGATCGCGCCGAGCGTGACGTCGGTGACGCCAACGGCCTTGACGTCCACCATCTCGCGCGCGCCGGCCTTGACCTTGTCCGCCGGGCATTCGCCGGCATGAGCGACGGACGTCGCCAACAAAGTCGTTGCAATGGTCAGGGCGGCGAAGGCCGCGCTGCTGCGGCTGATGCGTTGAGCTGCGATCTGCATGGACATGTCATGTCTCCTCTGTTGAAGCCGCGGCCCGCGTCGAGCAGGCCTCGCGACGCGCCACCATCGACGCGCGGCGCCCGCTGCGGAAATGCATCCTGCCTCTGGAAGCGATAGGTTCTCGCTATCGATAGGCGGGCGCTATGCTCGCGATTGGACAACGGCATTTCTCAGGCCGGCGAGGCCGCGCTTGAAATGCGAACGCCCGACCCACGGGCGACAGCATTCATCAGGAGGAGATATCCATGACCCGCTTGTCCAGGACCTTCATCGCCGCGGCCGTCGTCGCGGTCTCTGCCACGGCGGCGATGGCGCAAGGCGGCTTCGATCTCATGCCCGGCATGGCCTATGTCTACAGCGCCGGCAAGACCAGCACGATGGCGATGGCCGCGGGCGATGCCAATCATCGCGCCATGATGCGCCACGCCACCAAGGTGCCGAACAACACCGTCTTCTTCATGAGCAACGGACAGGTCTATTCCACGTCCGGCACGCTCGACCCGACCGGGAATTTCTACCGGCCCTGAGCGTCGATGGAGCGGCAGGCCGCCCTTGTGGGCGGCTTGCCTGCGAACCTATCATGCCGATCTCCCGATATGCCGGAGCAGCTCATGACCGCGCTTTCACCCGCAGATGCCGAACGGCTCAGGCAGGCCTTCCTGCAGTGCAGGGAGATGCAGGGCACCTTGCGCCAGCAGCTCGAGGCCTACGCTGCGGCGGGCCGCGAGATCTTCCCGGCCTATGCCTCGGCGGTGGATCGCCTGGTCGCCCGGCTCGACGAGAATGGGGGTGGTGAGAATGCGCCGCGGCCGGGAGAGCCGATGCCGCCGTTCGTCCTGCCCGATGAGGCCGGCCGGCTGGTCAGCCTGGCATCGTGCATCGCCAGGGGGCCGGTCGCGGTGATGTTCTTCCGCGGCCATTGGTGTCCCTATTGCCGGCTCAACGTCCGCGCCGTGATCAAGGCGCAGGATCGCATCGCGGCGGCGGGCGGCGCCGTCGTCGCGATCATGCCGGAGCTGCAGGCCTTCACGCAGCAGTTCAAGACGGACTCGGGCGCCACCTTTCCGGTGCTGACGGATCTCGACAATGGCTATGCGTTGTCCCTGAATCTCGCAATCTGGCTCGGCCGCGAGATCCAGGATCTGCTGGCGCACCAGGACATGGCGAGCTTCCATGGCAATGATGGTTGGGTCCTGCCGATCCCGGCGGCCTTCGTCGTCGGCCGCGACGGTCTCGTGACAGCGCGCTTCGTCGATCCCGATTTCCGCAAGCGCATGGAGATCGACGATCTCGTCGCGGCGCTGCGCGAGGCAGCCGGCTGATCCGGCCGCGTTGACATTTCACGCCTCGACCTCACGATCGAGCCATTCCCGCCAATTCCTGCCGCGCAGCATGCGCATGACGGCCGAGGCCACTGCGGTGCGCTCACGCCCCGCGACGCCATAGAGATGCACGGTGCGGCGGGCATCGAGCCCATCGACGCTGGCCCGATGTAGCGTCGGCGGCAGCGCGGTGGTCTGCGGGACGACACCAATGCCGACGCCGGCTTCGACGAGCGCGATCAGGTCGCGCTCGGAGTGAATGTCGTGGCTCCGGTCGAGATCGATGCCGCGATCCCGCATCAGCGTGCGCAACCTGTCGGAGTGTTCGCAATAGCAGCGGGACAGGAAGGCCTCGCCGCCGAGTTCGTCGATGCCGATCCTGTCCTGAGCGGCGAGCCGGTGACGCTCGCTCGTGACGAGTGCGAAGTCCTCGGTGAACAGCGGCCAGACGTCGAGCCGGTCCCAGGTCTCGTCGATCTCCGAGGCGATGCCGAGCTCCGCTTCCCCGCTCTTCAGATGGTCGGCGATCGTCCGGCTGCTCCCGCGCAGAAACCTGAGCTCGAGCTTGTTGAACTGGCGTTGCAACTGATCGAGCAGCGGCAGCAGCAAGGCGAGGTCGATCGAATCCGCCAGCGCGATCCTGAGCGTTCCGAGCTCTCCGCTCTTGAACGACGACGCCAGCGTCCGTGCGCCGACAGCCGCCTCGTAGCACTGCTTGAGCAGCGGTTGCATGCGCTGGCCCAGCTCCGTCAGCTGTGCGGCGGGCCGCTCTCGCCGGAACAGATCACCGCCGAGCTCCGCTTCCAGCTGCTTGATCGCCCGCGTCAGCGAGGGCTGCGTCACGTTGCATTCCTCGGCCGCGCGCGTGAAGTGCAGCAGCCGGGCAACGGCAAGAAAATACCGAACTTGATGCATTTCCATTGAGGTGCTCCGTTCGACCCGGCGCCGTCCCGAGTGCATAACCTGACAGACCACGTCCTGGCATCACCGAATGCGATAGCAGGACCCTATCGTGTGGCGAGTCAAACGGCATTTCCGTTCATTGCGTCGAACCGGCAGATTACCGCCACATTGAACAATCTTCGACGCGGATGAAGGAACAGCCATGGTTGCAGATACGATGAGAGCCGAGCCTTCGTTACTTCGGATGTCCGGAAAGGTGGCGGTGATCACGGGCTCCACCAGCGGCATCGGCCTCGGCATCGCGCGGGCGCTCGCCGGCGCGGGGGCACACGTGGTGCTGAACGGGTTTGGCGCGGCGGAGGAGATCGATCGGATCAGGTCGGACATCGCGGCCGAGTTCGGTGTCCGGACATTCCATGCGGCGGCCGACATGATGCAGCCCGCGGCCATCGAGCAGATGATCGATGACGTCTTGCAGGAGTTTGGCCGCATCGACGTGCTGGTCAACAATGCCGGTATTCAGCACGTCGCGCCGCTCGAGGCGTTTCCGGTCGACAAGTGGAATGCCATCGTCGCGATCAACCTGTCGTCGGCCTTCCATACGATGCGGCTGGCGCTGCCTGCGATGCGGCGGAACGGCTTCGGCCGCATCATCAACGTCGCCTCGGCGCACGGGCTGGTCGCCTCGCCGTTCAAGGCGGCCTATGTCGCAGCCAAGCACGGCATCATCGGCCTGACCAAGGTCGCAGCGCTGGAGGCGGCCGAAGGCGGCATCACCTGCAACGCGATCTGTCCGGGCTATGTCTATACGCCGCTGGTCGAGGCGCAGATCGACGGGCAGGCGAGGGCGCACGGCATCTCCCGCGATCAGGTCATCCGCGACGTCCTGCTGGCGCAGCAGCCCAACAAGCGTTTTGCGACGGTGGAGGAGATCGGCGCGCTCAGCGTGTTCTTGGCGAGTGAGGCTGCAGCATCGATCACCGGTATCGCCCTGCCGGTCGACGGTGGCTGGACGGCGCATTGACGCCGCAGCGTAACAACTACGCGGACGTTGCGAAGCACAACAAGACATCGCGCAGGCAGGAGGCGAGACATGACTGAGACCAACGACACCATGCGGACGACGGCCGATCGCAGCGGATTGCCCGGCCAGGTGGTTCTCGTCCTGCAGGGCGGCGGGGCCCTCGGATCTTATCAGGCCGGCGTCTACCAGGCGCTGCACGAAGCCGGTCTCGAGCCGGACTGGGTGATCGGAACATCGATCGGTGCCATCAACGCCGCCCTGATCGCCGGCAGTCCGGTGCAGGAGCGCATGGCGCGCTTGCGGGAGTTCTGGAAGCGAATGCATCGCAAGCCGGCCTGGACGGTGCGGACGGCGTTTCCGGATTTCAACGAGCGCTTGTCCTACTGGACCACGGTGACGCACGGAATTTCCGGCTTCTTCCGTCCCAACGCACTGGCGCATGCCGGCGAGGCCTATCCGCTGGGGGCCGAGCACGCCGGCTACTACTCGACGACGCCGCTGCGCGAGACGCTGCAGGAGCTGGTCGACTTCGATTTGTTGAACGAAGGCGGGCTTCGCCTCACGGTCGGCGCCGCGCATGTCCGGAGCAGCCGGATGCGCTATTTCGATAGCCGCGACGGCACGCTCGATGTACGCCACATCCTCGCGTCCGGCGCGCTGCCTCCTGCCTTTCCCGCCGTTCGCATCGATGGCGAGCTGTATTGGGACGGCGGCATTCTGTCGAACACGCCGACAGAGGTCGTCTTCGACGACAATCCGCGCAAGGACTCGCTGATCTTCGCCGTGCACCTGTGGAATCCCGAGGGAGCCGAGCCGACGACGATGGCCGAGGTGTTCAATCGCCACAAGGACGTGCAGTATTCGAGCCGGATTGCCAGCCACATCGCGCGGCAGCAGCAGACGCACCGGTTGCGCCACGTCATCAACCAATTGGCCGCGCGCCTGCCGGAGTCGGCGCGCAATGATCCGGCGGTGCGCGATCTCGCCAGCTATGGCTGTCAGACACGGATGCACGTCGTCCGGCTTCTGGCGCCGCAGCTCGACCGCGAGGGTCATACCAAGGACATCGATTTCACCGAGCGCGGCATCACCGCGCGTTGGGATGCGGGCTATCAGCACACTCGGTCGGTGCTGAATCGGATGCCCTGGTCAGGCGAGTTCGACCCGCTGTCCGGCGTCGTGCTGCACGATCCCTTGGTCACGACGGCGGCCGCTGCGGAGTAGCAGTGCACGGTCTTCTGATGTTTGTTAGGATGCAATCCTGCGGTGGTCCGGCATGAGGATACCGTTCACTCGATTCTCTTTAAGGGATTAGTCGTAGTTCCTTCTTAATCATTAGGGCGCGGCGGCGTTGCCGCGAGCCGTATTTCCTGACCGTGCGAGACGTCGCCGGAGGGCCGTTGCGCAGCCGCGCTGTCGGCCGCGCCTGCGCATGTGAGCAGCTGGAAAGCGGCATTGATTGGGAATGGCCAATGTCTGAACGCGCGCTGTTGCACAATGAATCCGTCAGACCGGAGACCGGAGCGGTCAGTCTCAAATGGAAAATCCTCGCCGGCAATCTGTTGACCGGCTTCTTCGCCATGGCCTTTGCCTGCGTGCTCGCCTGGAGCGGGTGGGGTGATCTGCGCAAGCGCGAGCAGGCGGCGCGGGTTCTCGATGCCTTCGAGCTGGTGCTGAAGGTCAACGCCCAGATCCCGCTCGAGCGCAGCCAGTGGAATCTGCTCGCCGCGGCCGGGTCCGCATCGGCGGATGACATCGCCAAGCTGGACAAGGCGATTGCAAGCACCGACGCGGCGCTGGCGCAGGCCAAGACTGCGGCGCAACTCGCAGGATTGACGACGAGCAACATCGATGCCGCCGAGCAGACGCTGCGTGGCGTCAGATCCGCAGCACGCAGCGCCGCGCCGCTGCCGGCGGCCCAGCGTCCGGCCAACATTCAGGCGGCGACAACCGACGGCCTCGGTCGAGCTGCCGAATCGCTCAATGCCGCGATCGACGAGACTGCGATCGAGCTGGCACGGGACGGTGGCGAGGTCGAGAATCTGCTGCCGTCAGCGCAACTGGCGCAGCTCTCGCAGTCGATGCGCACCATCAATGGCGCCCGCTCCGCGGTGCTGCGCTTCTTCATTCAGAACACCGGCTGGACGCCCGCGCGCCTCGGCGAGGTGACCGAGCAGAGCGGCCAGGTAACCCTGCTGTGGCAGCAGATCGAGCTCGCAGCCCGCAGCGTTCGCAACACGCCGGAAGTGTCCGCCGCGCTCGAGCATGTCCGCTCGACCCTGATGGGCGAGGGCGAACGCCGCTACCGCCAGCTCGTCACGGCCGGCCGCGACGGCCAGCCGTCGCCGATCACGGCCGAGGAGTGGGGCCGCTGGACCACGCCGATGCTGAACAACGTCATCGTGCTGCGCGACGCGGCGCTCAAATCGGCGCATCAGGCGATCGACCAGGCGATCGGTGCGGCGCGGATGCGTCTGTTCCTCGCACTCGGCATCCTGTTGCTGGTCGCGATCGTTTCGGTGGCGGTGGTCATCGGCGTCGTACGCGGCGTCATCGGCCCGCTGGTTGGTCTGACCGGAGTGACCCTGCGCCTCGCCAATGGCGAGCTGAGCGCCGACATTCCGAACGACACCCGCAAGGACGAGATCGGCGCGATGGCGCGCGCGCTGAAGATCTTCAAGGATGCCCTGATCGCCAAGAAGGAGTCCGACGAGGCGGCGCAACGTGACGCGCAGGCGCAGATCGATCGTGCCCGCCGGCTGGATACGCTGACGCGCAATTTCGAAGCCACCATCGCCGACATCGTCAACACCGTATCGTCGGCAGCCTCCGGCCTCGAAACCTCCGCCGATACGCTGACCGATACGGCCAATCGCTCGAAGGAGCTGAGCACCGTGGTGGCGGCTGCGTCGGAGGAAGCCTCCGCCAACGTTCAGTCGGTGGCCTCCGCGACCGAGGAGCTGTCCTCCTCGGTGCACGAGATCAGCCGCCAGGTGCAGGCCTCGGCCCGCATGGCCGGCGATGCCGTGCAGCAGGTGCGTCAGACCAACGGCCGGGTCGCCGACCTGTCGCAGGCGGCGGCGCGCATCGGCGACGTCGTCGAGCTCATCAACAGCATCGCCGGGCAGACCAATCTGCTGGCGCTGAATGCCACCATCGAGGCGGCGCGCGCCGGTGATGCCGGACGCGGCTTCGCCGTGGTCGCGACCGAGGTGAAGGCGCTGGCCGAGCAGACCGCCAAGGCCACCGACGAGATCTCGCAGCAGATCTCCGGTGTCCAGGCGGCGACGCAGGAGTCGGTGAATGCGATCCAGGCGATCAGCTCGACGATCGAGCGGCTTGCCGAGATCGCCGCGGCCATTGCGGCCGCGGTCGAGGAGCAGGGCGCCGCGACGCAGGAAATCTCCCGCAACGTCCAGCAGGCCGCGCACGGCACCCAGCAGGTCTCGTCCAACATCACCGACGTGCAGCGTGGCGCGGCGCAGACCGGCTCGGCGTCCGCCGAGGTGCTGTCATCGGCCAAATCGCTCGCCGGCGATTCCAATCGCCTCAAGCGCGAGGTCGGAAACTTCCTTGAAGCGGTGCGCGCGGCCTGAGCTCAGCCTCCAGGCGCCAAAGGAAAAAGCCCGGACGTCGTCCGGGCTTTTTTGTTGTTTGACCGTAGCCCGGATGGGCGCAGCGATATCCGGGGTCTCACGAGATGTGGAGATGAACCCGGATGTCGCTGCGCTCATCCGGGCTACGCACGACGCGCTACGACGTGAGCATTTTCCGATACAGTGCGTTGTAGCAGGCGGCCGACAGGTCCCAGCTGAACGAGCGCCCCATCGCCGACAGCCGCATCGCGTTCAGTTTCTCCGTGCTGGTGAATGCCGAGAACGCGCGCTTGACGCCGCCGAGGAACGACTCGGCGGATGGCTTCTGGAACAGGAAGCCGGTCTCGCCGTCGGTGATGGTCTCGGCGAGGCCACCGGTCTGGTGCCCGATCGGCAGCGAGCCGAAGCGCTGGGCGTACATCTGGCTGAGGCCGCACGGCTCGAAGCGCGACGGCATCAGGGTGAAGTCGCTACCGGCAAAGATGCGTCGCGCCTGGGCGTCGTTGAAGCCGATCGCGACCCCGATCGCATCGGGACGGCGGCGGTGCGCCTCCATCAGCGCGCGCTCGATCGCCGGCTCGCCAGTGCCGGTCACCACGATCTGGCCACCGGCGCCGACGATTTCATCGGCGGCCTCCAGCACCAGATCGATGCCCTTTTGATGCACGAGCCGCGCGACGATGCCGAACATCGGGCCGCGCGAGACCGCGAGCCCGAACTGCTTTCGGACGTAGTCCGCGTTGGCCTTCTTGCCCTCCCAGTCGCCGGCGGCGAAGGGCTGCGCCAGCTGCTGGCAGTAGCGGGGATCCCAGCTCTCGTCGATGCCGTTGAGGATGCCGGTGAGCTCATGGGCGTTGGAGCGCTGGCGGAGCAGCCCTTCCAGGCCGCAGCCGAGTTCCGACGTCGTGATCTCCTGGGCGTAGGTCGAGCTGACCGTGGTCAGATGCGACGCATAGATCAGGCCGCCCTTCAGGAACGAGAGCTTGTCGTAGAACTCCAGCCCGTCGATGTGGAACGACGATTCCGGTGCGCCGATCCGGCGCAGCGACTCGCGCGGAAACAGGCCCTGATAAGCGAGGTTGTGGATGGTGAGGATCGACGGCACGTCGACCCCGCGCCATGCCAGATAGGCCGGCACCAGCGCCGCCTGCCAGTCGTTGGCATGGACCAGATCGGCTGCCCAGTTCGTGTCCAGGGTGCCCGCCGCGAGCTCGGCCGCCGCCGCGGCGAGCCGGCCGAAGCGGATATCGTTGTCCGGCCAGTCCTTCCCGCTCTCGTCGCCGTAGGGGTTGCCCGGCCGGTCGTACAGCTCGTCGCAGAGCAGGACGTAGACCGGCAGGCCGTCGCGCGTCGATGATCGTCCCAGCGCGCAGCCCGGCATCTCCGCCAGCGGCGCGCATTGGCCGACGATCTCGATGTAAGTGAGTTGCTCGATCACGTCCCGGTAGCCGGGCAACATGATCCTGACGTCGGTGTGTGAGCGCAGTGCCCGGGGAAGTGCTGCCGAAACGGCAGCCAGTCCGCCCACCCGGACGAAATCGTCCATTTCGGTCGTAACGAACAGAACCCGCAAGAGATGTCCTCGATCAAGCCCCATGTTCGTCCTATGCAAGAAAGGGTCCAAATTCAGCCATTAAACAAAAGCGTTGCGCATTGCGGCGAAAGGCCAAACGCTTTCGACATCGAATGGTTCGATCTAGACTCGGAGCCTGCCGCGTCCGATGGCTTACGCTTCGTGAATCAGCGAAGACGAAGCGGGCCCGCTGGCTTCGGCACGCGGTAAAATAGAGAACTCCACCAGGGAGCTGCGCTTGTGAGTCTAGTTGGGAACGATGAGAGCCGTTTGACAGGATGCTTCGACGGCCTGCGCGTGCTGGATTTTTCGACCACCATTGCCGGCCCGCATTGTGCACGCATGCTTGCAGATATGGGGGCTGACGTGATCAAGATCGAGTCAGCCGAAGGTGAAACCATGCGCACCCGGCCGCCGATGCGGCATGGCTGCTCCACCGCTTTCGGTCAGCTCAACGTCGGCAAGAAGAGCGTCGTGCTCGATCTCAAGTCGCGGGATGGCGTCGAGGCCGTGCGTCGGCTGGTCGCAGCCGCCGATATCCTGGTCGAGAATTTTCGACCGGGCGTGATGCAGCGGCTCGGGCTGGACTACGCCGCGCTCAGCGCGCTCAACCCACGGCTGATCTACTGCTCGATCTCGGGCTACGGCCAGACCGGCCCGTCGGCGGAACTGCCGGCCTATGCGCCGGTGATCCATGCCGCCTCTGGCTACGACATGGCGCACCTCGCCTATCAGCCGGGGCGCGAGAGGCCCGACTATTGCGGCATCTATCATGCCGATGTCGTGACCGGGACCTACGCCTTCGGCGCCGTCGCCTCGGCGTTGTATCAGCGCGAGCGCACCGGGCGCGGCCAGCATGTCGACTGCTCGATGCTGGAATCGATGCTGAGCCTGACCTTGAACGAGATCCAATGGTCGCAATTTGCCGTCGCACAGCCGTCGCGGCCGACCTTCGGTCCGGCGGCATGCCGCGACGGCTATGTGATGATCGCCATCGCCAGCGAGAAGACGTTCCAGAACCTGATGACCGTGATCGGCCATCCCGAATGGGTCGATGATGCCAGGTTTGCGAAATATTCCGACCGGCGGACAAACTGGGGCGCGCTGATGGATGGTGTCGAAGCCTGGTCGGGCCGGCTCAGCGTCGCGCAATGCCTGGAGGCCTTGAACGCGGGGGGCGTACCGAGCTCGGCCTATCGCAGCGTCGCCGAGGCGTTGGCCGATCCGCAGATCGCGCATCGCGGCGCGCTGGCCGATGTCGCGGATGCCGCCGGCAGCTTCAGGGTCGTCAACCTGCCGTTCCGGATGTCCGAGGCGAAGGTCGCGGCGGGCCCGCGCGCCGCGAGCCTCGGCGAGCATACAGCAGAAGTCCTTGCGGAGGCGGGCGCCAGCGACCGCGGCAAACGCTGAGGCAAAAGGCTGCAGGGCAGCCATGATCGCGCGCGAGGCGGGCGGCCTTGCCGCTCCACGCGTTTCCGGCCAATGTCCTGGCATTGCAGGAACAGTCCGGACCAGCCGGACGCGCATGCCGGGAGGAGATGCCGCGACGCCGTTGCCGCGTGCAGCCGTCGCTCGCCCGTCATTGCGGCGTCCGGTCCCGCCGCCGACCGGACCACGGGAGTGAGAGCATGAAGAGCTTCAAGGTCACCGATTTCAACGCGCCGCTGACCGAGGTCGACGAGCCGACGCCGCAGCCGTTCGGCAAGCAGGTGCTGATCAGGGTCAAGGCCGCCGGCGTCTGCCACAGCGATCTGCACATCTGGGAAGGCGGCTATGATCTCGGGCACGGCCGCAAGCCGCTCTCTTTGAAGGATCGCGGCGTCTCGCTGCCGCGGACGATGGGGCATGAGAGCGCCGGCGAGATCGTCGCGTTCGGCCCTGACGTGACCGAAGCGGAGAAGGGCGGGTTGAAGGTCGGCGACGTCGCGCTGGTCTACCCTTGGATCGGCTGCGGCAAATGTGCGACGTGCCTCGCCGGCGACGAGAACATGTGCCTGAAGCCGGCCTCGCTCGGCGTCTATTGCGACGGCGGCTATGCCGACCACATGACCGTGCCGCATCCGCGCCACCTGATCGATCTCAAGGGCCTCGATCCGGTGACGACCGCTCCCTACGCCTGCTCGGGCGTCACCACCTATAGCGCGCTGAAGAAGGTCGAGAAGGATTTCGACACGCCGATCGTGATCTTCGGGGCCGGCGGCCTCGGGCTGATGGCGCTGTCACTGCTCAAGGCCATGGGCGGCAAGGGGGCGATCGTCGTCGACATCGATGCGCGCAAGCGCGAGGCGGCGCTCGCGGCCGGCGCTCTGGCGGCGGTCGACGGCAAGGCGCCGGACGCGCTGGAGCAGCTGAACAAGGCGGCCGGCGAGCCGATCCGCGCCGTCATCGACCTGGTCGGCAATGCCGCCACCGCGCAGCTCGGCTTCGATTGCCTGACCAAGGGCGGCAAGCTCGTCATGGTCGGCCTGTTCGGCGGCGGCGCGCCCTGGGCCTTGCCGCTCATTCCGATCAAGGCGGTCACCATCCAGGGTAGCTATGTCGGCAATCTCCGTGAGACCAAGGAGCTGCTCGACCTCGTCCGCGCCAAGAACATCGCCCCGATCCCGGTGACGCCGATGCCGTTGTCCAAGGCGAACGATGCCCTGCAAGATCTGCAGAAGGGGCAGTTGGTCGGCCGTGCCGTGCTGACGCCGTAGCCGTCGCTCTCACATCCGTCGTTGCGAGGAGCGAAGCGACGAGGCAATCCAGGGTCTCAACCTGGGCCCCGGATTGCTTCGCTTCGCTCGCAATGACGGCCGTAACTCCCTCGGATCGTGAACGAAACCCATGCCCTCCACCAATTCACTTCACATCGCAGTTCTCCCCGGCGACGGCATCGGACCGGAGGTCATGGCGCCGGCGCTCGAGGTGCTGCGGAAGGTCGAGGCGAAGGCCGGACTTTCGTTGCGCTTCACCGAGGCCCAGGCCGGCGCGGGCAACTATCTCGCGACCGGCGTCTCGATCGCCGAGTCCACAATCAAGCTGTGCGAGGGGGCCGACGCCATTCTGCTCGGCGCCTGCGGGCTGCCGTCGGTGCGCTATCCCGACAACACCGAGATCGCGCCGCAGATCGAGCTGCGCTTCCATTTCGACCTTTATGCCGGCGTGCGGCCGGCGCGGCTGATCCCGGGCGTGCCGAGCCCGATCGTCGGCGCCGCCGAGCGCGGCATCGACTTCGTGGTGATCCGCGAGTCCACCGAAGGCCTGTTCGCCTCGATGGGCAAAGGTGTGGTGACACATGAGGAGGCGCGCGAGACCCTCGTGATCACCCGCAAGACCTCCGAGCGGTTGTTCAACTTCTCCTTCAAGCTTGCCGCCCGCCGCAAGGCGCGCGGCCGCTCCGGGACTTTAGCCTGCGTCGACAAGGCCAACGTCTTCAAGGCCTTCGCCTACTTCCGCAAGATCTTTGACGAGGTCGCTCAACTTCATCCAGACGTGAAGACCGACCGGCTCTACATCGATGCCTGCGCGCTCATGCTGGTGAAACGTCCCTGGGATTTCGACGTGCTGGTCACCGAAAACATGTTCGGCGACATCCTGTCCGATCTCGCCGCCGGTCTCGTCGGCGGCATGGGCATGGCACCGTCGGCCGACATCGGCGACCGCCACGCGGTGTTTCAACCCTGCCACGGCACCGCGCCCGACATCATGGGGCAGGGCAAGGCCAACCCGACCGCGATGATCCTGTCGGCGGCAATGATGCTCGACTGGCTGGCCGATACCCACGGGATCGAGGGCGCGGCCGACGCCGCGCAGCGGATCGAGCAGGCCGTCGACAAGGTCTATGCGTCCGGCCTCAAGCCGTTCGAGTTCGGCGGCCGCGCCGGAACGGTCGATGTGACCCGGGCGGTGCTGGAGGCGCTGTAACGCATGATCCGGAAAAGTGGAAACCGATTTTCCGAGAAGATTATGCTCAGACAAAGAGATAAGATCGTGATGCGTTTCCGCCGATACGCATCATGATCTAGCGTCCCTTGAAGGCCGGCTTGCGCTTGTCCATGAAGGCGCGGCGGCCTTCGCGGAAGTCGTCCGAGTCCATGCAGGCGTCGCCGATACGCCTGATCGCGGCCATGTCGCGGCGGCTCTCGTCCTTCAGCACTTCGGCGATGGTGATCTTGGCGGCCTGGACCGCCAGTGGCGCGTTGCCGGCGATCGTGCGGGCAGTGTCGAGCGTGGCCGGCAGCAGGTCGTCGGTGCCCATCATCCGGTCGACGAGGCCGATCCGTAGCGCCTCCCGGGCATCGATCCGCATGCCCGTATAGAGCAGCAGCCGGGCCTGCGACGGGCCGACCAGCGACACCAGGTTGCGCAGGCCGTCATAGCCATAGGCGATGCCGAGCTTTGCGGCGGGAATGCCGAACTGGCTGTCCTCGGACGCAAACCGCATATCGGTCAGCATCGCGATCTGCAGGCCGCCTCCGAGGCAGAAGCCGCGGATGCAGGCGATGGTCGGCTTCGGATAGTCTGCGAGCAGCGCCCGCTGCGCGGTGCTCTTCCGGGCATAGGCCTCCGAGGCCTCGGCGTTGTGACGGCTCTGCTCGAACTGGCTGATATCGGCGCCGGAGACGAACGCCCTGTCGCCCGCACCGGTCAGCACCACGACGCGGATGTCGGGATCGTCGCGCAGAGCGACCAGGGCCTGGCCGAGCCCCTCCCACATCTCCAGCGACATCGCGTTGCGCTTGTCGGGGTTGTTGAAGGTGACGATTCCGATGCGGTCATCGACGGTCAGCAGGATCTTGCCGTCGGCGAAGGAGGTGGGTGAGTCAGACGTTGCGGGCATGGACATCCGGAGGCGGCGGGGCAGGTCGCCCGCATCGTTCATCGCATCCGGTCGGCCGTCAACGCAGGATCGGAGCCGAGAGCCGTGCCAGGCGAAACCCCGGCATGCCGCCACTTCCTATGACGGCAGATTAGGCAGGATAGGCAGATGAGAGTGACGAGATCTCAGGCCGCGCAGCCATCGCTGGGCGGACGAGAGCAGCCGGACAGCCGGCCGCGCCGATCGATCGGCCCAAGGGCCGAAGCTGGTCCGAAGCCGTGAACTCGCCCGAGTTGGCTGACGCGCCTGGCGCCCCCAAGTTGCGCCCTCGAGCGAAGATGGCCCATACCCATCACGAGGTGGCCTGTCAGACGGCCTATTCCTCGTTCGCAGCGATCGACTCCATCAGGGACACCAGCTGACGTTGCACCGTCTGGTCCTTGATCTTGCTGTAGGCGCGCAGCAACCGCAGGCTGAAAGCGCTGTCCAGGAACAGCAGGCTCTCGACTTCCCGGGCCTTGTTGTCGCCGTCGTAGAAGAACGTCACGGGCACGTCGAGCGCGGTGGCGATCTGCTGCAGACGCGCAGCGCCGACGCGGTTGACGCCCTTCTCGTACTTCTGGACCTGCTGGAAGCTCACGCCGAGCTTTTCGCCGAGCTCCGCCTGGGAGATCTTCTGCTCCACACGCCGCAGGCGAATGCGCTTGCCAAGCTCGATGTCGGGCTTGCCGGCGCTGCGCTGCTTCATCTTCTTTGCCGCTGATTTGTTCATACTGATTTTACCGTCCTTCCGTCGGAAATCCCCCGAATAGATGGGTCAGGGGTTCACCCATATATACTGTTTTAAGTTGCTGGGGATGAATGAATTCGTCTTTAAACCACGGGTATTTGCCAGGGTTAAAAGCCTCCACCAGCCAGTCGATCATGTGGCGCACCCTAGGGATGCGTCCCGTGGTGGCGTGGTATGACAGCCAGATATCGTAGGACCACTTCAGATCAATCTCTAGTGGTATTATTTTCCCGCCCAGAGCGCTCGCATAGGTTGGGAATACGCCGATCCCGGCGCCGTGGGCCACGGCCCAATAATTGGCGCTGGAGACATTGGTGGTCATCGCGATCAGGTCGCGCTGCTCATAGCCGGGAAAGATCGTGGCGAAGGCGGCATTGGCCGCGGCCTCGTCGGCCACCTGCAGAACCAGGCGATGCTTCACCAGCTCCTCGATCGACCTGGGCACCCCATAGGCTTCGAGATACTTCTCGCTCGCAAAGCACATCAGGTGCATGCGGCCGAGCCGGACCAGCTTGACGTCGAGCGCCGCCGGCCGCGACAGATGGATGGCGACGTCCGCCTCGTGGCGCGACACGTCGGCCGATCGCATCGCGCAGTACAGGTCGACCATCACGTTGGGGAAGCTCTGCTGGAACTCGACGAGCCGCGGCGCCAGCCAGAACGTCCCGAGGCCTTCCGTCACCGCGACGCGGACCTCGCCGGACGCTGCGCTGGCCAGGCCATCGCCGGCGCGCAACAGTTCGAACGAGGCTGCTTCCATGCGCTCGACTGCCGACACGACCAGCGCACCTTCGTCGGTCAGGCGAGCGCCATGAACGTCGCGCGTGAACAGCGTCGCGCCGATCTGTCGCTCGAAATCATCGATGCGCCGGCGCACGGCATTGATCGAGAGTGTCAGTCGCTCCGCCGCCGAGCGGAAGCTGCCGGCCCTGACGACCTCGAGAAAGATGCGTGCCGCATCCCAGTCGGTGAGATTGGCCAGCGCTGATTTGCTTGCGGCCGGCTTGGCTGGGGCGGCACGGCCGGCGGGGCGGGCGGCAGCCTTGCCGAGCGCCGAGCCGGGCACGGCGACGTCGTCACCACGCTCGCGGACCGGATCGCCGCTCGCGCCCGGCGCAGCCGAGGGCTCGCCCTGCACAGCGGGCGCCAGGGTCGCCTGGGGGGCAGATACCTCCTGGCGTTCCTTCTGAGGAACGCCCCGTTCCGCCGCAACGCGCATACAAGCTTTCTCCGCCTGCTAGAGTGATTCCGCTAAACTACGGGACATGGCGCATTCCGTGCCATGCATTGATTGAGACATCGAGACGTTGACGTTCGATACGAGTCCTTCGGCTTCCATCCTTCGCGGCACGGTCTTACCGTCCGCAGGCGTGCGGAGGTACGCACGTTGTATGCCAAGGACACGCTTAGCGCGAGTCGAAACGAACATCGATGGTTTTTGCTTCGACCGCAATGAAATGGTATTCGAAGATGACCATAGGTCATGCTATCTTGATGAACGGATGGTGGCGCTGACTCATCGAATACCGATGTTCGATCACGCGTCCTCGCACGTATCGTGCCGGGACGTCGGCGGGCTGACCACAGCTTCGGGCGCGGGGGCGCCAGTGGAGCACGGAAAGCGCGCAGGAGGGCAACAGATGACGTATTGGAAAGCCATCCGCGAGTCGGGACTTGCTCGGCTCCCTCTCGTCGCACGCTAGAACGGAACGACGCCCGTGGCCAATTCAGACGACCAAATGCTTGCAGTGCTCGCGTCCTTGGAGCAGTGCCGTGCGACGCTTGTTGCGACCGGCAATCGCGAATCGGCGCAGTTGATTTCGGTCGCCATCCTCGACCTGCGTATGAAGCTGAACCGCCTGAGCGAGGACGACCTGAAGTCGCTCTGCGATGAGATGGTCCAGTCCGACAATCCCGACAAGCTGCGTGACCCGAAGCTTCAGCCGGGCCAGCGTCGCCAACCCCTGCTTCGAGTCGTTAAATAGCACGGTTCGCTATGTGCACAAAGGTGCATTTAGCGCATTTGTGATATGTCGTGATGATGATGAGACGCGCGCGCTCCGGGCGGCGCGCCTTGCCCGGAATGCCGATGCCGGCTGCATCGGGAAGGGTTGATGAGCTGTCATCAACCGATTCTCAGGGCCGGCAATCTCGGCGTCGGGAGCCTCGCGAGCCTCTCGCGAATCTAGAGACAGATATCTGGCGCCCGGGAAGGGGCGGCCGCCTGCGGCCGCAACTTCGGCACCTCTGTTGCGTATTCCCCGTATCGGCGGCATGAAGCGTCGTGCCCCCGGCGTCAGGACGCCGCTGACGGGGCGTATCGCGGGATTAGCATGATCCAGAACGTATCGATTCCGGCGGCGTTCATCGCTGGCCTGGTCAGTTTCCTGTCGCCCTGCGTGCTGCCGCTGGTTCCGCCCTACCTGGTGTATCTCACCGGTGCCACGATCGAGCATATCGAGAGCGAGGAGCCGCCGTCGGCGTCACGTCGCGCGGTGATGATCTCGGCGGCGCTGTTCGTGCTCGGCTTCTCCACCGTGTTCGTGATGCTCGGCGCCAGCGCCTCTCTGATCGGCGGCTTCATCCGCGCCTGGTCGGAGCAGCTCTCGATCCTCGCCGGCATCGTCATCATCGTGATGGGCCTGCACTTCCTCGGCCTGACGCGGATCGCGTTCCTGATGCGCGAGGGGCGGCTGCCGATCCCGAAGCCGGTCGGCCTGTGGGGCGCCTATGTCATGGGGCTTGCCTTCGCGTTCGGCTGGACGCCGTGCATCGGTCCGATCCTGGCCGCGATCCTGTCGATTGCTGCCGCAGAGACGACGGTCGCCAAGGGTGCCGGGCTGCTGGCGGTCTACTCCGCCGGGCTCGGCATTCCCTTCCTGGTCGCGGCCTTCATGATCGAGCAGTTCTCGGCGCTGTTCATGCGGATGCGCGGCCATCTCGTCAACGTCGAGCGCGCCATGGGCGTGCTGATGGTCGCAACCGGCATCGGCTTCCTGACCGGCGCGGTGTCGACCTTCAGCATCTGGCTGCTCGAGACGTTCCCGGCGCTGCAGAGGTTCGGCTGAGGCTTCAATCGTCCAGCTTGCAACTGATCGTGTAGACCACGCCCGGCGGCAGGAAGTCGACGGTGGCCTCGCCGCCGAGCTGATCGCGCGCGCTGCGCTCGATCAGGCGCGAGCCGAAGCCGCGCTGGATCGGCGCCGAGACGACGGGGCCGCCGGTCTCCCGCCACACCAGCCGCAGGCGGCCGGGCAGCTTCTTGGCCGCGTCCGGCTGATTGAATTCCCAGGACAGATCGACCGTGCCGGTGTCGTTCGACAACGCGCCATATTTGGCGGCGTTGGTCGCGATCTCGTGCACGATCATCGACAGCACGACGGCAAGCCGCGGCGACAGCGCGACCTTCGGGCCGGAGATCCGGATTCGCTCGGGGGTGTTCAGCCGGTACGGCTTGAGCACGCGGCCGATCACGTCCTCCAGCTCGGAGCCCTGCCATTTCTCCTTGCTCAGGAGATTGTGCGCCTCGGCGAGCGCGCCGAGCCGGCCCTCGAACTTCTCGCGCTCATGGCGGCTGGCGCTGCGGAAGGTCTGAACTGCAATGGCCTGCAGGATCGCCAGCGTGTTCTTGACGCGATGGTTGAGCTCCTCGATCAGCAGGTCGTGCAGCATTTCGGCGCGTGCGATCGTCGTTGCCATCCGCACCGCGAAGGCCAGCCCGATCGCCAGCATGATGCCGCCGAGCAGGCTGGTGATCGCGAGGTTGCGCCACAGCGGCGCGACCAGCGAGGTCTCGCTGATGCCGGCGCCGATGATCCAGCCGGTGAGGGACGAATGGGTGAAGCTCGACAGCAGCGGCTGACCTTCGAGCGAGACGCTCGACAGCGTCGCCTCGTGCTCGCTCATCATGCGATCCATGACTGAGGACGTGGCCTGCTTGCCGAATGTCTCGGCCAGATTGGGCACGCGTGCGAACACGGTGGCCTTGCGGTCGAGCAGCGACAGCGTCCAGTCCGCGTTCGGGCGCTGCTTGTCCAGAATGGTCTGGAACATCGCGATCGGCGGGCTGAAGGAGATGTCGTAGACGACCTCGCCGTTGCGAAACACCGGCACCTCGACCGTCACGATCAGGCTCTTCTTCACCACACCGTAGAAGAGGTCCGAATATTGCGGCTGCCGGGTCTCGAACACACGGCCGGTGATCTCGCGATTGCTACGCAACGGCAGGTGAGCCGTATCCGTCGTGGCGGATGAGAACAGCTGGTGACCCTCGCGATCGGCAACGACGATCGTGCCGTCCTTGCCGTATTGCTCGAGAAAGCCCATCGCGATCGGGCGGAAGCGCTCGAAATCGCCGGCGGTCAGGGCGTCGGTGAGCGCCAGGACCTGGACGCCGCCGGTCATGCGCTGCATCTCGGCATCGAGCGTCAGGCGGATGCTGCGCACCGTTTCGAGCACGCGCTGCCGCGCGTCGCTGCGGTCCTGCATGTAGTTGTGAAACACGATCCCGCTCGCAAACAGGATGAGCGGCAGTGTGGTCCCCGCGACCAGAAGAGCAAGCCGGACCGGCAGTGTCAGCTTCGGCACGGATGCTCCGTGGATGGCGTTCTCGACCGTCGCGCCGCGCCGGGACGCTTGGCAGGTGAATGGGCGCGGCGGTGATCGTGTGCGGCGAGCGGTTATCGGGCTGCAAGGGCGATAACCGCAATCGTCTTGCGGTTGTGGCCGTTCACATCCCTGTCAGCATAGGAGCGCGGCCTGCGCTCGCCAAGATCAATGCGCCCTGATTTCGTGGTTCCGTCAGCGGCTTTCGCGCCACAGCGATGCCGCTACAGATTGCTCTCGGTGATCGCCGCATACACCATCGTGCGCAACTCGCGCCGGATCGGATAGGCGCTCGACGGCAGCACCTGGGTCATGAAGATCGTGATCAGCTCCTCGGCCGGATCGATCCAGAATGCGGTGGACGCTGCGCCGCCCCAGGCATATTCGCCGGCGCTGCCCGCAATCAGCGTCTTGGCCGGATCCATCGTCACGGAGAAGCCGAGGCCGAAGCCGATGCCATTATAGGCGGCTTCCGCGAACATCGATCGCGACAGCGCCGGCAAGTCGACGCCGCCGGGCAGATGGTTCGATGCCATCAGCTTCAGCGTCTTCGGCCCGAGCAGCCGGACGCCGCCGAGCTCGCCGCCATTGATCAGGGCACGGCAGAAGGTCAGATAGTCCGCCGTGGTCGCGCACAGGCCGCCGCCGCCGGAGATGAAATCGGGCGGGCTGAGGAACGTGCTGGTTGTTGGATCGTCCTGCAGGGTCAGGCCGCCCTTGCGATCGGCGGCGTGGAACGACAGCGTCCCGGCGGGATCGGCCGAGTAGCATGCGGCGAGCCGATGGGCCTTGGCGGCGGGGACGTGGAAGCCGGTGTCGGCCATCCCCAGCGGGTCGAAGATGCGCTCCTTCAGGAAATGCTCGAACGGCTTATCGGCGATCTTGCCGACGAGATAGCCGACCACGTCGGTCGAGACCGAGTAGTTCCAGGCTTCCCCGGGCGAGAACTCCAATGGAATTTTCGCCAGATCGTCGATCATCGACTGCAGCGTGCCGGCCTTCTCGACCGCGCCGATCTTGGCGTCGCGGTAGGCGGCGTCGACATTCGAGCGCTGCTGGAAGCCGTAGGTCAGACCGGAGGTGTGGCGCAGCAGGTCGACGATCAGCATCGGCCGCGCCGGCGGCCGGCTGATGAAGGCCGGCGCCGTGCCCGCGACGAACACGCCGAGATTCTTCCATTCGGGGATGTATTTGGCGACCGGCTCGTCGAGTGCGACCTTGCCTTCCTCGACCAGCATCATGAAGGCAACCGATGTGATCGGCTTGGTCATCGAGTAGATGCGGTAGATCGTGTCGTCCGCGACCGGCACCTTGCGCTCGACATCGGCATAGCCGAGCGAGCTCTTGTGCACGATCTTGCCGCGGCGATAGACCATCAGCTGGGTGCCGGGGAAGCGGCCAGCATCGACATAGCGCTGCTTCAGATGAGCATCGATGCGGTCGAGCGCGGCTTTCGACATGCCGACGGTGTCGGGCGAGGCGGGGGTCGGGGCGAGCATCGGGCATCTCCGCTGTCGTTGGATTTTCGTGGCCCGCGCGGGACGCTGCGCAGGGCGGCAGACATGGGTGATAGCGGAAAATTGCCCCGCTTCCAATGGCAGGGCCCGGCGGCCTCGTGTAGCCTCGGCCGCCGGGAGGATTGCCAATGACTCAATTCAACGAGGCCGAGCTCACCGAGGCCGTCGTCGCAAGCTTCGCGCAGACGCCGGATGCGCGCACGAAATTCCTGCTTCAGGAATTAGTGAAGTCGCTGCACGATTATGTGCGGCGCACGAATCTCAGCTTCGACGAATGGGCCGCGGCGATCGACTTTCTCACCCGCACCGGCCAGACCTGCACTCCGAGCCGGCAGGAGTTCATCCTGTTGTCCGACGTGCTCGGGGTCTCGATGCTGGTCGATGCCATCAACCATCGTGACAGGGCAGGGGCCACGGAGACCACCGTGCTCGGCCCGTTCTATGTCGGCGAGCACAAGGTCACGCCCCACGGCACCGATATTTCCTCCGACCTCAAGGGTGAGAAGATGTTCGTGCAGGCGCGGGTGACGGATCTGTCGGGCGCGCCGCTGCCGGGCGCTGCGGTCGACGTCTGGCACGCCGACGACGAGGGCTTCTACGATTCGCAGCGGGCATCTTACGCGTCGGACGGGCCATCGTCGCGCGCGCGTTTCATTGCCGATGCCGACGGCCGCTTCTTCTTCCGCACCATTCTGCCCTGCAGCTATCCGATTCCGACCGACGGTCCGGTGGGGCAGATGATCGTGAGCACCGGGCGCCATCCGATGCGCCCGGCCCATGTGCACTTCCTGGTCGATGCCGAAGGCTACGAGCCGCTGATCACCCATGTGTTCATCGGCGGCGATGCCTATCTCGACAGCGACGTGGTGTTCGGCGTGAAGGACGACCTGATCGCCAAGGTCGATCAGCGCACCGATCCTGTGATGCCGGACGGCAAGCTCGCGGCGGCGCCGTGGCACCTGATGAGCTACGAATTCCGCATGAAGCCGGGCGCGGGGACAGCCCCGAGGCCGATGCTGGCGAAGCCCATCGACGCTGCGGCAGAATAGGACAGCGGACGTCGCCCACTTCTTGTGCAACGCACAGGAAGTGGGCGAATCGCAAATTTTGCGTGCGGCCATTCGGCATTTCGGCTCGCGAGCATTTTTATCATCCTATTGATTATTCGAAGATTCTTGTTCCGGCGGCCCTTGGCATGAAGCTTGAATAGATGGTTCCGACGCCATCGATGCCGTCTGCGCAAACCCCATCCGACATCTGACGCTGCCCCTTCCGAGGCTTCCCTCGGAGCGCGCCCCCGTGCGCGATCGACCGGCGTATGGCGGACGGCCTTTCAACCCATCGAGCGCTCTTCAGACAAAGGACGACAGTACTCATGACGAAGACTGCCAATTCCGCTCGCCGCAACGGCCTCAGCCGCCGTCAGCTTCTCAAGGCCGGCGCCGGCACGGCCGCGCTGCTTGCGGCCGCGAAGTTGAACCTGCCGGGCGGAGCGTTCGCACAAGGCGCTGGGCCGGAAGTCACCAGTGCCAAGCTCGGCTTCATCGCGCTCAGCGATGCCGGCCCGCTGTTCGTCGCCAAGGACAAGGGTCTCTTCGCCAAATACGGCATGCCGGATGTCGACGTGCAGAAGCAGGCGTCGTGGGGCACGACGCGCGACAATCTCGTGCTCGGCTCCGAAGGCAACGGCATCGACGGCGCGCATATCCTCACGCCCATGCCTTACCTGATCTCCTCCGGCAAGGTGACGCAGAACAACCAGCCGACACCGATGTACATCCTGGCGCGGCTCAATCTCGATGCGCAGTGCATCTCCGTGGCCAAAGAATATGCCGATCTGAAGCTCAGCCTCGACACCGCGCCGTTCAAGGCGGCGCTGGAGAAGAAGAAGGCCTCCGGCAAGTCCGTGAAGGCCGCGATGACCTTCCCCGGCGGCACTCACGATCTGTGGATCCGTTACTGGCTCGCCGCCGGCGGCATCGATCCCGACAAGGACATCGAGACAATCGTGGTGCCGCCGCCGCAGATGGTGGCCAACATGAAGGTCGGCACCATGGATTGCTTCTGCGTCGGCGAGCCCTGGAATGCGCAGCTCGTCAACCAGGGCATCGGCTACACGGCTGTGACGACCGGCGAAATCTGGAACAAGCATCCCGAGAAGTCCTTCGCGATGCGCGCCGCCTTCGTCGACAAATATCCGAAGGCTGCGAAGGCGCTGACCATGGCGGTCATGGAAGCGCAGCAGTGGTGCGACAAGATGGAAAACAAGCAGGAGCTTGCGACCATCATGGCCAAGCGGCAGTGGATGAACTGCCCGGTCGAGGACGTCGCCGGACGCACCGCCGGCAAGTTCGACTACGGCACCGGCAAGGTGGTCGAGAACTCGCCGCACATCATGAAGTACTGGCGCGACTTCGCCTCCTATCCGTTCCAGAGCCACGACCTCTGGTTCATCACCGAGGACATCCGCTGGGGCAAGTATGAGGCCGGCTTCGATGCCAAGTCTCTGATCGCCAAGGTCAACCGCGAAGATATCTGGCGCGAGGCGGCCAAGGAGATGAACGTTCCGGCTGCGGAGATCCCGACCTCCAAGTCGCGCGGCAAGGAGACATTCTTCGACGGCAAGGTGTTCGATCCCGAAGATCCCGCCGCCTATCTCAAGTCGCTGTCGATCAAGCGCGTCGACGCTTGATCAGGATCTTCAGCCGCGCGCGTGAAGCGCGCGGCTCCTCTCATTGCACGGAGAAAGGCTTCCGATGTCCATGCCAGCGTTGACCAATGATAGCGCTCCGAAGATCGTGCCGACCGCGTCACCATCAACATCCGCATCAGTCGTGACGATGACGCCGAAGCAGCAGCCGCGCGCCGAGCGCTACGTGAAGATGGCCCGTGAGGTCGCGGTACGCGTGGTGCCGCCGCTGATCGTGCTCGCTCTGTTCATCCTGGTCTGGGAGCTGCTGTGCCGCCGCGCCGGCTCGGCGCTGCCGCCGCCGTCGCGCGTCTTCGCCGACACGCGCGAGCTGATCTTCGATCCGTTCTTCGATCATGGCGGCATCGACAAGGGCCTGTTCTGGCATCTCGAGGCCAGCCTTCGCCGCGTCGCAATCGGCTATGCCATTGCCGCCGTCGTCGGCGTCGCGCTCGGCACGCTGATCGGCCAGTCGGTCTGGGCGATGCGCGGTCTCGATCCGATCTTCCAGGTGCTGCGCACGATCCCGCCGCTCGCCTGGTTGCCGCTGTCGCTCGCGGCGTTCCGCGACGGCCAGCCCTCGGCGATCTTCGTCATCTTCATCACCTCGGTGTGGCCGATCATCATCAACACCGCGGTCGGCATCCGCAACATCCCGCAGGACTACCGCAACGTCGCCGCGGTGGTGCAGCTCAATCCGCTGGAGTTCTTCGCCAAGATCATGATCCCGGCGGCCGCGCCCTACATCTTCACGGGCCTTCGCATCGGCATCGGCCTGTCCTGGCTCGCCATCGTCGCAGCCGAGATGCTGATCGGCGGTGTCGGCATCGGCTTCTTCATCTGGGATGCGTGGAATTCCTCGCATATCAGCGAGATCATCCTGGCGCTGTTCTATGTCGGCATCATCGGCTTCGTGCTCGACCGCCTGATCGCGGTGGTCGGCAAGGTCGTCACCCGCGGCACCGCGACGAACTGAGAGGGACTTCGATCATGGCCTATCTGAAGCTCGACCACGTCGACAAGACCTTCACTCGCGGCAATGCGACCACAGAGGTGCTGAAGGACATCAACCTCTCGATCGAGAAGGGCGAGTATGTCTCGATCATCGGCCATTCCGGCTGCGGCAAGTCGACGATGCTCAACATCGTCGCCGGCCTCACCACGGCCACGACCGGCGGCGTGCTGCTGGAGGAGCGCGAGGTCAACTCGCCGGGACCCGACCGCGCCGTGGTGTTCCAGAACCACAGCCTGCTGCCCTGGCTCACGGTCTATGAGAACGTGCGTCTCGGCGTCGACAAGGTGTTCAGCAGGTCCAAGACCCGCGCCGAGCGCGACGCCTGGACCTTGCACAATCTCAACCTGGTGCAGATGGCTCACGCCAAGGACAAGCGCCCGAGCGAGATCTCCGGCGGCATGAAGCAGCGCGTCGGCATCGCGCGCGCGCTGGCCATGGAGCCGAAGGTGCTGCTGCTCGACGAGCCGTTCGGCGCGCTGGATGCGCTGACCCGCGCGCATCTGCAGGACTCGGTGATGGCGCTGCATCAGAAGCTCGGCAACACCATCCTGATGATCACCCACGACGTCGACGAAGCCGTGCTGCTGTCGGACCGCATCGTGATGATGACCAACGGCCCGAGTGCGCATATCGGCGAGGTGCTTGAGGTCGCGCTGCCGCGTCCGCGCAAGCGGCTCGAGCTCGCGACCAACCCGACCTACGTGAAGTGCCGGCAGCGCGTGCTCGAATTCCTCTACGAACGGCACCGCTTCGTCGAGGCGGCCTGACAGAATCGAAGGCGGAGAGCGGATCGAACCGCTCTCCGCCTCCGGCGACTAACGGGTTCTCGTTTCATCAAAAGGATTTCCCATGACGCCGTCACAGATCGCCCTGGTTCAGGAGAGTTTCGCCAAGGTCGCGCCGATTTCCGACCAGGCCGCCGTGATCTTCTACAATCGCCTGTTCGAGGTCGCGCCGCAGGTGCGGCAGATGTTTCCCGATGATCTCACCGAACAGCGCAAGAAGCTGATGGCCACGCTGGCTGTGGTTGTGAATGGGTTGTCCAACTTGCCTGCGATCCTGCCGGCTGCGAGCGCACTGGCCAAGCGCCATGTGGACTATGGTGCCAAGCCCGAGCACTATCCGGTGGTCGGCTCCGCCCTGTTGTGGACGCTTGAGAAGGGGCTGGGCGCAGCTTGGACTCCCGAGGTCGCCGCGGCATGGACCGCTGCCTACGGCACGCTGTCGAGCTACATGATTGCCGAAGCCCACGGCAAGGCGCAGGCGGCGGAGTAGAGGCGTTGAGTGAACCGCTCGTCATCGTCGGCAACGGCATGGCCGCAGCAAAGCTGGTCGAGGAGCTGTCGCAGACGGCCCTCGGCCGCTATGCCATCGCCGTCATCGGCGAGGAGCCGCGGCTCGCCTATAACCGTGTGCTGCTGTCATCGGTGCTGGCCGGCGAGGCGGCGTCGCACGAGATCGAGCTCAAGCCGGCCGCCTGGTGGCGCGAGCGCGGCGTGACCTTGAAATACGGCGCGCGGGTCACCGGCATCGATGTCGGCCGCCGCGAGCTTCAGATCGAGAACGACGAGAACGTGGCGTTCTCGCGCCTGGTCCTGGCCACCGGCTCGCTGCCGTTGCGGCTCCCTGTGCCGGGGGCCGATCTGCGCGGCGTGCACACGTTCCGCGACAGCCGCGACACCGACGTGCTGCTGGCGCTCGCGGCGCGGAAGACGCGCGTCGTGGTCGTCGGCGGCGGACTGCTCGGGCTGGAAGCGGCCTACGGTCTGGCGCGCGCCGGCGCCAGGGTCACGTTGCTGCATCTGATGGACCGGCTGATGGAGCGGCAGCTCGATGCGCCGGCCGCCGCGCTGCTCAAGGCGCTGGTGGCGCGCAAGGGCATCGAGGTGCTGCTCAATGCCAGCACCGCGGCCATTCATGGCGACGGCTGCGTCGAGGGTGTCGAGCTGGCCGATGGTCGCCGGATCGCCGCCGACGCCGTGATCTTCGCCGCCGGCATCAAGCCCAATGTCGCGCTCGCCAAGGAGGCGGGGCTTGCCGTCAACCGCGGCATCGTGGTCGACGACGCCATGCAGACATCGGCGCCCGGCATCTTCGCGCTCGGAGAATGCGCCGAGCATCGCGGCACCTGCTATGGGCTGGTCGAGCCGGCTTACGAGCAGGCGCGGGTTCTGGCGCGCCATCTGGCCGGGCGCAAGGCGGCCTATGGCGGCAGCGTCGTGTCGACCAACCTGAAAGTGTCGGGGGTCTCGGTGTTCTCGGCCGGCGATTTCATCGGAGCCGAGGGCAGCGAGCAGATCGTGCTCAATGATGTGAGGCGCGGCATCTACAAGAAGCTCGTCATCGCGCAGGGGCGCCTCACTGGCGCCGTGCTGATCGGCGAGACACAGGACGCCTTGTGGTATCGCGACCTGATCCGCAATCGCGAGCCGATCGCGTCGATCCGGACGGCGATGATGTTCGGCCGCGTGGGGACGCGGCCGAAGGCTGCGTGAGGGGGGGCTCGCACGACGATGACCACTGTCGATCCCAAGCTGCGCACGGTGCGCACGGCCTGTCCCTATTGTGGTGTCGGCTGCGGCGTGCTGGCCACGCCCGACGGCAACGGCGGTGCCGCCGTTTCCGGTGATCCCGTGCATCCGGCCAATCTCGGCCGGCTCTGCTCCAAGGGCTCGGCGCTCGGCGAGACGCTCGGGCTGGACAACCGCCTGCTGCATCCGATGATCCGCTGCAAGGGCGGCATGGAGCGCGTCGCCTGGAGCGATGCGCTCGACCACGTCGCGAGCCGCATGAAGCACATCGTCGCCCGCGACGGCGAGGATGCGGTGGCGTTCTATCTCTCGGGCCAGATGCTGACCGAGGACTATTACGTCGCCAACAAGCTAATGAAGGGCTTTCTCGGCTCGGCCAATGTCGACACCAATTCGCGGCTGTGCATGGCCTCCTCGGTCGCCGGCCACCGCCGCGGCTTCGGCGCCGACACCGTGCCCGGCACCTATGAAGATCTCGACCAGGCCGATCTCTTGGTGTTCGTCGGCAGCAATGCCGCGTGGTGCCACCCGGTGCTGTACCAGCGCATGCTGGCGAACAAGCAGGGACGGGGCGCCAAATTCGTGGTCGTCGACCCGCGCCGCACCGACACGGCTGAGGAAGCGGACCTGTTCCTGGGGCTCAAGCCGGGCACCGACGCGGCGCTGTTCTCCGGCCTGCTGGTGCATCTCGCCGACGCCGGCGCGCTCGATCGCGACTACATCGCGAACCACACGAGCGGATTCGACGACGCGCTCGCGCGCGCGCGCAGCCTCGCCGGCAGCGTCGGCGCCACCGCGCTCGCCACCGGCCTGTCGGAGGCCGACGTCGCCGCCTTCTTCAAGCTGTTCCGCGACACGCCCAAGGCGGTCACGCTGTATTCGCAGGGTGTCAACCAGTCGGCGCAAGGCACCGACAAGGTCAACGCGATCCTCAACTGCCACCTTGCCACCGCGCGCATCGGCAAGCCGGGCATGGGGCCGTTCTCGCTGACGGGCCAGCCGAATGCGATGGGCGGGCGCGAGGTCGGCGGTCTCGCCAATCAGCTCGCCGCCCACATGGGTTTCACGCCGCCGGACACGGATCGTGTCCGACGCTTCTGGAAGGCGCCCAACATCGCCACCCATGAAGGGCTGAAGGCGGTCGCGATGTTCGAGGCGATCGCGCGCGGCCAGATCAAGGCGCTGTGGGTGATCGGCACCAATCCCGCGGTGTCGCTTCCGGATGCCGATCTGGTGCGTGCCGCGCTGAAGAAGCTCGAACTGTTCGTCGTCTCCGAGAACGTCCGCTCCAACGACACCGTGGATGTCGGCGCCCATGTGCTGCTGCCGGCGCAGGCGTGGGGCGAGAAGTCGGGCACCGTCACCAACTCGGAGCGCCGCATCTCGCGCCAGCGCGCGTTTCTCCCGCCGGCCGGCGAGGCCATGCCGGACTGGTGGATCCTCAGCGAGGTCGGCAAGCGGCTCGGCTTCGCCTCCGCCTTCAACTACAATTCCGCGGCCGACGTGTTTCGCGAGCATGCCGCGCTGTCGGCGTTCGAGAACGACGGCAGCCGCGATTTCGACATCGGCGCGCTGGCGACGCTGTCGAACGACGAATATGACATGATGGCCCCGGTGCAGTGGCCCGCGCCTGCGGGCAGGCCGCCGTCACCGCGCTTCTTCGCCGACGGCGCCTTCTACACCAACGACCGCAAGGCGCGCTTCGTCGCGCCCGAGGTCCCGGCGCTGCGCGGCGAGACCACGGCCGCGCGTCCCATGCGTCTCAACACCGGGCGCATCCGCGACCAGTGGCACACGATGACGCGCACGGGCCTCAGCCCGCGTCTGGGGGCGCATCTGCCGGAGCCGTTCGTCGAGGTGCATCCGGACGACGCGCTGCGCTACGGCCTGATGCATGACGGCTTTGCCAAGGTCACCACCGAGCACGGCCAGTGCATCCTCAAGGTCGTCGTCAGCGAGCGCCAGCAGCGCGGCATGCTGTTCGCGCCGATCCACTGGAATGCGACCAACGCCTCGCATGGCCGCGTCGGCGCGCTGGTCGCCTCGCACACCGATCCGTTCTCCGGCCAGCCCGAGGCCAAGGCGACGCCGGCCGCGATCAGCCCCTACGAGTACGTGTTCCGCGGTTTCATCCTTGCACGCCACGAGATCGCGCTGCCGTCCAATCTGTGGTGGGTGCGCGCCACGGTGCCGGGCGGCTTCGGCTATCTGTTCGCCGACAATGGCGACCTGTCGCGCTGGCCGGCCTGGCTGAAGGCGCACGCCACCGAGGACGTCGCCGACTACATGGATGTCGGCGGCGGCGTCTATCGCGCGGCGTCCTTCACCGAGGATCGCATCGCGACGTGCCTGTTCGTCGGCCCCGGCCACGACGCCGGCGACTGGAACGTCGTGAAGACGATGTTCGCCGCCGATCGTCTCGACGACGAGCAGCGCCGCATGCTGTTGTCCGGCCGCGCGCCGGATGGCACCGGTGGCGGCCCGATCGTCTGCGCCTGCTTCGGCGTCGGCCGCGACACCATCTGCGAGGCGATCGCGGCCGGTGCGCGCACGCCCGCCGCGATCGGTGCGCAGCTCAAGGCCGGCACCAATTGCGGCTCGTGCATTCCGGAGATGAAGCGGCTGATCACGCAGATGCCGGCGCAGGCGGCTGATGCAGTGAAAGTGGCGAGCTAGCCAATTCCACCGTCATTCCGGGGCGAGGCCGCAGGCCTCGAACCCGCAATCTCGATGTGTTGAGCGGTAATTGGCGCAAACCAATCTCGGGATTCCGGGTTCGACGCTGGCGCGTCGCCCCGGAATGACGTTGCTGGTTGACTACGCGCTGGGCGAGCCAATCGACGCCACCTCCGCTATCCTCTATGCTCTCCCAAATGAAGCACAAGACATTCGGAACCGGCGGCGCGAGTGTGTCCGTGATCGGGCAGGGCACCTGGTATCTCGACCACGCCGACCGCAAACGGGCCATCACCACGTTGCAGCGCGGCCTGGACCGCGGCATGAGCCACATCGACACTGCCGAGATGTATGGCGATGCCGAGCTGGTCATCGCCGAGGCGATCGCCGGCCGCCGCGACGAGGTGTTTCTGGTGTCCAAGGTCCTGCCCAGCAACGCCTCGCGCAAGGGCACGATCACCGCCTGCGAACGCTCGCTGAAGCGCCTCAAGACGGACCGGCTCGACTGTTATCTGCTGCATTGGCCGGGCTCCTATCCGCTGGAGGAGACCGTCGCCGCGTTCGAGGAGCTCAAGGCCGCCGGCAAGATCGCGTCCTGGGGCGTCAGCAATTTCGACGTCGACGATCTCGACGAGCTGCTTGACGTCGCGGGCGAGGGCAAGATCGCCTGCAATCAGGTGCTGTACCACCTGCAGGAGCGTGCCATCGAGCACGCGGTCATCCCGTGGTGCGGCCAGCACGGCGTCGCCGTGGTCGCCTACTCGCCGTTCGGCCACGATGACTTCCCGGAGCCGCGCAGTCCTGGCGGCGAAGTCTTGCAGCGCATCGCCCAGCAGCACAAGGCGACGCCGCGCCAGATCGCGCTCGCGTTCCTGACCCGCGCGTCATCTCTGCTCGCGATCCCCAAGGCGTCGCGTCTCGAACATGCCGAGGAGAACGCCGCCGCCGGCGACATCGCGCTCACCGCGGCCGAGATTGCCGCCATCGATCGCGCCTTCCCGCGCGGTCCGAAGCCGCGCGGCCTGCCCATGCTGTAGTGCAGCATCACGGAGTATTACGGATATTTGCTACCGGCGCGTGAGCAACGCATAAGTGCTGCCCGCTTTCAACGGGTTGTCGGCGAGCCGTGATTGGCGTTTTGTCGCCACTCACCGATTCGTTTTGCATTCCAATTCCGAGTTCGACCGTGACCCCGCCCCCCAGCGCGGCTGCTGCCGCGCGGCTCGACGACGTGCCGACGACGCTGCAGGACAAGCCGCAGCCAAAGCGCAAGCGCGCGCCCGCGCGCGCCGACCGGCCATTCCGCGGCATCGCGCTCATCCTGCTGTCGACCGTGTTCCTCGGCACCTCGGACGTCACGGCGAAATATCTGTCGAAGACCTTGCCGTCGGTCGAGATCACCTGGATCCGCTTCGTCATCTTCTCGCTGATCATGGTGCCGGCGATGATTCCGGGCTCGCCGCTGTTTGCGATGCGCACGGAGCAGCTCAAGTTCCAGCTGCTACGCGGCATCGCGCTGCTCGGCTCGTCGCTGATGTTCATCACCGGTTTACGCTACCTGCCGATCGCCGAGGCCTCGGCGACGGGCTTCGTCGCGCCGCTGTTCGTCACCGCGCTGTCGATCGTCTTCCTGAGCGAGAAGGTCGGCCTGCGCCGCTGGATCGCCACCGCCGTCGGCCTGTGCGGGGTGCTGATCATCCTCCGGCCCGGCACCGGCGCATTCCATCTCGCCGCGTTGTTCCCCATCGTCTCGGCCTTCGCCTGGGCCTGCACGTTGATCATGACGCGCATGATGAGCGGGCGCGAGCACGCGATCACCATCATGACCTATTCGTCGATCGCGGGCGTCTGCGTGCTCTCGATGATGGTGCCGTTCGTGTGGGTCACGCCGTCCTGGCAGGACATCGCCTTCGGCGTGCTGGTCGGCGTCGCCTCGACCATGGGGCAGTGGATCGTCGTGCTCGCCTTCCGCTATGCAGATGCCTCGGTGCTGGCGCCGTTCTCCTACACCCAGCTGCTGTGGGTCAGCATCCTCGGCTTCCTGGTATTCGGCGAGCTGCCGGACGTCTGGACCATCGTCGGCGCCGCCTTCATCGTCTCCAGCGGCCTTTACACCGCCCATCGCGAGCGCGTCCGCCGCTCGCAACTGCTGCAGGTCGCCGGCGAAAGCTCGCCGAATCCCTGAGCGGCGCTCTGTCGCTCGGCCTCCTCCCCGAAATGAGACTGTGCGGCTTGGAGCCTGCGCCCGCCGATGCTACGGGTGCGCTGAGCAACAAGAACAACAGGGGAGCACGCAGCCATGATCGATCTCACGCCCGAATCCGTCCTGCCGGACGACGGCGCCAGCGGAACGCTGGTCGGCCGCATCTGGCGACCTGACGTCGATGGCCCGGCGGTGGTGGCCGTGCGCGATGACGGCGTGTTCGACGTGACCTCGGCTTTCCCCACCGTCAGCGCCCTCTGCGAGCAGGATGATCCGGCCGCGGCGCTGCGAGCGATGAAGGGCGAGCGCATCGGCGATCTCGCCGCCATCCTCGCCAACACCTCGCCCGATCGCCGCGATCCCGCCAAGCCATGGCTGCTGGCGCCGGTCGATCTGCAGGTGCTGAAGGCCGCCGGCGTCACCTTCGCGATCTCGATGCTGGAGCGCGTGATCGAGGAGCGCGCGCGCGGCAACCCGGCCTCGGCCGAGGCGATCCGCAAGGAGGTGGTGCGGCTGGTCGGCGACGACTTCTCCAAGCTCAAGCCGGGCTCGGACCAGGCGATGCACCTCAAGCAGGTGCTGATCGAGCAGAATGCCTGGAGCCAGTATCTCGAGGTCGGCATCGGTCCCGACGCCGAGGTCTTCACCAAGGCGCCGACCTTGTCGTCGGTCGGCACCGGCATGGATGCCGGGCTGCATCCGAAATCGACCTGGAACAATCCGGAGCCGGAGGTGGTGCTCGTGGTGTCCAGCCGCGGCGCCATCGTCGGCGCCACGCTCGGCAACGACGTCAATCTGCGCGACTTCGAGGGCCGCTCGGCGCTGCTGCTGTCCAAGGCCAAGGACAACAACGCCTCCTGCGCCATCGGCCCGCTGCTGCGCCTGTTCGACAAGAGCTTCACGCTGGATGATGTGCGCAAGATGGACGTCGCGCTGAACGTGACCGGCAGCGATGGCTTCGTGCTCGACGGCCATTCCTCGATCAGCAAGATCAGCCGCGATCCGACCGATCTCGTTTCTCAGACCATCGGCGCCGTGCATCAATATCCCGACGGCTTCGCGCTGTTCCTCGGCACGATGTTCGCACCGGTGAAGGACCGCGATGCGCCGGGGCAGGGCTTCACCCACAAGCGCGACGACATCGTCACGATTTCAGCGCCCCAGCTCGGCCGCCTCGTCAACCGCATGCGCAACAGCGACGAATGCGAGCCGTGGACGTTCGGCGTCGGCGCGCTGATGCGCAGTTTGGCCAGGCGCAAGCTGATCTGAGGCACGCGGCCTCCACACCCCCCGCTGTCATTCCGGGGCGCGCGAAAGAGCGAGCCCGGAATCCATACGCCGCAGCGCGCGTGAGGAATAGCCTAGGACGTCTCATAGCACTCAGTCGTCATCGCCCGGCTTGACCGGTCGATCCAGTACGCCGCGGCCTGAATGGGTCCACCGAGAGGCCGCGGCGTACTGGATCCCCGCTTTCGCGGGGATGACCGCGGTGGTCTGGGAGCCTTCTGAACCCAAATCCATGCCGTGCGGCGGTCCTCGACGGCAGGGGCGGCTTCACACGTGCCCCGACGCCATCTGCCCGGCAGCGCGGCGGGGGCGCTCCTGCAACGACGCCTGCTCGCCCAGCGCGCGCTCGCGGACCAGCGACAGCGCGTGATCGCGCTCGGCGGCCGTGCTGCGGCGCGGCTCGGCGGGACGGCGCAGGCCGAGATCGTCCTCGATCGGATCCTTCGGCACCAGCGACAGCGCGCGCTCGAACGGATCGACCGAGGCGTCGCGTGGGCTCTTGCCGCTGTCGCGGCTGGGCTCCGGCTCCGTCGGCCGCCGCGCCACCAGCGTCTTGATGCGTCCGATCAGGCCTGACGGCGCTTCCGGCGGGGCCGGGTCGAACGGATCGGCGTAGAACGTCGCGCCGGCCTTTTCCACCATGCCGGCGAGCGCGCTCACCATGCGCGGCGAGCCGCAGGCATAGACCACGTCGGAGGCGGTCAGCGTCGGCATATGCGGCTCGATGCGCCCGGTGCGGATCGAGGCGTGATTGATCGGGCCTTCCTCCACGGTCGGAATGATCGTGACGTTCGGCAGTCGCGCCAACTGCGCCAGGATCGGCGTCATGTAGAGCTGCGGCAGCTTCTTGGCGCCGGCGATGATGACCATCGGCCGGCTCCGCTGCTCGCGTAGCGCCATCGCCGCGATCGCCCAGATCGGCGCAAAGCCGGTGCCGCTGCCGACGAGGATCAGCCGGCCGGTCCCGCCGGGGCGCAGGAACGCATGACCATACGGCCCCTGGATGCGCAGCCGATGCCCGGGACGGATGCCGCTGCCGAGCGCCGTCGTCACACGTCCGCCGCGCACGCGCTTGATGTTGAGATGGATGACGCGGCCGCCGATGCGGCCGTCGAACGACGCCGTCGGACTGTAGGCGCGCGCCGGATAGCCGTTGAAGGTGAACTTGAAGTACTGCCCCGGCAGATAGCTGATGCTTTTCTCCGGCGCGATCATCAGCTCCATGATGTCGGGCGCCACCTCGCGCAGGCCGACGAGCCGCGCCTTGCTGATGTCGATCTCAGGCACGTCCTCCATCTCGACGTCGAGATCTGACACCACGCGCGCCTGGCACGCATAGATCATGCCCTGCGTATGCGTCTCGCCGCAGACCGTCTGGCCCTTGGAGACGTGGACCATGCAGGTGCCGCAGGTGCCGGCGCGGCAGTCGAACGGAATCTCGACGCCGTTGGCGAGCGCCCCATCGAGCAGCACGTCACCCGCGCGGACGCGGAACTGGCGGCCTTTGACGGTGACGGTCCTGAAGTTCGACATGATCAACTCCTCGATCGAATACGCGATGACTGTGTTGGGGCTTGTGCCGCGCGATCACGCCTTGCCGGGTGAGACGCGGATCAGGTTCTTGTTGGTCGTGCTCTCGAACCGGCTCGACCAGTAGTTCGACGCCATCACCGGCCGCTTCAGCCAGCTCACCTTCGGCGAGCGCAGCACCAGGAACCAGAAGAAGAACGGCGTCGTGACGAGATGCGAGACCAGCGGAAACCAGTCCGGCAGCAGCGAGGCCGGGCCCGGCAGGCGGTACCAATAATAGGTGCTGATCGCAGTCGCCGCGAAGATGCGATGCATCCGGGTGCGGGTGGCGGGCTTGTAGCGCAGCAGGTGCTCGCCGATCCGGAACAGGATGTAGCTGATGATGGCCGCACCGAACGGCCAGACATAGGCCGTGATGATCTCGGCGCTGCCGACCTGCTGCGGCGGATAGTCCGGCACCTGGAACCAGCCCCACACGAAGCCCGGAAAGCTGCCGGTCAGGAAGCTGCCGAGAAACTGCTGGACCTTCGTCGGCACGCCCGCGGTCGGCGTGAGCTCCGGCGTCGAGTCGGGGCAGGGATTGCTGCAGGCCTCGCAGATGTTGCAGCGGGCGTTCTTGAAGGTCAGCGCCGGATTGGTGCCGTAGAGCCGCTCCACGGGGTGGATCGGGCACAGCGAGGTGCACCAGCCCGAGCGCATCTCGAACACCGAGCCCATCGCGAACGCCATGAACGCAGCCGACAGCAGCATGACCGCCGTCAGCGGGCCGTCGACATTGAGTCCGATGCGTCGCATCGGCACCACGATGAAGAGAAGCGTCACGCTGATCACCGCGAGCGTCGCCGCGCCCCATTCCGGCATCCGGATGTTCTGCGAGATCCCCATCTTGTTCGGCAGCAGATGGAAGGTCGCCATCGGGCAGATGTTGCGCCACAGCCCGGGCGAGATCGTCACCAACGCCGGCGCGACCGGAATCAGCAGATTCCACATCAAGGCGATGCCGAGCGCGGGAAAGAACAGCAAGAGATTCACCAGCAGAACGCCGACGACCAGCATCACCGTCTGCATCGTCAGCCAGAACCGCCGCTCGCCGCGCCCCGTGCTGCGGCTGCCGGGCTGCGCGGCCGGCTGATATCGGGCGGGAGCCACGTTCACGGCCACATGGGTGAGCGGCCGGGTCTGTCGTTGGTACGAAGCATAATCGTGTTGAGCCGAACGTTGAGCGCTGTTGTTTCGCATTGCTTTCCAGGACGCTGGTTTCTCTGTACGGGCGCGCTGGTGTGACGACGTCGGGCCGGACGTGTTGGTCCGCCGTGCCTGTTAGTTCGCGTCATCAGCGCATGCTGTGCCGCAGAATCTGACGGCGAGATGTGGCGCTTTTTGACGGCCAATATGGACGTGTCTGGGCCATGCTGCGGTAGGCATGCGGCCGTTTGATCTGGATCAAACCGAGGAACATCAAGGATTTGATTGGAAGCGGGAGATGTTTTCCCGAGGCGTTTGATCTGGATCAATGACGGCCTTGGCCGTGACAGATCGCAGGCGCGATCAAGGCTTCGCTCGCGCTGAGAGGGGTGGGGGAGGGGCAGCCGCGCGCACCAGCCCAGCGGAGAGTCTCCCCTGATCCTGATTGCATCTGCCGATGCAATCAGGCCTCTCCCCGCACGCTGGGAGAGGCCGGCGGTGCGCGTGGCGACCCGACGGGCAAATCAGATTGCCTGCGCAAATCCTGTCCAGCCCCCGGATGAAAAATAAACCGCTTGGCGACTTCGTGAAATCAGCATTATGCTCCCGCTCATTCCGTTGCGTCGGAGGGGACGTATCGCGGTCGTCATGGACGTCGGCAGCGGAATGCGATGGGCGTGTGTCGTTGCAGCGTGATCAGTCGCGCGGACGAACAATAATGCACGCACGGTCAAGTCGCGCGGTCCTGATATCCCGACGCTGATATCAAGCGGGTGACGATGCCTCAGCGTGTCGCGCTCGTGATGGTGGCCAGAAAGCCCGGCGCACCAGGGAGAACGCGAAGCAGCCGTCAAAACCATCGCGCGGGGAAGGCCGGGCGTTCTCGGCCAGACCTGTGGTACCTGCCGCCTGCATTCTTTCTCGCAGGCGGGCCACGGGCGCGGCCAGCGCCCAGCCTTCCCTGCGCCCTTCACTTCCAAAAGGGCGATGAGATCAGCATGACCCGGGCGAAGTGCGTCGCGGGATCGCGAACACATGTGATGAAGACGCGTGTGGAAATCCCGAGCTCGTGTGGCGACTCAGATGCTTGTGGCAATTCCGTCGACACGACAATGGTCGTCATTCCGGGACGCGACGCGCAGCGGCGCGGGTCCGGAATCCATACGCCCGATCGTGGTTATGGATTCCGGGCTCGCGCTCCGCGCGCCCCGGAATGACGGAGGAAAGGTATGGGCTCGCGCCCGCATCCTCAATGCAACAGGCGACACATCGCTCGCGGGAGCCGAGCCGCCTCGGTCCCCACCGCTGTCGTCCCGGACAAGCCCGGCAACGCAAAGCGTTGTCGGGCGCCGACCCGGGACCCATACCCCCTGGGAGGAGTTTGTGGCTGGATGGTCATTGGCCTTTTCGCGCCTCACAACCGCCGCGGAGTATGGGTCCCGGCGTTCGCCGGGACGACGGCGGTGGGCGAGGAGCCGGCGTGCGTCACACCGGCAGTGCAATCGAGTACTTCACCTGGCTGAGCGCAAAGCTCGACTCGATCGAGGCGATGCCGTCGAGTCGCGTCAGCTTCGTCTTCAGGAACGCCTCATACGACGACAGATCCGCCGCTACCACGCGCAGCAGATAGTCGCGGTTGCCCGTCATCAGATAGCACTCGAGCACCTCGGGCCAGGCGGAGATGGCCTTTTCGAACCGCTTCAGATCCTCCTCCTTCTGCCGCGCCAGCTTGATCGAGATGAAGACCGAGACGTGCAGCCCGAGCGCCTTCTGGTCGACGGTCGCGAGATAGCGGGTGATGACGCCGCGCTCCTCCAGCAGCTTGACGCGGCGGTGGCAGGGCGAGACGGAGAGGCCGACCTTGTCGGCGAGCTCCTGCATGGTGATGCGGCCGTCGGCCTGGAGGTGGCCGAGGATCTTGCGGTCGATGGCGTCGAGGTCGGGCATTGGGATAGGGTGCCGGAAAGGGTCAATCTGGTGGGAAAATATCCCAATAATGGCCCGGCGTGCGCGAAAATTTGAGAATTATGGCCGCCTTGGCAGGATTAAAGTCAACGAATCCACCGAACGCCCCTGGGAGCCGCGCGCCATGGCCAAGCCATCTGCATTGACGCCATCCGCATCGTCAGACCGTCTCGCCATCCTGAACGCGCTGACCCGCAAGGCGCTGTGGCTGTCGTCCTGGACCATCCACCACGCCAACCACATCCGGCCGAACGTCGACGGCCTCAAGGTCGGCGGCCACCAGGCGTCCTCGGCCTCGCTCGCGACCATCATGTCGGCACTGTACTTCTCGGTGCTGCGCCCCGAGGACCGCGTCGCGGTGAAGCCGCATGCGAGCCCGGTGTTCCACGCCATCCAATATCTGTTCGGCCGGCAGACCAGGGAGAAGCTGGAAAACTTCCGCGGCTTCAAGGGCGCACAGTCCTATCCGTCGCGCACCAAGGATGTCGACGATGTCGACTTCTCGACCGGCTCGGTCGGCCTCGGCGTCGCGCAGACGCTGTTCTCCTCGCTGGTGCAGGACTACGTCAAGGCGCATGGCTGGATGAAGGACCGCCGCGAGGGCCGCATGATCGCGCTGGTCGGCGACGCCGAGATGGACGAGGGCAACATCTTCGAGGCGCTGGCCGAGGGCTGGAAGCATGGCCTGCGCAATACCTGGTGGATCGTGGACTACAACCGCCAGAGCCTCGATGCCGTGGTGCGCGAGGGCCTTTGGGAGAAGTTCGAGACCATGTTCCGCAATTTCGGCTGGGACGTGGTGATCGTGAAATACGGCCGGCTGATGCGCGAAGCATTCGCCGAGCCCGGCGGCGAGTCGCTCAGGCGCTGGATCGACAATTGCCCCAACGCGCTCTACGCGGCGCTGTGCTTCCAGGGTGGTGCTGCGTTCCGCAAGCACATCCAGGACGAGATCGGCGACCAGGGCGACGTCACGCGGCTGCTCGACAAGCGCAGCGACGATGAGCTGCTGGCGCTGATGTCCAATCTCGGCGGCCACGACATGGCGAGCATGCTGGAGGCCTTCGAGTCGATCGATCACGATCGTCCGGTCTGCTTCATCGCCTACACCATCAAGGGCGTCGGCCTGCCGTTCCAGGGCCACAAGGACAACCATGCCGGCCTGATGACGGTCGCGCAGATGGAGACCTGGCGCGCGCAGCAGAACATCCGCCCGGGCCATGAGTGGGACAAGTTCGAGGGCCTGACGCAGGACGCGGCGACTTTGGAGGCGTTCTTGGCCTCCGTGCCGTTCAACCGCGATGGCCGCCGGCTCGACGATGCCGTCTTCGATGTGCCGGAGCGGCTGACCTTCACCGCGGCGGCGCAGATGTCGACGCAGCAGGGTTTTGGCCTGATCCTCAACGATCTCGCGCGCAGCGACACTGCGCTCGCCTCGCGCATCGTGACGTCGTCGCCGGACGTGACCGTCTCGACCAATCTCGGCGCCTGGGTCAACCGCCGCGGCCTGTTCGCGCATGCCGAGAAGGCCGACCTGTTCCGCAGCGAGAAGATTCCGTCGACCTTCAACTGGGCGGCGTCGCCGAAGGGCCAGCACATCGAGCTCGGCATCGCCGAGATGAATCTGTTCATCATGGCCTCCGCGCTCGGCCTGTCGCATTCCATCAACGGCGCGCGGCTGCTGCCGATCGTGACCTTGTACGATCCCTTCATCGAACGCGGCCTCGATGCGCTGAACTACGCCTGCTATCAGGATGCCCGTTTCATGGTGGTCGCGACACCGTCGGGCGTCACGCTCGCGCCGGAGGGCGGCGCGCACCAGTCGATCGCGACGCCGCTGATCGGCATGGCGCAGGACGGCTTGTCGTCGTTCGAGCCGGCTTTCGTTGACGAGCTTGCCGCGATCATGAAATGGGGCTTTGCCCATATGCAGCGTGAGCCGGGCGAGGGCGGTTCGGTGTACCTGCGGCTGTCGACCCGCCCGGTCGACCAGCCGCAGCGCATCATGACGCCGGAGATGGAAGCGGACATCGCCGCCGGCGCCTATTGGCTGCGCAAGCCGGGACCAAACGCGGAGGTGATCATCGCCTATACGGGGACGGTTGCGCCGGAAGCAATCGAGGCCACCGGGCTGATCGGCGAATCCCGCCGCGATGTCGGCCTGCTCGCGATCACCTCGGCCGACCGCCTGCACGCCGGCTGGACCGCGGCCCGCAGCCTGCGGCGGCATCGCCGTGGCGTGCAGCATCTCAGCCATATCGAGCAGTTGCTGGCGCCGCTGCCGCGCGATTGCGGCATCGTCACCGTTATCGATGGCCATCCGGCGACGCTTGGCTGGCTCGGCTCGGTGCGCGGCCATCGCGTCGAGGCGCTGGGGGTGGAGAAGTTCGGCCAGACCGGCACGATCGACGATCTCTATCGCCACAATGGCATGGACGCGAACGCCATCATCGATGCCGCCGAGAGCCTGACCGGCGCGCCGGTCCGGCATCGCAAGATGGCGGTGTGAGGGCGGGCCGAAAGCGAGGACGCCGCCCCCTCACCTGGGTGAAGGAGACGGCGTCGCAACTTGGATCAAATGTCTACGTGCTGAAAGACTACGCAATAAGAACTGGAGAAAGTATCGGTTCTGAAATCGTGTCCGGCGTCCTTTCGAGATGCCGTCATATCTATGACGAGGAGATTAGCCACGGCGATCGGACGGCGATGTGAAGCAGTTCACATCTCGGAAATGAATCTTCGAGCTGGAAATTCTGCCATCCGGAATGATGGCCGGCCGGAGGCGAAACAGGGGAGCCGTGCTTGCTGCGGCGCAAAATGGAGCGGCGACGAAACGCAGGCGCCTCGGCTTGCGCCGGTCGCGGCCTTGCTCCTATATCCGCGGGACGCAACCCCGGTCCCCGCATGTGGCGGGTTCATCCCGCGGATCGCGCGTGCCAGGATGCCGGTCCGCGCGCAGCCGCTCCCCCATATGCTTCCACCTGAAGAGGTTTTCCGATGGTCAATCGCCTGCAATTCTACATCGACGGCGCCTGGGTCGATCCGGTCGTCAAGAAGTCCACCCCGGTCGTCAATCCGGCGACCGAAGAGGCGATGTACGAGGTTGCGCTGGGCTCCAAGGCCGATGTCGACAAGGCGGTGGCCGCCGCCAAGCGCGCCTTCGAGACCTTCTCGCAGACCTCGCGCGAGGAGCGCGTCGCACTGCTCGAGAAGATCATCACGATCTACAAGGGCCGCATGAAGGAGATCGGCGCCGCCGTCTCCGACGAGATGGGCGCGCCGCTGCCGATGGCCGAGAAGCTGCAGGCCGGCGCCGGCCTCGGCCATCTGATGTCGACGCTCGACGTGCTGAAGAAATACGAGTTCGAGGAGACCTTGCCGTCGTCCGTGGTGGTGCGCGAGCCTGTCGGCGTCGTCGGCATGATCACGCCGTGGAATTGGCCGCTCAACCAGATCGCCTGCAAGGTCGCGCCCGCGCTCGCCGCCGGCTGCACCATGATCCTGAAGCCGTCGGAGTTCACCCCGACCTCGGCGCTGATCTTCGCCGAGATCCTGCACGAAGCCGGCGTGCCGAAGGGCGTGTTCAACCTGATCAACGGCTTGGGGCCGGAGGTCGGCGCCGCGATGAGCGAGCATCCCGACATCGACATGATCTCGTTCACCGGCTCGACCCGCGCCGGCATCGACGTCGCCAAGCGCGCCGCGCCGACGGTCAAGCGCGTCAGCCAGGAGCTCGGCGGCAAGTCGCCGAACGTGATCCTCGAAGGCTCCGACCTGAACAAGGCGGTCATCGGCGGCGTCATGCACATGTTCAACAACTCCGGCCAGTCCTGCAACGCGCCGTCGCGCATGATCGTGCCGGCTGCGCGGATGAAGGAAGTGGCCGCGATCGCCAAGGGCGTCGCCGACAAGACCAAGGCCGGCGATCCGCGCGGCGAGGGCACCACCATCGGCCCGGTCGTCAATCGCGGCCAGTGGGACAAGATCCAGGCGCTGATCAACAAGGGCATCGAGGAGGGCGCGACCCTCGTCGCCGGTGGTCCGGGCCTGCCCGAGGGCGTCAACAAGGGCTTCTATGTGCGTCCGACGATCTTCGCCGACGTCAAGCCCGAGATGACGATCTCGCGCGAGGAGATCTTCGGGCCGGTGCTCGTCATCATCGGCGCGCAGGACGAAGCCGAGGCGGTGAAGATCGCCAACGACACGCCCTATGGTCTCGCCGGCTACGTCACCGCGCCGACGATCGAGAAGGCCCGCGAGGTCGGTCGCAAGATCCGCGCCGGCAACGTCAACCTGCAAGGCGTCCCGAACGACCGCACCGCGCCGTTCGGCGGCTACAAGCAGTCCGGCAACGGCCGCGAATGGGGCCGGTTCGGTCTCGAGGAGTATCTCGAGGTCAAGGCCGTCGCGGGCTACAACGCGGCTTGAGTTGGCTGCTACAAATACAATGTCGTCCCGGCGAACGCCGGGACCCATAACCACCGGCCGACGCTTTGATGCAGAGCGTCGGCCACACGGGCTCAAACAGGCATCACGCGGTATGGATCCCGGATCGCGTTCGCTTCGCTCACTTGTCCGGGACGACGTGTGGTCAGCCGCCCAGCGCGCCCTGCGTATTCACATAGAGCGCGTAGATCGACTGGCTGGCGGCCATGAACAGGCGGTTGCGCTTCAGGCCGCCGAAGCAGACATTGGCGCAGCGCTCGGGCAGGGCGATGCGTCCGATCGGCGCGCCGTCGGGCGCGAACACCATGACGCCGTCGAGCTCGGGCGAGCCCATGCCCCAGCCGCACCAGAGATTGCCGTCGACGTCGCAGCGCATGCCGTCCGGCGTGCCCGGCCCGGCATCGATGTGGACGCGCTTGTTGGTGAGCTTCGTCCCATCGGCGGAGACGTCATAAGCGAGGATCTTGCGCGTCGGTTGCCCACGGGATTCGACGATGTAAAGGATGGATTCATCGGGCGAGAAGCACAGCCCGTTCGGCCCCAGCACCCCCTCGGCGACGATGGTCGCCTGGCCGGTGGCGCCGTCGATGCGGTACACGTGGGTGTCGATCTCCGGCTCGGCCTTGTAGCCCTCGTAATTGCCGAGCAGCCCGAAGCTCGGGTCGGTGAACCAGATCGAGCCGTCGGATTTCACCACGACGTCGTTCGGCGAATTCAGCCGCTTGCCGTCGAACGAGTCCATCAGCACCGTGATGGAGCCATCATATTCGGTGCGGGTGACACGTCGGCCGCCGTGCTCGCAGGTGACGAGCCGGCCCTGGCGATCCCGGGTGTTGCCGTTGGCAAAGCTCGACGGCTTCCGGAACACCGACACCGCGCCGGTCTCCTCCTCCCATTTGAGGATGCGCTGGTTGGGAATGTCGCTGCACAGCAGATAGCGCCCGTCGCCGAACCACACCGGCCCCTCGGCCCAGCGCAGGCCCGTGGCCAGACGTTCCACGGCCGACAGCTTGAGCCAGTACTTCTCGAAGCGCGGATCCAGCGCCTGGATCGCCGGATCGGGATAGAAAGTGGCAGGGCGCCAGCCCTGCGCGTGAGCGTTTCCGTCGGACATTTGGCTGGTCCCGTTATTGTGCCCTGGCGATCTCTGCTATCATCGGCTTGTCACGACCGCAAACCTGCGGACCCAACACGAGGGATGAAATGCCACGTATCTTGATGACCGGTGCGAGCGGAGGAATCGGCACGTCTTTGCGGAAGCTGCTGCCGCCGATCTATCCGGACCTTCTGCTCAGCGACCTCAAACCGCCGGCCGATCTCTCCAGCCAAGAGACCTTCAAGGCGGCCGATCTTGCCGACCTCGCTCAGGTCGAGGCGCTGTGCGAAGGCGTCGACGGCATCATCCATTTCGGCGGCTATTCGGTCGAGGGCCCGTGGAACGATATCCTGCAGGCCAACATCATCGGCGGCTACAACCTGTTCGAGGCGGCGCGCCGCAATGGTGTGAAGCGCGTGGTGTTCGCGTCGTCGAACCATGCCGTCGGCTTTTATCCGCGCCACCGCAAGATCGACAACGACGTGCAGCCGCGCCCCGACGGCCGCTACGGCGTCAGCAAGGTGTTCGGCGAGGCGGTGGGCTCGCTCTATGCCGACAAGCACGGGCTGAAGGTCACGTGTCTGCGCATCGGCAATTTCGGCGAGAAGCCGCTCGACAAGCGGAGGCTGTCGATCTGGCTGAAGCCCGAGGATCTCGTCCAGCTCTGCCGCATCGGCCTGGAGCATCCGGACATCCATTTCGAGGTGCTGTACGGCGCCTCGCTCAACGAACGGGCCTGGTGGGACAACCAGCGCGCCTATGATCTCGGCTATCGCCCGACCGGCCGCGCCGAGGATTTCCGCGAGCACGCCATGGCCGAGCAGGCCAAGCTGCCCGCCGATCCGATCGGGGACTATTTCCAGGGCGGCGCGTTCTGCACCACGGAGTTCGACGCCGACACCAGCCGGATCATCGACTGGGGTTAGTTGGAGGCCGTCATTCCGGGGCGCGTCCGCAGCACGCGAATCCGGAATCTCGTTGTGAGAGCGTAAGACAATGTCTGGATTCCGGGTTCGCGCTTCGCGCGCCCCGGAATGACGTAGAGAATGAAAGAGAAGACCATGACCGATGGCCTGCGCAAGGGACTGACCGCTTACGGCGATGCCGGATTCTCGCTGTTCCTTCGCAAAGCTTTCATCAAGGCGGCGGGCTATTCCGACGACGCGCTCGACCGCCCCATCGTCGGCATCACCAACACCTACAGCGACTACAACCCCTGCCACGGCAACGTGCCGCAGATCCTGGAAGCCGTGAAGCGCGGCGTCATGCTGTCGGGCGCGATGCCGTTCGTGTTTCCGACCATCTCGATCGCCGAGAGCTTTGCGCATCCGACCTCGATGTATCTGCGCAATTTGATGGCGATGGAAACCGAGGAGATGATCCGCGCGCAGCCGATGGATGCGGTCGTCGTGATCGGCGGCTGTGACAAGACGCTGCCGGCGCAGATCATGGCCGCGGTGTCGGCGGATCTGCCGACCGTCGTCATTCCCGTGGGACCTATGGTGGTCGGACATCACAAAGGCGAGGTGCTCGGCGCCTGCACCGACTGCCGCCGTCTGTGGGCCAAGTATCGCGCTGGCGAGATGGACGACAGCGAGATCGAGGCGGTCAATGGCCGGCTCGCGCCGTCGGTCGGCACCTGCATGGTGATGGGCACGGCTTCCACGATGGCCTGCATCACCGAGGCGCTCGGCCTGTCCTTGCCGATGAGCGCGACGATCCCGGCGCCGCATGCCGAACGCTTCTGCTCGGCCGAAGCCAGCGGCCGGGTCGCGGCCGAAATGGCCAAGGCGAAGGGGCCGCGGCCCAGCGAGTTGCTGACGCCGTCTGCCTTCAAGAATGCGCAGGTGGTGCTGCAGGCGATCGGTGGCTCGACCAACGGCCTCGTGCATCTCGCCGCGATCGCTGGCCGCACCCCGCACAAGATCGATCTCGACGCCTTCGACCGCATCGGCCGCGAGGTGCCGGTGCTGGTCGACCTCAAGCCGTCCGGCGATCACTACATGGAGCACTTCCACCACGCCGGCGGCGTGCCGAAGCTGATGCAGCAGCTCGGCGATCTCATCGATCTGGACTGCCGCTCGATCACCGGTCAGTCGCTGCGCGACATCGTCGCTGCGGCGGAGGATGTGCCTGGGCAAGATGTGATCCGCTCGCGCGCCGACGCGATCAAGCCGGAAGGCGGCCTTGCAGTGCTGCGCGGCAATCTTGCTCCGCGCGGCGCCGTCATCAAGCATTCGGCCGCGAGTCCCAAGCTGCTGCAGCACACCGGGCGCGCTGTGGTGTTCGAGTCGGTCGAGGACATGACCTTGCGGGTCGATGATCCCGATCTCGACGTCTCGGCTGACGACGTGCTGGTGCTGCGCAACGCCGGGCCGAAGGGCGCGCCGGGGATGCCGGAGGCGGGCTATCTGCCGATCCCGAAAAAGCTCGCACGGTGCGGTACCAAGGACATGGTGCGGATCTCGGACGCGCGCATGAGCGGCACCGCGTTTGGTACGATCGTGCTGCACATCACGCCGGAGTCTGCCGTCGGCGGTCCCCTGGCGCTGGTCCGGACCGGTGACATGATCCGTCTCGACGTTGCCAAGCGGAGCATCGATCTGCTGGTCGACGACGCCGAGCTCGACCGGCGCCGCGCTGCACTGACGGCTGCCGCGACGCCCGACTGGGCGGAGCGCGGCTATGCGCATCTGTTTCATGAAACGATTCTGCAGGCCGATGACGGCTGCGATTTCGACTTCATGCGGCGGAAAGGGAAGGGGCAAGGGAAGGGGTGAGCGCAGTCCTACTTTCCTTTGCTGGTGAACCGCTTCACGGCGGCGCGGAATTCATCCGTGTGCATGCAATTGATGATCGCATCGCGCTCCGCGGCCAACTGGTCCTCGACCGAGCTGGTCGGCGCCCGATGGATCAACGCCTTGGTGGCGGCGATGCCGGCCGGCACGTTCTGCGCCAGCCGCTGCGCCAGCGCGTCCGTGGCTGCGGCGAGCTCGGACCCGGGGACGACCTTGGCGACCAGGCCCCACTCATGGGCTTGCGCGGCCGTGAAACTGTCCTCGGCCAGAAAGATCTGCAGCGCGCGCCGGACACCGGCGGTGGCGACGACCCCGACGGTGCCGCCGCCATCGGGCGAAACGCCGAGCTTGGCGTAGGCCGGCGTGAAGCGGGCCTCTTCGGCTGCGATGCAAAGGTCGGCGGCGAAGGCAAGCGACATCCCGGCGCCCGCAGCAGATCCGTGAACGCTGGCGAGTACGATCTTGGGCATGCGCCGCAGGCTGGCGATGAAGGCGTGATAGTGATGCAGCAGTTCGCTGACCACGGGTGTGATCGTATCGGCTTCGGCCGCGGCGCCAATCGTCTGCAGGTCACCGCCGGCGCAGAAGGCACGCCCTTCGCCCTTCAAAACAAGCACCCCGATGCTCGGATCCGCCTCGACTTGCGCCGCGAGCTGCTGCAGGCGCTGCGCAATGGCGAGGTTGATGGCGTTGAACGCGGCCGGACGGTCGAGCGTGATGGTCGCGATCGGGCCCTCGATGCTCAGGCGGGCAGGTTCCGCTTCTGCGTCCGACATTCAATCCTCCCTCGTATGGTTGTTGCCGCATTTAAAGCGCACAGCGGGCCGGTGACAATGCCGGGGAAGTCTGCGACAACCCGGCACGGCTGGCATGACGGGAGGTAAACCCGCAGCAGACAAGGCGTGCAAACACGGGATACGGACAGAATGGGGCAGGACGCAGTGACCAAGGGACCGGTTGTGATCGTAGGCGCGGGGCATGCGGGCTTTCAGCTCGCGACCTCGCTGCGTCAGGCAGGCTTTGCCGATCCCATCCATTTGATCAATGACGAGCCGCATCTGCCGTACCAGCGTCCGCCGCTGTCGAAGGCGTATCTCAAGGGCACCGGTGGTCCCGAGACGCTGATGTTCCGGCCGCAGAAGTTCTATGCCGACCAGGCCATCGACCTCGTCTACGACCGTGTCGTCTCGGTTCAGCGCGACCAGCGCAGGGTCCTGCTCGCCTCCGGCAGGACGCTCGACTACGGGCACCTCGTGCTCGCCACCGGTGCGCGCAACCGGCTGCTCGACATTCCCAACGCCAATCTCCCCGCTGTGCGCTATCTGCGTATTCTCGACGACAGTGAAGCGCTCAGAAGCTTGCTCGGCGATGCCAAGCGTGTCGTCGTCATCGGCGCCGGCTTCATCGGCCTCGAATTCGCGGCGACCGCGCGTATCAAGGGCCTCGAGGTCGACGTGCTCGAACTCGGCGCGCGGGTGATGGCGCGGGCCGTCACGGCGGAAATCTCCGACTACTTCCAGAAGCAGCATGCCGATGCCGGCGTGCGCATTCATTTGGGTGTGCAGTCCACCAGCATCGAAGCCGATGGCAACAAGGTCACCGGCGTCAGCCTCAGCGACGGCCGGCATATCCCGGCTGATCTCGTCGTAGTCGGCGTCGGCGTGCTGCCGAATGTCGAGCTCGCCGCGGACGCCGGACTGCAGGTCGCCGCGGGCATCGTGGTCGACGAGTACCTCCTGACCAGCGATCCGCACATCTCGGCCATCGGCGACTGCGCGCTGTTTACCAGTCAGCGCTTCGGTGGCACCTTGCGGCTCGAGTCGGTGCAGAACGCCACCGATCATGCCCGCTGCGTTGCCGCGCGGCTGACGGGCGACGTCAAGCCGTATGACGGCCAGCCGTGGTTCTGGAGCGACCAGGCCAACGACAAGCTGCAGATCGCGGGGCTCACCACGGGCTATGATCAGGTCGTGCTGCGCGGGGATCCGGCGCAAAAGGCATTCTCCGCATTCTGCTACAAGGAGGGCCGGCTGGTCGGCATCGAATCCGTCAACCGCGCCGGTGACCACATGTTCGGCCGCAAGCTGCTGGCTGCGGGCGGCACGATCGATGCGGCCAAGGCTGCTGATCCCGGCTTCGACCTGAAGAGCGCTCTCGCCTAGAGGGCCGCGCGGACCTCCTCCGCCGTGGGCATCGAGGGGCCGGCGCCCATCCGCTGCACGGAGATGGACGCCGCAACGTTGGCGTAGGCGATCGCATCCGCGATCGCAGCGCCCTGCGAGAGCCGCGCCGCCAGCGCGCCGACGAAGCAGTCGCCGGCGCCGGTGGTGTCGACCGCCTTCACCGCGCGGCCTTCGACCAGCCTGCCGTCGCCGCGACACACGGCGATCGCGCCGCGCGGGCCGAGCGTGACGCAGACCGTCTGGTCTCGGCGAGGTATCAGCGCCTTCACGGCTTCCGTCACCTGCTGCGGAGAGGGCGCGTCGCCGAGATCGACACCAGCCAGGAAGCCGAGCTCCGTCTCGTTGAGCACGAGCACGTCGACCAGCGCGAAAAGCGCGCCGTCGAATGCGCTGGCTGGGGCCGGGTTGAGGATCGTGGTGGCGCCCGCTGCCTTGGCACGCTGGAAGAACGAGGCGATCGTGGCTTGCGGGATCTCGAACTGGCTCACCGCCACGTCGCCCGCTGTCAATTCCACCTGAGCCACATCGTCTGCCGAGACCTCCGCGTTCGCGCCGGGAATCACGACGATCGTGTTGTCGGCATTCGCCAGCGTGATGATCGCCGTGCCGGTCGATGCGCTCGCGCTGTCCTTCACCGCCGAGAGATCGATGCCCTGGCCGGCGAGAAACGCGCGCAGCTGCTCGCCGAACGCATCGGCGCCGAGCCGGCCGATCAACAGCGTCGGCGCGCCGAGCTTGGCCGCGGACACGGCCTGGTTGGCGCCCTTGCCGCCGGGGAAGTACATCACAGACTGTCCCGCAACGGTCTCGCCGATGCGGGGATGGCGCTCGGCCGTTGCCACGACATCCATGTTGATGCTGCCGGCGACGACCACGCGCCCCATCGGTGTTCTCCCTGATCAGCCGCTAGACGCGGGCCTCGAATTCCTGCCTGACAAGCTCGATGTCGGCGAGCGTCGGCAGGCCGGCTTCGTTGCCGAGCTTCTGGATCTTGAACGTCGAGGCCGCGCGGGCGAACTCGAAATGCTCCTTCCAGCCCTTCGCCGGGTTGGCGAGATACGAATACACATAGGCGCCATGGAACACGTCGCCGGCGCCATTGGTGTCGATGACGCGCTCGCGCGGGATCGGATAGGCGGGCAGCGTGTGCACCGCGCCGAGCTCGTCGTACCAGAGCAGGCCTTTCTCGCCCTGGGTGACGCCGCCAATGCGGCAGCCGCGGCCCTTGAGGTAGTCGAGCATCTTCTCCGGCGTGAGGTCCATCTGCTCGCACAGTCGCTCGGCGACGATGGCGACGTCGATATATTCGAGCAGCTCATGCGTGTTGGTGCGCAGGCCGCCGCCGTCGAGGGATGTGAGGATGCCGGCCTCGCGGCACAGCTTGGCGTAATGCAGGGCGGCGTCGGGCTGATGGCCATCGACGTGGAGCGCCCGGCAATTGCCGAGATTGAGCAGCGGGAACGGGTGAATGTGGGCATCGTCGCGGCAGCGCACGATGGCCCGCTTGCCGTCCTTCGGCATGATGAAGGACAGCGAGGAGGCGTTGACCTTCCGTGGATGTACGGAGATGCCGTACTTCGCGGTCATGTCCTGGAACATCCGCCCGAGCCAGTCATTCGCAATCGTGGCGATCAGGTCCGGCACGATGCCCAGCTTGGCGCAGCAAAATGCCGCAGTCACCGCATTGCCGCCGAACGACACGGCGTAGTCGGAGGCGACGTGCTTCTCGTCTCCGGTCGGCATATGGTCGGTGATGAACGTAACGTCGATGTAGGTCTGTCCGATGAAAAGGGCCTGCATGGGCATTTCTGTCTCACTAAGGGGTGATCGCGGCCCCGGCGCCGCAGATTAGCAAGCGGTTAAGGCGGATCAACGCTGAAATTCTTCGTCAAATCGTCACCATGGTGGTTGAGATCGGCCCCTTGCAACCGGAGGCCCCCTGCCACCGGCGCACGGGTCGCGCTATGGTTGCCGGCCTGCAGGAGCAGATTCGGGAGTGGAAGATGACGGTCTATGCGGGTCCGGTGTTCGAGATGGCGACCAATCAGTTCAACGTGATTGCCGACCATCTTGGCATCCCAGCCGACGAGCGCGACCGGCTGCTGCTTCCCAAGCGCGCGATCACCGTCTCGTGTCCGATCCACAAGGACGACGGCACCATTGCCGTCTATGAGGGGTATCGCGTCCAGCATCTCCTGACCATGGGGCCGACCAAGGGCGGTACCCGCTTTGCGCCGACCGTCGACATCGGCGAGGTTGCGGCACTCGCGATCTGGATGAGCTGGAAATGCGCGCTGGTCGGTCTGCCCTATGGCGGTGCCAAGGGCGGCGTCAATGTTGACCTGTCCAAGCTGTCGAAGCGTGAGCTCGAATCCCTGTCCCGCCGCTACATGCAGGAGATGATCCCGTTCGTCGGCCCGCACACCGACGTGATGGCGCCGGATATGGGCACCAACGAGCAGGTGATGGCGTGGTTCATGGATACGTACTCCATGTATCAGGGCCAGACCGTGACCGAGATCGTCACCGGCAAGCCGGTATTCTCCGGCGGCACGCTCGGCCGCCGCGAGGCGACGGGGCGCGGTGTCGCCCACGTCTCGCGCCGGGTGATGGACGTGCTCGGCATCGATCCCGCCAAGTCGAGCGTGGTGGTGCAGGGCTTCGGCAATGTCGGCTCCTATGCCGCGCTCGGCTTCCACCAGATGGGCATGAAGGTGATTGCGGTCAGCGATCATACCGGTGCGCTCCACGACCCGCGCGGCCTCGATATCCCCCAGCTGATGGCGCATGCGAGCAAGCACGGCAGCATCGCCGGCTTCTCCACCGAGCTCGCGTTCGACCCGAACGAGATCCTGACGCTGGCCTGCGACATCCTGGTGCCAGCGGCTGTGGAGCGCGTGATCGACGCCAAGGTGGCGGCGAACCTGAAATGCCGCGTCATTGCCGAGGCCGCCAACGGCCCGACCACGCCGGATGCCGATCTGGTGCTCGACCAGCGCCGCAAGGAGATCTTTCTCATTCCCGACATCCTCTGCAATTCCGGCGGCGTCATCGTCAGCTACTTCGAATGGGTGCAGGATCTGCAGCAGCTGTTCTGGGAGGAGGAGGAGGTGATGCGGCGCGAGTACCAGATCCTCGACCGCGCCTTCGAGAAGATGGTGAACCGGGCCAAGGCCGACGACGTCCCGCACCGGACTGCGGCGATGGCGATCGGCGTCGAGAAGGTGCGCAACGCCAAGAACACGCGAGGGCTGTTTCCGTGATCACCGGTCTCGACCACGTCGTCATCCTGCTCGAGGACATCAAGGCCGGCAGCGCCGCGTTCGAGACGCTGCTGGCGCGCAAGCCGTCCTGGCACAATTCGGGCGAGGGCGCCGACCGCGTCCTGTTCACGCTCGACAATATGAGCCTGGAGCTGATGGCGCCGGCGGGACAGAGCCCCGCCGCCGATCGCATCCGCAACGTCATCAAGATCTGGGGCGAGGGCCTCGCCAGCATCTGCTTCGCCACCAACGACATCGGCAAGATGCATCGGCGGCTGGAGCGCGTGGCGCTGAAGCCGGACCCGATTGCCGAGGTCGACAACACCGACCGCGTCTCGGGTCAGACGTTGCACTGGAAGCGCACCCGCGCGATGACGGATCTGACGCGTGGCGTGCGCATGTTCTTCCTGGAACTCAGCCAGCCGCGGCCGCCGTCGGAGAAGACCGCGGACTCCGCGGTGCTCGGCCTCGACCACATCGTGGTCTCGACCGAGGACCCCGAGCGTGCCGCCGCGCTGTATGGCGCGCGGCTCGGCCTGGACATGGCGCTCGACCGCAGCCATCAGGAATGGGGCCAGCTGATGTTCTTCCGCTGCGGCGACCTGATCGTCGAGGTGGTGAAGCGGCCGGTCGCCGGCAACGACAAGGCGAACGACAAGCTGTGGGGCCTGAGCTGGCGCGTCGCCGACATCGAAGCGACCCGCGCCAGACTGCTTGCCGCCGGGCTGCAGGTCTCCGAGCCGAGGGCGGGCCGCAAGCCCGGCACGCGGGTGATGAGCCTCTATAGCGGCGCCTGCGGCATTCATACGCTGATCCTGGAGAAGACGCCGCGCGCGGCGGAGTGAGGCGGTTAGGTTCGGCGTATGAGGCTGCTCGTACCCCGCGCTGCGCACCAAATCGAAGCCTGCCCCTGTCCTCAGGCCGCACACTTTGACCCTCACCCAGAGGAGCCCGCCGAAGGCGGGCGTCTCGAAGGGCGAGGCTGAGGGCCTCATGGTTCGAGACGCGCCTGCGGCGTTCCTCACTATGAGGGTGGAAATCGCAATGTGCCTTTCCAGTGCGTGCATGGCTGTTGTTTCTGGCGATACACGGCCGCCCGGGCGAACGATCCTGTTCATTTGTTGCTCCGTCATGCCCGGGACGAGCCCGGCCAAGACGGCGTGGAGCGAGACGAGCGCATAACGGCCTCCCAGCGCGCGTGAGAAGGATGCCCATTGCGAAGTCGGCTGCATCCCAGGGCGGCGGCAAGTGATATAGATTGACGCAGTTCTCGGAGCCGTTCTCGCCAATGATGTCGCTGTCTGATCCCGCTGCCGCTGTGCTTCCGCGCCGCGTGTTCATGCTCGGCGCGACCGGGACGATCGGCCGTGCCACGGTGCGCGCGCTGGTCGCGCGCGGGCACGAGGTGGTCTGCTTCGTGCGTCCGCACAATGACACGATGGCGATCCCCGCCGCGACCGTCAGGATCGGCGACGTCACCGATCCTGTCTCGCTGGCGCGCGACGGCTTTCGCGGTGAGCGCTTCGATGCGATTATGTCCTGCATGGCCTCGCGGACCGGCGTGCCGCGGGATGCCCAGGCAATCGACTATCAGGCCCATGTGAACGCGCTGACTGCAGCAGGTCAGGCCGGTGTCACGCAGTTCGTGCTGCTGTCCGCCATCTGCGTGCAGAAGCCGCTGCTCGCGTTTCAGCAGGCCAAGCTGGCCTTCGAGGCGCAGCTGATGGCGGCAGGCCTGACCTATTCGATCGTCCGCCCCACCGCGTTCTTCAAGTCGCTGTCGGGGCAGGTCGCACGCGTGCAGCAGGGCCGTCCCTATCTCGTGTTCGGCGACGGCCGTTTGACCGCGTGCAAGCCGGTCAGTGACGCCGATCTCGGCGACTATCTCGCCGGCTGTCTCGATGACGAGAGCCGCTGGAACAAGGTTCTGCCGATCGGCGGCCCCGGACCTGCGATCACGCCGCTGGAGCAGGCGGAGCATCTGTTCGCGCTGCTCGGCCGCAAGCCGAACATCCGCCGCGTGCCGGTGGCGCTGCTCGATCTCATCATCGGAGGGCTCGACGTCGCCAAGCGGATCGTGCCGTCGCTCGCCGACAAGGCGGAGCTCGCCCGCATCGGCCGCTACTACGCGACGGAATCGATGCTGGTGCTCGACCCCCTCACTGGCCGCTACGACGCCGATGCTACGCCGTCGACCGGATCGGAAACGCTGTTCGACTACTACGCCAAGCTGATCCGCGGCGAGGCCGAGGCGGAGCGCGGCGACCACGCGGTGTTTTGAAGTCTCCGTCGAAGTGATGGTCATCCATCTCTCCGGTCGTCATGGCCGGGCTTGACCCGGCCATCCATCACTCTTCGCAAGAAGATGGATGCCCGGGTCAAGCCCGGGCATGACGAGCAACTGATTGAATTGCCGTCGCATGATCTCCCTTGAGGCACCGTCATTGCGAGGAGCGCAGCGACGAAGCAATCCAGCGTCGCGAGCGCGGCCCTGGATTGCTTCGCTTCGCTCGCAATGACGGCGGTGAGGCATGGAATCTCTATCTCGCGGCGCGCTTTCGCGTCCGAGCTTTGCTGTTCGTCCTGCCCTCTCCTGAGAAGAGGGCACGGGGAATGCCGGGCGCTGGCCGCACCCATGGCCCGCCTGCGGAAAAAATGCAGGCGGCAGGAACCACAGGTTCAGCCGAGAACACCCGGCATTCCCCGCGCGATGGTCTAACGGCTGCTTCGCGATCTCCCCGGTGCGCCGGGCTTTCTGGCCACCGTATCGCGACAATGCGCTTGCGCGCATTGCGCTGGACACCAGCATCGGGGTGTCAGGACCACGCGACTTGACCGTGCGCATCGCTGCCGTTCGTCCGGGTGGAAACCCACGCCGCAGCACCAACACGCCCACCGCATCCCGCCTCGACGTTCGTGACGACCGCGAAGCGTCCCTCTTGTGAGACGGGATCGGGATATACAATCATAATTTCTGGAAAAAAGAAAGTAATTTTTTGCAGCTGGACGGACTGGAAGGGTGATGTCCTTGAGCTGGTTCCTGAACAATCTGTTTTGGCGCACGTCGAATGGCCCAACACGGCGGTGCAGGTGAGGGATCGTGTTCTGCAATTCGCCGCAGCGAAGTTCTTAGAGAGTTCGTCATTCCGGGGCATTCGCGCGCAAAATGGCGTAGCCATTTTGGAACAGCGCGAATGAGCCCGAAATCCATAGCCACGGAGCGATGTCGTCAGGCGAGCTGGCAACTCCGTGCATGCCTCACACGGCATCCTGTGGTTATGGATTCCGGGCTCGCGCTGCGCGCGCCCCGGAATGACGCCGATCCGAATGGCTGGCGATATCGGCTCGGGACCGAGCGCATTCGGGGAGCTACTGCGATCTTCCTTACCCCTCGACCACACACGGCACGCTCGCAAACCCCCGAAACCGCACTCGCCCGCCACGCACCGGCTCGCCCGCGAGCTGATAGTTCGGAAACCGGCTGACAAACCGCGAGATCGCCACCGCGCCTTCCAGCCGTGCCAACGCCATCCCCGCGCATTGGTGCGCGCCGGTGCCGAAGGCGAGGTGGCGGTTGGCGGGGCGGGTGATGTCGAAGCGCTCGGGATCGTCGAACTGGGCGGGGTCGCGATTGGCGGCGCCGATGCACAGGGTGATGGACGTGCCTGCTTCCAGGCCAACGCCGCCGAGTTCGACCGGCTCGGTCGTCATGCGGTTGCCGAGCTGGTTGGAGCTTTCATAGCGCAGGATCTCCTCGACGGCGGTGCGGATCAAAGCGGGGGTCTCGATCAGCTTCCTGCGCTCGGCCGGATGCTGGCACAGCAGCACCAGGCCGTTGCCGATGAGATTGGTCGTGGTCTCGTGTCCTGCATTGAGCAGGAAGATGCAGTTGTGCAGCAGCTCCTTCGCGCTCAGCCGCTCGCCGTCGGCCTCGCCCTGGATCAGCCGCGTCAGCACGTCGCGCTCGGGATTGCCGGGAGCCGCGCGCCGGCGGGCCACCAGGGTTTCCAGATAGGCCAGCATGTCGCCGACGGCCTGGTTGCCGCGGGCAAACTGCTCCGGCGTCAACACCGGCTCCAGGGCGCCGAGGATGGCGAGCGACCAGTCGCGCAAGGGTCCGCGCTCCTCATGCGGCACGCCGAGCAGATTGCCGATCACCTCGATGGGGATCGCCGCGGCGAAATCCTCGATCAGCTCGAAGTGCTCCTTCGCGGCGATTCTCTCCAGCAGCCCGTCGACCAGCGTGATCAGCGCCGGCTCCATCTCGGCGATGGCGCGCGGCGACAGCGCACCCATGATCAGGCGGCGCACGCGCGTATGCGCCGGCGGATCGTTGAAGACGAGGCTCGTGGTGTGGTGCTCGTACAGCAGTGAGTCGCCGTATTTCGGCGCGAACTCGCGCGTCTTGTCCGACGAGAACGTCTTCGTCGCCTTGTAGGCGGTGACGAGGTCGTCATAACGGGTGAGAAAGTAGGAGCCGCTGCGCATCCGCTTGACCGGGGCGTGCTGGCGCAGCGCGCGATAGGTCGGGTAGGGGTCGGCGTAGAACTCCGGCGTCAGGCTCTCGAGGTCGAAGCTGGCGGCGAGCGCCGTGTCGTCGGTCATCCCTGGTCCTCCCGGCCGATTCTGGTTTGTTGCTGCGACCGTCGCACGGCCGGGCGCGGAAGAAAATCCGCCGGGCGGTGTGAGCCCGCATCTCCACCACCGGGGCGTGCCGCAGATCCGCCTTGTTGTAGAGGTATAAAATTGCCTTCGGCGCAGTCGTTTCTCTCCTGCAATTTCAGGGACTTGACCGCCGAACCCTGCTGCGACGCGGCATATTTCTTGACATCAATCAAGTGAGTATTTACTCACGGGCGATGTCCAGTTTGCGCATGACAAGCGATCTCCGAAGGCAGCTGATCCTCGGTGCAGCCAAGCGCTGCTTCGCACGTCATGGCTATGCGGGCACCACCACCAAGAGCGTCGCGGCGGCGGCGGCCATCTCGGAAGCGTTGCTGTTCAAGCATTTCCCGTCGAAGGCGGCGCTCTATGCCGAGATCCTCACCGAGCAATGCGAGGCCGATCCGGATTTCGAGCTGCTGCTCGGACAGGAACCTTCCACCGCCACACTGGTCAGGATGATGGCCGGGATGGTCCGGCATTTTCTCAGCATCGCTGACGGCCCCAACGACGAGGAAGAGCAGCGGTTGCGGCTGATGGCGTCGAGCCATCTCGACGATGGCGAGTTTGCGCGGCTGCTCTATGTGAAGATCGATGATCTGATCGGCGCCAAATTCGTTAACTCTCTGGAAAGCGCCGTCGCGGCTGGTGATGCCTTGCCATCAGCGGCGGCGCCCCGCGACCTGTTCTGGTTTGCGCATCACACCGTATTGATGGCGGCCTTGACCCGGCTTCCCTCGACCCCGTGTCTGGCTTATGGAACCGCTGAAAGCCTGGAGCGCCAGCTCAGCCAGTTCATCCTGCGCGGCATCGGAGTGACCGACGCCGCCATTGCGTACCATCTCAATCACGAATTGTCGCAACCTCCGGCCCGGCCGGCGACGGCAGAAAGTGCATGACATGAACATTGCGACGGAACCCAAGCTCTCAGGCCAGCCGATCGACGACAAGCCGCGCAAGCGCACCCGCCCGGTGCTGTGGTTCATCATCGTCGGCACTCTGCTCGCGGCGCTGGTCGGCGGCTTCGTGTGGTTCAACATGTTTCGCGACAAGATGATCGCGCAGTTCTTCGCCAACATGAAGCCGCCGCCGCTCAACGTGACCGCCGCCACGGCGTCGACGGAGACCGTGCCGAACCTGTTGACCGCCGTCGGCGACCTCGCCGCCGTACACCAGGTCAACGTCACCTCGGACGCCTCCGGCCGCATCACCGAGATCATGTTCATGCCGGGCACGACGGTGAAGCAGGGCACGCCGCTGGTTCAGCTCTACGACGCGCCGGAGCAGGGCGATCTCGCCAACTACAAGGCCCAGGTCACGGTGGCGCAGCTCTCGCTGGACCGCGCCAAGCAGCTGGCGTCGCGCCAGTTCGGCCCGCAGGCAACCGTCGACCAGGCCCAGGCTGCCTACGACCAGGCGCAGGCGGGCGTCGCCAAGACCGAGGCGCTGATCGCGCAGAAGCTGGTGCGCGCGCCGTTCGACGGCGATCTCGGCGTCCGCAAGGTCGAGGTCGGCCAGTATCTGTCGGCCGGCACGCAGATCGTGTCGCTCACCGATTTGTCGCAGCTCTGGGTCAACTTCACGGTGACCGAGAAGGACAGTGGCCAACTCAAGGTCGGGCAGACCGTGCGCATCGGCGTCGATGCCTATCCGGGCAAGACCTTCGAGGGCAAGATCACCACCATCGAGCCGCAGATCGCGACCGACACGCGCAACATTCGCGTGCAGGCGACGATCGCCAATCCCGAGCACATCCTCAAGCCCGGCATGTTCGCCACCACCACGGTGGTGCTGCCGGACAAGCCGCCGGTGCTGACGGTGCCGGAGACCGCGGTCGACTACACGCTGTATGGCGACTCCGTGTTCGTCATCAACGAGAAGAAGGCCGACGACGGCAAGGTCACGCTGACGGCCGACCGCACCTATGTGCAGACCGGCGACCGCATCAACGGCCGGGCGGTGATCCTGAAGGGCCTGAAGGAAGGCGACCGCGTCGTCGCCGTCGGCCAGCTCAAGATCCAGTCGGGCGCCGCGGTTGCGATCTCGACCGATCCGCCGCCGCCGGTGCCGGCGAAGCCGCCGCGCTACTGAGCGAACCTCTGAGTCAATGCCGGGCCGCCGCGAGCAGGCGGCCCGTTCGGTCCTCACCTGACGTCTGCTGACGGGATAGCCGCGATGCGTTTCACCGATATCTTCATCAAGCGCCCGGTTCTGGCGCTCGTGGTCAGCATGCTCATCCTGCTGCTCGGCCTGCGCGCCGCGTTCGAGCTGCCGATCCGGCAATATCCGAAGCTGTCGAACACAGTCGTGAACGTCACGACCGTCTATCCCGGCGCGTCCGCCGACCTGATCCAGGGCTTCATCACCACGCCGCTGGAGCAGGCGGTCGCCTCGGCCGAAGGCGTCGACTACATCACCTCGTCATCGGTGCAGGGCACCAGCACCATCCAGGTGTTCGTGAAGCTTAACTTCGATCCGAACCAGGCGCTCACCGAGGTCCTCGCCAAGGTGAACTCGGTCCGTTACCTGATCCCGAAGGAATCCAACGACCCGATCGTCACTAAGACCACGGGCCAGACGACCTCGGTGATGTATCTCGGCTTCTCCAGCGAGGAGCTGTCGGGCTCGGCCATCTCCGACTATCTGACGCGCGTCGTTCAGCCGGTGTTGTCGACCGTCGACGGCGTCGCCGCGGCCAACATCCTCGGCGGCCAGACCTTCGCGATGCGCATCTGGCTCAACCCGGAGAAGATGGCCGGCCGCAACGTCTCGCCGACCGATGTCGCGCAGGCGATCGCCGCCAACAACTTCCAGTCCGCCGCCGGCCAGTCCAAGGGCTACTTCATCGTCTCCAACGTCACCACCAATACCGGCCTGACCGACGTCAACCAGTTCAAGCGGATGATCGTCAAGGCCAAGGACGGCGGCTTCGTCCGCATGGAGGACATCGCGACCGTCGAGCTTGCGGCGCAGAGCACCGACGCCAGCGTCGCCTTCAACGGCGAGCGGGCGATCTTCATCGGCGTCGACGCCACGCCGCAGGGCAACCCGCTCAACATCGTCAAGGGCGTGCGCGCGCTGTTCCCCGACCTCGAGCGCAATCTGCCGCCGTCGATGAAGATGAAGGTGGCCTACGACTCCACCAAGTTCATCCAATCCTCGATCGACGAGGTCGAGCACACGCTCGGCGAAGCCGTGCTGATCGTCATCGTCGTCATCTTCCTGTTCCTGGCATCGCTGCGCTCGGTCATCATCCCCGTGGTGACGATCCCGTTGTCCTTGATCGGCGTCTGCACGCTGATGCTGGCGCTCGGCTTTTCCATCAACCTGCTGACGCTGCTCGCCATGGTGCTCGCGATCGGCCTCGTCGTCGACGATGCGATCGTGGTGGTGGAGAACATCCATCGCCATCTGGAGGAGGGCAAGACACCCGTCCAGGCGGCACTGCAGGGCGCGCGCGAGATCGTCGGCCCGGTCATTTCGATGACGATCACGCTCGCCGCCGTGTACGCGCCGATCGGCTTCCTCGGCGGCCTCACCGGCTCGCTGTTCCGCGAATTCGCCTTCACGCTCGCGGGCTCGGTCATCGTGTCCGGCGTCATCGCGCTGACGCTGTCGCCGATGATGTGCTCGGTGCTGCTGAAGAGCGCCGATGAGGGCCGCTTCGCGCGGCTCGTCAACCGCGTGTTCGGTTCGATGACCAACTGGTACGGCCGCCAACTCGACCGCTCGCTCGACTACCGTCCGGTGACCGGCCTGTTCGCGCTGACGATCCTCGGCCTGGTCGGCTTCCTCTATATGCACACCGCCAAGGAACTGGCGCCGGAGGAGGATCAGGGAATCGTGTTCTCGATCACCAAGGCGCCGAAATACGCCAACATCGACTACATCAATTTCTACACCGACAAGGTCGACAAGGCGTTCGCGAAGTTTCCCGAGACCGACCTGCGTTTCATCCTGAACGGCATCCAGGGGCCGCAAGGCGGATTTGCCGGCATGCTGCTGAAGCCGTGGGACGAGCGCACGCGCTCCTCGATCAAGCTGAAGCCGCTGGTGCAGGCGGAGCTCTCCAAGATCGAGGGCATCAATGCCTTCGCCTTCAACTTGCCGGCGCTGCCGGGCGGCCCCGGCGGTCTGCCGGTGCAGATGGTGATCAGCTCGACCAGCGGCTTCCGGGCCGTCTATGAGCAGATGGCCAAGCTCAAGGACGCCGCGCGCAAGAGCGGCATCTTCATCGTCTCCGACAGCGACCTCGACTTCAACCAGCCGGTGGTGAAGGTCTGGATCAACCGCAGCAAGGCCAGCGATCTCGGCATCACCATGCAGTCGATCGGCAACACGCTCGCCGTGCTGCTCGGCGGCAACTACATCAACCGCTTCAACCTCGAGGGCCGTTCCTACCAGGTGATCCCGCAGGTGCCGCGCGACAAGCGGCTGTCACCGGAATCGCTGTCCGGCTACTACGTCGCGAGCGCGGCCGGCCAGCAGGTGCCGCTGTCGACGGTCGTCAACATCGAGACCGCGACCGACCCGAACTCGCTGACGCATTTCAACCAGCTCAACTCGGCGACCTTCTCGGCGGTGCCGATGCCCGGCGTCACGGTCGGCCAGGCGGTCGACTTCCTGGAGAAGCAGGCCAAGAATCTGCCGTCGGGCTTCAGCCACGACTATCTCGCCGACGCCCGCCAATATGTGCAGGAAGGCAATCAGCTCGCCATCACCTTCGGCTTCGCGCTGATCATCATCTTCCTGGTGCTCGCGGCGCAGTTCGAGAGCCTGCGTGATCCGCTGGTCATCATGATCAGCGTGCCCATGGCGATCGTCGGCGCGCTGATCCCGTTGTTCTTCGGGCTTGCGACGATGAACATCTACACCCAGGTTGGTCTGCTCACGCTGGTCGGCCTGATCACCAAGCACGGCATCCTGATGGTGGAGTTCGCCAACGAGCTGCAGCTGAACGAAGGGATGGATCGGCGCAGGGCGATCGAAACCTCGGCGCGCATCCGCCTGCGGCCGATCCTGATGACGACGGCGGCGATGGTCACCGGCCTGATTCCGCTGCTGACCGCCTCGGGCGCCGGCGCCGCCAGCCGCTTCTCGATCGGCCTCGTCGTCGTCGCCGGCATGTCGATCGGCACGCTGTTCACGCTGTTCGTGCTGCCGGCGGTCTACACCGTCATCGCCACCGACCACCAGGCCGCCGCCAAGTCGCAGCGCGCCAAGGAGATCGCCCAGTTCGATGCCGAGCCGGATCACGCGGTGAAGGCGGCGTAAGCGAACGCTCGTCCAGCACATCAAAGGCGGCTGCCCTGGCAGCCGCCTTTTTGTTTTTGGCAGTCTCTCAACATCCTCGCTGTCGTCCCGGCGAACGCCGGGACCCATAGCCACAGTCCGTGGTGTGAGGCAGGCGTGGAGTGATCTTCTCGCGCAACACGACCGACGGTGGCGATGGGTCCCGGCTCGGAGGCCGGGACGACGGCGGAGGGTGAAGCGCCGGCGTTGCCTTACTCCTCCTGCTGCGGATCCAGCGCGTCGCGCAGGCCGTCGCCCAGCAGATTGAGCGAGAGCACGACCAGGAAGATCGCAAGCCCCGGCCAGATCGCCATCCACGGCGCGTTGGTGAGGAAGCGCTGGGCGGCGTTGAGCATGCTGCCCCAGGACGGCGCCGGCGGCTGCTGGCCCAGCCCCAGGAACGACAGCGCGGCCTCGGCGATGATGGCGGCGGCGACCGACAGGGTCGCCTGCACCAGCAGCGCCGGCATGATGTTGGGCAGGATGTGCCGGACGGCAATCTGCAGATCGGTGTCGCCGACGCTGCGCGCGGCCTCGACATATTCCTCGACCTTGACACTCAGCACCTCGCCGCGGGTGAGCCGGACGAAGATCGGGGTCGCCGAGATGCCGATCGCGATCATCGCGTTGCCGAGGCTCGGCCCCAGGAATGCAGCCAGCGCGATCGCCAGGATCAGGAACGGGCAGGCCAGCATCGCATCGGTGATGCGGCTGATCAGGGCATCGATGAAGCCGCCGCGATAGCCCGCGATCATGCCGATCGGCACGCCGATCGCCAGCGCGATGACGACGGAGATCGCGCCGGCCATCAGCGAGGCACGCGCGCCATAGATGACGCGGGCCAGCACGTCGCGGCCGAGATCGTCGGTGCCGAACCAATGCGCCGCCGAGGGCGCTTTCCGCACCAGCGCCCAGCTCGTCTTGATCGGATCGTAGGGCGCCACCAGCGGCGCTGATACCGCGAGCAGGATGAAGGCCGTGATCAGGCCGAGCCCGACCATGGCTCCCCGGCGCTTGACCAGGCGGGGCCAGGTGCGCTGGATCGGCCGCTCGAGCGGGGCAAGGGTGCGGATGCCCGGTGCTGACAGCGTGGTCTCTGCCATGTCAGCTCCTCAAGCGCGGATTGACGAGGACATAAGCGAGGTCGGCGATCAAATTGAGCATGATGTAGACGGTGGCGGTGACCAGCACGACGCCCTGCACGACGGCGTAGTCGCGGTTGAACACGGCGTCGACGATCAGCTTGCCGAAGCCGGGAATCGAGAAGATCTGTTCCGTCAACACCGCACCTGACAACAGCGTGCCGAGTTCGAGCGCGCCGAGCGTGATCACCGGCGTCAGCGCGTTGCGCAGCGCGTGGCGCAGGATGACCTGGCGCTCGGAGATGCCCTTGGCGCGCGCGGTGCGGATGTAGTCGCTGCTCAAGACCTGCAGCATGGCGCTGCGGGTATGGCGCATCAGGATCGCCGCGATGGCGTTGCCGAGCACGAAGGCCGGCATGATGGTGGCGGCGATGCTGGCGCGCCAATCCTCCGCCAGCGAGACATAGCCGGAAGCGGGCAGCCAGCCGAGCTGGATCGAGAACACGAAGATCAGCATGATGCCGAGCCAGAAGTTCGGCGTCGAGATGCCCCAGAGCGCGAACAGATTGGCGGCGTAGTCCCATCCTGTGCCGCGCTTCACAGCGGAGATGATGCCGGCGGGAATGCCGATCAGGAACGCGATCACGATCGCCATTGATGCGAGCTGCAACGTCACCGGCAGCTTCTGCAGGATGAGATCGCGCACCGGCATCTTGATGCGGAGCGACTCGCCGAAATCGCCCGAGAGCACGCCCTTGATCCAGTAGCCGTACTGGACGGGCAGGGGCTGGTCGAGGCGATACTGCTTGCGGATCTGCTCGATGACCGCGGGATCGCGCTCCTCGCCGGCCATCACGAGGGCGGGGTCGCCGGGCAGCAGCTGCTGCAGCGAGAAGATCAGGATCGAGACGAAGATCAAGGTCGGGATGATCTGGGCGAGGCGGCGGGCGAGGAAGGTCAGCATGGGATCTGCCTCGCTTGCTGCCACCTCGCTCCCCGTGCGGTAGGATTATCGCAGGTGATGAGCGGAGTTTTGCGCCCGCCTGTCTCCGCGTCGTCATGGCCGGGCCTGTCCCGGGCATGACGGAGGACCGAGTGCTCGCCTCTCTCGCCAATTTGGCGCTCACTTCAGCTTCAGTCCGACCACGCGCACCAGGCCATCCGGCATCTGCTTGTAGCCCTCCAGCTTCTTGGTATGCGCGATCAGGATGCGGCGGTGGTAGAGGTAGAGGATCGGCTCTTCCTCGATCTCGAGCTTGGCGAGCTTCTCGTACAGCGCCTTGCGCTGCGCCATGTCGGTGATGAGTCGGGCGTCGTCGAGCGCCTTGTCGGCCTCCGCATTCTCCCAGACGCTGTAGTTCTGCGGCGCGTTCTTCTTCATGAACAAGTAGCTGTTGCCGTCGGGATCGATGCGCCCACTCCACGACAGCATGAAGGCCTGATAGTCGCCGGCCTCGGCCTGCTTCAGCGAGGTCGCGAACTCCGTCACCCGGATCTTCATGTCGAAGCCGGCCTCGGCGGCCATCGACTGCACGACCTGGGCGACCGCCTCGGTCTCGGCGCCCTTCGACACCAGGAAGTCGACCGCGACCGGCGGCGTGACGCCGGCCTCCTTCAACAGCGCCTTCGCCTTCTCGACGTCGCGGGCGCGGATCGGGAAGGCCTTCTGATAGTAGGGATGCGAGGGATTGACCCACTGGTTGCCCGGCATGAACTCGCCGTTGAACACCACCTGGTTCAGCGCCTCGCGATCGATCGAGAGGTCTAGTGCCTGCCGCACCTTCGCGGACTGGCTCAGCGGACCCTTGGCCTTGTCCTTGCCGATGTTCAGCGTGATGCCCTGATAGCCGAGCTCGATCGCGGTCGACAGCGCGAGCTTGGAATCGGCGCGTACGTCCTTGATGTCGGTCGCGAGCACGCGCTCGATCAGGTCGAGCCCGCCGGACTTCAGATTGGCCAGCCGCACCGTGGCGTCGACGATCGGCTGGTAGACGATCTTGTCGATGAAGACGTTGTCCTTATTCCAGTAGTCGGCGAACTTCTCGAACACGATGCGGTCCTGCTGGACGCGCTCGACGAATTTGTACGGACCGGCGCAGACCGGCCGCAGGCCGAACTTGTCGCCGGCCTCCTTGGCGGCCTTCGGCGACACCATCATGCCGGCGCGGTCGGTGAGCTGCGCGATCAGCGGCGAGAACGGCGCCTTCAGGACGAGCTTGATGGTCAGGGGATCGACGACGTCGACGTGATCGACCGACGCGAGCTCCGGCTTGCGGAACGAGCCGGGGAAGGTGAGATGGCGATCGATCGAGAATTTCGCGGCCTCGGCATCGAACGGCTCGCCGTCGTGAAACTTCACGCCCGGCCGCAGCTTGATCGTGACCTCCTTGCCGTCGGCGGAGGTCTCGTGCGACAGCGCCAGTTGCGGCACGATGTTGAGCTTCTCGTCGATGTCGAACAGCTTGTCGCAGGTTGCGGCGAAGACGATGCGGCCGACATAGGTGCGGGCCATGGTCGGATCGAGCACGTCGGGGTCCTCGGCTAAGCCGATGCGCAACGTGGTTTGCGCCTGAGCAGTGGCCGCGCAAGAGGCCATGAGAACAGCCGCGAGAGCGGCCAAGCACCAGTTCTTTCTCAGCATACGAAGTCCCCTACGAAATGCAGCCAGTGTCGTTGCACCATCCATACCAACCCCGGTCAGAGGCGGTCCTTCCGGAACTCAAGTCGGGTTCGCGAGCGCCGCCGTGATGCCGGCATCGATCGTGGCGCGATCGGTGACGCCGGCCGGATTGTCGCGGGTCGGCATGAACTGCCGGAACACCGCCCAATGCTTGCGGCTCACGCCTTCCAGCCGTTCGAGCTCGCTGAGCGGATCGGGATGATCGTCGACGCGCAGGTCGAGCTCCGACCATTCGTCCTTGCCGTGGATCAGCAGCGCCGCCGATTGCCTGCCGCGCTTGTCGCCACCGGCGGCCTCGCCGGCCTTCATCGCAGCGATCAGGCGCTGCGCGAAGGGCAGGGCGGTGTTGGCAAGATAAGCGTTCGCGGTTTCGTTCAACACTTGCGGGCCGGCCAGCATGTTGCCGGCGATCGAAAACCCCTGGCCTTCGAGATGGCCGCACCAGTCGATGCAGTCGCGGCCGGTATGGGCGGCGATCTGGCCGTTGATATCCAGGATGTGGATCTGCCGGCTCTCCCGCCCAGGATCGCCTGAGGTCAGCAACTGCACAATCTCGCGCGGGTGGCGGCCATCGCGCAGCAGCGTCGCGCCGTCGATGCCGTAGTAGGGATTGACGAGGGCCTGCGTGGCGATGCCGCCGCGGCCGGCGACGATGAACGGCACGCGTGCGCCGACGGCGAAGAAGCGGGTGGCGACAGCGATGCCGATCCGGCCGGTGGTGTCGTCCTTGGCAATGATCGACCAGGTCATCGTCGGCCCTCAGCGTCCCGCGGCGTAGCCCTGCATGCCCCTGGGATTGGCGGCGGCGCGGCGGCGGCGGCCGACGCGCGAGGCGGCGGTGAGACGACCTTCCGACCAGTCAGGGCCGACCTCGACGACATGGCCGCGGCGGCGCAACTCTTCGACGGTCGCCTTCGGCACGCGGCCCTCGACCACGAGGACGCCGGGGCGCGCGGTGCGCGGCCAGAACGAGATCGGGAAATGCTCGGAGTGCCATGCGGGCGCGTCGATCGATTCCTGCAGGTTCATGCCGGCATGGACGTGGCGCAGGAAGAACTGCGTGTTCCACTGGTCCTGCTGGTCGCCGCCGGGCGAGCCCCAGGCGACGTAGGGCTCGCCGTCGCGCAGCGCCATGGTCGGCGACAAGGTCGTGCGCGGCCGCTTGCCGGGCACCAGCGCCGCCGGATGATTTTCTTCCAGCCAGAACATCTGCGCGCGCGTGCCGAGGCAGAAGCCGAGTTCGGGGATGACGGGCGAGGATTGCAGCCAGCCGCCGGAGGGCGTCGCCGAGATCATGTTGCCGTCGCGGTCGATGATGTCGAAATGCACGGTGTCGCCGCGCACCTCGCCGAAGCGGCCGACGGTCGGCTCGCCCGAGCCCATCGCGCCGACGGCCTCGCGATTGCCTTGCGCCTCGCGCAGCTTCACCTCGGCGCCGTAGCCGTCGAGCTTGCCGGGCCGCAGCTCCAGCGAGGCCTTGTCGGTGATCAGCTTGCGCCGCTCGTCGTTGTAGGCATCCGACAGCAGCGTCTCGATCGGGATGTCGGCGAAGTTCGGATCGCCGTAGAACGCCTCGCGATCGGCGAACGCCAGCTTCGCAGCTTCGATCTGCCAATGGATGAAATCGGGTCCGGTCGGATCGAGGCCGTCGAGCGCAAAGCCCTTGAGCAGCGCGAGCTGCTGCAACAGCACCGGGCCCTGGCTCCAGACGCCGGCCTTGCACACGGTGTAGCGGCCGTACTGATAGGTCAGCGGCGCCTCGATGGTCGGCTGCCAGCGCGCCATGTCGTCGGCCGTCAGCACGCCCTTGTGGCGGGATCCCGAGACGTCCATGACCTCCTGAGTCCGGCAGAAGCGGTCGATCGCTTCGGCGACGAAGCCCTGCGACCACGCCTTGCGCGCGCGCTCGATCTGCGCATCGCGATTCTCCCCGGCGCTCTCGGCTTCGCTGAGGATGCGCGCATAGGTCTCGGCCAGCTTGGGATTGGTGAACAGCGTGCCCGGACGCGGCACCTCGCCGTTCGGCAGATAGAGCGCGGCCGAGGTCGGCCAATGCGTCTTGAACAACTGTTCGACGGTCTGGATCGTTGCCGAGACGCGCTCGACCAGTGGATAGCCGTCGCGGGCGTAGGAAATCGCCGGCTCCAGCACGTCGCGCAGCCGCATCGTGCCGTAGTCGCGCAGCAGCATCATCCAGGAGTCGAAGGTGCCGGGAACGCAGGCCGCGAGCAGTCCGGTGCCGGGCACCATGTCGAGCCCTTCGCGCTTGTAGTGCGCGATGGTGGCGCCAGCCGGTGCAGGTCCCTGGCCACAGATCACCTCGGTGCGCCCGCGCTTCACGTCGTGCAGGATGATCGGCACGTCGCCGCCGGGGCCGTTGAGATGCGGCTCGACCACCTGCAAGGTGAAGGCGGCCGCGACACCGGCGTCGAACGCGTTGCCGCCGCGCTCCAGCATCGCCATGCCGACGGCGGTGGCGAGCCAGTGCGTGGAGGTGACGACGCCGAAGGTGCCGTCGATCTCCGGGCGGGTCGTGAAGGGATCGGGATTGATGAAGCTCATGGCGCCCTTTGATCTGTGTAGTTAGTGGTAGTCATTGCGAGCGATAGCGAAAATCCAGGGCCCAGGATGACGCCCCTGGATTGCTTCCGCCTTCGCCCGATGGGCTTCGGCGGACACGTCGTCGCTTTGCTCCTCGCAATGACGACTTCATTCAGAGTTCGCTTCACGCAACCGATGCGGTCGAAACGGCCGTCGCTGCCGGCTGGTTCACTGCATGGCAGGCGACGCCGCCGATCAGCTCCGGCGACTTCTGCCGGCACAGATCGAACGCGAGCGGACAACGCGGATTGAACGTGCAGCCGGACGGCGGATTAATCGGGTTGGGGATCTCGCCCTTCACCGGGATGCGCTGGCGGCCGGACATCGACAGATCCGGCACCGCGCCGAGCAGCATCTTGGTATAGGGCATGCGCGGATCGTTGAAGAGCTGGCGCCCTTCCGCGATTTCGACGATGCGGCCGAGATACATCACGCCGATGCGGCTCGCCATGTGGCGGACGACCGCGAGATTGTGGCTGATGAACAGGTAGGTGAGACCGAACTTGTCCTGCAGGTCGCGCATCAGATTGAGAATCTGCGCCTGCACGGAGACGTCGAGCGCCGAGGTCGGCTCATCGCAGACGATGAACTCGGCCTCGGAGGCGAGCGCGCGCGCGATCGCGACGCGCTGGCGCTGGCCGCCGGAGAATTCGTGCGGAAACTTCTGGCCGTCGTCGGGATGCAGGCCGACCAGGGTCAGCAGCTCGCCGACGCGATCCTTGATCTGGCGTTCGCCCTCGATGACGTTGAAGGCGCGGATCGGCTCGGCGATGATGGAATCGACGCGGAAGCGCGGGTTGAGGCTGGCGTAGGGATCCTGAAACACCATCTGGATGCGCCGGCGCAGCTTGCGCCGGACCTGCGCCTGACGCGCCTCGCTCATCGACACGCCGTCGATGATGACCTCGCCGGAGGTCGGCGCCAGCAGCCCGACCACCATGCGCGCCACCGTGGTCTTGCCGGAGCCGGACTCGCCGACCAGCGCGAACGTCTCACCCTTCCGGATGCCGAAGCTGACGCCGTCAACCGCCTTCAAAAACTCCTGCGGCTGGCGCTCGATGACGCGGTTGAGCCAGGGCTTCGAGACGTCGAACACCCGGCGCAGATCCTTGACCTCGACGAAATCGCTCATGCCGCGGTCTCCGTCGCGCGATCATATAGATGGCAGGCGACCGCCTGGGTACCCTGGCGCAGCGGCTCTGGCCGGTCGATGCGGCAGCGGTCGAAGGCGGCGTTGCAGCGCGGATTGAACGAGCAGCCCGGTGGGATCGCCGACAGCCGCGGCATCGAGCCCGGGATTTGCACCAGGCGCTTGTCCTCGCCGGCGAGCGTCGGGATCGCGCCCATCAGGCCCTTGGCGTAGGGATGCAGCGGGTTCTTGATGACTTCCTGCACCGGGCCGATCTCGGCGACGCGGCCGGCATACATTACGGCGACGCGGTCGCAGGTCTCGGCGATCACGCCCATGTCGTGGGTCACCAGCATCACGGCGGTGCCGTGATCGCGGCCGAGCCGCTTTATCAGCGAGATGATCTGCGCCTGCACGGAGACGTCGAGCGCGGTGGTCGGCTCGTCGGCGATGATCAGCTCCGGCTCGGCGCAGAGCGCGAGCGCGATCACGACGCGCTGGCGCATGCCGCCGGAGAATTCGTGTGGATAGCCGTCGATGCGCTTCTCGGGCGCGGGGATGCCGACCTCGGCAAGCAGGTCGATGGCGCGCTTGCGCGCCTGCTGGTCGGTGAGATTGGTGTGGGTCTTGATGGTCTCGATGATCTGGTCGCCGACGCGGTACAGCGGATTGAGCGAGGTCAGCGGGTCCTGGAAGATCATGCCGATGCGCTTGCCGCGCACCTTGCGCATCTCCTCCGGCGGGAGGTTGTCGATGCGCAGGCCCGACAGCAGGATCTCGCCGCCGGAAATGCGGCCGGGGCGGTCGATCAGGCCGATCACGGCCAAGCCGGTGACCGACTTGCCGGCGCCGGATTCGCCGACGACGCCGAGCACCTCGCCCTTGGCGATGTCGTAGGAGACGCCGTCGATCGCGCGCAAGGTGCCGCGCCTGGTCTCGAACTCGACCTGCAGATTGCGCACGGACAGAACGGGGGCGGTCATGAGGTTGAGACCTTCATACGCAGGAGCAGGGTCATCGCAGTTTCGGGTTGAGCGCGTCGCGCAGCCAGTCGCCGAGCAGGTTGATCGCGAGGATCAGTCCCGCGAGCGCGATGCCGGGGAAGGCGACGATCCACCATTCGCCGGCGAACAGATAATTGTTGCCGATCCGGATCAGGGTTCCGAGCGAGGGCATCGTCTCCGGCATGCCTGAACCGAGGAACGACAAGGTGGCCTCGGTGATGATGGCGAGCGCCAGATTGATGGTGGCGATGACCAGCACCGGACCCGTCGTGTTGGGCAGCACGTGGCGCAGCATGATCACGGGCGCGGGCAGGCCGATCAGTTGCGCGGCGGCGACATAGTCCTTGTTCTTCTCGACCATCACCGAGCTGCGCACCGTGCGCGCATATTGCACCCAGAAGGAGAGGCCAATGGCCAGGACCAGAACGATCAGCATGCTCAGCCAGTCCAGGCGATTGCCGGAGACCGACTTGGCGATGCCGTTGACCAGAAGCGCGATCAGGATCGGCGGGAAGGTGAGCTGGACGTCGGCGATACGCATGATCACGGTATCGACGCGGCCGCCGAAATAGCCGGCGATCAGGCCGAGCGCGATGCCGAGGGCACCGGAGAACAGCACGCCGAGGATGCCGACGATCAGCGAGATGCGCAGGCCGTAGAGGATGGCCGAGAGCACGTCGCGGCCCTGCTCGTCGGTGCCGAGCAGGAACGGGCTCTGGCCGTCGGCGGTCCACAGCGGCGAGATCCGCGAGTTCAACAGCTGCAACTGCGCCGGATCGAACGGGTTCTGCGGCGACAGCAGCGGCGCGAAGATCGCGAGCAGGAAGAACAGCAGCGTGATGACGGCCGCGATCACCGTGAGCTTGGAGCGGCGGAACGAATAGAACAGGTCGCTGGCGAGCGCGCGCTTGAGCCAGCCATCGGGAGCTGCGCGTGGCGCCTCGACGGGAGCGGGGTGGGGGACGGCGGCGTCGCTCATGATCAGGCCGGACGGCTGATGGTCGTGCGCAGGCGCGGATCGACCACGGTGTAGAGGATATCAACCACGAGATTGATGGTGACGAAGATCAGCGACACCATCATCAGATAGGCCGCCATGATCGGGATGTCGACGTTCTGCACGGCCTGCACGAACAGCAGACCCATGCCCGGCCATTGGAACACCTGCTCGGTGATGATCGAGAACGCGATGACGGAGCCGAACTGCAGGCCGACCACGGTGATGACCGGAACCAGCGTGTTGCGCAGGGCGTGGCCGAAATGGATGGCGCGGGTGGTGAGGCCGCGGGCGCGGGCGAAGCGGATGTAGTCGGTGCGCAGCACCTCGAGCATCTCGGCGCGGACGAGGCGCATGATCAGGGTCATCTGGAACAGGCCGAGCGTGATCGAGGGCATGATCAGCGCCTTCCAGCCGGACAGGGTGAACAGGCCTGATGACCACCAGCCGAGCTTCACGACGTCGCCGCGGCCGAACGAGGGCAGCCAGCCCAGCGTGACCGAGAACAAATAGATCAGCAGGATGCCGATCAGGAACGTCGGCAGGGAGATGCCGATCAGGGACACCATCTGGAACAGCTTGGCCATCAGGGAGTCGCGGCGCAGCGCGGAGAACACGCCCATCAGGATGCCGAAGAACAGCGACAGGATGGTCGCGCAGATCGCAAGCTCCAGCGTCGCGGGCATCCGCTCCTTGAGCAGATCCGAGACCGGCTGCCGGAACTGGTAGGACACGCCGAACTTGAACTGGGCCGCATTGTAGAGATAGCGGCCGAACTGCACGATGAAAGGATCGTCCAGACCCAGGGATTCGCGGATGCTGGCACGCTCCGCGGCCGAGGCATCGATGGCGACCAGCTGGTTCACCGGATCGCCGGCGAAGCGGAACATGGCGAACGAGATGATTCCGACGGCGATCATCACGCCGATGGCCTGGATCGCTCGGCGAAGCGCGAAGGCGAGCATCTGATCCCTTCTGGACTTGAAAGACGCGGCGGCGGGTAGCACCTGCCGCTGGAAATGAAAAGTCCCGAAAAGCAGTTCTGCTTTCCGGGACTCGTGGTCGTCTGGCGAACTACTCGGTCTTGGTGGCGAGGAACAGCAGCACGGCGTTGTCGGCGCGCAGCGGGATCTTCACCTTCTTCGACACGCCCCAGGCCACGGCCTGCTGGTGCAGCGGAATGTAGCCGTAGTCCTTGATGCCGATCTCGAAGGCCTGCTTGATCATCTGGTTGCGCTTGGCGGTGTCGGTCTCGACCAGGACCTTGTCGGTGAGCGCGTCCAGCTCCTTGTTGCAATAGTTGCCGAGATTGGCTTCACCGCGGGTCGGATCCTTCGGGTCCTCGCGGCAGCCCATGATGTCGTGCAGCACGTTGTGCGGGTCCATCGAGGACGGCGTCCAGCCGAGCAGGAAGAACGAGGTGTTGTAGCCGCCCGGCTTCAGCACCTTGGCGAAGTACTGCGCCTTCGGCTGCGCGTTCAGGTTCACCTTGACGCCGATGCGGGCGAGCATGCCGACCACGGCCTGGCAGATCGCCGCGTCGTTGACGTAGCGATCGTTCGGGCAGTCCATTCCGACCTCGAAGCCATCCGGATAGCCGGCCTCGGTCAAGAGCTTCTTGGCTGCGTCCGGATCGAATTTGGGCCGTGTGAACTCCTTCGACAGCGGGAACAGCTCCGGCGCGATCATCAATGCCGACGGCGTCGACAGGCCGCGCATGACGCGCGTCTTGATCAGCTCGACGTCAACGGCCTTGTAGAAGGCCTCGCGGACGCGGACGTCCTTGAACGGGTTCTTGCCCTTGACGCTGGAGTAGAGCAACTCGTCGCGGTTCTGGTCCATGCCGAGGAAGATCGTGCGCAGCTCCGGTCCCTTCAGGACCTGTGCGTTCGGGCTGGAATCGACGCGGCCGATGTCCTGCACGGGAACCGGCTCGATGATGTCGACCTCGCCGGACAGCAGCGCCGCGACGCGCGTGGCGTCGGAGGAGATGGTGGTGAACACGATCTCCTTCAGATTATGCTCGGGCTTGCCCCACCAGTTCGGATTGACCTTGAACACGGTCTTCACGCCGGGCTGATGGCTCTCGATGATGAAGGGGCCGGTGCCGTTCTCGTGCAGCGCGGCGTAGCTCGGCGTGGTTGCCGACACCGGCGTCGGCGCGACGGAGTTGTTCTCCTCGCACCACTTCTTGCTCATGATGTACCACGTGTCCCACTGCGAGATCAGGATGGGATTGGGCGCATCGAGCTTCACGTCGACCGTGTAGTCGTCGACCTTGATGAATTTTGCGTCTGGCGGGACGTTGGAGAGGAAGTTCGAGCCGGTGGCGCGGACGCGCTCGGCGGAGAAGATCACGTCGTCAGCGGTGAAGGGTTCGCCATTGTGGAACTTGACGCCCTTGCGCAGATGGAAGCGCCAGCGAGTTGGCTCGGGCGTCTCCCAGCTTTCAGCCAGCGCGGGGATGATCTTGAGATCCTTGTCGCGCGCGGTCAGTCCTTCATAGATGTGGGCATGGTGCGCAATCGTGGTCGATTCCTTGAAGGTGTAGGGATCGAGCGACTTCAGGGTGCCCTGGTTGGCATAGCGCAGGGTCTGGGCCGAGGCCGGCAGCCCGGCAAGGCCGACGAATGCGACGGCCGCCGCGATGAGCAGGGATTTGCGTCCCGACATATGTTCAAATTCTCCGCGTTTGACGCTTGTTTTCTCGGCAGGCGCGATTTGATCCGGCCGGCCTTGCTTCGAAGTTCGTGATGTCAGAGGCGCCTCTTGCACGAACTTCAAGAAGCAACAGGACGCCGAGCGATGTGCTTGCAAGTCTGATGCCGCGCCGGAATGACTGATCCCGAAGCCTTGTACCGAAGCCTTGGCCGTTCGAAGGCTTCGGCTTGGCGGTGCGCTGGAGGACCCGCGGCACGTCGATCTGACGATGTTGCCAGAATTCGGCGGCGGCACACAAGTGCAGTTTGTTTAAGCCTAAACGATATGGTTAGTCCCCGAGCCCTGGATGTGCAGCGCACGCGGGACTCGACCGTCGCATTCGGCCGCCCCGGGCTGGGATTGACCATGTCCCGGGAATTGCGCACCTGCAGCAACGCGCCGCTTGCTAGAGAGGGCGGCAAGCGGTGATACTGTGCCGCTCTCGGCCGAGAGTCCCGGAGGGCGTCCCATGTGAGCGGGGTCCTGCTGGAGGCGGCGGGGAATGGTTCGAACAGCGCGGAGCGGACATGAAAGTCAACATCGAGATCGATTGCACACCGCTCGAGGCACGGCAGTTTTTCGGACTTCCCGACGTCGGCCCGATGCAGGCCGCGGTGATGGACCGGCTTCAGCATCAGATGACCAGCAATATCGACAAGCTGACCCCTGAAGCGATCATGCAGAGCTGGTTCACCTTCGATCCGCGCCTGGCCGAGCGGTTTCAGGACCTGATGCTGACCATGACCGGCCTGGGCGGCAGCCGCTCGAGCGACAAGAAATCGGCCTGATCACGGCCGATCGATTTCGCTGCGCGGAACCAGCGGAGCAGCGAGACGCCTGCACGTCCGGCCTGGAGCCTGCTCCAGACCGAGGCACGCGACCGCCAGCAAAGGCCGGCGCAGCAGCTTGAGGGAGGACGCATGACCGATCCGGCTGGGATGCCGCCGCTGCAGTTTGCGATGACCAACGGCATTCGCATGGGGTACTACGAGGCCGGTCCCGCAACCGACCGGCCGCCCATGATCCTCTGCCACGGCTGGCCGGAATTGGCGTTCTCGTGGCGGCATCAGATGAAGGCGCTTGCGGAGGCCGGCATCCGCGTCATCGCGCCGGACCAGCGCGGCTACGGGGCCACCGACCGGCCGGAGCCGGTCGAGGCCTATGATCTCGAGCATCTCACCGGCGACCTCGTCGGTCTGCTGGATCATCTCGGAATCGACAAGGCGATCTTCGTCGGCCATGACTGGGGCGGGTTCGTCGTCTGGCAGATGCCGCTGCGTCATCTCGACCGTGTCGCCGGCGTGGTCTGCATCAACACGCCGCATCTGCCGCGTGCGCCCGCCGATCCGATCGCGATCATGCGCAAGCGCTTCGGCGACACGATGTACATCGTGCAGTTCCAGGACCCCGCGCGCGAGCCCGATCGGATCTTCGGTTCGCGGGTGGAGCAGACCTTCGACGCCTTCATGCGTAAGCCGCTGCCGCGCAACGATGCGCCGTCGACCGAGCCGCCAGCAGGTGGAATCGCTGCATCGCCCTCGCTCAACCTGGCGTTCCCGCAGATGATCGCGGCCTATGACGCCGCCAAGGACGCGCGGCAGCCGATTCTCTTGGACGCGGAGAAGCGCGTGTTCGTCGAGACATTCTCGCGCACCGGCTTCACCGGCGGCATCAACTGGTATCGCAACATGACCCGCAACTGGCAGCGCTCGGAAGGGCTCGACCATACGGTGCGGGTGCCGTCGCTGATGATCATGGCGGAGAACGATGCCGTGCTGCCGCCCTCGGCCGCCGACGGCATGGAGAAGCTCGTTCCCGACCTGGAGAAATACCTCGTCCGCGACAGCGGCCATTGGACGCAGCAGGAGCAGCCGGCGGAGGTCAGCGCCAAGCTGATCGAATGGCGCCGGCGGAGGTTTGGGTAGGGGCGGGGCGGTTCGGCCGGGGGCGCCTGAGCTGCAGGCCCGTCGTGGACGTAGCGACAGCGGCGCCCCAGCAACAGGTGTCGTCCCGGACAAGCCTGCCGACGCAACGCGTCGGCGGGCGCAGATCCGGGATCCATATTCACCGCCCCTGATCGTGAAAGCGGGCTGGTGCCACAGCGCGTCGCAACCACGAAGGTCGGTGGTTATGGGTCCCGGCGTTCGCCGGGACGACACCTTTTTCCGCGCGACAGCGATGGCTCTGAGAGCTGCCGTCCTAAGCCGCCTGCGCGTTCGCACCATGCGCGTGCTCCGCGATGGCAGCGATGATCACAGGCCAGGTCGGGATGGGGATGGCGTGGCCCATGCGCTCGATCATCACCAGCTTGGCGTTCGGGATCGATTCCGCGGTATCCGTACCGGCTGCGTGATGCACCAGCGGGTCGCGCTTGCCGTGGATGACGAGCGTCGGCGCCGTGACCAGATGCAGCCGTGGCTTGCGGCTGCCGGAGGCGAGGATGGCGCGCAGCTGGCGGCCGACGCCGGCGGGGTTGAGGCCGCGGGCGAAGCAGCGTTCGGCGAGCGCCGCGTCGCGGGCCTCGTCTTCGGGGAAGGAGCCGGCGCGCAGCGCTTTCCAGGTCTTCTGGAAGCGCTTGATGTACTCGTCCCTGGTCTTGGGCGGCGGTGCCATCAGCAACATCGCAACCTCACGGGTCGGCGGAGGAAGGCGCGGGTTCCCGGTCGTCGACATGATCGAGGTCAATGACCGTACGCGATGGGGAAAGCTGATCGCGATCTCCTGGGCGATCATGCCGCCCATCGAGGCGCCGACGAGATGCGCCGACTTGATGTCGAGCGCGTCCATCAGTCCGACCGTGTCGTTGGCCATGTCCAGGATCTTGTAGGGCGCGGACACCGGAATGTGGAAGAAGCGCAGCTTGAGCAGCTCGAACGGCGACAGCCGGCGGCCGCCATGCAGCTTGCTCGACTGGCCGATGTCGCGATTGTCGAAGCGGATGACGCGGAAGCCGCGGGCAGCGAGCTGTTCGCAGAACTCGTCGTCCCAGATGATCATCTGCGCGCCCAGGCCCATGATCAGCAGCAGAGGGGGCGCGCCGGGATCACCGAAGATCTCGTAGCAGATGTCGATACCGTTGGCGCGGACGGTCTGCGGCGGCTGATGAGCAATGGCAGTCACGGTGTTCCCTCGTTCAAGGCCAACGGGTCCTCTATGGCATGGTTCCGTTGATCGAGAGAAGCGGCCCATGATCCTCCCGCACCGCAGCGAGATCGTGCTATGATAGGTTGTGTTTGAGTCTTGTGTTGGTCTGAAGGAGCGTGCCGATGGCGAACAAATCCGGCGACCCGATCGCATTCTGGCAGCAGATGGTCGGGGAGATGCAGAAGAGCTTCACGGCCTTCACCCGGCTGCGCCCGATGGGCGCGGCGACCAGCTCCTCCGATGATCCCGCAACTTCTGGAAACGGACAGAAGCCCATGGCCGATCTGATGGAAAACTACTTCGCCGGCATGAACGTGCCGAGCCGCGGTCAGCTCACGGCGTTGAGCGAACGGCTGACCTCGATCGAGAGCGAACTGGCGGAGACGCGGGCGCTGCTCAAGGAACTGCTGGCCGCGACGAAGGCGCCCCCAGCAGAAAAGCCGGCTGTGGACCTGGTTCCCCAGCTGAACGATATCAAGGGCTTGCTCGACGTGCTTGTTGCCGCGTCCAAGGTCCCGCCGCCCGCCGCCCCGACGCTGGTGGATGTCACGCCTGAACTCCACGTGATCAAGGCTTTGCTGGGCGAGCTTGTTGCCGCATCCAAGGCCCCTCGGCCGGAAGTGAAGCCACCCGTCGATCCCACGCCCCAGTTGAGCGAGATCAAGGCGCTGCTCGACCAATTTCTGAAGGGTGCGCAGACGCGGGAACCTGCAGCCACGGCCTCGATCGAGGCGGGGTTGCGCGAGATCCGGTCCGCGCTCGATGTGCTGGTCAAGCAGACCCAGCATGCGGTCGAGGTCGCGTCGGAGGTAGCCGAGGTTCCTCCTGCGACCGAGGCTCCAGCGTCGGCCGAAGCCGCCTCCAGAGCCGCCGAGCCGGTCCGCCCTGGCAAGTCGCGCAACAAGAAGCACGGCGGCGGCTGAGCCGCATTCCCGATCCTCCCGCAATGGTGCATTGCAACATAACTGTTGCGGTGCACCATTTTTGTGGTATGGTTGAGTTACTCCGGTTTTCTTAGGGACGGAGCGAGAGCCATAGCTCAGACGAGGATGGAGACGACCATGACCACCGAGACCAATACCGTGTTCGATACCGTCAAGGATGCCTTTGCGCCGGTGACGGACGCGTTCAAGAACCTGCAGACCATGGAAGTGCCGGAATCCGCGCGGGAGTTCGTCAAGAAGACCGCGTCGACCGCCAAGGAGCGCGCTGCGGAGGCCCTCGCAGGCTCCGAGAAGGTGACCTCGGCGATCGAGACCGCCGTGTTCGACGGCGTGACCGAGGCCGGCAAGATCAGCCGCAACATCCAGCAGGCGCTGTATCAGGACACCGAGGCGTTCTTCGACGGCCTGGACAAGCTCGCGTCCGCCAAGTCGATCAGCGAAGCCGTTCAGATCCAGGGTGAGCTGGCCCGTGCCCGCGGCGAGGCCCTGGTGGCCCGTGCGAAGTCGACCAGCGAGTATGTCGGCAAGCTCGTCACCGAGGGGGCCAAGGTCGCCCAGGAGAACATGGCCAAGGCCTACAACAAGACCGCCTGATCGCGTCAACAGCGTCAGTCGATCGACCTTCAAGGCCCGCATCGCGCGGGCCTTTTCTTTTGTGATCGGGCGAAACCGGATAAAGCGGGGATCATGCCCCAGTCGCTGTCCCGCATCGTCAGCCAGCTCAAGAGCGAGCCCTCGCGCACGGGGTCGCTGATCATCACGGTGTTCGGCGACGCCATCGTGCCGCGCGGTGGCAGCGTCTGGCTCGGCAGCCTGCTCGCCTTCTTCGAGGGACTCGCGATCGACGGCAGCGTCGTCCGCACGGCGATGTCGCGGCTGACCGCGGAGGGCTGGTTCGAGCGCACCAAGAGCGGCCGCAACAGCTTCTATCGCCTGACCCGGCGCGGCGAGCAGACCTTTGCCGGCGCCACCCGGCACATCTACGATTCGCCGCCGGCCGAATGGAACGGCAGCTTCGAGCTGGTGCTGACCGGCAGCGCCGATGACCGCGAGCAAGCCCGGACCGCGTTGCGCGACGCCGGCTTTGGCAGCCCGCTGCCCGGCGTGTTCGTGGCGCCCTCGAGCATTGCCGTGCCCGATGCCGTGGAGGGCGCGATCCGCCTGCAGACCTCCGCGGGCTCCGACATGGCGCGGCGGCTGGTCGCCGAGAGCTGGGCGCTGGAGCGGACGGCCGAGGCCTATCGCAAGTTCAGCGCGTCGTTCGCGCCGCTCAAGGCCAGCATCGAACGCGGCGAGGCGCTGACCGACGGCCAGGCCTTCACCGCCCGGATCTTGCTGATCCACCACTATCGGCGCGTCGTGCTGCGCGATCCACTGCTGCCGGCCGAGCTGTTGCCCGGGAACTGGCCGGGGCGGCAGGCGAGGGCGCTGTGCGGTGAGATCTATCGATTGCTGCTGACCGGTGCCGAGCGCTGGCTCGACGCGCATGCGACCAACGAGGACGGGCCGCTGCCGGTGGCGGATGCGGCGCTGATGCGGCGGTTCACCGACGAGGATGAGGCGCGCTGATATATTACGGAATTCGATTGCATCACTCGAATTTTGTAATATGTTGGCGGCAACCAAGTCCTGGGAGGACGCCGCCGCATGTACACGCAGGCGCTTAATTCGCCCGAGGAGGGCAGCCACGCCGAGGACGCCGTGCGCGCCCAACGGTTTCAGGCGCGCATCGATGCCGAGGAGCGCATCGAGCCGAACGACTGGATGCCGGCGGCCTACCGCAAGACGCTGGTCCGACAGATTTCCCAGCACGCCCATTCCGAAATCGTCGGCATGCTGCCCGAGGGCAACTGGATCACGCGCGCGCCGAGCCTGCGCCGCAAGGCGGCGCTGCTCGCCAAGGTCCAGGACGAATGCGGCCACGGGCTCTACCTCTACGCCGCCGCCGAGACGCTCGGCGCCTCGCGCGAGGAGCTGGTCGACGCGATGCTGGCGGGCAAAGCGAAGTACTCCTCGATCTTCAACTACCCGACCCTGACCTGGGCTGACATCGGCGTGATCGGCTGGCTTGTCGACGGCGCCGCGATCATGAACCAGATTCCGCTGTGCCGCTGCTCCTACGGTCCGTATGCGCGCGCGATGATCCGCGTCTGCAAGGAAGAATCGTTCCACCAGCGCCAGGGCTACGAGATCATGCTGACGCTCTGCCACGGTACGGCCGAGCAGAAGGCGATGGCGCAGGACGCGCTGAACCGCTGGTGGTGGCCGGTGCTGATGATGTTCGGCCCGCCCGATCAGGCAAGCCAGCACAGCGACACCTCGACCAAATGGAAGATCAAGCGCTTCTCGAATGACGAGCTGCGCCAGAAGTTCATCGATGCCACCGTCCCGCAGGCGCAGTATCTCGGTCTGACGATGCCCGATCCCGAGATGAAGCAGGACGAGCAGGGCCATTGGCGGCACGGCCCGATCGACTGGAACGAGTTCAAGCAGGTGCTCGCCGGCAACGGCCCATGCAACCGTGATCGGCTCGCGGCGCGTCGCAAGGCGCATGCCGACGGCGCCTGGGTGCGCGAGGCCGCGGCCGCCTATGCCGAGAAGCGCGCGCGGCGCCAGATGGCGCAGGCCGCCGAGTAGGACAGGGAGAGCGAAATGGCGACGCCGAACACGCCGTTGTGGGAGGTCTTCATCCGCAGCCGCAACGGGCTCGCGCACAAGCATTGCGGCTCGCTGCATGCGCCCGACGCCACCATGGCGCTGCAGGCCGCGCGCGACCTCTACACCCGCCGCGGAGAAGGCTTGTCGATCTGGGTGGTGCCGTCGAGCGCGATTACCGCCTCCGATCCCGCCGACAAGGGCATGATGTTCGAGCCGGCGGAATCGAAGATCTATCGTCACCCGACGTTCTATGAAGTGCCGGAAGAAGTCGGGCATATGTAGGTGCAACTCCTCATGGTGAGGAGGCGCGTAGCGCCGTCTCGAACCATGAGGCCCGGTATCGCTTATGGCCCATCCTTCGAGACGCCCGCCTGCGGCGGGCTCCTCAGGATGAGGTCGAATGCGTGGCTTCAGAGGCGAAACGTCATGACCGCTCCCTCGATCACCGTCTCCGAAACGCCGCTGGTGCTTTACACGCTGCGTCGTGCCGATGATGCGCTGATCCTCGGCCATCGCCTGTCGGAATGGTGCGGCCACGCGCCTGTTCTCGAAGAGGACATGGCGCTGTCCAACATGGCGCTCGACCTGATCGGCCAGGCGCGCGAGCTCTACGGCTACGCGGCGAAGGTCGAGGGCCGCGGCCATGACGAGGACAAGCTCGCTTATCTCCGCGACGTCAGGCAGTACCGCAACCTGCTTCTGGTCGAGCGTCCCAACGGCGATTTCGCACACACGATGGTGCGGCAGCTGTTCTACGCGGCGTTCGCCGATCTCTATTGGCGCGGCATGATGGGCTCCACCGATGCGACGCTCGCGGCGATCGCGGCCAAGTCGGAGAAGGAATGCGCCTATCATCTGCGCCATGCCAGCGAATGGGTGATCCGGCTCGGTGACGGCACCGACGAAAGCCACGCCCGCGCGCAGGCCGCGGTCGACGATCTCTGGGCGTATACCGGCGAGATGTTCAGCGTCGACGACTCCGAGCGTGGCCTGATCGATGCCGGCATCGCGATCGACCCGACGATGCTGTTGCCGGAATGGCTGTCGATCGTCTCGCACCTCGTGCGCGAGGCGTCGTTGGTGCTGCCTGAGAACGACTGGATGCAGCAGGGCGGCCGCGACGGGCGGCACAGCGAGCATCTCGGCCATCTCCTCAGCGAGCTGCAATATATGCAGCGCAGTTTCCCCGGTGCGACGTGGTAGTCGCCGACACCAGCCCGGCCGAGTTGCGCCAGCGTGCCTGGGACGCGGCGGCGTCGGTCGCCGATCCGGAAATCCCGGTGCTGACGATCGATGATCTCGGCGTGCTGCGCGAGGTCGAGGTGGTCGGCGACCGCGTCGAGGTCGCGATCACGCCGACCTATTCCGGCTGTCCCGCCATGAACATGATCGCGCTGGAGATCGAGCTCGCGCTGGAGCGCGCCGGCTTTCGCGAGGCCAGCGTGCGCACCGTGCTGTCGCCGGCCTGGACCACCGACTGGATGAGCGAGCAGGGCCGCCGCAAGCTGCGAGAGTATGGGATCGCGCCGCCGCAAGCCACGAGCGGCCGGCGGGCGCTGTTCGGCGTCGCCGAGGTCGCGTGTCCGCAATGCGGCTCGGTCGACACAGAGCAATTGGCCGAGTTCGGCTCGACCTCGTGCAAGGCATTGTGGCGCTGCAAGTCGTGCCGCGAGCCGTTCGATTACTTCAAGTGCCACTGATGCAGCCACAGCCGTCATGGCGAGCGAAGCGAAGCTTTCAAGGGCTGCGTACGCGGCTCTGGATTGCTTCGCTTCGCTCGCAATGACGCGGGGATAGAACCGATGTCGACAACGCCGCGCTTCCACCGTCTTGCTGTCCGTGACTTGCGCCGCGAGGCGCCTGATGCGGTGTCGCTGACGTTTGCGATTCCGAGCGAGCTGACAGCGGACTATCAGTTCGCACCGGGACAATATCTCACGCTGAAGACCACGCTCGGCGGCGAAGAGGTCCGCCGCTCTTATTCGATCTGTTCCGGCCCCGACGATAATGAGATTCGCATTGCCGTGAAGCGCGTCGATGGCGGCGCGTTCTCCAGCTTCGTCACCGACGAATTGAAGCGTGGCGACCAGATCGACGTCATGACGCCGACCGGACGTTTCGGCGTGGCGCTGCAGCCGGAGGCGGCGCGCACCCATGTCGGCTTCGCGGCGGGATCGGGCATCACGCCGATCCTGTCGATCGTCAAAGCTGTGCTGGCCCGCGAGCCCGACAGCCGCTTCTTCCTGTTCTACGGCAACCGCACCACCGCGGGCATGCTGTTCCGCGAGGAGTTGGAGGAGTTGAAAGATCGCTTCCTCCAGCGCTTCTCGCTGTTCCACGTCATCTCCGGCGAGGAGCAGGATCTGCCGATCCTGCAAGGCCGCCTCGACGGCGAGAAGGTACGCATGCTGCTGCGCTCGCTGGTGCCGGCCGAGAGCGTCGACCACGTCTTCATCTGCGGCCCCACCGGGATGAGCGAGGACATCGAGGCCGCCTGCCGCGCGCTCGGCATCGCCGACGAGCGCGTCCATGTCGAGCGCTTCGTCTCCGGCGCCGGCGGCAGGCCGCGACCAAAGATGATCGTTCCTGACTCCGCGCCACCCAAGGCGATTGCCGCCCTGATCATCGACGGCAAGCGCCGCGAAGTCCCGGTGGCCGAGGGCGAGGCCATCCTCGATGCCGCACTGCGCGCCGGCGTCGACCTGCCGTTCGCCTGCAAAGGCGGCATGTGCTCCACCTGCCGCGCCAAGCTGGTCGAGGGCAAGGCCGAGATGGAGCTGAACTACTCGCTCGAGCCGTGGGAGCTGCAGGCGGGTTTCGTGCTGACGTGCCAGGCGAGGCCGGTGACGGAGCGGGTGGTGGTGGACTACGATCATATGTGAGGGGAGGGCCCGCCACTTCTACTCCTCACCCCGAGGAGCCCGCCGGAGGCGGGCGTCTCGAAGGGTGAGGCCCGGGCTGTGGCCTCATGGTTCGAGACGCGCCTGCGGTGCTCCTCACCATGAGGGTATCGAGTTGTTCGTGCGGGTTAGTCGCTTTCATAGCTTTTCGGAGTCGCGCGCCTCCTCAAAAGTCGTTCTGCGTGCAGAGAGAGCCTGCAGCGCATCGAGATCGCCACGAATTAAAGCTTCCTTCTTGGCGCGGGTCCATTTCTTCAGGCTGCGCTCGTTCTCGATGGCATCCGTGATCCGCTCGAACCATTGCGAGTAGATCAGTTGGACTGGACGCCGTGTCAACGTGTAGCCGCCGAAGCTTCCGTCATTGTGCTGGGCCAGGCGCAGCTCCAGCGACGTGCGTGTGGTTCCGATGTAGAGACGGCCGTCGGCGCAGAGCAGGATGTAGAGATAGGCGCCTTCGGTCATGGTTTTTCCCTCGCTGCTTCTCCTCACCCTGAGGAGCCCGCCGGGGGCGGGCGTCTCGAAGGGCGAGGCCCAAGCTGTGGCCTCATGGTTCGAGACGCGCCTTGCGGCGCTCCTCACCATGAGGAGCTGCATTGCGCGGTCCGCGCAAGTCACGCCACCGGCCGCCGATCCTTGATCCGCTTCGCCTTGCCCGCCGAGCGCTCCAGTGTGTCCGGCGGCACGGCCTTCACCTTCGCTGTCACGCCGATGGTGTTCTTGATGTGGATCGAGATCCGCTCCGCGTGCTCGCTTAAGCCCGTCTCGTCCCAATGCTCGGGGCGCGACTCCGCGTAGATCGTCAACTCGTCCATGCGGCCTTCACGCGTGAGTTCGAGCATGAAATGGCCGCCGCACCATTCGGTGGTCAGCAAAATCTCCTCGATCTGCGACGGGAACAAATTGACGCCGCGCAGGATGATCATGTCGTCGGAGCGTCCCGTGACCTTCTCCATCCGGCGCATGCCCGGCCGAGCGGTGCCGGGCAATAGCCGCGTCAGGTCGCGGGTGCGATAGCGGATGATCGGGAAAGCCTCCTTGGTCAGCGAGGTGAACACCAATTCGCCCATTTCGCCGTCGGGCAGCACCTTGCCGGTGTCGGGGTCGACGATCTCCGGGTAGAAATGGTCCTCCCAGATGTGCAGCCCGTCCTTGGTCTCCAGGCACTCCTGCGCGACGCCCGGACCGATCACCTCGGACAGGCCGTAGATGTCGGTGGCATCCATCGCGAACGCATCCTCGATCTCGGCGCGCATCGCGTTGGTCCAGGGCTCGGCGCCGAAGATGCCGATCTTCAGCGAGCTCTGCCGGGGATCGAGGCCTTGGCGCCTGAACTCGTCGAGGATGGCCAGCATGTAGCTCGGCGTCACCGTGATGATCTCGGGGCGGAAATCGTTGATCAGCTGCACCTGCCGCTCGGTCATGCCGCCGGAGATCGGCACCACGGTGCAGCCGAGCTGCTCGGCGCCGTAGTGGACGCCGAGGCCGCCGGTGAACAGGCCGTAGCCATACGCATTGTGGATGATCATGCCGCCGCGGCCGCCGGCGGCGCGGATCGAGCGGGCCATCACGGTCGACCAGGTCGCGATGTCGTTCTTGGTGTAGCCGACGACGATCGGCTTGCCGGTCGTGCCCGAGGAGGCGTGCACCCGGACCAGCTGCTCGCGCGGCACGGCGAACATGTTGAACGGGTAGTTGTCGCGCAGGTCGGTCTTCACCGTGAAGGGAAATTTGGCGAGATCCGCCAGCTCGCGGAAATCCGACGGATGCACGCCGGCCTTGTCGAAGGCCTGCCGGTAATGGGCGACGTTGTCATAGGCGTGCTTCAGCGACCAGGCGAGGCGCCTGGTCTGCAGCGCAATGATCTCGTCGCGCGAGGCGCGCTCGGTGTCGTCCATCTCGGGCACGTAGCTGCCTGCCGATTGATGCTTGGTCATGGGTCATGTCCTCCGGCGGATCAGCCTGCGGCTTCGGGCGTACCGGCCGGCACCAGCGTGCCGCCGATGCTGCGGGAATGGCCACGAAACTCGGCAATGACGGTCTCGCCTGCGGCGACACGGACGTCGTAGATGCCGGAGCGCCCGCTGCGCGACACTTCGTGCGCACGGGCGGTCAGGACATCGCCGAGCTTGCCCGGCCGGATGAAGCTGATGCTGCCCTGGGCCGCCACGGTGCGGTCGTTGTGGGAGTTGCAGGCGAATGCGAAGGCGGAATCGGCCAAGGTGAAGATGAAGCCGCCATGGGCGATGCCATGGCCGTTGACCATGTGCGGCTGGATCGTCATCTGCAGGGTCGCGCGGCCCGGACCGATCTCGACGATCTGCATGCCCAGCCCCTGGCTGGCGCGATCGTCCTGCCACATCGCGTCCGCGCAGGCCCGGGCGAGGGCGTCGGGAGAGAGTTGCGCCGCTCCGCTCATGGGCGGGCCTCCGGCCGCGCAGCGGCCAGAATCGGCGCATGAGGATGCGCTGGTGAAACCACGGCGTTCTCTCCCGCTGATGCTTGTTGGAACAAGCATTCTGAACTAGTTAAGCGCGATATCGTGGCGAATATTCCGCGCGCGTCAAGCGAAAGCGATGCTTGCGCAGCCAGCGTGCCGCCGCCTCTTTTCCGCAACCAGAAGGACTGCCGCGCGTGCCGGAAACTGCTGATGTGGCCATCATGGCCGGTCTGGGGATTGGCCTCGTCTATGGCGTGGTCGGGCTGCTCAGCGGCTTCTGCATGATGAGCAGCCTGCGCGGCTGGTGGGCCGCCGGCGACGGCCGTCTGGTGCGAACTTACGCGCTGGCGATGGGCGTTGCGGTGATCGCCACGCAGCTGCTCGCGGCCAATGGCGCCGTCGATCTCGGCAAGTCGATCTACCTGCAGCCGACCTTCTCGCTGCCGTCGATGTTCGCCGGCGGTGTCCTGTTCGGCTACGGCATGGTGCTGGCGAATGGCTGCGGCTCGCGGGCGCTGGTGCTGCTTGGCCGCGGCAATCTGCGCTCCTTCGTCGTGGTGATTGTGCTGGCGGTCGCGGCGGAGATGACGCTGAAGGGGCTGATCGCGCCGCTGCGCATCGCGCTGATGCAGACGTCCCAGACAACGGCAACGGCGACGTCGCTCCCCGCGCTGCTCTCGGTCGGTGGCCTGCACGGCGCGCCGGCGCGGCTGCTGCCGGCGCTAGCGCTCAGTTGCGCGCTGCTTGTCTTCGCCTTTGCGCATGCGCCGTTCCGGCGCGCGCCCGGCCAGATGCTCGCCGGTCTCATCGTCGGACTGCTGATCGCCGCGGGCTGGTTTGCAACCGGGTATCTTGGCGCTGACGATTTCAATCCGGTACCGGTGGCCTCGTTGACCTTCGTCGCACCGATTGCCGATGCCCTGCAATATGTGATGCTGTCGACCGGATCGACGGTGAGTTTCGGCATCGCCACCGTGGCCGGCGTGCTGGCCGGCAGCCTCGTGACCGCGCTGGTCACGCGCCGGTTCAAGCTCGAAGGCTTTCACTCGCCGCGGCACATGCTGCGCTCGGCCGGCGGCGCCGCGCTGATGGGCGTAGGCGGCGTCATGGCGCTGGGCTGCTCGGTCGGGCAGGGGCTCACGGGACTGTCGACCCTGGCGCTGCCGTCGTTCGTGGCGATCGCCGGGATCTTCATCGGCACAGCGGTTGGTTTGCGTGGGGCCCTGCGGGTGCGGCCATTGAAGATCGAGCCGCAGGCGGCGCATTAGTTCAACTCCGTCACCCCCACCGTCATTCCGGGGCAATCGTCGATGCGCGCTAGTGCATCGATGATTGAACCCGGAATCTCGAGAGGGCCGGACAAGAACGCAAGACAATCTCGGGATTCCGGGTTCAAGGCCTGTCGGCCTTGCCCCGGAATGACGGTGGGTGGGACGCGGTCGAACGCTCACTCCGCCGCGCGCGTGACGATGCGGATTTCCGATGTCAGCGTCCGGTGCACCGGGCATTTGTCGGCGATCTCCATCAGCTTCTTGCGCTGCTCCTCGTCGAGTGCGCCGTCGAGATGGATCTCGCGCTCAAGCTGGTCGATCAGGCCGACCCTGGTCTCGCACTCCGCGCAGTCCTCCGCGTGGATCTTGCTGTGGCGGAGGGTCACGGTGACCCGGTCGAGCGGCAGGAATTTGCGGTCGGCATAGAGCCGCATCGTCATCGACGTGCAGGCGCCGAGCGCGGCGAGCAACAGATCATAGGGGCCGGGGCCGGTGTCCTGGCCACCCACCGAGACCGGCTCGTCGGCCGTCAGCCGATGCGGGCCGAGCGCGATGCTCTGCTGCAGCTTGCTCGCGCGGGTCTCGCGCACGACGACGTCGCGCGGGCCGTCTTTGGCTGACGGCTCGGCGGAGGCCGGTGTGACATAGCGGCTGGCCCAACCCGCGATCACCTCGGCGATATAGGCGGCATCCAGCTTGTTGCTGATGAGATGGTCGGCATGGTCCAGCGAGATGAAGCTCTTCGGGTGCTTGGCGGCGACGAAGATGTGGGTCGCATTGTCGATCCCGACGGTGTCGTCGACGGGCGAATGCATCACCAGGAGCGCCTTGTGCAGATGCCTGACCTTGTCGAGAAGGCGCTGCTCGGCGACGTCGTCGAGGAACGAGCTGCTGATGCGGAACGGGCGGCCCGCGAGCGAGACCTCGGCCGAGCCGTCGCGGCGGATCGCCTCGAGACTGTCCTTGAACATGTCGGTGACATGGGCCGGATCGGACGGGGCTGCGATGGTCACCACGGCCCTTGCATCGGGAATGTCGCCGGCGGCGGCCAGCATGGCGGCGCCGCCGAGGCTGTGGCCGATCAGGATCGCCGGCGCCTGTTTTGTCTCGCGCAGATGATCGGCGGCGCGGACGAGGTCGGCGACGTTGGAGGAGAACGTCGTGTTGGCGAAGTCGCCCTCGCTGGAGCCGAGGCCGGTGAAGTCGAACCGTAGCACGGCGACGCCATGCGCCGTCAGCGCCATCGCAATGCGCCGCGCCGCATGGGTGTCCTTGCCGCAGGAGAAGCAATGCGCGAACAGCGCATAGGCGCGCGGCGCGCCGTCGGGCATGTCGAGGGCCGCAGACAGTTTGTCGCCGCTTGCGCCTTGAAACTGGAAACGTTCGGTCGGCATGGTTGGTCTCCCATCGGTGCGTCCGCTCGCGGCGATGCGCTGCGTCGTCTCACATTGTCGTATATCAGATCGGGCCTGCATGTGCCGGTGAGTGGAACCGATCAGCACCCTTCGTGCGGCCTCTGGATTGCGGCGCTTGCGCTCGCAATGACTGCCGTGGCGGGCAGCGGACGCTTCACAAACTCCGTCATCGCGAGCGCAAGCGAAGCGATCCAGGGGCTCAGCAATGACGCCAAGACGTCAGCAACGACACCCCGTGCTGCATCAGCTACAGATACGATGACGCCATCTCGCGGCCTGCACGGCCCGAGCTTTGAGATCGTCGCGCCTCTCACGAGCGAGAGGGCGCAGGGAAGGTCGGGAGCCTGCCGCCCCCATGGCCCGCCTGCGGAAAAAATGCAGGCGGCAGGTACCACAGGTTCGGCTTAAGGACATCCCGGCCTTCCCTGCGCAATGGTTGGAACGGCTTATACGTGCTCTCTCCGGGGAACGGCTGTCTTGCCCCCGTCACCGCGATGCACGTCATTGCACCGCGATTTGACGCCAGCGCCGCGGCGTCAAGACCACACGATTTCGCCGTGCGCACCGGATCGTTCGTCCGCATGGATCACCACGCTGCGACCCGTCGCGCCCACCGCATCCCGCGCTCCACGTCCGTGACGATCGCGATACGTCCCTCTGCAACGAGGCGGGATGGCGGGGAGTAAATCACGATTTTCAGAAATCGTCAAGAGCGAATTTCGGCAGGGCTTGCGCGCGCCTGTCTCCGCATCGTCATGGCCGGGCTTGTCCCGGCCATCCACGTCACTCGGAGTGCTCGGACCGACGTGGATGCCCGGGACGAGCCCGGGCATGACGGAGTAACTCACTGACGGGATCGTTCGTTGAGACAGCCCATTATCTCTCCATGCGATTGATCTGCGGTCTGACTGACCGACAATCTCGCACGCGAAGTATCACTCCCGCTGAGGGATCAGCTCGATGACCTGTTCGCCGTTCCGGATCGCCGTCGGCAGGTCCTGCGCGACGAGATCGGAAATCCATTGGACCAGCGCCGGCAGCGCTTCGTCCTTCGCCTGCCGGCGAAGCGGGGGCAGGTCGCGTTCGTGCGCGGTGCCGACCTTGATGTTGAGACGCTCATAGGGGATGTCGCCGTCCGGCGGCCGATATCGCGCATCGAACAGACGCCGGCCGTGGCTGCGCACGAGATGGATGCGAATGCCGCCGAGATCCCTTGCGGTCAATGCGGCGAGGATGACGCTCGGCTTGAGCAGATACCCATAGCCCTTGGGGATCTTGCCGGTCTCTGAGGTGAACTCCATGCTGGGTCTCTGGCACGTTTGGACATGACGATCAGATCGTCAGCCCGCTGGTCGTGATTGCGCCCTCTCCCCTTGCGGGAGAGGGCATGTAGGAAAGAGCGGCAGGCCCGGTTTGGTGAGGGGTATGTGTCCGCAAGCAAGGTATCCGTGGAGAGACACCCCTCACCCGACCGAGTGACTGGATAGGCCGGAGATGCCCTCTCCCACAAGGGGCCCACAAGGGGATAGGGCGCTGTATCGCGCAGCCGCGCTCGGATATTTGCAATGAACTCGGTCCCGGACGGTGAAGCCAAACGTGTCACGTTCTTTCGGCAGGATGATGGTGGGCACGACGCTGCGCGTCTTTGCCCACCCTACGGCTCCGTCAGCTCGGCGTTAGCGAAGGCCGTCACTCCGAATAGCGTTGCTCGGTCCAGGGATCGCCGCGGTTGTGATAGCCGCGCACCTCCCAATAGCCGGGCTTGTCGGCCTCGAGAAACTCGATCGCCTTCAGCCATTTCGCGCTCTTCCAGAAATACAGATGCGGCACCACGACGCGGACCGGGCCGCCATGCTCCTGTGTCAGGGGCGCGCCGGACCAGCTGTGCGCGAGCAGCGCGTCCTCGGCGGCGAAATCCTCGAGCGTCAGGTTGGTGGTGTAGCCGTCATAGGAATGCAGCACGACGAAGTCGGCGGTGCCGCGCGGCCGGCAGGCGGCGAGCAGGTCGCGCGTCGCCAGCCCCTCCCATTGATTGTCGTAGCGCGACCAGGTCGTGACGCAATGGATGTCGGAGACGAACTGGCGCTGCTCCTGGGCGCGGAAGGCCGCGAAATCCCAGAACAGCGGATTTTCGACCGCGCCGTAGACATCGAGCCGCCAGCGCTCGGACGTGACCGACGGCGTCAGGCCGAGATCGAGCACTGGCCAGTCGCGGGTCAGATGCTGGCCGGGCGGCAGGCGCTGGTCCTCCGGCCTGACGATGCGGCCGGTCAGGAATTTGCCCTCGCGCGCCCAGCGCTCCTTGCTGCGGGTCAGCTTGCTCTCGGGCGGCAGCCCGGACTCGTCGGCCATGTCAGCACCTCGTCAGGGTCGTGCGGCTCATTCACGCGGCTCTAGTCATGCCGGTGCATGGCGGATGCATGCTTGGTGTCGCGCATGGTCGCATAGATGAGCAGCGACAGGAAGATCACGCCGGTGAGATAATAATAGAACCAGGTCTCGTGCCCGATGCTCTTGAAGTAGAGTGCGATCGCCGGCGCAGTGCCGCCGAACAGCGACACGGTGATCGCGTAGGGCAGGCCGACGCCGAGCGCGCGGACGTTGGTCGGGAACAACTCGGCCTTCACGACCGCATTGATCGAGGTGTAGCCGGCGGTGAAGATCCAGGCGCCGCAGATCAGCAGGAAGGCTGTCAACGGCTCCTTGGTGCCCTTCAGTGCCGTCAGGATCGGGATCGTCGACAAGGTGCCGGCGATGCCGAAGAAGATCAAGAGCGGCTTGCGGCCGATGCGATCCGAGATCGCGCCGTACAGCGGCTGCAGCACGCAGGCGAACAGCAGCGAGCCGAAGATCACCATCGTGGTCTGGTCCTCGGTCAGGCCGACCGACAGCTTCACGAAAGTCTGCATGTAGGTCGTGAAGGTGTAGAACGCGGCGGTGCCACCGGCGGTGAGGCCGACGACGAGCAGGAGCTCGCGGGGATATTTGAATAGTGCGGCCATCGAGCCGGAGGGACCGGCTTTCTTCTTGGCCTCCACGAAAGCCTCGGTCTCGTGCAGGTTCCGCCGCATCACCGCGACAAAGATCGCAAGGCCCGCGCCGATGAAGAACGGGATCCGCCAGCCCCAGGCCTTCAGCTCGTCTGTGGTCAGAAACACCTTCTGGAGCAGCAGGAGCACGATGATCGCGGTGAGCTGGCCGCCGATCAGGGTCACGTATTGGAAGCTGGAATAGAAGCCGCGATGCCTGGCGTCGGCGACCTCCGAGAGATAGGTGGCGCTGGCGCCGTATTCGCCGCCGAGACTGAGGCCTTCGATGACGCGGGCGAGCGCCAGGATGATCGGCGCGGCGATGCCGATGGTGGCGTAGGTCGGCGTCACCGCGATGATCAGCGAGCCGAAGCACATGCAGAGCACGGAGACCGTCAGCGACAGCCTGCGGCCATATTGGTCGGCAAGGTAGCCGAACAGCCAGCCGCCGAGCGGGCGCATCAGGAAGGTCGCGGCGAACACCACGGCCGCGTTGAGCTGCTCGACGACGGGGTCCTTCGACGGGAAGAAAGCCGGCGCGAAGTACAAGGCGAATGCCGTGTAGGCGTAGAAGTCGTACCATTCGACCAGATTGCCGGCGGAGCCGATCAGGATGGCCTTGATGCGCCGCTCGACGTCGCTGAACGTCGTAGCGGGCTCTACGGCAGGCTCGATCGCCTGGTCTGTCATATCCGGTCTCCGGGCAAGCGTGGTTTGCGGCCCTTCTACGGCAGCCGCCCGAATTGCCAACAGCCGATAACGGACATGGGTCCCATGTTCAGCGCATGGAACTCGGCGCAAATCAAAGCAGACCTGCCGCCCCTGAGGGAGCCCGCCAGAAGACGGGCGTCTCGAACCATGAGGCCCCTGATCAGATCAGCTTTTCGGGGCGCGCGGATCGATCGGGGTCGAGCTGGCTATGCCGAGGATGTCCTCCAGCACCTTGGCGCCGGCGAGCAGCTTGGCGTCAGCGCGCGGCGCCGCGATCACCTGCAGCCCCACCGGAAGCCCCGATGCCGTGAAGCCGCAGGGCAGCGACAGGGCCGGGCAGCAGGCCAGCGTGATCGCATAGACGATGCCGAGCCACTGCACGTAGTTGTCGAATTTGTGCCCCGCGCATTCGGCGACGTAGCGGTTCTCGACCGGGAAGGGCGGCACGATCGTCGCCGGCGCCAGCAGCAGATCATAGGTCTCGAAGAATTTTACCGCGCGTGCGGTGATCGCCACGCGCTGCGCCTCCGCGCGCGCGATCTGCGCGACCGAGAGCTTCAGTCCTTCCTCGATGTTCCAGATCACCTCGGGCTTCAACTGCTCGCGCTTGGTGCGCAGCAGCTCCTGCTTGCTCATCGCGAAGTCGAGCGCGCGCAGCACATGGAAGCATTCATGCGCCTCGCTGAAATCCGGATGCGCCTCCTCGACGATGACGCCCAGCTCAGCGAAGCGCTGCGCCGCCTTGCGGGTCACTGCAATCACTTCGGGATCGACCGGCGTGATGCCGAGATCGGGCGAATAGGCGACGCGCACCGGCTTGTTGCCGGAGCGGGCCGCCGCCAGGAACGAGGTCGCGGGCGAGGGCAGCGAGATCGGGTCGGCGGCGTGCTCGCCGCTCATCGCGTCCAGCAGCAGCGCGAGGTCCTCGACATTGCGGGCCATCGGGCCCTGGACGCCGAGATTGCGATCGACGGCGACCGCCGGCGTATGCGCGACGCGGCCGAAGCTCGGGCGCAGGCCGACGATGCCGCAGAAGCTCGCGGGATTGCGCAGCGAGCCGCCCATGTCCGAGCCATGCGCCAGCCAGGCCATGCCGGTGGCCAGCGCCACCGCGGCGCCGCCGGAGGAGCCGGCGGCCGAGCGCGATGTGTCCCAGGGATTGAGCGTGGCCCCGAACACCTCGTTGAAGGTGTTGGCGCCGGCGCCGAACTCCGGCGTGTTCGACTTGGCGTAGATCACGCCGCCATTGGCTTCGAGATGCTCGACCATGAGATCGGAGCGTTCCGGAATCCGGTCCTTGAAGATCGGCGAGCCCTGCGTGGTCAGCACGCCCTGAACATCGGTGAGGTCCTTGATCGGCACCGGCAGGCCAGCGAGCAGACCGCGGGCACCGGCGGGCTTGCTCATCAGCGCCTTGGCATGATCGCGGGCGCGGTCGAAGCACAGCGTCGGCAGCGCATTGACCTTGCCGTCGACGGCTGAAATGCGCGCTTCCAGCGCATCGAGGCAATCGAGCGGCGTGACCTCGCCGGCCTTCAACTTGTCGACGACGGTGCAGGCGGTCTCGCGGATCAATCCCTGGTCGGCCAAAGTGCGGTTCTCCTGATGGCAAGCGTCCGGCGCGACGTTGTAGATCACGTTTGCGGCGACGTGGGAAGGTCGCGGCGATCAACCCCACCCTGCGCTGATGCCGCCATCGACGGTATAGATCACACCGGAGGTGTAGCCGGCGCGGTCGGACGCGAGGAACGCCATCAGGTCGGCGATCTCGCGCGGATACGCCGGGCGGCCGAGCGGGAGACCTTTCTGGAATTCCGTGTAGCGGCTCTCGTCGCCGAACTGCTGCCTCGCGCGGGTCTTCAGCAGGGTCACGTGGCGGTCGGTGCCGACAGGGCCGGGATTGATGCCGACGACTCGGATGTTGTCGGCAAGGCTCTTGGAGCCGAGCGCGCGGGTGAAGGCCATCAGCGCCGCATTGCCGGCGCTGCCGCAGATGTAGTTGGCGTCGAACTTCTCGCCGGCGGCGCCGATGTCGTTGATGATCACGCCCGATCCGCGCGCCTTCATCTGGGCGTAGACCAGCCGCGCCAGGTTGATGAAGCCGAACACCTTCAGATCCCAGGCATGCCTCCAGGTCGCCTCGTCGATCTTGTCGATCGGTCCGCCCGGAATGTCGCCGGCATTGTTGACGAGGATGTCGATGTCCGCCGCTTCCTGCGCGAGCCGCGTGACATCCTCGGACTTGCGCAGGTCGACCACATGCGCCGCCGCGTCGATCTGATGCTTCGACCGGAGCTGCTCCACCAGCGCCGACAGGCGGTCGGCGCTGCGCGCGGCGAGGCGGACGTGGCAGCCTTCCTCGGCAAAGGCCTCGGCCGCCGCGGCGCCGATGCCCTTGGAGGCGCCGGTGATGAGGACGCGCTTGCCGCGCAGATGAAGGTCCATGACAACTCTCGCTGGATGAAGAGGAGACCGGTTTGGCTTGTGCGATTGTCTTGCGCGTCAGCCATGCGGTCAATCTTGCACCGCAGCGTTGCGCTCGTCGGCCGTTTGGTCCATTCAGGCGATCGACAAATTCAGCCGGGCCAACCGGCGCAACCCGCAAGGATCCGCTCGATGAGCAAGAAGCCCTATCGTATCGCAGTCATTCCCGGTGACGGCATCGGCAAGGAGGTCATGCCCGAGGGGCTGCGCGTGATCGAGGCGGCTGCCAAGAAGCACGGCGTCGCGGTGCAGTTCGATCATTTCGACTTCTCGAGCTACGACTACTACGAGAAGCACGGCCAGATGATGCCGGACGACTGGAAGACGCAGATCGGCAGCCATGACGCGATCTATTTCGGCGCCGTCGGCTGGCCGGCCAAGATCGCCGACCACGTCTCGCTGTGGGGCTCGCTGATCAAGTTCCGCCGTGAGTTCGACCAGTATGTGAACCTGCGTCCCGTGCGCCTGATGCCCGGCGTGCCCAGTCCGCTGGCGGGCCGCAAGCCCGGCGACATCGATTTCTGGGTGGTGCGCGAAAACACCGAAGGCGAATACTCGTCCGTCGGCGGCCGCATGTTCCCGGATACCGATCGCGAGTTCGTCACGCAGCAGACGGTGATGACCCGCACCGGCGTCGACCGCATCCTGAAGTTCGCCTTCGAGCTGGCGCAATCGCGGCCGAAGAAGCATCTGACGTCGGCGACCAAGTCCAACGGCATCTCGATCACGATGCCGTATTGGGACGAGCGCGTCGAGGCGATGGCCAAGAACTATCCGGGCGTGAAGTGGGACAAGTACCACATCGACATCCTCACCGCGAACTTCGTGCTGCATCCGGACTGGTTCGACGTCGTCGTCGGCTCCAATCTGTTCGGCGACATCCTGTCGGATCTCGGCCCGGCCTGCACCGGCACCATCGGCATCGCGCCGTCGGGCAACATCAATCCGGAGCGCAATTTCCCGTCGGTGTTCGAGCCCGTGCACGGCTCCGCGCCCGATATCGCGGGGCAGGGCATCGCCAATCCGATCGGCATGATCTGGTCGGGCGCAATGATGCTGGAGCATCTCGGCGAGAAGACCGCAGCGCAGTCGATCGTCGGCGCGATCGAGCGCACGCTGGGCGAGCGGACGTTGCGGACGCGGGATCTGGGCGGAAATGCGGATACCGAGGCGTGCGGCAAGGCCGTTGCGGACATGGTGGATTAGTCGACGCTGTTTGTTGTCGCCCCGGCGAACGCCGGGGCCCATAACCACCGGCCGGTGTTGTGGCTGCCGGCATCTGCCACCGCGCGCCACTGATAAAATCACGCGGTATGGGTCCCGGCGTTCGCCGGGACGACGCTGGTGCTTGGGGCGACAGCTCGCGCACCAACCGTCATTGCGAGGAGCCAACGGGTCCGCGCAACGCGCGGCCCGATGACAGGCTCCGCGACGAAGCAATCCAGAGTCGCGCACTCGGCCCTGGATTGCTTCGCTCGCAATGACGGAGAAAGACCGTAGGGTGGGCGGCTCTGCTGCATCTCCATACGAAGTCGCGGTGGCGCCGTGCCCACCGTCTTGCCGCGTGAACACGGATGCGCAGTGGGCACTCGGCCGCCCTGCGGGCGGCTGCTTTGCCCACCCTACGCGTCGACAACTACTCCTTTGCCACCCTTCGGCAGTGCTCCCACGCGGCGTGGATCAAATTCTCGCTCGCTTCGGGCGTGCGAAACGCCGAATGCGCCGACAGCGTGACGTTCGGGATCGTCGTCAGCACGTGGTCCGCGGGCAGGGGCTCGGTGTTGAACACGTCGAGGCCGGCGTGGCGGATGTGGCCGCTGCGCAAGGCATCGATCATCGCGACCTCGTCGACGATGGCGGCGCGGGCGGTGTTGACGAAGATCACGCCCTTGCGCATTTGCGCGATGCGCTCGCGCGACAGGAAGCCGCGGGTCTCGTCGTTGAGGAGGAGATGCAGCGAGACGACGTGGCTCTCTTTGAGCAGCGTGTCGAGTTCGACGAAGTTCACTCCCGGATGGCTCTTCGGCGACCGGTTCCAGGCGATCACCGTCATGCCGCTGCCGGATGCGATGCGCGCGACCTCGGCGGCGATGCCGCCGAAGCCGACCAGGCCGAGCGTCTTGCCGGTGAGCTGCATGCCGTCGTCGCGCAGCCAGTTGCCGGCGCGCATCTCGCGGTCCATCTGCGCGATGCCGCGGGCCGAGGCCCACATCAGCGCGATGGCGGCTTCCGCCACGGCGGTGTCGCCGTAGCCCTTGATGAGGTGCACCGTGATGCCGAGCTCGGCCAGCTCCTCCGGATTCATGTAGCTGCGCGCGCCGGTGCCGAGGAAGACGACGTGCTTGAGCCCCTTGCACTGCTTCGCGACCCCGGTGGGCAGCGCGGTGTGGTCGACCACGCCGATCTCGGCGCCGTCGAGGATGGCGGGCCAATCCTCCGGCTTGATGTCGGGATCGAGATGCACGCGCATCTCCGGATCGCCCGGCTTGCGCTGCCGCTCGAAGATCTCGGCCAGTGAGTCGTTGGCGTCGATGAAAACTCCGCGCACGGATACCTCCTGATGAGCTTCCACTGGACTACGACGCCACGCCGGCCAGCGACAGCACGGTGTGCAGCAGCACATTCGCACCTGCCGCGCAGTCGGATTGCGTCGCGTCCTCCAGCTCGTTGTGGCTGATGCCGTCCTTGCAGGGGACGAACACCATCGCCGCCGGCATGATGGTGTTGAGGTTGCAGGCGTCGTGGCCGGCTCCTGACGTGATGCGGCGGTGCGCATAGCCGAGCGTGCCGGCGGCGCGCTCGACGGCGTCGACCAGCTTGGGATCGAAATGCGTCGGCGGCTTGCGCCAGACCTGGTCGATCGCGATCTCGACGCGGCGCTTCTTCGAAATCTCGCTTGCGGCCGCGCGCAGGCTGGCATCGAGCGCCTCCAAAGTATCGGCATTGGCGCTGCGGCAGTCGATGGTGAAGGCGATCTCGCCGGGAATGACGTTGCGCGAGGGATTGGCGATCACGGCTTCGCCGATGGTCGCCACCGCATTCGGTCCGAGCTTGAGCGCGATCTGCTCCAGGGTCAGCGCGAACTCCGACAGCGCCAGCAGCGCGTCGCGGCGCAGCGGCATCGGCGTCGATCCGGCATGGCTCTCGAAGCCCGTGATCTTGCCGTCGTACCAGAACACGCCCTGGCCGTGATCGACCACGCCGATGGTCTTGTTCTCGGCCTCCAGGATCGGGCCCTGCTCGATGTGCAGCTCGACGAAGCCCGAGAATTTCTGCGTGCCGACCGCGGTCGCGCCGCGATAGCCGATCTCGTCCAGCGCCGCGCCGACCGTGGTGCCCGCTGCGTCCTTGCGCGACAGAATGTCCTCGACGGTGAAGTCGCCGACATAGGCGGCCGAGGCCATCATCGCCGGGGCGAAGCGCGAGCCTTCCTCGTTGGTCCAGTTGACGATGCACAGCGGCGCGTCGGTCTCGATGCCGGCATCGTTGAGCGTGCGGATCACCTCCAGCGCGCCGAGCGTGCCGAGGATGCCGTCGAACTTGCCGCCGGTCGGCTGGGTGTCGAGATGCGAGCCGAGGCCGACAGGGGGCTTCGACATGTCGCGCCCCTTGCGGAGCGCGAACATCGAGCCGAGCGCATCGATGTGAACCTCGAGCCCGGCGTCCTCGCAGGCCTTGCGGAACCAGTCGCGGACCTGCTTGTCCTCCTGGCTCAGGGTGAGCCGCCGCACGCCGCCCTTCGGCGTGCCGCCGAATTTGGCGGTCTCGTGGATGCTGTCCCAGAGGCGGGCGGAATCGATCTGCAGATTGGTGACGGCGCGGCTCATGCTTGAAATCCCTGTACTCCGGCATCCTGTCCATCGCGCGCCGCGACGGCGGCGTCAACCGATGCCGAGGGATGGCTGGCCGTCTGCGCCGTCCGGGCTGCGAGCTCGGCGACGCGCTCGATCGCGACCATCTCGGGCGACGACAGCCAGCTCGCGGTGAAGGTCAGCGGCGGGATCCGCAAGTCCGTCTTGAGCTCCTGCAGCCGTCCGGTCGCAAGCTCATTGGCGACGATCGCCGCGGGAATGACGGCGACCCCGAGGCCCTCGATCGCCATGTGGATCACGGTCGCGAGCGAGGCGCTGGCATGCAGCCGCATCGGCGGCAGATGCGGCCGATTGAACAGCGAGCGCACGTTGTCATAGGGCTGGGTCTTGCGCGGGAAGGTGATGATCGGAAACCGCGCCATCTGCTCCGCGGTCACCACGCCGTCACCGAAGCCGAGAGCCGGGCTTGCGAGAAAGCTGATCGGATAGTCGCACAGCACGCGGCTGCGGATGCCCGACTCGGTCGGCGATCCCAGCGCGAAGGCGAGCTCGATCTCCTGCGCCAGCAGCCGCGCATGCAGGTTCGGCGTGACATCGACCTCGATCTCAAGCGACAGGTTCGGATGGCTCTCGTTGACGCTCTTGATCAGCCGCGGCAGCCAGTCGTGCACGATGGTCTCGGCGACGCCGAGCCGGAGCACGCCACGCATCGCCGAGCGGTCGCCGACCTCGGCCAGCATCTCCGCGCGCAGGCCGATCAGCTTCTCCGCATAGACCAGCATCTGCCGGCCGCTCGCCGTGGGCGAGGCCACGCGATGGTCGCGGTTGAGCAGCTTGACGCCGAGCTCGCGCTCGAGCTGCGCGATGCGCTGGGAGATGGCTGGCTGGGTGGTGTTGAGGCGCTGCGCCGCGCCCCGGAAGCTGCCGAGCTTCACCACCCAGAGGAACGTCTCGATGGAACGGAAATCCAACATCGTGCCCGCCTCGGATCAATTTGATTTATCGATCCTGATTAAAAATGAAGATTAGACTTTATAGCATGGCTGATATTCAGTGAGTTTGTCGAGATATTAGGCAAATGGCTCACATGACTGTTTCTGTGGCACTGCAGCAACCGGCCGCCGCGGCCGAGCTTCTCCCCAGCCATCAGGCGCGGCTGGACTATCGATCCGGCAAAGGCTGGAGCACGGCGGGCGTTGCCAACGGCTTCGTCCAGGGCAATTTGGCGATCCTGCCCGAGCAATATGCCGGCGCCTTCCACCGCTTCTGCCAGCTCAATCCCAAACCGTGCCCGATCATCGGCATGTCCGATCCTGGCAATCCGCATATCCCGGCGCTCGGCGCCGATCTCGACATCCGCACCGACGTGCCGCGCTATCGCGTCTGGCGCGACGGCGAGATGGTGGAGGAGCCGACCGATCTGATGACGCACTGGCGTGACGATCTCGTCACCTTCGTGCTCGGCTGCTCGTTCTCCTTCGAGGAGGCGCTGATGGCCGACGGTCTGCCGATCCGTCACATCGAGCAGGGCTGCCGCGTGCCGATGTATCGCACCAACATCGCCTGCACGCCGTCGGGGCCGTTCGCAGGCCCCATGGTGGTGTCGATGCGCCCGTTCAAGCCGGCGCAGGCGATCCGCGCGGTGCAGATCACGACGCGCTTTCCGGCCGTGCATGGCGCGCCGGTGCATCTCGGCCATCCCGATCAGATCGGCATCGCCGACATCAACAAGCCCGACTACGGCGATCCCGTGCCGGTCGCCGCCGACGAAATCCCGGTGTTCTGGGCCTGTGGCGTCACGCCGCAAGCGGTGATCGCGGCAGCCAGGCTGCCGTTCGCCATCACCCATGCGCCGGGGCTGATGCTGATCACCGATCTCAAGAACAAGGACCTCGCCGTCCTCTGAGCGTCGCCGGACCGCTCGGAGTTCTCTGCCTTCATCGCTCTCAGTCGTTTACCCCAGAGGATATCGCAATGACCATCACGCGCCGTAACGTCCTGCTTGGAGCCACCGCCGCCGCTGCGCTCGGCCCGATCGCCGCCCGCGCCCAGACCTCCGAAGTGAAGATCGGCATCATCTATCCGTTCTCGGGCGCCAGCGCCCAGATCGGCGTCGACGCGCAGCGCGCGTTCGAGACCGCCGCCGAGATCATCAACGGCAAATATGACTACGATCTGCCGCTTGCCCGTACCGAGGGCCTGCCGGGCCTCGGCGGCGCCAAGCTCAAGCTGGTGTTCGCCGACCACCAGGCCGACCCGCAGAAGGGCCGCGCCGAAGCCGAGCGCCTGATCACGCAGGAGAAGGTGGCCGCCGTCATCGGCTCGTATCAGAGCTCCGTCGCGGTCACCGCGAGCCAGACCTGCGAACGCTACCAGATCCCGTATCTGTCGGCCGACAACTCCTCGCCGAGCCTGCATCGCCGCGGCCTGAAGTATTATTTCCGCGCCGCGCCGCATGACGAGATGTTCTCGGCGGCGATGTTCGACTTCTTCGATGCGATGAAGAAGAAGGGCACCAAGATCGAGACCCTGGCGCTGTTCCACGAGGACACCATCTTCGGCACCGATTCCGGCAATGCCCAGCTCAAGCTCGCCAATGAGCGCGGCTACAAGGTCGTCGCCGACATCAAGTACCGCGCCAACTCGCCGTCGCTGTCGGCCGAGGTGCAGCAGCTCAAGGCCGCCAACGCCGACGTACTGATGCCGTCGAGCTACACCACCGACGGCATCCTGCTGGTCAAGACCATGGCCGAGCTCGGCTACAAGCCGAACGCGATCGTGGCGCAGGACGCCGGCTTCTCCGAGAAGGCGCTGTACGACGCGGTCGGCGACAAGCTCGAAGGCGTGATCTCGCGCGGCTCGTTCTCGCTCGACCTCGCCGCCAAGCGGCCGATGGTCGGCAAGATCAACGACATGTTCAAGGCGAAGTCCGGCAAGGACCTGAACGACTTCTCCTCGCGTCAGTTCATGGGTCTGATCGTGATGGCCGACGCCATCAACCGCGCCAAGTCCGTCGACGGCGAGAAGATCCGCGACGCGTTGGCGGCGACCGACATGCCGGGCGCGCAGACCATCATGCCGTGGAAGCGGGTGAAGTTCGACGAGAGTGGCCAGAACAACGACGCCGATCCGGTGCTGCTGCAATATGTCGGCGGCAAGTTCGTCACCATCTTCCCGGCCCAGGCCGCGGTCGCCGACGCCATCTGGCCGATGAAGTAATTATCTCGGATGTCGTCCCGGGCAAGCCGCGACGCGCGCCAGCGCGTGGCGGCGCCGACCCGGGACCCATATGCCGAGGCCGTGGTTGGACGATGATTGTCTGTCGTCGTGCCCCACAAGAACAGTCGTGGTTATGGGTCCCGGCTTTCGCCGGGACGACATCCCGTGTCACATCGAGAGTTGGGGGCAAAGCCTGTGACAGCAGAAACAATCATTCAAAGTCTGGCCAGCGGCCTGCTGATGGGCCTGCTCTACGGCCTGATCGCCGTGGGCCTGGCGCTCATCTTCGGCCTGATGGACGTCGTGAACTTCGCCCATGGCGAGTTCCTGATGATCGCGATGTACGCGACCTTCTTCCTGTTCGCGTTCTTCGCGCTCGATCCATTGTTGTCGGCGCCGCTGGTCGCCGCCGCGCTGTTCGTGTTCGGCGCGGTGGTCTACTTGCTGATCGTCAGATTTGCGGTCAGGGCCAAGGCCAATACCGGCATGGTGCAGATCTTCTCCACCTTCGGCCTGGCGGTGCTGATGCGCGGCGTCGCGCAGTACTTCTTCACGCCGGATTATCGCAGCATCCCGCACTCCTGGCTGGGCGGCAAGACGATCTCGATCGCCGGCATCTATCTGCCGCAGCCGCAGCTGATCGGCGCGCTGATCGCGATCGCGGCCTTTGCCGGGCTCTACTTCTTCATCCACCGCACCGATTTCGGCCGGGCGCTGGAGGCGACGCGTGAGGATGCCGGCGCGGTGGCGCTGGTCGGCATCGACAAGAACAAGGTGTTCGCGCTCGGCTGGGGCCTCGGCGCGGCACTGGTCGGTCTTGCCGGTGCCGTCATGGCGATCTTCTTCTACGTGTTTCCCGACGTCGGCGCCTCGTTCGCGACCATCGCCTATGTGACGGTGGCGCTCGGCGGCTTCGGCAGCGTGTTCGGGGCCTTTGCCGGCGGCATCGTGGTCGGCCTCGTCGAGGCCATCACCACGCTGATCCTGCCGCCGTCGCTGAAGACCGTCGGCATCTACGGCGTCTACCTCCTCGTTGTTTTCGTCCGCCCGCGCGGCCTGTTCGGATCGATCTGATGGACAAGGCATTCATTCAACGTCGCCGGCGCGACCTCGTTGTCGCCGCCTTCCTCACGGCCATCGCAGCTGTCGTGCCGATGTTCGTCAAGGACGTCTACGTCCAGAACATCATGGTGCTGACCCTGATGTATGGGGCGCTGTCGCAGAGCTGGAACATCCTGTCCGGCTATTGCGGACAGATCTCGCTCGGCCATGCGCTCTATTTCGGACTCGGAGCGTACACGACCGCGATCCTGTTCACCAAGTTCGGCGTACTGCCCTGGTTCGGCATGCTCTCCGGGGGCGTGCTGTCCGCCATCATCGCGATGGCGCTCGGCTATCCCTGCTTCCGGCTCGGCGGCCATTACTTCGTCATCGCCACCATCGTGATCGCCGAAATCACGCTGCTGCTGTTCCACAATTGGGACTGGGCCGGCGCTGCGCTCGGCATCGATATCCCGGTGCGGCGTGACTCCTGGGTGACGTTCCAGTTCACGCGCTCCAAGCTGCCATACTTCTATTTTGCCCTCGGGCTCGCCTGCGTCGCCTGGCTGGTGACCTGGTGGCTGGAGGACTCGAAGTGGGGCTATTGGTGGCGCGCGGTGAAGGACAATCCGGTCGCGGCCGAGAGCCTGGGCGTCGACGTGTTCAACTCCAAGATGGGTGCCGCAGCCGTGTCCGCGTTCCTGGTGGCGATCGGCGGCAGCTTCTATGCGCAGTTCGTCAGCTACATCGACCCCGAAAGCGTGATGGGATTCCAGTTCTCGCTGCTGATGGCGCTTCCGGCCGTGCTCGGCGGCATCGGCACCCTCTGGGGACCGCTGCTGGGCGCGGTGATCCTGATCCCGCTCACCGAGCTGACCCGCTCCTATATCGGCGGCTCCGGCCGCGGCGTCGATCTGATCGTCTATGGCGGCCTGATCATCGCGATCTCGCTGGCGCGGCCGCAGGGCCTGGTCAGCCTGTTCTCCCGCAAGCCCAAGCCGGCGGCTCAGCCGGTCCGAGAGGCGGTGGCGTCATGACGGCTTTGTTGGAAACGCGCAACATCACCCAGCGCTTCTCGGGCCTGACGGCCAACTCCGACGTCTCGATCAAGGTCGGGCGCGGCGAGATCGTCGGCCTGATCGGTCCGAACGGCGCCGGCAAGTCGACCTTGTTCAACCTGATCGCCGGCGCGTTCAAGCCGACCGAAGGTCAGATCATCTTCGACGGCGAGGACGTCACGGCGCTGCCGGCAGCCGAGCGCTGCCAGCGCGGCATCGGCCGCACCTTCCAGGTGGTGAAGAGCTTCGAGACCATGACGGTGATCGAGAACGTCATCGTCGGCTCCCTGGTGCGCACCACTCACATGCGCGATGCCAGGCGCAGGGCGCACGAGGTGCTGGAGTTCTGCGGCCTCGGCGCTCGGGCCGACGTGCTGGCCAGCGATCTCGTGCCGTCGGAGAAGCGGCGGCTCGAAGTGGCGCGGGCGCTTGCGACCGAGCCGAAGCTGCTGCTGCTCGACGAGGTGCTGACGGGGCTTACGCCGGTCGAATCGCAGAAGGGCGTCGAGCTCGTCCGCCGCGTACGCGACACCGGCATCACGGTGCTGATGGTCGAGCACGTCATGGAGATCGTCATGCCGCTGGTCGACCGCGCCATCGTGCTCGATCTCGGCAAGGTGCTGATCGAAGGCAAGCCCACGGACGTCGTCCGTGATCCCAAAGTCATTTCCGCCTATCTGGGAGACCGCCATGCTGTCGGTGCGTGACGTCACCACCGCCTATCAGGGCCTCGTCGCCATCTCTAACGTGTCGATCGATGTCAACAAGGGCGAGATCGTCTGCGTCGCCGGCGCCAATGGCGCGGGCAAGTCGACCTTGCTGAAGTCGATCGCCGGCGCTGAGCGGCCGCGCGCCGGCTCCGTCACCTTCGATGGCAACCGCATCGACGGCATGGCCCAGCATCTGATCACGGCCAAGGGCATCGCCTACGTGCCGGAGAACCGGCGGCTGTTCCCGCGGCTCGCGGTGCGCGACAATCTGCGCCTCGGCAGCTACATGTTTCGCGGCGAGGCCAACCGCGAGGAGCCGCTCGACTTCGTCTTCAAGCTGTTCCCGCGGCTGTCCGAGCGGATGGATCAGCGCGCGGAGACGCTGTCGGGCGGCGAGCAGCAGATGCTGGCGATCGGCCGCGCACTGATGACCCGGCCGCGGCTGCTGATGCTCGACGAGCCGTCGCAGGGCATCATGCCGAAGCTGGTCGACGAGATCTTCCAGGCGGTGAAGAAAATCCGCGACGCCGGCATGACCGTGCTGATCGTCGAGCAGCGCATGGCCGAGTGTCTGGAGATTGCGGATAGGGCCTACATCCTGCAGACGGGACGCGTGCTGATGCAGGGCACGGCCGCCGAGATCAGCGGCAACAAGGATGTGCGGAAGGCGTATCTGGGATTGTAGTCGGGTAGGTGGGCAAAGCGACGCCGTCAGGCGCCGCGTGCCCACCGCCGGTGCTGGTGAGCGCGGCCGGTGGGCACGGGGCGCAAAACAGCAGTGCTGACGGCAATGATGTGGGCGCGCCTTTGCCCACCCTACGCGCCGAGCAAGCGGTGAGACAACAGCGCTGCCAGATACAGCGCCCTCGCCCCTTGTGGGAGAGGGCATGTGCGGCCCATCCGCGTACGCGGTTGGGTGAGGGGTCTCTTTCCGCGAGCGGCGCTCGTAGAGGCAGACCCCTCACCCAACCGAGTTTGCTGCTCTTTCCTACATGCCCTCTCCCACAAGGGGCGAGGGCGCATTCATGGGCACCGTGCTTGCGGTGCAGTGAAAGCGTCGCGATATGACGCGTGAGAGTTCTCGGCGCTGACTTACACCATCCCCTTACCTGCATCCGAGCCCTGCCGGCGCTGGCGGGCCTGCAGCACCAGAATCACGAACAGCGCGGCGAAGATCACCACGAAGGACACCGCTGAGGTCAGCGTGCCCAGGGCGTAGATATCCGGCTTGGTCACCGTCGTCGTCAGGCCCTGCAGTTCCAGAGGCAAGGTGTTCACTGACCCAATCGCCTGGCTTGAACGGGCGAGCTCGTCCCAAGACAAGGTAAAGCCGAACAGGCCGATGCCGACCACCGAGGGCAGGATGATCGGCAGCACGACGTGGCGGAAGGTCTGCCAGGGCGTGGCGCCGAGGTCGCGGGCGGCTTCCTCGAGGCGGCCGTCGAAGCGGTTGAAGATCGCGAACATGATCAGGAGGCCGAATGGCAGCGTCCAGGTCAGGTGCGCCCCTAAGCCCGACGTGAACAGGCCCATCGCGGTGGTGTGGCCCTCGGCCAGCCAGCCGAGGCCGTAATCGGCGGCATGCTTGTTGATGAAGTCGTCGATCAGGCGGAACTCCAGCGCGATGCCGAGCGAGGTGATGATCGACGGCATGATCAGGCTGGCGATGGCGGTGTAGAACAGGATCGAGGCGCCGCGGAACGGTTTGCGGAACGCCATGCCGGCGGCGACCGACAGCACCACGGTGATGACCATCACGACGAGGCCGAGCGCCAGCGACCGCTTGAACGCGGCGCCGATGTCGACGATGCCGCCGCCGGAGAACACCTTGCCGAACCAGGTGAGCGACACGCCGTTCATCGGAAAGGTGAGGCCGCCGTCGGGGCCCTGGAACGACAGGATGTAGATCGCGATCATTGGCCCGTACAGGAACAGCACATAGGCCGAGAAGAACGCTGCCAGGATGTAGAAAGAGCGCGGGCGCTTGTCTCCCATCTCTCAGAGCTCCTTGCGGACGTCGACGATCCGCGTCAGCGCGGAGATGATGATGATGGTGATGCCGAGCAGGATCACGGCATTCGCCGCGGCCGCCGGGAATTGCAGCGCCGAGAGGCGCGCCTCGATGATCTTGCCGGCGGAGGCGATCTGCTGGCCGCCCATCACGCCGATGGTGACGAAGTCGCCCATCACGATGGTGATGACGAAGATCGAGCCGATCACGATGCCGGGCTTCGACAGGGGAATGACGATGTTGACAAGCGTCTGCCAGCCCGACGCGCCGGCGTCATAGGCGGCCTCGATCAGGCGCTTGTCGATGCGGATCATCGAATTGAAGATCGGCACCACCATGAAGAAGGTGAACAGGTGCACCAGCGCCAGCACCACGGAAAATTCCGAGAACAGCAGCCATTCGATCGGCTTGTTGATCACGCCTGCGCCGACGAGCCCCTGGTTGACGAGGCCGTTGCGGCCGAGCAGGGGGACCCAGGCGATCATGCGGATGACGTTGGAGGTCCAGAACGGGATCGTGCACAACAGCGACAGCACGATCTGCCAGGTCTTGCTGCGGACGTGGAAGGCGAGGAAGTAGGCGACCCAGAAACCGATCAGGAGCGTCAGGCCCCAGGTCAGCAGGCACAGCTTCAGCGTCTTCAGATAGGTCTTCAGGATCGTGCACAGCTCGGGCAGATTGGCGACGCAACCCTCGAACGTGTCCGTATAGCCACGGAAGCTGAGCGCCGGAATCATCTCGTACTCATTGTAGTCCCAGACGCTGACGATGACGACAAGCACCAGCGGCAGCAGGAAGAACAGCGCGAACACCAGCATCATCGGGCCGGCTTGAAGCCAGGCGATCGAGCGCATGGCGAGCCTGCGAAAGCCGCTGTCCGCCGGAGCTATGGTGTCGGGCGAATTGTCGATCGTCACGGCCACGGGCGAAAACCTGTCGATGCGGATGCTGGGCGCTGGAAAAGTCTGCTGCCGCGCCCATGAGCATGGGCGCGGCAGCATGGCTGATCAGATCAAGCTGCGATGAACTCGTTCCACTTGCGGACCATGTAGTCGTTCTCGTCCATGACCGCGTTCCAGCAGACCACGCCGCCCATGCGGTCGTCGTAGGAGCCGCCGTCGCGCACCGCGCCGGCCTTCTCCATCAAGGTGCCGTCCGGCGCCTTGATGTCGGCCTTGGCGGGCTTGCCTTCCATCCAGTAGCCCCACTCGTCCTCGGTCATGTTGGCCTTGGCGGTGGAGAGCACGGCCGAGTAGTAGCCCTGGCGGTTGAGATAGGCGCCGGCCCAGCCGGACAGGTACCAGTTGACGAACTCATAGGCCCAGTCGAGCTTCGGGCTGCCGCCCACCGCCTTCGAGACGCAGAAGCCCGAGGCCCAGGAGCGATAGCCTTCCTTCAGCGGCTGGAACACGCAAGGAATGCCCATCGAACGCACCTTGGTGACGGCCGGCGACCACATCGACTGGATCACGGTCTCGCCCGAGGCCATCAGGTTGACCGACTCGTTGAAGTCCTTCCAGAACGCGCGGAACTGGCCGGCCTTCTTGGCCTCGGTCAGCACCTTCATGGTCAGGTCGATCTCGGCCTTGGTCATGTTGCCCTTGTCGGCATATTTGTACTGGCCGGTCGCCTCGACGACGAGGGCGGCGTCCATGATGCCGATCGAGGGGATGTTGAGAATCGAGGCCTTGCCCTTGAACTCGGGGTTGAGCAGCTCGGCCCAGGACGAGATCGGACGCTTGATGAGGTCGGGACGAATGCCGAGCGTGTCGGCGTTGTAGACGGTCGGGATCAGCGTGACGTATTCGGTCGGCGTCGCCGAGAAGGTCTTGGAGTTCGGACCGTCGAGATACAGCACCTTCCAGGGCGCGGTGCCCTGGCCGCCGATCTTCTTGCCGTTCGGCAGCTCGCCCTTGGTGAACACGGGCGTGATGTTGTTGAACTCCTTGATCTTGCGCGCATCGAGCGGAAAGATGTTGCCCGACGGCACGAGCTTCTTCAGCGAGAAATATTCGGTGTCGAGCACGTCGAACGAGTTCGGCTGGGTGATGACGCGCTTGGTGACGTCATCGGTGGTCGCCGTGATGTATTCGATCTTGATGCCGGTGTCGGCGAGGCATTTCTTGGCGATCTCGTCGCCCTCGTTCACGGCAGTGCCGAGATAGCGCAGCACCTTCGGGTCGGCGGCGTGGACGTAGGGCGCGCTGAGCAGCGTGCCCGTGCCGGCGAGACCGGCGACGCCGGCCGCGCCCTTGAGCAGCGAGCGGCGGCTGATAGGGGTCTTCTTCGATCGATCAGTCATGATCATCTCCTTGAGGAAAGAAAGAACGAGCAAACGAAATCAGGCGACCAGCTCCGCAGCGGGCGCGGCTGCGGCAGGGCGGGGCGTCAGAGCATCGGCGTAGGCTGGATTCCAGGTGACGACGACGCGCTCGCCGATCACGTGCGTCTCGGCATCGAACTGGTCGTCGCTGAGCTGCGCCGAAATCTCGGGGCCGCCATCGGTCGCGACCGCCACCAGCACGTACGTGCCCTGATATTCGATCTTGCTGATCGTGCCCGGCACCGCCGGCCCGTCGATCGCCGCGTTCGGCGCCTTCAGCTGGATGCGGTCGACGCGCACCGCGAAGGTCTCGCCGTTCAGCGGGATGACGTTGTGGCCGCCGATGAAGCGGGCGGCGAACTCGGTGCGCGGATGGTTGAAGATCTCGCGCGGGCTGCCCTGCTGCTCGATGCGGCCGCCATTCATCAGCACGACGAGATCGGACAGCGCCATCGCCTCGTCCTGGCCGTGGGTGACGTGGATGAAGGTGAGGCCGAGCTCGCGCTGCAGCCGCTTCAGCTCGGCGCGCATGCGCAGGCGCAGGAACGGATCGAGCGCCGACAAGGGCTCGTCGAGCAGCAGAATCTGCGGCGAGGTGATCAGCGCGCGCGCCAGCGCCACGCGCTGCTGCTGGCCGCCGGACAGCTGCGCCGGCAGGCGGCCGGCATAGCTCTGCATGTCCACGAGTTCGAGCAGCTCGCGCGCCCGCGCGTGGCGCTCGGGTTTCGAGACGCCCTTCATCTTGAGCGCGAAGGCGACGTTGTCGATCACGGAAAGATGCGGAAATAGCGCATAGGACTGGAACATCATCGCAGTGCCGCGGCCCGCTGGCGGCAGCTCGGTGACGTTCTTCGCGCCGACGATGATGTCGCCCGAGGTCGCGGACTCGTGTCCGGCGATCATGCGCAAGGTCGAGGTCTTGCCGCAGCCGGAAGGGCCGAGCAGGCAGCAATAGGACCCTGCGGGAATCCGCAGGTCGATTGCGTCGACGGCGGTGACGTGACCGTACATCTTCGTCACCTTCACCAGTTCCAAGCTCGCGCCCGCCGCCATCCGCCCTCCGTGTCTTCGATCGTTGCCGTCAGCCGGGCATGAGTGCTCGCACGCATGGTCGAACGCCCGGCTTCCGACCTGCGTGGTGTCTGCAACGGATATGCCAATGACCGGAAACCGGATTGCCGTGTGCATAAAGAGCGCGCGCTTCAGCCGAACCGTATGCAAGAGGCCGGCATACGCCGTCTGCTCCGGCGGCCGCTTGGCTCGTGCCGGACGATTCTCCGAGAAAACAACGGCAACCACGACGTTGTGGAGGCACCTTAGCCCGTCCCTGCCCGTGCACCAGGCGTGTGAAGCGGGCGCCACTACAATCGATGGTGGAGACGCCGGTCGCGCGGCTGCGCGCAATTCGCCAGTGTCTGCCTATCGATCGAGCGGCCGCTGAGTGCCTGCGCAGCCAAGTTCTGCCTCAATATTAGGCATCAAAGCTTTGCGCTGACAAGACGGAGCGTGACGCCACGGCAGGCGCCGCGATCTCGCGGTCACCCTCCCCTGGAGGGGGTGGGTCGCTCGCGCGCGAAGCGGGCGAGCGGGGTGGGGTGAGCCGCGGAAACCGGTGCAAGCGGAGAGATCACCCTACCCCGGCTCACATTCCGCTGCGCTCCATGTGAGCCGACCCTCCCCCTCCAGGGGAGGGTGACAGCGGGGCTCGCCTCAACGGTGCGCGCCGCGAAGCGCGAACGTGCGCCAGAGTTCTTTCGCTTCAGCTAGCGCAATCTTGTTCCCAGCTTGGCGTGGGCAGCCGCCATCAGCATGCGCTCGGCAATGCCGCGCAATTCGGCGGCGCCGACCCGGTCGGACTCGGCGAAGATCTCATAGGACTCGGTCGTGATCGGAAACCAGCGATAGAACCTCGCCTCGTCGAACAGCACGCGGGTGGCGGCTTCGATCTCGGCGGGCGATGGTGCAGGGTACTGCATGCGCTTCCACGGGACCGCTGCGATCAGGGATGATCGGCGTGTTCGGGCAGACTGAGGCCGAACACCTTGACGAGGTCGGCGACCTGCTGCGGCGACAGATGACGCGGGTTGAGCCCGCGTAGCAGCAGATAGAGCCTTGCGGTCTCTTCGAGCTCTTCCATCGCGAACACGGCGGCCTCCAGCGTATCGCCGGAGACGACGGGACCGTGATTGGCCAGCAGCACCGAGGCGTATTTGCCGGCGAGGCCCTTGATGGCGTCGGCCACGGCCGGATCGCCCGGGCGATGATAGGGCACAAGCGCCGTCTGCCCGCAGCGCATCAAATAATAAGGTGTCAGCGGTGGCAATGCGGCGCGGGGGTCGATCTCCGGCAGCATCGAGATCGCGACCGAATGGGTCGAGTGCAGATGCACCACGGCGCGCGCCGCATCGCGCGTCTGGTAGAGCGCGGTGTGCAGCGGCACCTCCTTGGTCGGGGCATCGCCCGACATCAGTCGGCCCGAGGCATCGAGCCGCGACAGCCGGGCGGGATCGAGGAAGCCGAGCGAAGCGTTGGTCGGCGTCACCAGCCAGCCGCCGTCCTCCAGCCGCACGCTGATATTGCCGGAGGAGCCGGGCGTCAGCCCGCGCTCGAACAGCGAGCGGCCGAACCGGCAGATGGCCTCGCGAATCGCAGTGTCCGCCACGCGTCTTTCCTCATCGTCGCCGTTGTGCCGCTTTGTCTCACGCTTTGGCAACCCGGCCAAGCCGTGTTACCCAAGGTCCAGTCCGGGCCAACCGGACATCACCAGGAAACGCTTCAGGGATCTGCCGCATGTCGTCGCCATCGCAATTGAACGTCGCCGTGATCGGGCTCGGCTCGATGGGATTTGGCATGGCGACCTCGCTCAAGCGCGCGGGCTTTGCGGTGACCGGCTGCGACGTCTCGGCGGATGCGGTGGCGCGGTTCGTGGCCGACGGCGGCAAGGGGGCGAGCAGTCCGGCGGAGGCGGCTCGAGGCGCCGACATCGTGGTCAGCGTCGTCGTCAATGCGGCGCAGACCGAAGCGATCCTGTTTGGCCCCGGCGGCGCCGCCGAAACGATGCCGAAGGAGGCCGTGTTCGTGTCCTCCGCGACCATGGACCCAGATGTCGCACGCCGGCTCGCCAAGCAGCTCGAAGCCACCGGGCGGCATTATCTCGATGCGCCGATCTCTGGCGGTGCGCAGCGCGCCGCGCAGGGCGAGCTGACGATCCTGGCCTCCGGCAGCCCGGCCGCCTTCGCCAAGGCGCGGCCCGCGCTCGATGCGATGGCCGCCAAGCTCTACGAGCTCGGTGATGAATCGGGGCAGGGCGCCGCGTTCAAGATGATCAACCAGCTGCTGGCCGGCGTGCACATCGCTGCCGCCAGCGAGGCGATCGCCTTCGCCGCCAAGCAGGGGCTCGATATCAGAAAGGTCTATGAGGTCATCACCGCCTCTGCCGGCAATTCCTGGATGTTCGAGAACCGGATGCCGCACGTGCTCGACGGCGACTATACGCCGCGCAGCGCGGTGGAGATCTTCGTCAAGGACCTCGGCATCATCCAGGACATGGCGCGCAATCACCGCTTCCCGGTGCCGGTCTCGGCCGCCGCGCTGCAGATGTTCCTGATGACATCGGCCGCCGGCATGGGCCGCGACGACGACGCGTCGGTCGCCCGGATGTATGCGCAGGTGACCGGCACCAAGCTGCCGGGCTCTTCCAAGTGATAGCAAAGTAACAGCACGAGTTCTCACGCCATGCCCCGCTTCGCCGCCAATCTCTCGATGATGTTCACCGAGCATCCCTTCCTCGACCGCTTCGCCGCCGCCGCCAAGGCCGGCTTCACGGCGGTGGAATTCCTGTTTCCCTACGATCATCCGGTCGAGGAGGTCGGCAAGCGGCTGCACGGCAACGGCCTGACCCAGGCGCTGTTCAATCTTCCGCCCGGCAATTGGGATGCCGGCGAGAAGGGCTTTGCGGCGCTGCCGCAGCGCTTCGACGATCTCAAGGCGAGCCTCGAGACCGCGCTGCCCTACGCCAAGGCCACCGGCGTGAAGCGGCTGCACATGATGGCGGGGATCGCCGAGCGCAGCGATGCGAAGGCGGTCGAGGCGTACTACAAGTCTGTCGCGTGGGCGGCGGAGTTCTTCGCGCCCCATGGCCTGGACGTCGTGATCGAGCCGATCAATGCGCGCAACGTGCCCGGCTATTTCCTCAACGATTTCGGCTTCGCCCGCGATCTGATCCGCGAGCTCAAGCTTCCGAACCTGAAGCTGCAGTTCGACATCTATCACTGCCAGATCATCCACGGCGACGTCACGATGCGGCTGCGCGAGATGATGGACATCACCGGCCACATCCAGATCGCCAGCATCCCCTCGCGCAACGAGCCTGACGGCGAGGAGCTGAACTATCCGTTCCTGTTCGCCGAGCTCGACCGGCTCGGCTATGCCGGCTTCGTCGGCTGCGAGTACAACCCGCGCGGCCGCACCGAGGACGGCCTCGGCTGGTTCGCAGCCTACAAGGGAGTGAAGCCGTGACCCTGAAGCTCGGCTGCATAGCCGACGATTACACCGGCGCCTCCGATCTCGCCAACACCCTGACCCGCGCCGGCCTGCGCACGGTGCAGACGATCGGCGTGCCGGCCGCCGATCTCGCGCTGCCGGAGGTCGATGCGGTCGTGGTGTCGCTCAAGAGCCGTTCGATCGAGGCCTCCCTTGCCGTGGCCCGCTCGCGCGAGGCCGATACGTGGCTGCGCGGGCGCGGCGCCCGGCACGTGCTGTTCAAGATCTGCTCGACGTTCGACTCCACCGACGCCGGCAATATCGGCCCGGTCATGGATGCGCTCGCCGGCGATGCCGGTGACGGCATCGTCCTGGTGACCCCGGCCTTCCCGGAGACCAGGCGCACGGTCTATCAGGGCAACCTGTTCGTCGGCGCCGTGCCGCTCAACGAGAGCCCGCTGAAGGATCATCCGCTCAACCCGATGCACGATGCCAATCTGGTGCGGGTGCTGGCGCGGCAGAGCCAAAGGAAGATCGGGCTGGTCGATCTCGCGACCGTGGTGCACGGCCCCGAGGCGATCGGCCATCGGCTCGCCGAGCTGGCGGGGCAGGGCATTGGCGCTGCCATCGTCGACGCCGTGTTCGATGCCGATCTGACGGCGATCGGCGCAGCCGCTCTGAACAACCGCGTCTCCGTCGGCGCCTCCGGCATCGGGCTCGGCCTGGCGCGGGCGCTGGTCGAGGGCGGTCACGTACAGTCGCACGGCCTCGCCCATCATGCGGATGCGCCGGTCGGCGGCCTGGCGGCGTGTCTCGCCGGCAGCTGCTCGCAGGCGACCTTGCAGCAGATCGCGCAGGCCGAGACCATCATGCCGGTGCTGCATCTCGACGCGGCGGGCCTCATCGCCGGACCCGACGAGACGCGGCGCGCGCTCGCCTGGGCGCGTGAACGCATCGGCAAGGGGCCGGTGCTGATCGCCTCCAGCGCCACGCCGGATCAGGTCGGCGCACTGCAGGCGAGGCACGGCCGCGACGCCGCGGGACACGCCATTGAGCAGGCGATGGCCGATCTGGCGGAGGGACTGATCGGCGCCGGTGTGAGGCGACTGATCGTCGCGGGCGGTGAGACCTCCGGCGCGGTGGTCGACCGGCTGAAGATCCCCGGCTTCCTGGTCGGGCCGGAGATTGCGGCCGGCGTGCCGGTGCTGCGCGCGATCGGCGCCGAGGCGAGGGATATGCTGCTGGCGCTGAAGTCGGGCAATTTCGGCGGCCCGCAGTTCTTTGCCGATGCGCTGGGGCTGATGCGGTAGCAGCGCATCGGCCGCCGGCCGGCTGCATCAGGGCGTGCCGGATTTTGGAACGCCCTGCAAGGCCTGGAGCCTGATTTCCTCATCTGCATAGTTTGTGAGCCGGAGGATTGCCGGGAGGCATGACCGTGCCGCCATAAGCGCCGTCACGCACACAGAAAAAGCAGAAGTTTTTCGCGTGTAATGCACGTCGACTCCCGTAAATTAACGGTCTCTAGGGACCTCACCTGTATACCGCCGATACGGAGCGTCGCGTGACGCGTCCATCTGTGGGTGGGGCAATGAAACTGAATCGGATCGGCTATAAACTCGGGCTCGCTGGCGCCATCGGCGCAACTCTGGCCGTCGGCATGATCGCAAATCAGATGATCGCAGAGACGGCGGTCAACCGCGCCAATGAGCAGGCCGAGCGCGCCCGGCGCGTGGTCGAAAGCGTGATGTCGGCGAGCATCAACATGCAGCAGAGCCAGCTTGCGGGCCGCTCGGCGCGGCTGGCGCGGCTGCCGGCCGACGCCGAGAAGGCGGCCAGCGACATTCAGCAATTCTCGACCGCCATGGTCACCGACATCGACGGCGCGCTCGCCAATGTCACGACCAGTGAGAACCGCACCCGCCTGACCCGGCTCAAGGAGCTGATGACGAGCTATGCCTCGGGCGCGGTCGAGCTGGCGCAGGCGCAGAAGACGCTGCTGCTGCAGATCGACAAGCGCAGCGCCGTCTCCAACGAATGGACCAAGGGGCTGCAGGCGGTGCTGAGCTCGCCGACGCTGCCGAACCTCGCTTTCCGCGAGCGCGTCGAGCGCCAGCTTCATGCCGCCGACGCCAAGCTGAACTATGTGCGATCGCAGGCGTGGCGCTTCGGCGTGACCGGCGACGCCGCGACGATCACGCTGGTCAAGCAGACCGTGCCGGTGCTGAAGAGCTCGCTCACCGATGCGCGCATGCTCGCCGACGACCGCGAGATTCAGGCCGCGATCACCCGGCTCAACGGCATCGCATCCGAGTTCGTCGCCGCCAACGACGAGGTGGTGAAGACCGAGGGCATCAAGGAGGCGCTGCTGCGCGACCGCACGCTCATATATCTCGGCGAGGCCGGCGAGCTGATGACCGCATCGATCCAGGATGCCCGCGCGCGCAACGCCAGCGCCCGCTACGATGCCAACGAGGTGGCGGCGCAGGCCAGCCGCATCACGCTGATCGTCGGATTGGCCGTTCTCGTCTCGGTGATCTCATCGGTCGTGTTCTCGTTCTTCGGCATCGCCCGGCCGTTGACGCGTCTCAATGCCGCGCTCGGCGAGATGGCGCGGGGCCGGCTCGACATCGCAATCCCCGGCGCATCGCGCGGTGACGAGATCGGCGACGTCGCCAAGACCGTGACCGTGATCCAGAGCAATGCCGAGGACAAGGCGCGCGCCGAAGCGGAGACGAAGAGTGCGCAGGATGCGACCGCCGCGCGCCAGCGCAAGGCCGACATGCAGCGGCTCGCCGAGCAGTTCGAAGCCGCGGTCGGCGAGATCGTCAACACCGTCTCGTCGGCGTCGAGCCAGCTCGAGCAGTCCGCGACAACGCTCACCCAGGCGGCCGAGCGCTCGCAAGGCCTGACCACGGCGGTTGCCTCCGCCTCCGAGGAGGCCACCACGAACGTTCAGTCGGTGGCGTCCGCGACCGAACAGATGGCCTCGTCGGTCACCGAGATCAGCCGCCAGGTGCAGGAATCCGCGCGCATCGCCAACGATGCCGTCGGCCAGGCCCGCAGCACGACCGGCCGCGTCAGCGAGCTGTCCAAGGCCGCGACGCGGATCGGCGACGTGGTCGAGCTGATCAACACCATCGCCGGTCAGACCAACCTGCTGGCGCTCAACGCCACCATCGAGGCGGCGCGCGCCGGCGACGCCGGCCGCGGCTTCGCGGTGGTCGCCTCCGAGGTCAAGGCGCTGGCGGAGCAGACCGCGAAGGCCACCGGCGAAATCGGTCAGCAGATCTCCAGCATCCAGGTCGCGACCCAGGAATCCGTCGGCGCCATCAAGGAGATCTCTGCCACGATCGAGAAGCTGTCGGAGATCTCGTCGGCGATCGCTGCCGCCGTGGAGGAGCAGGGCGCGGCGACGCAGGAAATCTCGCGCAACGTCCAGCAGGCCGCGCATGGCACCCAGCAGGTCTCCGCCAACATCATCGACGTCGAGCGCGGCGCGGCCGCGACCGGCTCGGCCTCGGCGCAGGTGCTCGCCGCGGCGCAGGCGCTGTCCGGCGACAGCAGCCGTCTCAAGCAGGAGGTCGCGAGCTTCCTCGGCTCGGTGCGGGCGGCGTAGCAAAACAAGCGGGACAACGGGCGAGTACTGGTCCGAGACGTAAATGAAAGGCCGGAGCGGCAACGCTCCGGCCTTTCAGCTTTGCGGGGGCGCAGCCTCCGAAGGGGCGTAGTTCTACGTCATTCGCGTCAATCTGCCGCAGCGCGGCTGCTGAACTCCCGTAGATCTCCGGTGCTGTCCGTTAAGGGTTCCCCTACGCGCGAGTTCCAATTTGCACGTCTGAATTCTTGCAAATTGGCGCGGCGTTTCCCAGCGATCGGACTTTGCAGCGCCTCACCGGGAAGCGGAGACATGAAGCTCAATCGTATCGGCTACAAGCTGGGCCTCGCCGGCTTGATCGGCATGCTGCTGGCCGTCGCAGCGCTCGTCAACCAGCAGATGTCGCAGAGCGCCGTTGAAGAGGCCACCAAGGCGTCCGATCGCCAAGTGGTGATCAGCAGGCTGACGATGACTGCGGACGCCGACCTGCGCAGCCTTCAACTCGCCAACCGCGGCGTGCGGCTGGCGCGAAGCGTGGCCGAGGTCGACAAGCTTCTTGCCGACGAGCATCAGATCGAGGCACGCGTGAAGTCGAGCCTCGAGAACGCGCAGAACACGGCGGTCCGTCCGGCCAGCAAGGAGCGCTTCGGCAAGGTTCTCGCGCTCACGGTCGACTACAAGAACGGCGCCGAGGAGATCGTCCGGATGCAGAAGGAGCTGCTGGCGACGAACGCGCTGCGCGACACGGAGGCCGCCGACTGGACCAAGCAGTTCGATCACCTGATCAAGCTACCGGCGCTGAAGGAGGCGGCGGACGCCACCGCGCTCGAGCGCGATCTGCATGAGCTCAACGCCGTGGGCATCGGGATCCGCACCCATGCGTGGCGCTATCTGGCGACCGGCGACGTGAGATCCAAGGAGACCATGATGGCCCGGGCCAAGGAGCTTGACCAGAGCTTCGTCCAGATCATGGCGCGGGTGCCGCAAGCGGCGAAGACGGACATTGAGAAGCTGCGCGAGGATCTCAAGACCTATATCGAGTCCTCGACCAAGGCGGCCTCCCTCGAGGAGGCCAAGACGAAGCTGCTCGCCGAACGCATGTTTCCCGCGGCCGATCAGGCCGGCAAGCTGATGGCGGAGGCCGTCCAGGCGGCGGACAAATTCGCCAAGGAAGCCAAGGAGGCAGCCGAGGCGACGATTGCGAGCGCAACGCGGGTGAACTTCACGCTCTCGGTCGTGCTCGTCCTCGTGCTGGCCGGCTCAGTGGCGTTCGGCTTCATGGGCATCTCCCGCCCGATCGTCGCGCTGAACGGTGCGTTGGGCCGCATGGCCTCCGGCGATCTCGATATCAAGGTGCCCGGCGCGAACCGCGGCGACGAGGTCGGCGACATGGCCAAGAACGTCGTGATCATTCGCGAGAACGCCGAAGCCAAGGCGCGCGCCGAGGCCGAGCAGAAGGCGCAGGCGGATGCGATCGCCGCCGAGCAGCGCAAGCGCGACATGCGCGAGCTCGCCGACTCGTTCGAGCGCTCGGTCGGACAGATCATCGAGACCGTCTCGTCGGCCTCGACCGAATTGGAGGCCTCGGCGGGCTCGCTGACTTCGACCGCCGAACGCTCGCAGCAGATGGCCGTGACCGTTGCCGCGGCCTCCGAGCAGGCGACGACCAACGTCCAGTCGGTCGCCTCCGCCACGGAGGAGCTGTCGTCGTCGGTGACCGAAATCAGCCGCCAGGTGCAGGAGTCGGCGCGCATGGCGAGCGGTGCGGTCGACCAGGCGCGCATCACCAACGACAAGGTCAGCGAGCTGTCCAAGGCCGCCGCCCGGATCGGCGACGTCGTCGAGCTGATCAACACCATTGCCGGCCAGACCAACCTGCTGGCGCTCAACGCCACCATCGAGGCGGCGCGCGCCGGCGAAGCCGGCAAGGGCTTTGCCGTCGTCGCCACCGAGGTCAAGGCGCTGGCCGAGCAGACCTCGAAGGCGACCGGCGAGATCGGCCAGCAGATCGCGGGCATCCAGGCGGCAACCCAGGAGTCGGTCAGCGCCATCAAGGCGATCTCCGGCACGATCGAGCGGCTCTCGGAAATCTCGTCGACGATCGCCGCCGCCGTGGAGGAGCAGGGCGCGGCCACCCAGGAGATCTCGCGCAACGTCCAGCAGGCCGCGCAGGGCACGCAGCAGGTCTCGTCCAACATCACCGAGGTTCAGCGGGGCGCCAGCGAGACCGGCTCGGCGTCCTCGCAGCTGCTGTCGGCCGCCCAGACCCTGTCGACGGACAGCAACCGCCTGAAGCTGGAGGTCAGCCGCTTCCTGCAGACGGTGCGCGCGGCGTAGCACCGTTCACATCAGCCTCTCCGAATGCGGTCCGGCGAGGCCGGCCGCGGCTTTGCCGCGGTCGCTTCCGAGGTGAAGGCGCCGGCCGAGCAGACCGCCAAGGCCACCGGCGAGATCGGCCAGCAGATCGGCAGCATCCAGGCGGCGACGCAGGAATCCGTCCGCGCCATCTGCGAAATCTCCGGCACCATTGAGAAGCTGTCGGAGATCTCGTCGGCCATCGCCGCCGCGGTCGAGGGGCAGGGCGCGGCGACGCAGGAGATCTCGCGCAACATCCAGCAGGCGTCGATCGGCACCCGGCAGGTGTCGTCCAATATTGCCGAGGTACGCGCGGCGCCAGCGAGACCGGCTCGGCGTCGTCCCAGGTGCTGTCGGCGGCGCAGATCCGGCGACGACGAGATCAGGGCGTGGCCGGAAAGCCGCGCCCTTTATTCATGCGCCGATGGTTTCCCGAGCAGCGGTCGCGCCGATACCCGTGGATCTACTGCCACAATCGTTAACGCCTGCTTCAATTGTCATGGGGAATTGTCGTTACGCCATGTCAAGTCGCCTTCTGCCTGCTGCGGGGGGACCCCAACTCCTTAGAGGATTCGCATGCTCTCGTTTCTGCTGAACATGAAGACGTCGCGCAAGCTTGCCGCCGCCTTCCTGATGACGATGGTCGTGTCCGTGATTGCCAGCATGATCACATGGCAGAACCTGTCCACGCTGGCCCAGAACAATCAATGGACGGTTCATACCTATCAGGTGATCGATCAGACCAAGGCGCTCGTCTCCGCGATGGTCGATGCCGAGACCGGCGTGCGCGGCTTCCTGGTCGGCGGAACCGAGAACTTCCTCGAGCCCTACAAAAATTCGGATGCGGCCTTCAAGAAGGCGCTGGCTGAAGTGAAGCGCTTGACGTCCGACAATCCGGCTCAGCAGCGCCGCTTCGAGCAGATCGAGAAGGCCGCGGCCGGCTGGCGCCAGGATGTGGCTGACAAGGAGATCGCGCTGATGCGCAATCCGCAGACGGTGGCCGAGGCACGTAACCTCGAGGCCTCCGGCGCCGGCAAGAAGTACATGGACGGTCTGCGCGGGCTGGTGAAGGAGGTCATCGACGCCGAAGCGTCCCTGCTGCAGGCGCGCGCGGATGCCGCCGACGCGGCCCTGGCCTCGTCGCGGACGGCGATCGTCACCGGCGGCATCGTCATGGCCGCGATCGCGGTGATCGCGCTGTTCGTCCTCAACGGCGCGGTCACGCGCGGTATCACCAGCATGACCGCCGCGATGGGACGTCTCGCCGCCAACGATCTCAGCGTCACGATTCCCTATTTCGATCGCCGCGACGAAGTCGGCGACATGGCGAAAGCCGTGCAGATCTTCAAGGACAACGCGATCCGGGTCCAGGCGCTCGAAGCCGAGCAGAAGGAGACGGAGCGACGTCAGGCCGAGAATCGCCGCCGCGACATGATGGATCTTGCCGGGCGCTTCGAGCAGACCGTCGGCGACATCGTCAACGCCGTCTCCAGCGCATCGGGACGGCTGGAGACCTCGGCCAATATGCTGAGCCGCTCCGCCGATCGTGCGCAGGAGCTGACCACGACCGTGAGCTCGGCCTCGGAGCTCGCCTCGAGCAACGTGCAGTCGGTCGCCTCCGCGACCGAGGAGCTGTCGTCGTCGGTGACCGAGATCAGCCGTCAGGTGCAGGAATCGGCGCGCATGGCGGGCGAAGCCGTCAACCAGGCACGCCGGACCAATGAGCAGGTGAGCGAGCTGTCCAAGGCCGCGGCGCGGATCGGCGACGTGGTCGAGCTCATCAACACCATCGCCGGCCAGACCAATCTGCTGGCGCTCAACGCCACCATCGAGGCGGCGCGCGCCGGTGAGGCTGGCCGTGGCTTTGCGGTGGTCGCCACCGAGGTCAAGGCGCTGGCCGAGCAGACCTCGAAGGCGACCGGCGAGATCGGTCAGCAGATCTCCGGCATCCAGAGTGCGACCCAGGAATCGGTCGGCGCCATCAAGGAGATTTCGGGCACCATCGAGCGGCTGTCGGAGATCGCTTCGACCATTGCTGCTGCCGTCGAGCAGCAGGGCGCGGCCACGCAGGAGATCTCGCGCAACGTCCAGCACGCCTCGCAGGGCACCAAGGACGTTTCCACCAACATCATCGAGGTTCAGCGCGGTGCCAACGAGACCGGCTCGGCCTCGTCGGAGGTTCTGTCCGCGGCGCAGGCGCTGTCGTCCGACAGCAATCGCCTGAAGGCCGAAGTCTCGCGCTTCCTGCAAACGGTTCGCGCGGCCTGATCCACGGCAGCAGCCCATTCGGCTCACGGCGGCAACATGGTTGCCGCCGTTTTTCTTTGGCTGGAGTCCTCGTGACGGCTGGGGGCTGACTCAACCTATGGGAACATACCCGAAGAACCGTAGTTTCGCGGTTGTGCCATTTTATCTTAGGTTAATCAGCGGCTGCGACAATCTGTAGACCGATTGCTGAATAGTTAATCATGCCAGTGCGGGCATGACCTCCTGGCCATCATTACAAACTGGAAGCCGCGCCATGCGTAAGAACCTGCCCGTCACCAATGTCGAGTATCCGATCACGGATGACACCCTGATCGTGTCGAAGACCGACGCGAAGGGGAAGCTGACATTCTTCAACCAGGATTTTGTCGACGCCGCTGGCTTCACCGAGGCCGAGCTGATGGGGCAGCCGCACAACATCGTGCGCCATCCCGACATGCCGCCGGAGGCGTTCGACAATCTCTGGACCACGCTGAAGGCGGGGCGGCCCTGGGTCGGCGCGGTCAAGAACCGCCGCAAGAACGGCGACTATTACTGGGTGCTGGCGACGGCGTCGCCGATCCGCAAGGACGGCCAGGTCGTCGGCTACACGTCGGTGCGCACCAAGCTGCCGTCCGACCAGCGCGCCGAGGCCGAGCAGGTCTACGCGGCGATCCGCGAGAAGAAGCCGCATGGCTACAAGATCGATGACGGCATCGTCCGCCGCCGCTCGGTGTTCGATCACCTTACAATGTTCACCGGGACGATTGCGTCCCGGCTGCGGACGCTGCTGGGTCTGCAGACCCTGTTCCTGATCGTGCTCGGCGTGATGTCGTTCGGCGGCGGCGGGCTCGCCGGCATGACCGGCGCGGGCATCGCGGCTGCCGGCGTGCTGCTCTGCGGCCTGGTCGGCTTGCGAACGATGCAGGTCATCGTGGGTCCGCTCGATCATGTCAACGAGACCATGGAGAGCATCACGCAGGGCAAGCTCGACACCCGGATGCGCATCGAGCGCGACGACGAGATCGGCCGCGCCTTGCGCAATCTGCAGACCGTGCAGACGATGGTGCGCTTCAATGCGCGCGAGCTCATGGAGCAGGAGAAGCGCGCCGCTGTCTCGCGCAAGCAGGAGATGTCGCGGCTCGCCGACAGCTTCGAAAGCGCCGTCGGCAACATCGTGGAGACCGTCTCCTCGGCATCGAGCGAGCTGGAGAACTCGGCCAACTCGTTGTCGGGCACCGCGACGCGCGGGCAGGAGCTTTCGACCACGGTGGCCGCGGCCTCGGAGGAAGCCTCCGCGAACGTTCAGGCCGTCGCCTCGGCGACCGAGGAGCTGACCTCGTCCGTCAGGGAGATCAGCCGCCAGGTGCAGGAATCGGCGCGCATCGCCTCCGATGCGGTCGAGCAGGCACGCCGCACCAACGATCGTGTCGGCGAGCTGTCCAAGGCCGCCACCCGGATCGGCGACGTCGTCGAGCTGATCAACACCATCGCCGGCCAGACCAACCTGCTGGCGCTCAACGCCACCATCGAAGCGGCGCGCGCTGGCGAGGCCGGCCGCGGCTTCGCGGTCGTCGCCTCTGAGGTGAAGGCGCTGGCCGAGCAGACCGCCAAGGCGACCGGTGAGATTGGCCAGCAGATCGGCAGCATCCAGAGCGCGACCCAGGAGTCGGTGACGGCGATCAGGGAAATCTCGGTCACGATCGAGCGGCTGTCGGAAATTTCGGCCACCGTCGCCGCCGCCGTGGAGGAGCAGGGTGCGGCGACCTCCGAGATCTCGCGCAACATTCAGCACGCTGCGGCCGGCACCCAGGAGGTCTCGTCGAACATCACCGACGTCCAGCGCGGCGCCAGCGAGACCGGCGACACCTCGGGGCAGGTTCTCACCGCCGCCCGCCAGCTGTCGGGCGACAGCCAAAAGCTCAAGCAGGAGGTCAGCCGTTTCCTGCAGTCGGTGCGCGCCGCCTGATCGAACGCGCCGCTTTCATGACGACAGATGACAGCGGCCGGGAACGGCCGCTGTTTGCGTTCGATGCTCGAACGAGGCGTTGGCCCCGGCGCTGCTGCGGATCTGCAAAATCAGTCGCAACGTCTGACACGGTCTGTGTGCGCTGCACCGTTGCAAACATCTCACACAGGACGGACCGGCCACAAACGCCGTCATCGCGCCATAATCCCGCTAAGGTGCAAAGCTTCCTTGTATCCGAGATTTGTTCAACCAGCGGTGCAAATACGTGGCGGGCAATGTGATCGCGTGCGACCCCACGCGCAGGACCTTGGTGCTGTCGGCTGCGATCGCCGCCGCGGCCTTCGGTCTCGATGCGCCGCTCGCCGTCGCCGCCAAGCCACGACGCCGCACCCAGGATCCGGAGCGCGGCTTTCGCCGGATCGCCATCGGCGATGCCGAGGTGATCGCACTCTATGACGGCATCTGGGAGAAGCCGCATGAGGCGGGCTTCCTGAGCAATGCCGGCGTCAATGACGTCAAGGCGGCGCTGCGCGCGGCCGGCCTCAGCCCCGCTTTCGTCCCCGTCCCGATCTGCACCTATGTGGTGCGGCTGAAGGGCAAGACCGTGCTGTGCGACGCCGGCGGCGGCGGGCAGGTGCAGGGCTACAATTCCGACTCGATCTTCGTGTCGGGCCGCATGCTGGACAATCTGAAAGCGGCCGGCCTTCGTCCCCAGGACATCGACACCATCCTGATTTCGCATTTCCATCCCGATCATATTTTCGGACTGCTCGGCGAGGACAGCAATGCGCCCGTATTTCCCAATGCGGAGATCATCGTGGCTGCGGCCGAGTACAAGTTCTGGACCGATCCGTCGCTGACCAGTCGCCTGCCGCCGTGGCGCCAGGCGCTCGCCCGCCGCATCCAGAGCGTCATCCCCGGCTGGAAGAACGTGCTGCCGGTCGACGGGCAGGACGAGGTGGTGCCCGGCATTCATTTCGTCAGCGTCCCCGGCCACACGCCGGGACATACCGCCTTTCATCTCGGCTCCGGCCAGGAGCAGCTGATGATCTCGGGCGACACGGCCTATGTGCCGGCGCTCAGCCTGCGCCATCCCGGATGGCACGGGGCCTATGACCAGGACGGTCCGGCTGCCGAGGTCAGCCGGCGCAGATTGCTCGACAGGGTGGTCGCAGACAGCATGCTGATCTGCGGCTCGCATTTTCCATGGCCCGGATTTGGCCGGCTCGTTCGCGATGGCGCCCATTATGCGCTCGACATGCTGTCCGCATGATTCCGAACGGAGCGCGGGAGGGGGCCGCGAGGCTGAATTATGAAAACCCATTACGAGGTGCTCGGGGTTTCGCCGCGCGCCGATCTCGGTACGATCAAGCGCGCATTCCGGCAGGCCGCGAAGGCGCATCATCCCGATCTCAGAGGGGGTGGCGATGCGGCGTCGGAGCACCAGCTCAAGATCATCATCCTTGCCTACAAGATCCTGAGCGACCCGGGCCTGCGCGCCGATTATGACGATGAGCTTGCCTCAGAGCGCGCGCGCATCCGCCGCGAGCGCTGGGACGCGGTGCTGCAGTTCATTGCAGCGACCACGGTGCTCAGCGCGATCCTGATCGGGATCGAGATCCTGCTGTTTCCATCGCTCGCCGATTGGACGAGCCGACCGGAGGCCACGCGCTCCGTCGCACTGCAGCCATCCCCTCAACCCCGATCGGAGCCGCTTCTCGATGCGGCGTCCGCGGCGCAGGACGCAACCGGCGCGGTGCTGCCGGCATCGCCGCCGGTGGCCACGAGCAGCCCGGCGCCGGTGCCGGCACCGGCAACGGAGGCCACCGCAGGAGAGCGGGTCTTGCCGGCGTCTCCGACCACTGCCGCAGGCTTCGTCAGGCGCGGTCTGGAGCGCAGCCAGCAAGGTGATCTCGACGGCGCCATTGCCGATTTCGACGAGGCGATCCGGCTCGCGCCGCGAAATGCCGACCTCTACCGCTATCGCGCCAGGGACCTTGGCCGCAGGGGGCGCTGGGATCGCGCCGTGGCCGACTATGAGCGGGCGATCCGGCTCGATCCGAACAATCCGGCGCTGCTTCACGATCGCGCGCTGGCGCTACAGCGGACGGGCGAGCTCGACGAGGCGCTGGTGGATCTCGATCGGGCCGTGCGCATGAGCTTCAGCGACGCCGAGCTGTATAGCGACCGCGGCGCGGTCTGGCTCGCCAAGGGGCGCTACGATCGTGCGCTCGCCGATTTCAACCAGGCCCTGAAGCTGAACCCGGAGCTTGCGACCGCCGTGGCTCGCCGCGACGATGCGCTCGCGCGTCGGCGCGACCAGCAACTCGCCGGCGACAGCGATCCGCGGCAGCCCAGCCCCGAGACGACCGGCGCGTTGCCCGCCGACGCGGCGCCGAGATCCGTTCCGGCAGCCGCGCGGCGCTGAGCCGGCACGCTGCTGACCAGGCCGAGGCATCCAATCGGCGCCCAGCATCGTTTGCTCCATGACCCGCCGCCCGGGCGACCGGGCTGCGCGGCGGCTCGCGATCCCAGGAGCGCGCGATGGGCGTCTATGTCTCCGTCACCGGCTTCCGTCCACACCGCGGCCTGCTGCGCCTGGCGCGGTTCTGGTGGCACACGCTGCGTGCCGTCCGGCAGGCGCGCAGCGCGCCCGGCAATCTGCGCGTCGCGCTGCGACCGGTCGATGGCGTGTATCATACGCTGACGGTCTGGACCGACGAGGCCAGCATGCGCGCCTATGTGAGAAGCGGCGCGCATCGTCGCGCCATGCTCGGCTTCGCCGATCTCGGCGGCGGCAGGACGCTCGGATTTGCAGCTGATACAGAACCCGATTGGGACACGGCTTACGCTCGCTGGCAGCGCGAGGCGCGGGAGGTGTGAACTGCAATCTGACGGCGGATGCCGGAGGCCGTGCTAGCTAGTTCGCCCGCCACTGCGGGACGCCATCGGCAGCCATGGTGACGGTGCCGACCGTGCCGACGGGCGTTCTGTCCAGATCCATCAGCCGCACGAGCGTCGCCTTGTCCTGCGCCGACACGCGCGCGAGCGTGCGCATGTCCTGCTCCGTGCGTAACATCACCACGCCATGCTCGACCTCGCCGTTGCGATCGTGAAGCGCGGTGAAGCTCTCGACCTTGGCGTTGCCGCCAGCCTCGCTGACGAACTCCGGCGCGGCGCTGCGGTGACGATCGGCCTCCGCCTGCACGCTCACCTCCTGCGACAGCGACGAGGGCGGCTCGCGCGAGATCACCAGCGCATGATGCTTGGTGACGAAGCCGCCCTGGCCGTACAGCAGGCCGCGCCTGGCGCCGCCGCGGAGCCGCCGCACCATCGCGCAGGCGGCGTGCGTCATGTAGGTGTTGAGCGGCGCGCCGAAGAAGGTCAGGCCGCCGGTGACAGTCGGCTCGACGTCGGCGCCGAGCCCGAGGGTTCGCCGGGCCATTTTCGGCACGCAGGGAAAGCAGCTGTAGAGCTCGATGACGTCGAACGCCGCGCCTGTGCCGCCGACCAGGTTCATCGCCGCCTGCAGCACCGCGTTCTGCGGATGGCTCTCGGCGAACTGATCACGGGTCAGATAGTCCCGCGGATCCTCGGCCGACGCGCCGCCGAGCGGATAGATCATCCGGTTGTCGGCAATGCCGGCGGCGCGGGCCTTCGCAAGGCTGGTGAGGATCAGCGCCGCGCCCATGTTGACCATGGGATTGGCCACCATCAGCTTGGTGTAGGGCCAGGCGATCGGGCGGTTGTCCACCGACGCCGTCGTGATCTCCTCGGGGGCAAAGTGCCGCTTCAGCCAGGCATTCGGATTGTAGGCCGCGACCGCGGAGAAGCGCGACCACAGCTCGCCGGATTCGGCGAGCGCCTGCCGCGGCGTCTGGCCCCATCTGGCGGCGCTTGCGACCTCGTAGAACGGATAGACCGAGACCGGGCGAAACACGCCGAGCTTCACCGCGAGCGGCTTCTGGAACGCGGCGCCGCGCTTCGGCTCCTCGACGTCATGGGCGAATGGAGTCCACGGCAGCTGTACGCCCGCGCGCTCGGCCTTGGTTGCGGTGGATTGCGCCTCCGCGCCGCAGACCACGGCAACCTGGCATTCGCCGCGCGCGATGCGCAGAGCGGCCTCGTGCAGGAACCGGATCGGGCTCTCGCCGCCGACCGGCCCGTAGTGACAATGCGACGGGCTGATGCCGAGCCGCTGCGCGAGCAGCCGCTCCGGATCGCGATAGCGCCAGCTCAGGAAGTTGACGACGTCGAGCGAGCCGGCGTCGTGAATCAGCTTGGCGCCGGCGTCGTTCTCCGCCCGGCGGATCGCCTGTTCGAGCAGCGCCAGCGGCTCGAGGCCATCGCGGATCTCCTTCGGGCGATCGACGATCTCGCCCACGCCGACGATGACGGGAATGCGGTCCGGGGGCAGGGCACTTGCAGTCATCGGCGTTTCCAGAGGCCGGCCCGCCACGGACCGTCATTGTTGTCTTGTCTCCGTTCTGTCATCGCAGGTTCGACCGCGCAATGCAGAAAATGCGGATGGCGCCCGCGCGCGGCATGGCTTCCGCTTCACGGCATATGCGCCTAGAACCTTCATTCCCTTGCCGCTCATGCCGGAGTTTCTCGTGTCCGAACAGAACAGCTACGTCCCGCCCAAGGTCTGGACCTGGAACAAGGCCAGCGGCGGTCGCTTCGCCAATATCAACCGCCCGATCGCAGGTCCCACGCATGACAAGGAATTGCCTGTCGGCCGTCATCCCTTGCAGCTCTATTCGCTGGGAACGCCGAACGGCGTGAAGGTCACCGTGATGCTGGAGGAGCTGCTGGCGCTCGGCCACGCCGGCGCCGAGTACGACGCGTGGCTGATCCGCATCGGCGAGGGCGATCAGTTCGGCTCCGGCTTCGTCGCGATCAATCCGAACTCGAAGATCCCGGCGCTCTTGGACCGCAGCGGACCCGAGCCGATCCGCGTGTTCGAGTCCGGCGCGATCCTGGTCTATCTCGCCGAGAAGTTTGGCGCCTTGCTGCCGACCGAGCCGGCCAAGCGCGCCGAGTGCCTGTCCTGGCTGTTCTGGCAGATGGGCGCCGCGCCCTATCTCGGCGGCGGCTTCGGCCACTTCTATGCCTATGCGCCGACCAAGATCGAGTATGCGATCGACCGTTTCGCGATGGAGGTGAAGCGCCAGCTCGACGTGCTCGACCGGCGTCTTGCCGACAGCGAGTATCTCGGCGGCCCCGACTACACCATCGCCGATATCGCGGTGTGGCCGTGGTACGGCGCGCTCGCCAAGGGCCTGCTCTACGAGGGCGGCGAGTTCCTCTCGGTGCAGGACTACAGACACGTGCAGCGCTGGACCGATCAGATCGCGCAACGTCCAGCCGTCAAGCGCGGCCGCATGGTCAACCGCGTCTCCGGCGATCCCAAGAGCCAGCTCCACGAACGCCACGACGCCGGCGATTTTGATACCAAGACGCAGGACAAGATCGGGCAAGCCTCTTAGGGCTGCGCTCTCGCCCCTCACTCGGCTGTCATGCCCCGCCACCGGGTCTCGCCTTCGGCGGACCCGATGAGGCTCCGGCGGGGCATCCAGTACAGCGCGGCCTCTCGTTCAGGCACGCTGCAGCAACAATCGTCATTGCGAGGAGCCCCCGGGTCTCGCCTACGGCGAGCCCGAGGGCAGGCTCCGCGACGAAGCAATCCAGCGTCTCGCGCGAGGCTCTGGATTGCTTTACTGCTCTCGCAATGACGGAGCGCTTCTCATCCCATTCCCTTCGCCGGCGGGAAGTCCATCCGGTCGTTGGTTCGGCAATAGCGATCGGCGAACATGCGGCCCACCGGGTGGAACAGCTCCATCTCCACCCGCATCTTCTCGGTGTCCCAGAGCTCGTCGCGGATGTGAAAGGCGAGGCCTTCGCCCAACACCAGCACGCGATCGCCGTTGACGTCGATCAGCTGCCAGATCTTGCACTCCATGGCGAACGGCGCCTCGGCCAGCCGCGGCACGCCGATCGTGCGCGATGGCTTCAGCTTCAGGCCGAGATGATCCGGCTCGCTGACGTCCGGCGGAAAGTCGCCGCCGGTCTCGTGCATCGCCTGCGCCAGCGGCTCGTCGGTGATGTGCACCACGAATTCGCCGCTGCGGCGGATGTTGACCAGGGTGTCCTTGACCCGGCCGTCCGGCCGCAGATTGATTGCGAACACGCAGAGCGGCGGGTCCTCGCCGAGCACGTTGAAGAACGAGAATGGCGCGGCATTGACGACCCCATTCTCGCCTCTCGTCGTCACCCAGGCAATCGGCCGCGGCAGCACGAAGGAGGTCAGGATCTTGTAGCGCTCGCGCGGGCTGAGATCGGTCGAGAGGTATTCCATTGTCGCGGCCTTTGTTGCGGTTGGGCACGGCAGCGTAGTTGGACGTGATGCAACGCGAAAGCCGATAAAGCGGGCAGGGCTGCGTGCTGCTGCGGCGGCGCACTCCGCGAAATTCGGTGTTGCCTGGAACGGCTCCGACGGCGCCACGTTCGAACAGCACAACAACGACAGAGGAGGTCACGCCATGAAACCCATCGTCAGTCTGATCGCATGTGCGTTCATCGTCTCGGCCACGTCAGCCCTGGCCCAGGGCACGCAGCAGCAGACCACGTCACCGCCGAGCGCGCAGAATTCCGGAGCCGGCATCCAGGGGGCGCCCGGCAACAAGAACGGACCGTCGGCGACCGACACCGGCACGGTCGGCTCGTCCTCGACCATCAACCGGCAGAACCCGGACGTCAGCGCGCAGGATCCGTCAAAAATCAAGGGTATGCCGGGCAACAAGAATGGCCCGCCTGCCAAGAAGCCGCAGGACTGAACGTGAATGGACGGGGGCGGCCGCGCGCTTGCGCAGCCGCCCCCTTCATTGTGCCGTGGTTATTCGACGCTCTCCGCAAGCCAATCGTCACAGGCAAGGTTTAGCTCGATCGTGTCACGGCAGCGCGGCCGCTCCGTTGGTGACGATCAGATTGTCCGTGTCCGCCGGCGCCAGCTGACTGGTGGATTCGCCGCCGAGATATTTGTCGAGCGTCGCCTGGATCCGCTCCCGCGCCGTGTAGGGGCCGCGGTCGCTCATCCAGGTATGCTGAAACTCGGTCTTGATGATGTCGATGCCGCTCTTCTTCCCGAGCTGCTTGGGCAGCACGTCCGGATCGGTCTTGAACTCGGGATCGTCGGAGCGGAACGACAGGATCTTCAGCTTGTCCCTGATGACGAAGGGAACGCGCAGATTGTCCAGGGTGACCACCTGCGTGACCAGGTTCGGATGCTGCTGGGCGAAATACATCGCAGTGTCGCCACCATTGGAATGACCGACCAGCGTCAGATGATCATAGTCGGCATTCGGATGGCGCTTCTTCATCTCGCCAAGCACGCAAAGGATATTGGCTTCGCCCTTCTTGTAGACGTCGAGGCGGCCGACATAGGGCATCCCGACCTTGGTGACGAGCGGCGGGTCGGTCGGCAGGTCCTGCTGCACGCTGGCGACGAGATAGCCGCGGGCCGCAAAGACGTTGGCGAGGAACGAATACTCCGTGTTCTTCACCGTGTTGCCGTTGCTGATGATGGCGACCGGCAGGCGCCACAGCCCGGCATTGGCCTTCATCTCATAGTCCTTGCGTACGGCGACGTCGACATTGATCGGTCGCTGCCGCGCCGCGTCGAAAAACTCGCGGCTCTCGTGCTGGATGCCCCATTTGGCCATCGCAAAGTAGCCGGCAACCGCCAGAGCAGACACACATGCCAAAACCGTCACACCGCGCTTCATGGCGTCCTTCCCTTGGAAGTCTCCCCGTCATGTGATGAGGGACAACGCCATAGTCACGGGGGCGTGGCAGCCGACACCGGATTAAATTTCGGAAATCTTGCAGCGCGGAACGGGAACAAATTTGCGGGCAGTGAACCGGCATACCGGTTCACTGCCCGCATCGAGAGTCAGAACGCCGTGTAGCCGCCGTCGATCACGAAGCAGTCGGCGGTGTGATAGGACGATGCCTTGCTCATCAGGTACACGGCAATGCCGCCGAAGTCGGACGGTTCGCCAAATCGGCGCACCGGGATGCGCGGCATCACGTTGGCGACGAACTTCTCGTTGCCCATGATGCCCGCCGTCATGTCGCTCTTGATCCAGCCCGGCAGGATCGCATTGGCGGTGACGCCGTAGCGGGCAAGCTCGACCGCGAGCGCCCGGCACAGCGCGTTGAGGGCGGCCTTCGTCCCGGCATAGTGCTCGTTGCGCGCCGTGCCGAACAGCGAGGCGAGGCTCGAGGTCGCAACCAGCCGGCCGAATGCATCGCCGGCTTCCGCCCGCGCCGTCATGTGCTTCGCGGCGGCCTGGAAGGCGTGGAAGACACCGTCGAGATTGGTGGCGAACATCGTGCGCCATTCCTCCTCGCTGCGCTCGATGAAGGGCTTGCGGCCGCCACCGCCGATGCCGGCGTTGGCGAAGCAGCCGTCGACGCGGCCGAACGTATCGAGCGTCGCCTTCATCGCCTCGGCGACGGAAGCGGGGCTGGTCACGTCGCAGATCCGGGTGTCGACCTTGCCGGGACCTGCGGCCATCGATGCCGCGGCGGCCTTGTTCTTCTCGGCGTTGCGGCCCCAGATCGAGACGTTGCAGCCACTGGACGCAAGTGCCTGGGCGATGCCGAGGCCTATGCCTCCATTGCCGCCGGTGACGACGGCCACGCGGCCGGTGAGATCGAACATGCTCATGGTGCTCTCTTGGGTGTTTCCGTGATGATGTGAGCGCGCTGTGCGTCGCTTCGATTGTTTGGATGTCGCAACCATGGACAAGCGAAGCGCAAAAATCAAATATGCTGCACGAACCGGGCGGCGCTTCGAATTTCCGCCGCGAAGAATGCCGCCTTCGAAAAGCTCTTGAGAGGAAACCATGCAGTTCAAGCACGTCACGCTCGATTTCGACGGGGCCGTCGCCATTCTTACGCTCGATCATCAGGAGGTGATGAATGCGGTCTCGATGGACATGCTCGGCGGGCTCGCCGAGGCGCTTGACGAGATCGAGGAGCGGAAGGCCGAGGTGCGTTGTCTCGTCGTCACCGGCGCGGGCCGCGCGTTCTGCACCGGCGCCAACCTCCAGGGGCGCAACGCACAGGCCAAGCCCGGCCGCAGCAATGCCGGAGCCGCGCTCGAGACCGCCTTCCATCCCTTCCTGCGACGCCTCCGCAACCTGCATTGCCCGATCGTGACGTCCGTCAACGGCCCGGCGGCCGGCGCCGGCATGAGCTTCGCCCTGATGGGCGACATGATCCTGTGCGCCAAGTCCGCCTACTTCCTGCAAGCTTTCCGCCGCATCGGCCTGGTGCCGGATTGCGGCTCGACATGGCTGCTGCCGCGCCTCGTCGGCAAGGCGCGCGCGATCGAATTGTCGCTGCTCGGCGAAAAGCTGCCGGCGGAAACGGCGCTGCAATGGGGGCTCGTCAACCGCGTCTATGACGACGCGGCGCTGAAGGGGGAGACGATGAAGCTCGCCCATGAGCTCGCCAACGGGCCGACCGTGGCGCTGGCGCAGATCCGCGGGCTGTATTGGGACAGCCCGGAGAACTCGTTCGAGGAGCAACTCAACGCGGAATTCCAATCGCAGCGGATCGCCGGCAGCACCGCCGATTTCAAGGAAGGTGTGAGCGCGTTCCTCGAGAAGCGTCCCGCCAAGTTCAAGGGCCAATGATCGAGACCGAGCTGTCCCGCTGCGTCGCCTCGTTCATGGCGGGGGCGACCGGCGTGCGTGGCGCCGCAAAGCTCTCCGGCGGCGCCAGCCAGGAGACGTGGCGCTTCGACATCGTCCATCCCGACGGCGATGTCGGTGCCATCCTGCGCCGCTCGCCGAAGGGATATGGCGCGGCGCCCGGCCGCGCTGCCGGGCTCGACAACGAGGCCAGCTTGATGCGGCTCGCACACGCCGCCGGCGTGCCGTCGCCCGAAGTGTTGCATGTGCTGAGCCCCGAGGATGATCTCGGCACCGGCTTCATCATGCGCCGCGTCGAGGGTGAGACCATCGCGCGCAAGATCCTGCGCGATGGGGAGTACGCGCAAGCACGGCCGCGGCTGGCGCGTCAGCTCGGCGGCATCGCGGCCGGCATCCACGGCATCGCGCGCGCAGAGCTTCCTGAGCTACGCGAGATGAACGCGACCCGGGAGATCGCGGAGCTCGCGCGCGAATATCACAGCTTCGACTGGCCGCGCCCGGTGTTCGATCTGGCGCTGCGCTGGCTGTCGCAGAATGATCCCGGCCCCTCGGCCGAGGTGACGCTGGTGCACGGCGATTTCCGCAACGGCAATCTTATCATCGGTCCCGATGGCGTGCGCGCCGTGCTCGACTGGGAACTCGCCCATCTCGGCGATCCCATGGAGGACCTCGGCTGGATCTGCGTCAATTCCTGGCGCTTCGGCGAGATCGACAAGCCCGTCGGCGGCTTCGGCTCGCGCGAGGAGCTGTTCGCCGGATACGAGTCGGCGGGCCGCAAGGTCGATGCTGACCGGGTGAAGTTCTGGGAAGTCATGGGCACGTTGCGCTGGGGCGTGATGTGCTGCGGCATGATGCAGCGGTTTCGGATCGGTCCCGACCATTCGATGGAGCGCGCCATGATCGGCCGCCGCGCCTCGGAGACGGAAATCGATCTGCTGCGGCTCTTGGCACCGCGAGGAGAGAGTTGATGCAGGACGAACCGACACCGACCGAGCTGGTGCAGGCCGTGGCGGATTTCCTTCGCAACGACATCGCGCCGCTGATCTCGGGCCATCAGGCGTTCAAGCTGCGCGTGGGCATCAACGCGCTCGATCTGGTGGTTCGGCAGCTGGAGCAGGCGGCTGCCGCGGACGCGGCGGAGCATGCGCGGCTGAAGCAGCTGCTGGGGCAAGACGGTGACTTGCTGGATCTGAACCGTGTGCTTGCGTCCCGCATCGCCGACGGACAAGTCGATCTCACGACGCCGGGATTGAAGGAGCACCTCTGGCGGACCACGCTCGCCAAGCTCGCCGTCGATCAGCCGAACTACGCATCCTACAAGCGCGAGGCGGGGAGGGGCCAAGATGGCGCCTAGCTCTCCGTCGTCATTGCGAGGAGCGTCAGCGACGAAGCAATCCAGATTGCTTCTGCAGAGGAAGTCTGGATTGCTTCGCTTCGCCCGCAATGACGGTGGTGAGAGCGGAGCAGGTCGATTGATCACCTCCGCTGTCATTCCGGGATGCACCGTCAGGCGCAGGCCCGGAATCCATACTCCCGATCGTGGTTATGAATTCCGGGCTCGCGACTGCGTCGCGCCCCGGAATGACGACCGCGATTGGCGCTCACCGCCCCAGCCACTTCGGCGGCCGCTTTTCCGAAAATGCTTTGGGCCCCTCGATGTAGTCCTGCGAATGGATCATCGCCTGGACCGCGGGATAGTCGCGCTGTTCGGTGATGGCCTGCTCCAGCGACACCGCCAGCCCCTTCTCGATCGCCTGCTTCGAGGCGCGGATCGACATCGGCGAGTTCTTGGCGATCGTCTCGGCCCAACGCTCCGCGGCGGCCAGCGCCTCGCCCTGCGGCACCACCTCGTTGACGAAGCCGAGCTCGTGGCCCTCGCGGGCGCCGACATGGCGCCCCGTGAGGATCATGCCCATCGCGCGCTTCATGCCGATCTGGCGCGGCAGCCGCTGCAGGCCACCGGCCAGCGCGGCGAGGCCGACGCGCGGCTCGGGCAAAGCAAACGTCGCATTCTCCGAGGCGATGATCAGGTCGCAGGCCAGCGCAATCTCGAAGCCGCCGCCCATCGCGACGCCGTTGACCGCCGCGATCAGCGGCTTGTCGCAATCGAAGCGCGAGGTCAGACCGCCGAAGCCGCTTCGGCCCCAACCGCGCTTGCCGCCGGCTGCCTGCCATTTCAAATCGTTGCCGGCGCAGAACGCCTTGTCGCCCTCGCCGGTGACGATCGCGACCCATTGCTCGGGATCGGCGGCGAAGCCGTCGAACACCGCCTCGAGCTCGTAATGCGCATCGGTATGCAGGGCGTTGTAGACCTCGGGCCGGGCCAGGGTGACGATCGTGATCGGTCCCTTGCGCGTGATCTTCGAGAACTTCAGCTCCATCGGCCGTTCCTCCTGGTTTCTGATTGGCAACGTCACGCGAGCTTAGCGTCTGCGCCGCGTGCGCGGTCATCCAAATACGCAACCGCGCTGCGCGCCACAAGCACGCGGCGCAGGTCCAAGATCAAGAACAACAACGATACGTACAGGGAGACACGCCATGGATTTTTCCTTGCCAAAGGATCTGGTCGCCTATCTCGACGAGCTCGACCGCTTCATCGCCGCCGAGATCAAGCCGCTGGAAGAGGCCGACGACAACATCAGATTCTTCGATCATCGCCGCGAATGGGCGCGGACCGATTTCGAGAATGGCGGCCTGCCGCGGCATGATTGGGAGCAGCTGCTGCGCAAGGCAAAAGACCGTGCCGATGCGGCCGGCCATCTGCGCTTCGCGATCCCCAAGCGCTATGGCGGCAAGGACGGCTCCAACCTCTGGATGGCCGTAATCCGCGAGCATTTCGCCTCGAAGGGCCTCGGCCTGCACAATGATCTGCAGAACGAGCATTCCATCGTCGGCAATCTGCCGATCGTCACCATGCTCGACCGCTACGGCCGCGACGACCAGAAGGCGATGATCGACGGCTCGATCACCGGCAAGTATCGCATCACCTTCGGCCTCACCGAGCCGCATCACGGCTCGGACGCGACTCATATGGATACCAAGGCCGTCCCCGCCACCCGCGACAACGTCAAGGGCTGGCTGATCAACGGCGAGAAGATGTGGACGACGGGCATGCACGTCGCCACCCATTGCGCACTGTTCGCCCGCACCTCCGGCAATGACGGCGATGCCCGCGGCATCACCTGCTTCCTGGTGCCGGCGAAGAGCGAGGGCGTGAAGGTCGAGGAATATCTCTGGACCTTCAACATGCCAACCGACCATCCCCGCGTCAGCTTCACCGACGTGTTCGTGCCCGAGGCCGCGCTGTTCGGTGAGGTCGGGCGGGGCCTGTCGCTGGCGCAATGCTTCGTCCACGAAAACCGCATCCGGCAGGCGGCGAGCTCGCTCGGCGCCGCGGTCTTCTGCATCAATGAGAGCGTCAACTACGCGCGGGAGCGCAAGCCGTTCGGCAAGGCGCTGGCCGAGAACCAGGCCATTCAATGGCCGCTGGTGGAGCTGGCGACGCAGGCCGAGATGCTGCGGCTGCTGATCCGCAAGACCGCGTGGGAGATGGATCAGCTCACCCAGGCGCAGGTCGAGCACACGCTGTCCGACAAGGTGTCGATGTGCAACTACTGGGCTAACCGCCTGTGCTGCGAGGCCGCCGACCGTGCGATCCAGGTGCACGGTGGGATGGGCTATTCGCGCCACAAGCCGTTCGAGCACATCTACCGCCACCACCGCCGCTACCGCATCACCGAAGGCAGCGAAGAGATCCAGATGCGGAAGGTGGCGGGGTTCCTGTTCGGGTATATGGGGGTGAACAAGAGGTGAGTTCGTCGTAGTTCAGCCATCGAGAGCGTCAGCGCAGCAATCCAGACTTGTCGCGTGGCCCCTGGATAGCTTCGGCGTAAGGGCGCCTCGCAATGAGGGTGGGGAGAGCGCGCAAACTCTCTCCGCAGTCATTCCGGGGCGTGCGCAGCACGAGCCCGGAATCCATAACCACGACCGCCCGCGTGACGAAGACCAGCGCCACAACCAGATCGCGCCCCACCCGGTTTCATGAATATGGATTCCGGGTTCGCCCCGCTGCGCGGCGCACCCCGGAATGACTCGTGGAGCGGGCACGCTCCCCGTCCGCCAATAGTCAATTCACCTGCCGGTCCTTTCCCGCCCAATACGGATCGCGCAGATTCCGCCGCAGGATCTTGCCGGAGGGATTGCGCGGCAGGGCGTCGAGGAAGTCGACGGTCTTCGGCGTCTTGAAGCCGGCGATGCGGGTGCGGGTGAAGTTGATGATGTCGGTCTCGGTGGCGCGCTTGCCTGGCTTCATCACCACGATCGCCTTGACCGCCTCACCCCATTTGTCGTCGGGAATGCCGATCACGGCGGCCTCGGCGACATCGGGATGATCGCAGATCGCGCTCTCGACCTCGGCCGGATAGATGTTCTCGCCGCCGGAGATGATCATGTCCTTGATGCGGTCGTGGATGTAGACGTAGCCGTCCTCGTCCATGTAGCCGGCGTCACCGGTGCGCAGCCAGCCGTCCTTGCCGAGCGTGCGCGCGGTCGCCTCCGGCAAATTCCAGTAGCCCGTCATGTTGGAGCCGGAGCGCGTGGCGATCTCGCCGACTTCGCGCGGCGGCAGCGGATTGCCGTTGACATCGATGATCGCGACCTCGATGCCGGGCAGCGGCTTGCCGGCCGAGCGCATCCGCTCGAGGCCCTCGACATGGTCCTCCGGCGACAGCGCGATGATGGTGCCGGTGGTCTCGGTCATCCCGTACATCTGCACGAAGCCGCATTTGAACACGTCGATGCATTCCTTGAGCAGCGCTGCCGGAATCGGCGAGGCGCCGTAGAGCATGTATTTGAGCCGCGAGAAATCGACCTGCCGCGCGCGCGGCTGCCGCACCACGAACTGCATCGCGGCGGGCACCATGAACAGTTTGGTGATGCCGGACTGCTCGAAGAAATCGAGGATCCTGGTCGGATCGAACTCGCGCGCGATGACGCCGCGGGCGCCGTGATACAGGCTCATCAGGCCCCAGCCGGAGCCGCCGATATGGAAGATCGGCATCGCGATCAGCGAGACGTCGTCGGTGGACCATTTGTTCCAGTCCGGCTTCTCGTCCGGATTGCCGGTGTTGACGAGATTGAGGAAGTTCGCGTGCGACAGCATCGCGCCTTTCGGCTTGCCCGTGGTGCCGGAGGTGTAGAGCTGCAGCGCGATATCCTTCGGCGTGATTTCGACGCCAGGATCATCGGCGCTCTGTGCGTCGCGCCAGGCGGTGTAGTCCTGCCATTCCGGCGCGCCGCCTTCGGTGGTGATGATGTGCCGCACGCTCGGGATCTGATCGCGGATCTGCCGGATCATCGTGATGAATTCGGGGCCGACGAACAGGGCAGGGGCCTTGCAGTCCTCGACGATGAAGGCGACCTCGGGACCGGCCAGCCGCCAGTTCACCGGCGCCATCACGACGTTGGCCTTCATGGCGCCGACCAGCAGCTCGAAATAGAAGTCGCTGTTCTTGCCGAAATAGGCGATCCGCTCACCCGGCTTGATGCCCAGCGCCTTCAGCGCATTTGCGACCTGGTTGGTCTTGCGGTCGAATTCGGAAAAGCTGGTGATGCGGCCTTCGAACTCATAGGCGGTGGCGGAGCCGAGTGCCTGCGCTTGGCTGCGCACGACGTCGACGAGCGTCGACGCTGCCGTCGTGACGGACATGTTTCCCCTCCGATTGTGCCGTGTTCTTCGTTTCTTTTTTAAACATCCCGCTCCGGATTGCGCCGGAGCAAGCATCTTGCGTCAGTCTACAGGGCACGCGCCGCCAATCAACAGCGCCGTCAGCTCGTGCGCGTCGCGCGGTCCTTCTCGTTCTGCGCCTTGATCGACTCCTTGGCCTTGGTCCAGTCGTCGTCGCTCCAGTCGCGCAGCTGATAGAAATTGCCGCCCATGGCGAGCGCCTGCGCGCCGTCCATCGCGATGGTCTCGCCGTTGATCCAGTTGCAGCCACCGGAGATCAGGAACACGGCGAGGTTCTGCAGCTCCTCCATGGTGCCGACGCGTCCCATCGGGTTCATCGCCTTGGTGCGCGCGCCGGCCTCGTCGCCCGGCTTGATGCGCTTGCTCATGCCCTCGGTCGGAATTTCGCCGGGCGCGATGGTGTTGAGGCGGATGCCATAGCGGCCCCATTCGGTGGCGAGCGACATCGTCATGGCGTGGATCGCCGATTTGCTCATCGCCGACGGCACGACATAAGGCGAGCCATTGCGCACCCAGGTCACCGTGATCGACACGACATTGCCCGGCTGCTTCGCCGCGATCCAGCGCTTGCCGACGGCATGCGTCACGTAGAAGGTACCGTGCATGACGATGTTGGCGACTGCGTCGAAACCGCGCGGGCTCAATTCCTCGGTGCGGGAAATGAAGTTGCCGGCGGCGTTGTTGATGAGATCGGTGAGGCCGCCCTCCTGGAAGATCGCCTCGATCATCTCCTCGACCGCCATCGCGTTGCGGATGTCGACGCCGTGGCTGGTGACGCGGCCACCATAGAGATCCATCAGCTCTGTCGCGGTCTCGTCGCAGACGATTTTCCGCCGTCCGCAAATATGCACTTCCGCGCCGAGCTGCAGGAAGCGCGCAGCCATCGCCTTGCCAAGGCCGGTGCCGCCGCCGGTCACCAGAATGCGTCGACCTTCGAGGAGATTGTCCTTGAACATGGGAGTTTCCGCCTGACATCTTGTGAGTTAATTGGTCGATTGACTAAAACGCTCCAACAGCCTTCTGTAAAGTCACAAAGACATTTGTAGGGAGACCGCTCGATGGACAACCGCATCGCGATCGAGATCAAGGACGGCGTCGCCGATGTCCGCCTGGTCCGCGCCGACAAGATGAATGCGCTCGATCAGGAGATGTTCGCGGCGCTGGTGGCGGCCACCGAACGGCTGTCGAAGGAAAAGGGGCTGCGCGCGGTGGTGCTGTCCGGCGAGGGCCGTGCGTTCTGCGCCGGGCTCGACATGGGCCGCTTTGCGGCAATGAAGGAGTCCGGCGGCAACGGGATCGCTGGCGGCGAGAAGCGTGACCTCACCGTTCGCACCCACGGCAAGGCGAACTTCGCCCAGCAGGCGGTATGGGGCTGGCGGCAGCTGCCGGTACCGGTCATTGCTGCGGTGCATGGCGTGGCCTATGGCGGCGGCTTCCAACTCGCCCTCGGCGCCGACATGCGCTACGTCGCGCCCGACACCAAGATGTCGATCATGGAGATCAAATGGGGCCTCGTGCCTGACATGGCCGGCACGCCGATCCTGGCGACCTTGATGCGCGATGACATCCTGCGGGAGCTGACCTATACCGGCCGGGTGTTCTCGCCGGAGGAAGGCCAGGCCTACGGCCTCGTCACCCGCATCTGCGCCGATCCGCGCGCGGCCGCGCTCGAGACGGCGCGTGAGATCGCCGGCAAGAACCCCGATGCGATCCGCGCCGCGAAGCGGATGCTGAACAACCTCTCCGTCGATCCGGGCCCGGCGCTGCTCGCCGAATCGGTCGAGCAGCAGAAGCTGATCGGCAGCCCGAACCAGCTGGAGTCGGTGCGGGCGAACATCGAGAAGCGTGCGCCGAAGTTTGCGGACTAGCACGGTCATTCCGGGATGCTCCGAAGGAGCAGGCCCGGAATCTCGAGATTCCGGGTTCGATGCTGCGCATCGCCCCGGAATGACCGCGATGAAATAGAACCGACGACAGATCGGATAGACAAGAAAATGGAAACGTCCTCTTTGTTCTCGGGCATCATCTCCGGCGATCGTCGCCGTACTCACGCCGAGATCGCCGACCGCGCCGCGCGGATCGCCAGCGGCCTGGTGCAGCTCGGCGTGCGCCAGGGCGATTGCGTCTGCATGCTGATGCGCAACGACATCGCCTTCATCGAGGCGGCCTATGGCGCGATGCGGCTGGGCGCCTATGGCGTGCCGGTGAACTGGCACTTCAAGCCGGAGGAGATCGACTACATCCTCAAGGACTCCGCAACGCGGGTGCTGATCGGTCACGCCGATCTCCTGCACCAGTTGCGCGGTCTGATCCCATCCGGAGTCACCGTGATCAGCGTCCCGACGCCGCCCGAAATCCTGTCCAACTACAAGATCGATTCCGATCTGCTCGAAACGCCCGACTTCGCCGTCGCGCTGGAGGATTGGCTCGCCCGGCAGAGCCGTTACGAAGGGCCCCAGGTGCCGCAGCCGCAGAACATGATCTACACCTCGGGCACGACCGGCCACCCGAAGGGCGTGCGTCGCAACGCGCCGACGATCGAGCAGGCGGCCTCGGCCGAGCGGATGCGGGCGCTGATCTATGGCCTGCAGCCGGGCGCGCGGGCGCTGTTGCCGGGGCCGCTGTACCATTCGGCGCCGAACGCCTTTGGCCTGCGGGCCGGCCGCCTCGGTGGCGCCCTGGTGCTGATGCCGCGCTTCGAGCCGTTGGAGTTTCTCGCCATCCTTCAGGCGGAGCGGATCGATACCATCTTCATGGTCCCGACCATGTTCATCCGGTTGATGAAGTTGTCGGAGGAGGTGCGCCGCAGCTACGACGTGTCGTCGCTGCGCCATGTCATCCACGCCGCCGCGCCGTGCCCCGCCGACGTCAAGCGCGCGATGATCGAATGGTGGGGCCCCGTGATCTACGAGTTCTACGGCTCGACCGAGTCGGGCGCCGTGACCTTCGCGACCTCCGAGGACGCGCTGAAAAAGCCCGGCACCGTCGGCAAGGTCTCGCCGGGCGCCGAGCTGCGCTTTCTCGGCGAGAACGGTCGCGTGCTGCCGCAGGGGGAAATCGGCGAGATCTATTCGCGCATCGCGGGCAATCCGGATTTCACCTATCACAACAAGCCGGAGAAGCGCGCAGAGATCGATCGCGACGGCTTCATCACCTCCGGCGACGTCGGCTACATGGACGCGGAGGGCTACGTCTTCCTCTGCGACCGCAAGCGCGACATGGTGATCTCCGGCGGCGTCAACATCTATCCGGCCGAGATCGAGGCCGTGCTGCATGCGGTGCCCGGCGTGCATGATTGCGCTGTGTTCGGCATCCCCGACGCGGAGTTCGGCGAGGCGCTGATGGCCGTCGTCGAGCCGCAGCCCGGCGCCACGCTGGATACGGGCGAGATCAAGGCGCGGCTGAAAGCGTCGTTGGCCGACTACAAGGTGCCCAGGCAGATCGAAATCCACGACAAACTGCCGCGCGAGGATTCCGGCAAGATCTTCAAGCGGCGGCTGCGGGATCCCTATTGGGAGCGGGCCGGACGGAAGATCTAGCGCAAGGGCGGCATTCGATGGCGAGCGGAGACGAAACCCGCATCGGTTAGGGCAGGCGACGCCTCTTTCTTGATCTTGCGCTGCAATACAGATACGGCAGACTGACCCGTAAATGGGCAGCTGCTGGAGAGCGCATCCATGTCGCCGCAAGCCATACCAGAGGAAATCCGCCCCAATCGCGCCGCCGAGGCGCAGGCCATGGAGGAGGACGCGCGGCTCCGGGACGATATCCGGCTGCTCGGCCGCATCCTCGGCGACACCGTCCGGGACCAGGAGGGCGCAGACGTGTTCGATCTCGTCGAGCGCATACGCCAGACGTCGGTGCGCTTTCACCGTGACGAGGACCGCCAGGCCAGGCGCGAGCTGGAGCAGATCCTGGACGGCATGTCGACCGCAGAGACCGTCCGCATCGTCCGCGCCTTCAGCTATTTCTCCCACCTCGCCAACATTGCCGAGGACCAGAACAACATCCGCCGGATGCGCGCCAGGACCGATGCGAACGGCGGCGCCGGCATGCTGGCGGCGACGCTCGCGCATGCCAAGTCGGCCGGGTTCGAGGCTGCAGAGCTGCGCAAGTTCTTTTCCACCGCGCTGGTCAGCCCGGTCCTCACCGCCCATCCGACAGAAGTGCGGCGCAAGAGTACGATGGATCGCGAGATGGAGATCGCGATGCTGCTCGACCGCCGCGAGCGGATGCAGCTGACGCCGGACGAGCGCGAGGCCAATGACGAGGCGCTGCGCCGCGCCGTGCTGACCCTGTGGCAGACCAACCTGTTGCGCCGGACCAAGCTCACGGTGCTCGACGAAGTGACGAATGGCCTGTCGTTCTACGACTACACCTTCCTGCGCGAGGTGCCGCGGCTGTTGTGCGCGCTGGAGGATCGGCTCAATGACGGCGCCGAGGTCGCGGGTGACCTGGCGTCGTTCCTGCGCATGGGCAGCTGGATCGGCGGCGACCGTGACGGCAACCCGTTCGTGACTGCCGAGGTGATGCGGGGAACGCTGAAGCTGCAATCCAGCCTGGCTTTGCACTACTATCTCGAAGAGCTGCATCTGCTCGGCAGTGAGCTGTCCATTGCAGCCCATCTCGCCGACGTCTCCGAAGAGCTGCGCGTGCTCGCCGAGCGCTCGCCCGATACCTCCCCACACCGCAGCGGCGAACCGTATCGGTTGGCGGTCTCCGGCATCTATGCGCGGCTGGCGGCGACCGCGAAGAAGCTCGGCATCCAGATCAGCCGTCTGCCGGTGGCGGCGGTCGCGCCCTATGACGGCTTCAAGGAGCTGCAGGACGATCTCGACGTGCTGCATCGCTCGCTGATCGCCAACAATGCCGAGGTGATCGCGCGCGGCCGGCTGCGGATGCTCCGGCGCGCCGTGGACTGCTTCGGCTTTCATCTGGCGCGGCTCGACATCCGCCAGAACTCGGCGGTGCATGAGCGCACCGTGGCCGAGCTGATCGACACCGCGATGCCCGGCATGTCCTACATGGCGCTGAGCGAGGACGCCCGCGTCGGCCTGCTCGTGAGCGAGCTGCGCAACACCCGCCCGCTGGTGTCGCAGTTCGTGAAATACAGCGACGAGACCGTCGGCGAGCTCAATCTGTTCCGCGCCGCGGCCGAGGCGCACGCCACCTTCGGCGCCGACGTGATCACCCAGTGCATCATCTCGATGTGCAAGGGCATGTCGGACATGCTCGAGGTCGCGCTGCTCTTGAAGGAGGTCGGCCTGATCGACCCGTCCGGCCGCTGCGCCGTCAACATCGTGCCGCTGTTCGAGACCATCGAGGACCTGCAGGCGTCCAGCGGCATCATGGACCGGATGCTGGCGCTGCACGATTATCGCCGCCTGGTCGACAGCCGCGGCGCCGTGCAGGAGGTCATGCTCGGCTATTCCGACAGCAACAAGGATGGCGGCTTCGTCACCTCGGGCTGGGAGCTCTACAAGGCCGAGATCCATCTCGTCGAAATCTTCGAGCGTCATAACGTCAGGCTGCGGCTGTTCCATGGCCGCGGCGGTTCGGTCGGCCGCGGCGGCGGCCCGAGCTATGACGCCATCATCGCGCAGCCCGGCGGCGCCGTGAACGGTCAGATCCGCATCACCGAGCAGGGTGAGATCATCTCCAGCAAATATTCCAACGCCGAAGTCGGCCGCAACAACCTCGAGATTCTCGCGGCGGCGACGCTCGAGGCCAGCCTGCTGCATCCGCGGCAGCCGGCGCCGAAGCGCGAATACCTCACCGCGATGGACCGGCTCTCCGAGCTCGCTTTCAAGGCCTATCGCGGCCTGGTCTATGAGACCGACGGCTTCGTCGATTATTTCTGGGCCTCGACCGTCATCAACGAGATCGCGACCTTGAACATCGGCAGCCGTCCGGCCTCGCGCAAGAAGACCCGCGCGATCGAGGACCTCCGCGCCATTCCCTGGGTGTTCTCCTGGGCGCAGTGCCGGCTGATGCTGCCGGGCTGGTACGGCTTCGGCAGCGCGGTCGAGACCTGGATCGCGGAGAATCCGGAGCAGGGCATGCCGTTCCTGCGCGAGCTCAATCGCGAATGGCCGTTCTTCCGCATGCTGCTGTCGAACATGGACATGGTGCTCGCCAAGAGCTCGATCGCGATCGCCTCGCGCTATGCCGAGCTGGTGCCCGACGAGGCCCTGCGCGAAAAGATTTTTGGCCGCATCCGGCGGGAATGGAATCTGGTGATCGAGACGCTGCTCGACATCACGGGACAAGAGCGGCTCCTGCAAGGCAACCCGCTGCTGGAGCGCTCGGTGCGCAACCGGTTTCCGTATCTCGATCCGCTCAACCATGTTCAGGTCGAACTGTTGAAGGCGCACCGCGCGCAGAACCCGGACGAGCAGGTGCTGCGCGGGATCCAGCTCACGATCAACGGTATCTCGGCAGGGTTGAGGAATACGGGGTAGCCCACGATAGCAGCCGCAGCCTCGCCGTCGTCCCGGCCTAGTGCGCAATTGCGCACGCGGCGCCGGGACCCATACCCCCAGGGAGCGTTTGAGGCACGCTGGTCGTTGGCCTTTTTGCCCACCACGATCGCCGCGGCGTGGGTCCGGATCGGCGCCACGCCGCGCTTCGCGCGTCGCGGCTTGTCCGGGACGACGGTGGTGGATGCGACGGATTCACGGCTCTAACAGCGGTCGGAAAAAACGGGACGTAAGCTGACGCTCTCGCGGCACTTCATGCCCGAGCTGTTGCCATCGGTACGTCCCTCGCAAACGAGCAAGGGCGCAGGGAATGCCGGGTGAAGGCCTCACCCATGGCCCGCCTGCAGAAAGATAAGCAGGCGGCAGTCACCACAGGTTCAGCCGAACATCCGGCATTCCCCGCGCGATGTCTTCACGCTTATACGCGATCTCCCCGGTGTGCCGGCTCGTAGACACCGTCGCCCGTGCGATGCTGGGCATCACAACGGACTTGACGCCTGCTTCGGGGCGCCAGGACCACGCGATTTCACGTCCGCAACAAAGCCGTTCGTCCGCGCATCCGTGAAGACACGCTGCGGCTCCATCGCGGCCATCGCATCCCCGCCTCGCGTGTCGTGACGATCGCGCGCTACGCCCCTTGCTTGAGGCGGGATCGGGAGAGAAAAGCATGAATGCGGAAAAAGCGCAAGTGTTTTATATTTTTTAGAAGTCACGAGAAAGACGTCGGCACGGCGGCCATGCGGCCAAGCTCGCTGCCAGCCTCTCCTTGCGTTCGGGAGAGGCCGGATTGCATCGTCAGATGCAGTCCGGGTAAGGGGGGCTCGCCGCGAAGTCGGTGCGCGTGGCTGCCCCTCACCCCAACCCTCTCCCCGTGAAGAACGGGGAGAGGGGGCGCACCGACATCGCCGCCACGGCGTCATGCAGCCTCACCGTGGGCTGCTCATGGTCAATGCGCAGCGGCGATCTCAGACCGTCCTTCTCCATGAAAACGCCGACCGGCGTATTCATGGTCGACGTGCAGGACGCCTTGAGTAACAAGACATCACAATGAGCGATCGCCGACCTAACAAATATGCGCGCCCTGCGTCTCCACATACACCGCGTACAGCGACTGGCTCGCGGTCATGAACAGGCGGTTGCGCTTCTTGCCGCCGAAGCAGACGTTGGCGCAGATCTCCGGCAGCTTGATCTGGCCGATGCGCTGGCCGTCCGGTGCGAAGATGTGGACGCCGTCATAGCCTTCGCCGACCCAGCCGGCACCGACCCAGATGTTGCCGTCGATGTCGACGCGCAGGCCGTCGGGGAAACCCGACTTGCCGTCGAGCGTCATGTCGATGAACGGCTTGGGGTTCGACAGCTTGTCGCCGTTGATGTCGTACTGCCACACCACGTTCTTCGCATTGGGATAATGCGTGATGCCGGTGTCGCAGACATAGAGCTTCTTGTAGTCGTGGCTGAAGGCGATGCCGTTCGGCTTGAACGGCTCGTCGGCCACTTTGGTGACTGCGCCCGATTGCGCGTCGACGCGATAGACGGCCTCCTTCTGGAACGGCTGGTTGGAGCCGTTGCGGACGTTCTGACCCTCGTAGAGGTTGATCGCGCCGTAGCCGGGATCGGTGAACCAGATCGACTTGTCGGCGGGATTGACGACCATGTCGTTCGGGCCGTTCAGCGGCTTGTCGTTGGCCTTCTCGGCCAGCACCGTCACCGTGCCGTTGTGCTCGAAGCGGACCAGACGCGTGCGCTCCGCGGTGATCTGCCGTCCCTCGTAGTCGAAGGTGTTGCCGTTGGACTCGTTCGAGGGCTTGCGGAACTGCTGCGAGATGTGGCCGTCGTCGTCGAGATAGCGCAGTTGCCGATTGTTCGGGATGTCGCTCCAGACGAGATACTGGCCCTGCGTGTTCCACGCCGGTCCTTCCGCCCACAGACATCCGGTGAACAGGCGCTTGATGACGGTGTTGCCGACCTTGGCCTTGAAGCGCTTCTCGTCGATCACGACGATGTCGGGATCGGGATAGCGCTGCGGCTGCGCGCCCGGTCCGAAATCCCGCGCCATCGCCGGCGAGACCGCTGCTGCCGCGGCGGCAAAGCCGGCGACACCCTTGAGGAGCGTGCGCCGGTCGAAGCGGTCGGCTTCGGCCGGCAAGTCCTTGAGGATGTCGTGCCGTGAATTCGTCATGGTTTCCTCCGAACGTTTTTTGTTGGGAGGCGACCATACGACGGAATCGTGGCTTTCAGCGGGTTGTTCGGATAAAAAACAACTTGAGATAGTTTGCGCTGCGAGACGATTTTGCGCGCTGCAAATCTCAGATCGGATCCCAGCCGAAGATGTCAGCCGAGCGATCGAGCTTATAGAACGACGGCTTCAGCGCCGGCATGCCGTGCTCGGCGATCGTCTGCGGCGTCCAGCCTTCGCCGCGATGCACCGAGCGCAGCGGACGCGACTGGCCCATCAGGAATATCTCGTTCATGCGGACAGCGAAGATCTGGCCGGTGACGTCTTTCGAGGCATCGCCCAGGAGATAGGCGACGACCGGCGCGATCTTTTCCGGCCCCATCCGCTTCATCCGCTCGACGCGCTCCTTCTCGGCCTCGGTCTCCGCCGGGATGGTGCCGATCATGCGGCTCCAGGCGAACGGCGAGACGCAGTTGGAACGGACGTTGAAGCGGCCCATGTCGAGCGCGATCGACTTCGACAGGCCGACGATGCCGAGCTTGGCGGCGGCGTAGTTCGCCTGGCCATAATTGCCGATCAGGCCGGAGGTCGAGGTGAAGTGCACGAAGGAGCCGCTCTCCTGCTCGCGGAACAGCCGCGCCGCGGAGTGCGACACGTAGAACGAGCCCATCAGATGCACCTTGATGACGGCCTCGAACGCCTCGATGCTCATCTTGTGGAAGATCATGTCGCGCAGGATGCCGGCATTGTTGACGACGCCGTCGAGCCTGCCGAAGTGATCGGTGGCGGCCTTCACGATCTTGCTGGCCGGGATCGCTTCGGACACGCTCTCGAAATTGGCAACCGCCGTGCCGCCGGCCTTGCGGATCTCCTCGACCACTTCTTCCGCCGGCGCTGCGCTGGTGCCCGAGCCGTCGGAGGCCACGCCGGGATCGTTGACCACGACCTTGGCGCCCTCGGCGGCGCACAGCAGCGCGATCTCGCGCCCGATGCCGCGGCCCGCGCCGGTGACGATGATGACTTTGTCCTGGAGCGATTTGGCCATGAGAGGTTCTCCTTGTTGGGCTCCGTCATTCCGGGATGGTGCGAAGCACCAGACCCGGAATCTCGAGATTCCGGGTTCGGTCCTGCGGACCGCCCCGGAATGACGGAAGCTGACTATCTTTCGTTGGTGAAGATGATCGTGCCCGACGCGGCGAACATGCCGCCGACGCCGTGGCACACGGAAATCTTGGCATTCGGCACCTGCGCCGGAGCGATGCCGCGCATCTGTCGGACGCTCTCCTGCAGCGCGTACATGCCGTACATGCCCGAATGCATGTAGGACAGGCCGCCGCCATTGGTGTTGAGCGGCAGCTTGCCGCCCGGCCGCGTATGGCCCGCCGCAATGAACGGGCCGGTCTCCTCATGCGGCATGAAGCCGAGATCGCCGAGGCCGAACAGCGGCAGATGCGCGAACGCATCGTAGATCATGAGGTGATCGACGTCGGCATGGTTGATGCCGGCTTCCTTGAAGGCGAGGGGGCCCGCGACCTTGAAGGCGCGCGACGAGGTGAACGTCTCCATCTGGCTGACCATCGGCGTCTCCACGCTCTCGCCGGTGCCGAGAATGTACACCGGCTTGCGCGGAAAATCCTTGGCGCGATCGGCGGAGGTCAGGATCAGCGCGCCGCCGCCATCGGTGACGAGGCAGCATTGCAGCAGCCGGAACGGATAGGCGATCATGCGCGAGTTCAGGACGTCGTCGACCGTGATCGGGTCCTTCATCATCGCGCGCGGATTCTTCGCGGCCCATTCGCGCTGCACGACGGCGACCATTGCGAGCTGCTCATGGGTGATGCCGTAGGTCTTCATGTAGCGCAGCACGGGAATCGGAAACATGCTGGGAGGGCCGTAGACGCCGAACGGCGCCTCGAACTGGCCCTGCAGGCTGTCGGCCGGAATCGAACGCGGCAGCTTGCCGATCATCGACTTGCCGCTCTCGGCATGGGTGATCAGCACGGTCTTGCACAGCCCGGCCTCGATCGCCGCAGCGGCGTGCCGGACGTGCAGCATGAACGAGCAGCCGCCGACCGAGGTGCCGTCGACCCAGGTCGGGGTGATGCCGAGGTAATGGCACATCTGCTGCGGCGTCTCGACCGCGGTGGCGAAGCCGTCGATGTCGGATAGCTTGAGACCGGCATTGGCGATCGCATTCAGCGCGGCATCCGCATGCAGCTGGATCTGCGACATGTTCGGGATGACGCCGAGCTCGGTGGTCTCGGCCGCGCCGACGACGGCAACCTGGTTACGACGCATGGCGTTATCCCTTCGCCGGTCGGAACAAGGGCAGGGTGATCTGCTCGTCGAGCGCCTCGAAGGTGACTTCGAGCGGCATGTCGAGCTCGAGCGCCTCCGGTGTCTGCGGGCAGCCGGTGATGTTGCTCATCATCCGCGGACCTTCCGCCAGCGCGACGACGGCGATCGCGTAAGGCGGCGTGAAGCCTGGCGCGGCCGGGCGGTGATTGATCACGTAGCTGTACAGCGTGCCCTTTCCCGACGCCTTGAACACGGTGACCTTGCGGCTGGCGCAGGACGGGCAGAACGGCCGCGGCGGAAAGTAGACGTGAGCGCAGGCGTCGCAGCGCTGCAGCCGCAACTCGCCGGCGCGTGTGCCGTCCCAGAAATGCTGCGTCTCCGGCGTCGGCTTGGGGCGTGCGCGCATCGGCTCGGCCATCCCGGTGATCCTCCCGTGAGGCGGGCTCCGTCGCCCGCTGCTTTGCCGTTTTGATGCGCCATTTGGCGAGGGGGCGTCAACGGTCCATCGCGCCGCGCATGCGGCCCTCCTGGTGGTGCAGAGGTGTCTTGGCGGCAATTGCCGCGCGGTGAAAATTGGTCTTTGATACGATCACATGATCGGAGACGAGATGAAGCTGCGTGACATCGCCCATTCCAGGACCGGCGACAAAGGGGACACCTCGAACATCTCGGTCATCGCCTATGATCCCAAGCACTATCCGCTGCTGCTCGCAGAGGTGACGGCGGAGCGGGTCAGGGCGCACTTCGCCGGCATTGTCCAGGGCGAGGTGGTCCGCTATGAGCTGCCCAACATCGCGGCGCTGAACTTCGTGGTGAGCCGGGCGCTCGGCGGCGGGGTCACCCGTTCGCTTGCGCTGGATGCGCACGGCAAGTCGCTGAGTTCCGCGCTGCTCGATCTCGACATTTCGGCCGATGCCGCTCACCCTCGATAGGATGCCATGACCGCTGCCAATCCGACCCTCGCCGCGCTCGCCGACGATCTCGCCGCGGGACGCACGACCTCCCGCAAGCTGGTCGAGGACTGTCTCGCCCGCATCGCCGATCCCGCCGGCGAGGGCCAGCGCGCCTTCATCCACGTCGACAAGGAGGCGGCGCTTTCGGCCGCTGACGGCATGGATGCGCTGCGCAAGGCCAATGCGGCGCCGTCGCCCTTTGCCGGCATTCCCGTCTCGATCAAGGACCTGTTCGACATCAAGGGCCAGGTGACCCGCGCCGGCTCGCGCGCGCTGGAGGATTCCGCGCCGGCCGAGGCCGATGCACCCGCGGTGGCGCGGCTGCGCAAGGCCGGCTTCGTCGTGATCGGCCGCACCAACATGACCGAGTTCGCCTATTCCGGCATCGGCATCAATCCGCATTACGGCACGCCGAAGAGCGCCTGGAAGCGCGACGTCGGCTATGTGCCCGGCGGCTCGTCCTCGGGCGCGGCGGTCTCCGTCGCCGACCGCATGGCCTATGGCGCGCTCGGCACCGACACCGGCGGCTCCTGCCGCATCCCCGCGGCGTTCAACGGCATCACCGGCTACAAGCCGACCCAGTCGCGGGTGCCGCTCGACGGCGGCGTGCCGCTGTCGACCACGCTGGACAGCTTTGGCCCGCTCGCCAACACGGTGGCCTGCTGTGCGGTGCTGGATTCCGTGCTCGCCGACGAGCCGATCCGGCCGCTGGCGCCGCGCCCGGTGAAGGGCCTCCGGCTCGCGGTGCCGACGACGATCGTGCTCGACGAGCTCGATGCCGAGGTGGCCACAACGTTCGAGCGCGCGCTGGAAACGCTGTCGCGCCAGGGCGCGCTGATCGAGCGCATCGCATTCCCCGAGTTTCTCGACGTCGGCATCATCGGCGCCAAGGGCGGCTTCGCCGCCGCCGAGAGCTACGCCTGGCACCGCGTCCTGCTCACCGCGAAGGGCGACGTCTACGATCCGCGCGTCTCCGTGCGCATCCTGCGCGGCGAGGCGATCACGGTGCCGGACTACATCGAGATGCTCAACGCCCGCCGCTCCCTGGTGACGCGCGCCGCCGCGCGCATCGCGCCTTACGACGCGCTGGTCATGCCGACCACGGCGAACGCGCCGCCCAAGATCGCCGATCTCGCCGACGACGCCGCCTTCGCCCGCGAGAACATCCGCGCGCTGCGCAACTGCACCTTCATCAACATGATCGACGGCTGCGCCATCTCGCTGCCGGCCCATCGCCACGGCGAGGTGCCGGTCGGCCTGATGCTGGCGCAGTCCGGCGGCCAGGATCGCAAGCTGCTGGAGGTCGCGGCCGGCATCGAGGGCGTGGTGCGCGGCTGAGCCACAAGGCTAGCGCATATGAAGATGCGCGCCTTTAGTCACTCCGTCATGCCCGGGCTCGTCCCGGGCATCCACGTCGTTCTCAGCATGCCGGATGACGTGGATGGCCGGGACAAGCCCGGCCATGACGATGGTGAGAAAAGCGGGCCCAAAACAGCGATCGTGAATGCGATAGGCTGGGCTGGGCGCGAGAGCGATCAGGGATTGCGCGGCGGGCCATCGATCGGGGGCAGCGGCGCGGCCCTGGCGGCTGTCGCCTGGGCCTGATCGATCAGGCCGGCGGTCAGCATTTTGTCGAGGATGTAACTGCGTCGCTCGTTGTCGCGCTCAGAGGGCCTTGGCATTTGGAAACGCGCGATGAGCAGGGCGATCTCGCCGACGTCGAGGCCTGCCAGGGGCTTGCCGAAATGCGCGGTGGCCGCCGCTGCGACGCCATAGGCATTGCGGCCGAGATAGCTGTCGTTCAGGTAGGAATCGAGAATTCGCTCGCGCGACAGGGTTCGTTCCAGACGGCCCATGAAGACCGTGTTTCCGATGTGCCAATCCAGGCCGCGACAACAGTCTGGAGCCAGGACATGCAGGCAATGGCGGGTGACCGCAAATGTGATCCTCGTATCGGGCCGTCGGCCGTCACCCTTGACAATGGCCGCCAACATCGCCGGCAGAACGAGATTGGGCCGCGTCTCAAAGTCGGAGCCAGTCGACTTGATGACGGTTTGACGCAGCAGCGGGGGCATGTCGGCCAGCGGGACGTAGGGCGATCCCGCTTCGAGCGGACAAAGATGGCCGGTGGCAGGAAGCGCCGCGATCTCGGCTTCGGTGGGTACGCCAAGATGATACTCGGCGTACCAGATCGCATAGGCTTCGGCGTAGAGCAGCAGGGGGACAGCGAGCGAGAGCACGGCCAGGATCGACTTGCCGAACAGGATGAGGAAGCGCCGGGTGCGTGGACGTTGCATCGTCACAGGATTGGTTCCGCTCACAGCGCTTCGGTTCATCGGAGCGTTCCGGCGCGATGAGGCCAGAGCGCCAGGAAACGGGTGGCCGTGCTCCCCATTCTGTCGCATCCTCGTCATTCCGGGATGCGCGCCCTTGCGCGCAGGCCCGGAATCCATAACCACGATCGTGCCTATGGATTCCGGGCTCGTCGCTGCGCGACGCCCCGGAATGACAGCTGGGATTGATCCATGGCCAGACTCACACGGGCAGCGCCCCTTATCGATTCTCCCGTCGCGACCGGGATCGATGCGATCGATTGGGCGATGGTTGAACGCGACCTCGACGCCAGCGGCTGCGCGGTGTTGCCGCAGCTGGTCTCGCCCGAGGCGTGCCGCACGCTGGCGTCGCTCTATCCGGAGGACGGCCACTTCCGCAGCCGGGTGGTCATGGCGCGGCACGGGTTCGGGCGCGGCGAGTACAAGTATTTCAGCTATCCGCTGCCGGAGCCGATCGCGCGGCTGCGGCCGCAGCTTTATGCCCAATTGGTCGCGATCGCCAATCGCTGGAAAACGACGATGGGCATCGATGTGCGTTACCCGAGCGAGCATGCCGACTTCCTCGCCCGCTGCCATGCCGCCGGCCAGACCAGGCCGACGCCGCTGCTGCTGCAATATGACGAGGGCGACTACAATTGCCTGCATCAGGACCTCTATGGCGAACACGTGTTTCCGCTGCAGGTCGCGATCCTCCTGTCCGAGCCCGGGCGCGATTTCGAGGGCGGCGAGTTCGTGCTGACGGAGCAGCGGCCGCGGATGCAGTCGCGGGCGGAGGTGGTGCCGCTGGGCCGCGGCGATGCCGTGGTGTTCGCGGTCCACCATCGCCCGGTGCAGGGCACGCGCGGCAGCTACCGCGTCACCATGCGCCATGGCGTCAGCCGGCTGCGCTCCGGCCGGCGGCATACGCTGGGCGTGATCTTTCATGATGCAAAGTGAGGCGCATGACGGCTGATTTGTTCGATAGTCTCGAGGCGACAGGACCCGCGCGCGAACAGCTCGCGCCCGGCGCGGTGCTGCTGCGCAGCTTTGCCCGCCCGCACGAGGCGGAGCTGTTGTCCGCGATCGAGGCGATCGCTGCACAGGCGCCGTTCCGACGCATGATCACGCCCGGCGGCCATCAGATGTCGGTCGCGATGACCAATTGCGGGCCGCTCGGCTGGGTGACGGACCGCAGCGGCTATCGCTATGATCCCGTCGACCCGGAGAGCGGGCAGCCCTGGCCGGCGATGCCGCCGCTGCTGCGTGAGCTTGCCGAGAATGCCGCGCGCGAGGCTGGCTTTCCAGGCTTCGCACCCGACGCCTGCCTCATCAACCGCTATGAGCCCGGCGCGAAAATGTCGCTGCACCAGGACCGCGACGAGCGCGACGTGGGTGCGCCGATCGTGTCGGTGTCGCTCGGCCTGCCCGCCACGTTCCTGTTCGGCGGCCTCAAGCGCACCGACAAGACGCAGCGTCATCGCCTGGTCCACGGCGACGTCGTCGTCTGGGGCGGGCCGGCGCGGCTCGCCTTTCACGGCGTCGCGCCGCTCGCCGATGGCGAGCACGCGTTGCTCGGCCGCCGGCGCATCAACCTGACGTTTCGCCGCGCGCGGTAATCCCGGCCGCTGTGTGATGTCGCGCATTTTGCAATACGCGGCCCTCGCTCTATGCTGCGCGCGGGAGAGGGGCCATGACGACTGTCGAACTTGCGGACGAGCGCGCGCCGGCGGCGACGCGGCTCGGACTTCACCTCGCGCTGCTGCAACTGGTCTTCAGCCTGCTGTGGACCACCTATGTGATCTATCTGCCCAAGCTGGCGGCGCAGGCCGGCATTTCGCCGTCCGCCGTGATCCTGATCCTGATGCTCGACCAGGCGATCTTCACGCTGTCGGATACGGCGATGGGCATCGCCGCTGACCGCATCGGGCCGGTCGCCAGCCGGTTCGGCGTCTTCATTGGTCTCGTCACCGCGGTATCCTGCGGCGCCTTCATCGCGCTGCCGTTCGTGGCGGCGACCGCCGGTCCGGCCGCCTTCATCGGACTGATCGTGGTGTGGGCGCTGACGTCGTCGGTGCTGCGCGCGCCGCCTCTTACTCTGCTCGGGCGCCATGCGGCGCGGCCGGCCGTGCCGTTCCTGATGGCGCTGGTGATGCTCGGCTATGGCGTGGCAGGCGCGGTGTCGCCGTATCTCGGCGTGATCATGCGCGACTATGACGCCCGGCTGCCCTTCATCATCTCCTCGGCCGTGCTGCTGCTGACCGCGCTCGGACTCTCACGGGTCGCACAGGCCGGCGGTCCGGCCGCGGCGCCGGCGGCGGCCAAGGCCGCGCCGAAGCCGCTGCGGGGCCTGTCGCTGTTGTTCATCGGCGCGATGGTGGTCCTCGCGCTGGGCTATCAGCTGCATTTCAGCATCAACAGCTCGGCCTTCTATCTGCGCTTCGCCAGGCCGGAGGATCTGCCCTGGCTGATGCCGGTGTTCTGGATCGGCTTCAATCTCGTGCTGTTTCCCGCCAGCGTGGTCGTCAAGCATCGCGGTGGCCTGATCGTCATGGGCATCGCGGGGCTGCTCGGCGCGATCGCGATCGTGATCGCCGAACTCGCGGGCGCGCTCACGGTGCTGATCGTGGCGCAGTTCATCGCCGGTGCGGCCTGGGGCTGCATGATGATGAGCGCGATCTCGGCGGCGCTGGCGATCGGGACCACCGGCGCCGAGGGCAAGGTGACGGGGCTGGTGTTTTCGGCGTTGGCGCTGGCCACGTTTGCGCGGATCGCGGCCGTCGCGGGCGGCCTGCAGAAGCTGCCGGACTATGCGCCGCTGGTGCAATGGGCGCCGGTCGCGTGCTGGTTCGTGGCCGGCGCCGGCCTGCTGGTGATGGCCGCCGCCGGATGGCAGGGACGCCGCGCGTCGCCGCCGTGAGATCCTCAAGCGCCCTCAGGGCTTCGCCGGGTGGATGAAGGCCCAGGGCGAGACCTCGCTGTCGCGCGGCACTTCGACGTCGATCAGATACGGCCCGCCATGCGCCAGGGCCTTTTCGAGCGCCGCCTTGAACTGATCCGGCGCGGTGACCCGGCTCGCGGCGACGCCGAAGGATTCGGCGAGCTTGACGAAATCGGGATTAACCAGGTCAGAGGCGACGACGCGGCCGTCGAAGCGCTCGCGCTGGTCGCGCCGGACATTGCCGTAGGAGTTGTTGTTGAACACCAGCGTCACCACGCCGATGTTGTACTGCACGGCGGTCGCCAGCTCCTGCACGGCGAACATGAAGCCGCCGTCGCCGGTGATCGCGACGACCGGCTTGTCGGGATGCGCGACCTTGGCGCCGAGGGCGGTCGGGAAGCCCGCGCCGAGCGTGCCCTGATAGCCCGAGGTGATGAAGGTGCGCGGCTGATAGACCGGGAAGCCATACCAGGAGGCGAAGCCGACCTGGGACAATTCGTCGGTGACGATGGCCTCTGGCGGCAGCACCTCGCGCAGCACGTTGAGGTAAGCCATTTGCGGCTGCACCTTCTGGATCTCCTGCAAGGTCGCCGCGGTGGCCTCGCGAATGGCCGCGCGACGGCCGGAGGTCTTGCGAGTGCCAGCCTTGCTCACGGCCGCAGCGAGCGCAGCCGTGCCGGCCTTGGCATCGGCAACGATGCCGGCATCGACGATCAGGCGCCGCATCTCGGCCGGATCGATGTCGATGCGGATCGACTTCAAACCGTCAGGCTTGAACGGCCAGCGGAACGTGGTCGGCAGCTCCATGCGGGTGCCGATGCCGATCATCAGATCGGTGGTCGGCCACAACTTGTAGGCGGCGGCCATGGTGAGGCCGAGCTCATGCGCATTGGAGACGATCCCGCGTCCGGAGCGAAAGGCGACGACTGGCGCGTCGATCATCTCGGCGAGCTCGAGGATTTCCTCGCGCGCCTCGATCGCGCCGGAGCCGACGAAGATCATCGGCGCCTTGGCGCCCGCGATCAGCGCCGCCGCCTTGGCGATGCGGTCGGGATCGGGCTGCGGCGGCGTGAACGGGGCCAGCGGCTTCGCGGCTGACGTCTCGGCCTTCTGCGTGAACACGTCCCACGGCATTTCCAGCGCGGTGGGCCCGCGCCGGCCCGACAGCATTTCCTGGAAGCCGCGCGCGACCAGCGTCGGCGCGCTGTCAGGATATTCGATGCGCTCGGCCCATTTGACGAAGGTGCGCAAGGTGGCGAGCTGATCCGGCATCTCGTGCAGATGGCCGCGACCGCGGCCGAGATAGTCCGTCGGCACCTGGCCGGTCAGGCACAGCACCGGCTCATTGCAGCCGAAGGCAGTCAGCAGCGCCGCGCCGGCATTGAGCACGCCGGGGCCGGGGACGACGCTGAACACGCCAGGCTTGCCGCTGGCGCGGGCATAGCCGAATGCCATGTAGCCGCAGGCCTGCTCGTGGCGCGCGCCGACGACCTTGAGCTGCGCCTGGTGGAAGGCGTCGAACAGGCCGTAGACCTGCGCGCCGGGCAGGCCGAACACGGTGTCGACGCCGTGGGCGACGAGCCCGCTGACGATGGCTTCGCCGCCGGTCATGATGGTCATGCTAAACTTCCGTCTTGATCAGTTTTCGTCGACGACGCCGTTGCGCAAAGCGCCGACGCCTTCGACTTCGATTTCGATGACATCGCCGGGCTTGAGATAGCGCGGCGGATCGAACCGCGCACCGGCGCCGGTCGGCGTCCCCGTCACGATCACGTCACCCGGCTGAAGCGTCGTGAAGGTCGAGATGTAGTTGATGAGATAGCGGAAGCCGAAGATCAGTCGCGACGTGCGATCGTCCTGCCGCAGTTCGCCGTTGACGCGGGTGGTCAGCCGGACATCGGCGATCTGGCTCTCGCTGGTGTAGGGCACGATCCAGGGCCCGAGGCTGCCGGTGGAATCGAAATTCTTGCCCTGCGTGACGTTGAACTTGGCGTGCCGCACCCAGTCGCGGATCGTGCCTTCGTTACACAGCGTCAGCGCGGCAATGTGATCCAGCGCCCGGGCCTCCGGGATGTGCCGGCCAGCCTTGCCGACGACGAGCACCAGTTCGCCTTCATAGTCGAGCTGCGGCGAGACGCGCGGGCGCACCAGCGGCGTCTCGTGGCCGACGAAGGAACGCGGCGTGCGCATGAACATCGACGGATATTTAGGCGCGTCCTGACCGTCTTTGTACTCAGCGTTGCGATCGGGATAGTTGACGCCGATGCAGATGATCTTCTCGGGCGAGGGGATCGGCGGCAGCCAGGTGATCGCATCGAGGCCGTGATCCGGCGACAGGCCGGCGGCGGTCTCGATCAGCCGTGGCAGGGCGCCCGCCGCGATGACTTCGCGCAAGGTCGGATAGTCTTTCGCAAAGCGCACCGAGAGATCGATGAGGCCCTTGTCGGTCGCGAGGCCGTAGCGGACTGAGCCGTTGACGGCATAGGTAGCGAGGCGAGGGGAGGTCATGAGCATCTCTCCTTACACGCCGAGCCGTTGGATTTTATGGGTGCCGCGCGCCAAGGAGACGTGCTTGGTTTCCATGTAGAAGTCGAACGAATAATCGCCGCCGTCGCGGCCGATGCCGGACGCCTTCATGCCGCCGAAGGGGGTCGGCAGATGTCGCACGTTCTCCGAGTTCAGCCAGATCATGCCGGCCTCCAACGCGTCGGCGACGCGCAGCGCGCGGCCCATGTCACCGGTCCAGACGTAGCCGGTGAGGCCATACTGCACGTCATTGGCGATCGCGACCGCGTCGGCTTCGTCGCGGAACGGGATCACGGTGAGGAACGGCCCGAATACTTCCTCTTGCGCCACGCGCATCGTCTGGCTCGCGCCGGTCACCAGCGTCGGCTCGACATAATGTCCGCCGCCGGGACCCGCGAACGGCTTGCCGCCGACGGCGATGATCGCGCCGTCCTGCCGCGCGACGTCGGCATAGGAGCAGACCTTGGCGAGGTGCCGCTCATGGATCAGCGGCCCGATCTCCGTCGCGGGATCGAGCGGATGGCCGACTTTCAGCGCACGAACGCGCGCGGCAAGCTTGGCCGTGAAGGTCTCGGCAATGCTCTGCTGCACCAGCAGCCGGCTCGACGAGGTGCAGCGCTCGCCGTTGAGCGAGTAGATCATGAACACCACCGCATCGAGCGCACGCTCGAGATCGGCATCGTCGAACACGATCACCGGGTTCTTGCCGCCGAGCTCGAAATGCACACGCTTCAGGGTCGGCGCCCCCTGCGCCATGATGGCGGAGCCCGTCGAGCTTTCGCCGACGAAGCCGATCGCCTTGATGGCGGGATGCTCGGTCAGCGCCTTGCCGGCCTCCTCGCCGAAGCCATGCACCGTGTTCAGCACGCCGTCGGGAATGCCGGCGTCCTTGGCGAGCTTCGCCAACCACTGCGCCGTGACCGGCGACCATTCCGCCGGCTTGTGCACGACCGTGCAGCCGGCCGCGAGCGCCGGCGCGATCTTCCAGGTCGACAGCATGAACGGCGTATTCCACGGCGTGATCACGCCGACCGGGCCGATCGGCACCCGGGTCGAGATGTTCCAATGCTCGTCGCTCGGCGTACTCAGCCCATCGCGCGCCTCGGTGCATTTGTCGGCGAAGAAGCGGAAGTTTTCCGCGGCACGGATCGCGGCCTTGGCCATGAAGCGATAGGCCTGCCCGGTATCGATGCATTCGAGCACGGCGATGTCGTCGGCATGATCCTCGATCGCGTCGGCCACCCGATGCAGCAGCTTGCGCCGCATCGAAGGCGCCATGTCGCGCCAGGATTTGAAGGCGAGCGCGGCCGACGTCGCTGCGCGGTCGATATCCTCGGCATTGCCGCGCGCGACGGTAGCCAGCACGGTATTGTCGATCGGCGACTTCGTCTCGAACGTCGCGCCCGAGATGGCTGGCACCACCTTGCCGTCGATGAAGTGGCCGATGCCCTCGTCCTTCAGCTTCGCGAGCAGGGGCGCGGCGCGGTCGAGATTGGCCTTGTAGATATCGGCTTTGGGGCTGGCCTTATCCATGGGATGCCTCCGCTTTCAGGGCGTTGTGGCTTTCAGGGCGTCGTGAATGTTGTTGCGCTTCCAACTGGTCGCGGCGTCGTTGATCTGCATGTCGAAGGACAGCGCGAACTTGCTGCTGGCGAACACCGGATCGAGGTAGTCCGAAAGCGCCTTGAACACGTGCTCGCCGGCCTTCTGCCGCGCCGGCAGGTCGCGGCCTTCGCCGAGCCGCAGCAGCATGGCGAGGAAGGCGGCGTCGGGCTTGCCGTCGGCAATCGCGTAGTGCTCGCAGCGGATCGCGCGCACGCGGATGCCGCCGATCGGGAATATCCCGGTCTCGCTGGCGGCCTGGCGGACCAGCTCGCAGACGTTGTCCATCCTGACAAAGCCGTCGAGATTGGCGGAGTATTCGATGCTGAAATGCGGCATGGTGCGACAGCTCCGGTGCAGGCGTCAGGCGAAGTAGCAGCTCACCGTTCCATACGGGCCGTAGTCGGCCTGGATCGTGTCGCCCTTGCGCGCCTCGATCGGCCGGATGAACGAGCCGGCGAGGACCACCTGGCCTGGTTCGAGGGCAAGCCCGTGCGCCGCGATCTTGTTGGCGAGCCAGGCAACGGCCGTCGCCGGGTTGTTCAGGACGCCGGCAGCCAGACCAGTCTCTTCCAACTGGCCGTTCTTATAGCAGAGTGCGCCGATCCAACGCAGGTCGGCGTCGAGCGGTCGCAATGGCCGGCCGCCGAGCACGATGCCGGCATTGGCCGCATTGTCCGCGATCGTGTCGAAGATCTTGCGTGTCGCCTTGGTCGCGGGATCCACCCGCTCGATCCGCGTATCCAGGATTTCCAGCGCGGGCACCACGAAGTCGGTTGCGTTGAGCACGTCGAACAGCGTGCAGTCCGGTCCCGACAGGCGGTGCTTCATGACGAAGGCCAGCTCCGCCTCGATCCGTGTCGCGATGAAGCGATCGGATGGAACGAGCCCGCCATCCGCAAAGAACATGTCGTCGAGCAGCACGCCGGAGTCGGGCTCGTCGATGTTGAGCGCGCTCTGCATGGCCTTCGACGTCAGCCCGATCTTGTGCCCCTTGATGATGCGTCCCTCGCCGACCTTGATGTCGATCCAGGCCTTCTGAATCGCATAGGCATCCGCGATCGTGATGTCCGGATGCTCCTGGGAGATCTGCCTGATCTGGCGACGGCTCTTCTCAGCCAGATCCAGGCGTTGGGCGCAGCTGCTGATTTGGTCGCTCGACAGGGGCATGAACAAACCATGCGAAAAAGGGATGCCGGCGAATGATTAACATGTTAAGTTTTGGCGGGCAAATCGAAAGCAGATTTGCTGCAGTGCGAATATCCGGGTGGGGAGCACGGGCACCGCTATGAGCCAACGCAAGGCCAGGACCGTGAAGCCGGTCGCCAGGGAGGCGCGGCAGGTGCCGATGCGCGACTTCTCGCAATCATTGCCGATGGCACTGTTGCGGGCGCGCGAGGCGGTGATGCGGCAATTCCGGCCGAGCCTGCGGCAGCATGGCTTGACCGAGCAGCAATGGCGCATCCTGCGTGCGCTGGCAGCGGTCGACGCCATCGAGGTGACGGAGTTGGCGCGGGTCGCCTTCCTGCTTGGTCCGAGCCTGTCGCGTATCCTGCGCGATCTCGAAGCGCGCGGTCTGATCCAACGCGAGGCCGACGTCCGCGACCTGCGCAGAGGGGTGCTGTCGATCTCCACGAAGGGTTTGAAGCTGATTGCGCAGGTGGCGCCGAACTCGGAGGCGATCTACGCGTCGATTGCGCGGCGGTTTGGCGCACGCAAGCTTGCCGCGTTGCACAAAATGCTGGATGAGCTGGAGCGCAGCATGGGGAGCGATGTCGCGCTCGGCAGTGATACCGACGAATGAGGCGGTGCAAACATCACGCAATTTCGTCCTGATGCGGCCGTCCTGCTTGGCAGGCTGTTCGACAGTTTGATAAGAAGCGATGCAATGGAGCGGAGATGGCGTGCGTCGCAGGCATGGCAAACCATGCTAACTCTGTTTTCGCATGCTGATCTAACCCGCGAGTTGTCATGGTCACTATCAAGGTTGCGCACCTCATCGATTTCGTCGCCGACGTCTTCGAGCATGCCCACTCCTCGCCCGAGGAGGCGCGCCGGATCGCAACCTATCTCACCACGGCCAACCTGACCGGGCACGACAGCCATGGCGTGATCAGGGTCCCGGTCTACATCCGCTGGCAGAAAATGGGCTCGATCGTGCCCAACCAGACCGCGGAGATCGTCGTCGATACGCCGTCATTGGTGGTGGTCGACGGCAAGTTCGGCTACGGCCAGACGGTGACGCCGCAGGCGGTAAAGATCGGCATCGAGCGCTGCAAGAGCAGCGGGCTCGCGGCGATGGCGCTGCGCAATTCCGGCCATCTCGGCCGCGTCGGCGATTGGGCCGAGATGGCTGCGGCAGAAGGGCTCGTCTCGATCCATTTCGTCACGGCCGCGGGCTCGCTGCTGGTCGCGCCCTATGGCGGCGTCGAGAAGCGGTTCTCGACCGCGCCGTATTGCGTCGGCATCCCGCGCCAGGGACAGGATCCGATCGTGCTCGATTTCGCAACCTCGATCGTCGCCGAAGGCAAGGTGCTGGTGGCGAGCCGCGGCGGCAAGAAGCTGCCCAAGGGGGCGTTGATCGATGCCGACGGCACGCTCAGCGAGGATCCGGCGGTGCTCTATGGTCCCTACGAGGCAGAGGGGACGCGCGACCACACCAAGGGGACGGGCGCGATCCGCGCCTTCGGCGAGCACAAGGGTTCGGGCCTTGCCTTCATCTGCGAGCTGCTGGGCGGTGCGTTGACCGGCACCGGGGCGACCTCGGCCGGCCGGCGCTTCGCCAACGGCATGCTCGCGATCTACATCGATCCCAAGGTGGTCGATCCCGCCAATTTCTTCGATGGCGAGATCACGCGCTACACCGATTTCATCCGGGAGACCAAGCCCGTCTCGGGCGTCGATCAGGTGCTGGTGCCGGGTGACCCCGAGCGCAAGATGCGGGCCGAGCGCACGGCCAACGGTGTGCCCTTGCCTGACGACACGTGGGCGGCCATCGTGAGCACGGCCCGCGAGGTCGGCGTCAGCGAAGCGAGCATCCAGCGGGCGACATCGTGATGGCCGTGTGATTGCCGACGGCGTGATGCAATCTGCAGCCGGACGTTCGGGATTGCATCGTGCTGCACGATCGGCGAGAACGAATTCAACAACACAGATCGATTGAACAACAAGGGAAGGAAACGCAGTCGTGGCGAACAACAAGGTCAAGCAGCTCTGGGCCGAAGGCAAGACGGTGGTGAATGCCTGGCTCGCGATCCCCTCGGGATTCTCCGCGGAGGTCGTGGCGCAGTGCGGCTTCGACAGCGTCACCGTGGACATGCAGCATGGCGTGCAGGACTATCTGTCGATGGTGCAGTGCTTCCAGGCGATGCACGCCCATCCCGTGACCCCGATGGTGCGCGTGCCGTGGAACGAGCCCGGCATCATCGGCAAGGTGCTCGACGGCGGCGCCTATGGCGTCATCTGCCCGATGGTCAACACGGCGCAGGAAGCACGCAACCTCGTCTCCTATTCCAAATATCCGCCGAAGGGCGTTCGCTCCAACGGTCCGATCCGCTCGGGCATGTATGGCGGCGCCGGCGAGTACCAGAAGACGGCCAATGACGAGATCGTGCTGCTGCCGATGATGGAGACGCGGACGGCGGTCGAGAACATGGAGGCCATCCTCGACGTCGAAGGCATCGATGGCGTCTATATCGGTCCGTCCGATCTCGGCTTTTCCTATGGCCTGGTGCCGAAGCTCGACCGTGACGAGCCGGAGATCCTCCAGATCTATGAGAAGATCGTGAAGGAATGCGGCAAGCGCGGCCTCAATCCCGGCATCCATTGCAGCGGCGCCGAAGGCGCGGTCCGGGCCATCAACATGGGCTTCAAGCTGGTCACGCTGTCGAACGAGGTCGGCTTGATGCAGGTCTATGCCCGCCAGCAGGTCGCGCAGACCCGCAACGAGTCCGGCGGCAAGGCCTGAGAGCGAATTGCGAATAGGGAGTAGCGAATAGGGGACTCATCCATTCGCTATTCGCGACTCGCTATGCGCATTTCTGGTTGCGACCGATCGACCCAAACGAGAGAGACTGCCATGGCTCCCGCCCCCGTCATCCGGCTTCATCCCGAGGATAGCGTGCTGATCGCGCGCGCGAGCCTGCCGCCGGGGCTCGCGGTTGCCGATGGGGTGATGACGGTCGACAGGATTCCGGCGGGGCATAAGGTCGCGGTGCGGCCGATCGCGCAGGGCGAGCCGATCCGCCGTTATGGCCAGATCATCGGCTTCGCCACCGCGCCGATCGCGCCCGGGCAGCATGTTCATACACAGAACTGCGGCATGGGCGATTTCGCCAAGGACTACGCCTATGGCGTCGACGTCAAGCCGACGCCGAACTTCGATCTCCCCGCCACGTTCGAGGGCATCCGCCGCCCGGACGGGCGGGTCGCGACCCGCAACTATATCGGGCTGCTGACCTCGGTGAACTGCAGCGCGCATGTCGCGAGCCTGGTGGCCGACGTCTTCAAGCGGAATCCGTTCACCGGCGACGATCCGCTGGCCGACTACCCCCATGTCGACGGCGTCGTCGCGCTGACGCACAAGACCGGCTGCGGCATGACGCTCGACGAGCCGCTCAAACTGTTGCGGCGAACGCTCGGCGGCTACGCGCGGCACGCGAATTTTTCTGCGGTGATCGTGCTGGGGCTCGGCTGCGAGGCCAATCAGATCGGCGGATTGATGGAGGAGCAGAAGCTCGCCGGCCGCCTGCGCGCCATGGACATTCAGGAGGTCGGCGGTACCCGCAAGACCGTCGAGGCCGGCATCGCCTTCGTCAAGGAGGCGCTGACCGATGCCAACAAGGTCAGACGCGAGACGGTTCCGGCGAGCGAGTTGACGGTCGCACTCCAGTGCGGCGGCTCCGACGGCTATTCCGGCATCTCGGCCAACCCGGCGCTCGGTGCCGCCAGCGATCTTCTGGTGCGGCATGGTGGCACGGTGATCCTGTCGGAAACGCCCGAGACCTACGGCGCCGAGCATCTGCTCACGCGCCGCGCCGTCAGCCGCGACGTCGGCGAGAAGCTCGTCTCCCTGATGCGCTGGTGGGAAGAGTATACGGCGCGCGAGGGCGCAGAGATGAACGCAAATCCCAGCCCGGGCAACAAGGCGGGCGGCCTGACCACGATTCTCGAAAAGTCGCTCGGCGCGATGGCCAAGGCCGGCAGCACCAATCTGGTGGATGTGCTGCATTATGCCGAAGCCGTCACCAAGAAGGGCTTCGTGTTCATGGATACGCCCGGCTACGACCCGGTTGCAGCGACCGGGCAGGTGGCCGGCGGCGCCAATCTCGTCTGCTTCACCACCGGGCGTGGCAGCGTGTTCGGCTGCAAGCCGGCGCCGTCGATCAAGCTTGCGACCAACACGCCGATGTACAGGCGGATGGAAGACGACATGGACGTCAACTGCGGCACCATCCTCGATGGCGAGGAGACGGTGCAGGAGTGCGGGCAGCGCATCTTCGAACTGATGTTGAAGACCGCCTCGGGGCAGCCGACCAAGAGCGAGAGCTTCGATTTTGGCGGGGCGGAGTTCGCACCCTGGGTGCTCGGCGCGACGATGTAGCCGGCATCGCTCAGCTATTCGGCTGTTGAAAATGATGTTGCCGGACGTTTCCGTGCCGGCATCTGATCGCAGCTGAGATCGTCACCGTGCTGAGACTGGATCGCAACTGAGATCAGATGACAGGTCGGGAGCGCCGCCGTGGGCTGGCCGCGCTGACGCGCGCGCGACAGCGGCGCCGAACAATTTACCGCTGGTGGCCGAGGCCGATGCCGAGCGCCAGGGCCTTCTGACGGAGCGAGCCTTCAGTCCGCTTCATCGCCTTGGCGATCTTGGCAACCGGGGTCTTGGACTTCGAGTGCTGCTTCAGCAGCTTGATGTCGGCGGGCGTATAGGGTTTCCGCGCCAACTTCTTGGTAGCTGCCTTCTTAGCTGTCTTCGCCACTTGATTCTCCTTTTGGCAATGTGGGCTCTAAATAGCACGTGTAGTCGAGCTATCAAGCGATTGCGGCAAATGCAACGCTATTAGTTCTTGTTAGTTCATCATTGGGGGTTAATCCCGTCTTTGACAAACTGGTCAATCTTCCGTGAGCCTGCGGCCCTCGCCTGTGGACAAGTATGGGGAATGCCGCTGTCGCGGGTTGTTTGTTCCTCTCTCGTTCTTCATGCGGGCTCGAATTGGGGCGCGCGCCGGCCGGAAAAGCGACCGGTACGTGCAGTCGAGACACATGATCGGCGCCTGATAGGACCCTGAGTCCGTCGGTGAATGCCGTGTGTCGGGCCTTAGGATGGTTCAATAGGCAGCTCTGCCCTTTGTTAGTGCTTGATCCCTGGGCATGGCAATGGTCTGCTTAAAAAAGTTGCTGGAGCGCCGAACACGTGTCAATCTACGTCGCATTACATCACGTCACCCATTACAAATATGATCGTCCGGTCGAGCTGGGCCCGCAGACCATCCGTCTGCGCCCTGCACCACATACCAGGACGCCGGTGCTGAGCTATTCGCTCAAGGTCACGCCGCCCAATCATTTCGTGAACTGGCAGCAGGACCCGCAGGGAAACTGGCTTGCGCGCTATGTTTTCCCGGAGAAGGTGAACGAACTCAAAATCGAGGTCGATTTCACGGCACAGATGACCGTGATCAACCCGTTCGACTTCTTCGTCGAGCCTTATGCCGACAGTTTTCCGTTCGCTTACCCCGACGGTCTCAAGGTGGAACTGGCGCCTTATCTGGAAACGATCGAGCCGGGGCCGTTGTTCGCCGAATACTTGAAGTCGATTCCCCGCGAGGCCGACAACACCGTCAACTATCTCGTCGAGCTCAATGCACAGTTGCAGAAAAAGATTCGTTATATCATTCGGATGGAGCCCGGCGTTCAGACTCCGGAGGAGACGCTGTCGTCCGGAGCCGGCTCCTGCCGCGACTCGGCGTGGCTACTGATCCAGACGTTGCGTCATCTCGGCCTCGCCGCTCGTTTCGTCTCCGGCTATTTGATACAGCTCCGTCCCGACATCGATCCGGTCGAGGGCCCGGTGGAGGTCGAGAGCGACTTCACCGATCTGCACGCCTGGGCCGAAGTCTATCTGCCCGGCGCCGGCTGGATCGGCTTCGATGTGACCTCGGGCATGCTCGCGGGCGAGGGGCATATCCCGGTGGCGGCGACGCCGCACTATCACTCGGCCGCGCCGATCAGCGGCAGTGCCGGCATTGCCGAGGTCGAGTTCGCCTTCGAGATGAATGTGCGGCGCATCCGCGAGGCGCCGCGCATCACCCGGCCTTTCTCCGATGAATCCTGGGACAAGCTCGATCAGCTCGGCGAAGCCGTCGATGCCGACCTCGCCGCTCACGACGTGCGACTGACGATGGGGGGCGAGCCGACCTTCGTGTCGATCGACGACATGGAATCGGCAGAGTGGAATACGGCGGCGGTCGGTCCGGCCAAGCGCGGGCTTGCCGACAGCCTGATCCGGCGCCTGCGGTCGCGGTTCGCGCCCGGTGGCCTGCTGCATTACGGCCAGGGCAAGTGGTATCCCGGCGAAAGCCTGCCGCGCTGGGCGTTTGGACTGTATTGGCGCAAGGACGGCGAGCCGATCTGGCGCAATCCCGATCTGATCGCGAGCGTCGATGGTCCGCGCATGGCGACGATCGCGGACGCCCAGCGTTTCCTCGACACGACGGCGGAGACGCTCGGGCTCGAGCCCGACTACGTGATGCCGGCGTTCGAGGACCCCGCGCACTGGCTGCAGAAGGAAGCTGCGCTGCCCGAGAACGTCGACGCGCTCGATTCCAAGCTCGCCGATCCCGAGGAGCGTGCGCGCATGGCGAGGGTGTTCGACGAAGGGCTGCACATCCCGCGCGGCTTCGTCCTGCCGATCCAGCGCTGGAATGCACAGCCGCGGCGCTGGCGCAGCGAGCGCTGGGGGCTGCGGCGCAAGCGGCTGTTCTTGATCCCCGGCGACTCGCCGCTCGGGCTGCGGTTGCCGATCGGCTCGCTGGTCTACATTCCGCCGGAAGATTTTCCGTTTGTCCACGAGCAGGATCCGATGGAGCAGCGCGGCCCGCTGCCGGCCTACACGCAGGGGCGTCCTGTCATCGTGCCGCAGGTCCCGCCGTTGAAGGCGCTCGACCGCCCGCCGCAACCGCAGCAGGATGTGCAGTATCAGTACTGGGGCGGGCTCGGCGTGCGCACCGCGATGTCGGTCGAGATCCGCGACGGCATTCTCTGCGTGTTCATGCCGCCGGTCGAAACCATCGAGGACTACCTCGAGCTGATTGCATCGGTCGAAGCGACGGCCGAGGCGATGCAGATCAAGGTTCATGTCGAAGGCTATGCGCCGCCGTTCGATCCGCGCATCGACGTGATCAAGGTGACGCCCGATCCGGGCGTGATCGAGGTCAACATTCAGCCGGCTACGAGCTGGCGGCAATCCGTCGACATCACCTTCGGACTCTATGAGGATGCCGCCAAGGTGCGGCTCGGCGCCAACCGCTTCCTGATCGACGGCCGCCACACCGGCACCGGCGGCGGCAATCATGTTGTGGTCGGCGGCTCTTCACCGCCGGACTCGCCGTTCCTGCGCCGCCCGGATCTGTTGAAGAGCCTCGTCCTCTATTGGCAGCGACATCCGGCGCTGTCCTATCTGTTCTCGGGCATGTTCATCGGACCGACCAGCCAGGCCCCGCGCATCGACGAGGCGCGGCATGACAGCCTTTATGAGCTGGAGATCGCGCTGGCCAATGTGCCCCATGTCGGGCAGAGCGTGCCGCTATGGCTGGTCGACCGGCTCTTCCGTCACCTGCTGGTCGACATCACCGGCAACACCCACCGCTCCGAGATCTGCATCGACAAGCTGTATTCGCCGGAAGGTCCCACGGGCCGTCTGGGCCTCGTCGAATTCCGCGCGCTCGAAATGCCGCCCGATCCGCGCATGTCGCTGGCGCAACAACTGCTGATCCGCGCGCTGATCGCCAAATTGTGGCGCGAGCCGCAGGAGGGCAAGTTCGTGCGCTGGGGCACGGCGCTGCATGACCGCTTCATGTTGCCTCACTTCATCTGGGAAGACTTTCTTGATGTGCTGGATGAGCTCCGGTCGTCCGGCTACGACTTCTCGCCGGACTGGTATCAGGCGCAGCTCGAGTTCCGTTTTCCGACCTTCGGCCGCGTTCAGCATGGTGGGGTGACGCTGGAGCTGCGGCAGGCGCTGGAGCCATGGCACGTGCTGGGCGAGGAGGGCGCCGCCGGCGGCACCGTCCGCTACGTCGATTCCTCGGTCGAGCGGCTTCAAGTGAAAGCTGAAGGCTTCATCGAAGGCCGCCATCTCATCACCTGCAATGGTAGGAGGATGCCGATGACGGCGACCGGCCGGTCTGCCGAGGCGGTCGCCGCCGTTCGTTTCAAGGCATGGCAGCCGGCCTCCGGCCTGCACCCCACCATTCCCGTGCATTCGCCGCTCACCTTCGACCTGATCGACACCTGGAATGGCCGTTCGCTGGGCGGCTGCGTCTATCACGTGGCCCATCCGGGCGGGCGCAACTACGACACCAAGCCGATCAACTCCTATGAGGCGGAGGCCCGGCGGCTGGCCCGATTCCAGGATCACGGCCACACTCCCGGACGAATCGCCATGCCGCCCGAGGAACGCACAAATGAATTCCCGATGACCCTCGACTTGCGCAGGCCGCTCCTGCATTGATGAAACGGAGTTGGTGCGGAGGACCAGGGTATGGACGGCCCGAGTGGCCAGGACCAGAGAGCGAGCGCCGCCGGTCGGCCGACGGCACGTCCTCCTCTGCGCCGGGCCGCGCACTGGGCCCGCGACTATGCCCGGCTGCCCGGAATTCCGGATGAGTTCATCGGCGCCGACGGCGAGCCGCGCCCGGTCTGGAATCGCTTTGCCGATACGTTCGCCGCGCTCGCGCCGACCGACATCGACCGCCGCTTTGCCTCGGCCGATCGTCATCTGCGCGAGGCCGGCGTCACTTACCGCTCGCCGGGCGACAATGCCGAGCGCTCCTGGCCGCTGAGCCACCTGCCGCTGCTGATCGACGAGACCGAGTGGACGCAGCTGTCTCAGGGGATCGTTCAGCGCGCTGAGCTGCTCGAACGCGTGCTGCAGGACATCTACGGCGCGGGCCGGCTGGTGGCGAGCGGCGCGCTGCCGGCCGCGGCCGTCGCCGGCTCCAGCGAATATCTGCGCCCGGTCTGCGGCGTCAAACCACCCGGCGGCCGCTTTCTCAGCATCTATGCCGCCGACATCGGCCGCGGTCCCGATGGCCGCTGGTGGGTGCTCAGCGATCGCACCCAGGCGCCGTCGGGCATGGGCTATGCGCTGGAGAACCGGCTGGTGCAGTCGCGCGCCTTCTCCTCGATCTACAAGTCGATGAATGTCGAGCGGCTCGCGCCGTTCTTCGAGGCGTTCCGCGATGCGCTGCGCGCCAGCGCCGATCGCGACGAGCCGCGCATCGGCGTGCTGACGCCGGGCACGTTCAGCGAGACCTATTTCGAGCACGCCACGTTGGCGCGCTATCTCGGCTTCCTGCTGGTCGAAGGCGACGACCTCGCCGTCAGCGGCGACCGCGTGCACATCCGCACCGTCGCCGGGTTGAAGCGCGTCGACGTGCTGCTGCGGCGGCTGGATTCCAACTCGCTCGATCCGCTCGAGCTCGATGCCGCCTCGCGGCTCGGCGTCGCCGGGCTGATGGACGTGGTGCGCAAGGGCGGCGTCGTGCTCGCCAACATGCCGGGCTCCGGCGTGCTCGAGGCGCGCGCGCTGCTCGGCTTCCTGCCGAGCCTGTGCCGGCGCGTGCTCGGCGAGGATCTCAAGATTCCGCACATCGCGACCTGGTGGTGCGGCCAGAAATCGGCGCGCGACGAGGTGCTGTCGCGGCTCGACGAGTTCGCCATCGAAGGCGCCTATGGCCGCGCCGTGCCGGGATTCGCTGCAAGCGGCCCGGTGCTGGCCAGCGAGCTCTCGGCCCCCGAGCGCGAGCGGCTGCGGGCTGCGATCAGCCAGCGCGGCATCGACTATGTCGGCCAGGAGGTGGTGCGGCTGTCGACCACGCCGGTGTGGGAGGATGGCAGGATCGCGCCGCGTCCGTTCGTGCTGCGCGTGTTCGCCGCCGCCACGCCGGACGGCTGGACCGTGATGCCCGGCGGCTTCTGCCGCATCGCCGACAAGCTCGATGCGCGCGCGGTGTCGATGGGCGACGGCGCGCGGGCGGCCGACGTCTGGGTCGTCTCCGACAAGGCGGTGGCCGCGCGGACGCTGTTGCCGGGCTCCGACAACGTCCGGATCCGCCGCATCGCCGGCGTGCTGCCGAGCCGCGCCGCCGACAATCTGTTCTGGCTCGGCCGCTATCTCGAGCGCGCCGAGGCGACGCTGCGATTGATCCGCGCGCTCGCCGCCCAGCACCGCGATCCCGGCAAGGGGTCGCCGGCGCAGCTCAACACGGCCGAGCGCATCCAACGGCTGCTGCTGGCCTGGGGCGCGATCGCGCAGACCTCGCGCACGCAGGGGGCGCGCGTCGCCGACGAGGCGCTGCAGGCGGAAGATCAATTCGGCTCGGCGCTGTCGCTGCTGAAATCGGCGCAGCGCACCGCGATCTCGCTGCGCGAGCGGTTGTCGCCCGATGCGTGGCAGGTCATCACCGAGATGTCGAACCGGCTCGCCCAGGACATCGATGATGACGATGCTGTCGTCAGCACGGCCGAGCTGCTGCTCGAGAAGCTCGCGAGCTTCGCCGGCCTCGCCCAGGAGAACATGAACCGCGCCGCCGGCTGGCGCTTCCTCGACATGGGGCGGCGCGTCGAGCGCGCCATCAACACCGCGCGCTTCGCGCGCCAGTTCGGCTATGACGAGGCAACGCCCGAGGATCTCGACGTCCTGCTCACATTGGTCGACTGCCAGATCACCTATCGCTCGCGCTATCTGATCGGCCCGTCGCTGGCGCCGATCCGTGATCTCGTCGTGCTCGACCTCTACAATCCGCGATCGGTCGCCTTCCAGATCGAGGTTCTGAACGAGCACATCGCGGGGCTGCCGGTGCTGAAGGAGAACGGCCTGATCGAACGGCCGCAGCGGCTCGCCATCTCGCTCGGCGCGCGGCTGACGGCTGCGGAGGCCGCCCATCTCGATGGTCGCACCTTGTTTGCGCTGGAGCAGGACCTGCTCAATCTGGCAGAAGCGATCGGACAGCATTATTTCCCGCACGGCCCGAATGCGACTCGGCCGGAAAAGCTCACGGGCCTCGCGTGATCTACGACATCCGGCATGTCACGACCTATGAGTATGAAAGCGCGGTCAGCTTCGCGCGCTGCTCGCTCCGGCTGGAGCCGCTCAGCGGCGACGGCCAGGAGCTGATCTCGCACAGCGTCGACATCCGGCCCCGCCCATCGGAGCGAACGGCGCGGCGCGACTTCTTCGGCACGCTGACCGAGAGCGTCGTGATCGACACCCAGCACCGCCATTTGCGCATCGACTCGCGCTCGCGGGTCAAGCTGATGCGCACACCGCCCGAGCGCGACGCGACCAGCGCGAGCTGGGAAAGCGTTCGCGACGATGCCTTCGAGGCGACCAGCCTCGGCCCGGCCTCGCCGATCGGCTACGTGTTCGCCAGTGCGCTGGTCCCGGTGCTGCAGCCGGTGACCGACTATGCAGCCGCGAGCTTCAAGGCGGAGACCGGCATCGTGGCCGGCGCCGCCGACCTGATGCGGCGCATCCGCAACGAGTTCAAATACGACCCGAAGGCGACGGTGATCTCGACGCCGCTGCGCGAGGTGTTCGACAATCGCCACGGCGTCTGCCAGGATTTTGCCCATGTCATGATCGCGGGCCTGCGGGGCCTCGGTCTGCCGGCGGCCTATGTCAGCGGCTATCTGAGGACGATTCCCCCGGAGGGCGAGAAGCAGCTGCAGGGCGCCGATGCCACCCACGCCTGGGTGTCGCTGTGGTGCGGCGAGGCGCTCGGCTGGATCGGCTTCGATCCGACCAACGATCTCGTCGTCGGCAACGATCACATCATGCTCGGCATGGGCCGTGACTTCTCCGACGTCTCGCCGATCGACGGCATCATCGTCGGCTCGCCGAAGCAGAAGCTCGGCGTCGCCGTCGACGTCGTGCTGGTCGAGTAGGGCAGTTCCCTCGCCGGGAACATCCGGAACATTTTTCTCGCATCGCGCTTGATCCGCCCGAGGGGCCCGAATGGGGGCTGGCTGACCCTTTCGAGCGATGGAGTGATCGAGATGAAACGCGTTGCAATCCTCATTGGCCTGGTCGGCGCCTGCGTCGCCGGCTCTGCCTCGGCCCAGCCGAGCGCCAACCTCACCGGCACCTACCGCTGCATCCAGATGTGCCGCGACGGCATGATCGGCGCGCCGGCCTTCGTGACGCAGAACGGCGATTCGGTGAACCTGACCACCGAGACCGGCGAGTCGCTGCAGGCCTGGCCGGACTGGAATGCGCCCAACAGCCGGCTCTGGATCGATGCGCGTGACGAGAGCGCGGTGTATTCGCCCGACGGCATGCGCATCCAATTCGATGACGGCCGCGTCTGGCAGCGCGACCTGCCGCCGCCGCTGATCGTCCGCCGCGCGCCGGTGGTCTACGGGCGGTAGTCGTTTCACGGTGACGCTCGGCCCGTCGTCCTCGTCAGCACGCATGCGATGGACGATTCGTGCCGGCGAGGGGCGAGCGGCCTGCCTCACAATCCCGGCGAAAGCCGGGACCGATCACCACCGACGTCCGTCATTGAGCGCGCTGGCCAACCAAGACTGTGCCTCGCGCCGCGGCCTGTGAGTATGGACCCAGGGTCGGCGCCGCACCAACGCTGTCGCGTTGGCACAGCTTGTCCGGGATGGCAGCGAGTTTTTTGCACGTCTGTTCCCGATGGCTGATCGTGGATATGCGGGTGCAGTCTCGCGACACGATGTGTCGGAGTCATGCTGATGAGCTCGACCTTCTTGATGGCAAGAGGGCGCAGGGAATGCCGGGTGATCACCCATGGTCCGCCTGCGAACAAAGAGCAGTAAGGCCGCGATGCATTAGGTCGGAAACAAGCCCGAGTTCATCTGAGTTGAAACGCTACTCTTCCGATGACGGTCTTGAGCGGCACGACGGTTGGTGCGGCAAGCTGGCGATTGTCGCCCATCACCAGGACGTTTCCTGCTGGTACACGGTATGTACGGCCATTCGATAGGCTCGGGTTGGACCGGATAGGGTAGTCGACGCCGTTTGGTAATGTTTCTCGCCGAACGTTCGGGTTCATTTGTTCGCCGTCTTCAACCTGGGCCGGCTTGCCGTTGATCCGGAGCGTCCCGTTCGACAGTTCGATCTGGTCGTTTTCTTTTCCCATCACCCGACTTATCGCGTCCTGGTCAGTTTCGACATTGCGGTAGACGATGACGTCGCCCAGCCCCGGCGTTTTTCCGAGAAGCCGACCTTCGAAGTCGACGAGGCCGAGCGGAAAGGAGTATCGGCCGTAGCCATAGGCGAATTTCGAAATGACGAATACCTGCCCGTCCCGAAATCCCGGAAGCATCGAATGACCTGCGACGACTTCCGCTTGAAAAGCCAAGCTTCGAAACGCCAGGAAGAGCACGATGCTGAGAGCAACGGCCAGCAGCCGGTCGATGACCGGCGATCTCTCGGCCGGGTCATCCAGGATCCCTGCCAGAGGGTCGGTGTTCTGTTCGGGTTTGGGAACGAGCAGGACATAGATGCAAGCGATGATCAGCCACGCGCCGAGTGCGACAAGTCCGATCCAGCCTGGTAAGGCAAACAGGGAGATGGCGACGACAGCAAGCACAACGAGAGCGATGCCTATGATCGCAAGAACGATTGCCGGCAGCACAACGTTCTTCGCCACCTGTGCCTCCATCGCCGACGAAATGTCGTCAGTTGCCAAGCAAATGTAGCGATGTCCTGATTGTTCGGGCAAGCGTGAAGTTCGGCCTACGCGTAGATGTCGCGGATGAAGGTTTGGTCCTTCGCAGGTCGTATGAGCTTAGGACGAGTCAGCATTTCCGCATCTGCAGGCAGTGCTCACGTCCCTCGACATCAGTCCGGAACGACTCGATGAAGCCGCCCTGGCGCTGCGTCACATATACCGTCTTGCCGTCGCTGCCGCCGAAGGCGAGGTTGGTCGGCTCCTTGGCTTTCAGCGCAATATCCCGGACCATGCGGCCGTCTGGCGCGAGCACGGCGATCGTGCCCTTCAGAATGCGCGCGACGAGCAGGCGGCCGCTCGCGTCGGTGCGCAGGCCGTCGATGGTGTTCGGCTCGAATTTCGCGATCAGCCTGGGCTGGGCCAGCGCATCGTTTTGCATCGCATATGACCAGATCTCACCGCTGTTGGATTCGCCGACATAGAGCGTGCGGCCGTCGGGGCTGAGATCGATGCCGTTGGTGGTGCCCATGGCGCGTGGTGACGTCATCGCGACGCCTTGCATCGTTCCATCGGGCCCCTTCGCGATCCGCCAGATGCGGCCGCTGCGCGCCTTCCAGCTCGGGTCGCTCGCATAGATCGTGCCGTCGCGCGCCAGGGTGATGTCGTTGGGCTGGCTCATCTCGTCGGCATGGAAGACGAGGCGGGGTTCGGTGGTGCCGGGCGCGATGGCGAAGATGTTGTGCTTCTTGTAGTCGGCGATGAACATCGTGCCGGTGGCGTCGATGCGGATCGCGTTGCCGATGCTGCCCTCGGGCAGCTCGGTGAATTTCTCCGACGCGGTCGCTTGGGGGGCAAGCCGGCCGATGGTGCCGGGCTTGCCGAGATTCACGACGTAGAGATTGCCGTCGCGGTCGACGGCCGGGCCCTCGATGCCGAAGGTGTATTCGCCTGACGGCGTAAGCTGGCTGCTCTCGAACAGCTTGGGGGCGGCGAGGGCGGGCGCAACGGTGAGCATTGCGATCAACACCCAACGCGAGATGCGTAGGGTGGGCAAAGGCGCAAGACGACGCATCCAGCGTCCAAACGCGGTCTCCTGCGCGGCCTGCCCACCATCACGACCGCCGACGTTCGCGGCCGGTTCGCACGCGCCACCGGTGGCGGTCGCTTTGTCCACCCTACGATCTGTGGCCTCATGGTTCGAGACGCGCCGCGCGCGGCGCTCCTCACCATGAGAATCATCAGAGGCGCCGCGCACGACGCCTTCATCCTGAGGAGCCCGCCGGAGGCGGGCGTCTCGCAGGATGGGCCGCGGCGGAAACGGGCGCAGCTTGCTGTCAGAGCGGCACCAGAAACTGCTGTTGGATGTAATAGCCATTGTCGTCCGTGCAGGCGCCGTTGAGATGGGTGTCGGCCGGCCGGAAGAAACGGCTGAAGCCGGGCTTATTGACGGCGAACCGCTCCGTCACCACGACGACCTTGCCGTACGGAATGTCGCCGCATTCGCGGCCGTCGGCGGCTACGAACTTGCGGTGCGGCGGGCCGCCCGGTTTGACGCGCATCCGGATCCCCGGAACCATGCGCGCGACGAGGTCGTCGGCGACATCAAGCAGCCTGGCGTAGCCCGGTTCCGTCTTGACGAGATTTGTGCCCGGCGGCATCTGCCGCTCGCTACCGAGGCCGCGCAGGCGCTGCCGCAGCCGGCCGGCGGCGGGATCGCCGGGATAGATCCAGCCATCCTGCGCCAGCAGGAAGCGCAGCAGCGCTTTGTCCTTCTCGGCTTCGGATTGGCCGGCCTCGAGACCGAAATCCGAATGGCAGCCGCTGCAGTGTTTCTCGACCAGATCCTTGCGAACCGTCGTCAGCCGCGCGCGGCTCGCGGCATTGTCCATTACCAGGGCTGCCAGCCGATCGATCAGGTGATCGCTCCTGGTCTCGCACGGCAGCGGATCGGGCGCCGCCGCGCTGGAGCGGTCGATGCGGATCACGGTCTGGTTCTTGTCCTCGACCAGCCAGAGCGCGCCATCGCTGGCGATCGTCAGGCCGACGGGCGCGCCCTGCGGCCGGATGCCGTTGACGCGGTGCCAGCCGGAGATGATCTCGTCGAAGGCGGCAGCGGGCGCGGGGCCCGACGCCGTCTGGAAGGCGCGGGTCGGCTCGGCCGCGCAGCTGACGTGATAGCGCACCGGCGCCGGGCTCACTTTCGGCAAGCCGTTCTCGTCGACGTCATAGGCGAGCAGCCGGCTGCCGGTCGGCCGGTAGCCGTGCAGGCCGACGAGCAGCTTGCCCTTGAGGTCCTGAAAGCGGTCGCCGGTGTAATAGAGCATGCCGAGCGGCGCGCCATGCGGCGGCAGCAGCGACCAGGGTTGCTTGTAGAGCGCGCTGTCGTTGCAGAGGTTCTTCAAGGGGCCCGACTGCAACACGCGCTTGAACTCGGGGCTCTGGGTGGCGAGATCGTAGCAATAGGGCCAGCCATAGTGACGGCCTTGCTCGATCGCGTTGATCTCCTCGTTCGGTGCGAAGACGTCCTGGAGATCGCGCGCATTCTCGCCCTGCAGGAAGGCCATGCCCGGATCGGGAAAGCGCGGATGCAGCGCCAGCGCCATCGAGTTGCGCAGGCCGCGCGCGAACACCTGATGCGGCGGATCGGGCGCGCCGGATTTCACTGCCGGAAAGACGCCGCCAGCGGGGGGCGTGAACAGCCAGATCGCGGCCAGCGGAGAGGCGCCTTCGCCCGCGGCGCAAGGCCGCGTGATCGGCGCCGGCGAGAGGCAATTGTCGTTGTGCGAGCCGATGTTCACGAACAGCCGGCCCGTGCGATCGAAGGCAAAGGCCTTCAGCGGATGGGCGCTCTCGCTCACCCCGGTGCCGTCCGGCGAGGTGAGCTTGCGTCCGGGCAGGTCGCGGATGATGGTCTCGACCGTCGCTCTTGGATTGGGGGCGAGCGGATCGACGCGGAAGATCGAGGTGTCGGTGGAGGCGTAGATCTTTCCATCAGGACCGGCCGCGAGACCGAATGGATAGGACAGCCGCGTGAGTGCCTCGCGGATGCGCTGGCCGGCGGGCGCTGCGGGATCGAGGATCAGCAGCCGGCCGTCGTCATGGCCCCAGCCGCCCATGTCGGCGACCACGAACAGCGGCCTGCCGGGAATCTGCACGATGTTGCGCGGGAATCTCAGGCCGTCCTCGCGGCTGGCGACCAGCCCGGCGCAGAAGCCGGCCTTCATGTCGATCTGCAGGCGCGGAAAGGCGAGGGCCCCTTCGCCGCAGTTGGCGGAGCTCAGCGCGTAGCCGCTTCGGAGCGTAGCATCGTCGGCGCGGCCCAGGCTTGCGCCGAGCAGGAAGATTGCGCCGAGCACGACAATTGCGCCGAGCAGGACGGTCGCGACGTTTGCAGGGATGCGCCACGACCGTCGCATGCCATCAATCCGCTCAATGCAGCAGATTGTACTGGACGATATAGGCCGCGGCACCGGCGAAATAGCCGAGCAGCGCGATGCCGCTGATGCGGCGCACGTACCAGAAGAAGTGGATGTTCTCGAGCCCCATCGCAGCGACGCCCGCCGCCGAGCCGATGATCAGGATCGAGCCGCCGGTGCCGGCGCAATAGGCGACGAACTCCCACAGGAAGCTGTCCGGTGGAAACTGGCTCAGGCTGTACATGCCCATCGAGGCGGCCACCAGCGGCACGTTGTCGATCACGGCGCTGGCAAGCCCGAGCACGATCACGATGAGGTCGAGCCGGCCGACGGTGCGGTCGAGCCATTGGGCGAGCGCCTGCAGGATGTGGGTGTGCTCGAGCGCCGCAACGGCCAGCAGAATGCCGATGAAGAACACGATCGAGGGCATGTCGATGCGGGTCAGCGCGTGGACGAGCGTCAGGCGCTGCTTCTGCTCGGAGGCCTTCTCGCGATGGATGATCTCGCCGACCATCCACAACAGGCCGAGGCCGAACAGGATGCCCATGAACGGCGGCAGATGTGTCACCGCCTTGAAGACCGGCACCGCGACCAGGATGCCGAGGCCCATGAAGAACATCAGATTGCGCTCGAACGGCAGGATCGGGCTGATCGAGGCAAGGCCTGCGCTTGCCGGCGGCACGAGCTGCTTGCCGCGCAGGGTGAAGCCGACGACGGCGAGCGGCACAACGAGATTCAGCAGCGACGGGATGAAGACGGATTTCATGATCGCAAGCGGCGTGATCTGGCCGCCGATCCACAGCATGGTCGTCGTGACGTCACCGATCGCCGACCAGGCGCCGCCGGCATTGGCGGCGATCACGATGATCGCGGCGAACACCAGCCGGTCCTCGTCGCGGCCGGACAGCTTCTTCATCAGCGAGACCATCACGATCGCGGTGGTGAGATTGTCGAGCATGGCGCTGAGGAAGAAGGTGACGAAGCCCACCAGCCAGACCAGGGTGACCTGGTTGCGGGTGCCGATCAGCGAGGTCACGACCTCGAAGCCGTTATGGGCATCGATGACCTCGACAATGGTCATGGCGCCGATCAGGAAGAAGATGATCTGCGCGGTCGAGGCCACGGACTCGTTGAGCTCGGCCGCTACGGCCGGAGCCGTGGCGCCCATGACGGCATAGATGGTCCACATCAGCCCGGCCCCGACCAGGGCGGTCGCTGCCTTGTTGATCCGGAACGGATGTTCGAGCGCCACCACGGCATAGGCGAGCGTGAAGACGGCGACGATGGCGGCGGTCATTTGCGGGACATTCCGGGCTGGATCGGCGGGGCAGGAAGGAACTGCCCAAGATATGACCGATCGCCCGCCCTCCAGCAAGCCGTGAGCGTTGTTCAGGGCGGGAAGGGGTGGATCATAGCATCGCGGCGGCGATGGTGTCCGCGTGGCTGCGGATGGCGCGGATTTCCGCGGCGCTGCGGCGCTCCAGATTGACGTACTGGTTGCGCATCCGGCCGTTGTTGGCGAAGCGGCGGCGGTGCTTGGCGAGGAAGCTCCAATACAGCGTCGTGAACGGGCAGGCCCTGTCACCGGTCGCCTGCTTGGGGTCGTAGCGGCAGTTGCGGCAATGGTCGCTCATGCGGTCGATGTAGTGGCCCGACGCCGCATAGGGCTTGGTGCCGACCACGCCGCCGTCGCCATGCTGGCTCATGCCGAGCGTGTTGGGCAGCGACACCCAGTCGATGGCGTCATGGAACATCGACATGTGCCATTGATGCACCTCATAGGGGCGCACGCCGAGCAGCATCGCGAACAGGCCCAGCACCATCAGCCGCTCGATGTGATGGGCGTAGGCGTGATCGATGGTGTGGCCGATCGCCTGCGCCAGGCAGCGCATCTCGGTCTCCCCGGTCCAATAGAAGCGCGGCATCGGCAGATTGGCGTCGAGCGCGTTCTCGTCGGCGTAGTCCGGCATGCGCTGCCAGTAGATGCCGCGCACGAATTCGCGCCAGCCGATGATCTGGCGCACGAATCCCTCCAGCGCGTTCAGTGGCGCGTTGCGGTTGGCGAGCGCGGCCTGGACCACCTCGCGCGGATCGAGCATGTGCAGGTTCAGCGCGCCCGACAGCCGCGAATGATACAGGAAGGGCTCGTCGGTCAGCATCGCGTCCTGATAGGTGCCGAACAGCGACAGCCGCCAGGCGACGAAATCCGACAGCTCGGTCAGTGCGTCGACGCGCGACACCGGAAGGTCGAAGCGGTCGAGCTTGCCGGGGCTGTTGGAGAAGCGTGCCGACACCAGCTTGAGCACATCTCGCGTGATGGCGTCGGGCGCGTAGGACCGCGCGGCCGGAATCGGCGGACGCGATTTGCCGAATCCCTTGCGGTTCTCGGCATCGAAATTCCAGCTGCCGCCGACCGGCCGCCCGCTCTCGTCGAGCAGAAGACCGGTCTTGCGCCGCATCGCGCGATAGAACGTCTCCATGATCGGGCGGGGATGGCGCTCGGTGAAGGCGTCGAATTCGTCCGCCGTGCATAGAAAGTGACGGTCGGCGCGGAATTCGAGTTGCTGCGGCAGCTTGCGCAAGCCCTCGCGCACGCGCCAGTCGCCGGGCTCGAGCACGATGGTGGCCTGCGGCTGCAGCGCGGCCTGATGGCGCGCGACCTCGCTGTCGAGCGCGCCGGTGTTGGCGGGATCGTCGAGCCGCACGTAGTGGACGACGCGGCCGCGGCTCTCGAGATCGGCACGGAAGTGGCGCATGGCCGCGAAGAAGAAGGCGATGCGCATCTTGTGCTGCGGGACATAGGTCGCCTCGTCGGTGACCTCCATCTGCAGCACGGCGTCCTGCTCCGGATCGAAGCCGTCGAATGCAGCCGAATCGGCGTCGAGCTGGTCGCCCAGCACGACGACGAGATGTCTGACCTGACGTGTGCGAGCCATGCGATCGATCACGCCGCCGCAGCCGTGACGGTGTTGTGGGCGTGGCCGGCGCAGTCCTTGCGCACTGCGGCCAGGCTGCGATGCAGCCAAGTCTTGATCGTGCCGACCGGCACGCCAAAGCGCTCCGACAGCCGCGTCCGGCTTTCGCCCTCGAGATAGGCAAGCGCCAGCAGTTGCCGGCGCTCCTCCGGTAGCCGCTCGAGCGCCTCGCGGGCGATCGGCTCCGCCTGTGCGTAGTCGAACTCGTCGTCGGCGGCGCGGTCGGCGGGATCAGGGATTGCCAGCGCTTCGTCGAGCTCCGATGTCGGAATGCCGGTCGTACGCAGCGCGTCGATGGCGGTGTTGCGCATGATCGTGCACATCCAGGTGATGGGCGACGCGCGGGCCGGATCGAAGCTCGCCGCGTGACGCCAGATCTTGAGATAGCCGTCCTGCAGGATGTCATCGAGATCGGCCGTCGACGGCAGCAGGACGCGGACCGTCTTCCGCATCTTCACGACCGTTGCAGCATGGAGTTCGGCGAAGGCTTGCTCATCATTGCGTCCGGCGCGGGCCAGCAGGCTGCTGAGATGCGTGACGTAAGACTTCTGATCCGCGCGTGCTGATCGCATCATTCTCCTCCGTGCGCTCTGTGAGCGGAAACGGGTCAGAGTCGGATGCGGATCACCGCCAGCGTGCGGTCGTCCTCGCGGCGAGGCAAGTGGCAAATCATCCAGCGGATGGGTGTCTCGGGATGGCTGCACCCGACCGCAATGACGTGCCGAGATGCTTAGAGCCGAACGAACGGGCTGATCAGGCGGCCGAGCAGGCCGTGCATGCGCAGATCGCCGGTCATGGCCACGAGGCACAGGCAGGGGCCCTCGTCGCCGACCACGGGACGATGATCGACCTCGTCATCGCCGTAGTCGAAATCGCCGGGACCGTAATAGCCGCCGAGATGACTGAAGCTTCCCTTCAACACGCAGGTCAGCTCATTGCCGGAATGCGTATGCTCCAGCATCCGCGCGCCGGGCTCCGAGCGCAGCAGGAAGGCGCGCGACTTGCCGGCGCCGGAGAGCATGATCGGGCGCATGCTGATGCCCGGCGCGACGCGCCGGCGCTTGCCGATCTTGCAGCGCTTGACCATCTCGGGCAGGTCGGCGAGCTCCGGGTCGATCTCGGCCACCTCGCTGACAACAGGGGCGTCCTGCGGGCGCCGGTCGATGCGCGCCATGATGGCGTCGAAAGCGTCCGCGCCCATCGCGACCGGCTCGGCCTGATCGAGCGAGGCGCCGGCCAGCTGCTCGACGGCGCGCACGAAGCGACGGCAGCGGCCGCAGCCGGCGACGTGGACGCCGACGACGAGACGCTCGGCCTCATCGAGCGTCCCCGTGGCGAAGTCGGCCAGCAGGTCTTCCGGCGGGTGATGGCTGATCGTCATGTCGCGTCGTCCAACAGGTCTCTCAGGCGATTCATCGCCAGTCTGATTCGTGATTTTACCGTACCGAGCGGCAGGCCGAGCACTGCCGCGATTTCCGAATGCGGTCGCTCCTCGATGAACGACAAGCGGATCACGGTGGATTGCTCCACCGACAATCTTTCGATCGCCGCGGCCACCCGTGTGGCATCCTCGACACGCGACATGATCTGGTCGGCGGCGAGCGTCGGATCGGCCTCCTCGTCGAGGACGACCTCCTTGCTCAGACGCCCCTCACGGATCGACTTGCGGGCGGCATCGATGCGCTGGTTGCGCGCGATGGTGAAGATCCAGGCTGCAACACCCGCCGTCGAGGGATCGAACTGGGCCGCCTTGGTCCAGACCGCCACCATCGTGGATTGGGCGATTTCCTCGGCATCGTCGGCATTGCTGCCGGTCTTGATCAGGAAGCCTTTGATGCGCGGCGCGAAATGCGCGAAGAGGGCCTTGAACGCCTCGCGGTCGCCGCGCGCGGCGACGCGTCCGATCAAATCCGCCCAGTCCACAGTCGCCTTAGGCCCTCTGCTCGCATTCACCCGAGAACGGGCTCCGGATGCCCGCGCAAGTCTCTGCCGGGACGATGCCACGTTCCATGGCGCTAATCTAGCCGCTCTCAATCGCGTGGTCATGGTTCCCGGCAAATATCGTCCATGCCGAAAAACGCCGGTCATGGCGGGCTGGATCACAGGCGGGGGCTCATTTTTCGCGACCTCAATCCTTCAGGTCGGAATTGACCATCGCCAGGAACTCCTGCCGGCTCATCGGATCGGTGCGGAAGCAGCCGAGCATGCGGCTGGTGGTGAGGTCGACCCCGTGCTTCTTGACCCCGCGGGAGCTGATGCAGTGATGCGCGGCCTTGATGACGACGGCCACGCCCTGCGGCTGCAGCACCTCGTCGATGATGTTGGCGATCTCCGCCGTCATGCGCTCCTGGATCTGCAGCCGGCTGGCATAGGCCTCGACGACGCGGGCGAGCTTGGAGATGCCGACGACGCGGCTGTGCGGGACGTAGCCCACCCAGGCTCGGCCGATGATCGGCGCCATGTGGTGCTCGCAATGGCTCTGGAACGGGATGTTCCGCAGCAGCACCATCTCGTCGTAGCCTGCAGTCTCCTCGAACGTCTTGCGCAGATAATCTTCCGGGTTCTGGTCGTAGCCGGCGAAGTAGCTCTTGTAGGCGCGGGCGACGCGGGCCGGCGTCTCGGAGAGACCTTCGCGCGACGGGTCCTCGCCGATCCAGGTCAGGATGGTGCGGATGGCGTCCTCGACGTCATCCTGGGTGACGGGGACCGGGTCGCAGGCGAAGGGGAGTTTCTTGGCTGTGTTGCGCACGGGGGCTCTCCGAAAATCAGGAAACGGTTCCCGTTCCCGACTGGATCACCCCGCGGCGTCGATCGCGGGCGGCGCTACGGCCTTGGCCGCCGCGGTCGCCCGCCGATCAACCGGCCTTGCGCAGACCCTCTTGCCCGGAGGGACCCGAGCGCAGGTTCTGGAAGAACTTCTCGACCTCGTGGGCGAGCGTCTGTGCGGTCGAGTTGAGGTCGCCGGAGGCCGACAGAACGGAGGAGGCGGCGGTCGAGGTCTCGCCGATCGCGTCGCGCAGCGAGCCGATGTTCATGACCAGCGTCTGGTTGCCATGGGCGGTGGATTGCGCGTTGGCCGAGATCTCCCGGGTCGCCTGATCCTGCTGCTGGATGGCGTTGGAGATGTTGGAGGTGATCTCGTTGATGCCGCGCACCGCCTGGCCGATCTCGCGAACGGCATCGACCGCGGTCTTGGTCGAGGCCTGGATCAGGCCGACGTTCTGGCTGATCTCCTCGGTCGCCTTGGCGGTCTGTCCGGCCAGCGCCTTCACCTCGTGGGCGACCACCGCAAAGCCGCGGCCGGCCTCGCCTGCGCGCGCGGCTTCGATGGTCGCGTTCAGGGCGAGAAGGTTGGTCTGCTCGGCGATGGTCTGGATCAGCGTCAGCACGCCGTCGATGCGCTGGGTGGCGGCGGCGAGGCCTTCGATCTCGGTGATCGACTTCTCGGTGCGCTGGCCGGTCTGCTCGACGGCGCCGGCCGACTGCCGGATCTGCCGGCCGATCTCCTCGACCGAGGCTGAGAGCTCCTCGGCCGCGCTGGCGACGGCGGAGACGTTGGTCGACGCTTGCGAGGTGGCGCCGGCCGCGGTGTCCGCCCGCTCGTTGGCGTTGGCGGTCAGCCGCGTGATGGCCTCGGCGGTGCTGCGCATCGCCGCGGCGTTCTCGGTGACGGTCCGCATGACGCCGCCGATGGCCGTCCGAAACTCCTCGACGGCGCTTTCGATGTGGCGGGCACGGGCTTCGCGGATTTCGGAGTCCTGCGAGACCTGGACATTGAGGTCGCGGTTATGGGCCATTGCCTGCTGGAACACGCCGATGGCGCGGGCCAACTCGCCGACCTCGTCGCCGCGCCCGGCATAGGGCACCTCGACGTTCTCGGCGCCGGTGGCGACGCGGCGGATCGTATCGGTGATCTGCGACAGCGGCCGAGCGATCAAACGGGCGATGATCACCACGCCGGCTGCGACCAGAATCAACATCAAGCCGCCGAGTCCGGTCAGCATGAGCGAGAGCTTGTTGTTCAGCGCCGTTTCCTCGGCGATCTTTGTTCCGCGCTCGACATAGACCTTGGACAGCGCTTCGAGGTCCGTGTTGAGCGCCTTGCGCACCGAGCGATTGGCGTCGTTGTCGCCCCACTCGCGTCCCGCAGCCGGGCTGATTTCATTGGCACGGCGCACCAGTTCGGCGCGGAATTCGACGAACTGCTCGATCCGCTTCTTGAAGGTTGCGAATTGCTGGGCGTCGTCGGCCTGGACGATCGCCTTCCATTTGTCGACGACCTTCAGAATCTCGGCATTGAACTTGAGCAGGCCGTTGCCGTATTGCTTCACGACGGCCGGGTCCGTCGACATATAGACGCCGCGCGACTCCATGACGACGGCGTAGACGAGTCCGTTGACCAGCTGAACGTTGTGAGCGGCGAGATTGGCCGTCTCGATGGCTTTGATGAGCTCCGTGGCCCGCCGCGAATTGTAGTCGGACAGCCAGGTGATCGCAGCGGTCAGCAGGGCAAACAACGCGAAGATGGCGTAGAGCTTGACAGCGATGGACTGGCGCGTGGCCGTCTTCGTCGACGTCGGACGTGGGGTCATGAGAGCGAATACCGCAGGGTTTGGCAACAACGCCGGAACGCTTGATGATTAGTAGTTATGCAAAAGCTTCATGGAAAAAGCGTTAAGTGGACGCTGTCAGTATGATGCAACCCCCGCGTACTTCGTCTGATATTTCAATCGATTAGTAGGTGCTTCGCAGCGCGGTTGGGCCCTGCCGCATCCGTTCGACTACGGAGGGCGGATGCCGTCTTCCAGTGTTCCGTTACCTTGCAAACGCATTGCAACTGGTGCGTGGCGAGAACCTCCAGGCTCTCGATCGCCCGTGGAGCCGAGTGGAACTTTGCAACGCCGCCGGCATTTGCGCCGACCGGCCTCGACGCAAGGCGTGGCTGCGGCTCAACTTTTCCGGAAGGGGTGGCGAAGCTGCGTCTGTCGCCGTAAGGTAACGGGATAACAGTTTGTTGCGAGGACAATCGATGAGATTCGCACGCATCGAAACCAAGCGCCGCATCCTTTGTGTGTTTCCGCGCTATACCTCCTCGTTCGGAACCTTCGAGCACGCCTATCCGCTCACGGACGGTATCCAGGCCTTCATGCCGCCGCAGGGGCTGTTGCTGATCGCCGCCTATCTGCCCAGCTCCTGGGAGGTGCGCTTCATCGACGAGAACATCCGCCCCGCGCAGCCTGAGGACTTTGACTGGGCGGAAGCGGTGTTCGTCAGCGGCATGCACATCCAGCGCCAGCAGATGAACGACATCTGCCGGCGGGCGCATGAGTTCGATCTGCCGGTCGCGCTCGGCGGTCCGTCGGTGAGTGCCTGTCCGGACTACTATCCCGACTTCGACTACCTGCATGTCGGCGAGCTCGGCGATGCGACCGATGCGCTCATCGCGCGCCTGGCCGAGGACGTCTCGCGGCCTGCGAGCCAGATCGTGCTGCGCACCGGAGAGCGCGTTGCGATGACCGACTTCCCGGTGCCGGCCTACGAGCTGGCCGAGGTCAGCAAGTACTTCCTGGGCAGCATCCAATATTCCAGCGGCTGTCCCTATCAGTGCGAGTTCTGCGACATCCCCGGCCTTTACGGCCGCAACCCGCGCATCAAGACGCCGCAGCAGATCATCGCCGAACTCGACAAGCTCCGGGAATGCGGCGTCACCGGCTCGGTCTATTTCGTCGACGACAACTTCATCGGCAACCGCAAGGCCACGATGGAGCTGCTGCCGCATCTGATCGAATGGCAGAAGCGCACCGGCTATGTGATGCGGCTCGCCTGCGAGGCGACGCTCAACATCGCCAAGCGTCCGGAGATCCTGGAGAAGATGCGCGAGGCCTATTTCATCACCATCTTCTGCGGCATCGAGACGCCCGATCCGGACGCGCTGACGGCGATGCAGAAGGACCACAACATGATGGTGCCGATCCTGGAGGGGATCAGGACCATCAACAGCTACGGCATGGAGGTCGTCTCCGGCATCATCATGGGACTGGACACGGATACGCCGCAGACGGCGGATGCGCTGCTGCAATTCGTCGAGGAAAGCCGGATTCCGCTGCTCACCATCAATCTGCTGCAGGCGCTCCCGAAGACGCCGCTGTGGGATCGCCTCGAGCGCGAGGCGAGGCTCGTTCATGACGACGGCCGCGATTCGAACGTCAAATTCCTGATGCCGTATGACGAGGTGGTTGCGGCGTGGCGGCGTTGCATGGACGTGGCCTATGAGCCGGAGCGGCTCTATGCGCGCTACCAGCATCAATGCGACCATACCTATGCCAACCGCATCAAGGTCCCGGTCAGCGACGAGATGAAGAGCTGGCCGAACATCAAGCGCGGGCTCGTGATGCTGGGGAAGATCATCTGGAAGGTCGGCGTGCTCGGCGACTACAGGCGGCCATTCTGGCGCTTCGCCTGGGGCCAGCTGAGCCGGGGCAATGTCGAGAACTTCATCGCGGTGGCCATGATCGCGCACCATCTGATCATGTTCGCGCGCGCCGCCTCGCGTGGCCATCAGAACGCGTCGAACTACTCGATCCGGCTGCGCGAGGCGGCCGTTCCGGCGGGGTGACGATCACCCCGCCGGCCGGAGGAAGCCCGGTTGGCGCGGCTGCCTGCGGCAGTGCCAGGCAGCGTGTGACGTTTGACCCCGATTGAGTGAGCAAGTCAGGCATCCGCCTGGGACTTGCGACGACGGCGCGCGCACGAGGTCTTTTCAAGCGCGGCAGAATCGTGGCGTGATCGGCGGCAGATGCTGGCTCGCCGTGTTGTGTGGCCGCGCATGGTTGCGGCCGGGGTGTGAACCCTGCTAGACCCGGCTCCGACAAATTTCTGCGTGTTTTCAAGGATTAGCTTCGGCTGCGGGCCACAATGCGGTCATCTCTGCTTCGCCGAGCGGCCTTATTTCTGCCCTATGCGCTCAGGCCTCCCGAATTGGGCCACGCCGTAACCCACTGGACCCCGTATGCTGGAAGTCAGGCACGACAACGAAGTCCATGTCGAGAAGGTCGAGCACCGGCCGGCCGACAGCATCGCCTTTGGGATCGAGCGCGTCGGCCTGCTCGCAGTCAAGGTGCCGATCCTTTCCTGCATCGTCCTCCTGGTCCTGATCGTGGCCGCGGTCTTCGGCATCAAGCGCATCCAGATCGACGATTCGCTCAGCCAGCTGTTCCGCTCCGACAGCAAGGAATTCCATCAGTACGAGGAGGTCACGAAGAAGTTCCCGGCCGAGGAGTTCGACGTCCTCGTCGTGGTCGAAGGCAAGACCCTGCTCGCCCGGCCCAACCTCGAGAAGCTCCGCGACTTCGTGACCGACCTGCAACTGGTCGAGGGGACGCGCGGACTGGTTTCGCTGTTCTCGGCCCGCCAGGCGCCGGCGCCCGGCAAGCTTCCGGCCGCGCTCTTCCCGTCGGATCTGCCCGAGGGCGAGGCCTATGACAAGTTCATCGAGACGGTGAAATCCAACGAGATCATCCGCGGCAAGCTGTTGTCGGAAGACGGGACGCTCGCCTTGATCGTGTTGTCGCTGGAGCCGAAGGTGGTCGCCTCGAACGACCTCGGCAAGGTGGTCGGCGAGATCAGAAAGCTGATGGCCGATGACCTCGCCAGTACCGGGCTCAATGTGCAGCTGTCCGGCGTGCCGGTCATGCAGCTCGAGATCCGCAACGCGGTCGAGCGCGACGGGCTGACCTACAACGTGCTCGGCATTCTCGCCGGTTGCATCATTGCCATCATCTTCTTCCGCAAGGTCTCCTTCATGATCGCGGCGGCGTTTCCGCCGCTGATCGCGATCCTGCTCGCGCTCGGCGCGCTCGGCTGGGCCAATTTCAACCTCAACATGTTCCTGAACGTGATGACGCCGCTCATCATGGTCATCAGCTTCTCCGACTCGATGCAGCTCACCTTCGCGGCGCGCGACCGCCTGATCGCGGGGCAGGACAAGGTGACGGCATTCAAGAACGCCGTGCTGGTCGTCGGCCCCGCCTGCGTGCTGACCCACGCCACCGCCGGCATTTCCTTCATCGCCCTGCAGTTCTCCGACAGCGACCTGATCCGGAAGTTCGGCGAGGCGGGGCTCGCCGCCACCATCATCGCGCTGCTGGCGGTGCTGTCGCTGGTGCCGGTGTTCGGCGTGCTGCTGGTGCGCAACGAAAAGACGTTCGCGGTCAAATTCCAGGGTGCCGATGCCGGCGTCCAGGCGCTGCGCAATTTCTGCTACTGGATCGCGGTGCGCATGGTCGGCCGCCCCGGCCTGTTCAGCCTGATCGCGGTGGTGTTCGTCGGCGGTCTGGCGGTGGTCTATGCGAGCCTGGAGCCGCGCTACCGTCTTGCCGACCAGGTGCCGGACAAGCAGCAGGCCGTAGCGGCGAGCAATCGTCTCGACGCCAAGCTGACCGGCGCCAACCCGGTCAACGTGCTGATCCAGTTCCCCAAGGGCGCCTCCCTGTATGCGCCGGAGACGTTGCAGACGATCGCCGACGTTCACGCCACGGTCGAGAAGACGGCGGGCGTCGGCAACGTGTGGTCGGTGGAAACGCTCCGGCGCTGGCTGGCAGAGAAGGCCGGCTCGTCGGATACCGCGACCCTGCAGGAATACGTCAACCTGATCCCCGAGCATCTGGTGCGCCGCTTCATCGACAAGGAGCAGGACGCCGTGGTCGTTGCCGGCCGCGTGCCGGACCTCGATTCCAGCCAGCTGCTGCCGGTGGTCGACAAGCTCGATCACGAACTCGACGCGGTGCGCAAGAAGCACCCCGGCTATGAGGTCGCGGTCACCGGCCTTGCCGCGATCGCCGCGCGCAACTCCGCCAGCATGATCCAGAAGCTGAACCACGGGCTCACCATCGAGTTCGCGCTGGTCGCGATGTTCATCGGTCTTGCCTTCCGGTCCTGGGTGGTGATGCTCGCCTGTATCCTGCCGGGGATCTTCCCGGTCGTGATGTCAGGAACGCTGCTATGGGCGATGGGGGAGGGGCTGCAATTCGCCAGCGTCGTCGCGCTGACGGTCTCCTTCGGCCTCGGCCTGTCGGCGACCATTCACTTCCTCAACCGTCTGCGGATGGAGAGCGCGCCGGGCGTGAGCGCGGCCGTCGCGGTGGAGCGCGCCACTGTGCTGGTCGGTCCGGCGCTGATCCTCACCACGGTGGTGCTGGCCTGCGGCCTCGTCGTCACCGTGTTCTCGGACCTGCCGTCGCTGCGGCTGTTCGGCTGGCTGAGCGCGTTCTCGATGGTGGCTGCGCTGTTCGCGGATCTTTTCATCCTCCGCCCGACGGCGATGTTCCTGATCAACCTGTCGCAAAAGCTGAAGCGCAAGCCGGTGTGAGAGGGCAGGCTGTGGGCTCCACACACAACTGTCATCGCCCGGCTTGACCGGGCGATCCAGTACGCCGCAGCCAATCGGCCCTATCACAACCGCCTCTGGAATACTGGATCGCCCGGTCAAGCCGGGCGATGACAGCGGAGATGGGATCGGCGACTGATTGCTACGCAGGCACGCAAAACAAAACGGCCCTGACATCGTCAGGGCCGCTGGCGTCTTTACAGGCTGATCGCGTCGCTCAGGTCTTCGACATCGTGATGTTGACGCCGCGGATCTCGCCCTTCGAGGAGATCTGCACGACCTGCTTGTTGCCGCTGGTCTTCAGGGTGATGCTGGCGGCGAAACCGGCGGCCTGAACGAACACGTCGATCTGGCCGTTGCCGGCGGTGCCCTGCAGTTCGCCGTTCACGTTGCGGCTCGATTCGCTCCAATTTCCGGAGATGCGGTCACCCTGGCTGGTGACGTCGCTGGACAGCAGGAACTTGTAGCTGTCGCTGGCGCATTGCAGACTCTGCTTCAGATTGGCGCCGGCTACCTTGTAGCTGGCTTTGCAGCGGATGCGCTCGGTGGTGCCGTCGGACAGCGCGACCGTGCCATTGCCCGACCACGATCCGTCGAAGCCGGCGAACGGGCCTGACTGCGCATGGACGGCCGTCGCCGAGATGACCAGCGCTGCGCCGAGACCGGCGGCCCTGACGAGGCGCCCGGAGAAAGGTGAGCCGAACAGTTTCATATCGAGTTTCCCATCCAAAATGACACCGTTGTGCCGGCGTGTGACGCCGCTTCGAACACTTTGGTGTTCTCGCCGAAGGTTAGGTTCAAATGACGGCCGGTCGGGCGGTGCGACCGGATGCCATGATGTCAACACGCCTGCCCGCAGGTGCGATGGGTCGGGCCAAAGGCCTTTCGTCGCAAAACCGCTGCAACCGCAGCCCCCGGCGGCCGCCGCATCTAACGGTGGCCGCGGCATGCTTGCAACAGCCAAATGCGAAAAACGCGGCCTCAGAATAATGCCCTAGTATCAACGCCTTGTTTGTGCCAAAGCTGTGATGGCCGAGCTTGAACTGCTCGGACCATAGGGCGCGAATTTGGCCGCATTTGGCAGCGTACCTCCGGCGCTGGGGGGCTTGCGGTCCTTGCCAAACCAAACAGGTTTTTCCCGGGCAGCGACGGCGATCCGGGAGGTGACCTCTGCTGTCAAAATGAAGGAACACGATGCGTAAGATTTTCCTGGCACTTTCCCTGCTGTCGCTGACCGTTTCCACCGGGGCCTTCGCGCAAGGCGCGCGTGGGACTGCCGAGGAGCAGGCGGCGTGCACGCGTGACGTTCAGAAGTTCTGCCGTGCTGTGATCGATCAGGGTGACTTCACCATCCTGGCGTGCCTGAAGGAGAACCGCTCCAAGATCAGCGCGGATTGCGACAAGGTGCTGAAGACCCACAACCAGTAAGCGGTTGCCGTTCGGAGCCGTTGCTTCCGATCTGTTTTGGTTAACGGCCGCCGGCTTGCCCCGTCAGGGGAAGCGGCGGCCGGGCCGTATGGGCTGTCCGATATCGATTGCATTGGTTTTGGCTGGATCTTCGCCTATATGGAGGCCAGCAATCCGTTCGCATGAGCGAAGCGGCGGGCATTGTTTTCCGTAAGCCCCTTTCAACCTGATAGCTGTTTCGTCCATGACCACCGCGAGCGATTTGCGATCCGGCAAGACACACCGGGACGAGAACTTTCCGGTGGCCTCCTGGATCATCCGTCCGGAGCATCGAGGGCTGATCCTCGCCTTCTACAATTTCGTGCGCACGGCCGACGACATCGCCGATCATCCCAGTCTGCCGGGTGACGAGAAGTTGCGGTTGCTCGATGTGCTGGAAGCCGAGCTCACCGGGGCAGGCGAGACCCAGGATGTCGCCGTCAATTTGCGTCGCGCGCTGGCCACGCGCGGAATGCCGCCGCGTCACGCGCTCGATCTCCTGGTCGCCTTCCGCATGGACGTGACCAAGCTGCGCTACGAGAACTGGGACGAAGTGATCCACTACTGCCGTTATTCGGCGATGCCGGTCGGCCGCTTCATGCTGGATGTGCACGGCGAGTCCACCGCGACCTGGCCGGCATCGGACGCGATCTGCGCCGGCTTGCAGATCAACAACCATTTGCAGGACTGCGGCAAGGACTACAAGGCGCTCAACCGCGTGTATCTCCCGCGCGATGCGCTGGCCGAGGCCGGCGCCACGGTCGAGATGCTCGGCGAGGCCAAGTCGCCGCCGCCGCTGCTGACCTGCCTGCACAAGCTCGCCGTGCGCAACGCGGCGCTGCTCGAGGAGGGCAGGGACCTCAACAGCGGCGTCAAGGATTTCCGCTTTGGACTGGAGATTGCCGTGATCCAGGCTTTCGCCGACCGTATCGTGGCGCTGCTCCAGGTGCGCGATCCGCTCAGCCAGCGCGTCCATCTTTCGCCCACGGGCATGCTCGGCCTCACCTTCACCTCGGTCATGGGCGAGATCGGCCGCCGCGTGGCCGGTCGTCATCCCGTCAGCAAATCGGCGGCCGGCGCATGACCCTCGAGGCGACCGCAGACAACGTCGATCACGGCACCGCTGCGTCCGGCAGCTCGTTCTATGCCGCCATGCGTATCCTGCCACGCGCCCAGCGTGATGCGATGTTCCAGGTTTACAGCTTCTGCCGCGAGGTCGACGACATCGCCGATTCCGACGGCCCGCGGCCCGAGCGGCTGGCGGCGCTGCAGAAATGGCGCGACGACATCGATGCGCTGTACCAGGGCAACCCGCCGCCGCGGCTGCGCGACTACGTCAGCTCGGTCAAGACGTTCGGGCTGAAGCGCGAGGATTTCCTGGCCATCATCGACGGCATGGAGATGGACGTGCCGCAGGAGATCCGCGCGCCGGATCTCGCCACGCTCGACCTGTATTGCGACCGGGTGGCGAGCGCGGTCGGCCGGCTCTCGGTGCGCATCTTCGGCATGCCCGAGGAGGACGGCATTCTGCTCGCGCATCATCTCGGCCGCGCGCTGCAGCTCACCAACATCCTGCGCGACATCGACGAGGATGCCGGCATCGGCCGCCTCTATCTGCCGCGCGAAGCGCTGCTGTTCGCCGGCATCACCGGCGACGATCCGGTCAAGGTGATGCAGGAGCGGGCGCTGCCCAAGGTCTGCAACTCGGTTGCGGTCAGGGCCAAGACGCATTTCGAGAAGGCCGACGAGATCATGCGGCGAAATCGCCGACGCGCCGTGCGGGCGCCGCGGATCATGTCGAAATATTATCGCGCCGTGTTCGATCTCTTGCTCGAACGCGGCTTCGCGCTGCCGCGCGAGCCCGTCCGCGTGAGCAAGCTCACGAAGATCGGCATCATCCTCCGCTACGCAATCATCTGATGCAGAAGACAGCTCACATCATCGGCGCCGGCGTGTCCGGCCTTTCCGCCGGCGTGCGGCTCGCCAATGCGGGCTACATCGTCCACGTCCACGAGGCAACGCAGCAGCTCGGCGGCCGCTGCCGCTCCTATTACGACGCCGCGACTGACTTGGTGATCGACAACGGCAACCATCTGCTGCTGTCGGCCAATCATCACGTGCTGTCCTATGCCCGTGCGATCGGCTCGGAGGCCGGGCTGGTCGGGCCGGAGAAGGCGCAGTTCGCCTTTGCCGACATCAAGACCGGGCAGCGCTGGCTGCTCGATCTCGGCAGCGGCCGGCTGCCGCTGTGGGTGTTCGACGAGAGCCGCCGCGTGCCTGACACCGGGCTCGGCGACTACCTCGCGCTGTCGCCGCTGATCTGGGCCGGCACCTCCAAGACCATCGGCACGACCATTCCCTGCAAGGGGACGCTGTACGACCGCCTGGTGCAGCCGCTGCTGCTGGCGGCGCTGAACTGCGATCCACCGGAAGGCTCCGCCGGGCTCGCCGGCGCCATCGTCCGCGAGACCTTGCTCGCGGGAGGGCAGGCCTGTCGTCCTCTGATCGCGCGCGACGGCCTGTCGGGTGTGCTGATCGACCCCGCGGTCAAATTCCTGGAAGGCAAGGGCGGCAGCGTCCGGATCGGCCGCGAGTTGCGCGGGCTGGAGAGTGCGGCCGGCCGTGTGACCGGCCTCAAATTCGGCGGCGACGAGACCGTCGCGCTCGGGTCGTCCGATGTCGTCGTGCTGGCGGTGCCACCGCGGCCCGCCATGGCACTGCTGCCGGGATTGACCGGGCCGACCAAGTATCGCGCCATCGTCAATGCTCATTTCCGCATCACGCCGCCGAAGGATTCGCCGCCACTGCTCGGCGTCGTCGGCGGCCTGGTCGAGTGGCTGTTCGCCTTCCCGCAGCGGCTCTCCGTCACCATCAGCAATGGCGACCGCCTGGTCGACATGCCCAGAGAGGAGCTCGCCGCCGCGATCTGGGCCGACGTCTGCAAGGCCGCCGGGATCTCGGGCGAGCTGCCGCCGTGGCAGATCGTGCGCGAGCGCCGGGCCACCTTCGAGGCGACGCCGGAGCAGAACGCGCTACGCCCGGGCACCAAGACAGCCTTCAGCAACCTTGCTCTCGCCGGCGACTGGACCGACACCGGCCTGCCGGCCACGATCGAAGGCTCTGTGCGATCGGGTGATCGCGCGGCCGATCTGCTGCTGGGTTAGGGATCGTCCGGCCCATCTGCGCATCGGGATCGAGCCGGCGCTCCACCCTCGGTGTCCTCCCGGATCGGCGCCCGCCAACGCTTTCGCGTTGCCGGGCTTGTCCGGGACGACACCGATTGTTCTCGCGAGACTGAGGTGAATGACGCGAGTCTCACATTTTCGTGGCGCAGTTTTTGCTTAAAGTTCCATCGCAGGTGATGCTTCCATCGGTCTGTTCCAGCGCGGAACAGCAATGGGCGGGACCAAATGGCAACACCGGGCAAAAAACGCATCGTGTGCGGGTGCAGTGCGGCGCAAACAGGGTTTCCTCGCGGATTTTTTCTGCGTAATCCTCGGTTTGTTAAGGTCTTTCCGCTCTGGCGCCACCGCGATTGGGGCTTGGAACAATGACGAAGCGACGTCGGCAAGTGATGTCGAATAAGGTGTCAGGGGTCGGATTGTGAAGTTGGGGATGGGGGACGAAACGTCCGCGGATCGCCCGATTGATCCGCGGCCGGTCTTGGTCGTGACGGGATTGGTGCAGGAGGCTCGCATTGCGGCCGGGCCCGGCATGATGGTCATCTGCAGCTCGAGCGATCCCAAGCAGTTGCGCTCGCTGCTCACCGTGTTCGATCCCACCTCGATCCGCGGCGTCGTCAGCTTCGGCGTGGCCGGCGGCCTCGATCCGAGCCTGAAGGCCGGCGACATCGTCGTCGCCACCGAAGTGACCGCCGGTGACGCCCGCTGGCTCTCGGGCCTGTCGCTGCGCGAGGAGCATATTGCCCGCGCCGCCCTGAAAAAGCGCCGTGTCGTGCGCGGCGTGCTTGCCGGCGCCGAGGAGGTGGTGGTGGCGCAGGCCCGCAAGGCCGCGCTGCGGATGAAGACCGGTGCGGCCGCCGTCGACATGGAGAGCCACATCGCCGCCGCCTATGCTGCCGAATACGGGCTGCCCTTCGCCGCGCTGCGCGTGATCTCCGATCCTGCCCATCGCACGCTGCCGTCGCTCGCCAAGGATGCGATCAAGCCGAACGGCGACATCGACCTTCCGATGATCCTGCGCGGCCTCGCCCGCAATCCGACCGTGCTGGGCGGCCTGGTGTCGACCGGCATCGAGTTCAACCGTGCCCTCCGCTCGCTTCGCGGCGCCCGGGACCTGCTGCTGAGCGGTCTGCTCGCGGCCGAGCATTTCCTCGAGTCCGAGACCCTGGCCGCCGCCGAGGCGTGAGCGGTAGCGTCTGGACGATGTCACGCGCGAAGTGAGCTCGTGCGTTTCGGTTGATCCGGAGCGTATACTTCGGCCGATCATCAATTGCAGTCAACAGAACACGCGTCCGTCGCGGCTTGCTTCGTCCGAACCTCGCCCCGCTTGCGGGGAGAGGTCGGATCGCATCGTCAGATGCGATCCGGGTGAGGGGGACTTTCCGCACGGTCGGTGGGTGTGGCTGCCCCTCACCCCAGCCCTCTCCCCGTGAAGGACGGGGAGAGGGAGCGCTCCGCTCGCGCAGCTCGATCTCGCATCCGACTAACAGCGATCCAGGCAACACCGAGCTTCTTTGCGGAGAAGTAGAGGTGCGCATCCGCCACAACAAAAAAGGCCGCCGATTGCTCGGCGGCCTTTTTGCTGTTTGGTGATAGCGGATCAGGCCGCGGTTGACGCCTTCTGCTGCGCCTCGACGGCCTCGTCGCGACGGATCTCGGAGAGGCGCTTCTGCACCTCGGAGGAGAACACGTACTGCGCCGGGCGCTGCTTGGAGAGGTCGATCTCCGGTGCCATCGGGCCCTCGGTGCGGATGCCGCGCAGCGACACCGCCATGGCCTTGATCGGATTGCTCAGCGCTGCGTTGGCGGCGGTGGCCTCGTAGCCGCAATGTGCCATGCAGTCGGCGCACTTCTCGTACTTGCCGGTGCCGTAGGAGTCCCAGTCGGTGGTCTCCATCAGCTCCTTGAAGGTCTTGGTGTAGCCCTCACCGAGCAGATAGCAGGGCTTCTGCCAGCCGAAGATGTTGCGCGCGGGCATGCCCCAGGGCGTGCACTCGAACTCCTGGTTGCCGGCGAGGAAGTCGAGGAACAGGCCGGAATGCATGAAGTTCCACTTCTTGCCCTTGCCGAGCTTGAAGACGTCGCGGAACAGCTGCTTGGTCTTGGTGCGGTTCAGGAAGTGCTCCTGGTCCGGTGCGCGCTCATAGGCATAGCCGGGCGACATGGTCACGCCGACGCCGAGCTCGGTGGTGAAGTCCAGGAACTTGGCGATCTCCTCGGCCGGGTGGCCGTCGAACACGGTGGCGTTGACGTTGACGGTGAAGCCGCGCGCCTTGGCCGCCTTGATCGCGGAGACGGCGCGGTCGAACACGCCCTTCTGCGACACGGCCTTGTCGTGATGCTCGCGCAGGCCGTCGAGATGCACCGAGAAGAACAGATAGGGCGAGGGCTCGAACAGATCGAGCTTCTTCTCCAGCAGCAGCGCGTTGGTGCAGAGCGAGACGAACTTCTTGCGCGCGACCAGGCCGCGCACGATCTCGCCGATCTCCTTGTGGATCAGCGGCTCGCCGCCGGGGATCGCCACCATCGGCGCGCCGCACTCGTCGGCCGCATCCCAGCACTCCTGCGCGCTCATGCGGCGGTTGAGGATCGCGTCGGGATAGTCGATCTTGCCGCAGCCGGCGCATGCCAGATTGCAGCGGAACAGCGGCTCCAGCATCAGAACGAGGGGATAGCGTTTGCGGCCGAGAAGCTTCTGCTTCATCAGATAGGCCCCGATACGCAGTTCCTTATGGAAGGGGATTGCCATTACGTCTCTTCTTTCTGGACCAAACGAGGACCGATCAGCCCGCGACCAGCTCGGCCGGCAGGCGGAATTCAATGTTTTCTTCCCGCCCCGGGACCACCGCGACCTCAACCGGTCCAATGCGCCGCAAAGCCTGTATCACGTCGTCGACGAGCACTTCAGGGGCCGAGGCGCCGGCGGTGATGCCGACGGCCTTGGCGTCCTTCAGCCAAACCGGATTCAGCTCGCTCCCGTCTGCGATCAGATAGCTCGCGATCCCGGCCTCGGTGCCGATCTCGCGCAGTCTGTTCGAGTTGGAGCTGTTGGCGGCGCCCACCACCAGGATGACGTCCACCAGCTTGCTCAAGTCCCTTACCGCAGATTGCCGGTTCTGTGTCGCATAGCAGATATCCCGGATATCGGGACCTTGAAGGTCTGTAAAGCGGGCCTGGAGGGCTGAAATGATGTCCTTGGTATCGTCCACGCTCAGCGTGGTCTGGGTGATATAGGCCATCGGGGTGTCCAGCGGCAGGGGCAGGGCCGCCACATCGGCGGTGTTCTGCACCAAGTATACCGGTCCGGGAACTTGTCCCATGGTTCCCTCAACCTCCGGATGGCCGGCATGGCCAATCAACACCAGGGTACGGCCCCTGGCCATGTAGCGCTTGCCCTGGTTGTGAACCTTGGTCACCAGCGGGCAGGTGGCATTGAGGACCGGCAGGCCGCGGGCGGCTGCCTCTTCTTCGACCGTTCGCGCCACGCCGTGGGCGCTGAACACGGTCACAGCGCGCGGTGGCACTTCCGAAAGGTCCTCGACGAAAACAGCGCCCTTGGCCTTCAGGCTCTCGACCACGTGCTTGTTGTGCACGATCTCGTGGCGCACATAGACCGGCGGGCCGTACTTCTCCAGCGCGCGCTCGACGATCTCGATCGCGCGCACAACGCCAGCACAAAACCCGCGCGGTTGCGCGAGATACACTTGCAAGGGACGTCCGTCAGCCACGTTGCCTCACTTTCGACCTGCTACCTCCGTGCGTGCGAGTGGGGTGCAATATCCGCACCAGGGCGAATGCCCCAATTTGCCCGCATGACCATGGAAGCGCAGGGCTTTGTGTCAAAAATCGAGCAGAGAGGAAAGCCGGTTTGCAACTCGATCGCATGTGACCGCCGGCACACAGCGATCCAGGCCTCGAAGGTAATTTAGTAATTATAAATTAATTCAGTCAACTGAGCTACTTATGCTCTCACTCGTTCGTCACTTTACCGCCGAGAACAGCCGCTATATCAGCCGCCCCGACGGTTCCGCGCATCGTTCGACCTGATCCGCCGTCCAGGGACCATCCTCGTCTCCGAAGGCTGGGCCAAACCGGGCTGGGGCTTGCTCCGAGCCCTGGCGCTGGCCACGGAACTCCGCCATGAAGCGGACGTTTCCGCCCAGCTCTTTAAACATTAGAAAGTCACGAAGTGCTGACCACGTTTGTCGTCTCGATCGTCAAGGCCTGCACCCGGTTCGCCTGGCCGACATTGATTGCGGGCCTGCTGTTGTCGGTAGGCGCGGGGGTCTACACGGCCCGCCATTTCTCCATCAACACCGACATCAACAAGCTGATCTCCCCGGAGCTCGACTGGCGCAAGCGCGACCAGCAGTATGAGCAGGCGTTCGATCGCGACCGCATGATCCTGGGCGTGGTCGAGGCGGCGACCCCCGAGCTGACCGGTGTGGCGGCGGACGCGCTCGCCAAGAAGCTCAAGGGCGACACCGCCAACTTCTCGTCCGTGGAGCTGCTCGGCGGCGGCGAGTTCTTCGCCCGGAACGGCCTGCTGTTCCTGCCGACCGAGGAGGTCAAGCAGCTCACCGAGCAGTTCACCGCGGCGGCGCCCCTGGTCGAGATCATGGCCGGCGATCCCTCGATCCGCGGCCTGACCGGCGCGCTCGAGACCGGCCTTGCCGGCGTCAAGCGCGGCCAGGTCAAGCTCGACAACGCCGCGCGTCCGTTCGACTACATCTCGCAGACCGTCGAGACCGTGCTCGACAAGGGCGATGCGACCTTCTCCTGGCGCCAGCTGATCTCCGACAAGCCGCTCGAGGACAGCGACAAGCGCGCCTTCATCCAGTTCAAGCCGATCCTCGACTACCAGGCATTGGAGCCCGGCAAGGCCGCGACCGATGCGATTCGCCAAGCCGCGGCCGAGCTCGATTTCCCGAACCGCTTTCACGCCCGTGTGCGCCTGACCGGGCCGGTGCCGATCGCCAACGAGGAATACGCCACCGTGCAGGAGGGCGCCGTCGTCAACGGCATCGGCACCGTGGTCGTCGTGCTGATCATCCTGTGGCTGGCGCTGCATTCGGCCAAGATCATCTCGGCCGTGTTCATCAACCTGTTCATCGGCCTTGCCCTCACCACGGCGGTCGGCCTGATGATGGTGGGATCGCTCAACCTGCTGTCGGTGGCGTTCGCCGTGCTGTTCATCGGCCTCGGCGTCGATTTCGGCATCCAGTTCAGCGTGCGCTATCGCTCCGAGCGCTTCAAGAATGACGACCTGCCCGAGGCGCTCGCCGAAGCTGCGCGGCGCTCCGCCGTGCCGCTGTCGCTCGCGGCGATGGCGACGGCTGCCGGCTTCCTGTGCTTCCTGCCGACCGACTACAAGGGCATTTCCGAGCTCGGCGCCATCGCCGGCGCCGGCATGATCATCGCCTTCCTGTCCTCGATCACGGTGCTGCCGGCGCTGCTCAAGATCCTCAATCCGCCCGGCGAGAAAGAGCCGGTCGGCTACGCCTTCCTGGCACCGCTCGACGATTTCCTGGAGAAGCACCGCGTGCCGATCATCGTCGGCACGCTCGGCCTCGTCATCGCCGGCCTGCCGCTGCTCTATTACATGAAGTTCGACTTCAACCCGATGAACCTGCGCAATCCCCACGCCGAGTCGATTGCGACCTATCTCGATCTGCGAAAGGATCCGAACACCGGGGCGAACGCGATCGACGTGCTGACCCGCTCGGAGAGCGAAGCGAAGGCAATCGAGGCCAAGCTCGAGAAGCTGCCGGAAGTGGCGCGCGTGATGTCGCTCGACAGCTTCGTGCCCCAGGACCAGCCGGCCAAGCTGAAGCTGATCGCACAGGGCGCCAAGGTGCTGGGACCGGCGCTCAATCCCGATCAGGTCGATGCGGCACCGAGCGACAAGGAAAACATCGAGGCGCTGAACTCGACCGTCGACAATCTCCGGCGCACGGCGGGGGAAGACAAGGGCCCCGGCGCTGCGGCGGCGCGGCGCCTCGCAGACGCGCTTGCCAAGCTCGCGGGCGCGAGCGAAGCGGTGCGGAGCAAGGCCCAGGCCGTGTTCGTCGAGCCGTGGAAGATCACGCTCGCGCAACTCAGCGCCACGTTGCAGGCGCAGCCGGTCACCTTGGCCAATCTGCCGCCTGAGCTCGTGTCGCAGTGGAAGAGCAAGGACGGCCTGATTCGCGTCGAGGCGCAGCCCAAGGGCGATCCGAACGACAACGACAATCTCAGGCGGTTCGCGAATGCCGTGCTGACGGCGGAGCCCAATGCGATCGGCGGCCCGGTCTCGATCCTGAAATCGGGTGACACGATCGTGAAGGCGTTCATCCACGCCGGCATCTACTCGCTGGTCGTGATCAGCCTGCTGTTGTGGGTCACCCTAAAGCGCTTCTCCGACGTGCTGATGACGCTGGTGCCTCTCCTGGTTGCCGGCGCCGTCACGCTCGAGATCTGCGTCCTGATCAAGCTGCCGCTGAACTTCGCCAACATCGTTGCGCTGCCGCTGCTGCTCGGCATCGGCGTCGCGTTCAAGATCTACTACGTGGTGGCGTGGCGCGGCGGCCGCACCAATTTGCTGCAGACCAGCCTGACCCGGGCGATCTTCTTCAGCGCGCTGACGACGGCGACCGCTTTCGGCAGCCTGTGGCTGTCGAGCCATCCCGGCACATCCAGCATGGGCAAGCTGCTGGCGTTGTCGCTCGTCACCACGCTTGCCGCCGTGCTGCTGTTCCAGCCGGCCTTGATGGGCAAGCCCCGCGAGGTCCACGAATAGCGGCGAGCGAGGCGCAAAAGGAAAAAGCGGCCGATGCACTCGGCCGCTTTTTTATTGATGGGTGTCGGACGACTTAGCGGGGCCGTGCCACGTCGGGCAGCAGGCAGATGTCGCCGATTTGATCGGCGGGCTTCGGCGCCGGTCTGGCCGCGGCAACCGTGCCGCTGCTGTGGCCGGCTGCCGCTTTCGGAGCCGGAGCAGGAGCCGGTGCAATTGGTTTCTGTGTACCTTTGGCCATGCTGTTGACGGGGCTCGACGGGATCGGCGGGCCAACCCGCGTCCAGGTCTCGCCGCCGCACAGGAAGCCGAGCACACAGCCCTTGATTTCCAGATGATCGGCGTCGGTCGGCGTGATCGTCGAACTGTAGAGCTGGCCGTCCTTGGCGTTGTAGACTTGGCCTTCCCACGCCTCGGCGCCCGGCTTCTTCTTCATGTCGATCAGGATCGGCATGCCGAGCGTCGGCCGGCTCTGCCGGGCCGGATCGGGATTGTTGGCGTCCCGGCCGCCCGGGGTCTTCTCCCAGGCCACCACGCCCCACATGCTGCCATTACATTGTGCGACTCGGATGTTGGCGACGCCGTCGGCGACCCGCCAGTCGCCTGTGGGATCAGCCGCGAGCGCAGAAGAAATTCCTGCTGCGAACACCACTGCGGAGTATGCTATCGTTGTCGACATGAGAGATCTAAGGCGATGCAACATTGGCAGAAACCCGTGCTTGCTTTGATGGTGCGAATGAGGGCAAAACGCCGCATTGCGCGTTTTCAGTTGACGTCACGTCCATCAACCGAAGTATGTAGCCGATGCTAAAACCCAATCTAGACGTTTCCGAGATGTTTGTGGAGCGCCAAGCGCAGCGCAGCACGATGCACTCTCGGCATCTGAACGAGCAACTGGTCCGGGTTCTCAAAACGATTGGATATGATGTCGGGTTCCAGAAGGGACAAGGGCAGTATCTCTACGATCGTGACGGGGCCCGCTATCTTGACCTGCTCAGCGGTTTTGGTGTCTTCGCCATCGGGCGCAACCATCCGACTCTCCGTGACGCGCTGAAGAGCGTTCTCGACAGCGACCTGCCGAACCTCGTCCAGCTCGATGTCTCCACACTCGCGGGCGTTCTTGCCGAGCGGCTGCTGGAATATGTCCCGTACCTGGACAAGGTGTTCTTCGCGAATTCGGGTGCCGAGACCGTCGAAGCCGCAATCAAATTCGCGCGGGGCGCGACGGGGCGGCCTGGCATCGTCTATTGCGGGCACTCCTATCATGGCCTGACCTATGGCGCGCTGTCGCTGACCGAGGATCCGAACTTCCGCAACGGCTTCGAGCCGCTGCTGCCGGGCTGCACAGCGGTTCCGTTCAACGATCTCGCTGCGCTTGAGCAGGCGCTGTCGTCACGCGAGATCGCCGCCTTCATCGTCGAGCCCATCCAGGGCAAGGGCGTCAACATGCCCTCCGACGAGTTCCTGCCCGGCGCTGCCGCGCTCTGCAAGAAATACGGCACCATCTTCATCGCCGACGAGATCCAGACGGGGATGGGCCGGACCGGTCGGTTCCTCGCGGTGGAACACTGGAATGTCGAGCCTGACATGGTGCTGCTGTCGAAGGCACTGTCGGGCGGTCACGTTCCGGTCGGCGCGCTGCTCACGCGCAAGCAGATCTTCGACAAGATCTTCAACCGCATGGATCGCGCGGTCGTGCATGGCTCGACCTTCGCCAAGAACGATCTGGCCATGGCCGCGGGCATCGCGACCCTCGAGGTGATGAAGGCGGAGAAGCTGGTCGAGGCCGCCGCCAAGCGCGGCGCCGAGCTGCGGCTGGCGCTGACGCGGATGGTGCCCGGCTACGAGCTGCTCAAGGAAGTGCGCGGCAAGGGCCTGATGATCGGCGTCGAATTCGGTCCGCCGAAATCGCTGCGCCTCAAGGCGTCCTGGACCATGCTGGAAAGCGCCAACAAGGGCCTGTTCTGCCAGCTGATCACGGTGCCGCTGTTCAAGGATCACAAGATCCTGACCCAGGTTGCCGGCCACGGCCTGCACACCATCAAGCTGCTGCCGCCGTTGACGATCACGGAAGAGGACTGCACCTGGATCGAACGGGCCTTCGACGACGTCATCGCCCAGAGCCACAAGGTCCCCGGCGCGATCTGGTCGCTCGGCAAGACCCTGGTCGACAACGCCATCCGCAAGTCGGCGTGAACCGAGCGGCTTGTAAGTACAACGAGCGGCTGGTCAGTACAAAGAGGCACCCTCGCGGCATACTCACTGTCATCGCCCGGCTTGACCGGGCGATCCAGTACGCCGAGACATTGTGATCACCTCGATGGGCCGCGGCGTACTGGAGGCCCGCCTGCGCGGGCATGACAGCGGGGATGCGGCTGCGAGGGAGAGGCAAAGGCGGGGAGCGCCGTGCCCACCATCTGATTGCTCGTTCGTTCGCGGCGGGCACCCTTCGCTTTGCCCGCCCTACGGTTTCAGATAAAATCTCCGTCATTGCGAGCGCAGCGAAGCAATCCAGGGCTGCGCAAGGACTCTGGATTGCTTCGCTGCGCTCGCAATGACGAAGCGAGAGACTCAGCTGCTCCCACCCATCGCCCGCTCGAACCGTTCGCCGAACTCGTTGAGCTCGTCGACATTGATGTCGCTCACAGCCCAGTAGCTCAGGCCGCGGTCGCGCCACGAGCGGATGTTGAAGCCTTGCAGAGCATCGAGCCGGGCAGTCCGGCGCTCGGTTGACGACGTCTGCGCTACGAACAGATTGATCACATGCTGACGGCGGCGATAGACCACGGCACCGATCGCGCGCGCATCGACGTAATCGAGCCGGCCGCCGATCAGGGTGAATCCCTGCGCAGTGAGATCGATCACCGGTGGTGCGACATCGAGCTTGCCGTTGAACCACGGCTTCACCGTGTGTTGATCGGTCGAGATCACATCGGTCAGGTGTCCGGCCTGCAGCGAGCGCAGATGCGCCGAGACGATCTCGGCCTCGATGCGCTGCTGATCGTCGTTGCGCAGCACGATCGCGACGAGGCCGGTGGCGGCAAGAGCCGACACGGCTGAGCCGATGGCGAAGCCTTTCAGCAACGATCGGCGGCTCGGCGCCGCCGCGAGCGCCGTCACGTTCGAGATCTGCGCGGGCGGCAACTCGGCCTCGATCCGCTGGCGCAAGGCGGCGGGCGCCTCGTAAGTCAGGTCAGCGCCGGCCAGTGCCCGCTTCATTTCATTGATGGCCGCGAACTCCGAGGCGCAGCGCGGGCAGCTCGCCACATGGGCCTCGACCTCGCGCGCATGGCCGGCGTCGAGCTCGCCGTCGGCGAGCGCGTGGATCAGGATCTCGGCTTCATCGCAGGTCATCATTGTGGCTCCTCCTGCGCGAGCCACGCGGCGCGCAGCATCGCACGGGCGCGCGCCAGCCGCGACATCACGGTACCGACCGGAACGCCGGCAGCCTCCGCGACTTCGCGATAGGACAGATTGTTGATCTCGCGCAGCACCAAGGTTTCGCGAAACGGCTCGGGCAGCGTGGCGATCATCGCTTGTATCGCCGACGCATCGTGCTCGCGGAGGACGGTGCCCTCCGGCGTCTCGGCGCTCTCCTGCCAGATCGGCGCCTGCTCGGCAGCCTCGGGCGTATCGTCGAGCATCTTGACCGGCGCGACGGCGCGCCTGGCAAACTCGGCGTGGCAGACGTTGCGCAGGATCGCGAACAGCCACGGCTTCATCGCCGGGCCGCGATAGGTGTCGAAGTGCTTCAGCGCGCGCAGATAGCATTCCTGCACGGCGTCCTCAGCGTCTGCGGGATTGCGCAGCAGATAGCGCGCCAGCGTGTAGACGTCGTCCAGATAGGGCAGCGCCGCCTCGCGGAAGCGCCGCGCTCTCTCGGGATCGTCTTGCGATGGGGACACCGCCGTCCTTTCCGGTTCGGTTCGTGGCGTCACCGCCGGGGCGACAGCTCGCTGCCGGCCCGGCCACGACGCAATGCTCATGCCCTGGTTTGGGAAGCTACTCAACCTTGACCATCCCCGTCATGTGCGGATGCAGCGAGCAGAAGTACTTGTAGTCGCCGCGGGACACGAAAGTGAACGAGAAGCTGTCGTCGGTATCGAGTGTCTTCGAGCGGTACTTGCCCGCTGACACCACCGTATGTGGGATGTCGTCGTGATTAGTCCAGGTGACGGTGTCGCCGACCTTCACCGTCACCTCTGCCGGCGCGAAGGTGAAGTTGTCGATCGCGACCTTGATGGTCTCGGCGTGCAGCGGCGCGATGCCGAGCGTGGCGGCAGAGAGAGCGAGGCGAATGCTCCGCCCCAGCGATACTGATATCGTCATGCGATCGATCCTCAGCCCGCCAGCGGTGTGTCGATGATCGCGAGCCGCTCGTCGCCGACCTTGAAGTCGATGCTGGCGATGCCGAGCAGGCTGCGCAGCCGGGCATCCTCGACCTTCATCGGCCCAGGCGAGGGCGCCGTGCCCGGCGCCGGCTGCGGGAACGCGGTCGAGCGCGCGGTGTGGAAGGTGACGTTGCCCTCGACCTTCTGCATCACCTGATGGATGTGGCCATTCAGCACCGTCACCGAGCCGAAGCCCTTGAGCATGTCGAGCGCCCGGCCGCCATCCTCGGTGCCCCAGCCCCATTGCGGATACACCGTCCACAGCGGGATGTGCGCGAACACCACGATCGGCGTCGATTTCGAGCGACCCTTCAGGTCCTGCTCCAGCCAGGCCAACTGTTCAGCGCCGAGATTGCCGAGCCCGCCGGCCTTGAGATCGACGACGTTGACGAGCCCGATGAAGTGCACGCCGCTTGCATCGAACGAATACCAGCCCGCGCCGCGCGTGCCCTTGCCGTAGCGCTCCTTGTAGAGCTTGACGTCCTCGTCGAGGAAATCATGCTCGCCTGGGACGTAGTGCACGTCGAGCCGCGTCTGCGAGATGATGCGGTCGGCGTCGTCGAACTCCGCCGCCTTCGACAGGTGCGAGATGTCGCCGGTGTGGATCATGAAGGCCGGCTTGGCCGGCATCGCCTTGATGCGGTTGACGGCTTCTTCCAGCGTCCCGATCGCGTTCGGATTGGCCGGCTTGTCGAAGCCGACATGGCTGTCGCTGATTTGCAGGAAGGAGAGGCCCTGCGCCCGCTGTTCGGCCGCTTGCGCCGCATCGATCAGGCCCAGCGACCGTGGCACGCCGCCTGCGATCGTCCACAGCACGCCGGTCCCGGCCCAGGTCATGCATTCCAGGACCTTGCGGCGGCTGGCGCCTCGGTCATCGTGATTGTCGAAGCTCATGGTGCTCTCCCATCGCCCGCACGGGGCTGACAAGCGAGGAGAGCGGAGCAGGCGACGATTTATTCCCGGCGAATGCAGGTCTTTGCGAGATGACGCGTTCGTGATCATGCCTTTGATGGCACGCGGTTCGCATACTCAAGCATGATATCGGCCGGGCAGCGCATGGACCATAGAACGGCCAGCGGCAGCGTGGCTGCTGATGTTGGATGCAAAGCCAATGCATGACCGCCTGACTCCGAATATCCAGCAGGCCGACACGGCCAGCGGCCGCATCGTGCCGCTCGACCGCGCCCGAACCTTCATCACGCTGTCGGTCGTGCTGTATCACTCCGCCATCAACTACACTTATTTCGGCCAGGGCGGCGACCGCATGCACTGGCTCGGCTTCGATCTGGTCGCGCTGTTTAACGACAGCTACTTCATGTCGTGCATGTTCTTTATTTCCGGTCTGTTCGTGCCGGCGAGCCTGGAGAGGAGGGGCGCCGGAGGCTATCTCGGCCGCCGCACGCTGCGGCTCGGCGTGCCCTACATCGTGTCGATCTTCGTGATCATGCCGATCGCCTATTACCGTTACTACGTGGCGGAAGACCAGTTCACGACGGTGTGGGAACGAATGATCTCCACGGGCCCGTGGCCGTCGGGCTCGGCATGGTTTCTCGGCGTGCTCTTGATCTTCGACCTGTTCGCGGCCCTCGCTTGGACTCTGGCGCCGCGGGCGATCCCGGCGCTCGGGCGCTTCGCCGGCACGCTGCTGCGCTCTCCACTGACGGGTTTCCTGGTCTTCCTGGCCATCGCCAACGCCGCCTATCTGCCGCCGCATCTCATCTTCGGCGACGGGTTGTGGTTCATGCCCGGCCATTTCCCGCTGCCGCTGCAGGCCAGCCGCGCGCTGCTCTATCCGACGTTCTTCATCGCGGGTATCGCGATCGGTGCCGCCGGCCTGCGCACCGGCCCGTTCGCGCAGGACGGCGCGCTGGTGCGGCGCTGGGCGGTCTGGTTCGGTCTGTCCTACGCCTGCTATGGCCTGATCCTGTTGCTCGCTTACGCTCATCACAATTGGATCGCCGATTTCGACTCGCCGCCGCTGTGGTGGCGGGCGGCCTATGGGGGCGCGGTCGCAAGCTTCTGCGCGTCGATGGCGTTCGGCGTGCCGACCTTCTTCCTGCGCTGGGCGAGGGCGCCGCTTTCGATGATGGACCGCATGCAGCCCTCGGCCTACGGCATCTATCTCCTGCACTTCCTGCCGCTGCTCTGGTTGCAATATCTGGTGTTCGATCCCGCGTGGCCCGCCGCGGTGAAGTTCGCCATCGTGCTGGTGGGGACGCTGATCGTGAGCTGGGGAGCGGCTGCGCTGTTGCGGCGAGTGCCGTTGGTTGCGCGGATCATCTGAAAGCAGAGAGTTGGGTTGGGGCCCTGGATTGCTTCGCTTCGCTCGCAATGACGATTGTGGCCGGCACCGAGCGCCGCCACGAACGCCGTCATCGCGAGCGTAGCGACGCGATCCAGGGGCCACGGACGCGACTGTTGAATGCGTCCGGCGCTTCGTCGCCGTGGCAATCATCTGCCGTACGATGGTGGGCACGCGCCGCTTTTCGGCGTCGCTTTGCCTACCCTACGTATTCGCTGCATGAAGTGACGACAGGCGGATGACGGCTCAGACGTTATTCCCACTGTGCTGTATCGCGTCCGATGGTCGCGTGCTGTCAGAGACGTGTCAGCTTGGGCCGTTACACCTCTGCAGGTTCGCGCGGCGTAAGCGTACAGCCCATCGTCAGGAGTTCGATCTCGCGTCATGCCGCCCGTGACAGGCGGGCGGCATGGAGATCGTCAGCGCCCATCCTCCAAAATCATCCCCGCCGCTTTCTCCGCGATCATCGCCGTCGGCGTGTTGGTGTTGCCTGAGGTGATTGTCGGCATGATCGAGGCGTCGGCGATGCGCAGGCCGTCAAGGCCGCGGAAGCGCAGCCGTTCGTCGACCACCGCCATCGGATCGTCGGCGGTGCCCATCTTGGCCGTGCCGACCGGATGGAAGATCGTCGTGCCGATGTCGCCGGCGGCCTTGGCGAGCGCGGCGTCGTCGTCGCCGACAGCGGGGCCGGGGAGATACTCCTCCGGCTTGTACGCCGACAGCGCGCTCTGCTTCATCAGCCGCCGCGTGACGCGGATGGCGTCCGCCGCCACCTGGCGGTCGTCCGCGGTGGCCAGGTAGTTCGGCGCGATCGACGGAGCCTCGTCGATCCTGGCGGATCTGATCCGCACCGTGCCGCGCGAACTCGGCCGCAGATTGCAGGCGCTCACCGTGATCGCGGGGAAGCGATGCAGCGGATCGCCGAACTTGTCGAGCGATAGCGGCTGCACGTGGAACTGGATGTTGGCGCGGTCGCGCGTGCCATCCGAGCGCGTGAAGATGCCGAGCTGCGACGGCGCCATGGTCAGCGGGCCACGCCGGCGGAAGGCGTAGTCGAGACCCATCAGGCCGCGCCGCATCAGCGAGTAGTAGGTCTCGTTCAGCGTCTTGACGCCCGTGACCTTGTAGATCGCGCGCTGCTGCAGGTGGTCCTGCAGATTGCGCCCGACGCCGGGCTTGTCGAGGACGACATCGATGCCGAGTTCGCCGAGCCAGTCCGCCGGCCCGATGCCTGAGCGCTGCAGCACCTGCACCGACCCGATCGAGCCGGCGCTCAGGATCACCTCGCCCGTGGTGCGGGCCTCGATGGTCTCGCCGTTCTGCTGAAAGCGCACGCCGACCGCACGACCGTTCTCGATGATCAGCCGCTCGACCAGGACGTTGGTCTCAAGCCTCAGATTTTGCCGGTTCAGTGCCGGCTTGAGGAATCCCCGCGCCGACGACCAGCGCCGGCCGCGCTTCTGGTTGACGTGGAAATAGCTGATGCCTTCATTGTCGCCGGTATTGAAGTCCGGGATGCGGCGGATGCCCATCTGCTCGGCGGCGTCGCCGACCGCGTCCAGCACCGCCCAGGACAGCCTGGGCGCCTCGATCCGCCAGCCGCCGCCGACGCCGTGGTGCTCGCTCTCGCCGAGGAAATGGTCCTCCAGCCGCCGGAACACCGGCAGCACGTCTGAATAGGACCAGCCGGACAGGCCAAGCTGGCGCCAATGGTCGTAATCGGCCGCCTGGCCGCGCATCGAGATCATGGCGTTGATGGCCGAGCAGCCGCCGATCACCTTGCCGCGGGGATAGGCGAGCGAACGGCCGTTCAGGCCGGGCTCGGCCTCGGTGCGAAACATCCAGTCGGAGCGCGGATTGCCGATCGCGAAGAGGTAGCCGACCGGAATATGGAACCAGATCCAGTTGTCGTTGCCGCCGGCCTCGAGAATCAGCACCCGGGTGTTCGGATCGGCCGACAGCCGGTTGGCGAGGATGCAGCCGGCGGTGCCGGCGCCCACCACGATGTAGTCGTATTCCCCGTCGAGCTGGCGTCCCATCGGCATTCCCTTCCCGTCTTTGCGAGGCTTTTAGTCAGCGGGGGCGGGGCCGGACAAGCGCCACGTTCATGGCTGGTTGACCGAGCCATGAGGCTGGCGCAGCCCAGATCATGCTCAGATCTTGGGCGGTGCGACTTTTGCATGCTAGAACGGCTCAAATCCCTTCTGGAGTTACGAGATTTCCCATGCCCATCGTCAACCGCGTCGCCGATCTGCAGCCCGATATCCAGGCCTGGCGGCGGGATATCCATTCGCATCCCGAGCTGCTCTATGAAGTGCACCGGACCGCGGCCTTCGTGGCCGACCGGCTGCGCGAGTTCGGCTGTGACGAGGTGGTGACCGGTCTCGGCAAGACCGGCGTGGTCGGCGTCATCAAGGGCCGCAAGCCCGGCAATGGCGATGTGAAGGTGCTCGGCCTGCGCGCCGACATGGATGCGCTGCCGATCGAAGAGATCACCGGGCTGCCTTATGCCTCCAAGACTCCGGGCATGATGCACGCCTGCGGCCATGACGGCCACACCGCGATGCTGCTTGGAGCCGCGCGCTATCTCGCCGAGACCCGCAACTTCGCCGGCGAGGTCGCCGTGATCTTCCAGCCGGCCGAGGAGGGCGGCGGCGGTGCCGATGCGATGATCAAGGACGGCCTGATCGAGCGCTTCAAGATCGACCAGGTCTATGGCATGCACAACGGCCCGGGCCTTCCGGTCGGCGCCTTCGCGATCCGCCAGGGGCCGCTGATGGCTTCGACCGACTCGGTCGACATCACCATCGAAGGCCATGGCGGCCACGCCGCCAAGCCACATAATTGCATCGACTCGCTGATGGTCGGCGCCCAGCTCGTCACCGCGCTGCAGCAGGTCGTCGCGCGCAACGTCGATCCGCTCGAGGCGGCCGTGCTCTCGATCTGCGAGTTCCACGCCGGCAATGCCCGCAACGTGATCCCGCAGAGCGCGGTGCTGCGCGGCACGGTGCGGACGCTGACGCCCAGGGTGCGCGAGTTGATGGAGAAGCGCGTGCGCGAGGTCGTCGCCGGCGTGGCCCAGATGACCGGCGCCAAGATCGACCTGGCCTATACCCGCGGCTATCCGGTGGTGGTCAATCACGCCGAGCAGACCGAGATCGCGATCCGCGCCGCCAAGGAAGTCGCGGGCGATGCCAACGTGCACGAGATGCCGCCGATGATGGGCGGCGAGGATTTCGCCTACATGCTGGAGGCCCGCCCCGGCGCCTTCATCTTCGTCGGCAACGGCGACAGCGCCGGCCTGCATCATCCGGCGTACAACTTCAACGACGAGGCGATCGTCTACGGCACCTCGTTCTTCATCAAGGTCGTGGAGAACACGCTGGCGGCGTGAGCTTCGGCCAGGAGCGCTCTCGTCGAATGGCCGGGCTCGACCCGGCCATTTGCGTTTACGCCGTAGCGTCAGGCCGCGTGGGCGCGCTTGAGCGCGGCCGCGGCGATCTTCAGGTCTTTCACGAACAGCGCGTATTCCCGCGCCTTGGCCTCGGCGTCGGGCAGGCGGAGCAAATAGGATGGGTGCACGGTGATCATCGCCTGGGGACCGTCGGCCAAGTCAACGATGTGGCCGCGGTTCTTGGTGACCTGCGTGATCTTGCCGAACACCGCCTGCGCGGCGGTTGCACCCATCGCCACGACCAGAGCGGGCCGGACGGCGGCGAGCTCGCGCTCGTACCACGGGCGGCAGGCCTTGATCTCTGGCGTCGCCGGCTTCTGGTGCAGCCGGATCTTGCCGCGCGGCACGAACTTGAAATGCTTCACGGCATTGGTGACGTAGACTTTGGTCCGGTCGATGCCGGCCTCCTCCAGCGCACGGTCGAGCATCTGGCCGGCCGGGCCGACGAAGGGATGGCCGGCGAGATCCTCCTTGTCGCCGGGCTGCTCGCCGACCAGCATCAGTGGTGCATGCTCCGGGCCTTCGCCGAACACGGTCTGCGTGGCGTCCTTCCACAGCGGGCAGGCGCGGCAGGCGGCAGCCTCTTCACGCAAGGTCTCAAGATCGGTCGCCTCGACATCACGTGAGGTCTGAGCAGCAGGCGCGTGCACCTTCGGCTTGCGGGTCATCGCGGTCTCCTCGACGCGTTTCTGCGGCTTGTGCGGCTCGGTGCCTTCATCGGCGATCATCATGGATGTGCGCCGGCTGGCTTCCGCGATCAGCGGCTGGATCAGCTTCGCCTCGGGCAGGTTCTGCCAATATTTCTTCGGCATCTCCTTTTCCATCGCCTTCACTTTCAGCCGTGCCGGATTGAAAATGCTGGCGTAATAGCGCAGCCACACCTCTTCGAGCCGGTCTTCAGTCGGGGCTTCAGCCTTGCTCACCCCCGGTGTGAACGAGACGCGGCTGCCGTCCCAATGGGCGCAGAGCTCCGGCGTCAGGATCGACCAGGGCATGTCGGCGAAGCGGCGGGCGAAGAACGGCGCGGCGCGTTCGACGATGTGATGCTCCGGCTCGAACCACGCGACGTAGCGCGCCTCGCGCTCGCGGCCGACCTCGCGGAAGCGGACGAAGGCGTGCATCTTGTGGACGTCGCGGCGCACCGCGCGCGCCAGCGCATTGGCCTGCGCGACGTCGGGATCGGTCGCGATGTCCATCAGGTCGTGGTTGGTGCGCAGACGCCACAGCAGCCGGTAGAGCAGGGCGAAGCGGATGGGATCGCTGTGCAGGATCGCGCTCTCGGCCAGCTCCATGAAGCTCGCGGGCACGGAGAATGCGCCCTTGGGGACGTCGGGCAGCCGTGTCTCCGACTGATCGTCGAACAGATCAGCCGCCGCGCCCTTGACCCGCCAGCTCACATCGGCGGCCCTGACGTCGTTCATCGCCAGCGCCCGCGCCGCCCGACGCCAGCCGTCGAAATCGGTGTCGCTGTCGAGGGTTACGACGTGCATTTGGCACATACTCTCCGCGTCGTCATGCCCGGCCCCCGTGCCGGGCATCCACGTCGTGCCTCAAACAAGGACGTGGATGGCCGGGACAAGCCCGGCCATGACGGGTCAATTAGAATCCAAATCCCAGCTGTCGCGGTTTCGGCCGCAGCCGGGCCCTGAGGCTGGCGCCGTCCAGCAGCGACGGTGACGGCCGGTGGTCGGAGAGAACGATGAACGGCAGCGCCTTGTTCCTGACGACGTTGAGCTGGGCGAGATCCGCAAAGCGGATCGTCGTCGTGCGTCGCGTGGCGAGGATGCGCTGCACGGTGCGGGTGCCGAAGCCGGGCACGCGCAGCAGCTCCTCGCGGCTCGCTGTGTTGATGTCGAGCGGGAAGCGGTCGCGGTGGCGCAGCGCCCAGGCGAGTTTGGGGTCGATGTCGAGCGGCAGCATGCCCTCGTTCTCCTCGACGATCTCCTCGGCGTCGAAGCCGTAGAACCGCATCAGCCAGTCGGCCTGGTACAGCCGGTGCTCGCGCACGAGCGGCGGGGCCTGCAGCGGCAGCGCGCGGCTGGCATCGGGGATCGGGCTGAAGGCCGAGTAATACACGCGCTTCAGCTTGTAGGCGCCGTAGAGATTGGCCGAGGTCGACAGGATGGTGCGGTCGTTGGCGGCATCGGCGCCGACGATCATCTGCGTGCTCTGGCCGGCCGGCGCGAAGCGCGGCGGCCGGGCGCGGCGCACCGTCTTCTTGGCTTCCGCCGTCTCGTCGAGCTTGAGCCGGAGGCGACCCATGGTGCGGCGGATCGCGCGCTGGTCCTTCTCCGGCGCCAGCCTGGTCAGGCTGTCCTCCAGCGGCGTCTCGATATTGATGCTGAGCCGGTCGGCATATTTGCCGGCCTCCGCGATCAGCGCCTCATCAGCCTCCGGAATCGTCTTCAGATGGATGTAGCCGCGGAAGCGATGCTCCTCGCGCAATTTGCGCGCAACGGAGACGACCTGCTCCATCGTGTAGTCGGGACTTCGGATGATGCCCGACGAGAGAAACAGCCCCTCGATGTAGTTGCGGCGATAGAAGTCGATCGTGAGCTTCACGACCTCGTCGACCGTGAAGCGCGCGCGCGGCACGTTGGAGGAGGCGCGGTTGACGCAATACAGGCAGTCGAAGTTGCAGGCGTTGGTCAGCAAAATCTTGAGCAGCGAGATGCAGCGTCCGTCCGGCGCATAGGAGTGGCAGATGCCCATGCCCGGCGCGGTCGAGCCGAGCCCCTTGCCGTCGCGGGAATCCCGCATCTCCGTACCGCTGGAGGCGCAGGACGCGTCATACTTGGCGGCATCGGCCAGGATCTCGAGTTTGCGCAGCAGCTCCATGCTTTTGAATCCCTTTGATTCCACTCGTTGAATCCGCACCGGGTCAATCCCGATTGACTCTCTCGGACGCGTTAGCTTTATATTAGAACGTATCATGAACAAAGGAGATCGTCGCGGGTTCATTGCCTGCGTTCACAAAGAGAACGGCAGCACCCGCACGATGGATGAAAGGAGCGGCGACGGATGCCCGGCGCACGCATGGATACACTCGCGCGTCTGCGCGGCCGCATTTCCCGGCTCGAGGCGGCCGATGGCGCGCATGATCTGCGCCGGGTCGCGCTCGGTCATGACGAGGCCGACGCGGTGCTGCAGGGCGGTCTTGCCACCGGCGCGCTGCACGAGGTGTTCGCCGAGGCCGGCCGCCAGGCGGCGGCCGCGACCGGATTCGTGTGCGGCTTGGCTGCGCGTGTGGCTGCGCGGAAGCCGCTGATCTGGATCCGGCAGGACTTTGCCGAGCGCGAGGCCGGCGCGCTGTCGATGAGCGGGCTCGCCGAGCTCGGCCTCGATCCGCGCCGTCTGGTGGTCGTGCGCGCGCCCGATCTCGATCACGCCCTGCGCACCGCGGCGGACGCGCTCGCCTGCGATGCGCTGGGCGGCGTGATGTTGGAGGTGTGGGGCGAGACGCAGAAGCTCGATCTCGTCGCCAGCCGCAAGCTCACCCTGGCGGCGCAGGAGTCCGGCGTGACCGCGCTGCTGCTGCGCGTCGCCGCGACGCCGGAGCCCTCCACCGCGGAGACGCGCTGGATGGTGCGCACCGCGCCGTCGCCGGCGGTGGCGCCATGGATGGCGTGGGGCGCGCCGCGTCTCGATGCCGAGCTCATTCGCAACCGTCACGGCCAGACCGGACGATGGATCATGGAGTGGATGCCCGATGCGTGCCGTTTCAGCGAACCGGCGGCGGATCCTCAGCCTGTGGCTGCCGCGCCTGCCCATCGAGCGCATCAAGCGGAGCCGCGGCGCCGATCCGCTTGAGCAAGGCAAGCCGCAGGTCGTCGTCATCAAGGACGCCAATGCGCTCTCGATCCATTCGCTCGACGAGGCGGCGGCGCGTCATGGCGTGTCGCTCGGCCAGCCCTTGGCGAATGCCCGCGCGGTCTGTCCCGACCTCGTCGCCCATGAGGCCGATCTCGCGGCCGACGCCAAGCTGCTGGAGAGCATCGCCGACTGGTGCGACCGCTTCACGCCGCTGGTGGCGCTCGATCCGCCGCACGGGCTGTCGCTCGACATTACCGGCTGCGTGCATCTGTTCGGCGGCGAGACAAAACTGATGCAGTCGGTGTGCGATGCGCTGACCGCGCACGGCCTCAGCGTATCCGCGGCGATCGCCTCCAACGCGGTGTGCGCGCGCACGCTGAACCGGCAGGTCCATGGCCGCATCGTTGCTGATGGCGAGGAGGCGGTGGCGGTCTCGGCCCTGCCGGTGGCCGCGCTCGGCGGCAGCGACGCGATCACGCTCGGCCTGCGCCGCGCCGGCCTCAAGACCATCGGCGACGTCGCCTCGCGCGGCCGCAACGAGATCACCGCGCGCTTCGGCGCCGCCTTCACCCGCGTGCTGGCCCAGGCGCTGGGCGAAGCCGATGCGCCGATCAGCCCGCGCAAAGTCCCGCCGGACTACATCGTCGAAAAACGTTTCGCCGAGCCGGTCGCGACCGACACCGTGATCGCGGCGAGCCTCTCAAGCTTGGCCGCGATGCTGGTGGCGGCGATGGCGCAGCAGGGCAAGGGCGCGCGGCGGCTGGAGGCCTGCTTCTTCCGCACCGACGGACTGGTCCGCGGCATCGCGGTCGACACCGGCCAGCCGGTGACGGACGCCGCCGTCATCGACCGGCTGTTCCGCGAGCGGCTGGAGGCGCTGAACGATCCGCTCGATCCCGGCTTCGGCTTCGACATGATCCGGCTTGCCGCCGGCCGCAGCGAGATCGTGGTGCAGCAGCAGCGCGATCTCGACGCCCACGTCCACGACAATGACGAGCTGTCGGCCCTGATCGACCGCATCGCCGCGCGCATCGGCGGCAAACGCGTCGTCGTGCACCTGCCGGTCGACACGCACGTTCCCGAACGCGCGGCGCTGTCGCTGCCGGCCCAGCACCATCTCGCAGCCACCAGCACCGCCGCCTGGCCCGAACGTACCGACGGCGAGCCGCCGCTGCGCCCTTTAAGGCTGTTCGCGCGCCCCGAGGCGATCCAAGTGATCGCCGGCGTCCCCGACGGCCCGCCGGCACGCTTCGTCTGGCGCCGCGCCGCCCATGCGGTGGTGCGCGCCGAAGGCCCCGAGCGCATCGCGATGGAATGGTGGCGCCCTGACGGCCAGGGCCTCACCCGCGACTATTTCCGCGTCGAGGACGAGCACGGCCTGCGCTTCTGGCTGTATCGCGATGGTCTGTACGACCGCGAGTTCGAGCAGCCGGAGAACGGCCCGCCGGTACAACCCGCCTGGTACATGCATGGACTATTCGCATGAGGGCAGGGGACCGGGATATTTGCAGTACGGACGGTGCGCTCCCTCTCCCCGTTCTTCACGGGGAGAGGGTTGGGGTGAGGGGCGGCGGCACGGGAAGTGCTGGCGGAAAGACCTGTACCGTCTCACTACGCACCGAGCTCCTGGAAAGTCTTACTCTACTCGCAAACGTCAAAGCCGTCTCATATGAGGCGAGCGGGCTGTGTCAACGAGCAACCTCGTTAATGAGTTGCTCCGTCATGCCCGGGCTTGTCCCGGGCATCCACGTGGTTCCCGGGATGACGCACGACGTGGATGGCCGGGACAAGCCCGGCCATGACGACAGAGGGGCGCCCGCCGCTATCAGTCCAATACTGGTAGCAGCGTCATGAAACCCGCCTACGCCGAGATCGGCGTCACCACCAATTTCTCCTTCCTGCACGGCGGCTCGCATCCCCAAGCCTATGTGCACCAAGCCGCCGATGACGGCCTCACCGCCATCGGCATCGCCGATCACAACACGCTTGCGGGTATCGTGCGCGCCTATAGCGAGTTGAACAACGACCGGCTGAGCTACAAGCCAAAACTGCTGTACGGCGCGCGGCTGGTGTTCACCTGCGGCACGCCGGATATTCTGGTCTATCCGCGCGACCGCGCCGCCTACGGCCGGCTGTGCCAGCTGCTCACCCGCGGCAAGCGCGGCAGCGACCTCGACAAGGTCGCGAAGGGCGATTGCCGCCTGAGCTTCGAGGATCTGTTCGATTTCATCGATGGCCAGCTCCTCGTCCTGATGCCGCCGCATCGCTTTGAAGAGAACGCTCTCGGCAAGATCCTGGCTCGCCTCAAAGACAGCGCCGCCGAAGGCGTATGGCTCGCCGGGAGCCTGCTGTATCGCGGCGACGACCGCCGCCGGCTGGCGCGGCTCGCGCGTCTGGCGGCTTCCGCCAAAGTGCCGCTGATCGCCACCAATGACGTGCTCTATCACCATCCGCAGCAGCGCATGCTTCAGGACGTGCTGACCTGCATCCGCGAGAAGGCCTCGATCGAGAGCATCGGCCGCCGCCTTCAAGCCAATGCCGAGCGCCATCTCAAGCCGGGACACGAGATGGCGCGGCTGTTCCGCGACCACCCGGACGCGATCACCGAGACGCTGCGCTTCACCGACCGCATCAGCTTCTCGCTCGACCAGCTCAAATACCAATATCCCGACGAGCCGGTGCCGCCGGGCAAGACGGCGCAGGGCCATCTGGAGGACCTGACCTGGGCCGGCGCCAAGTCCTATTTCGGCGATGCCCTCGATGACAAATTGCGCGCGGTCCTCAACAAGGAGCTGGCGCTGATCGCCGAGCTCAACTACGCGCATTACTTCCTCACCGTCCACGACATCGTGCGTTACGCGCGCAGCCAGGGCATCCTGTGCCAGGGGCGCGGCTCCGCGGCCAATTCGGCCGTGTGCTACGTGCTCGGCATCACCTCGGTCGACCCGACCAAGATCGACCTGCTGTTCGAACGCTTCATCTCCAAGGAGCGGCTGGAGCCGCCGGATATCGACGTCGATTTCGAGCATTCGCGGCGCGAGGAGGTGATGCAATATGTCTATCGCCGCTACGGCCGCCACCGCGCCGCGATCATCGCCACCGTCATCCATTATCGCCCGCGCAGCGCCATCCGCGACGTCGGCAAGGCGCTGGGCCTGACCGAGGATGTCACCTCGGTGCTCGCCGACACCGTGTGGGGCAGCTGGGGCGACGGCCTCTCCGACATGCAGGTGCGCCAGGCCGGGCTCGATCCTGCCAATCCGATGATCCGCCGCGCGGTCGAGCTGGCCTCGGAGCTGATCACCTTTCCGCGCCATCTGTCGCAGCATGTCGGCGGCTACGTGCTGACGCAGGACCGGCTCGACAGCTACGTCCCGATCGGCAACGCCGCGATGGACGACCGCACCTTCATCGAGTGGGACAAGGACGATGTCGACGCGCTCAGCATGATGAAGGTCGACGTGCTTGCGCTGGGCATGCTGACCTGCATCCGCAAGAGTTTCGACCTGATCGTCGATCACAAGGGCAGGCGCTACGTGCTCTCCGACATCAAGTCGGAGGACGACAACGAGGTCTACCAGATGCTGCAGCGGGGCGAGTCGCTCGGCGTGTTCCAGGTCGAGAGCCGGGCGCAGATGAACATGCTGCCGCGGCTCAAGCCGCGCACCTTCTACGATCTCGTCATCGAGGTCGCGATCGTCCGTCCCGGCCCGATCCAGGGCGACATGGTGCATCCATACTTGCGCCGCCGGAACAAGCTGGAGAAGGTCACTTATCCCTCGCCGTCGCCGGATCACGGTCCGGCCGACGAGCTCTACAAGGTGTTGCACAAGACGCTCGGCGTGCCCTTGTTCCAGGAGCAGGCGATGCGGATCGCGATCGAGGCCGCAAAATTCTCGCCCGAGGAGGCCAACGGCCTGCGCCGCGCGATGGCGACGTTCCGCAATGTCGGGACCATCGGCTCCTACGAGGAGAAGATGGTCTCGAACATGATCGTGCGCGGCTATGACCCGGCCTTCGCCAAGAGCTGCTTCGACCAGATCAAGGGTTTTGGCTCCTACGGCTTCCCGGAAAGCCATGCCGCGAGCTTCGCGCAGCTGGTCTATGTCTCGTCCTGGCTGAAACACTTTCATCCCGATGCGTTCTGCTGCGCGCTGTTGAACTCGCAGCCGATGGGCTTCTACGCGCCGGCCCAGATCGTCGGCGACGCCCGCAAGAACGGCGTCGAGATCCGCGACATCGACGTCTCCCACAGCTTTGCCGACAACACGCTGGAGAACACGGATGGCAAATACTGCGCCGTCCGCCTCGGCTTCCGCCAGATCGACGGCTTCCGCTGGATCGACCGCGACGAGGAGCGGATCAGGAAGTTGTCGGAGGCGGCGCGGAGGGAGGCGATGACTGTTTCCACACATTCCTTGCCAGCCATCCCCTCGGTGTCATTCCGGGGCGCGCGGAGCGCGAGCCCGGAATCCATAACCCCGGATCGTGGTTATGGATTCCGGGCCTGCGCCCAAGAGGGCGCATCCCGGAATGACGGCGCGGATGGAGGCGTGTCCAACTTACAATCAGCAGATGCGTTTCGAGAGCACGACGCAAATGCGCCCTGGAATGACAACGAACAACAAACTCACATGTTGCTGTCGGATTCCGACCGCGAGGACGACTGGGCCGACCGCATCATCCGCGCGCGAGAGCGCCGTCCGTTCACCTCGCTCGAGGACTTCGCTCGCGACACCGCGCTGCCCAAGCGCGCGCTGCTGCTGCTGGCCGATGCCGATGCGTTCCGCTCGCTCGGGCTCGATCGCCGCGCCGCGCTATGGGCCGTGCGCCGGCTGCCCGACGACGTACCGCTGCCGCTGTTCGAGGCCGCGATCGCCCGCGAGCAGCCGGACGAGGGGGCGCAGCCGCTTCCCGAGATGCCGCTGCCGGAGCATGTCGTCGCGGACTATCAGACCATCCGCCTGTCCTTGAAGGGTCATCCGATGGAGTTCCTGCGCCGGCGTTTCGCCGCCGAGGGCGTGCTGGCCTGCCGCGACGTCAGCGACGCCAACGACCGCCGCCGTATCCGTTGCGCCGGTGTGGTGCTCGTGCGGCAGCGGCCGGGCAGCGCCAAGGGCGTGGTGTTCATGACGCTGGAGGACGAGACCGGCATCGCCAACATCGTGGTGTGGCCGAAGGTGATGGAGACCTACCGCAAGGAGGTGATGGGCGCACGCCTCGTGCTGGTCGAAGGCCGCATCCAGAGCAGCCCCGAGAAGGTCGTGCATCTCGTCGCCGAGCGCCTGGTCGACCGCACTGCCGATCTCGCGCTGCTGTCGGACGACCGGCTCGGCGCCATCCCGCAAGGTCAGATGCCGGCCGAGCCCTTGAACGACGACCGCCGCGACCACCCCGAAAACCCCTCCCAGCGCGTCAGCCACCCCCGCAACGTCCGCATCCTGCCGCGTTCCAGGGATTTTCACTGACGTTTCCCGAGGCAGTCCGTAACGGGTCCGACGACATCTTGCGGCCTTCATCGTCGGGCTATCAAATCGTCCGTTCCTTCCCTCTGCGACCAAGCTTTTACCATGCAGCTTTCCGACCGGTCTCTCTTCCTGCTGAACATGGCGTTCGTCGTCATTGGCGTGCTCATGCTGCCCTCCAAGCCCGACGTCGGAATCGTCACCATCGCGTTTTTCGGATCGGGCGCCGTCTTCGCGGGCAGCGTCATCCTGCGCAAATGGCGCTCCGCACCGAAGGCCGAGCGGGTCATGATTTCCGGCGGCGTTCCCGTTCGCCCCTCGCGCATGCTGATCGGTGGTCTCGGCGCCTGGCTTGCAGCTCTCGGCGTGATATTGACGGTGTTCGGCTGGTCCTACGGCATCGTGTTTCGAGGTCTGTCGATCGCGTCCCTGATCTTCGGATGCTATCTGCTGGCCGCCGTGCTGGTCGGCTGGCTGCCGAGCACCTACATCCAGTTCGACGCGTCCGGGATCACGTTCGGTCATCGTGGCTTTTCTTATGTCGTGGCGTTCGACAACATTGCGGGGCTGGCCGTGGCCGAGATGAACCGCAATCCTTTCCTGTGCATCCGGCTGCATCAACCCGACATCGTCGTGGTGACGCCGCCCGAAAAGCATGTCGATGCTCTCAAGCAGATCGCCAGATCCGAAGCTCTCCTCGGAGCTCACATCGCCATTCCGGCCCAGCAGTACCTGATGGATCCCACGCTCCTCGCGCAAGCCATCGGGCGATACGTCAGCGAGCCGGCGGCGCGCAGCGAGCTTTCGGTGAGGTCGCTGACGCCGGCAGCATGACGTGCCATCGGCCCGACCGCGCTCTCGCAAAAAAAAGACTTTCTTTTTTTCAGAATTTATGATCTATTCCTGCGCATCCCGCTCCATCGAGAAGGGGCGTAGCGCGCGACCGTCACGACACGCGGGGCGGGGAGCGATGGCTGTGTTCATGCCGCAGCGTAGCCTGGCTGCGTGGACGAACGGCATGACGCGGACGCGAAAGCGTGTGGTCCTGGCGCCCCGATGCTGGCGCCAAGTCCGCGGGTGATGATGATCCTGCTGACGACGGTGGCTAACGAGCCGGACACCGGGGAGAGCGCGCCATAAGCGTGAAAACCATCGCGCAGGGAAGGCCGGGTGATCTCGGCTGCACCTGTGGTACCTGCCGCCTGCATTCTTTTCGCAGGCGGGCCGCAGGCGTCAGTCGACGCCTGGCCTTCCCTGCGCCCTCCTCACGAGAGGGTGAAACGATCCGCACAACTCGGGCGCATCCGCGCCGCGAGGCTGCGTTCGAATGTCTCGAGGAATTGCGATCGCTCGGAGACGCGGCACGTGGGAACGTGGTTCGAGCCCAGGAGTAGGCGCTTACCCGCAACGGTTGGCTTGTGAAGCCCCGGCATCGTCCGCGGGATTCATGACAGTAGAATGACATCATGGTGCGTCGCGAAGAAATCAGCGATTGCCAAGAACGAGCTGAATGCAAGCTGAACGGCCATCATTGAAGTTTCAAATTTTTAAAGCAAAACAGAGGCGAGTTGGGCGATTTTTAGGTTGTTTAAAGCTCCAGTTCCGCACTATTAGCGCAACGATGAGCCCGCCAATGCCGGAATCGTCGACGGATCAAACGAGCCATGGCGTCTGACACGAACCCACTTCCGCAGATGATCAGCACCAAACGGCTGGTGATGGGCTTGGCCGCTCTGGCGATCGCCGGAGCGGGCGCCTATGGCTACACCAAGCTGGGATCCTCGCCGGCCAAGGACAACATCGAGCTCTCCAGCCAGTCCAAGCGCAACGGCACCACCTTCACCCCGTCGGCGGCCGAATGGGCGACGCTGACGATCGAGCCGGTCTGCGAAAAGATATTCCGCGCCGAGCACATCACCGAGGGCAAGGTTGCCGTCGACGAAGATCGCTCGACGCCGGTGTTCTCCCCCTATGCCGGCCGTGTCACCAAGCTGCTCGCCCGGCCTGGCGAGGCCGTGCGCCAGGGCCAGCCGCTGTTCGTGATCGAGGCTGCCGACACCGTGCAGGCCCAGAACGATTTCATGGCCGCCATTGCGGCGATGAACAAGGCGAAGTCCGCCCTCGATCTCGCCGACATCCAGTACAAGCGGGCCAAGGACCTGTTCGAAGGCCGGGCAATTCCGCTGAAGGATTTCCAGCAGGCCGAGGCGACATCCGTTCAGGCTCAGAACGACATGCGGTCGTCGCAAACGGCGCTCGAGGCCGCGCGCAACAAGTTGCGCATTCTCGGCTTCACCGACGCCGCGATCACCGACTTTCAGAGCAAGGGCGCGATCGACCGGGAGATCACGATCCACGCGCCGATCGGCGGCACGGTCGTGCAGCGCAAGGTCGGTCCCGGTCAGTACGTCAACTCCGGCGCGAGCGATCCGGTGTTCGTCATCGGCGATCTCTCGACGGTGTGGCTGACCGCCTTCGTCCGCGAGAGCGATGCGGCGCTGGTGAACATCGGCGAGGAGATTCTCGTCAACGTGCTGGCGCTGCCCGGCCGTCCGCTGAAGGCCAGCATCAATTATGTGGCCACCTCGATCGATCCTGCGACGCGGCGACTTCTGGTGCGAGCCACCATCGATAACAAGGACGGCCTGCTCAAGCCCGAGATGTTCGCCAACGTCACGATCTATTCGCCCGGCGAGCAGCCTGCCGTCGCGGTTCCCCGGCAGGCGCTGATCTATGAAGGCAACCAGGTTCGCGTCTGGGTCGCCCGTCCCGACAAGTCGATCGAGCTTCGCAAGATCAAGGTCGGCTTGATCAATGGCGACCAGGTCGCGGTCGAAAGCAATCTGAGCGCGGGCGAGCAGATCGTGACCAAGGGCAGCCTGTTCATCGACCGTGCCGCGTCGGGCAGCTGAGATGCCATCCGCCTGCCTGACGTTCTGAAAGTTCCGACCTGATGGATCGCCTCGTTGCCATCGCCGTCCAGCGGCGCTTCCTGATGGTTGGACTATTCGTCGCCATCCTCATCGGCGGCCTGATCGCCTTCCGTCAGCTCAACATCGAGGCCTATCCCGATCCGACGCCGCCGATGGTCGACATCGTGACCCAGAGCCCGGGGCTCTCGGCGGAGGAGATCGAGCGCTACATCACCATCCCGATCGAGACCCAGGTCGCCGGCATCAAGAACCTGCGCACCATCAGAACGATTTCGCTGTACGGCCTGTCGGACGTCAAGCTGCAGTTCTCGTTCGACTACACCTACGACGAAGCCTTGCAGCAGGTGCTGAACCGGCTGTCGCAGCTCTCGCCGCTGCCGGGCAACGTCACGCCGCAGATCTCGCCGCTCAGCGCGGTCGGCGAAATCTATCGCTACCGGCTGCGCGGTCCGCCCGGATACAGCGTGCTCGACCTCAAGACCTTGCAGGATTGGGTGCTGCAGCGGCGCTTCCGCGCCGTGCCGGGCGTGATCGACGTCACCGGCTGGGGCGGCAAGACCAAGACCTATGAGATCCAGGTCGACTTCAACAAGCTGGTCGCCAACGGCCTGACCCTGCCGCAGCTCTTGCAGGCGGTCGGCAACTCCAACATCAATGTCGGCGGCAACACGGTCGAGATCGGCACGCAGTCCGCGGTGGTGCGCGGCGTCGGCCTGATCCGTTCGATGGAGGATCTTGCCAACACTATGGTGTCGCAGAGCGGCGGCAATCCTGTGCTGGTCAAGGACGTCGCCAACGTCACGGTGGCCGAGAAGCCGCGACTTGGCATCGCCGGCCTCAACAACAATGACGACATCGTCCAGGGCATCGTGCTGATGCGGCGCGGCGAGCAGAGCTCGCCGACCATCGCCCGCGTCGAGCAACTGGTGGAGCAGATCAACAGCTCGACCATCCTGCCGCCTGGCGTCCGCATCGAGCGCATCTACGACCGCAAGGACCTGATCGACACCACGACCCACACCGTGCTGCACAATATGGTGGTCGGCATCGGCCTGATCGTGCTGCTGCAATGGATTTTCCTCGGTAATCTCCGGAGCGCGCTGATCGTCGGCGCGACGATTCCGTTCGCGCTGTTCTTCGCTGTCATCATCCTGGTGCTGCGCGGCGAGTCCGCCAACCTGCTGTCGGTCGGTGCGATCGATTTCGGCCTGATCGTCGATGCGACCGTGATCATGGTCGAGGCGATCTTCCGTCGGCTGACGCAGACCACGCCATTGTCCGAGGCGGAGGAGAGCCACATCTCGCCCGAGACGATGATGGGCATGAAGAGCCACGCGATCCTCTCGGCAGCCGCCGACGTGTCGCGCTCGATCTTCTTTGCCGCGGCCATCATCATCGCCGCCTTCCTGCCGCTGTTCACGCTCAGTGGCGTCGAGGGCAACATCTTCGGACCGATGGCGCGCACCTATGCCTATGCGCTCGCCGGTGGCCTGCTCGCGACCTTCACGGTCACCCCGGCGCTGAGTGCCATCATTCTGCCGTCGCATGTCGAGGAGACCGAGACGCGGCTGATGCGCCTGTTGCATGCGATCTACGGGCCGGTGCTGCGCTGGGCCGTCGGCAACCGCAATCTGGTGATGACCGGCGCGATCGGGCTCGTGCTTTTGACCGTGGTGGTCGGCCGGCTGCTCGGCCTGGAATTCCTGCCCAAGCTCGAAGAGGGCAATCTCTGGATTCGCGCGACCCTGCCGCCGACGATCTCGCTTCAGGAAGGCAACGCCTACGTCAATGAGATGCGCAAGATCATCCGCGCCCGGCCGGAGGTCGAGTCCGTGGTCTCGCAGCACGGCCGCCCCGACGACGGCACCGACGCCGCCGGCTTCTTCAACGCCGAGTTCTTCGCGCCGCTGAAGCCGGTGAAGGACTGGCCCGGCACCAAGGACAAGGACCAGCTCACGGCCGAGCTGTTGAAGCAACTCGACGACCGCTTCCCCGGCGTGGAGTTCAACTTCTCGCAATATCTGCAGGACAACGTCTCCGAGGCCGTGTCCGGCGTGAAGGGCGAGAACTCGATCAAGCTGTACGGCAACGATCTGCAGGCGCTGACCGATACCGCCAACAAGATCAAGCAGGTGCTGTCGACGGTGCAGGGCGTCACCGATCTCGCCGTGTTCACCTCGCTCGGCCAGCCGACGGTGCAAATCGACATCGACCGCGCCAAGGCCGCCCGCTACGGGCTCGCGCCCGGCGACATCAACGCCACCATCAAGGTCGCGATCGGCGGCGACACCGCCGGCGATTTGTACGAGCCGGGGTCGGACCGGCATTTCCCGATCATCGTTCGGCTCGCGCCGGAATATCGCAAGAGCGCCGAGGCGATCGAGAATCTGCGCATCGGCGCGCAGGGTCCGAATGGCATCACGCAGATTCCGCTGAGCGAGGTCGCGACCATCAAGCTGGTGTCGGGCGCGGCCTACATCTATCGCGAGCAGCAGGAACGCTATCTCCCCATCAAGTTCTCGGTGCGCGAGCGCGACCTCGGCAGCGCCATCCAGGAGGCGCAGCAGAAGGTCGCCAACCAGGTGCAACTGCCGCCGGGCTCGCATCTGGAGTGGGTCGGCGAGTTCGGCAATCTGCAGGACGCCATCAAGCGGCTGTCGATCGTGGTGCCGATCAGCCTGGCTTTGATCGGCGTGCTGCTGTGGTTCAATTTCGGCTCGATGGCGGACACCTTGCTCGCCATGAGCGTGATCCCGATGGCGATCTTCGGCGGCGTCGTCGGCCTCGTGCTGTCGGGGATTCCGTTCAGCGTGTCCGCGGCGATCGGCTTCATCGCGCTGTTCGGCATCGCCGTGATGGACGGCATCATCATCCTGTCGCAGTTCAACCAGCTGATCGACGAGGGCGTCGAGCGCATCGAGGCGGTGATCCGCACCGGCGAGCTGCAGCTACGGCCGGTGCTGATGACCTGCGTCGTCGCCGGCATCGGGCTGCTGCCGGCGGCGCTGTCGACCGGCATCGGCTCGCAGGTGCAGAAGCCGCTCGCGATCGTGGTCGTGACCGGCATGATGCTGGCGCCTGTCGTCATCCTGATCACGCTGCCGGTCTTGATCTCGCTGTTCTCCCGCCGGAGGGTCCGCTAGATGCGCATGTGCTCGTCGATCCGCGCCGCGGCATCAGCATCGACAGTGGCGGCATCGACGATCTCGCCGCGCTTGAACACGAGGTAGCGGTCGCTGATCGAGAGGGCAAAAGGCAGATGCTGCTCGACCACGATCATGGAGGTGCCGATCTCGCGGCGGACCCGCACCAGCACCTCGGACAGGCGATCGACGACGGAGGGCTGCAATCCCTCGGTGACCTCGTCGAGCAGCAGCACGTCCGGCCTGGCCATCAGCGCCCGCGCCACGATCAGCATCTTCTGCTCGCCGCCCGACAATGTTCCGGCGCGCTGGCCGAGCCGCTTGGTCAGCACGGGAAACCAGCCGCCGACCTGCTCGAACAGCGCGTCGATGTCCTTGTCCGACAGCAGGCCGAGCCGAAGATTGTCGCGCACCGAGAGGTCCTGGAACAGCGCATGTTCCTGCGGCACATAGACCAGCCCCATCTTGCGCTTCAGATGCGGCGCAACCCGCGTCACGTCCTTGCCGGCAAGCCTCACGCTGCCGCGCCACGCTGGCAGAAAGCCGAGAATGGCCTTGAGCAGCGAGGTCTTGCCCATGCCGTTCTTGCCGACGATCGCCAGCGTCTCGGCCTTCGCCAACGCAAAGCCGACATTGCTGATGACCTCCGAGGAGCCATAGCCGCTCGCGAGTTCTTTGACTTCCAGCATCGTGCTCATGCCGGCACCTCCGCATGCGACACGTGCTGACCCGTGTAGATCTCGCGGACGAGCTCGCTGTTGACGACCTCGTCGACCGAGCCGTCGAGCGCGAGCCGGCCCTGGTGCAGGACGATGATGCGCGAGGAGATCTCGCGGACGAAATCGAGATCGTGCTCGACCAGGAGAATGCAGAGCCGGTCGCGGCGGGCGAGGGTGGTCAGGATGTCGGCAAACCCTTGCCGCTCGGCGCGGGTCAATCCGGCGGTGGGCTCATCCAGCAGCAGCACATCGGGCTCGAGCGAGAGCACCATCGCGAGCTCGAGCGCCTGCTTCAGCCCGTGGCTGAGATTGCGCGCCTCTTCGTCGAGCCGTTCGGCGAGTCCGGAGCGTTCGACGACCGACATCGCCGCGGGCGGCAGCGCCAGGGTGGCCGAGCGCGACGTGAGAGCAGGCGGATCGGCATGCGTCCGCGCCACGCGCAGGCATTCGGCGACGGTCAGCGTCTCGAACACCGACGCGGTCTGGAACTTGCGTCCCAAGCCGAAGCGCACGACGCGATCCGGCGGCAGGCGGGCGATGTCGTGGCCGGCGATCGCGACGTTGCCGGTCGAGCGCTCACGGCCGTCGGACAGACAGCGGATCAAGGTGGTCTTGCCGGCGCCGTTAGGACCGACCAGGCTCAGCAACTCGCCTCGGTAGGCCGTGAACTGCACGCCGTCCAGCACGGCAAGACTGCCGTAATGCTTGCCGAGCGCGCGCACTTCGATGGCGACGGCGTCGGGATTGCTGACAGCAGTGGCGGCTATAGCGGGCTGCAGGATCGTCGTCGCGACTGCCGAACGCCCGCGCTTGACCAGGCGCATGACCGCGCCGAGCAGGCCATCGGGGAACACCAAGATCACCACGATCAGCGCGAGGCCGACGATCAGCTCCCAAACGTAAGGAAGACTGTTGGCGAGATAGGCGCTGGCGACCTCGATGCACAGCGCGCCGATGACAGGGCCGATCACCGTGCCGCGGCCGCCGAGCGCGACCATGATCACGAGGTTGGTGCCGAAGGCGAAGCTGGCATTCTCCGGCGCGGCGACCGCGCCGAAGCCGGCATAGAAGAAGCCGGCCAGCGCGGAGACGATCGCGGACAGGACCAGGACGACGATGCGCAGGCGCGACGTGTCGATGCCGAGATAGGTGCAGCGCGAGTCGTTGTCGCGCAGCGCCGACAGCAGCCGGCCGGTGTCGCTGCGCATCACGATAAGCGCGAGCACCGCCGTCGCGAGCAGGCCAAGACCCGCGAGGCGCAGCCAGGTCTCGATCTCCAGGTCGAAACTTTCGAAGCCGACGAGGCCGCTCGACGAGCCGGTGAACGTGCCGCCGGAGTAGAGGATCTGCACCAGCACGATCGGCACCACCAGCGAGATCACCGAGGCGTAGAGCGGCGTCGAGCCGGGATAGAACGACAGCCAGCCGGTGAAGGCGGCAACGGCCGCAGCAACGGCGACCGCGGCGCCGATCGCAGCAAAAATCTGCCAGGTGCCGAAGCCATATTCGGTGAACATGATCGCGAGCGCGTAGGCGCCGATGCCGAAGAAGGCGGACTGCCCGAAAGTCAGCGTGCCGCAATAGCCCCACATGATGTCGACGGTGATCGCCGCGATCGCCACGAAGCAGGCGCGCACCAGGATGTTCACGAGATAGGTGTCGAGCAGCAGCGGCGCGACGAGGATCACGGCGGCAGCGAGCGCCACCAGCAAAGCGGGGATGATCAGGCGCGGCATCGCGCGGCTCGTCGCTGCTGTCGCGGGAGAGGCGAGGGGACGCGCATCAGGCACGGGCAAACCCCTCCGGCCGGATCCGCAGCACGATGGCGGCGCAGATTGCAATGGTCAGGCCGCCGAGGATCGGATTGATGAAGGTCGAGACCAGAACTTGCAGCGTCCCGAGCACGGCGCAGGAGCCGGCCAGCGCCAGCAGCGAGCCGCCGGACACCATGACCAGCATGAAGGCGCCGATCAGCCAGGGCACGCCCATGTTCGGATCGACGCTCGACAGCGGCGTGATCAGTGCGCCGGACATCGCGGCGAGGCCGCTGCCGAGCGCGAAGGTGATGAGCCGGACGCGCGAGGAATCGACGCCAAGTCCCTGCGCCAGCATTTCGTTCATGATCACGGCCTTGGTTGACAGGCCGAGCCGGGTGCCATTGAGCAAGCCAGTGAACAGCAAACCGACGATGACGGCCGCAACGATCATCACCAGCCGATAGGCGGAGTAGTCGGCGCCGAACACATGCACCGTGCCCGAGATCGGCGCCCGCACGAACTGCACCTCACGGCCGAACGTCAGGGTGATGAGCTGTCCGAGTACGATGCCGAGTCCCCATGTCGCGAGGATCGCATCGAGCGGGCGCTTGTAGAGCCGGCGGACGATCACGATCTCCGTGACGCCGCCGCAGACCGCGCCGGCGACGAAGGCCAGCGGCAGAACCAGGAACCAAGGCAGGCCCAACTGCGCGCCGACGAGGGCCGAATAGGCGCCTACCGTGAGGAAGGCGGCGTGGGCGAAGTTGATGATCTTCATCACGCCGAACACGATCAGGAGACCGGCGGCGATGATGAAGAGCATGGCGGCCGTCGTGACGGCATCGAGAGCGACGGTCAGCATGGTGACTTCCACTTGAGAGAAGCGGGGCGGGCTGTCGTCCGCCCCGCGGGATCATGCGCGATCAGGCGTGCTGTTTCACGATTTGCCCGGGCACTGCGCGCCGGGATCGACGTCCTTGAAGCTCTGGATGACCTTGACGCTGCCGTCGGCCTGAACCTGGCCGAGATACATGGTCAGCGGCGCATGGCGCTGCTTGTCCATCTTGATCGTACCGCGCGGACCGTCGACCGAGACCTCGGCGAGTGCTTTGAGCACCTTGTCCTGGTCGATGCCGCCGGCCTTCTCGACCGCCGCCTTGTAGGCGTACACCGCCTCGTATTGCGGGACCGACAGATCGTTGGGGGTCTTCAGCTCGGCACCGAACTTCTTGGCCATCGAGGCCAGGAAGGTCTTGTTGGCCGGCGTATCGATGCCCGTGACGTACGAGGCGGACAGATAGATGCCGGCCGCGTCAGCACCCATGCCCTTGGCCGTACCTTCGTCGACGGCGAGATTGCCGTAAGGCAGGTTCACGCCGGCGGCGCGGAGCTGCTTGGTCAGCGTCACGTTCGGCGCGCCGCCCGCGGTGGAAGTGATCAGCGCGTCGGCGCCGGAGGCCTTGAGCTTGGAGATGATCGAGGTCCAGTCGGAGCCATCCATCGGCAGGTATTCTTCGCCGACGACCTTTCCGCCCGTCTTTTCGATATACGTCTTCGTGAATGCGAGCATGCCGCGGCCGAAGGCGTAGTCGGAGCCGATCAGGAAGTAGCTCTTCGCCTTCTTCTCCTTGTTGAAGTAGTCGACGATCGGAGGCACCTGCTGGTCCGGTACCCAGGCGTTGACGTAGAGATACGGGCTGCAGGACTTGCCCTCGTAGAACGAGGTGTAGATGTAGGGCGTCTTGCCGCGGGCGACGATCGGCAGGCCGGCGTTGCGGGCGGCGCTGGTCTCCATCGAGATCAGCACGTTGACCTTCTTCTGGAAGATCAGCGCGTCGAACGCCTTCTGCGCGCCGGCCGCGCCCGAGGCGTCATCGGCGACCTCGAGCTCCAGCTTGCGGCCGAGCACGCCGCCCTTGGCGTTGATCTCCTCGACCGCCAGTTCGGCGGACTGCACCACCGACGGGGCGACGACGGAGTTGGCGCCGGACAGGCCGACGGGGACGCCGATCTTGATCGGATCGGCGGCAAAGGCAGACGAGAGCGCGGTCGCCGCGAGGGCGAGCGCGAGTGAGGTGGTGAGCAAACGCGATGTCATCGATTGTCCTCCGTGAATGGTGAAAACAGAAAGGCGAAGTTGTCAGTACCAGCCGCGCTTCACCTCGCTGCCGAGCATCTCGTCGTAGACGTCGGAGCGGCGGTCGCGCAGGACCTGGTTGAAGGCGTTCCAGTTGCGGGCGCGGCGGGCCTCGCCGAGCGCCACGTCGGCGATCACGATCTCCTCCTTGTCACGGCTCGCGGGGCCGGCGACCGGCCAGCCGGTGTAGCTGACGATCAGGCTCTGGCCCTCGAACGGCTGGCCGCGCTCGACGCCGACGCGATCGGCGCAGGCGATGAAGATGGAGTTGGAATGGGCGGCCGCCATCGCCAGGATGTTGGCCATGGCCTCGCGGCCCTCGGCCTGGCCGGGGATCGGCACCCAATTGGTCGGCACGCAGACGATGTCGGCGCCCTGCAGCGCGTTGAGGCGGTAGCTCTCGGGGAACCAGCCGTCGTAACAGATCGCCATGCCGATGCGGCCGATCTCGGTGTGGTAGACGGGGAAGCCGAGATTGCCGGGCTCGAAATACAGGTTCTCCTCGTTCCACAGATGCACCTTGCGGAACGTGCCGATGTAGCCCTTCGGCCCGATCAGCACCGCGCTGTTATAGAGCTTGGTCCCGTCGCGCTCGCAGATGCCGGCGACGAGGTGCAGGCCATGCCTGGCCGCGATCTCGCTCCAGGCGGTCACGGCGGGGCCGCCGGGAATGGTCTCGGAGGCGGCGAAGGCCTCCTCGCGGGATTTGAACACGTAGCCGGAGGAGGCGAGCTCGGGGAGAACCACGAGCTTGGCGCCTTGCGCCACCGCCTGTTGGATCAGATCGAGGCTGTGGGCGAGGTTGGTTTCCAATTCGCCGACCATCGGCTGCATCTGGATGCAGGCGATCCGCAGTTTGCTGTCGTCATCCGTCGTCAAGGCACGAGTCTCCGTTGCGTTCGCGAGGGTCGCGCGCGCCAAACAAAAAGCCCCCGACTGCGCCTTGCGGCGCAATACGAGGGCTGCATAGCCTGATGTGAAATGGCCGACCGGCCATTGGCGGACATTCGATGTCCGCGCTGGCCTCAAGTAACTCAAATGCGCGAAGCGAAGTCAACGCCGTCGCTTGCAAAAATTTGAGGCCGCGGCTGCCCAACCCGTGGGCGCGACAATCTGCCCTCAGCGCGACACCGGCGCATCCAGCACCCCCAATCCTCCCAGCGTCTCCTGCGCATTGATGATGGAGATCGCAATGTCGGCCATCGCGACGCGCTTCTGCGTCGCCTGGGCGCGGATCAGCTCATAGGCCTCGACCTCGCCGACCTGCTTCAACCCCATCAGGATCTTGACCGCCTTGTCGACGTCGCGTCGCGCCTTCAGCGTCTCCTCGAGCTTCTGCACCTTGCCTTCGAGCCGGCGCGTGTAGCCGCGCAGCGAGCGCGCCAGCACGAGCGAGGAGAGAATACCGAACGAGCGGATCGGCTTGTTGACGACGCCGTGCGCATTGCTGTCGAGCAGGCGCTTCAGGATCGTCGGGTTCTCGTAGTCGACGATGGCGATGAAGGTGAGCGGATGCTCGGTGGTGCCCTCGGGGAAGATCATCTCCTCGGAGGTCTCGATCAGCTGGAAAACCGTGTCGATATCGTGCGGGATCGCGGCCGGCGGCGGCCACACGCCGCGCACGTTGCAGCCGATGCGCTTGAGCTGATCGATCAGCGCGTCGCCCTCGGCGTCGCGCGGATGGATCACCAGCACGCGGGCGCCGCGCAGCTCCTCGATCAGGCGGCGCACGCCGGGCTTCATGCGGTCATCCGGCCTCATGCTGACAGCGCCTCTTCGCTCAGCCAGCGGCCCCCGATCGGCGACACCGACAGATACGGATCCGGCTTGATCGGGCTCTTGCTCTCCCAGACGATGTCGAACTGGCCGTCGGCGCGGACGCGGCCGATCCGCGGCGTGGTCCAGACATGGTTGTTGTCGGGATCGATGCGGATCGGTCCCTCCGGCGCCTCGAGGCTGAGACCGAGCGCGGCCTCCACCAGCCTCTGCGTGTCGAGGCTGCCGGCCTGTTCGAGCGCCCGCGCGAACAGCTTGATCTGCGCATAGGCCGAGGCGCTCCACATGCTGACCGGCGTGTCGGCCCCGAAGGTGGCCGCGAACGCCGCCTTGAAGCGATCGTTGCTCTCGCGCGCCAAGGTGCCGAAGTAGCTCGCCGCGGTGAGATGGCCCGCGCAATATTCGGCGCCGATGGCGCGTACCTCGCCTTCGGCCATGGTGAGGCTCGCGATCGGCAGCCGCTTGGGATCGAAGCCGGCCTGTGCATACATCCGGTAGAAGCGCTGCGCGGTGCGGCCGACGATGGTCGAGAACACGACGTCCGGCGCGGCGTCCCGGATGGCGTCGAGGCCGCGCGTCAGCTCGGCATCGGTCGCTTCCATCGTCACATATTGCTCGCCGACGACGCGGCCGGCATAGGACTCGACGAGGTCACGCATGATGCGGTTGGATTCGCGCGGATAGATGTAGTCGGAGCCGATCAGATAGACGCGCGGTCCGTGCTTGCGCACGATGTATTCGGCGAGCTGGAACGCGTTCTGGTTCGGCGCCGGCCCGGTGTAGATCACGTTCGGTGAGTATTCGAAGCCTTCGTAGAGCGAGGGATACCAGAGCAGCCCGTTGCGGCGCTCGATCGCCGGCAGCACCGCCTTGCGCTCCGCTGATGTCGAGCAGCCGAAGATGACGGAGGCGCCGTCCTCGGTCAGCAGGCGGTCGGCGAGCTTGCGGAAGGTCTCGGGCTGTGAGCCCGGATCATAGGCGATGACCTCGATCTCGCGGCCGAGCACGCCGCCGGCGGTGTTGATCTCCTGGATCGCCAGCGCCGTGCCGAAGAAGTGCTCGGACTCCGTGACCTGCATCAGGCCGCTGCGCGAGAACAGCACGCCGACGCGCCAGACATCCTTGTCGGATGATTTTGCGGCCGGTGTCGTCGTCATCATCATGCCTCCAGGTCGACGGGCCGGCTGGGACCGGCTCGGAAAGCGCTGTTTATTGCGACTTGCCGCGCGGTTGGCAACGGGGCAGGCGATGGCGGCGCACTCGCTGGCTCTCGGTTCTGACCGCGAATTGCGTGGGAACCCGGCTGCCACCCTCCCCTGGAGAGGGAGGGTCGGCTCGCATGAGCGGAGCGAATGTGAGCCGGGGTGGGGTGATCTCTCCACATGCGACGGCGCTCGTGGCTCACCCCACCCCCGCTCGCCCGCTTCGCGTGCGATCGACCCTCCCCCTCCAGGGGAGGGTGGCTGTGATTGCTGCGCGAGCGATCTCATCATCGACGTCACTTGCCTCTGCACGTGTGGAGCGGCAGCATCGAGACTCGTTTGTACGACAACCAGTCGAGCAATCGGCGCACGCTCTCGATCCCGCGGCGCTGGGCGCCCGAGCTGATCCAGATGGCGGGCCCTCGATAATGATGAGGGCGCAGGGAATGCCGGGCGCTGGCCGCACCCATGGCCCGCCTGCAGAAAGAAAAGCAGGCGGCAGTCACCACAGGTCAGCCGAGACATCCCAGCATTCCCTGCGCGGTGGGCTTCACGCTTATACGCGCTCTCCTCGGGGACCGGCTTGATTGACCCCGTCGGCCGCAGAGCTCGTCAGACCTCCGCAAACCTTGGCCTCAGCACCGGGAGGCCAGGACCACGCGACTTCACGTACGTCAGTGCATCGTTCGTCCGCACAGGATGCGCGCCGATGCCCTCACGTCCACCGCATTGCCGGCCCAACGTGTCGTGACGACGCGTACGCCCCTCATCCGGGCCGGAACGCGGACGTTATACCCATGATTTGCTGATTTTCGGAAGTGATTTATTTTTCGCGTCGGCTCTTGAAACGGGCTTTGTTGTTGTCAGCGCTGGTAAAATCAGTCTTTTGGCGCACTCCATGCCACTTGCTCAGCCGTCATTCCGGGGCAGCCGCGCAGCGGCTGAGCCCGGAATCCATACTGACGAACTGCCGTGCGGGGCGAAGCGGCTGCCACGCGCAGCTCGCTCCCTCTCGGACGGTCGTGGTTATGGATTCCGGGCTCGCGCTGCGCGCGCCCCGGAATGACCGCGGGGAGGAGCGCGCGTCCTTGATGCTGTTTTGCTCGCCGTGCAGTCCCTGGGCCAATCTAGTGCAAGGCTTTACCTCGTGTTCCGCCATCATTCCGGGGCAGCCGCACAGCGGCTGAGCCCGGAATCCATACTCCCGAACTGCAGTTGCCGGGCGGGATCGGGCCACGTGCAGCTCGCTTCCTCTTGGACGGTTGTGGCTATGGATTCCGGGCTCGCGCTGCGCGCGCCCCGGAATGACGATGTGGAGGCGGCGTGTATCCCTCACGCTGAGCGTGATATGGGCTGCGATGATCATGTCGCACGCGGGTCGCTTGGTCCGCGACGAGATTGGAGCCCGATTGGCGCGTTCGTGCGTTGACGTTAAGAATGCGGCGATGTCCGGCTCACGAGCCTCCCTGAAACCTGGGCGCGTGAACGGAAGTCGCGGCCAGACGAAAGATTGACATGCGCAGCTTCGAAGACCGAGTCCTGCTGTTCCTGCTCGCCGTGATCACGCTCGCGCTCGGCTGGATTTTGCTGCCGTTCTATGGCGCGCTGCTGTGGGGTGTGGTCGGCGCGATCGTGTTCGCTCCGCTGCACCGCCGGCTGTCACAGTCGATGCACGGTCGTGACGGGCTGGCGGCGGCCATCGTCGTGCTGCTGGTCATTCTGATCATCATCATTCCATTCTCGCTGGTCGCGGCGGCGCTGGCGCAACAGGCGGCCGGCGTGTACGGGCAGGTGCAGGGCGGCCAGTTGGACGTCACGCAGTATTTTCAGAAGATGCTGGACGCGCTGCCCGGTTGGATCGTCGATCTGCTGAATCGGTTCGGGCTCGGCAGCTTGGCCGGCCTGAAAGACCGGTTGTCGGCGTTGCTGCTGCGCGGCAGCCAGGTGATCGCGGGCCAAGCGCTCAACATCGGGCAGGGGACGTTCGAGTTCTTCGTCAGCCTTTTTCTCATGCTCTATCTGTTGTTCTTCCTGCTGCGCGACGAGGAGACCTTGTCGAAGCGGATCGCGGACGCCATCCCGCTGCGCGACGAGCAACGCAACGCGCTGCTCGCGAAGTTCATCATCGTCATCCGCGCGACCGTAAAGGGCAATCTGGTCGTCGCCCTGGCGCAGGGCGCGCTGGGCGGACTGATCTTCTGGTTCCTCGGTATCACCGCGCCGCTGCTGTGGGCGGTGGTGATGGCCTTCATGTCGCTGCTCCCCGCGGTGGGCGCGGGGATCGTGTGGTTTCCGGTCGCGCTCTATCTGCTGGCCACCGGCTCGATCTGGCATGGCGTGATCCTGATCGCCTATGGCGCGCTGGTCATCGGCCTCGTCGACAATCTGCTGCGCCCGATCCTGGTCGGACAGGATACCAAGATGCCGGACTATGTGGTGCTGATCTCGACCTTGGGAGGCATCGAGGTGTTCGGATTGAATGGCTTCATCATCGGCCCGGTCATCGCGGCGATGTTCATCGCGATCTGGGACATGTTCACCACGGTGCGGAGCGAGAATCGCGCGGTAGCTGATGTGACGAGTAGGTCGAATTAGCGCGCAGCGTCATCTGCTTTTGTGAGCCAAGCTCGTTGTCACGCAAACGGTCGTCATTCCGGGGCAGCCGCGCGAGCGGCTGAGCCCGGAATCCATAACCACGAATGGTGATCGTTGTACGAGTTTTGGCCACATCCATCGCGCTTCGATCGAGATAGTTGTGGCTATGGATTCCGGGCTCGCGCTACGCGCGCCCCGGAATGACGAAAGGTGCGTAGCCCCGGGCGAGCGAAGCGGCCCCGGGTTCTCCGGCACGGCGTGTGAGAACACGCATGTCGCTGCGCTCATGCGGGCTACGGCAAAGCATGCGCGGCAAAAACTCGGTGTCATGCCCGCGTAGGCGGGCATCCAGTACGCCGCGGCGTAACGGGTTGATCACGACCGTCCCGGTGTACTGGATCGTCCGCCTTCGCGGACGATGACGGCGGAGAGTGGCGCAGGCTGCTTGCCCAACCGTCGTTGCGAGCGGAGCGACGTGTCCGCCATAGCCCGAAGGGCGGCGGCGGAAGCAATCCAGGGTCCCGCCCACCACACTGGATTGCTTCGTCGCTTCGCCCCTCGCAATGACGGGGATTGAGGCCGCGGTCTCGGCTCAGAAGCCGTAAAGTCGGGCCGGGTTGTCGACCAGGATCTTCTTCCGGATCGCGGCGTCTGGTGCCCACACCGGCAGCTGGTTCATCAGGCGGCCGTCGTCGATCGGATAGAACGGCCTGACATCCGTCGCCTTCAGCTCGGGATGGGGCGACGAGTCCGGATGCGGCCAGTCGGTGCCCCAGACGATGCGGTCGGGGTTGGCGGCGATCAGGGCTTTCGCGAACGGGATGACGTCGGTGTAGTCAGGACCCTTCGTCGAGGCGCGGTAGGCGCCGGAGATCTTCACATAGGCCTTGCCGATGCGGACGAGCTCGACGAGGTCGGAGAAGCCGGGCTGCTCGAGGCCGAGCGCGGCCTGCGCGCCGCCGAAATGATCGAACACCGCCGTGACCGGCGACTGCATCACGAGGTCCTTGATGGCGGCGATCATCGCAGGCGTCGTGTAGAGCTGGACGTGCCAGCCGCGCGCTTTCATGCGTTCGACGGCGGCCTGGAAGCGTGCGCGGCCGATGGTGGGATCGTTGATGCCGCCGGTCGCGAGATTGAGGCGGATGCCGCGGAAGCCATCCGCGTTCATCGCGTCGAGCTGCGCCTCGGTGGTCTTGTCGTCGATCACGGCGACGCCGCGAGCGTCGTTGCCTCTGGCCTTCATGCCGAACAGGGTCGCGGAATTGTCGGTGCCGTAGACGCTCGGCGTCACGATGACCACGCGCTTGATGTGCAGCGCCTTGTGCAGGGCGGCCATCTCTTCCGGTGAGGCCGGCTCGGGCGTGTAGACGCGGGTCGCCGCAAACGGGAACTTGTCGGGATCGCCGTGGATGTGGGTGTGGCAGTCGCAGGCATCGGCGGGCACGTCGAAGTCGACCGGGGTGGCGGGCTGCGAGGGTTTGGCGCGGGCTGTCGTCATCGTCACTCCGGCGGCGAGCGAGGCCAGCAGCAGGCTGCGGCGGTCGAGCATGATGGGTCTCCCCGGATGTCGCGCGTGCGTTGAGCGTGACGCGCGTGGTGTTGCGGGAGGAGCGTGAACCGGGGCGGGGCAGGGGGCAAGGGCGAACAGCCGAACGGCTCGCGCTGCCGTTGATCCAAACCATGCCTCTGACTCCGGGCGAGCAACCAAGGAGACGGTGCCACCCTCCCCTGGAGGGGGAGGGTCGCCTCACGAGGAGCGAAGCGAAACGTGAGGCGGGGTGGGGTGATCTCTCCACGAGCGCCTGTGCCCGAGGAGAGATCACCCCACCCCGCTCGACCGCTTCGCGCTCGAGCGACCCTCCCCCTCCAGGGGAGGGTGAGCGCGGAGTGTGTGGCGAGATAGGCGCACGAGCTGACAGAGAGAGAGCATCTACACGGCGAGTAAACGCTTTGCCCGCGTCATCCTGATCGTCTCGACCGAATCCGGCCTTCACGCCGGCCCACCGTGCCTACTGCCCCGAGGGCGTGCGCAGGCCGTGCCAGGCGTCGCGGACCTGGTGGTAGTGGACTTCAGGCAGATAGTCCGGCGTGTTCAGGTTGAGGTTCTTGACGTCGAGCCGGCCGACGGCGCTGAGCAGGGTGTAGGAGGCGATGACGCGGTCGCGTTGGGCGCCGATCAGCCGGGCCTTGGCCTGGATGAGGTCGGATTGCGAGTTGAGGACGTCGACCGTGGTGCGCTGGCCGCCCTGCGCCTCGCGCGAGACGCCTTGCAGCGCGACGGTGGCTGCCTTCACCTCGGACTCGGAGGCGCTGACGGCGACCTTGGCGCCCTCATTGGCGACCCAGGCGCTGACCACGGCGGTGCGGGCCTGATTGCGGACCTGGTCGAGCACGAGCCGGCTCTGCGCCGCAAGCTCCTTGGATTGCCGGGTCTGCGACGCCGCGGTGCCGCCGTCATAGATCGGCGCGGTGACGCTGCCGACGATCGAGGCCTGGTCGGTGCCGAAGGTGCCGAGCGTCTGATCCGAATCGCGGCTGCGGCTGACACTGCCCTGCAGCGTCACGCTCGGCAGCAGCGCGCCCTCGGCGACCTTGATCGCGGTCGAGGCGACGTCGACGTCGAAGCTTGCCGCCGCCACGGCCGGATTTTCCCTGTTGGCAAGCGCGATCGCGTCCTCGCGCGAGCGCGGCAGCAGGCGATCGATGGGATCAGCGGTGCGAAGCTGCCCCGGAGCCATGCCGATGACCTGTGCATAGGTGGCCTGGCTGATGGCGAGGTTGACCTCGGCGGCGTTGAGATCGGACAGCCCGCGCGACAGCCGCGCTTCGGCCTGGGCCGCATCGGTCGGCGTGACGTCGCCGGCGTTGAGGCGGCGCTGCGTCACCGACAGGGTCTCGCGCAGGAAGGCGACGTTGGAGCGCTGCGCCTCGACCAGCGACTGGTTGGCCAGCACGTTGGTGTAGGCGGTGACGGCGTCGAGCAGGATGCCCTGGCCGACATTGCGCAGCGCCTCGCGGCCGGACTGCACCTGCAACTCGGCCACGCGCACGCTGTTGGCGGTGCGGAAGCCGTTGAACAGCGTCTGCGTCACGGTCACGCCGATCGTCCACGGCTTCAGGGTCGCAGTCTGGACGGTGTTGGCGGGCAGGAGGTTGCGGACGGCCTGCAGGCCGGCGCCGAGGCTTGCGATGAGCTGCGGGCGGTAGCCGGCCAGCGCCTGCGGCACGTTCTCGTCGGTGGCGCGCTGCCGGGCGCGTTCGGCGTTGAGCGCGGGATTGGTCTGATAGGCTTTCGCCAGCGCAGCCGCGAGATCCTCGGCGCGCACGGGCGAGCAGATTGTGACAAGGCCGGCAATCACGGTCAGGCCAAGACCGACCCGCTTTGCACGCACCCCGCCGACGCCAAATTCTTTGGCTCGACCCACCATCCGACTCCGCCGCGTCCCACTGTCTTAACCCGTCGTTTACCTGTTTACGGCGGAGGGCGGCCACACACAAACCACTGATGGGGAATTAGGCGGGCTTTTCCATGGATTGTTGTGGCGGTCCCGCCACAGACCGTTGGTCGCAGGTGCTGTGGCATAGGCGCGCGGTAGGTGGGTGGACGGGCGAGGGGAGGTTGCAAGTGCTCGGCGCGAATCGCGTCAGCCATTTGCGAGCAGCTTGCGGCTTGCTCAGTGCACCTCGCCCCGCTTGCGGGGAAAGGTCGGATTGCATCGAAGATGCAATCCGGGTGAGGGGGTACAGGTCTAACCACATGCACCACCCGTGCGGCTGCCGCTCACCCCGACCCTCTCCCCGAAAGAACGGGGCGAGGGAGCGCACTGTGAACGCGGGCGATAGCTCGAGCTCAATCTTGGAAGACTCGGTTCGACCGAACCACGTCGCGACACGTCACCGGTTCTTGTTCACCGGCTTGCGCTTCTCGATGAACGCGGCCATGCCCTCGGCGCGGTCCTCCAGCGCGAACGTCGCGTGGAAGAGGTTGCGCTCGACGTTCATGCCTTCGGAGAGCGGGGTCTCGAAGGCGCGGTTGACCGCCTCCTTGGCCATGGCCGCGGCGGGGCGCGACATCGCGGCGATCTTCTCGGCGGCGGCCATGGTCTCTTCCATCAGCTTGTCGGCCGGCACGATGCGGCTGACCAGGCCGGCGCGCTCGGCCTCCGCCGCATCCATCATCCGTCCGGTGAGGCAGAGGTCCATCGCCTTGGCCTTGCCGATGGCGCGGGTCAGGCGCTGCGTGCCGCCGATGCCCGGAATGGTGCCGAGCGTGATCTCGGGCTGGCCGAACCTGGCGGTATCGGAGCAGATGATGAAGTCGCACATCATCGCCAGCTCGCAGCCGCCGCCCAGCGCATAGCCGGAGACGGCGGCGATCGTCGGCTTGCGGCAGCGCGCGACGCGGTCGCCGCCGATGGCGGTGAAGTCGCTCGAGAACATGTCGATGAAGCTCTTGGGCTGCATCTCCTTGATGTCGGCGCCGGCGGCGAACGCCTTCTCGCTGCCGGTGATGACGATGCAGCCGATGGCGTCGTCCGCCTCGAGATCGTCGACCGCCGCGGCGATCTCGCGGAAGACGCCGAACGACAGCGCGTTGAGCATCTTCGGCCGATTCAAGGTGATGACACCGACCGCGCCTTTGCCCTCGACGATGATGTGCTCGTAAACGCTCATGATTCGACCCCCGCAAAATCAAACAGCGGGCAATCTGCCCGCTGCAGGGGTGCGCATCAAGTAGCCGCAGCGCCTCAGATCATGAACATCCGCGCCGCCGAGCCCAGGGTGAGCAGGGTGCCGCAGGCGATGAAGATCTTGCCGATGATCGAGGCCCTGTCCCAGCCGGAGCCGTCGTCATTGCTGACGGTGACCATGTTCACGGTCGTGGGCTCGGCCTGCTCCGAATCACCCGCTGCGGCGTCGGCCGATTGCGGCTGCGCCTGTGCCTCGGCCTGCGGCGCCGGGAACACGTCCTGCTTGGCGGCGGGCGCGCTGTCCGACCCCACCGGCAGGAAGGGACTGTAGGTCTGCGTTTCGGCCGCGCGTGCCAATCCAGTGCCGGCGAGGCTCAGGACGAACGCGGCGGCGATGATGACTGCTGAACGTCCACTGGCTTGGATCGTCATGTTGGCCTTCTCCCCATCCTGCCAGCCCATGACGGAGTTGGACCTCGACAGATGTCGAGAACGGGGCAGAAAATGGGTATCTTCCTGCCGCTCACGGCAAAAGCGAGGCGGCGTCGAACCCGGTCGACGGCCTCTGCGGCACGGCTCACAAACCGATCCTGCGCGGACCGATTCAGTGCTATGGAGCGGTTCCGAGATTTGCCCGGTTGCGTGCTCTCCGTGTGGCGCAACTCGGATCGTTCGGAGGCTAAACGAATGATCACGAATTTGTGATCATCGGGCCTCGTGACGTAACAAACTCCAGGCCGAGGCGAACTATCGGGGTGGGAGCGTAGGTGCGCGAGCGTGACGACGAGTGGACAGCCTGGATGCGCCAGGCCGTCGCCGGAGACGACGAGGCCTATCATCGTCTGCTGAAGGCGATCACGCCGGTGTTGCGGGCAGCATCACGGCGCGGGCTGTCGCGCGCCGGTCAGCCCCCCGATCAGGCCGAGGACATCGTGCAGGAAATTCTGTTGGCGGTTCATCTGAAGCGGCACACCTGGGACACGAGCGCGCCGTTCGCGCCGTGGCTGTTCGCGATCGCGCGCAACAAGCTGATCGACATGCTGCGCCGGCGCGGCCGGCGGGTGTTCGTCGACATCGACGATTTCTCGGAGACGCTGGCCGACGAGCCGCCGGCGCCGAGCGTGTCCGCCGGCGAGGTCGAGGCGCAGCTGAAGACGCTGCCGCAGCGCCAGCGCGACGTGCTGCAGTCGATCGCGGTCGAGGCCGCCTCGATCAAGCAGACGGCGCAGAAATTCTCAATGAGCGAGGGCGCGGTGCGGGTGGCGCTGCACCGGGCGCTCTCAACCCTCACGGCCAAGCTACGGGACAATTGATCATGGACACCGATCAGCTCATCCGCACTTTGGCCGCAGACAATGGGCAGCGCGCGCAGCCCGTCGGCATCGTCATGGCATTGGCGCTGATGGCGGCGACGCCGGTGTCGACCGCGATGCTGCTGATCGGCCTCGGCGTCCGGCCGGACATCTGGATCGCGGTCCGCAATCCCTTCTTCGACCTGAAGTTCATCGTCACCACGGCGCTGGCCATCCCGGCGTTGATCCTCAGCCTGCATTTGTCGCGGCCCGAAGCGTCGCTGCATGGCTGGAGCTGGCTCTTGATCGCACCGATCGTGGTTCTGATCGGCGGCATCGCCGCCGAGATGATGCTGCCGCAGCGGGAGCCGATGATGACGCGACTGATGGGGCATAATTCGATGCTGTGCATGGCCGCGATTCCCGCGCTGTCGCTGCCGGTCCTGGCGGCCGCGCTGTTCGGGCTGCGCCACGGCGCGCCGGCGCGCCCGGCGGTTGCGGGCGCCATTGCCGGGCTGGTCTCGGCGGGCGTTGCGGCCACGCTCTACGCCGCGCACTGCAACGACGACTCACCGCTGTTCGTCGCCACCTGGTACACGGCCGCAGCGCTGATCGTCGCCGGGCTCGGCGCCGCCATCGGGGCACGCGTGCTGCGCTACTGAGGTGACGGCAGGATCGATCAGGCCTGCGGCGCGGCCGCGGTGTCCTGCACGCGATGGAAGCGCAGCACCTGCTGCGCCGTGGAGCGCCGCAGCTGCGCATAGGTCGCCTTGCAGGCGATCAGGTCGGTCGGCGCGGAGCCGGCCAGCTCGTCGCGCATCCGGATGATCGACTCGACCGCCGGCCATGACAGGCCCGCGACCTTGGCGAGGATCATCACGCCCTCGGCGCGGCTTTCGACCATGATGCTCTCGGCAGTCGCGACCGGAACGTTGGCCAGGGCGGCGACCGCCGCATTGGCCTCGTCGAACTTGCGCTGCTCGGTGAACTGCACGACGAGACGGTCGTCGAGCCGGCCATCGGCATGCAGCGAGCGCACCAGGGCATGGGCGATCTCGGTCTGGCTGGTGAGCGCCACGGCGCTCGATCGCGCGCGCCGGCCTGCGGTCCGCACCGCGGACGAGACCTCTTGCGCCAGCTTGGGATTGGCCGCTTCCAGCCGTGCGCGCACTGTGGCCGAGGCCTTGGCGACGAGCTTCAGATAGTGGTGGCGGGGCAGATTGGGCCGCATCGCGAGGCATGCGGCGAGGTTCTCGTCCAGTGCGGCGCGGTCGAGCAGCGTGTCGTAGCTGCTGTCCGACAGGTCGGCGCCGGGATTGCTGACGGTGCTGTGAACGACCTCGTCATTGCCGCGCCGGAGCAGAATGTCGGTGACGGCGCGGCTGAGCACGCGGCGGATCGAGATCGCCAGCAGGTGTGCCTGGCTCTTGGTCTCCGCGGTCCGGATCAGGGCCGCATCGTCGAGCCGTTCGGATTTCGACAGCACGGGACCGGCGACCTCGATGGCGTCGTCGTCGGCCAGCCGGTGCAGCGTTCGCGGCGGCGCCGACGCGAGCGGCGCGAGCCGTCGCGCGAGCAGGGCACGGGCCGAGACCTCGATATGGTCGATCAGGCATTCGAACACGTCGTCGAACAGCGCGACCTGGTCGTCGGCAAAGTCGGCTGCGCCATCGACGAACAGGTCGGTCACCTTGCGCAAGGTCTCGACCCGGCGCGCCACGGTGCCGTGCGCGAGGGTGTCCTCCAGCTCCTCCAGCAGGCCTTGTTTGCGGGCGGGTTTCGCGGACATCTTGGGATCGCTCAGGCGCTGGTGACGCGGTTGCGTCCCTGCGCCTTGGAATCATAGAGCGCGCGATCGGCACGGGCGAGCAGCGAATCGGCGGTTTCGTCGCCACGCGCGGTCGCGACGCCGGCCGAGAACGTGACCTGCAGGCCGGTCGAGAACGCGCTCCATTCGAGCTCGGCGACGATCCGGCGCAGGCGCTCGGCGAGCCGCGCCGCGGGCTCCGCCGGCGCGCCGGGCAGCACCAGCAGGAATTCCTCGCCGCCATAGCGGCCGAAGCGGTCGCTGCCGCGAATGTTGGCGAACATCGTGATGGCGAAGGTGCGCAGCACGTCGTCGCCGGTCGGATGACCATGGCTGTCGTTGATGCGCTTGAACCAGTCGAGGTCGATCAGCACGACTGAGCACGGCTTGCCGGCCTGGCGCGATCGCGCCATCTCCTCGTCCAGCACGTGCATGATGGAGCGCCGGTTCAGCGCGCCGGTGAGCTCGTCGAGCTCGGCGAGCTCCTCGATGCGGCGATAGGCCTCCGTCAGCTTCAGGCCGCGCTGATACAGCGTCTCGCGCAGCGCGCTGGAGAAGATTCCGAGGAACATGCAGCCGGCGATCGTCAGCAGGAACACCAGCAGCGTCGCGAGCCGCTCCAACCCGCTGTCATGCGGCATGCCGAGCGGCTTGTCGGTGAGCAGGAACAAGGCGGCGAGCCCGAGCGCCAGGAACGTCCAGCAGATCGCGCTCTGCCGCGGGGTGGCGCGCAGCGAGGCGAAGGCGACGACGATGTACAGCGTGCACAGGAACAGGATGCTGACTTCAGGCGCGATGTAGCAGAAGGCCACCGTCACCATCATGCTGACCAGCGATTGCGGCACCACGAGATAGTGATCGCGGAAGCGGTCGTTGAAGCCGCTCTCCGACAAGGCGGTCCACAGCGCGACGGTGAGAATGCCGATCGCGGCATAGGATGGCGCGATCGTGACCGGCACGGTTCCGGCCTGGGCGTAGATCAGCAGGATGACGGCGTCGATCAGGTAGCAACCGGCGATCAGGGCCAGCATCTGCCGGCGGCGGCCGGCCCGGCGCACGCGCAGGTCGCCCGACGGGGACGACTTCGAGCCACCCGTCTCGCCAACGAGCGGTATCGAAACTGGTGGTGCCATAATGCCCATCTGTTCGCTGATCGATCGTCGAAAAATCTACGTGGGAAAGCCTTTAGCTTTGGTATCTATGGAACTGGGACGACGGTCGCGCCGGTGTCGTGCCGCGACAGGGAATTCACGGCTTTGGGGGCAGTTGGTGAGGGTAGGGCGTAGCATGGCAGCCGGGAACCGGCAGGACGCGATCGGCCCGATCGGTGCAGCAAAATTCGCGTGTCTGTGCGCCAGCTCACACGTGGGGACGTATCTTTCCGGTATTTTCAAGAATTTTGCGGTTGTATTCGAACCGCAAGCTCGTTCCTCCCGACCAACTTTGCGAGACGGCCATTGAGCGTGACAGCAGCGGCGTCAGATGAAACCCTGATTGCCAGGATCGCTCAAGGCGACCGGCTCGCCATGCAGGTGCTGTACGGACGGCATCATGTCAGGGTGTACCGCTTCGGGCTCCGGCTCGTGCGGGACGAACAGGTCGCGGAGGATCTCATCAGCGAGGTCTTTCTCGACGTGTGGCGTCAGGCCGGCAAATTCGAGGGCCGTTCTGCCGTCTCCACCTGGCTGCTGGCCATCACGCGGTTCAAGGCCCTCTCGGCACTTCGGCGCCGCAAGGACGTTGAGCTGGAGGACGAAGCCGCCAACGCGATCGAGGACACGTCCGACGATCCGGAGGTGGCGGTCCAGAAGAAGAATACCGGCGAAGCCCTGCGCAAGTGCCTGACGGCGCTTTCGCCTGATCACCGGGAGATCGTCGATCTCGTCTACTACCACGAGAAGTCCGTGGAGGAGGTGGCCGAGATCGTCGGAATTCCGGAAAACACCGTCAAGACGCGCCTGTTCTATGCGCGCAAGAAATTGGCCGAACTCCTGAAGGCGGCCGGCATTGAAAGAGGCTGGCCATGATGGCTTTGAGCAAGAAGATGCTGGAGCAAGAGCCCGGTGACGTCGAGCTGCTGTTGCCGTGGTACGCCGCCGGCACGCTGAATGCGCGCGACATGCGCCGCGTCGAGGAGGCGCTGGCGCAGGACGCGGATCTCGCCCGGCAATATGCCGAGATCCAGAAGGAATATGCCGAGACCATCGCGCTGAACGAGAGCCTCGGCGCGCCGTCGATGCGCGCGATGCAGAAGCTGTTCGCGGCAATCGAGGCCGAGCCGGAGCAGGCGCCCAAGGCGGCGCCCGGCGTCGGTGCGCGCGTCATGGCGTTCTTCGAGAGCCTGTCGCCGCGCACGCTGGTGTGGACCGTGAGCCTGGGCGCGCTGCTCGTCGTGGCGCAGGCCGGCGTCATCGGCACCGTGCTGATGCGCTCGCAGATTGCGACCTACCAGACAGCTTCGGTTCTCCAGGACAAGAGTGCCGCTCCCGAGCCTGCGAGCAAGCCGATGCCGGCTCCGCCGCCGCCCAGCGCCGCGGCCCCGGCTCCGGTCGAGCGGGCGCCCGAGCGCATGGCGTCGTCGCGCATGGCCGAGGCCCCGGCACCGGCTGCGCCGCTGATCCGCGGCCTCGGACCGCAGGTCGCCGGTTCGACGGCGCCCGTCTATGCGCTGGTGCGGTTCGCGCCGGATGCGCGGATGGCCGAGATCACGGCGCTGCTCGACAGCTACCAAGCCTCGATCGTCGAGGGCGCCAAGGGCGGGCTGTTCAAGCTGCAGCTCGGCGGCCAGCCGCTGTCGAAGGCCGACGCCGATGGCCTGATCGGCCGCCTTGCGCGGGAGAAGATCGTCAACCTTGCGGTGGCTGCTCAATAGCCGTCCGAGGCGTCAATCGGAGGCTCCATGTCGTTCCGCGCGTTGCTGCGTTCCGCACGTCGTCCGGCCGCACTGAGCGCTGCCGTGGCCCTCGCTCTCGTGGGCGGAGCCGTCAGCGCATCGGCGCAGGCGATGATGCGCTCGCCCGCCATCAACATGCCGAGCCGCGTACCGACCCTCAATCCGGGCGCGGCCATGCGCACGCCGGGGCCCGGCTCCGGCATCGCCCTGCGGCCGGCGCTGCCAACTGCGCGCTTCTCGCCAAACCTGCAGACATCCTGCAGCCCGCCCGACCGCAGCGCGTCGGGTGAATGTCTGAGGCGGCCGCCTCAGACAGCCGACAGCGGCCCTGACAAGGAGACGTCGAACGGCGGACGGTCGGGCAAGCCGAAATCCGTCAAGGCCGCGCAGCGCCGCGCGCCTCAGGTCACGGCGGCCGCAAGCCCCAACATCATCGCCGGCGAGCTGGTCGCCGAGATCGACGGCAACCTCTCGCCGGACCAGGCCGACGCGCTGGCGCGCCGTCACGGCCTGCAGCGCATCAGCTCGCAGAGCTTTCCCCTGATCGGCGCCACCGTCGGGCTGTTCCGGATCACCGATCGAAGCTCGCTTGCGGCGGTCAGCCGCCGTCTTGCCGCCGATCGCAGCGTCCGTTCGGTGCAGCCGAATTATCGCTACACGCTGCAGCAGAGCGCGCCGCCCGCCGAAGGCGATCCGGCGCAATATGCGCTGACCAAGCTGCGGCTGCCCGAGGCGCACAGGCTGGCCCAGGGCTCGAACGTCACCATCGCCGTGATCGATTCCGGCGTCGACCTCAAGCATCCGGAATTCGCCGAAGCCGCCTTCGATGCGTTCGACGCGCTCGGCGGAGACGAAGCGCCGCATGTCCATGGCACCGGCATCGCCGGCGTGATCGTGTCGCACAAGCGGCTGATGGGCAGCGCGCCCTATGCGCGGATCATCGCGATCCGCGCGTTCGGCGTGGTCAAGAAGGGCGGCGGCCCGGAGAGCAGCTCCTACGTGATCCTCAAGGCGCTGGACTACGCGGCGCTGCACGGCGCGCAGATCGTCAACATGAGCTTCGCCGGTCCGAAGGATGCAGTGATCGAGCGGGCGATCGCGGCCGTCGCGGCGAAGGACGTCGTGATGATCGCCGCCGCCGGCAATGCCGGCGCGAAATCACCGCCGCTCTATCCCGCCGCCAATCCGAACGTCATCGCCGTCAGTGCGACCGACACCAGGGATCAGCTGCTGCCGGCGTCGAACCGCGGCAACTACGTCGCGCTCGCGGCCCCCGGCGCTGACATCTTCCTGCCGGCGCCGGACGGCAAGTATCAGATCATTTCAGGCACGTCGTTCTCCGCGGCCTATGTCAGCGGCCTCGCAGCGCTGGTGCTGGAGCGCAACCCTGCGCTGAAGCCGGAGACGGTGCGCACGGTGCTGACCAGGACCGCGCGCGACCTCGGCGCGCCCGGACAGGACGAGCTGTATGGGGCAGGGCAGGCGGATGCGTTGGCTGCGGTCCAGGCCGTGGCGTCGCCCCAGGATGAGCCAACGGTCTCGGCGGCGCCTGCGGCCGGATTGAAGCGTGATGAGGAGCAGCACGCAGCGCCCGTGCGCGAGCTCCGCCCGGCCTCCGCCGCAGCGATGGCAACCGGGGGCTCTCCGGCCGAAGGCGGCGTTCGGCCCGCGCAGCAATAGACGTCAACGTTTTCGTGAACGCCGGAAAATTCCTACCTTCATTTTGAACGTGTGTTCGGGCGATCACGACAGAAGGTATGTGGGAGCGGTGATCCCCTCCCCAAGGCTATATACGGCGCGAGCGCCCATCCACCCCAAGCGCCCATATGGCTCGAGCCGTCCGGTTGTCCCCCCGGACGGCTCTTTCATTTTCAGGCGATGCGCTCGCGCAGGCTGCGTCCGACCACCCGTGTGTTCGACTGGCAGCGCTGCACGTCCGGGTTGCTGGATGAGCTGAGCGATCACGCCTGCGTTGTCGGATGCGGCCGCGGCCCGTTCGAACGCGGACGAAAATTCCGCACGACTACGGTTTGGCCGCCAAAGAACATGGCGTTAGCTAGACTTTGTTAACCTTTTCCACAAAATATTCACGTCACGTTGCGTTGATTCGTGCCGAGTGCGTCCGTCCCCCTTTTCCACGGGCTTATCTATGACACATCGACCGGACGTGGCTTGCAGCCGCGAACTGGCCGCGCGCTGGTGCGCGCTTGCCGAGCGGCGCCTCGATCATCTCACCGAGCTGTTCGATAGCGGCCGCTGGCGCCGCTACTACACCGAGCAATCGTTCCTGGACGACCTTCGGCACGCCAAGGCTGCGGTCCAGACTTGGCAGGCGCTATCCCGCGTCGAGCCCGAGCAGGTGAGCATCGTGCCGAGCCAGAGGCCGGTGCCGATGGTGGCTGCGCCGCCAGCTCCGCTGCGCCTCGCGGCGCCGGAGCCGATCGAGCTCCGTCTCATCCAGGACCATCCCGTCGAGCACCGGCTGATCGCGCATCGCCCGATCGAGCTGCCGCGCTCGCTGGAAACCCTCCTTGCGGAGTCCGAGATCGTCGTCGAGCCCGAGATCGAGCTGGCAGGGGATGACATCGAGCCCGACGACGTCATCGCGCCCGACGATGTGGTCGAAGAGGACATCGCGCCGGAGCTTACCGACCCGCCCTTGCGCATCGACATGTCGGCGCTCGAGCAGGCGTTGAGCATCGGGATCGAAGGCGACGCCGAGTACGGCGAGCCGGTGGTCGACCTCGACGCCATCGAGCGCCGCTATCCGGCGCTGGCTGTCGCGTTCTAGGCAACGGACCTCGGACGCCGTCGTGTTCGGCAGTGCTGCTTGATGGCGCACCATTCATATCCGGCGAGTTCGTAGCAGTAGCAGCTGCTTGCGATTTAAGGACCGATCGGTCTATATATCGTCCATGAGCCGCCGAACCCCGATGCAGTTGCAACGTGGCCGCCCGCGAAGCTTCGACGTGGACACCGCCGTCGAACGGGCCATGGGTGTGTTCTGGTCGCGCGGCTACCACGCCACCGCGCTCCCGGACCTTCTTCAGGCAACGAAGCTCTCGCGTGGCAGCCTTTACGCCGCTTTCGGTGACAAGCACTCGCTGTTCCTGCTCGCACTCGATCGCTACATCGCCGATGCCCTGACACGGATGGAGAGCGAGCTCGCCCCCGGCAGAGATCCCGTCGACGGCCTGCGGGCCTACCTGACCGGCTACGTCGAACGCACGCGCGGCACCAATGGCCGGCGCGGCTGCCTGCTGGTCGCCACGGCCATGGAGCTTGCCGGCCAGGATGCCGAAGTTGGCCGACGCATCGCAGGCTTTTTCAAAGCCATGGAAGTCAAGGTGGCGGATGCATTGTCCCGGGCGAAGGCGGCGGGCAGGCTGGCCGATGGGGTCGAGCCTTCAAGCGCCGCTCGTATCCTTGTCTGTTTCGTCGAGGGGCTGCGCGTGGTCGCGAAGCCGGGTCCGACACCCACCACATCGCAAGCCACCGTCGACGCGCTAATCGACCGTTTCATCAGCTAGATCACAGATCGTGGCCTCGGCAATGAGTGCGTCGATATCTGGACTGATTGGTCTTGAAAGGAAGAATTCCATGTCTGCCATTCAGATCGTCTGCGCCGTAGCCGTCCCCTTGCTCTGGGGGTATCAGTTCGTGGTCATCAAGGTCGGCGTGACGGAGTTTCCGCCGCTGTTCTTTCTCGCGCTCCGCTTTCTGGCGATCGCGCTGCTGCTCGTCCCCTTCGTCAAGACGCCCACGCGTCGACAGCTCGGTCATATCGCGGCGATTTCCCTCTTTCTCGGCGGACTGAATTTCGGGCTGTTCTATGTCGGCCTCGGGCTCGGCTCGGGCAGCATGTCGGCCGTTGCGTATCAACTCGCGACGCCCTTCACCGTCCTGCTGGCCTGGCCGCTGCTCGCGGAGAGGCCGTCTCTCACAACGTCCGCTGGAGTCGTGCTTGCCTTCGTCGGCGTGGTCGTGTTGGCCGCAGGGCCGGGGCTGTCGGCCAACGTGCTTCCGCTGCTGCTGGTGGTTGGAGCAGCCTTCGCATTCGCAGTGTCCAATGTGCTGACCAAGCGCCACGGCCCTTTTGACCCTCTGATGCTGACGGGATGGTCGTCGCTGCTCACGGTGCCGCAGGTAATGCTGATGTCGTTGGTCGTCGAACATGGGCAACTGGGCAGCCTTGTCGCAGCGGATGGGCGCGGCTGGCTGGCGCTCGCCTACACGATATTCATTGGAGGAATTGTCGGGTTCGGACTTTGGTTCTGGTTGATAGAGCGCTGCTCGATGAGCCGCGTGGCGCCCTTTGGCCTGTTGCTTCCAGTGTTTGCAGTCGGCTCGAGCGTTCTGTTCCTTGACGACCTCGTGACCCCCCAGTTGATTGCGGGTGGGCTGCTCGCAATCATCGGCGTCGCCCTGACGCAAGTCAGGCCCGGCCTTCGACCAATGCGCGCCTGAGCGGAGGGCAGGCTCAGCTTCGACGCACGGCGTTGCCGCTGACCAGGAGCTGCGCAAATCGCTGCGCGCCGTCCTGGGTCAGGTCTGAGGTGACCGGCTTGATGTGATCGAGCCCGATCACGGCGCCACCAGGCGTGCCCGAGATCATGTTGTTGCTGACGACAGCCGCACCGGCCCCCGGGACGACGGAGAGGCCGACGCCCGCCAGCGCGTTGCGGATGACATTGCCGGAAATCACGACGTCGCGGAGATAGCGGCCCCAGCCGGCGACGATGCCGTAGGACGGCGCGTTCTCGACCACGTTGCCGGTCACCGAGGAATCCGCCTCGACATAGATGCCGATGCCGGCGTCGTCGTCGGGCGCGGTGCCGATCGGGCGCTTCGGAATCAGATTGCGGATGATGTTGCCGTGGACCACGGCGATGCGGCCGCCTTCGTTGAAGTTGCAGACGGACACGCCGAAGGCGGCGCCGTCGACCGTGTTGCCGCTGATGACCGCGCCCTCGAAGGAGAACTCCGAATACAGCGCGACCTCGCGGACGTCGGTCACGCTGTTGCCTGTGATCTGGATGTTGGAGGCGGAATTGCCGCGCACCGCCGAGTAGTCGCAATTTCGGATGCGGTTGCCCCTGACGATGACGTTGCCGGCGCGGAAGGCGTTGATGGCGTTGCCGTACTGGCCGGAGCCGCCGGGGCCGGCCTTGATGTCCTCGATTCTGTTGTCGAGCACCATCGTGCCGTCGTCGCCGAGTGCTGTGCGCAGGATCTCGATGCCGTTGTCGCGGGTGCCCTTGATGGTGTTGCGCGAGACGATCAGCCCGAGGGCATCGAAGGAAACAATCGCGGTGACCGCGATGTCGGTCAGGATGTTGCCGCTGACGTCGCCGGAGACCTGCTCGAGCCAGAGGCCGCTGCCGCCGGAGCGCGTGATCTCGCAGTCGACGATCCTGACATCGTTGCCGGCCGCAACATGGAGCAGACCGCGGCGCTGGGGCAGGGCGACGCGGCCGCCGTCGAGCGAGATGCCGCTGATGCCGAGACCGTCGGCGCCTTCGGCGGAGAGCAGCGAGGGGCCACCGCCGGTGAATACGAGCTTGGTGGCGCCGCGCACCCCGACCAACTGGCTGCCCCTGCCGAGGCGCAGCATCGAGCTGCGATAGAGGCCGGGCGGCAGCGCCAGCGGCGCCTGGGCCCGCGCCGCTTCGTCGATCGCGCGTTGCAACGCGCGGGTCTGGTCGTCCGGGCTGTTGGGCTTGACACCGTATTGCGTGGCGTCGCGGCCGAGGGGCGAGATCAACGGGGCGGCTCGTGCCGGCTCGCTCGGCAGCGCCAGCGCGCCCGCAGCGCCAGCCGCGGAGGCCCCCAGCAGGTTGCGGCGGTTGACGTCCATGATGTCCGGCTCGTGTTGGTGGCTATTGCGTCTGGGATAACGCAAATGCGCTCACGACAGGCTTGGGCGGGGCGTCGCAGCAGCTGTTTGTTGCTGGTAGGGTTAAATCTTTACCCGCCGCGAAGCCGGTGGACATGAATCGGCTCGCCGGCGCTACGCCGTCATTCCGGGGCATTCGCGCGCAAGATGGCCCAGCCATCTTGAAGCAGCGCGGCCGGTGGGTATGGATTCCGGGCTCGAGCTCCGCGCGCCCCGGAATGACGCGTGGAGAGGGCGAGGACCGCCCAGCACAGGTTGAGGCTCGGTGATCTGTCCCGCGTTTCGCTTCGATCGACCAGAGACGAAGAGTGTCGATCGCCCCCGAGCCGGCCGGCGTGTGGACGAATTCGACTAACGCTTCATCCGCGCGAGCTTCACCAGCTCCATCAGCATCGCCTCGCCGGCATCGACCAGCGCTTCCAGGGTGATGCGTGAGCTGCCGTGTGGCAGCACCGTTCCCGTGCGTGGCAGCGGCGGGATGTGGATGAAGCCGGCGAGGCGCGGGCCGCCTTCGATCTGCGTCGACTCGATCGCGCGCCAGCTCAGATAGTTGCAGAGATAGCTGCCGGCATCGCGGGACGGCCTTGCGTCGATGCCGGTGGCGCGGGCGGCGCGCAGCAGGCGCGCCATGTGCGGGCCGAATGACACTGGATGCGCATCGGGCACGATCACGCCCTTGCGCGCGACGGTGCGATCGGCATCAGGGAAGGTCGTCGTCACGGCGTTGCGGGCGCGGGTCTCGACGCGGAGATAGGAGGTACGTCCGGCCAGGCCGAACATCAGCAGCGCATGTGGCCGCCGTTCGGCGATCAACTGCGGCAGCTCGCGATCGACCGTAGAGTAGGTGACGTGAAAGATGTGGCTGCCGATCTCGACGTGATCCAGCGCAGGCCGTCGCAGCTCCGACAGCCGCTTGACCAGTGGCATGGTCGGGTTGGATGGCGCGCCGGGGAACGGGCCGAAGCCGGTGATGAGAATGCGGACCCGATCGCTCAATTCAGTAGCTCCGCAAGCTGCTCGGCGGCGAGCGCCGGCGCGATCCGGCCTTCGGCAACCTCGGTCTCGAGCTTCTTCACCTTGGCGCGGATCGACGGATCGGTGCGCAGCCGCGCCATCAGGCGCTGCTCCAGCATGGTCCACATCCACTTCACCTGCTGATCCCTGCGGCGCGCGGCGAAGTCGCCTGAGGCGACCATCGCCTTGCGATGATCGACGACCTTCTGCCAGAGCTCCGCGATGCCTGAGCCCGCCATGGCCGAATAGGTCACGACAGGCGGATGCCAATGCTCGGAGCGCGGGCTGAGGAGATGCAGCGCGCCGCGATAGTCGGCGGCGGTGATGTTGGCGCGCTTGATGTTGTCGCCGTCGGCCTTGTTGATCGCGATCATGTCGGCGAGCTCGACCAGGCCCTTCTTGATGCCCTGCAGCTCGTCGCCGCCGCCGGGCAGCATCAGCGCAAGGAAGAAATCGGTCATGTCGCAGACGGCGGTCTCGGACTGGCCGATGCCGACCGTCTCGACCAGCACCACGTCGAAGCCCGCGGCCTCGCACAGCAGCATCGCCTCGCGCGTCTTGGCGGCGACGCCGCCGAGCGTGCCGGACGATGGCGAGGGGCGAATGAAGGCGTTGGTGTCATGCGACAGCCGCGCCATCCGCGTTTTGTCGCCGAGGATGGAACCCCCGGTGCGCGCCGAGGAGGGGTCGACCGCGAGCACCGCGACCTTGTGGCCCTCGGCGATCAGATACATCCCAAGCGCGTCGATCGTGGTGGACTTGCCGACGCCCGGCGAGCCGGTGATGCCGACGCGGAACGCGCTTCCGGTCTGCGGCAGCAGCGCCTGTACGAGCTCGCGGGCCGCCGCCTGATGGTCGGCGCGCCGGCTCTCGACCAGCGTGATCGCACGCGCCAGCGCCGCGCGGCTGCCGGCGCGGATGTCGTCGGCCAGAACCGTGATGTCAGGCGAGGACGGAGAGCGAGGGGACATGCGCCCGTTATACCGGATGCGCGCCGCGCGGCCAGCTAGTTGTCGTCCGCATCCTTCTTCGGCCTGGCGCCGGCAAAGATCGCCTGGCCCTCGGCCGAGAGATAAGGCTTCAGCGTCTCCCATGGCACGAAGGCGACGTACTGGCCTTCGGCATAGGGGCCGACCGCGTAAGGCGGATAATGGAAGGTCAGGCCGGAGCTCTTGCCGGCCTCGGTGGAGGGCGCGAGCGTCACCGCACCGATCTTCAGGAGCTTCGGCTCCAGGCCTTTGAACCATTCGGCGGTCGCGGTCTCCGTCGCATCGCGCTTCTTCTTCTCGGCCTTGAGCGAGGTGATGATCGCCGCGAGCATGGCCTTCATCGCAGGGCCATTGTCGGCGGTCTCGGTGAAGAACGGGCGGATGCTGATCGGCTTGGCGGCGGCCTTGTCCCACAGGATGGTGTTGACGTCGCTGTTCGGATGCGCGCCGCCGGTGTCCATGTAGTCGTCCCTGAGCACGCTGACATAGCGGTCGGCGACGATCGAGCGGAGCGAATATTTGCGCTCGAACGACCATTTGCGGTCGCGGAACGCTTGCGGGTCCTCCTTGCGCTCCTTGGCGGCGTCGGCGGCGTTCCGGTCGATCCACTTCCTGCCATCGGCAAGACAATAGGCGGCGAGCGGCCCGTCGGCCTTGATCTCCGCGTCGAGCGTGACGTTGGCCTCGACCGCCTTGCTGTTGATGGTGGCGTCCGGCTTGGGCTCGGCGGCGATCATGGGAGACGCGGCAAAGAGGCCGAGGAGAGCGGCAATGCAGAGCGAGGAACGGGTCATGGCAATCGATATCCAGTGAGTAAAGATGCGTAGCGCGAGGGACTGCTGAGGTTCAGGACCGCAAACGGAGCGGCGCGCGATCGCATGACCGCGCGCCGACGACTGTTCTTCCGAAGCTTGAAGGACTATTCCGCCGCCTCGCTGTGCCCCAGCCGCATGTTGAGCTTGTGGATCAGCTCCTCGGCGGCGTCGGCGATCACGGTGCCCGGCGGGAAGATCGCCTCGGCGCCGGACTTGTACAGCGCGTCGTAGTCCTGCGGCGGCACCACGCCGCCGACGATGATCATGATGTCCTCGCGGCCCTGCTTCTTGAGCGCGGCCTTGAGCTCCGGCACCGCGGTGAGATGCGCGGCGGCCAGCGAAGAGACGCCGAGAATGTGGACGTCATTCTCGACCGCCTGCCGTGCCGCCTCGTCGGCGGTGGCGAACAGCGGTCCGATGTCGACGTCGAAGCCGATGTCGGCGAAGGCGGACGCGATGACCTTCTGGCCGCGGTCGTGGCCGTCCTGGCCGATCTTGGCGACCAGGATGCGCGGACGGCGGCCCTCGGCCTCCTCGAACGCCTCGATCAGCGCCTGCAACTTCTCGGCCTTGCCGGACATGGCGGCGATCTCCCGCTTGTAGACGCCGGTGATGGACTTGATCTCGGCGCGATGGCGGCCGAACACTTTTTCCAGCGCGTCGGAGATCTCGCCGACGGTGGCCTTGGCGCGCGCCGCCTCGATCGCCAGCGCCAGCAGATTGCCGTTGCCGTCGCCGGCCGACCGCGTCAGCGCGGCCAATGCTGCATCGACCTCGGCCTGCTTGCGCTCGGACTTCAGCCGCGACAGCTTGTCGATCTGCAGCCGGCGCACGGTCGAATTGTCGACCTTGAGCACGTCGAGCGGCGGCTCGTCGGTCGGCTTGTATTTGTTGACGCCGATCACCGACTGGCGGCCGGTGTCGATGCGCGCCTGCGTCTTGGCCGAGGCCTCCTCGATGCGCAGCTTCGGCACGCCGGCCTCGATCGCCTTGGCCATGCCGCCGAGCTGCTCGATCTCCTGGATGTGGCCCCAGGCTTTTGCAGCGAGATCGCGGGTGAGGCGCTCGACGTAGTACGAGCCGCCCCAGGGATCGATGATGCGGGTGGTACCGCTCTCCTGCTGCAGGAACAGCTGCGTGTTGCGGGCGATGCGGGCGGAGAAGTCGGTCGGAAGCGCGAGCGCCTCGTCGAGCGCGTTGGTGTGCAGCGACTGGGTGTGGCCCTGCGTCGCCGCCATCGCCTCGACGGCGGTGCGCACCACGTTGTTGTAGACGTCCTGCGCGGTCAGCGACCAGCCCGAGGTCTGGCTGTGCGTGCGCAAGGACAGCGAGCGCGGGTCCTTCGGATTGAACGGCTTCAGCAGCTTGGCCCACAACAGGCGCGCCGCGCGCAGCTTGGCGACCTCCATGAAGAAGTTCATGCCGATCGCCCAGAAGAACGACAGCCTTGGTGCGAAGCGGTCGACGTCGAGGCCCGCGGCAATGCCTGCGCGCAGATACTCCACGCCGTCGGCGAGCGTGTAGGCGAGCTCGAGGTCCTGCGTCGCGCCGGCCTCCTGCATGTGATAGCCGGAGATCGAGATCGAGTTGAACTTCGGCATCCGCTGCGACGTGAAGGCGAAGATGTCGGAGATGATCCGCATCGAGGGCGACGGCGGATAGATGTAGGTGTTGCGCACCATGAACTCTTTCAGAATGTCGTTCTGAATGGTGCCCGACAGCTTCTCCGGCGGCACGCCTTGCTCCTCGGCGGCGACGACGAACAAAGCGAGGATCGGCAGCACCGCGCCGTTCATGGTCATCGACACGCTCATCTGGTCGAGCGGGATACCGGCGAACAAGGTGCGCATGTCGTAGATCGAGTCGATCGCGACGCCGGCCATGCCGACGTCGCCGCCGACGCGCGGATGATCGGAATCATAGCCGCGATGGGTGGCGAGATCGAACGCGACCGACAGGCCCTTCTGTCCCGCGGCGAGGTTGCGGCGATAGAACGCGTTGGAATCCTCCGCCGTGGAGAAGCCGGCATATTGCCGGACGGTCCAGGGCTGGTTGACATACATGGTCGGGTAGGGACCGCGCAGAAAAGGCGCGGTGCCCGGCCATGTCTCCAGGAAGTCGATGCCGGCGAGATCGGCCTCGCCATAGGCCGGCTTCACCGGAATGCCCTCCGGCGTCAGCCACGGCTCGGCGGCGCCTGCGGGCGCGGGCGCCGCGATCGGTTCGAATGCGATGGCGCTGAAATCAGGAATGCGGCTCATGGCCTCGTGTCCTCATCGCGTTAGTCATGATCCGGATGCTGATGGCTGACGATGCGCGCCATCTTCTCCGGTCCGTAGTTCTGCTGCGTGGTCTGGCTCGGCAGATTGGCGATCGCGACCACCCAGCCGAGCCGGGATTCCGAGCCGAACTGCCGCGTCGGCACGACGCGGTCGGGCCGGTCGAAGCTGCCGGTCATGATCTCGATCCGCGGCCCGTCGATCGCGCCGAAGCCGAGCGGCGTGCCGCAGGCGGCGCAGAAGTAGCGGTCGGCGATCGAGGAAGAGCGGAACGTCCCCGGCGTGCCGCGCGTCCAGGCGAAGTTCTCGCGATTGACGTCGGCGAAGGACGCGAACGGCGCGCCGGAGGCCTTTTGGCACATCCGGCAATGGCAGATGCTGACGCGCGTCGGCGCCGACATCAGCGCGAAGCGGATCGCGCCGCATTGGCATCCGCCGGTGAGGACGGGTTTGCTGGCCTCGGTCATGCTCACTCCAGATGCGTATAGGCGTCTTCGAGCGTCTTCAGCGCATCACCGCCGGCGAACACGAAGCTGCCGATCCCGGCCTCGCGCAAGGCTGCTTCCTGCTCCCCGCCGCGGCCTGCGAGATAGATATGTCGCGCGCCGGCCGCTTGCAGGGCCTTGGCCGCTGGAACCGCGGTATCGGCGTAGACCTTGTCGGACGAGCACAGGCAGACGATGGCGGCGCCGGAGGCGCGGTAGGCTTCTGCGAGTGCAGCCGGATCGGAGCCACCCGGGCCATCCACCGCGGCGATGCCGCCGGCTTCGAAGAAGCTGCGGGCGAAGGTCGCGCGGGCGGTATAGTCGGCGGCGGTGCCGAGATTGGCGAGGAACACGCGAGGACGCTGACCCTTGCTCTCGAGCAGGCTGTCGGAACGATCGCGCAGCTGCTCGAAGGCATCGGCAAGACGGATCGGCGTCAGCGGCGCGAAGCTGAGCGCGGCCTTGGCAGGCGAGGGCGAAGCCAGCGGCGCGACCGGTTCGACCGCGACCTCGGCCTCGTTGAGGTTCGGAAACTCGCTGGCCCCGGTCAGCACGTCGCGGCGCTTGGCGATGTTGGCATCGCGCGCCTGCTTCACCACGGCGACCTTGGACTGGATCAGCCCGGCCTGTAGCGCGGCCACGACGCCGCCGGCCGTCTCGATCTCCTGGAACAGCGCCCAGGCCGTGGTGCAAAGCTCCGTTGTCAGCGCCTCGATGCCGCCGGCACCGGCGGCTGGATCGGCGACGCGGGCAAGGTTGCTCTCCTCCAGCAGCACCAGTTGCGTGTTGCGCGCGACGCGGCGCGCTAACGCATCGGGCAGGCCGAGTGCTGCAGTGTGCGGAAGGACGGTGACTGCGTTGGCGCCGCCAAGACCGGCCGCGAAGGTGGCGATGGTGGCGCGCAGAATGTTCACATAGGGATCGCGCCGCGTGAGCATGCGCCACGCCGTCTCGCCGGAAATGAAGAGCGGCCTCGGTTGCAGAGCGCAGGCCTGCTCGATGCGCGCCCACAGCCGGCGCAGGCTGCGGAATTTTGCCAAGGTGAGGAACTGATCGGTGTCGGCGGCGAGCCGAGCGTAGATCAGCTCGCGTGCCGTCTCAAGCGCGATGCCGCCGGCTTCGAGCGCGCGCAGGTAGGCGATGCCGGAGGCGAGCACGAAGGCGAGCTCCTGCGCTTCCGATCCGCCGGCATCGTGCACGACCCGACCGTCGGCGGCGAGGAAGGGGCCCTTGAAGCCGGCGTCGTGCAGCTGCTTCACGAGCGAGCCCGAATTGCCGCCGAGCGTCGATGCATCATGGGCGGTCGTGCCGCGGCCCGCCGCATCGCCGATCGGGTCGAGGCCGAAGCGGATGTCGCAGGCCTCGGGCTTGAAGCCGCGCTGCTTGACGTAGTCCGCGAGAAGCGAGGCAGGCGCGGACGATTCACCAAGCTGCAATTCGATGGCAATCGCAGCATCGAGATGCACGCCGTCGAGCGCGCGGGCGAGCGCGTCGGCGGTGGCGGCGAGGCCGAAGCCATGCGCCGCATTCGAACCGGCGATTACCAGCGTCAATCCGGTCGCGCCATTCTCCAGATCGAGCAGTGCCTGCGCATTGGCCTTAGCCGGATCGGGATGATCGACGCGCTGCATGATCTGCCACGCCGCCGCCGGCGCGCGGCCGGCCACCGGAGCTGCATTCTTCGCACGCGGATAAAGCGGCTGGATCTTGAGCCCGTCATAGGTCTTGCCGACCAGCTTCTCGAAGGCCGCGCCCTTCAGCACGCCATCGACCAGCTTGCGCCAGTCCGCTTCGCTGGCCGGCGCGAAGTCGGCGGCCAGGCGCAGAGTGTCGGTGTCGGTCGTCATGCGGCTCGCATCTCCCGGGCGTCTGTTATCGCGATTATTGTGGCGCAAAATGCCACGTCGGGAACGCGAAGCCAAACGGTTGTTTGCCCGGGAATGTCAGCTATTCGGCTGAGGGCAGCGGCCGGATTCCGTCGCGCGAAACCGCCCGCAGCGCCTCGTCGACCCGGCGTCCGGCAATCCGGCGATCCCCGGCGATCTCCGCCAGCGGCACCAGCACGAAGCCGCGCTCGAATAGGCGCGGATGCGGCAGCGTGAGTTCGGGCGTGTCGAGGCTCACATCGTCGTAGGCGATCAGGTCGAGATCGAGCGTGCGCGGGCCCCATCGTGTCTCCTGTGCACGGTTGCGGCCGAACATCCGCTCGACCTCGTGCAGGACGGAGAGAAGCGCGCGCGGCGCGATGGCGGTGTCGATGGCAATGCAGGCATTGATGAAGGGCGGCTGCTGCTCATCGCCCCAGGGTGGGGTGATGTAGTCGGAGGAGCGCACCACGAGCGTGGCCTGGGCGCGGCTGACGATCTCGGGAATGGCGTTCCGAAACGTCGATCTGACGTCGCCGACATTGCCGCCGAGGGCGATCAGCGCGCTGGCCATGACCGTCATGGATGCCGCGAGCGCGTCAGCACCACGCCGACATCCTCGAAGATCGCGGCGATCGGCGCATGCGGCTTGTGCACGGTGACCTTGACCGCGCGGATGCGGGCGAACGTCGCCAGGATTGCGTCGGCCACGGCGCCGGCGGCGCGTTCGAGCAGGCGGTAGTTGACGTCCTTGAAGGCCGCCGTCGCCGTCTCGACCACGTCGGAGTAGGACACGGTATCCGCAAGCTTGTCGCTGCGCGAAGAGTCCGACAGGTCCGTATAGAGCTCGAGATCGATGACGAAGCGCTGGCCGACCTCGCTCTCATGCTCCATGACGCCGTGACGGGCGTGAATGAGGACGCCTTTGATGAAAATGGTATCGGTCATCTCTGTGCCTCGATTGCCGCTGCCACGCGCACCGCCTGAACCGTCTCGGCGACGTCATGCGCCCGGATGATCGCTGCCCCCCGCCGAGCCGCGATCAGATGCGCCGCGATCGATCCGCCGAGCCGCTCCTGCGGCTCCGACGCCACCACGGTGCTGATGAAACGCTTGCGCGAGGCGCCGACCAGCAGCGGCAGCCCGAAGCGGGCGAATGCGTCGAGCCGTGCCAGCGCCGTCATGCTCTGCTCGGCGGTCTTGCCGAAGCCGATGCCGGGGTCGAGCACGATGTTGCCGGCGGGAATGCCGGCCTTCGCGGCGATGTCGAGCGAGCGTTCGAAGAAACCGAGCATGTCGGCGATGATGTCGATCTCCGGGTCGACCTCGGTCCGGTTGTGCATCACGACGACCGGCGCACCATGGGCGGCAACGGTCTCCGCCATCGCCGGGTCGCGCTGCAGACCCCAGACATCGTTCGCGACGGCCGCGCCCCGTTCCAAAGCGTGGGCCACAACTTGAGATTTCATGCTGTCGATCGACACGGGCACACCGAGTGCGACGATGGCGGGGAGAACGGGCCGCAGGCGCGCCAGTTCCTCCTCGGCCGTCACCGGCTGCGCACCCTTGTAGGGGCGGGTGGATTCGGCGCCGATGTCGATGATGTCAGCGCCCGCCGCAATCATGCTCTTGGCCTGCGCGATGGCGCGTTCCGGCGCATCGAAGCGGCCGCCGTCGGAGAAGGAATCCGGCGTGACGTTCAAGATTCCCATCACAGCCGGAAACGGACGCGCCAGCCACGCCCGCAGCAGCGGGTGGCTCGACGTGAGGTCCGAGGCGGAGTGCGGCGAAATAGCGCTCATGCGCGCCGCTTTGCGCGGTTGCCACGAGCGAGTCAAGATGCCGCGCCGCACAAGCGGCGCGCAGTCCATGACAGGCTGGTCAGTAGCTGATCTTGGGCTCCAGCCGGCGCGCCTTTTCGATGAGCTGGCCGACCGACTTCTCCGACGGCAGGATGCGGACCAGCTGACGCCGCGTGTTCACTTCCTTGATGTTCTGTGCCAGCCGGGCGGGATTGCGATGGGCCAGCTCACGGACCGTGGGAACGCCGGCCGCCCGGACCAGGCAAACCTTGGCCTTGCCCATGCCGGGGATGCGCATGTAGTCGGCGACGTTGGCCCATTCGAGCAATTGCTGCTCGCTGATGCCGGTCTTGGCGGCGAGCAGCTTGCGTCCCTTGACGGTGCGCGCAGCTTCGAGAAATGCGTCGGTGGTCCGGATGCCCAAGGCTTTCAGCTTGGAGGCATAGAAGGTCGTCATGCCTTCCAGTTCGGAGATCGAATATGTCATGATACTCGGCGCGCGAAGGTGCTTCAGGCGAACTGGTTCAGGCCTCGCGTGCCCAACCGCATCGTGCCCATCCGGTCTGTTCCGATTTGGTCGTTGCCGAAGTCGGAAAGTTCAAGGGCAGGCCATTGACCGGTCGCGGCCGGCGGACCACCCAGCTGCTATCGCGGGGCGTCGTTGCAAAGGACGTCGGGACAGAAATGTCTGGGCTCGTCAGCCACATCTCTTCAGCCACGGCGATATCGATGCCGGCCATTCTGGCCAGCGGCTCAATCAGCTCGTTCATGTGAACCCCGTCGTCATCCGGTCCCCCAAGACCGGACGTCCTCGCTGATTTCATCTTGATCGGACGATCCGTGAATTACAAGCGACGAGCGCGCCTGGCGCGCGAATCGATTCGCGATCGACGATGAACTGTTGCAGCCATGCAAGACCAGATGTTGAATCTACGGATGAAACCTGCGCATCGCGCAGCACCAATGGTATGGACGATGCGCAAGTTGCGAAGAGTTGAGGCACCCTGACGCTGGTTCCGGCCTGCGAAACTAAAGTATGTTACGTACGAAAGTTTGTTCACGACGTGCGATGCGCAACACTCATTCTCGAAAGACGGATCAACATGGCACCATCCGGAAAATCCCTGGCTGATACCGGCGACAAGATCCTCGTAGGTGCCGGCGAGCAGCCGGCCTGGTTGACGCTTGCGCTTGCCAACCGCCATGGCCTCGTGACCGGAGCAACCGGCACCGGCAAGACGGTGTCGCTGCAGGTGATGGCCGAAGGCTTCGCCCGTGCCGGTGTTCCGGTCTTCGCCTCCGACATCAAGGGTGATCTTTCCGGCATCTCGCAGACCGGCGAAGCCAAGGACTTCATTCTCAAGCGCGCGAGCGAGCTCGGCCTTACCTATCAGCCTGATCAATTCTCGACGGTATTTTGGGATGTGTTCGGCGAGCAGGGCCATCCCGTGCGCGCCACCGTCACCGAGATGGGGCCGCTGCTGCTGGCGCGGATGCTGGACCTGAACGACGTCCAGGAAGGTGTCCTCAACGTCGCCTTCCGCGTCGCCGACGAGAACGGCCTCGCGCTGATCGACATGAAGGATCTGCGCGCGCTGCTCGACGCGATCATTCCGGAAGCCGGCAAGAAGGGCGCGGATGCGGCAGAAGATCCGTTGGCGCCGATCCGCAAGGCGGCGCAGTCGTTCGGCAACGTCACCCGCGCGACCGTCGGGACGATCCAGCGGCAGTTGCTCGTGCTCGAGAACCAGGGCGGCACGAAATTCTTCGGCGAGCCGGCGCTTTCGCTGACGGACTTCATGAAGACCGACCGCGACGGCCGCGGCATGATCAACATCCTCGTCGCCGACAGACTGCTGCAGAACCCCAGGCTTTATGCGACGTTCCTGCTGTGGATGCTGTCCGAGCTGTTCGAGGAACTGCCGGAAGTGGGCGATCTCGCCAAGCCGAAGCTCGTGTTCTTCTTCGACGAGGCGCATCTGTTGTTCAACGATGCGCCGAAGGCGCTGATGGACAAGATCGAGCAGGTGGTGCGGCTGATCCGCTCCAAGGGGGTCGGCGTCTATTTCGTCACGCAGAACCCGCTCGACGTTCCCGATCGCGTGCTCGGGCAATTGGGCAATCGCGTGCAGCATGCGTTGCGCGCGTTCACGCCGCGCGACCAGAAGGCCGTCGCCGCCGCCGCCGACACGTTCCGTCCCAATCCGAAGCTCGACACCGCGAAGGTGATCACGGAGCTCGGCAAGGGCGAGGCGCTGGTGTCGTTCCTGGAAGGCAATGGCACGCCTGCGATGGTCGAGCGCGCGCTGATCCGGCCGCCGTCGGCGCGGATCGGGCCGGTGACGCCGGAGGAGCGCAAGGCCATCATCGCAGCGAGCCCGGTCAAGGGCAAATACGACACCGAGATCGATGCCGAATCCGCCTATGAGCTGCTGCAGAAGCGGATCGTCGGCAAGGCGGTGACCACCGAGAGCGCGTCCGGCGGCGTGCTCGGCACGATCGGCAATCTCGCGGCAACGATCTTCGGCACCAACGTCAAGCGCGGCCAGCTCTCGACCACGCAGGTGATCGCCCGCAACGTCGCGCGCACCGTCACCGACAAGGTGGTCGGCGGCATCGCCGCCGACCTCGGCAAGCAGGTCGGCGGCTCGCTCGGCAGCTCGATCGGCCGGACCTTGGTGCGCGGCGCGCTCGGAGGATTGCTGCGGCGTTGATGCCTGCCACGATCGACGGCCGGCGTGATGCCGACGCGCATGACGCTGGCCCGTTCCTCGCAACGGAGCTACAAGCGGTCCGACAGCTTCACTTGCTTGAGGGAACTCGTGGCCATGGCCGACGCGCAGCTTCAATCCGTTCTTGATCACATCGATGCCGATTTCGACAACAGCCTGGACCGGCTGTTCCAGCTGATCCGCATCAAGTCGATCTCGGCCGATCCGGCTTACACGGAGGACTGCAAGGCGGCGGCCGACCATCTCGCCAAGGATCTCGCGACGCTCGGCTTCGCAACCGAGGTGCGTCCGACCGCCGGCCATCCGGCCGTGGTCGGCAAGAGCAACGGTCACGGCGCAGCCAAGCCGCACGTGCTGTTCTATGGCCATTACGACGTGCAGCCGGTCGATCCGCTCGATCTGTGGCATCGTCCGCCGTTCGAGCCCGTCGTCACCGATCATGCCGACGGCCGCAAGATCATCGTCGCGCGCGGCGCCGAGGACGACAAGGGCCAGCTGATGACCTTCGTCGAGGCCTGCCGCGCCTGGAAGAAGGTGACGGGCAAGCTGCCGCTCGACATCACCGTGCTGATCGAGGGCGAGGAGGAGGTCGGCTCGAAGAACTTCGTGCCGTTCCTCGAACAGAACAAGGACGAGTTCAAGGCCGATTTCGCATTGGTCTGCGACACCGGCATGTGGGATCCCAACACGCCGGCGATCACCACCTCGCTACGCGGTCTCCTCTATGAAGAGATCAAGATCAAGGCGGCCAATCGCGACCTGCATTCGGGCGTGTTCGGCGGCGGCGCGCGCAATCCGATCCGGGTGCTGACCGAGGTTCTCGGCGGTTTGTTCGATGCCGACGGGCGCATCACCATTCCCGGCTTCTACGACGGCGTGAAGGATGTGCCGCCGGAGGTTCTGGAGCAGTGGAAGAAGCTGAACCTGACGCCGGAGAGTTTTTTGAAGCCGATCGGTCTTTCAATTCCGGCCGGCGAGAAGGACCGCCTGCTGATCGAGCAGATCTCGTCGCGCCCGACCTGCGACATCAACGGCATCTGGGGCGGCTATATCGGCGAAGGCTCCAAGACCGTGATCCCGTCGCTGGCCCATGCGAAGGTCTCGTTCCGCCTCGTCGAGGGCCAGGACCCGCTCAGGATTCGCAAGGCGTTCCGCGACTACGTCTCGGCGCGCATTCCCGGTGACTGCTCGGTGGAATTCGGGGATCACTCGGCCGGTGCCGCGATCGCGCTCGACTGGACCATGAAGCCGCTGGCTGCCGCCAAGCAGGCGCTGACCGATGAGTGGGGCAGGGAGACCATCCTGATGGGCTCGGGCGCCTCGATCCCGATCGTCACCGACTTCAAGAAGACGCTCGGCCTCGACTCGCTCCTGGTCGGCTTCGGCCTCGACGACGACAACATCCATTCGCCGAACGAGAAGTACGACCTCAAGAGCTACCACAAGGGCATCCGCTCCTGGGCCCGCATTCTCGCCGCGCTCGCGGAGATGCCGCGGTAACCCGTCGCCCGCATGAGCGTAGCGATATCCGCCTCCTCCGGCGCAGCGCTTGAGAACCCGGATGTCGCTTCGCTCATCCGGGCTACGACGGCGCTGGTCGTCAGCCTGAGTTCACGCTGCGCTGGCGACGGACTTGGCGACGAGATCGTCGCCGGCGATCTTGCGCAGCGCTGCGAGGTTGGCTTCGGCGGAGGCCAGCCGCCAGCATGACTTGCCGCTCGACTTGGCTTCGTACAGCGCGGCATCCGCAGCAAACAACAAGGCTTCGGGGTCGATGCCATGATCGGGCGCGGCTGCGATGCCGATGCTCATGCCGATGTTGACGCGTGCGCCGCCCGGCAGCGCGATCGGCGCGGTCATCACCTCGATGATGCGCTCGCCGAGCGCCAGTGCGCGATCGATCGCGGAATCGCCGGTGAGCACGACGAACTCGTCGCCGCCGATGCGGGCGATGAGATCGGATGGAGCGACCACGTCGCGCAGCGTTCGGCCGACGATCTTGAGCAACTCATCGCCGGCGGCATGGCCGAAGGTGTCGTTGACCGGCTTGAAGCCGTCGAGATCCAGATAGAGGACGGCGAAACCCTGCTGGTCGCCAGTCCTGCCGTCGAGCCTGCTCTGCAGCGCCTCGATCAGGCCGGAGCGATTGTTCAGGCCGGTGAGCGGATCGCGCCGCGCCAGCTCGTCGCTCTCGCGCTTGGCATGCATCACGGCAACCAGCATCTTGTTCAGGCGAAACGCCGCGCCGGTCATGGCGAGGAAATAGACAGGCATCTGGAGATACATCGCGAACAGCAGCGGTTCATGCGACGTGGCGACGCCGGGAATGACGGGGCCGATGCTGCACAGGATCATCGTGCCGACGAGGCGCGGCGCACTGAAGTTTCGGAAGCAGATGCCGCCGACCATGGCCGCCGATGAGATGCAGGTCAGCGACGCTGCGATCCAGTCGCCGGATCCCAGGCTGATGCCGACGCCGAAGCCGACGCTGGCGCTCCAGGCCACCGACAGCAAAATGTGGATGTCGGTCGGCGTCGTCAGCTGTGCGCGGGCGCGGCGGTAGGAGATGATCATCACGATCAGCCGCGACAGGCAGATCACGACCTCCATCACGAACCAGCTGATGAAGAGGACGGTCGGAGTGCGCAGTGCGAGTGCGGCGGCAACGGCGATGGTGTTGATGGCGCCGCCGGCGAACACCGACCAGCAGCCATAGAGCTCGCCGACCAGTGCGAGACGGATGTCCGCGGATACCGGATATCCAGGGTTCGCCAGCCAGCGCGTCACGCGCCAACGTGGCAAACTGAACGCCAGACCATCATCCCGCATTGCACTACCTCCGCGGGGTTGCACTAAGCGGGATGACGCTTAACAGGACTTTAGAGCGGTATTTTAGTCTAGTTCCATGATTGACGGACGGTAAAAATTTACTCTACGTGGCGCGGGCGCAAGACAGCGAACGCAGGTTGAATCCGGCGATCATCATCCGGACGTACGTGCCCGCGCGCGCTCTTCCGTCACCGGCGCGACCTCGACGGTGGCGTTGCCGAGCGCGCGGTCACGCTCGAAGATCAGGCGCACGCGCTGGCCGACCGGCGTCAAACCGATGAGGTTGCGGACCTGCGTCGCGCTGCGCACGGGCGTGTCGTTTGCCTTCACGATGACGTCGCCCTTGCGCAGTCCCGCCCGCTCGGCCGGCGAGCCCGCGGTCACGTCGGCGACGCGCGCCCCGACGACGCGGCCATCCGCCGGCGAGTCCAGATCGAGCAGGGTGACACCGATGCGGCCGCGATCAACCCGGCCGTTGGCAACCAGCTGCTCCATGACCCGCCGCGCCATGTTGATCGGCACCGCGAAGCCAATGCCGACATTGCCGCCGCCGGGCGAGATGATCGCGGTGTTGATGCCGACCAGCTCGCCGCGCAGATTGATCAGCGCGCCGCCGGAATTGCCGGGATTGATCGCCGCATCGGTCTGGATGAAATCCTCATAGCCCTGCTTGCCGAGGCCGGTGCGCCCGAGCGCGCTGACGAGGCCCGAGGTGACGGTCTGTCCAAGGCCGAACGGGTTGCCGACGGCGATCACGAAGTCGCCGACTTCCAATGCGTCGCTGTCGCCGAGCGAAATGGCCCTGAGCTCGTTCGGGTCCTTGATCTGCAGCAGCGCGATGTCGGTGGCGGGATCGCGTCCAACCAGACGGGCGGAGAACTTGCGGCCGTCCTTGGTGCGGATCTGCGCCGTGGTGACGTGCTCGACGACATGGTTGGCGGTCATCACGTAGCCGCGCTGCGCATCGACGATAACGCCAGAGCCGGTGGCGCTGATCTGCTTCTCGACCTGCTTGGGCACGTCGAAGAAGTCGCGGAACAGCGGGTCCTGATACAGCGGATTGTCCTGCCGGACCTTGCCCTCGACCGAGATGTTGACGACGGCCGGCGTCACTTCCTTCACCAGCGGCGCCAGGGTCGGCACGCGGCCGAGCTTGAGGTCGGGGATCTGGGCGAGGGCAGGGACAGCCAGGAGGGAGAGCACGATTGCCGGCATCAGGACCAAAGGCCGGACACAACGCAGAAGCTGCATCGTTTTTTCCTCGACGGAAGGGGAGCGGATTTCGGCGCTGGTAAAACTGGTCAGGAGGGCTGTCCCGGTCAAGAGCCATCCTGGCAATCGTTCCCACCGAGTGCCAAAAATTTTGCGTGACCCTCTTGAACCAAAAGTTCGGCTTTCCTAGGTCGTTCACCGCCCGGGGGCCTCAGGGGACCCGAGGCTTATGACATCGCTGAACTGTGAAGGAGGATGTGCATGCATTTCCGTCCATTGCACGACCGCGTGCTCGTGCGCCGTATCGATGCCGAGGAGAAGACCAAGGGCGGCATCATCATTCCCGACACCGCCAAGGAGAAGCCGCAGGAGGGCGAGATCGTCGCCGCGGGCCCTGGCGCGCGGAATGAGCAGGGGCAACTGGTGCCGCTCGACGTCAAGCCGGGTGACCGCGTGCTGTTCGGCAAATGGTCGGGCACCGAGGTGAAGATCGACGGCAAGGATCTCCTGATCATGAAGGAGAGCGACCTGCTCGGCATCATCGACGCCCCCGTCGCGGCGAAGAAGGCCGCGTGATTCCTCGGAACTGACAGTCATTAGAGAAAGGAGACGACGAACATGGCTGCCAAGGACGTGAAGTTTTCCACCGACGCGCGCGACCGCATGCTGCGCGGCGTCGACATCCTCGCCAATGCCGTGAAGGTCACGCTCGGTCCCAAGGGCCGCAACGTCGTGATCGAGAAATCGTTCGGCGCGCCGCGCATCACCAAGGACGGCGTGACGGTCGCCAAGGAGATCGAGCTGGAGGACAAGTTCGAGAACATGGGCGCGCAGATGGTGCGCGAAGTGGCCTCGAAGACCGCCGATCTCGCCGGCGACGGCACCACCACCGCGACCGTGCTCGCCCAGGCCATCGTGAAGGAGGGCGCGAAGTCCGTCGCCGCCGGCATGAACCCGATGGACCTTAAGCGCGGCATCGATCTCGCGGTCGACGCGATCGTGAAAGACCTCAAGGCACACGCCAGGAAGATCACCAGCAATGACGAGATCGCGCAGGTCGGCACCATCTCGGCCAATGGCGACAACGAGATCGGCCGCTTCCTCGCCGAGGCCATGCAGAAGGTCGGCAATGAGGGCGTGATCACGGTGGAGGAGGCGAAGAGCCTCGACACCGAGCTCGAAGTGGTCGAGGGCATGCAGTTCGACCGCGGCTACGTCTCGCCGTATTTCGTCACCAACTCCGAGAAGATGCGGGTCGAGCTCGAGGATCCCTACATCCTGATCCATGAGAAGAAGCTGTCGGGCCTGCAGACCATGCTGCCGCTACTCGAGGCCGTGGTGCAGTCCGGCAAGCCGCTCTTGATCGTCGCCGAGGACGTCGAGGGCGAGGCGCTGGCGACGCTGGTCGTCAACAAGCTACGCGGCGGTCTGAAGATCGCGGCCGTCAAGGCGCCGGGCTTCGGCGATCGCCGCAAGGCGATGCTGGAGGACATCGCGATCCTGACCGGCGGCACCACGATCTCCGAGGATCTCGGCATCAAGCTGGAGAACGTGACGCTGTCGATGCTCGGCCGCGCCAAGAAGGTCGTGATCGACAAGGAGAACACCACGATCGTCGACGGCGCCGGCGCCAAGAAGGACATCGAGGCGCGGACGCAGCAGATCAGGCTGCAGATCGAGGAGACCACCTCCGACTACGACCGCGAGAAGCTGCAGGAGCGGCTGGCCAAGCTCGCCGGCGGCGTCGCTGTGATCCGGGTCGGCGGTGCGACCGAGATCGAGGTCAAGGAGCGGAAGGACCGCGTCGACGATGCGCTGCACGCCACCCGCGCCGCAGTGGAGGAGGGCATCCTGCCCGGCGGCGGCGTGGCGCTGCTGCGCGCGACCAAGGTGCTCGACGGCGTCAAGACCGCCAACGCCGACCAGAAGGCCGGCGTCGACATCATCAGGCGCGCCATCCAGGTGCCGGTGCGGCAGATCGTGCAGAATGCCGGCGACGATGGCTCGCTGGTGGTCGGCAAGCTGCTGGAGAAGGACACCTATAGCTGGGGCTTCAATGCCGCGACCGGCGAGTACCAGGATCTGGTGCAGGCCGGCGTGATCGATCCGGCCAAGGTGGTCCGCACCGCGCTGCAGGATGCGGCCTCGGTCGCCTCGCTGTTGATTACGACCGAGGCGCTGGTGGCCGACAAGCCGAAGAAGGCGGAGCCGGCTGCTGCGGCCCCGTCGATGGACTTCTGATCGCCTTGCCGTGGCGGACCGGCGAGGCCGGCTCCGCCACGGCTCTTCAAAAGAAAATTAGTTGCTGTGGCCGGCGGCCGTGGATCGGCCACAACGCGCAGCTATCAATTCGAACTACGACCGCAGTCCGTCCAGAGCCGGCCACAATCGTGCGAGCGATCGGTCTGCCGACGGGCCGATGGCCGACGGGAGGTGCGGTTGGGCGCTGTCGCGCCGCCCGGTCTCGATGCAGCGCAGCGCGCGTTTGCAGGGGCATCCATGCCTGCCTGGCAGTATCATCATCCTCCGCCCAACCCGGTATCCGTCATGGCCATTGCTGATCCAAGACGGCTGACGCGTTTCCTGATCGAGAGCGAGCAGCGTGTCGTTGCGCATTGCCAGGCCGTGCTGTCGCGGGGCGACATCGACCCGCGCGAGCGCGAGCGGCTGGTCAGCGTCTTGCGCGAGGCGACCATGCGGCTGCAACGGCTGTCCGCCGTGGCAGCGTGACGCCTTGGGCAGGGCCGTTCGTCGTGTGAGAAAAATTCGGAGCAGGCTCTTGAAATAGGCCTGCGTTTTTCTAAGTCGTTTGTCGCCGCTCCGGCGGTGCCGGGTGCTCTTGGGGCCCGGCTGTACTCTGGGCGCTGACCCGTTGTCTGGTCCCCGAGGTGTCCTGCATCGGCCCGGCGCTCCTTCGTATCCATCTTGCTCTTTGGAGGACTTGGCTATGAGGACGTATGATTTCAGCCCGCTGTGGCGTTCGACCATCGGCTTCGACCGCCTGTTCAGCCTGCTCGACGAGACCCAGCGCGCCGTCGAGGACAACTACCCCCCTTGCAACATCGAGCGGCTCGGCGACGACCGCTATCAGATCTCGCTGGCGCTCGCCGGCTTCGCGCCGGATGAGCTGAGCATCACGGCCGAGCACAACGTGCTCACGGTGGAAGGCCGCAAGGCTGACAAGGAGACCCGCGAGTACCTCTATCAGGGCATCTCGTCGCGGCCCTTCAAGCGGCAATTCAATCTCGCCGACTATGTGCAGGTGACGAACGCCTCGTTCGACAATGGTCTGTTGCGGATCGAGCTGGTGCGCGAGATCCCCGAGGCCATGAAGCCGCGCCGCATCGCCATCAGCACCGCGCCGGTGGAGCAGATCGCGCAGCAGAAGGCGGCCTGAGTTGTTCGATACGCGACGCGGGCCGTCTGTGCCCGCGTCCATGCATCATCTGTCTCTCGTGAAAGGAGCGTAGGAGGAGACACGCCATGAACGAGCATCGTATTTCGATCACCGCGGGCAGTGCCGGCTTCCATCCGGTCTCGCATTACGAATCTCCGGCCGACCTGCTCAACGACAGCAAGCTGTGCAGGGCCGAGAAGCGGCTGATCCTATCGTCCTGGGCGTCGGATATGTATGCCGTCGAGTCGCAGCCCGGTCTGCGCAAGATTCCGGGCCTCTCCAGGCCGCTTCATCTCGCCGACATTCTCGGCGCGCTGCGGCAGCTCGATCGCGAGGATCAGCCGCCGCGCCCGCGCGGCGGCGCCGCGATGCGCGTCGTTCCGCGGATCGACGTGGAGGCGGACGGTGCCGCAATCGATCATGCACTCCGGGGAGCGGGGATCCGGATGCGGCCTGCCGCTCGCATGCGGTTTTCTCGCGAGGCGAATGTGCGGCGCTATCGTCGGTTGCTGGCGACCAAGCTCGCCGACCATGAGCGCCGCTTCGTCGAACGGCGGTTGGCGGCGGAGCTGCAAGGGCTCGGTGCGGCGCGCGAGTGGCCCGAAGGGGAGCGCGCGAGCCTGGTGTGAGCGGAGCGACGGATCAAAGACCCGCACGTCCCCGACGCCGCCCGACCCGGGCGGCGTTCGTCATCGGCTGGTGTCCTCCTCACCATCAAACCAGATACGCCCGTCAGGCGACCAATGCCGAAGCATTGGGTCGACCGGACGGAGAACACGTTGATGGCCATCACGACAGGGGGAGTGAGCGTCACTCTCGCGGCGCTGACCTGCCTTTTGAGCGTCTCGGCGCAGGCGAGCAGCACCGTGATCTGCTACGCCAAGGACAAGGCCATCGACGTGGAATTGCATGGATCTGCCGGGCGCTCCGTCGGCAGTGCGATCGGAGGGTTCGGCGGCGAGGCTGAATTCAAGGTGCCCTGGATGCCGCCGGCCGCGCGGCGCGTCACCTTCGAAGCCGAGCACCTGACCCAGACCTGGTACGATGATCGCGAGATCAGGCTCGCCGTCAGCTGGATCAAGGACGGCAAGGAGCCTTCGCCCGAACTGACCCTGATCATCAAGACTCGCCGTGTCCGCGGCGACGATTCGCCTTACCGCGGGCAGTACCAGCTCGTGGCTCATCTGCCGGACGAAAAGGCAGGCACGAAGCGGGAGGTGCAGGGCAAGATCGAATGCAGCGCCGACTGACGCCGCGCTTCCTTCCGCCGGCATGACCCAAACGCAAAAACGCCGCCCGGAATTGGACGGCGTTTCATTCACGATAGCGTAGAGGATGATGGCTTCTGTTTAGCTGACCAGCCCGTGAAAATCAATTCCGGTAGCCCGGATTGACGCGGTCGAGCCGGCGCAGCAGCGGCGGCCAGACGAGCTGGTTGGAGCGGAGCTCGACGCGCTCCTCGTTGTCGAACAGCTTGGCGTTCTTGTCGATCACTTCGTCGCGCACCGGATAGGCCGAGGGGCCGAGCGTGCGGGTGCGGACCTGGATCGAGCAGGCACGCTCGAGGTGATACATGCGCTCGAACGCGGAGGCGACGGAGCGGCCCACCGTCAGCGTGCCGTGATTTCGCAGTAGCATGTGGTTCTTGCTGCCGAGATCGCGTTGCAGCCGCGGCCGCTCGTCGTGGTCCAGCGCGACGCCTTCATAGTCGTGATAGGCAAGGTCGTGGGTGACGTATTGCGCGATCTGGTTCAGCGGCAGCAGGCCGTCGGCACAGCTGGATACCGCGACGCCGTCGAGCGTATGCAGATGGATGACGCAGCCGGCATCCTCGCGGACCTCGTGGATCGCGGAATGGATGGTGAAGCCCGCCGGGTTGATGCTGTACTCGCTCTCGGACAGCTGGTTGCCGTAGAGGTCGACCTTGATCAGGCTGGAGGCGGTGATCTCCTCGAACAGCAGGCCGTAAGGGTTGATCAGGAAGTGATGCTCGGGGCCGGGCACGCGGGCCGAGATGTGGGTGTCGACCAGGTCGTCCCAGCCGAACATCGCCACCAGCCGGTAGGCGGCGGCGAGATTGACCCGCTGAGACCATTCGGCCTCGGTCATGTTGGACGGCACTTCCTTGAGGCGTGCTTCGGCTGGCGACATGGCATTCTCCGACGGCGTGGGGTGGCCGGAGACTAAGCGGCCCGCCCCCGCGCGACAAGGCGCGGAGGCGGGGAGGCAGTCATGTCGTTTGGCCGAGCCTGAGCCTCAGGGCGCCGGAATCGACAGCAGGCTCGAGATGCTGCGGCCGCGGATGTCGTAGACGCGGGCGAACACGACGTCGTCGCGCTTGATCTCGACCATCACGGGCGCGGTCAGTCCCTTGCAGTAGAACTCGCCGAGCGTCATCGCGAAATCGGCCGCATGGCTGTCCCAGCCAATGGTGAAGTCAGGGCCGAGCGCGACCTGGGCCGGTCGCTGCGGGCCGCACACCGCGACCTTCCACTTGTGCCCGATCGGCGGCACCTCCTGGCGCTCGTCGAGCTGTTCCTTCAGGCCGTCCGACGCCTGCTTCAGTGCCAGTCCCCAATAGTCCAGCATGAAGCGGGTGTCGGCCTCGCGCACCGTGCCGGCGATGTAGTTGAAGTGGGTGTATTGATAGGGATGGAGCCGGATCATCTCCGCCAGCGGCAGCAACAGGCCGAAGCAGAAGGCGGCGATGGCCACCGGCTGCCAGCTGCGGCGCTCGTCATTGTTGAGCCAGGACAGCAGCCAGGAGAAGGCGACGCCTCCGAGCAGGGCCATCGGCGGGATCACGAAGACGAAGTGGCGGATGCCGTTGTACAGCGCCGGGCGTTTGACGATCGCGATCAGGATCGGCAGTGTCGCCGCCAGGGTCAGCATCAGCAGGATGCTCTTCTGCCGCGCCGGCATGTCGGGCCGCGACAGCGACATGATCGAGGCGACGGCGCCGGCCACGAACAATGCGATCATCAGCTCGGGCAGCTGCAGCGCGAACAGCGTCGGCAGGTAGGACCATGGCATGTCCGGTACCGAAACCAGTGCGCCGTCGAACATCTCCTTCCACGGCTTCTCGAAGAAGTGCGAGAAGTAGGTCAGGGCCCGGAATGGGTTGGCGGGCTCGATGATCGACCACGGCCAGATCAGGCCCATGATCAGGTAGCCCAGGATCAGGCCGGGGATCAGCATATAGAGCACGGAGGCAAAGCGGCGGACCGCCTCGCGGGTGCCTTGCGTGCGGTATTCCTCCATGAACAGCGGCATGAAGCCGACCATGGCGTAGACCACCGCCATGCCGCCCAGGATGCGCGAGCCGATCGAGAAGCCGGCGCCCAGGCCAAGGATCAGGATGGTGCGCGGCGAGGGGTAGGGGTATTCATCGGCGAGCCGGACCAGCCCCATCAGCAGCACGACCATGGCGACCGCGAAAGGGGCATCCTTCGGGTTCATGAACATGTGGCCGTAGAAGATCGGGCACAGCGCCAGCAGCAGCAGGGCCGACAGGCCGGCGACCGCGCCGCCGATGCGGCGGGCCAGGCGCCAGGTCACGGCCAGCCCGATCAGGCCGACCAGGGCGCCGACCAAGCGCCGGGTTTCGAACAATTCCAGTGGCAGGATCTTGTGCAGCAGGGCTGCAACCATGTCGAACCCGCCGCCGTACATATAGAGATTGGCGAACGACAGCGCCGCCTGGTCCCTGAACCCGGAACCGTACATGCGCAGCAACAGATCGGCATATTCGGCATGGGTGTAATCATCCCAGCCGAGGCCATAATCCCGGAATGTCAGTCCGGCCACGACCGCGACGGCGGCGAGCACGAACATGGCGAGATCGTCACAAGTCCGTTCGAGTGTTCGCCGGATCGGCGTCTCGAGGACCGAAGTGGTTATCGATGTCATGGCTGATGGTGACCCGGCGTCCCCTAACGACCCCGCTTCCGCGCTTCAGGCCTGCTTTTCCCCGTTTGCGTATAGCGCGCCACGGTTTCCGAGGTGTTGGAAATATGAACGTCCGACGACCATCGCAGTGCAGCAGGAGCCCGATTTTCGGCTGCTTGGCGCCATATTGGCACAGTGACATGAACGCGTCCTGAACCGGGAGACCCCGCAAGAACCCGGAGGAACCCGAGACGGTTCCGTGGGTTGGCGGGAGCGAATGTGGCTTGATCGTGGCGCGTTGAGCTTCTCTGCCGGGGAGGGAAACGGCTCCGGCCGAACTTCTGCTGCAAATTGTCGCGGATTTCGACTAGAACCGGGATTCAAGGGACGCGGGGCATCCGCAGCTAACTAGTGTGATATCGGTAGGACGCCGTCCGGAACCGACGCATTAGGGGATGGGTTCGAATGATGAGTGCTATGTTGGCCGCTGGAGCCTTGGCCGTTCTGGCCGGGCTTGGAGCGATCGCTTGGGGAATTCCGGTGAAGGAGTTCAGCGTGGGCAACACGCTGATCCTGTCGGGAACTCTCGGCGTGTGCAGCGGGCTCATCCTGTTTGGGCTTTCGGCGCTCCTGAGCGAGCTGAAGGTCATTTCCCACCGGCTGCGAACGCGCACCGCAGCGGAGACCGAGGTCAGGACCCTGCAACTGCCGGGCGCCGGCAGCAAGGCCGAGCTCGACTCGTCTCCGGTCCCGCCCGCAGAAGATATGTGGCGTGAGGGCGGCTCACCGCGGCCCCGGCCGCGGATGCCGGACCTGTCCTCGCCCTTGTCGTCGACCTCCGCACCGCTGTCGCCTCCGTTGCCCGCGTCCTTGCGCAATCCCCTCCCTGAGCAGGAGACGGATGAGCAGGCTGCGGAGCCCGCCGAGCGGCCGCGGCGCAACCTGCTGTTCGCCTCGTCGTCGCGACGTGAGCGTGAGCGCGCCGAAAAGCGCGCGGCCGAGCCGATGCCGACGGATTTTCGGTCGCCGCCGCTCAGCGAGCCCCCCGCCATGCCGCTCGATGAGCCGGCGTCCGAGCCCGCTTCTCCGGGTCTGGAGGACAGCTGGTCGCGGCCCGAGCGGGCACGCCCCTCCGAATCGCTGCGGCCGCCGTTCCCTCGCCGGCTGGCGCGCGCCGCGCCGGCCTTCGTGGAGCCCGAGCCGACACCGGCTCCCGAGCCGCAGGACATGGATCCGCCGGCAGCGACCATCATCAAGTCGGGCGTCGTCGACGGGATGGCCTACTCGCTCTATTCGGATGGCTCGATCGAAGCGCAGATGCCGGAAGGGATGATGCGTTTTGCATCGATCGACGAGCTGCGCACGCACCTCGAAGGCCGCGCCTGACGCGCTTGGCGATCCGGAAGACTGGCATACGGTACACAGTACTGAGGCGAGGGCAGACTTCTCAAGAAGAAGTCCTCACCTTATTGTCATTTTGCCAGTCATTCGCCCATATTGCTTGGAGAAATGACAGATGACGCGTTCACCCGGTTTGGGTGATACTTGCGACGGAAAGTCAGTGGTTGGGGGCGGGGTGGGTTTTCGATGACCGAAGGGGCCGGCAAGAGCTTTATCGATCTGACCGCCGACATCGTCTCGGCCTATCTGAGCAACAACCCGACGCCTGCGGCCGAGATTCCATCCCTCATCAGCCAGGTGCATGCGGCGCTGACCCGGGTCGCGGCCGGACGGAGCGAGCCTGCTCCCGAGCCGGCCCGCCCGGCGGTGCCGGTGAAGAAGTCGATCCATCCGGACTATCTGGTCTGTCTCGAGGACGGCAAGCGCTTCAAGTCGCTGCGGCGGCATCTGCGCACGCAGTACAACATGACGCCGGAGCAGTACCGCGACAAATGGAACCTGCCGCCGGACTATCCGATGGTGGCGCCGAACTACGCGGTGACCCGCTCGCAGCTCGCCAAGAAGATGGGCCTGGGGCAGCAGCGCCCCGAGCGCGAGAAGTAGCTGAGACCGGTCAGGACGCCGCAGTGAGCGCTTCGCGCGCGTCCGAGCGGATGCGCTCGACCATCGAGCGCAGGCCGTTGGAGCGCTGGGGCGTGAGATGCTCGCGGAATCCGAGCTCGTCGAACACTGCAGGCGCATCGATGGTGAGGATCTCCTGCGGCGTGCGGCCGGAATACAGCGTCAGCAGGATCGCGATCAGGCCGCGGACGATGTGCGCGTCGCTGTCGCCGAGATAGTTCAGCACCGGAACGGCGCCACTGTGATCGGCATGCTTGGAGAGCCAGACCTGGCTGGCGCAGCCTTGGACCTTGTTGACTGCGGAGTGCTCGTCCTCGGGCATCGGCGCCAGCGTGCGGCCGAGCTCGATGACGTAGCGGTAGCGGTCGTCCCAATCGTCCAGCAGGGCAAAATTGTCGCGAATCTCGTCGATTGTCATGATGCTCTTCGGTCCCGTCCGAACCCTCATATAGGGGTTCGGCGCGACGAAAGCGACAGCCGGTTCCCGCGCGATCAAGGCGTCGGCGGCAACTGCCATTCGGCCGTGAGATCGTCGGCCGAAAGCGTATCGACCGGCGCTTCGCTGGTGGGAACCTCCTCGAGCACGGGGGCGTCGATCGAGCCGGTATGATCGTTGCCACGCTTGTCGAGGCTGGCGGGCTTCACCGGGCCGATGAGCTTGTCCGCCGCACTCGGCTTCTCGGCCGCCTCCGGCTTGTCGGTGATGATCTGATAGATCTTGCGGGCGCCTTCCTGGGCGCGGTGACCGATCACGGTCGCGGCCTGGCCGCCGACCTCGCAGGCCTGCGGCTGGCGCTTGCAGAACTGGCTCATGTCGGAGACGGCAGCGGTCGCGGCCTGCACCGCTTCGTGCGCATTGATCTGCGGCAGCTTGTCCGTGTCAGGGCTCTTTTCACGCGGCAGCAGCACAAGCACGAGCCCGAGCCAGAATGCCATCCGAAGCAGAAAGAACATCACGCAACCCCGACCGTGCTGCTGATCCCGCGTTCTGTCCCTGAATCGCGCAACCGGGATCGCAGCTGCTTTTGTTCTACGTCGCGACTGCTTGCATTGGGCTTAATTGGTTGAGAATTCCCGAACCTGACCCTCGAACTTTTTTCGGCGTAAATTTTTGGTTGGCGCGCAACGAATGCCGCTTGCAACCGGCTGTAGATCGCGACGCTTTCGCAACCGAGGGCGCGGCTGGAAACGATGCATTCACCATCCCTGCCGAATGGGCTCGTCGCCGCAGTCAGGCCCTTAGCGTTCGCTTAATGCGAGTCTGACACGGTGACTACCGACGACAGGGGGCGTCCCGGCGCGTTCTCTCTCTTTGCTGAGAACGACCGACAGGCCGAGGCGCGAGAGCCGTGAGTGTGTTGAGTATCATCCGCGATAGTCTTGATGCGTTGCTGCATCCATCGGCTCGAACTGATGCGATGACGCGCGCGCGCCATCGCGCCTTCATCGCGCCGCGCCTGCTCGGCAGCCTTGCCGCCTTCGCCGTGTTCCCGGCCTATCTCGCGATGCGCGGCGCTCCGAGCGCACTCGAGGTCGGCGCGCTGGCCTGGCTGATCGCGCCGATCCTGCTGTCCTGGTATCTGTCGCGCACCGGCCGCTACGAGAGCGCCTGCGCGCTGTCGTCGCTGGCGCTGTCGGCGCTGATCATGGCCGTGTCGGTCGAGACCGGCGGCATCGAGTCCTTCGCCGCGGTGTGGCTGATCGTCGTTCCTCTGGAGGCCGCGTTCTCGGCCTCGCGCCGCGTCGTCGTGTTCTCCGCCGCGCTTGCGCTGTCCTGCGCGCTGCTGCTGATCCTGATCGGTCATCTCGGCTGGCTGCCGAAGCCGGAGACGAATCCGGCATTGCGCACCGGCCTGCTCGCCTTCGGTGTCGCCTCCGCCACGCTCTACGCCGCCGTGCTGGCCTTCGCCGCCGACACGCTGGCGCGCACCAGCGTGACGCTGCTGTCGATGGAGGAGGAGCGCTATCGTCTGCTCGCGCGCAACATGAGCGACGTGATCTCCCGTCACCGCCGCAACGGCGCCGTCATGTTCATCTCTCCTGCTGCCGAGACGTTGCTCGGAGCGTCGATTGCCCAGCTGCAGGGGCATGGCCTGTTCGAACGCGTCCACGTCGCAGACCGTCCGGCCTATCTCACGGCGCTCTCCGAGGCGGCCAGCGGCAGCGAGGCGTCGAGCGTCGAGTTCCGCCTGCGGCGCGATGGGGCGGGCGAGGTTCGCGGAGCGCAGCATCCGGGCGACTTCATCTGGGTCGAGATGCGCTGCCGGCCGCTCGATCGCGCGGGCCTGACGCCTGCTGGATCGGAGCAGGAGGTGGTCGCGGTCATGCGCGACGTCACCGATCGCAAGCTGCAGGAGCAGGCGCTCGAGCTGGCGCGCAACGCGGCGGAGCGCGCCGACGCGGCCAAGACGCGGTTCCTCGCCACAATGAGCCACGAGCTGCGCACGCCGCTGAACGCGATCATTGGCTTCTCGGAAATGCTGATGCAGGAGCAGGTGCTGGTGTTGAACGCGGCCCGGCGTCGCGAATACGCGCAACTCATCAACGATTCCGGCCAGCATCTGTTGTCGGTGGTGAACGGCATCCTCGACATGTCGAAGATGGAGTCCGGCAATTTCGAAATCACGCCGGAGCCGTTCGCGCCGCGCGCCGCGCTGTTCAATTGCTGCAACCTGCTGGCGCTGCGCGCGCGCGAGAACGGTGTCGATCTGTCGGCCGATGCGCCGCATGATCTGCCCGTCATCACCGGCGATCCGCGCGCCTTCAAGCAGATCGTGCTCAACCTCGTCTCCAATGCCATCAAGTTCACCGAGCGTGGCGGCCGGGTCACGGTGTCCGCCGGCGTCGATGGTCAGCGTCTGCTGATGCGAATCACCGACAATGGAGTCGGCATCGCCGCCGACGATCTCAAGCGGATCGGCGATCCGTTCTTCCAGGCGGGCAAGACCTATCAGCGTCGGCATGAGGGAACCGGACTCGGTCTCTCGATTGTCAAGAGCCTCGTGAACTTGCACGGCGGCGAAATGTCGATAGAAAGCAAGCTCGACGAGGGGACGACGGTCTCGGTCGCGCTGCCGATCAATTTCGTCGCCGAGGCGACGGGCGCCACGATCACGCCGCTGTCGCCCTCGCGGTCGGCCCAGCCGGGGCAGATGATCCAGGTGAAGAAGAGTGCCTAGACGAGTTGCAGACGATGATCCGGCGCCGCCGCGCCGTCGCAAGCGCGCCACTGCGGCTGCCGCCGTCGTCGACGCGGCCGACGAGCGCGGCTGGCTGATGCGCGCGATGCTCTACAGCCCGAAGGATCTGCTTGCCGGCCTGCTGGCCTGCGCTGCCGGAAGCGCGATCATCGTCAACGCGGTGTTCCTGCAATCGGGGCCGCACCCGGCGCCGATGTTCGGTTCCATCGTCACCATTCCGCCGGTGCTAGCCAGTTCCAATCCGCTGCCGCGGCCACGGCCACTGGACGCCGGCATTTCTCCGTTCGATCCGAAAGTGATCGAGACCCGGCCGCCGGAGACGCGCGCCACCGAGCCGCGGGTGACCGAGCCGCGTGCGGCCGATGCGCGTCCGGATCAGAAATATGCCGACCCGCTGGCTGATCTCGTCAGGTCCGTCAGCGGCGGCCAGAGCAACACGCCGCGTCCGCAGCCGACGCAGCAGGGCGGCAATGCGCGCCGTGTCGCCGCGGTTCAGCGTGCGCTGACCGAATATGGCTACGGTCAATTGAAGCCGACGGGAATGATCGGCTCCGACACCCAGACCGCGATCCAGAAGTTCGAGCGCGAGCGCAAGCTGCCGGTGACGGGGCAGGTGTCGGATCGGCTGGTCCGCGAGCTTGCAATTGTCATCGGTCACCCGATCGAATAGAGCAGGCCGTCGGCTGCCCTTGCAGCGCGCTTTCATCTGGCCTGAGCATCATGCGACTGAAGACGAGCATCTGGGTCAGCGCCTACCTGCGCCGCTGCCAGTCGGCCGGCGTGTTCGGCGCGATCAGCCACCGCGGTGCGGAGGAGGCCGGCGCGGTCTTCATCAAGGTCGCGCTGATGGATCGCACGGCCCAGCTCTACGTCCCGGCGCCGCAAGCCGTCTACGACGACAGCCGGCCATTCGAACGTCTCTTCGTTTCCGCCTGGCCGCAGCCGATCGCTGAATTCGAGGTCGACGAGCGTCTCCGCAAGGAGCTGCGCTTCGACCCCGATGCCTGGATCGTCGAGACCGAGGACAAGCAGGGCCGCCACTTCCTCGATCTCGCGCGCGAGCAGCCTTGAGGCGTCACCGCTTGAAGCCGTCAGTCCCGGTGCGCACGATCGGCTTCGACGAGCCCGTCGTGCCGACCCGCGCGGTGCTGCCCCGGACGTGCTGGCGTTCGTCGTCGTACAGCGCGGTGCGATGCTTCGCCCGGATCGCCGCCATGGCCGAGCCGCGCCAAGCCGCCAGCATGATCAGTGCCGCGCGCTCGCTGAGGCGCTCGTAGAAGCGGGACAGCCGAAACACCGTGTGGACCGACTGGCCCATCTCCGGCTTGAGGAACAGCAGCACGCGCTCGAACACCGGCGCCGGCATGCCCAGCGCCTTGGCGGCGCAGGCGAGCAGCTCGCCGCTCTCGTCGTTCATGACATCCTGGGTGATGCGCGCGGGCAGGATCAGGCTTTCGCCGATCTCGATGGTGAAGGTCTCGGCGTCGGCGTTGAAGGCGGCCATCTCCAGCGCCTCGATGGCCTGCGCCGCGCGATGCTGCGGCGTCGGCGCGGCAGGCTTGAGCGGCGCCGTCGCCAGATTCTCCAGGATCGCGATGCGCTCCTTCGCACCGGCGCGCAGGAACATCTCAGCGAGCTCGGCCGCATCCTTCGGCTGCATCGCCAGTCCTGCGGCGGCCGAAGCGTCCCGCGCCGGCGCCTTGGCTGATGGCGGGCGGAGCGCAGGCGGAATGAGGCCTGCGAGCGGCGGCATCGGCGCATCCTGCGCCGGCCGCAGCCCGAGCTTGTCCAGGATCTCGATCGGCGTGCCCGGATAGATGGCGAGGCGTGCGCGCACGGCGGCACGCGTCGTGTCGTCGACGTCATCGACCAGTCGAGAAACCAGCTCGACGAACTGCCGCTCCTCGTCCGCAGAATGTGTGCTCGCTTGAACGTAGAGATCGGTCAGGACGCGCAGCAGGGTCGGCTTGATGTCGACGCCCTCGCGGCGCGAGAGCGTCAGCAGCCCGTCGAAGCCGGGGAACAGCGATGATCTTGTCATGTCGGGTACGCAACTTCGGCAATCGTTGCGCCGATTAGAGACCAACTGTTTTAATGGGCCGTTAAGGAAAACAATCGGTGAAGATCGGCCGAATTTTCCCGGTGAGACAAAGGCGCAACGCCGGCTTGCCATTTCCCGCGCGAATGCACGTCATCCGTGTTCCGGTGCGGCGCATTAATATCCTCTTAACCACGTCCTGATCTTAATCGATCCGTTCGATGATCTCGCCTTGGCCTCGTCACGCCGCCGGCCTGATCCTCGCCGCGTTGGATGCCGCTTCGTCTCTCGTTGCGATGGGCATCCGTAATCGTCAGTTTTGCGTGCTCTCTTGCCTGCGAAGTTCGGGCGATGGGGAGTTTGAGGGGGTAAGAACTTCGGGCACGAAAGAGAGTAGACATGGCGACCATCATTGAATTCCCGGCGGACGTTGCGCGTCGCGCGCGGCCTGCCGCGACCGGCGCGCCGCAGGAGGGCATGGGAACGATCCTGATTCTTCCCGTCGTTCGGATCGAGCGCGAGAGCACGACCGACGATCGCGGCCCCCGCGAGGGCGCAGCTCCAAGCCGCCGCCGCCGTCGCCGCTGACATTCAGGGGAATGGGAATGCCGGCCATGATGCTTCCGGTCTGGCGTGCCGCGCCGATCTTGACATTGTTGATCGCAGGCGGGTTGCTCGGCGCCTGCAGTGGCGGGGATTTCGGCCGCACGCGCGCCGACATGCGCAACGACGACATGCACAAATGGATCGGGGCGGAAGCCACGGCCAGCGTCGGCGTCAGGCCATCGCAGTTCCAGCTGACCGACAATGAGCGCCAGCTGCGCGACCTCGCTTATCCGCTGATCGAGCCGCCGCATTCGCGCCCCGCCTGGAAGGCGGTGTTCGGCGACTATCAGCCGTCGCCGTCGCCGTGGCGCCAGAAGGTGGCGTTCGACCGCACCGCCTATGGTCGCGCCCTGATCGACGAGCCGCATCGCTCGCATGCCTCGCGCTATGCGCAGCTGATCGACGACGTGCGTGACGACATCACGCGCTTCGAGCCGTTCTTCGCCTCCGCGATCCGCGTCATCGATCTCGACCGCAAGCGCGACGCCAGCATGAAATACATGACGGAGCTCTCGCCCCGCGAGAAGGCCGACGCGGTCGCGCGCATGCAGGAGAATTCGCTGATCGTGCAATGGGTGCAGATCAGCCTGGAGCAGCGCGTCTCGTCCTATCGCTGGGCGCTGGAGCGCCTGGTGCTGCAGGCGCCCGACGGGATGGCCGCCGAGGCCGATCGCCTGATCACCGAGCTGGCCTCGCAGACCGCCAATCCGCCGGTGGCTGCGCGGCCCTTGATCGAGCGGCCGCTGACGACGCGGGGCTAGCCCGGCGCGACCTTGCGACGCCGGCCCGGCTTGGCCGGTGCTCGTTTCGGCGGTCTTGTCGCCCCGCGTGGACTCTGCAGCGCCGACGCTCTCAGCGTCGCGATCAGCGTCCTCAGTGCCTCGGTCGGCGCGCGTGAGGCCGGGTAAGCCAGTCCGACCTGACGTTTCAACGTCATCTCGATCTCGCGGACGGCAACGTCGCGTCTGTCCTGGACCACGCCTTCGGGAACGATCGCCACGCCGACGCCGGCGGCAACCAGCGCCAGGGCCCAATCTTCCGTCTCGGCGATGGCGGCGATCTCGCGCGGCTTGCTGCTGCGGCCGGCCAGCACGCTGTGCTCGCAATGACAGCGGTCGATCATCGCGACGTCGGCGAGATCGGCCGCGCGCAGGCGCGGCTTCAAGGTGAGCGGATGTGCGAGGGGCAGGGCCGCGACGTAGCGCTCGCTCCACAGCGACAGGAAATGCTCGGCATCGCCGGCGAGGCTTCTCGCGACGATGCGCGCGTCGGCCCGTTCGGTCGGGCCGACGATGTGCAGCCTGAGATCCTCGCGCGCCGTGAGTGGCTTGAGCAGCGCCGTCACGCGGCGGCCGTCAAGGGTGCGCATCAGGCCGAGCTTGAGCACCTGCCTGGGTGCGCCATGCCGGAACAGGTTGCGGGCCGCGTCGGCCTCGTCGACGATCCGGCGCGCGATCGGCTGCAGACGTTCGGCTGCTTCCAGCGGCACGACGCCCTTGCGGTGACGCAGGAACAGCTCGGCGCCGAGCTCGGTCTCGAGATTGGCGATCGCCAGCGAGATCGACGGCTGCGAGACGTAGCACCGCGCCGCGGCCCGGGTCAGGCTGCGTTCCTCGAACACGGCGGAGAAGTAGCGAAGCTCGCGGATATCCATAGGCACAGCCTATCCCAGGTATCACAGAACAATATTTTACTTATCGTAAGCCCGCACGCAAGCATGCGCTGGATGTTGCAGCTTGAAGCCTGGGAGGAGATCGATGCGCGTCCACCACATCAACACCGGCACGATGTGTCCGCGAGGAGGCCGGCTGGTCAGCGGCAGCGGCGGCCTGTTTGCACGCGCCCGGCTGGTCTGCCATTGCCTGCTGATCGAGGACGAAGACGGGCTGGTGCTGGTCGATACCGGCATCGGCAGCGCCGACATCGCCGATCCCGCAAGATTGGGTCCGCGCTGGGTGAGGCAGGCCGCGCCGCAACTCGATCTGGCTGAAACGGCGCTGCAGCAGGTGAGGGCGCTGGGGTTCTCGCCCGACGATGTGAGGCACATCCTGCTGACCCACCTCGACCGTGATCACGCCGGCGGCATCGGCGACTTCCCGAAGGCCAAGGTGCACGTTCATCGTGCGGAGCACGCGATGGCCGTCGACGGGGCTCCGCCACCGCCGCGCGGCCGCTACGTGACGGGTCAATGGCGACATCGCCCCGACTGGCAGCTCTACGACGATGATGGCGAGGACTGGTTCGGCTTCCGTGGCGTTCGCGCGGCCGTCGAGCACAGCGGCGATATCCTGGTCATTCCGCTACCCGGCCACACGCCCGGACATTGCGGCATTGCCGTGCGTCGGGGCGACACATGGCTGCTGCACGCGGGCGACGCTTATTTCTTCCACGGCCAGCTCGACGCGCGGCCACGCATGCCGCTGCTGCTCGGCCTGTTTCAGCGCAAGGGTGACCTGGATCGTGCGACGCGCATGGCCAACCAGGCGCGGCTGCGGCGCCTCAAATGCGATCATGGCGACCAGGTCACGATCGTGAACAGCCACGATCCCGTCGACTACGAGAAGTGCCGCTGCGGTCTGCGGCCCGCCTCTCTCAATCCGGCCGAACGACGTTGAACGCCTCCTCGAGCAGATGCGGCGTGTGCTTGCCGGTCGCATCGCGACAAGCGCGCTCGAAATAGTCAGCCAGGGCCGGGCGGAAGCGCGGATGCGCGGCCTTCTCGATGATGATGCGGGCGCGCTGCTTCGGCGACAGGCCGCGCAAATCGGCGAGGCCGCGTTCGGTCACCAGGATCTGAACGTCGTGCTCGGTGTGGTCGACATGCGTCACCATCGGCACGATGCTGGAGATGGCTCCGTTCTTCGCCGTCGATGGCGTCATGAAGATCGACAGATAGGCGTTGCGGGCGAAGTCGCCGGAGCCGCCGATGCCGTTCATGATGCTGCTGCCGCGGACATGGGTCGAATTGACGTTGCCATAGATGTCGGCCTCGATCAGGCCGTTCATCGCGATGACGCCGAGCCTTCGGATCACCTCGGGATGGTTGGAGATCTCCTGCGGCCTGAGCACGATGCGGTCGCGCAGGAACTCGATCTCGCGGTTGAATTCGAGCGCAGCCTCCGAACTCAGCGAGAGTGCGGTGGCGGAAGCGAGATCCATCCGTCCCGACCGGATGAGATTGAGCATGCCGTCCTGCAGGACCTCGGTGTAGGCGGTCAGATGCGGGAAGGGACCTTCGTCGAGCCCGGCCATGACGGCATTGGCGACATTGCCGACGCCGGACTGCAGCGGCAGCAGATTGCGCGGCAGGCGGCCCTGCTTCACCTCGTGCGCGAAGAACTCCAGGATGTGACCGGCGATCGCGCGCGAGACATCGTCCGGCGGTGCGAAGGTCGTGTTGCGATCCGGCGCGTGGGTCTCGACGATGGCGATGACCTTGTCGGGATTGCAGCGATAGGTGGTCTCGCCGATGCGGTCGCCGGCCGCGACGATCGGGATCGGCGTGCGATGCGGCGGCAGTCGCGTGCCGTAATAGACATCGTGCATGCCGAGCAGCGCCGGGTTCATCCACGAATTGACCTCGATGATGACGCGGTCGGCCTGGTCGAGCCAGGTCTTGTTGTTGCCGATCGAGGTCGAGGGGATCAGCCGCCCATCGGGCAGGATGCCGGCGCATTCGATGACGGCGACGTCGAGATGACCAAGGAAGCCGAACCACACGAATTGCGCGACATGGCTGAGATGCAGGTCGATGTACTCGATGCTGCCGGCATTGATGCGCTGGCGCGTCGTCGGATCGGACTGATAGGGCAGGCGCAGATCGATGCCATTGGCCTTGGCGAGCGCACCGTCGAGCTCGGGCGCCGTCGATGCGCCGGTCCACACGCCGATGCGGAACGGCTCGCCGCGCGCATGCGCGGCTTCGATGCGGCGCGCCAGCGCCATCGGCACCGCCTTGGGATAGCCCGAGCCGGTGAAGCCGCTCATGCCGACGTGGCTGCCGGGCTCGACCAGCGCGGCGGCATCATCCGCCGACATGATCTTGGCGCGCAGCGCCTGCGACATCACCTGTGATGAGCTCATTCCGCCAACTCCATGCGCGGACGTTTCGACCCGCCAAAGCCCGCGCTGTTTAAGATGGGCTTTGCCGGGGCGGTTTGACACGGGTCAATCGGCGCACCCTGCGCATCACAGGCCTGCAAGACGGGCGCGTCGCAGCTCCCGCACCGTCGCCGCACGCGAGCGCTCCGTCAGCATGTTGGCCTTGCTGTAGCGCGGATCGCCGGTGACCTCGTCGCCGACCCAATCGGGAAGCGTCACGCTCGTCGTCTCGGACGGCACCTCAATCTCCGCGATGACGACGCCTTCGAGCGCGCCGTGGTAGACGTCGACCTCCCAGATGCCGCTGTCTCCCGGCACGTAGTGACGCGTCTTCTCGAGGATGCGCCCCTCGCAATGCGCGAAGATCGCCTCCGCATGATCGGCAGGAATCTCGTATTCGAACTCGTCCCGCGTCAGGCCGCGACGGGCGCTCTTCACGCAAAGCGTCGTGCGGTTGCCGTAGCAGCGAACGCGAACCTTGAGTCCGTCCTGACGTGCGACGAGGCCGTCGCGCAGCCGTTCTGAGTGCGTCGTCTGATCTCGCCAGGCATCGGTCCTGACGAGAAACTTCCGTTCGATTTCGAGGGGCATGACCTGATGTTGAGCGAAGCTCCGACGTCCTGTTACGTCATAGCAGCGGCGCGAGACGACTACTATGCCACGAAGGATGAAGAGAGCATTGTCGAATTCATCCAAGCGCTTCGTAGCGCCTTACCGCTTGCCCCGCGGCTTCTCCGACTTTGCCGGCGTCTCGGCCTGCAAGCCGCAACTGGCTGCCGCAAGGGTGGCCTGCGCCTGCGGCATGAGGCCCGGCTCGGCGGCCAGCGCCTTCAGGACGATCAAGCCGGTCGTCGTCGGCGAATCGATGATGAGCCGGTCGGCAGCCGTGACCTCTTCGTCCTCGGGCAGATCCTCGTGCTGGGTTTCGGTCATCAGGTCGAGCTCGATGACGCGCTTGCCCGCGGAGCGATCATTGATGGCGTAATAGGCGATCTCGTTGCGCGTGTAGAACGACACCGACGTATAGGCCTGGCTGACGGGGACCGTGAGCTTCAGCGGGCCCTCGGACAGATCGTAGCGGCAGATCGCCATCGCGAAGGCCGGGTCCATGAACGGCATCGGCGAGTTGCCGGGGTCGGCGAGCGGCAGCGGCGTGACCGCATTGAGCTTGGTCATCGGCGTCAGCCGCGAATAGGCGTCCTGCGTCGAGATCCGCGGCAGCGCCAGCACGCTGACGAGGTGGACCACGCCGCCGAGCAGCACGCCGACGACCACGGTGAACAACAGCCGGATCATGATGGACAGCCCACGGTCGAGATCGAGGGCATCGGTGCATCACGCTGCGTGCGGGTCGCGACGCCCACCGGCGTGTCGTAGAGCCGGAGCATCAGCGCATAGCGCTCGATGCCGCCGGTCGGCAGCCAGTTGCCGGCGCGCGAGCGCGCGGCCACGCGAATTTCGAACGAGCCGTCGGCGCCGCGCACCAGCTCCTGGCTGGTGAAGCCGTAGCGCTGCAGCGAGTTGGCGACGAGATGGCCCTTGCGGTCGTACAGCGTGAGCGTCCAGAACCGGGCCGGCGGCGTGACGCCGCTGACGAGGATGTCGCAGCGGCCGTCGAGCGGCTTCTTCTTGTCGTCCGTGGTGGCGGTGAAGGCGACGCCGTCGCCGGTGCCGATCGGCAGCTCGCCATTGCGGGTAATGGTGGCGCGCGCGTAGGGGTCGACGTCGGCCGTGCCGGTTTTCGGCCGCGCGGTCCAGGCGCCGATCGTGAGCGTGCCGAATTCGGTGCCGCGCGTCGTGGTCATCCAGGTCGCGCCGATGCCGACGCCGGTGGCGATCAGGAGCGTGACCAAGGTGATGAAGAGCAGCCGCACGGGAAATCGCTGTCGTCAGTTCTTGCGCAGGGCAGGGGCGGCCACGCCATCGGCCGTCGCCGAGGCGTAGTTCTCGGGGAAAGCCAGCGCGCTGGACGATACCGGCTTGCCCGGCTTGCGTGGGTCGGCGGGCGCGGCCTTCTCCGCGACGCGCGCGGCGTCGTCGAGCATCTTTTCGACCTGGACCAGGACCTCGGCGCCACGGCGGGTCAGGATCGGCGGCGGTCCCGGCTTGATCTCGAGCGTCTTCGGCTGGCCGGCCTGCGCCATGGCCGCATTCGCGGCCTGCGGCAGCTTCTCGCCCATGCCGACGCCGGGCAGTTCCTTGACTTCGACGCCTTGATGCGCGGCGAGCATGATGTCGTGCCATGTCTGTGCAGGCAGCGAGCCGCCGGTCATGCGGTTTGTCGGCGAATAGTCGTCATTGCCGTACCACACCGCACAGGTGAAGTTACCCGTGTAGCCGACGAACCAGGCGTCGCGGTAGGCATTGGTGGTGCCGGTCTTGCCGGCGGTCGGAATTCCGTCGAGCGCGGCACGCCGCGCGGTACCCTCGCTGACGACGTGGCTCATCATGCCCGCCATATCGGCGGCGACGGACGCGGGAATGGCCTGCTTCGGCTTCGGCCCGTCGCGGTCCCAGCGCCAGACCAGATCGCCGGCGCCGGTGCGGACCTCCAGCACGGAATGCGGCGTCACCGCCTTGCCCTTGTTGGGGAAGGTCGCATAGGCGACGGCGTGCTCCAGCACCGTCACTTCGTCCGAGCCGATCGGCATCGACGGGGTGTCGGGCAGCGGTGCCTTGAGGCCGAAACGGCGCGCGACTTCGACGATCTTGGCGCGGCCGGCCTTCGGGCCGTCCTTGCCGCCGAGCGCGATCGACAGCTTCACCGGAACGACGTTGATCGAGCGCGTGATCGCCTGGGTCAGCGTCACCGAGCCGGAATAGGAATGGCCATAATTCTGAGGGCACCAATTGCCGATGCAGACCGGGCCGTCGACCACGATCGAGGTCGGCTTGTAGCCGTTCAGCAGCGCGGTGGTGTAGACGTAGGGCTTGAACGACGATCCCGGCTGCCGGTAGGCGTCGACTGCGCGGTTGAACTGGCTGGCACCATAGTCGCGGCCGCCGACCATGGCGCGGATGCCGCCGTCGAGATCCGCCACAACGGTCGCCGCCTGCGTCGCGTGATAGTCGCGGCCGAATTGTCGCAACTGGTTCTCGATCGCCTCGTCCGCGGCGTGCTGCACGTTCATGTCGATCGAGGTCCGCACCACGAACACGCGCTCGGTGTAGGACTTCGGGAACGTGTCGACCAGCTTGCGCATCTCGTCGAAGGCATAGTCGAGGAAGTAGTTGGGCGAGCTCTCGTCGCGGCGGTCGACGGCGAAGGCCGGGTTGCGGCGGGCGCCGAACACCTGACCCTCGGTCATGAAGCCGGCGTCGACCAGGTTGTCGAGCACGACGTTGGCGCGGGCGCGGGCGGCGGGCAGGTTGATGTGCGGGGCGAACTTGGTCGGGGCCTTGAACAGGCCGGCCAGCATCGCCGCCTCCGACAGGTTGATGTCGCGCACCGACTTGTTGAAGTAGAAATGCGCCGCGCCGTCGACGCCGAAGGTGCCGCCGCCCATATAGGCGCGGTCGAGATAGAGCTTGAGGATCTCGTTCTTGGTCAGCCGGGTTTCGAGCCAGATCGCCAGGAACGCCTCGTTGACCTTGCGCTCGATGGTGCGCTCGTTCGAAAGGAACAGGTTCTTGGCGAGCTGCTGGCTGATCGAGGAGCCGCCCTGGCGGACGCCGCCGGCCTGGGCGTTGGTGACAAGGGCGCGCGCGGTGCCGGCGATGTCGATGCCGAAATGGTCGTAGAAGCGGCGGTCCTCGGTGGCGAGCGTCGCCTTGATCAGGTTGTCCGGAAAGTCTTCCAGCGGGATCGAGTCGTTGTGCTTGATGCCGCGGCTGCCGATCGGGTTGCCGTAGCGGTCGAGGAAGGTGACGGCGAGGTCGGACTTCTTCAGCCAGTCCTCGTCGGCAGTCTCCCGGAATGCGGGGATCGCGAGCGCCAGCATCAGCACCAGACCGCCAAGGCCGATCGTGGCCGCCTCCGACAACGGCTCGACGAACACCCAGCGCTTCCAGCCGCCGACATAGAAGCGGTCCATGAAGGCCGAATAGCGCTCGTAGAGTTCGCGGGTGCCACGCAGCGAGGAGAACAGCGCCGAATCGAAACGGGCGTCGAGATCCAGGCGGAAATTGTTGATCCGCTTCTTCCAATCGTCTGGAATGATCTGCCGCACGGGAACCCTGGTCGTTTCGAAAGCGTGTCAGCGGGCTTCGAAAGCACTCAGCACGCCGGCTGGGCCATCGAAGGGTCTTGCGCGATTGTTGCGGCAAACCCAAGGCACCGCAAAGTTGGCACTGCTGAGTTTCGGGCATCTCGACCGGAGATGCCTGCACCCAAGCCGCGTTGCCGGCGCCGCAGTGACTCACTCACCTATCTAGCCGAGCGGGGGGCACAAACCAATGGTTCCGCTCACAATTTGATGCACAAAGCTAACGTGGCGCTGCCGCCGGCGCGAGGCCCTTGCGCCGCTCGGGGCCGGGCACCTAGATGGCAGCCACGCCGCCCCCGATGGGAATCGAACCATGACAGCACCGCTCAAACGTCCCTCGGGTCAGGAGGGATTGTTCTGGAAAACCAAGACCTTGGAGGAGATGTCGGAGGCGGAATGGGAGAGCCTGTGCGACGGCTGCGGACGCTGCTGCCTGGAGAAGCTCGAGGACGAAGATACCGGCGACATCTACTTCACCCACATTTCCTGCAAGCTTCTGGATGCCGGCCTATGTGCCTGCAAGGACTATCCGAACCGCTCCGCCCAAGTCTCGGATTGCGTGCGCCTGACGCCTGAGAACGTGCGCACCCTGACTTGGCTGCCGCCGAGCTGCGGCTACCGCCTCGTGGCCGAAGGACGCGATCTCTATTGGTGGCATCCGCTGATTTCGGGCGATCCTCAGACGGTGCATGAAGCCGGCGTCTCGGTGCGCGGCCGGGTCGAGGGCACCGAGGACGACGTGCCGGATGATCAGCTCGAGGATCACATCGTGCAATGGCCGGTGCTGCTGCCGAGGCGCGCCAAGCTCAAGCGCCGGCCGAAATAGACGCTGTCGGCGTCGATCACTTCGCGCTCGCAGCAATTCAATTCGGCGCGACGGGTCTGGCGCTGTTGGGATGCACCCATGCGCCGGACCCGCTGCCACAAGGGAAAATTATGCCTTAAGTAGTTCGCTACTCAGCGAATCCGCGCGGCATGCGTCGCGCCCGGCACAGCAATATTCCCATGAACAAGTTTGATCGGCAGAGCCATTACCCTGCCGTGTCCCAATCCTTGCCTGAAGAGATTGCCGCCGAGCTGCCGGCGATCCCGCCGCAGGTGCAGGCGATCGAGGATTCGCCTGCGATGGCGCCACCGGTGCCGCTGACCCCGGCCGAGGTGCGCACCATCCTGATGAGCCTGCTGCTGACGATGTTCCTGGCCGCGCTCGACCAGACCATCGTCGCGACGGCGCTGCCGACCATCGGCCGCGAGTTTCAGGACGTCACCAATCTCTCCTGGGTCATCACCGCCTACCTCCTCGCTTCCACCGCGGTGGCGCCGGTATTCGGCACGCTGTGCGACATCTATGGCCGGCGTTCGATGATCATTGCGGCGCTCAGCCTGTTCGTGGCCGGCTCCGTGCTGTGCGCGCTCGCCCCGAGCATGCCGGTGCTGATCCTCGCTCGCGGCCTGCAGGGGCTCGGCGGCGGCGGCATCATGCCGGTCGTGCAGACCGTGATCTCCGACGTGGTCAGCCCGCGCGAGCGCGGCCAATACCAGGCCTATTTCAGCGGCGTCTGGCTGCTGGCCGGCCTGCTCGGGCCCGTGATCGGCGGCTTCTTCGCCGATCATCTGCACTGGTCGATGATCTTCTGGATCAACGTTCCGCTGGCGGTCGCAGCCTTGGCGCTGCTGCTGCCCAAGATGGGCCGGCTGCCGGTCTTTCACCGGCTCCGCAAGGTCGACTGGGCCGGCGGCCTGCTGCTGATGGCCTCGGCCGTCGTGTTCATGCTGGTGCTGACCTGGGGCGGCCACAAGCTGGCCTGGCTGTCGCCGACCATCCTGGCGATGATCGGCAGCGCCGTGGCGCTCGGGCTCGCCTTCGTCTGGCACGCCAAGCGGGCGGACGAGCCATTCCTGCCGCTGGCGCTGATCGGCGGCACCGTCGTGCCCTACGGCATGCTCGCCGGCGGCTGCGCGCTCGGCGCCATGATCGGGCTGACGGTCCATTTGCCGCTCTATTACGAGGTGGTCTATCACCTCACGCCAAGCCAGGCCGGGCTCGGCCTCATTCCGCTGGCGGCGATCTCGACCTTTGGCGCCGCGCTCGCCGGCCGGACGATGGCCCGGGTCAAGCACTACAAGCGTGTCGCCATCGCCGGGACCATCATCGGCACCATCGCCTCGGTCGCGATGACCGTGACGACGCCGTCGCTATGGGGGCTGCTGCTGTTGCTCTGCGTGTTCGGCATCGGCCTCGGAACGGCGTTCCCGATCTCGGTGGTGTCGCTGCAGAACGCCGTGGACCGCGCCCAGATCGGCACCATCACGGGGGCCATGAACTTCTTCCGCTCGATGATGTCATCTTTCGCCGTTGCGGCCTTCAGCGCCATCCTGCTGATGGCGCTGGGGACGGACGTCTCGCTCGTCGAAGGCGCTCATGGCGCGGTCAGCGGCATCGCCGAAGCGGACATGATCCATGCCTTCCGCTACGTCTATGGCGCGGCCACCGTGATGCTGGCCGTTGCCGCGGTCAGCATGATCCTGATGGAGGAGCGTCCGCTCGCGGGGCCGTCGCGCGACAAGACGATCGAGCTGGCCGAATAGGGCTCTCCGCAGGCATCCGTCTAGTCCCGCGGCTGCACCACCTCGACATTGTCTTGGCCATGCGAGCCGTCGTCGAGCGATGACTTGACGAGTCCGGCCTCGACGCGGCGGGCGAACTCGGTGCTGCCGCCGCTCGCCAGCTCCTTCGCCTGCGATACCCATTGCTCGCGCTCGATCCGGCCGGCGAACGCCAGATAGGAGCCGACCCATTTGGCGTGATCGGCGCTCCACGCTGCGATCTGCGCGAAGTGCCAGATGCCGAGGCCATGCAGCCGCGCCTCGTTCTGCTTGCCGATGCCCTTGATCAGCTTGAGATCGTCGGCTTGCCCGCCGCGCGGGGACGCCAGGCCGAGCGGCCGGCTGCCGGCGTGGGCCTCCTCGTTCTCGACCGCAGGCATCAGCGCGGGCAGCTGCGCGATGAGATCGTTCGCCTCATGCTCGCTCAGGGGCGCGTCGGCCCGCTCGTCGATCGTCAGCGCGCCCGACTTCACCGCGGTCGAATGCACGGTATCGACTCCGGCTGCGAGCAGCTTGGCCTGCGCGATCCAATGCTCGCGCTCGATGCGGCCGGGGAACGCCATGTGATGGCCGACCCAGCCGGCATGGGCCGGCGACCAATCCGCGATCTGGCTGAAATGATGCACGCCGATGTCGTTGAGGATGGCCTCGTTCTTCGGCCCGATGCCCTTGATCAGCTTGAGATCGTCAGCAGCGCCGTCGGGAGCGGGCAGGGCCGGTGGACGGCCATCCTCGGCAGCGGCCGATTGCGACGCAGGCTCCGCGACGACGGCGGCGACCTCCGCGGCCAGACGATCAGCCTCGGCATTCGCCGCGGCTTCTGCGGCCAGACGTTCGGCTTCGGCCTTCGCGGTGGCCTCAGCCGCCAGGCGGGCGGCCTCCGCTTCTGCTGTCGCGACCGCTTCTGCGGCAAGCCGCTCGGCCTCGGCCTTCGCTGCGGCTTCGGCAGCGAGACGATCGGCCTCGGCCTTTGCGGCAGCTTCGGCGGCGAGGCGATCGGCCTCGGCCTTCGCGGCAGCTTCCGCGGCGAGGCGATCGGCCTCGGCCTTCGCGGCAGCTTCCGCGGCAAGCCGCTCGGCCTCGGCCTTCGCGGCAGCTTCCGCGGCGAGGCGGTCGGCCTCGGCCTTCGCGGCGGCTTCCGCGGCGAGGCGATCGGCCTCGGCCTTTGCGGCAGCTTCGGCGGCGAGCCGATCAGCCTCGGCCTTCGCGGCAGCTTCCGCAGCGAGGCGATCGGCCTCGGCCTTTGCGGCGGCTTCGGCATCGAGGCGATCAGCCTCGATGCTGGCCGCGGCTTGCGCAGCCGGCGATGGGCTGTCGGCCCAAGGTCTCGCCGCCGCGGTCGCGCCGGCGAAGGCGACGCTGTTTCCAGGGCCTCCCGGCGACATCGCGCTGGTGTCACCCAGCCCGGCATATTCCTTCAGCTGGCCGCCGGCCAGGCAGCCGAGCACATAGGCGCCGACCATCAGCAGCGCGACCTCGAGCCATAGTCCGGCGCGGCCGGGCAGCACGCTCAGCATCGCCATCAGCGCGCCGATCGCGAAGGCCAGCGTGGCCGGCAACAGCCAGCTCCGCAGCCAGTCGGGGCGCTTGGCATTCGACCAGGTGCTCCAGCCGACGACGCCGCCGATCACGAGCGCGAGGAGGATCCAGAACAGGAACGTCGTCAGGTCGTACATCATGATGTCAGCGCCTCACTTCACGACGAATTCGATGCGGCGGTTCTGCGCGCGGCCTTCAGGCGTGTCGTTGGTGACGACCGGCTTGGTCTGGCCGTAGCCTTCCGAGGTCATGCGCGAGGTGTCGATGCCGGCCTCGCTGATATAGCTGACCACCGCCGCCGCGCGCCGCTTCGAGAGGTCCATGTTGTCCTCTTCGCTGCCGACATTGTCGGTGTGGCCTTCGATCGCGATCTCCGCCTCCTTGCAGCGCTGCGCCACGTCGACGATGTGATCGAGCAGCGCCAGCGACTCGCGGCTGAGCTCGGCGCTCCCGGTGCTGAAGCGGATCCGGCCCTTGGCGAGCAGGCCTTCGAACGCCGGCTGGCATTCTGCGACGGGCAGAGGCGGGCTCTCGGGCTTGACCCCGATCTTGACCGCATCGAGCTTGAGATCGCCGGCCGCGTCGGCAAGCTCTTTGCGCACCTGCTCTGCGGACTTGTCGTAGATGGCGAGCGCGTCGATCGAGATGGTCGCGTCCTTCGCGGTCAGCGATCCCGACCACAGCCGCGCCAGCGCCGGAAACGTCGCCTTCAGCGACTTGACGAAATCGTTGGGCGCGCCGTCCGCGATCTTCAGCCCGTCCTCGACCGTCTCGGTGACGAAGGCCGCATTGGCCGCGCCGACGAGATCGCGGCGCGCCGCGTCGTCGGGGACGTAGCCGCTCAGCCGGACGCGGCCGTTCTGCTTCTGCAGGGCGAATGCGTAGGGCGAGACCGGGCCGTCGCGCACGTCGACGGCCGCGAGCGCAAACGGCGCGGGCAGCGCGCCGGCCAGCGTCTCACGCACCGAGGCGCCGGTGACGTTGGCAAGCCCGACGCCGCTGATCGAGACCTTCGTGTCGTTGATCTCGGCGCGCCCCTTCGCAAGCCTGGCGAGCTGCTGCAGCAGACCCGCGCCCGCCTTCGCCACGTCGCCGTCGGGCGCCCCGCGTGCGATGCCGATCTCGCCCTTGATCGGCTTGCCGTCGAATTGTCCGCCCGCCGCGCCCAGGATCGCCTCGCGTGCGGCTGTGCTGGGCGCGAGACCCGAAAGGCTCAGGCCGGTGCCGTCGAACTCTGCCGACCAGCGATATGGTTTGATCTCCGGCGGCAGGATGTCGGCTTTCGCCAAGGTCAGGCCCGCGGGCAGCTTGCCGACGGCCGCCATCGCCTCGTCATAGGCGGCGGAGGAGGGCGCCTCGCCCGCAATCGTGTAGGTCGCGTCGGAAATGATGACGCGACCGGTGGTCAGCCGGGCCAGCTCGGCCAGCGCGTAGGCGGTGTAGGCGTTGAAATCGCCCGCCGGCGCACCACGCGCGATCTGCATGTGATGCATCACCGGCGTGCCAGGCGACGCTTTGGCCGCGGCCGCTTCGAGCGCGCGCCGGATCTCGTCGGTCGGAACGACGCCGGACATCACGACCGATTTGCCGTCGCGCACCGCGCTCCAGATGAAGGGCTTCGCCTCCGGCGGAAGAATCGCCACCTTGTCGAGCACGGCGCCGCCGGGCAGCTGTCGCGTCGCGGCGATCGCCGCCTCATAGATGTCCGAAGATGCCGCGGCGCCCGCAATCGAGTAGGCCTTGTCCGCGAGCGAGAACGTGCCGCCATTGAGCTTGCCGGCCTGCGCCAGGCCATGCGCCGCGATGGTGGCGTAGTCGGTCGGAGCACCCAGCGCATAGCCGAGCCGGTCGACGACCTCGCCGGCCGACGCAGCCCGGGCCGCCTTGAGCAGTGCATCGCGCGCGGCCGGTGTCGGCACGCCGCCTTCGAGCACCAGCTGCGTGGCGTTTCGGGCAGCCCGGAATGCGTAGGGCTTCGGTGTCGGCAGCTTGTCGTAGCTGCCGTCGACCAGCCGCACGCCGTCCACGGCGGCCGCCTCCTCCAGCCGGTCGGACTGGTCGGCCCCGAACTCCGGTCCTTCGATGCGAACATCGCGCCCGGCGACGGAGACCTTCAGCGCCGTGGCGGTATCGGGTGCGGCGGCCGCGACCGCAGCGCGCGCTCGCGGTGCAATATCCTCTTCGACACTCGTTGTCTTGAAGCCGATGGCGACGAGCCACAGCACGGCCACGGCGATCAGTCCCGTCCACCATTTCGATGGTTGATGCATGTGAGAGCCCCTGTTTCCCCACCTGCGCCCGGTTCACCCGGATCGATCAGTCACCGCGAACCGCAAGATCGAGCGTAACAGAATCACCTTTGGAGACCAGCCGTCTGCGCGTTGTGTCCTTGACTATGCACAAGCGGAGATGGCGCCATTTTCGGCAGCCGTGCTCCTCGGGTCGCCTTCCGGCAGATGGCCGATCCGTCGAGGGTGGGATCAAAGTGTGACCGTTCGACGACGGCGGACGCGACGTCACGTCGCCTTAGCGGGGGACGTCGGTCTCCTCACTCCTCGAGCGCCCGCTTCAGCCGGCGGATGATGACGCCGCGGGCGCGGTCGTCGGCCGCCTGCTCGATACGCGCGTGAATGTCGAGCAGCAGGCCCGACATGTCGTTGTGCCAGTCGAGCCGCGTCACGGCTTCCGGTGCGAGCCGGCGCCGGCGTGCCACGTCGAGCGGCGTCGGCACGGCCTGCGTGAGCTCATAGACGTCGTCGAGCAGGGGCGAGAACACCTTTGCAGCCGGCACGATGCGCTCGGCGACGCGCTCTGCCAGCGCTGCAATTGCGGCCTCCTCGCCATGCGACAGGAACAGCCCGCGGGCGATCGGACGGCGGGCCGCGATCCAGCGCGCGATCTCGGCGCCATCGGCATGGCCGGAATAGTCGTCGATCATGCGGATGCGCGCCGCGACCTTGATCTCCTCGCCCTGGATGCGCACCGCCTTGACGCCGTCCTGCAGGAAGCGCCCCAGCGTGCCGTTGGCCTGGTAGCCGACCAGCAGCACGGTGGCGCGGTTGTTCCACAGCCAGCGCTTGAGATGATGGCGGATGCGGCCGGCATCGCACATGCCGCTGGCCGCGATGATGATGTGAAAGCCGGTCAGCTTCGCGATCGCCTTGCTCTCGTCGACGGTCTCGGTGAAGCGCAGATGCGGCGACGATAACAGGCGGCCGACATCGCTGCCGCCATCGAGGCTCTCGGTATGCGCGCGAAACACCTCGGTGGCGTGGATGGCGAGCGGCGAGTCGAGGAACACCGGCGCGGCCGGAATCTCGCCCTTCTCCATCAGGCCGACGAGATCGACGATCAGCTCCTGCGTCCGCTCCACCGCAAAGGCCGGGATCAGCAGCGCGCCCTTGGCGGAAGCGGCGTCGCGCACCTCGCCGGCGAGACGGCTGCGGCGCAGCTCCGGCGTGGTCGGCTCGCGGATGCGGTCGCCATAGGTCGCCTCCGCGATCACGTAGTCGAAGCCTTCCGGCGCTTTCGGGTCCGGCTGCAGCAGCTTGGCATCGGGCCCGACATCCCCGGAGGCCAGGAGCCGCAGCGGGGTGCCATCGGCGCCTTGGCCGGCGAATTCGATCTCGATCGACGCCGAGCCCAGCAGATGCCCGGCATTCCAATAGCGGGCGCGAACGCCGGGGATGATGTCGGTCCAGGTCTCGTAGGGAACGGCTTGAAAATATTGCAGCGATGCGATCGCGTCGGCCTGGGTGTAGATCGGGCTGACCTCGTCGCGTCCGCGTGCGATGTTGCGGCGGTTCAGCGCCAGCACCTCCTGCTCCTGGATGTTGCCGGCATCGGGCAGCATCCATGAGCAGAGATCGATGGTCCCGCGCGTGGCAAAGATCTTGCCGTCGAAGCCCATGCGAACCAGCTTCGGCAGCAGGCCGCTATGGTCGATATGCGCATGCGTCAGCAGCACCGCGTCGATGTCTTCAGGGCGGAACGGGAAGTCACCATAGTTGAGCTCCTTCAGCGTCTTCTGGCCCTGGAACAGGCCGCAATCGATCAGGAACTGGCTCTTGCCGCTCCGCACCAGATAGCAGGACCCGGTGACGGTGTGCGCGGCACCGCAGAAGCGAACGGTCACACTCATGCGGCGGTCTCCCATGAACGATGCATCGATGTGCGGCAATGGCCGATCACGGAGGACCGTTTGCCACGCCGGCGAAGGAATAGCCGTGATTGGCGCCGGCTGCCGCCGCGGCCAGATCATGCTCCGACGGGTCGCAGGTGAACACGCGATAAAGTGGCTCACCCTGGTCGACGCGGTCGCCGATCTTCTTGAACAGCCTGATGCCGGAGCCCTTGTTGACGGGGGCGCCGGCGGTCCGCGCCAGCCTGTTCAGCCGCAGGCAATCGATCGCGGAGACGACGCCGTCGCGCTCCGCCCGGACGTCGAAAGCGAGATCGCCGAGTTCGCTGCGGCACTCCGACGGCCCCTGGGCATCGATGATCTTTTGCATCTGCTTCAGCGCCGCGCCGCTGTCGAGCAGCTCGCGCGCCCTGTTGTAGCCGGCGCCGCCGCGCAGCTTCGGGTCGTATTCGAGCAGATGCGCCGCAAGCCGCAGCGACTTCTCGCGCAGATCAGCCGGGGCTGACGGCTCGTTGCCCAGCACGGCCATGACGTCGCGCGCTTCCAGCACCGGACCGATGCCGTTGCCGATCGGCTGGCGGCCGTCGGTCGTGATCACCTCGACCTTGAGGCCGAACCGGTCGCCGACGAATTCGAACAGCTTGCGCAGGCGCATCGCCTCCGCGCCGCTGGTGAGTTTGGCGGTCGGGCCGACAGGCAGGTCGAGCAGCAGATGCGTCGAGCCGGCGGCGAGCTTCTTCGAGATGATCGAGGCGACCATCTGCTCGCGGGTGTCGAGGCTGAGCGGACGCTCGACCGAGATCAGGATGTCGTCCGCCGGCGACAGATTGACGTGGCCGCCCCAGATCACGCAGCCATTGCAGGCGGCAACGATCGACTTCATCTCGTCGGCGCCGACATTCACCCGCGCCAGGACCTCCATCGTATCGGCGGTGCCGGCCGGCGAGGTGATCGCGCGGGAGGAGGTTTTCGGAATGGTCAGGCCGTGCGCGGCGACGATCGGCACCACCACCATCGAGGTGCGGTTGCCGGGAATGCCGCCGATGCAGTGCTTGTCGACCACGACCGGCTCGGGCCATTTCAACTGAGTGCCCGCATTGGCCATCGCGCGGGTCAGCGCCAGCAGCTCGCCCGAGGTCATGAAGCTCGCAGAGCCGATCAGGAAGGCCGCGATCTCCATGTCGGAATAGCGGTAATGGGCGAGATCGTCGATCACGGCCGCGATCGCCTGGTCGCTCAAGGTCTCGCCGCGGATCTTGGCGCGGACCGCTTCCAGGCTTTCGGGCGGGGTGGCCGGCGACACCGTCGCCAGCGTGCCGGGAGCTTCGGCGAAGCGGCGCATCGCCGGCTCCGACAGGCCGATCTCGTCGGGACCGACCAGCGCATCGTCGTCGGTGATCAGAAGGGTCGCCAGCAGCGTTCGCGAGTTGCAGCGCAGCTCGACCCGGCTGAAGCCGCGGAACACTTCGGGCCGCAACGCCTTGGAACGGCGCGAGATCACGACCACGTTCTCGCGGCCCGTATCGAGCGCAACGCTGCGGATCTTGAGCTGAGGGCGGGCAGAATCTGCAATGATCATGGTCGGCACGATAAAGCTTATGCCGGCCGTTGCCAGGATGGTTGACCCAGATCATGCCGCGCCATCTGCCGGACAAGCCGAATTTTTTCTGAATGTGTTAGGCGGAAATTCGGACGCGGCGCATCCGTCCTCGGGCCGCGGGCCCGGGGGGCAACGAACAACAAAGAGTAGGGGAATCATGGTGTTGCGGTCTGCTTTGATCACAACGGCTGAGCGCCGGGGAAGGCGCGCGTTCAGCTGCGCTGTCCGAATTCGAGCTCTGCGGCTCCCTGATCGGGTTAACCGATTGTTCAAGCCGATGGCCCAGGGTTTCCGTGGGGCGTCCGTCCCGGCCTTTGCGCGCGCCGTCCGGCGCGTCAGCTGATCGAGCCCGACCGGAGTGGTAGATGCGGCAGTTGATTGCGAGCTTCCTGAAGAATCAGGCTGGCGCGACCTCGATCGAATACGCCATCATTGCCGGTGGATTGAGCATCGTGATCCTTGCGGCCGTCAATGGTCTCGGCTCCGGCTTGAGCAGCAAGTTCAGCTCGATCAACAGCTCGATCAAGTAGCCGGCTGATCGGATCGGCCAGTCGATCGTCACCGATCGATCAAGTCACAGGCGTCGTGATGCTGCACGACGCCTGCTGCAGTCTGCTCCCGTTCCTCCGCCCCATTCCCTTTTTGCCGTATGTCGCGTGTCGCCTGCCGCCACGAACGAAGCTTCCGGCGGGGGCATCGCCGGAAGCTCGTGGAGCCGTCGGAGGTTCAACGGATCGGCGTCACCAGTTGCGCTGGGCGCGCAGCAGCATGCTCACCGTGTCCTGGTCCTTGAGCTGGTAGATCGCGGCCGGCTTGGCCGTGCTGGCGACGGCCGGAGCGATCACCGCCCCCGAATATTTCTGGTCGAGATGGCTGTAGGTCACATCGGCCGAGAAGGTCAGGCCCTTGACCGGAGTCCAGCGGGTGATGACGCCGATCTGCCCGAGATTGAAGTCGGGATTGCAGGTGGAACCTGCGGTCAGCATCGCGGTCGCGGCGATGCCGGCGCAGATGAGGCTCGATCCCGTCTGGCCATAGCGCACCTGGGCGTAGGCGCCGTACAACGCCGAATTCCAGCGCGGATCCCAATTGTGGGTGAAGGCGCCGCGCATGCCCCAGGTCTGCACGGTCGACAGGCCCGTGCCGGTGCCGAACACCGCGTCGCCGACGCCTGCGAAGCCGATGCTCTGATAGGCGCCGGCCACGTTGGTGCCGCCATACATCGAATAGGTCGTGTTGGCGAGGCTCTGGAAGTTGTAGCGGCTCGCGCCGTCGGTATAGACCGCCTGCAGGTTGATGACGTCGCCCGGACCGGTCGGGATGTTCTTGATCGACAACGCCAGCTGCGCGGCCCAGCCCCATTTGTCCGAGGGGTGACCCGAGGTCTCGCTCGCGCCGTAATAGGCGGCGTGATTGTCATGCGCGGCGAATGACGCCTGGAAGATGCCCCACGCCTGGTCGACGCGAACCATGCCGATGATGTCGGGCGCGACCGTGCCGCCGAACGCGCTCGAGCCGTAGTTGCCGCCGAGCACGCCGGATGCGGTGATGCCGGACGTGTTCCAGATGTTGGTGGTGAAGAACTGCGTCTGGTCCTCCAGCGAGACCGCGGCGGTGATGCCCTGGCCGAGATCGGCCGTGTAGGTGAGCTGGTTGACGCCGTTGTTGGAGCCGCTGCCGCCGACGAGACCGTCGAAATTGTTGCCGGGATAATTGGTCCAGGGAGCGTCGAAGGTCGACACCGCCTTGCCCATCGTGAAGCCGGCGAACTGAATGAAGGCGTAGTAGACCCCGACGATGCCGCCCGAGATGGCGTCGCCGGTGTAGGAGGTCGCGCCGGTGCCGGAGCCGGTCCCCGCAGTAGATCCCCCCGTCCAGCTGAAGACGGCATCGAAATAGGTGCGCACCACACCGTATTCGGTCGCGGTGCGCGTATCGATGTTGACGTCCTGGCGTGCTCGGGTCTGATAGCGGTTGCTCAGGCGATTGTCGGCGCCGGCCACGCCGCTATAGGCGCCGCCATAGTTGCTGTTTGTCCACATCGCGGTCTCGGCGCGCAGATAGCCGCCGAGCTTGATGCAGGTGTCGGTGCCCGGAATGTAATAGAAGCCCGTGCCGTACAGGGAGCAAACCTTCACATATTCGACAGCCTTGGCCTTCAAGGGAAGGTCTGCGGCCTGAGCCGCCACGGCGGACAGTATCACTGCTCCCGATCCGAGTAGCAGGCCCCTCAACGTCTTCATGTCCGTTTCTCCGGTTGATCGACGATTCACACGGTCCCCGCCGCGTGTCGCCTCTGGCTTCGCCAGATCGCTGCTGCTCTCACACCCGCGTCTGATTTCCGGCCGATCGGCTCGGCTGGCGGAACGATTGAACAAGGTGTGCATGAGCCGATTTCAATTTGATGAATGTGCTCTGGTTCGCGCGTGCTCCGGGCGATCGTCGTTAACGCGCTCTCGCTCGACCCGACTCTGCCGTGGGCACGCCTCCGTTTTGGCCTCTGCGTGTCGTTCTGTTAATGGTGCCAATCGTGAATAGGGTAGGTGGGAATCCCGAATAATCCCGGTCTCACGATCAAGACGTCATCGTGCGGTCGCCGTCGTCGGCGCCGCGCGATGAGTTTCCGAGTTGCGCCTGACGAACTAGCGGCGGTTGGGCTCGGCGTGGATGGGCGGTCGATGTGACGTCGCCGCAACCAATCCGTTTGTGCCGTACTCTGCCGCGCGCGAGATGGCATCCAGAGTGGCACCACTGCGCCAGCGCTTGACGAAATCGAGAAAGACCTGCAGCGGCATCGGCGGTTGGCGGCGGCTCGGATGATACAGAAACAGCCCGGGCGTGGCGTAGCCCCAATCGGGCAGCAGCCGCACCAGCCGTCCTTCGGCAAGATGCTCTTCGATCATCGGCTCGACGAGGTAGGCGACACCGATGCCGTCGAGTGCGGCGTTCAGGGCGAGATCGAAATCGTTGACGATGAGGGAGCCGTCCACGGCAATTTCGGTGCGCTCGCCGCCTTTGTCGAAGATCCATGGCTGCAGCGTATCGTCAGCAGGGACCCGATGCCGAATGCAATTATGGATCTGGAGGTCCTCGGGAACGGCCGGCGCGGGATGTGACGCGAGATAGGCCGGCGCGGCAACCGCGACGAAGCTGCACTCGTCGAACACGCGGATGACCTTCATGTCGCGCTCTACCCGGTGGCCGGCTCGGATGCCGGCATCGAAGCGATTGCGCACGATGTCACTGTTGGTGTCGTCGACAGCCAGCTCGAGGTGGATGTCCGGATATTCGGCCAGGAACGACCTGATCAAGGGGCCAAGCCCTCGCAGGGCGAACACGCGTGATACGGTCAGGCGCAACGTGCCCATCGGCTTGTCGCGGAACGCGTTGATGCTCTCGATCGCCTGGTCGACACGTTCGAGGATCGGCTGAATTTCCGCCAGCAGGCGTTCGCCGGCTTCCGTGAGGGCCACGCTGCGCGTCGTGCGATTGAACAGCCTGACGTCCAGCCTCTCCTCGAGGCTCTTGATGGTTTGACTGATGGTGGGCAAGGAGCAGCCGAGATGAGCGGCAGCCTTGGTGAAGCTCAACGAATCCGCGACGGCCGCGAACGCGGAGAGCTCAGACAGCTGAACCCGTGCCATCGCTAGGCGCGCTGCACCGGGCGTCGGTTCACGTCGTACTGAAACATCCACATCCCCCTGAACGTCATGTCGCGCAGAAGGGACCACTCCGCCAATGTCGATCCCACCATCGTCGATCGAGTATTTCCCCTGTCCCGCAGGAGGCCATACCGGATCGTTACCCGCGCCGGAGAGCTAGGCGCGTCCTGCTCATTCCGCAAGCATCGAAACCCCGTCTGGGCGATCACAAATCCGCGCCTGATCGCGGGATCGGCGCTTCCCGGTTCGACTCACCTGATGCACACAGGCGTCGGGTGCGAAGTGCGCATGAGGCCAACTCGCCCGCCGCGCCAAGGTCGAGGGGGGCCAAGGGAACTCGTGCGCCGCTCGACGTGGCCGGAGGTCTTCGACGGACCCGGCCTCAGCTCGCCTTGCGCGAGCGGGCCGGCGCTCTGGCCGGCTTCTCGGACTTTTTCGGCTCTTCGGCCTTCTTCGGCTCGTCCTTGGCCTTCTTGCCGCTGATCGGCAGCAGCATCTCACGCTGCCCCTCGACGCGCTTCTTCGGCTTCTTGGCCTTCGCCTTCGGCGCAGGGGCGGCGGCGGGCGCCTTGTCGCCCTCGCTGGCAAGGCTGCGCTTCAAGGCGTCCATCAGGTTGATCACGTTGCCGCTCGACTTCGGCGCCGCCTTGGCCGTTATGGTCACACCGTTGCGCTTCTTGTTGATCAGCTCGATCAGCGCTTCCTCGTAGTGATCCTCGAAATTCTCCGGCTGGAAGTCGGCCGATTTCTTCTCGACGATGTGCTTGGCGAGATCCAGCATGTCGCTGGTGATCTTCACGTCCTGGATGTCGTCGAAATAGTCCTGCTCATTGCGCACTTCGTAGGGGTAGCGCAGCAGCGTTCCCATGAGGCCCTTGCCGAGCGGCTCCAGCGCGATGATGTGCTCGCGGTTGGTCAGCACCACGCGGCCGATCGCGACCTTGTCCATGCTGCGGATGGTCTCGCGAATGACCGCGAATGCATCGTGACCGACCTTGCCGTCGGGCACGAGGTAGTAGGGACGGATCAGATAACGGCTGTCGATGTCGGTGCGCGGCACGAACTCGTCGATCTCGATCGTGTGCGTGGACTCCAGCGCGATGTCGTCGAGCTCGTCCTTGGTCACCTCGATATAGGTGTCGGTGTCGACCTTGTAGCCCTTGACGATGTCGTCATTGGCGACTTCCTCGCCGGTCTCGGCGTCGACCCTGCTGTATTTGATGCGGTGGCCGGTCTTGCGGTTGATCTGGTTGAAGGAGACCTTCTCGGACTCCGACGTCGCCGGATAGAGCGCGACCGGACAGGTCACGAGCGACAGCCGCAGAAAACCCTTCCAATTGGCGCGCGGGGCCATGATCTACTCCACTCAACTGCAAACTGACGGGCGTGCTCCCCGGACCGGGCTGCTGCGCATGTAGTTCTCGCGGCGGCCGCGAGGATAACATCGCAGGCTGCGGATTCAACAAGTGTGCCCAGAGATTCTGAGAGCGGCGTTAACTGGTCGCAGCCGGGCCGGCCGCCGGAACATCATGTGGCGGCCGACGTTGCCAACGGGAGCAACGAAGAGAGCGCGATACCGCGTTCGAATGTGAATACCAGCGAGCTGAGGGCGCCATGGCCACGAGACGACAGTCGCAGATCGTCGAAACTCCCACCGAAGCGAGGCAGGGTGAGCCGGGCCCGTCAGTCCTGGCGATGCTGGCCATCTCCACCGGGCTGGCGCTGCTGGTCCTGGGTCTGGTGTGGTTCGTGTTCTTCCACACCTGATGATACCCGGAGCGGGGCGGCGCGGAATGACCGGTCGTAGCCCGCGTCACCCGCCCGAGCCTGCCGCTTCCCTACGACCCAGCCCGGCCGCATGGCCGGGCTTTTCATCGTCACTCCCCAGAGCTTATATCCGCCCCAATTCTGCCGGCCCTTGCCGGCGGCCCCGATCGAGATGACCAAAATGTAACTTGGTCGGTCGGGTTCCGTTCATGCGCGGTTCACGGCCCTCCGGTTCATCTTGAGGGCGGAAATCGTGCAGTTCAGCTTTGGAGGCAAGCGTGCGTCTGCTCGTTGTCGAGGACGATCCGGATCTCAACCGTCAGCTCACCACGGCCCTGAGCGACGCCGGCTACGTCGTGGACCGTGCGTTCGACGGTGAGGAGGGGCATTTCCTGGGTGACAGTGAGCCCTATGACGCCGTGGTGCTCGACATCGGCCTGCCGAAGATGGACGGCATCTCGGTGCTGGAGGCCTGGCGGCGCAATGGCCGGGCGATGCCGGTCCTGATCCTGACCGCGCGCGACCGCTGGAGCGACAAGGTGCAGGGCTTCGACGCAGGCGCGGACGACTACGTCGCCAAGCCGTTCCATCTCGAGGAGGTGCTGGCGCGCATCCGCGCGCTGCTGCGCCGCTCCGCCGGCCATGCCCAGAGCGAATTGACCTGCGGGCCCGTCACGCTCGATACCCGTACGGGTAAAGTCAGCGTGTCGGGCAATCCCGTCAAGATGACCTCACACGAATACCGCCTGCTGTCGTATCTGATGCACCATTCCGGCCGCGTCGTCTCCCGCAGCGAGCTGGTCGAGCATCTCTACGACCAGGACTTCGACCGCGACTCGAACACCATCGAAGTGTTCGTCGGCCGTATCAGGAAGAAGCTGGACTGCGACGTGATCCAGACCGTGCGCGGGCTCGGCTATCTGCTGACCCCGCCGCCGGCCGCGGGGGCCTGATCGGTGTCCGGCGCCTGCCATTGAGGTGGCCGGGCGCCGGCCGTTTCGCTAGTTTGCGGTCATGCGCCAGAGTTCACTTGCCACCCGGTTGTTCCTGTCCGCGACCGCATGGCTCGTGGTCATCCTCGCCATCACGGGCATCGTGCTGTCCTCGGTCTATCGCAACGCGACCGAGCGTGCGTTCGACCGTAGGCTCAATCTTTATCTCCGCACGCTGATCGCGGAGGTCGCCACCCCCGACGATCCGCCCGACCGGCAATTCCAGTCGCTCGGCGAGCCGCTGTTCGAGTTGCCGCTGTCCGGCTGGTACTGGCAGATCACCCGCACCGACGCCGACAAGCCGGAGGTGCGGGCGTCGCGCTCGCTGTGGGACAAGAAGCTTCCCAAGCTGGAGGAGCAGGGGATCGAGCTGACCGCCGCCGGTATCCGGATCGGCTATGTCGAGGGACCGGAGAACCAGGATCTGCGCATGGTCGAACGGCCGGTCGATCTCGGCTCCGACGGCAAATTCCTCGTCAGCGTCGCCGGCGATGCCACCGAGATCTTCGACGAGACCCGCAGCTTCGACTATTACCTCGGTGGCACCTTCACGGCGCTCGGCATCGTGCTGCTGCTCACCACGGTCTTCCAGGTCAATTATGGCCTCGCGCCCTTGAAGCGCATTTCGGAGTCGATCGCCGATATCCGCTCCGGCCGGGCCGAGCGGCTGGAGGGCGAATTTCCGGTCGAGATCGCGCCGCTGGCGCGCGAGACCAATGCGCTGATCGACGCCAATCGCGAGATCGTCGAGCGGGCGCGGACCCATGTCGGCAATCTCGCCCACGCCATCAAGACGCCGCTGTCGGTGATCGTCAACGAGGCCACCACCCATGCGGCCGATCCGTTCGCGGCCAAGGTCATGGAGCAGGCGGATGTGATGCGCGACCAGGTTGCCCATCATCTGGAGCGGGCGCGGATCGCCGCCCGCGTCACCATCGTCTCGACGGTCACCGAGGTGGCGCCGGCGATCGAGGCGCTGCGCCGCACCATGGAGAAGATCTACCGCGAGCGCAGCCTGACCGTGGAGGCGACCGCCGATCCCGCCGCCCGGTTTCGCGGCGAGCGCCAGGATCTGGAGGAGATGGTCGGCAATCTCATCGACAATGCCTGCAAATGGGCGGCATCGCGGGTCTCGGTCGAGGTCACGGTGCAGCCGCCGGCCCAGGCGGGGGCCACCTCGATGCTGCGGATCGTCGTCGACGACGATGGGCGGGGCCTGTCGGCGGTCGAACGCGCCCAGGTGTTGCGGCGCGGCCAGCGGCTGGACGAGTCCAAGCCGGGATCGGGGCTCGGCCTGTCGATCGTCAGCGATCTGGCGGCCCTCTATGGCGGCCAGCTGACCCTGGGCGATGCGCCGGTCGGGGGGCTCCGGGCCGAGCTGCGGCTGCCCGGCGTTTAACGGGGGCGGCGAATTTCGCCATCCTAAAGGTGTTCTTAATACCGCGGACGTTATGGTCGGGGCCGGGGTGCGCGATGTGCGCTCTCGCCGTGGAAATTTGCACGCCGGCGCATGGGTCAGACAGCTCACGAGCGATTGAGGGAATATCTCGGGCAGCTGCCGCCGAACGCGCAGTCGCTCCTGATGCGCGAGTTCGAGCGCGCCATCGAGCGCGGCCAGGACGTCGCCGTGGCGACCCTGGTGCTCGAGCAGCTGCGCAAGGTGGTCCGTCCGGCAGCCGCCGTTGCACCGCCGCCGGCCGCTCCGCCGGCGCGTCCGCCGCAACCCATCGAGGCCCGCCCGCAGGCGCGCGAGGAGCGCCGCCAGAGCGGCGACGGCCCGCGCCGGCTGTTCCGGCCGCTGGAGCCATTCCTCACCGATTCCACCGGCCCGTTGCGTCCCGGCCAGATCCGCCGCGCCTCGCTGCTCGCGGTCTGGCAGTGGCTCGGCCGCGAAGGCGCGCCCGAGCGCTATGCCGAGTTCGATGCCGCGATGTCGGTCGGAAGCGACAGCTCGCGCGAGGTCGAAGTCGCCGCGCGCAAGCTGCAGCTCGCCGCCGCCGAGGCACTGATGAAGCTGGTCGGCCCCAACGCCACCGGCGACCGCCAGCGCCTGCTCGCCCGCATCGGGGCGCCCAGCGTGATCGAGGATCTGCTGCCGATTGCGCTGGTGCTGCAGAACCGCGAGGCGCTCGACGGCCTCAACGGCCGGCTGCCCGGTATCATTCGCGTGCTCGGCGATTCCCAGATCGCCTCCGTCACCGACGCCATCAACGTGCCGTCGCTGCAGACGCCCTCGATGCTGCCCTTTGCGCTGTCGCTGGTGATGCAGCGGCTCGCCGCGCCCTGGCAGATCATCCGCCTGGCCACCAAGATCGCGGCCTCCGACGACGAGATCCGCGTCGCGGCGACGCCGTTCGGCGTCGCCGTCACCATCGCGCTCAACGACCTGGCGAACCTCGCGGCAAGCCTGCGCGCCGACATTCGCCGCGGGCACTTCTCCAATCTCGGCGACACGCTGAAGACGCTGCATGACGGCGTCCGCGGCCTGCGCACCGAGCTCGACCTGCGCTCCGAATCCAATTGGGGCAAGCAGCTGACGGCGATCCGCGCCGACATCTCCAACGCGCTGCAATCCGAGATCGACAGCGTGCCCGGCCGCGCCCGCCGCATCCTGCGCCAGCGCGCCGACAAGGACATTCCGGCCGGCGCCGGCGTCGACGGCGGCGAGGTCGAGGAGGTGGCGGCGCTGATCGAGTTCGTCGCGGTGTGCCGCAACTATGCCAGCGAGCTCGCGATTAACGAGGTGACGCTGCGGACCTATACCGACCTGCAGCAATATGTCGAAAAGGCGACCGAGGCCCTGGTGCAGTCGCTGCGGTCGGGCGATGCGCGGGCGCGCGCCTATCGGCAGTCGCAGGTGTCGGCGGCGATCCGCTTTTGCCACGTGCTGTTCGGCAACGACTACGCCCAATTGATGAGTAGGTCGGCCGAAAACGCCATGAACGGCGAGCGAAAATCCTCGCGCGCCGGCTAGATTTTTTGTTATCTTAGGCTCGTTTTCTCGTACGCAATTTTAGGTTGACCCCACCCGGGAACCACGCATAGGTTCCCGTCGCCAGGTTCCAGACGATTTCATCAAGACCATGATTTCGACAATCAACTTCGTCGAGGTCGAGAATCGCGTCGTCAGCGCGACCTATCGCAACCTCATGATCAAGGCCAAGGTCGTGCTCGTCGACAAGACGAGCGGGGCACAGCTGACGGATACCATCACCACCATTGCCTCGCCGGTGCCGGTCGGATCGTTGCGGATCCGGCTCACCGACCGTGTCAGGCCGGGGACCTATTTCCTGGTTGCCCTCAACGGTCACGGCAGCTACCTCGCCAAGAGCGCCGAGTTCGAGGTGTCCTAAGTTACGTAATCGTCCTGAGTTTTTCGGCCCGACCGGCTGGGCTACCAGGGGGCAATTGTGAATTGCCGCCGGGAACGGTGCTGGTTAAAAGCGGCCCCGACGCACGCCTGCCGGTGGGCGCTGACTGGAACTCTGTCCGATGACGCGTTGGGTCCGATGACTCTCTGGTTCGTGTTCGCCGTGATGACGGCTGCGGCGATCTTCGCCGTCCTGCTGCCGCTCGGCATGGGCGCGCGCACGCCCTCGGACGGCCGCGAGGTCGCCGTCTACAAGGACCAGCTGGCCGAGATCGAGCGCGACGTCGAGAGCGGGCTGATCGGCAAGGTCGAGGCCGAGGCGGCCCGGGTCGAGATCGGCCGGCGGCTGCTGGCCGCGGCGGACCAGGAAAGCGAGGCTTCGGCCAAGCCGAGCCTTAGGCTGCGCCGCGCCGCCGCGGTGCTGGCGCTGATCGGCCTGCCGGTCGTGGCGCTCGCCGTCTATCTGCCGCTCGGCTCGCCGCGATTGCCGGATTTTCCGCTGACCGCCCGCGCCAAGCCGGCCGACGGCTCGCAGCCGTTGGAGACGCTGGTGTCGCAGGTCGAGCAGCACCTGCAGAAGAACCCGACCGACGCCCGCGGCTGGACCGTGCTCGCCCCGGTGTTGGCGCGGCTCGGCCGCACCGAGGACGCCATTCGCGCCTATCGCAACGTCATCGCCTATGCCGGCGACGGCGCCACCAAGCGCGCCGATCTCGGGGAGATGATCACGGCCGCGGCCAGCGGCGTCGTCACCGCCGAGGCCAAGGCCGAGTTCGAGCGCGCCCATGCGCTCGATGCCGACGAGCCCAAGGCGAATTATTATCTCGGGCTGGCCGCCGAGCAGGACGGCCGCAAGGACGACGCCGCGGGGATCTGGCGGGGGATGCTGGGCAAGGGCCCGGCGGATGCGCCGTGGCGGCCGCTGGTCAGCGCCGCGCTCGCCCGCGTCGGCGGCGGCGAGGTGCCGGCGCTGCCGAGCGAGGCGATGGCGGCCGCCAAGGACATGAGCGCTGACGACCGCGATACGATGATCCGCGGCATGGTGGAGCGGCTGGCGACGCGGCTGAAGCAGAATGGCGACGACGCCGAGGGCTGGCTGCGGCTGGTGCGCGCTTATGTCGTGATGGGTGATCTCGACAAGGCCAGATCGGCGTTGTCCGATGCGCGGCAGGCCGTGAAGGATGCCGAGCGGTTGCGGCAGCTCAACGAGGGCGTGAAGACGTTCGGGCTGGATGGATGAGCGGCGCTTCCGCCGCGGGGATGTTGGGATGACACGCAAGCAGAGGCGTTTGACGATCATCGGTGGTGCGCTGTTCGTGCTCGCGGTCGCAGCCGGACTGGTGCTGAATGCGCTGCGCGACTCCATCGTGTTCTTCTCGACGCCGACCATGGTCGCCGAGAAGCATGTCGCGCCGGGCAAGCGCTTCCGCCTCGGCGGCCTGGTGCAGCCGGGCTCGCTGAAGCGCGGCGACGATCTCGCGGTGACGTTCGAAGTGGCCGACGGCGGCGCCAAGCTCCCGGTCGCCTACAAGGGCATCCTGCCGGACCTGTTCCGCGAAGGGCAGGGCGTCGTCGCCGAGGGCGCGCTCGATGCTAGCGGCGTGTTCAAGGCCGACACCGTGCTCGCCAAGCATGACGAGACCTACATGCCGAAGGAAGTCGCCGATTCCTTGAAGAAGCAGGGCCATTGGAAGGACGATTACGGCAAGCCGCAGGGCGCGAAACCAGCCGGCGCAGCCACGCCAGCCGGCGCAGCCACGCCAAGCCCGGTGTCGATGCGCGAGGGCGAGAAGACCGCCGCAGGAGCGACGCAGTGATTGCAGAGAGCGGACATTATGCCCTGGTGCTGGCGCTCGCGCTGGCGCTGATCCAGTCGACCGTTCCGATGCTCGGCGCCGCCCAACGCGACGTCGCGCTGATGAATGTCGGCCGCTCCGCCGCGCTGGCGCAGCTGCTGTTCGCCGGGCTCTCCTTCATCGCGCTGATCACGCTGCACGTGACCTCGGACTTCTCCGTCGCCAACGTGTTCGAGAACTCGCATTCGATGAAGCCGCTGCTCTACAAGATCACCGGCGTCTGGGGCAACCACGAAGGCTCGATGCTGCTGTGGGTGTCGATCCTGGCGCTGTTCGGCGCGATGGTCGCGGCTTTCGGCAACAACCTGCCGCTATCCTTGCGTGCCCGCGTGCTCGCGGTGCAGGCCTGGGTCGCCAGCGCCTTCTATCTGTTCATCCTGACCACCTCGAACCCCTTTGCGCGGCTCGCCACGCCGCCGATCGAGGGCCGCGACCTCAATCCCGTCCTGCAGGACATCGGCCTCGCCGTGCATCCGCCGATGCTCTATCTCGGCTATGTCGGTTTCTCGATCTCGTTCTCGTTCGCGATCGCCGCGCTGATCGAGGGCCGCATCGATGCGGCCTGGGCGCGCTGGGTGCGGCCGTGGACCCTGATGGCCTGGATCTTCCTGACGCTCGGCATCGCCATGGGCTCGTACTGGGCCTATTACGAGCTCGGCTGGGGCGGCTGGTGGTTCTGGGACCCGGTCGAGAATGCCTCGCTGATGCCTTGGCTCGCCGGCACCGCGCTGCTGCATTCCGCCGTGGTCATGGAGAAGCGCAACGCGCTCAAGGTCTGGACCATCCTGCTGTCGATCCTGACCTTCTCGCTGTCCTTGCTCGGCACCTTCCTGGTGCGCTCCGGCGTGATCACCTCGGTGCATGCCTTCGCCAGCGATCCGACCCGCGGCGTGTTCATCCTCGGCATCCTCGTGCTGTTCATCGGCGGCAGCCTGACCTTGTTCGCCGGCCGCGCCACTGCGCTGAAGCAGGGCGGGCTGTTCGCGCCGATCTCGCGCGAGGGCGCGCTGGTGCTCAACAATCTGCTGCTCACCGTGTCCTGCGCCACCGTGCTGTTCGGCACGCTCTATCCCGTCATCATGGAGGCGCTCGACTTCAAGCTCTCGGTCGGCGCTCCCTTCTACAACCTCACCTTCGGCCCGCTGTTCGCGCTGCTGCTCTTGATGGTGCCGTTCGGCCCGATGCTGGCGTGGAAGCGCGGCGATCTCGTCGCCGCCATGCAGCGGCTGCTGGCGGCCGGCATCACCGCGCTGGTGGCGATCGCGATCGCCTGGGCGTGGGCGCGCGGCGGCAGCGCCCTGGCGCCGCTCGGCATCGGTCTCGGCGTGTTCGTCATCACCGGCGCCATCGTCGACCTCGTCGAGCGCAGCGGCCTCGCGCGCGTGCCGTTCAAGACCGCGCTGCATCGGACCCGCGGCCTGCCGCGCTCGGTGTGGGGCACGGCGTTCGCGCATGCCGGGCTCGGCATCGCCCTGCTCGGCATCGTCTGCGAGACCACCTGGAACAGCGAGCTGATCTCTACGCTCCATCCGGGCGACGTCCGCAACCTCGCCGGCTACCAGATCAAGTTCGACGGCATGACCCAGCGCCAGGGCCCGAACTTCAGCGAGGTCGTCAGCACCTTCGTCATCAGCGAGGACGGCCGGCAGCTCGCCGTGATGACGCCGAGCAAGCGCAGCTTCGCCACCCGCGGCATGTCGACGACGGAAGCGGCGCTGATGACGCGCGGCGTCAGCCAGCTCTACGTCTCGCTCGGCGACACCACCGCCGACGGCGGCCTCGCCGTGCGCATCTATCACAAGCCGCTGGTGCTGCTGATCTGGTTCGGCCCGGTGCTGATGGCGTTCGGCGGATTGCTGTCGCTGTCGGATCGCCGCCTGCGTGTCGGCGCCCCGCAGCCCGCGCGCGGCCTGCGCGCGATGCAGCCGGCGGAGTAGGGCGGATGCGACGCGTTCTCAGCGCCCTCGCGTTCGCGCTGCTGCTGCTCGCGGCCCCCGCGGCGCACGCGGTGCAGCCCGACGAGGTCATGTCTGATGCCGCCAAGGAGCAGCGCGCCCGCGCGCTGTCGCGCGAGCTGCGCTGCATGGTCTGCCAGAATCAGTCGATCGACGATTCCGATGCGCCGTTGGCGCGCGACCTGCGCCTGCTGGTGCGCGAGCGTCTCGCCGCCGGTGACAGCGACAATCAGGTGCTCGACTTCCTGGTCGCCCGCTACGGCCAGTTCGTGCTGCTCAAACCGCGCTTCGAGCGCCAGACCCTGCTGCTCTGGCTGTTGCCGCCGGTGCTGCTGCTCGGCGGCGGCCTCGCGCTGTGGTGGCAGGTCCGCCGCCGCGGCCAGCGCGGCGCGGAGACGACACTGAGGCTGACGGCGGAAGAGGAAGCGCGGCTCGCCGCGCTGATGGCGGCCGAGAAGCAGCCGCCGGCGACTTGAGTGCGCCCTCACGCTACGAGCCGCCCCGCCAGTTAGTTACTCCGTCATGCCCGGGCTTGACCCGGGCATCCACGTGGTTCCCAGAGTGCCGGACGACGTGGATGGCCGGGTCAAGCGACGACATGGGGACAGACGGGCGCAAAGTCCGATCGTCGCGTGCGATGGTCCACCGTCATTCCGGGGCAAGGCCGTCAGGCCTTGAACCCGGAATCCCGAGCTTGGCTTGCGCGTGCTCATCACCTCAAGATTCCGGGTTCAATCGTCAACGCGCTCGCGCGTTGCCGATTGCCCCGGAATGACGGAGGGGATGCGAGATCTCGCTGTTGCGAGCGAGGAGCGCAAGCCGTTCTCAGCAAGTCTGGACGCCGTCATCACCCGCCGCCCCCGCACTCTCCCGTGCTCCTCCCGCCCGCCGGCTTTCATCTTATTTTACCATTGTCTGGAAATGTGCGTTGACATTCCGTCTGACGTGCCCGGGCAAAGCCAATGTTCTCCAACAGCAATCTGACGATCCGCTTCCTCGTGGGAGGCGTCGTGGCGTCTCTCCTCATGTTGCTGGCGATCGGCGGCGGCACCGGCTTCATCGCGGTGCTCTATCTCAACAACCAGATCACCAGCCTGTCGGCGGACTTCGCCAGCCTCAGCGGCCCGGCGCGCGACCATGCCACCATGACCTATCAGCAGGCGCAGTCGGCATTCTCCTGGTTCCTGATCGCCTGCGTCGCCATCGCCGTGTTCGCCAGCGCCGTCTGCCTGATGACCTACGCCGCCGTGCAGAACGGCATCCTGCGTCCGCTGGCCGCGATGGTCAGCGCCATGCGCGACGTCGCCGACCAGAAATACGACACCCGCATTCCCGGCCTTGGCCTCACCAACGAGATCGGCCAGTTGGCCGGCGCGCTGGAGGTGTTCAAGACCAACGGCATCGAGCGCCAGCGCCTCACCGAGCGGGAGCTGCAGGAGGCGCAGCGCCAGGGCGAGCGCTCGCGCTATCTCGACGGCCGCATCCATTCGTTCAACGAGCTCGTCGCCAGCGTCGTCGGCAGCGTGGCCGCCTCGGCGGTGCGGCTGAAGAGCAATGCCGAGACCTTGTCGCGCGCAGCCAACGACACCTCGGCCAAGGCGAATGCGGTCGAGGCCGCCGCCAATCACGCCAATCGCAGCGTGCAGACCGTGGCCGGCTCGGCCGAGGAGATGTCGAGCTCGATCGGCACCATCAGCCGCCGCGTCTCCGACGCCACCCAGCGCGCCGAGGGCGCGGCGTCGCAGGCCGAGAAGAGCAAGAACACCATCCATTCGCTGTCGGACGCCGCCGAGAAGATCGGCACCGTGGTGCAGCTGGTGCAGGCGATCGCCGCGCAGACCAATCTGCTCGCGCTCAATGCCACCATCGAGGCCGCGCGCGCCGGCGAGGCCGGCAAGGGCTTCTCCGTCGTCGCCTCCGAGGTGAAGAACCTCGCCGACCAGACCAGCAAGGCGACCGACGAGATCTCGGCGCATGTCGCCAGCATCCAGGGCATCACCGCCGAGACCCGCGGCGCCATCGACGGCATCTCGACCACCTTGAGCGAGATCAGCGCCATCATGTCCGGCATTGAGGTCGACACCTCGCAGCAGCGCAACGCCACCCAGGACATCTCCAAGAGCGTCCAGGAAGCCGCCCGCGGCACCCTCGACGTCTCCAACCACATCGCCCAGATCTCTTCCACCTCAGCCGAAACCGGCCGCCTCGCCACCGACGCCCGCGACGCCGCCGGCGAGCTGTCGCAGCAGGCCGAGACCTTGAAGCGCGAGGTGGATGCGTTCATCGTGAGCGTGAAGGCGAGCTGATCCCGCCACCTGCGCCAACGACAACAGCCAGCCATCATCTCCACCGTCATTCCGGGGCATTCGCGGCACGCGAATGAGCCCGGAATCCATAACCACGAGCGGTTGTGGTGACGGCGGTTGTCGCGACATCTCGCTCCAACACCGACAGCTGTGGCTATGGCTATGGATTCCGGGCTCGCGCTGACGCGCGCCCCGGAATGACGGCGGAGAGGGTGTCGTCTCAGTCCTGTTTCGAGGACGCCACGCAGTCCTCCGCTGTCGTCCCGGACAAGCGTGCGCAGCACGCGCCGATCCGGGACCCATAACCCCAGGATGCGATCGGGCGGGATGCCGGACCCGTCGTGTCTCACAACGACCGCCGCGGAGTATGGGTCCCGGCGTTCGCCGGGACGACAGCGGCGTGTGCCGAGGCAGCTCCCGCCACATCCGCAGCATCCTCACAACCGCCCGCGACGGCATACGCCTGCGGCTGAGCCGTCCACGATCCGGCGTGCTAGTTGTCGACAACACCACGGTTTCGCGGAATTCCGCTAACCACTCTAACCGGCCATTAGCAAATCCCCCTCATCGCGCACACGCTCTGCTGGGAGGAGTCGTCGCGTGAGCGGCGGGTGGCGTGCGGGGAGGCGCGGAACGAGATCGTCAGCTGACCGCACGAGGGAAGGGGCAAACGGGAATGATGAGCTTCGGGTTGAAGATCAGAGGGCCTCAGTGCAGCTAAATCCGCCATCCCCGCCGGAGAACGACGGCGGCTTACGCCCCCCGCTAAGCCGCCCTGAGCGCCGTTGATCTGACTACCGCTTCCGTAGCCCGTATGATCCTAGCGGCATCCGAGTTCGGATGAGTTTCTAAGGATGAAGCCGGATCGTTAGGCTAATCGGGACTACGCTTGTTGGTCCTCGCCCGCGGCATCAGTTCAGATCGCCCGTGACGGGGGACAGAGACCGAGGGCCTTGCGTGCCGTCACGGTGGTTAGAGGTGAACAACAATAGCGGTATGGGGGAAAACAACACCATATCCCAGGTGAGTTACGCCGTTACGAACTGACGCCGATCGAAAATTCTCCAAAACGGCAATTTTCCCGGGCGAACAGCCGCCCGGCACCTCTAAAGATTGACGGATGCTCGAATATTCGATGATTGTTCTCGCCGTGCCAAGTGAGAGAGTTCGTTCGTGCTGTGCAAGATTTTCGAATGATTGGGAGAGCGCGGGATGCCATGGCAGCCAGAAATATGGACAGGAGACGTGCGAAGAGTTCTATACAAGCGATTAGTGCAACAATTCGGGCCGCTTAATGATTGGGAGAAGAGGCAGCTTCCGGGGCGTGGCCTAGATCAACGATTCAAAGAATTCTGTTCTGCGTTTGCATTGGCCGTTGGGGCCAAATCTGGAGCCGCCGTTCAGCACCAGATTAGATTCGCGATGCCTGAAACAGCACAAGGCAGTACTTGGGGGCGTCACGCGCAAACCGCGATTTTGAATAAGGCAGCTGCCTTGGAGGCTGGCTTCATCGATGACGGACACCTTCCTGATTTGCTGGCCGTTGGACGAGCGCCTAGACCAAACGAATAAATCAGCAAGATTGGCTAAGTCTTCCGAAAATCAAAAATCCTCTTGCCTCCCACCCCAAATCACCCTTATCCTCCACCGCGTTCCGTACCGCTGAGGGAGCGTATCGCGATCGTCACGGACGCGGGTTGCGGAATGCGATGGATGCGGGCGGCTGCAAGCGGGGTTTAGGCCTCGCCGACGAACGGCTGACTGCGGACAGGAAATCGTGTCGTCCTGGCCTCCCGGTGCCGAGGCCAAGCTGGTGGTGATGATCCGCTGGCGACGGGGTCAATGAGCCGGTCCCCGGGGAGAGCACGTATAAATGTTAAAACCATCGCGCAGGGAAGGCCGGGATGTCTCAGCCGAACCTGTGGTTCCTACCCCGTGCTTTTTGTCTGCACGGGGGCCATGGGGGCGGCAAGCTCCCGGTCTTCCCTGCGCCCTCTCTTAGCTGGGGGCGAGATGTCGGGCATGGCTCGGGCGCGGAGTGCGTCGCGAGGGCGATGCCGCTCGGGTTGCTGTTAGTTTTCTCCACGTGCTGTTTGACAATGTGGATCGGGAGGGGCGCGGCTTGCGTCATTGCGAGCGTAGCGACGCAATCCAGAGTCCCGCCCACGACTCTGGATTGCTTCGCTCGCAATGACGGAGTTTGGCGCGGGCAGCGTGCCTTCATACTCCGCTGTCATCCTCCGCGAAGGCGGAGGATCCAGTACGCCGCGGCCGTCGTGGTTGAGCAGACAGGCCGCGGCGTACTGGATTCCCCGCTTTCGCGGGGAATGACAGGTGGATGTGAGGCGGGAGCTTGCGCCGTATGGTCCAGCTGGAGTCGACCGGTGGTCGGGACACGCGACCAGCCGGGTGCACCGGGCGGGTCGGGCGGATTAGTGCAGCGTCATCCGCCGGGGGCTGGCTCCGGTGCGGGCGGATGTGGGGCGGCTGGCTCCGGCGTCGTCGAAGCGGCGGCGGGTTACGCCTGCGGCTAACCCGCCCTACGAGGATTACGACTTTTGGCGGGGATGGCCATTGAGATGGCGACCATCGGGCGGCCGGGACTTTGGTAAGCTGTTGAACCAAAATGCCTTTTGCCACGCGCTCCCGCATCTGCGCCATTCCGCCGCAGTCATCGTGTCCGTCCATTACAGAAGTTTAACGCCGCAGCCAGCACGCCGTAAGGCGGCAAGTCCCATGTTCACTGGCGAACGGGGCGAACAGCCCGGGACACACGATTTCGACCTTGACCAAAATCGCTTGCGGAGAAAACCGTATGACTGACCGTCCGACCGACTTGTCCTCGCTTCCTTCCTATCAGAAGCCCCGCCGCGGCCTGTTCTCGGCGCGCAAATTCGCGCTGATGGCCTCCGTCGTCGCGGGCCTCGGCGTGGCCGCCTATGGCCTGTCGCCGCAGGGCGCGCCGCTCGATGTGTTCTCGACCGCGGCGCATGCGCAGGTCGCAAACGAGGTCAGCAAGGTCGCGCGTCCGGTCGGCTTTGCCGACATCGTGGAGCGGGTGAAGCCGTCGGTGATTTCGGTCAAGGTCAACATCGCCGAGAAGGTCGCCAAGAACGACAATGACGACGACACGCCGTTCCAGCCGGGCTCGCCGATGGAGCGCTTCTTCCGCCGCTTCGGCGGTGAGAACGGCATTCCCGGCATGCCGGGCGGGCGCGGCGGCCGTGGTGGTCGCGCGGTGACCGGGCAGGGCTCCGGCTTCTTCATCTCCGCCGACGGCTATGCCGTGACCAACAACCACGTGGTCGACGGCGCCGACAAGGTCGAGGTGACGACCGACGACGGCAAGACCTACAGCGCCAAGGTGATCGGCACCGATCAGCGCACCGACCTCGCGCTGATCAAGGTCGAGGGCGGCTCGAACTTCCCGTTCGCAAAACTCGCCGACGGCAAGCCGCGCATCGGCGACTGGGTGCTGGCGGTCGGCAATCCCTTCGGCCTCGGCGGCACGGTGACGGCCGGCATCGTCTCGGCCGTCGGCCGCGACATCGGCAACGGCCCGTATGACGATTTCATCCAGATCGACGCGCCCGTGAACAAGGGCAATTCCGGTGGCCCGGCGTTCGACGTCGACGGCAACGTCGTGGGCGTCAACACCGCGATCTACTCGCCGTCCGGCGGCAGCGTCGGCATCGCGTTCTCGATCCCGGCCTCGACCGTGAAGAGCGTGATCGCGCAGCTGAAGGACAACGGCTCGGTCAGCCGCGGCTGGATCGGCGTGCAGATCCAGCCGGTGACGCAGGACATCGCCGACAGCCTCGGCATGAAGAAGGCGGAAGGTGCGCTGGTCGCCGAGCCCCAGGCCAATGGTCCGGCGGCGAAGGCGGGCATCCAGTCGGGCGACGTCATCACCGCGGTCAATGGCGAGCCGGTGAAGGACGCGCGTGAGCTCGCCCGCACCATCGGCGGCATCGCGCCCGGCGCCGCCGTCAAGCTCAACGTGCTGTCGAAGGGCCAGGAGAAGACCATCAACCTGACGCTCGGCAAGCTGCCGAACACGGTCGAAGCCAAGGCCGACGGCGGCGGCGACAATGGCGGCTCCTCGCGTGGCGCCGACGTGCCGAAGCTCGGCATGACCGTCGCTCCGGCGTCGAGCGTGGCCGGCGCCGGCAAGGAAGGCGTCGTCGTCACCGAGGTCGATCCGAAGAGCGCGGCGGCCGATCGCGGCTTCAAGGAAGGCGACGTGATCCTGGAGGTCGCAGGCAAGTCGGTGACCTCGGCCGGCGACGTGCGCGAGGCCATCAATGCCGCGAAGTCCGACAACAAGAACAGCGTGCTGATGCGCGTGAAGAGCGGCGGCCAGTCGCGCTTCGTCGCGGTGCCGCTGGCCAAGGGCTAAGGCCATTCGAGATGGAGGATCGCCGGCATGTGCCCCCGCGTCGGCGGTTCTTCCTGGGGGCGGGCTTCAAGTCCCGCTCCCTCCACACCTTCCGTAGGAACAACGCCCCCCTCCGTCGGAAGGAACTCGGGCGGTGAGGTCCCCCAGCCTCGCCGCCCACTTTCCCGTTGATCATCCCCGGGCCCACGCCGCCTTGCACGGAAACGGCGGCCGGTCCATGTAGATGGACATCGAACCGTGATCGCCCCCGTTTCCGCAATGCGCCTCCTGATCATCGAAGACGACCGCGAATCCGCCGACTATCTGGTCAAGGCGTTCCGCGAGGTCGGACATGTCGCAGACCTCGCCAGCGATGGCGAGGAGGGGCTCGCCATGGCCGAGAGCGGGGATTACGACGTGCTGGTGGTCGACCGCATGCTGCCCAAGCGTGACGGCCTGTCCCTGATCGGCGCGCTGCGCGACAAGGGCAACAGGACGCCGGTTCTGATCCTGTCCGCGCTCGGCCAGGTCGACGACCGAATCAAGGGCCTGCGCGCCGGCGGCGACGACTATCTGCCCAAGCCCTATGCGTTTGCCGAGCTGCTCGCCCGCGTCGAGGTGCTGTCGCGCCGCCATGGCGGGCCGGCGGAGGAGACGACCTACAAGGTCGGCGATCTCGAGCTCGACCGTCTGTCGCATCGCGTCGCCCGCGGCAAGGACGAGCTGACCCTGCAGCCGCGCGAGTTCCGCCTGCTCGAATATCTGATGAAGCACGCCGGGCAGGTAGTGACGCGCACAATGCTGCTGGAGAACGTCTGGGACTATCACTTCGATCCGCAGACCAACGTGATCGACGTCCACATCTCGCGGCTGCGCTCCAAGATCGACAAGGGGTTCGACCGCCCGCTGCTCCACACCATCCGCGGCGCGGGGTACATGATCCGTGACGGCCTTCGGTAAGCTGATCCGCACCACGGCGTTCCGGCTGACGCTGGTCTATCTTTTGTTGTTTGCGCTGTTCGCCGCCTCGCTGCTCGGCTATTTCGCCTGGAACACCCGCCGCCTCATCACCGAGCAGATCTCGACCACGGTCAGCGCCGAGATCGGCGAGCTGACCGACATCTACACCCGTGGCGGCCTGCGCTGGATCGTCGGCACGATCCAGAGCCGCGCGCTGCGCCCCGGCGCCAATCTCTATTTGCTCACCACGCCCACCGGACAGCAGGTCGCCGGCAATGTCGACGCGCTGGCGCCGGGCGTGATGGGCTCGTCCGGCTGGTCGGAGACGTTCTATCGACGGCTCGACGACGGCGGCGATCAGAACCATCGCGCGCTGGTCTATGTCACGCAGCTGTCGAGCGGCTTTCGGCTCTTGATCGGCCGCGATCTCGAGGAGCGCCGCCGGCTGTTCGGCATCGTCGCCAAGGCGGCGCAATGGTCGGTGCTGGTGGTCGTGGTGCTCGGCATCGGCGGCGGCATCTTCGTCGCGCGGCGCGTGCTGGTCCGGATCGACGCGATGACCGGCACGACGCGGCGTATCATGGATGGCGATCTGTCCGGGCGATTGCCGGTCGGACGCAGCGGCGACGAGCTCGATCGTCTGGCGGAAAATCTCAACGCCATGCTGGAGCGCATCGAGGCGCTGATGACCGGCCTCAAGGAGGTCTCCGACAACATCGCCCATGACCTCAAGACGCCGCTGACGCGCTTGCGCAACCGCGCCGAGGAGGCGCTGGCGAAGTCGCGCTCCGAGGAGGAATATCGCGGCGCGCTGGAGCGGACGATCGAGGAATCCGACGGCCTGATCCGCACCTTCAATGCGCTCTTGATGATCGCCCGTGCGGAGTCCGGACAGGCGCGCGGCGACATGGTCGAGTTCGACGTCGCCGATGTCGCCGCAGGCATTCACGAGCTGTACGAGCCGCTCGCGGAGGACAACGAGATGACCCTGCGCGTCAAGGCCGCTGCGGCACCCGTGCATGGCAATCGCGAGCTGATCAGCCAGGCGCTCGCCAACCTGGTCGAGAACGCGATCAAATACGGCAAGCCGGCCGCGGTGCCGTCCGAGTCGGGGCCTGCAGGCAGCCGCGAGATCCTGATCGAGGCGCGGCGCGAGGGCTCCCAGGTGCTACTCAGCGTCACCGATCACGGCGAGGGCATCCCGGAGGCCGAGCGTAAGCACGCCGTCGAGCGTTTCGTGCGGCTCGAGGCGAGCCGCACCTTGCCCGGTTCCGGCCTTGGCCTGAGCCTCGCCTCCGCCGTCGCCACGCTCCACGGCGGCGAGTTGCGCCTCGGCGACGCCGGGCCGGGGCTGGTCGCGACCCTGGTGCTGCCGGCGGGGACGGGGCTGTCCGCCAAGCTTGCGGCGCCGACGCGGGATGTGCCACAGAAGGCCGCATGACCTCCTCCGCGCCGGGAAACGCGGACGGGCAGAACCTGGCCGGGCGTTTCGTCGCCGGCCCGCATGTCCGTGCGCCCGACAAAGCCGAACAACGCCTCACCGAGTGGCTCGCCGAGCTCGAGCCGCCTTTGGCCGCATCGCTCCGCGCGCTGCTCGCCGACGGTTGGCCGCGGACGATCTTGCTGGGCATCGCCGAGTGCTCGCCCTATCTGTTCGACCTCGTCCGCGCCGACGGCCACCGGCTCGACCGCCTTTTGCGCTGCGAGCCGCAGACGCATCTCGCCGAGCTGATCGCCCGTACCGGCCGCGAGGTGTTTGCGGCGAGCAGCGAAGCGGATGTTATGCGGCTGCTGCGGCAGCTCAAATCCGAGGCGGCGCTCCTGATCGCGCTCTGCGACATCGGCGGCGTCTGGCCGGTCATGCAGGTGACGGCCGGGCTGACCGATGTCGCCGTCTCCTCGGTGCAGATGGCGCTGCGCTATCTGCTGCGGCAGGAGGCCGCGCGGGGCCGGCTGTCGCCTGCGGATGCTGCGCAGCCGGAGCGGGGCTGCGGGCTGTTCGTGCTCGCGATGGGCAAGATGGGGGCCGGCGAGCTGAACTACTCCAGCGACATCGACCTCATCGTGTTCTTCGATCCCGACGCCACGACGCTGGCGCGCGACATCGAGCCGCAGCCGTTCTTCGTCCGCGTCACCCAGGCGCTGGCGCGGCTGCTGCAGAGCCGCACCGCCGACGGCTACGTGTTCCGCGTCGACCTCCGGCTGCGGCCCGACCCGGCCTCGACGCAGGTGGCGATGTCGACCGAGGCGGCGCTGCACTACTACGAGCGCGAGGGCCGCACCTGGGAGCGCGCCGCGATGATCAAGGCCCGCATCTGCGCCGGCGATATCGCCGCCGGCGAGGCGATGCTGGCCGAGCTGTCGCCGTTCGTCTGGCGCAAGCATCTCGACTTCCAGGCGCTGACCGACGTCCACGACATGAAGCGGCAGATGCAGGTCTATCGCGGCCACAGCGAGATCGCGGTCGAGGGGCACAACGTCAAGGTCGGCCGCGGCGGCATCCGCGAGATCGAGTTCTTCGCCCAGACCCAGCAACTGATCGCCGGCGGCCGCCACCCCGAGCTGCGCGTGCGCCCGACCCTGCAGGCGCTCGACGTGCTCACCACCAGCAAGTGGATCACCGCGCAGGCGCGTGACGAGCTCACCGTCGCCTATGAGTTCCTGCGCCGCGTCGAACACCGGCTGCAGATGATGGCCGACGAGCAGATCCACAGCCTGCCGGACGACGTCGAGGGCGTCGGCCGTTTCGCGTGCTTCTTCGGCTATGACAGCCGCGAGCGCTTTGCGGTCGACCTGCTGTTCCACCTCAACATCGTGCAGGGACACTATGCGAGGCTGTTCGAGGGCGATCCCACCGGCACCGTCAGCCTGCCGGCCGTGAACTACGGCGCGGGGCCCGACGAGCCGCGCCTGATGGAGCACCTTGCCGGGCTCGGCTTCCGCGATCCGGTGATGGTCGCGAAAACCTTGCAGCAATGGCAGGCGGGCGAGTACCGCGTGTTCCGCGCGGAGGCGACACGCGCTGCCTTCAACGACTTCCTGCCCGCGCTGATCGATGGTCTCGCGCATGCCGACGAGCCGGATCGCGCGGTCGTCGCGTTCGACCGTTTCCTGCAGGCGCTGCAGCTCGGCGGACGGCTGGTCACCCTGCTCGGGCAGAACCGCGACCTCGTCGCGCTGGTGGCGCTCGTGCTCGGCGCGGCGCCGCGGCTCGGCGACATGCTGGCGCGGCAGCCGCGGCTGATGGACGGCCTGATCGATCCGCGCTTCTTCGGCGCCATCCCCGATCGCCGCGAATTGTCGGCGCGCCTGGCCGCGACCCTGCAGGATGCCGGCACCTATGAGGAGTTTCTCGATCGCCTCAGGCAGTTCGGCCAGGAGAGCCTGTTCCTGATCGGCACCCGCATTCTCTCCGGCACCGTGTCGGCGCAGCAGGCCGGCACCGCGTTCGCCGACGTCGCCGAGGGCATCGTGCACACCGTGCACGACCTCGTCACCGAGCGCTTCGCCGCGCAGCACGGCCGCATCAAGGGGCAGGAGACCGCGATCGTCGCGATGGGCCGGCTCGGCGCCCGCGAGATGACGGCGTCGTCGGATCTCGATCTGATCCTGCTGTACGATTTCGACGCCGACGCACCCGACTCCGACGGCGAGCGCGCGCTGCAGGGCGCGCACTATTTCGCCCGCTTCACCCAGCGGCTGATCTCGGCCTTCACGTCGCGCACCAATTACGGCGTGCTCTACGACATCGACATGCGGCTGCGGCCGTCGGGCCGCGCCGGTCCGCTCGCCTCGCACATCGATTCCTTTGCGCATTATCAGGAGCACGAGGCCTGGACCTGGGAGCACATGGCGCTGACGCGGGCGCGGGTGATCTCGGCGTCGCCGTCGTTCCGCGCCCGCATCGAAGGGATCATCCAGACCGCGCTTCGCCGCACCCGCGATCCGGCCGCCATCGCCCGCGACGTCGCCGACATGCGCCGCGCGATCGCCGCCGAGAAGGGCGAGGCCGACCTGTGGGACCTCAAGCACGCCGCCGGCGGCATGGTCGACATCGACTTCGTCGCGCAATATCTGCAGCTCGTCCACGCCGCGACGACGCCCGAGATCCTCGACGTCAGCTCGCTCGCGGTGCTCGACAATGCCGAGCGGCTCGGCGTGCTGCCGCGGGCGGAAGCCGTGATCCTGCGCCAGGCCGCGCGGCTCTATCACGACCTGACGCAGATCCTGCGGCTGTGCGTCAGCGACAAGTTCAAGCCGGACCAGGCCGGCGAGGACCTCCTGCGGGTGATGGCGCGCGCCGGCGACGCGCCGGACTTCTCGGCGCTGGAGGCGCGCGTCCGAGAGACGCAGAGCGAGGTACGCCGCGTGTTTACGGCGCTGCTCGAGCCGTGATCGCGGGGCAAACCTCGCGCAGGCAGCATGGCTGCGCGCTTCATCCACCATCTTCAACCGTTCAAACAGCCGGGCAAGCGCCAGCGCGTCCGCGGCGCGATCGCGCCCGGAGACTGCGGAAGGCGTCCGCCCTCGAAAGACGATGAGGGCGCAGGGAATGCCGGGTGAAGGCCTCACCCATGGCCCGCCTGCGAACAAGAATGCAGGCGGCAGGTACCACAGGTTCAGCCGATTCGACCCGGCATTCCCTGCGCGATGGTTTTAACGCTTATACGCGATCTCCCCGGTGCGCCGGCTTTTGGCCACCGTTCGCGACCCTGCGCTTCGAGCGCATTGCCGCAGGACACCAGCTTCGGGGTGCCAGGACCACGCGACTTCACGTCCGCGAGTACATCACTCGTCCGCGCCCTTGAAGCGCGCTGATATCCTCACGTCCACCGCATTGCCGATCCAACGTGTCGTGACGACGCGTACGCCCCTCATCCGGACCGGAACGCGGAGAGAATAGACATGATTTGCTGATTTTCGGAAGTGATTTATTTTTGCGGGGGGCTCTTGAAATGGGCGATGTGGTTGAACTGAATGCTGAAATGGAAGGATTGGCGCAGACGATCTTGACCCGTGATCAGAGTGGTCTCGTGATTTCGTTGGCGCGATAGTGCCCGCCGGGCAAATCGACCAAGCTCGGCGTCTCGCCGGCGGTGGAGAGCCGCGAGGAGTTGTTTGTTTGATTGAAGCAGTCGTTCGGCTGTGTTCCCTTCCAATTGGAGAACGCCGTGTCCATGCAGACCATCGCGGCGGCAGGCAACGCGGAAATTCCAGCATATCTGACGCTCATCAAGCTCGGATGCGAGATCAATCGTCGCCATCGGGGCGATGGCGAACTGTGGAGCGCAACGAAGGGGACGCTTGAACTCGTCGCCGAGAGCCCCCTGCAACTGCTTGGCCTTGCTTTGATGTACATGGAGCGCGGCAGCGATTGGCGCGCAGATGACGACGAGATCGATACTTTCCTAAAGCGCTTCTACCCGTGGGGCCACATCGAGATTCATGGAGGCCATTCGCCGTCGAGCATCGTACGCCGTTCGTCTTCCGTGAAGTCGGCCGCGATGCGACCCAGTGCGCGTTGGCCGCGGGCGATCGCGATGACCCCGATGATGCTGTCGATCAGCGCCGCGTCATTGGCCGAGGTAAGCTCTCGCAGACCGATGTCCACCAGTCGGCGCCAAGCGGCGTCGTAGCTCTCCCGCAGGTCGGCCGGCATTGCAGGATTACGAGCGTCGTCTCGCGCCAGCTCGATCGTCGCGATGATCGCGTAGGTCTGCCAGTCGGCAACACTGCGGCGCTCGTGGATTCGGACCAGACCGGGCACGGCAGCGAAGGATGCTTCGCCGATGTCGCCTTGATGGTGCAGCTCATTCCAGAGCTCGTCCCAGGCGGAGGCGTCGCCACGTTCGAGGCGTTGCAGGGCCAGGCGTGGATCGTAGGGGACGCGATAGCCGCCGTGGAGGCTGGTCCAGCGCTCTTCTGACAAATCAAGCTCGGACATCTTCATGCGGCGAATCTCGTCGAGATGGGCTCACTGTCAGCCAAGAGCACAGGTCCGCAACCACGACAAACGGCCGCCGAACTCTGTCGCGTCGCTCTCCGCGGGACGCTTCCAGGCGTCAGAGCAATTACCATGCGGGACCGATATTCCGCACCGCAGTATGTGACGTCCATGTCACAGTTACTTTTATACCGACTCCACAATATAATATGACTATTCAAAGGCACCTTGGCGCTTGCTAGGGTCCCCATCCAATCTCAGGTTGACGAATTCGCCCAATGAATGGGCGGCGGCCGGGGGTGAGCCGAGGGGAAGCGCGTGCCGGGACGGAGGGCTCCGGGCCGGACGCGACAGAACAACAGCCGGAGCCTGGGGCGCTGCGAGGAGCAGGAAAATGAGTGGTTATGTGACGACCGCACGCATGTGCGGCGTGGGTGTTGCTTTGTCTCTGTTGGGGTGTGGGGCGTATGCGGCGGATATGCCGACCAAGGCGCCGATTCCCTATGCCGGGGTCGATGATTTCTGGACGCGGCCGTATCTGTTCGGCGATCTCGGCCGGACCCGATTGAAGGAGCAGGGCATCTCGCTCGCGCTCACGCTGGGTGACGAGGCCGTCACCAACCTGTCGGGCGGCGCGCGAAATACATCTGCCAATGCGGGGCAGTTGTGGTTTCAGGCCAAGTTCGACATGGCCAAGCTCGCCGGCATCCACGGCGGCACGATCGGCCTGACGCTGGTCGATCGCTTCGGCAAGAACCTCAACAGCGAGGCCGGCATCCCCGCGCTGCAGCTCACCAACGAGGTGTTCGGCCGCGGCAACATCCTGCGCCTGACCGAACTGTACTACTCGCAGAAACTGTTCGACGATCGCCTGGAATTGAAGGGCGGCCGTCTTCCGGTCGGCTCCGACTTCTTCTTCGGCCAGTGCGAGTTCATCAACCTGACCTTCTGCGGCGGCCAGCCCGGCAACATCCAGGGTGGCTACATCTACAACTGGCCGGTCAGCCAGTGGGCCGGTGTGGTGCACTACAACTTCACCAAGGAGTGGAAGCTGTCGGTCGGCGTCTACGACGCCAACCCGAACTATCTGACGACGTCGGACGCCGGCGTCTATCTGGCGCCGGGCATTCCGCGCTCGAATCCGGCCGCGGGCGTGCTGGTGCCGGTGGAAGTGGTGTGGGAGCCGAGCGGCCCGCTCAACGGCACCTGGCGCTTCGGCGGCTGGTATGACAGCGCGTCGTCGATCGATGGCGGTCTGCCCGGCATCGTCGCCGTCGTTCCCGGCGGTCCCGGCGTGGGCGATCAGAACCTCAGCAGCCAGCGCGGCCGCTATGGCTTCTACGAGTCGATCCTGCAGCGTCTGACCGTCGAGGGTCCGAAGGCGCAGGGCTGGTACACCTTCCTCAACACCAGCGTCGCCGATCACCGCACGTCCTATCAGGACTACCAGATCTCCTGGGGCATCAAGCACACCGGCACCTTCTCGTTCCGTCCCGAGGACGAGGTCGGCTTCGCGGTCGGCACCACGCATGTCAACTCGGCGGCGCTGACGCCGAATGCCGGCGGCAACGAAGTGCCGATCGAGGCCTGGTACGGCTGGCAGGCCACCGGCTGGATGAACCTGAAGTTCGATGCGCAGTATGTGATCAATCCGGGCGGACGCGGGTTCAACGCGGCCGGCGTGAAGACCGGCAATGCGTTTGTTCTCGGCTTGCGTACGGTGGTGCACTTCTGATCCGAAGACGAATCGGAGCGGGCGGATGCGTCATCCGCCCGTCACTCGCTGTGCGGCAGGGCATCGGCCGATCGCGTGGGCTGTAGCCCTGCCCACCAGGGCAGGGCACCCGGCGATGATGTCGATTGACTCTTTTGCATTGCGACACGACATCTCCTGCACCGCCAGCCGAGGCCGCCCAGGAGATTGCCATGACCGCATCTGACGCCCACCTCGCTCCGGGCCAGCGCCTGGGCGACGAGGTCGTGGACTGGCTCACCAACGGCACCCGCGACGAGCGCTTCATCGACAACATCTTTGGCCAGATGTGCGTCAGGCTGCAGCGCGCCGGCATTCCGGTGATGCGCGCCTCGCTGCATGTCCAGATCAATCATCCGCAATGGCTCGGCGCCCGGATGCTGTGGAGCGACGGCATGGAGGGGGCGGAGATCGCGCGCGTCGACTACGACGTGCGCGAGCGGTCGGAATATATCGGCAGCCCGGCCAGCGAGATCGTCGACGGCGCCGAGGAGATCCGCGAGAATCTGGCACGCGACCCGGAGCTCGGCCGCCAGCATGCCGTCTATGACGACATGCGCGCCATGGGCCTGACCGACTATGTCGCCTGGCCGATCTACCACACGCTGGGCAAGCGCCACATCGTGACGTTTGCGACCGACCGCCACGGCGGCTTCGACCATGCCCATGTCGATGCGCTGCGCCGGCTCGTCCCGGTGCTGGCGCTGGTCAGCGAGATCCGCATCAAGAACCGGTTGGCGCGGACCCTGCTCGAGACCTATGTCGGGCCACATGCCGGCGAGATGGTGCTGGCCGGGGCGACGCGGCGCGGCAGCGGCGAGACGGTGCGCGCCGCGATCATGATCTGCGATCTCCGCGACTTCACCAAGATCTCCGACAACTGGCCACGTGACGACGTCATCGATCTGCTCAACGGCTATTTCGACGCAATGGTGGAGCCGATCACCCAGCATGGCGGCGAGATCCTGAAATTCATCGGCGACGGCCTGCTGGCGATCTTTCCGCTCAGCCAGCCCGACGCTTGCGCCAACCTGTTGCACGCGGTGACCGGCGCCCGGCAGGCCATGGCGGAGCTGAACGCACGCCATGCCGAGAGCGGCCGTGCACCGCTGCGCTATGGCATCGGCATCCATGTCGGCGACGTGATGTATGGCAACATCGGTTCGCGCTCGCGGCTCGATTTCACCGTGATTGGACCGGCGGTCAACATGGCCTCGCGCATGGAGGCGCTGACCAAGCAGGTCGGCCGCCCGGTGCTGATGTCACGCGCCTTCGCTGAGCTCGTCGAAGGACCGTTCGCCCTGGAGCGCGTCGGCGAATTTCCGGTGCGTGGCTTCAGCGACCCGATCGAGCTGTTTGCGTTCGAAGGGTAGGGCATCGTGCTGCGATCTACGAGCTGTGCCGTGCTCACGGCATGGCTCAGCGGCCGAATTCCGCCTGAAGCCGCAGGAACGTCTCGGTCGGGCGAGCATAGCTGACGAGCCTGACGTCGAGCTCGAAGCTCGACGCCAGCAACAGCGCGCGGCGCAGCGCGTCCTCGATCCAGCTGTCCTCATTTCCGAATGCGCCGCCGCCGACGCTGGTGAGCAGGACGATGTTCGAGCCGCGTGTGGCATTCAGCACGGCCGCCCAGATCGTCGCCTCGTAGCTGGCCTCCAGGACCAGGCGAGCGAAGCTCTCCCAATATCGGGGAGCGGGCGAGCAATAGGCCACGGGAAGCGCAGAGCAGAAGGCCTGCGACACCGTCGGTCGCGGCTCGTCGGCGTCGGTCAGCTCGACGTCGGAATGCAGGCCGATCCGAAGCTGTCCGCGCAACGCGTCGATCTCGTCGTCGTCGCTGGCATTGAGGATGGCCGTGATGCTGTCGAGTCCGGTGCGCGTGCACAGGGCATAGCCGTTGGTCATCGCCCAAAGTTCGCCGCCGCGCGGCAGGCGGCGCTTCAGAGCCGCCTCGACATCTGCGAGCGCATCGATCTGACGCTCGCGGGTCTGGCCCGATTGGCCGCCGACCGGGGCAAAGTAGTTCCGGTAGATCGTCGCGGCGCCTGCGGCAATCGCGCAGGCCGGCCCCTGCGTCAAATCGTGCTGGTAGATCGTCACGCCATCTTCGGGGGTGGCGTGCGGTCCGATCATCTCCAGCAGATTGAACTGCGAGGCGACCTGGAACAGGGCGCCGGCGAACTCCGGAAACAGATGAAGCTCGCGGATGTCACCGCTGACGGGACTTACGCGCAGCCGTCCTGGCCTGCACGGTGATTGCCGCGCCTGTCGGCGCAAGTCCGACAAGCTCGGGAGCTCGAGCCGTCCGGTCGCGTAGCTCCGGCCGTTGACGAGGGACGCCAGGCGTCCGTTCTCGACCTTCAGCCTGGCTCGCGTGGAGGCATAATCGGTCTCCTTGAAGCCAGTCAGTCGTTCGAACCAGTCCACCATTGCTCCTTCCAGCTCACGCCTGGTCGAGATACGGCGCCACCACCTCGCGGGTCTCGGCGCTGGTCACCACCGGCACGATCTCGAAGGTCATGCCGGTGTCGCGGGCGTTGGCCAGGATCCATTGCTGCAGCAGGCGGGCGTCGTCGCATTCCATCAGCTGGAAGCAGCGGTCGAAATTCGGCTCGATCCAGCTGCCGAGATATGTCAGGCCGTCGGGAAATTTGATGCCGGGGTCGCGGACGCGGCGGTAGACCGGGATCGGGTCGCGGTCCTTGAAACGTTCGATCACCATGAACAGCATGCGTCGCTCCGAAATGTGTCGCGGCGCATCTTGGGCGGGATTGATGCGGACATCCAGTCGCCTGGCGGCCCATGTTGGGATGGCCGATGGCTCCATTTCCCGTCCGGACGTTGATGTGCCAGAGGTTGAGCATTTGCGATACACGCTCATTGATCTTGCGCAATGAAATACACGCAATATTAGAATGATATCGCCGCCACGGTCGATCCACGGAGGGGACAATGGCGGCGATCATCGGAAGTGAACGGCTCAGCCACCGGCTTGCGAGGGCTGTGTTCGGCGTCTCTCTGCTCTTGGGCGGCGTGACGGCTCTCGACTTCGGCGTTGGCATCGTCGCCGCGCGGGCGCAAGGCGCTGGTGCGGTGGAAGGCGTGGCGCCCTGGCAGGCACAGCGCGCCATCGACGACTACATCGAGCGTTTCATGGTGGCGCAGCGGCGCTTCGGCCGGGCCAAGCTCGGCCATGAGAATTTCTCCGTGCGGGTCAAGGTCGAAGGCCTGACACGCGTCTACAACAAGGACGTCGGCGCCATCTGGGTCGCGCAATTCAGCGGGGCGATCGTTCCGACCGTCGTGGATCCCAATGCCGAGCAGGGGTACGCGCACGCGCTGCTGAAGATCTATCTCGACAAGGACAAGGGCGTGCAGGTCGTCGTCAACGAGGGCCAGGGCGTCTGGACCATGACGCAGAAATCGGCCATCCTCGCCGAGGAGTTGCCCGACGATCCCGGTGGCTGGAAAGAGTGGGGCGGGCCCGGCGATCCGCCGGAGGCATCGCATCGCACCGCGACTGGCGATCCCAAGGTTGAGCGCAGTCCTCCAACGGGCTCGCTCGGCAGCCATCCTGCCGGCGATCCCCTTATCCAGCAGCTCGCGGCTGAGGTTTCTGCGCTCGGTGCGCGTGTCGCGGAGCTCAGGAAGGCCGGGGCCAGTGCGGAATTGCAGAAAGCCCAGGAAGCGTGGCAGGCGGCGCAGGAGCGCTACAGAGCGGCCTTGCCGCACTAGTGCATCGGTCCGAAGCGAAAATCAGCGTCCTCGCAATGAGACGCCAAAGGTGTTTGCGGAGATTCATGCTCAAACGATGAGAACGTGTTGCGTTTCCCGGGAGCCGCAACATCGTCGTCCGCAGGCGATCGTGCGGCAGGTACGAACGTCGGATGTGCCGGCTCACCTTCGCCCGGCCATCATCCGACCGATGCAGTTGTTGAACGACATCGTGTTGCCGCCGGCGCCGTTGCGGCCGTATTCCCACTTGCCGGTGGCGGCATCGCAGCGGCCGCCGATCTCGATGGCGCAGCGCTGGCTGATGCTGGTGCAGCGGCCGCCGCCGCTGACGCGCTTGGGCTCCGGCTCGGTGCGCATCGCCACCGCCGGCTCCTTCTTGCGCGCCGGCTCCTCGCGTTTCACCGGCTCGGTCTGCTTCCGCGCGACAGGCTCGTCCTTGCGCCTGACGCAGTCGCCGTCCTCGTCGCGCGCCTGACCGGCCGGGCAGGCGATGGCGACGCAGCTCTCGCCCTCGGCGCGCTGGCCCTTGTCGCAGAGCAGGGGACAGACGCGCGACGTTCTCGCCTTCACCGCATCGAGCGCGTCGAGGCTCGCCACCTTGACGTCGAACCGGGTGCCGGCCTGCTTGTTGAAGCGCTCCAGCGCGCGGCGCGCATTGCCGTCCCACGTGCCGTTCGAAGCGCCGTCGCTGTTGGCGGTGCTGCAGCCGACGCGGCGCAGTTCGCCGAAGAGCAGGCGCGGCAGGTCCGGCGGCTGCACCGCCGCGGCGGGCTTCTCGGCGGGCGATGGCAGCGCCGCCACCACCGTCGGCTCCGGTGCGGGCGACTTCTCCGCTCGCGGCGCCGGCTCCGGCGGGCTGCGTGTGACCTCGGCCGCCGGCGGCTCGGGCCCCCGGGCGGTGTCCACGGGCTTGTCGCGGAGATCGGCGGGCCGGGTCGCAGGAGCGGCGGTGACGGACGAGGAGAGCTTGGCGCGCTGCGCCTTGGCGAGCGCGGCGTAGAAGCCGGTCGGGTACTTCTCCAGGAAGGCGTCGAACGCGGCCTGGCTGCCGATGCGCTCGGCCAGCTCATAGTCACGCCGCATCGCTGCGTCCGGATCGGTCGCCGCGGCGGCCGCGGGCGCAGCCGGCACCAGCGCCACGTCGTTGCCGCCGAGCGAGCCGTACACATACGGCTCCTGGCGATAGCCGGTCGCCTTCAGCACGTCGTCGCGGACGAAGCCGAAGGCACGGCGCAAATCGAGGCCGGGCTTCGGCAGATGCGCCACCAGCGCGGTGGCGAACGGGCTGTTGCTGGCGTCGCCGTCGGCGGCGGTCGAGCCGGCCTTGGCCGAGAAGGCGATCATGGTGTTCGGGCTCGGCGGCTCGACCTTGGCAAGGCCGCGGCCGATGCTGCGCGAGGCGACGCTGCGCTTCATCGTCTTGGCGAACGGGTTGTCGCGACAGGCATCGAGCACGACGAGGCGCAGCTGCTTGGCGGGCTCGATCGCAAACAGCACGCGCTCCAGCGCGATCGCCTCGTCGAGCACGTCGCTGTCCGCCTCCAGCGCGGCGTCGGTCGGGATCAGGTAGTTCACGCCGTCGAGCTCGATGCCGTGCCCGGCGTAGTAGATCAGCGCGACCTCGGCCTCGCGCGCCCGGGCACCGAACTCGCGCAAGGCGCGGCGCATCTCCTGCACGCCGAGATCGAGCTTCACATCGACGCGCTCGAAGCCGGCGGTCCTCAGCATGTCGCCGACCAGACGGGCGTCATTGGCCGGGTTCGATAGGCGGGCGACCGTCTTGTAGGTGGCGTTGCCGATGATCAGCGCGACGCGCTTCTCGGCCAACGCGGCCGTGCTGCCGCTCAGCAGCAGAACGAGGACTAAGAGGTAGCGCAATGCCGACATGGTTGCCCCAGACGATCGTCCTGACTCGCAGCCGGGGCAGACTATCCGGCAATATCGACAAAGCAAGGTCGGCCCGGGGAGGGGGCCGCCGCGCTGGCCTGCCGTCTCGGCAGCCGTCATGATGCCCTGGCGCAGTCCTTGCTTCCGTGACGCAACCCGCATCCTCTCGGAAAGAGAACCGTATGAAGATCACACGTCTCGTTGCCGGCGCGCTGCTCGCGCCACTGCTGATGATTCCGGCCGTTGCCGAGGAGCTCACCGGCACCCTGCAGAAGATCAAGGAGACCGGCGTCATCACGGTCGGCTACCGCGAAACCTCGCTGCCGTTCTCCTACATCGACGACAACCAGAAGCCGCTCGGCTTCGCACTCGACATCTGCAGCAAGGTCGTCGACGAGATCAAGGCGACGCTGAAGCTCGATAAACTCGAGGTAAAGCTGATGCCGGTGTCGTCGGCCACGCGCATTCCGCTGATGACCAACGGCACCATCGACCTCGAATGCGCCTCGACCACCAACAATATCGATCGGCAGCGGCTGGTGTCGTTCTCCCACACCTACTTCCTCACCGCCAGCCGCTTCGTCGCCAAGGCCGCGAGCGGACTCAAGACCATCGACGATCTCAAGGGCAGGACGGTGGCCTCGACCTCGGGCACCACCAACATCAAGCAGCTCTACGAGGCCAACACCGCCCGCCAGCTCGGCCTCAACGTCGTCGCCGCCAAGGACAACGCCGAGGGCTTCCTGATGGTCGAGAACGGCCGCGCCGATGCCTATGTGATGGACGACATCCTGCTCGCAGGTCTCGTCGCAAGCGCCAAGACGCCGTCGGACTTCGCGATCTCGCCAGACCAGTTCTCGTTGCCCGAGCCCTACGGCATCATGCTGCGCAAGGACGACCCCGCCTTCAAGGCCGTGGTCGACCGCGCGACCACGAAGCTCTACACCAGCCCGGAGATCGCGACGCTCTACGCGAAATGGTTCATGACCCCGGTGCCGCCGAAGGGCGTCAACTTCAACTTCCCGATGACGGCGGTGCTGCAGAAGGCGTTCGCCAACCCGAGCGATAGCGGGGATCCGAAGGCGTATTGAAGCTAACTCGAATCCGGGATGGCGTCGGGTGCTTCGCCCGGTGCCGTTCGACTTCAAGTGCAACGGAGACCCGGTCAGTCAGTCGGAAAGCGGCTGTCGGTCGCTCTGATGTGGCGCTCTTGCGTCGTTGGGGCGGCGTCGTAGATGTACAGCGTCACGGGACAACGTTGTTGGTTGGCCCAGTTGATCGCGTCACGAAGCGAAATGCTGCGCCTGATGTCGTAGTCGACGACCAGGTGCGGAGGTGCCTCGTCGGCCCAATCGGAGTCGCGACAACTGTTGTCGTGCTCGGTAGCTTCAACGATCGCGTCTACGCATTTCCAGCGGTAAGGATGCTGCCGCCGATCAATGATATTCCAGATCATCGGATTGGACCGGCATGGCGGCCGGTCGAAAGCTTGGAGGCAGAATGAACTCATTCTGCCTCCAGTCGTGATACACGTTTCGCCGCCCGCAACCAATACTCAAACCGTGGCGCCTCACCCCTTGACGATGCGCACCGCGCCCTTGGCGGCGCTGGAGGCAAATGCCGCATAGGCCTTCAGCGCGGTCGAGACCTTGCGGGCGCGCGTCCTGGGCTTCCAGGCCTTGTCCCCCTTGGCCTCCATCGCCGCGCGGCGCTGGGCGAGCTCGGCATCCGACACCGCGAGATGGATGGTGCGGTTGGGGATGTCGATCTCGATCCGGTCGCCGTCCTGCACCAGGCCGATCAGGCCGCCTTCGGCGGCTTCCGGCGAGACGTGGCCGATCGACAGGCCCGACGTGCCGCCCGAGAAGCGGCCGTCGGTGATCAGCGCGCAGGCCTTGCCGAGGCCCTTCGACTTCAGATAGCTCGTTGGATAGAGCATCTCCTGCATGCCGGGGCCGCCGCGCGGGCCTTCATAGATGATGACGACGATGTCGCCTTCCTTGATCTTGTTGGTCAGGATGGCCTCGACCGCGGCATCCTGGCTCTCCATGACGCGGGCGGGACCGGCGAATTTCAGGATCGAGGCATCGACGCCGGCCGTCTTCACGATGCAGCCGTCCAGCGCGATGTTGCCGGTCAGCACCGCGAGGCCGCCGTCCTTGGAATAGGCGTGGTCGATGTCGCGGATGCAACCCTTCTCGCGATCGAGATCGAGCTCCTGGTAACGGCGGTCCTGGCTGAAAGCGACCTGGGTCGGCACGCCGCCGGGCGCGGCCATGTAGAAGTTCTTGACGCTCTCGCTGGCCGTGCTGCGGATGTCCCAGCGCTCCAGCGCCGATGCCAGCGAGGCTGAATGCACGCTCGGCAATTCGGTATGCAGCAGGCCGGCGCGGGCCAGCTCGCCGAGGATGCCCATCACGCCGCCGGCGCGGTGCACGTCCTCCATGTGCACGTCGGCCACGGCGGGCGCGACCTTGCACAGGCAGGGCACCTTGCGCGACAGGCGGTCGATGTCGGTCATCGTGAACGGGATCTCGCCCTCATGCGCGGCGGCGAGCAGATGCAGCACGGTGTTGGTCGAGCCTCCCATCGCGATGTCCATGCTCATCGCGTTCTCGAACGCCTTGAAGTTGGCGATGCTGCGCGGGAGCACCGACGCGTCGTCCTGCTCGTAGTAGCGGCGGGCGAGATCGACGATCAGATGGCCGGCCTCGACGAACAGGCCCTTGCGGTCGGCATGCGTCGCCAGCACCGAACCGTTGCCGGGCAGCGACAGGCCGAGCGCCTCGGTCAGGCAGTTCATCGAGTTCGCGGTGAACATGCCCGAGCAGGAGCCGCAGGTCGGGCAGGCCGAGCGTTCCATCACCTCGACGTCGGCGTCCGAGACCTTGTCGTCGGCGGCCGTGATCATGGCGTCGATCAGGTCGACCTTACGCAGCTTGCCCTGGATGTTGACCTTGCCGGCCTCCATCGGCCCGCCCGAGACGAACACGGCCGGGATGTTGAGCCGCATCGCGGCCATCAGCATGCCCGGGGTGATCTTGTCGCAGTTGGAGATGCAGACCATGGCGTCGGCGCAATGCGCGTTGACCATGTATTCCGTGCTGTCGGCGATCAGCTCGCGCGACGGCAGGCTGTACAGCATGCCGTCATGGCCCATCGCGATGCCGTCATCGACCGCGATGGTGTTGAACTCCTTGGCGACGCCGCCGGCCTTCTCGATCTCGCGCGCCACCAGCTGGCCGAGGTCCTTGAGGTGGACATGGCCCGGCACGAACTGGGTGAAGGAGTTGACGACGGCGATGATCGGCTTGCCGAAATCCTCGTTGGTCATGCCGGTGGCCCGCCACAGGCCGCGGGCGCCGGCCATGTTGCGGCCATGGGTGGAGGTGCGGGAGCGATAGGCGGGCATCGGCGGTTCCTCGGGACTGGCAATGTTGGTCCGGCAGGCGGGGCGGCTGGCCGCGGCGGCCGGACGGGCGGCAAAAGATGCCGGAGGCATACCGCGAAGTCCTTGATGATTCGACCCTAAATTTTGCTGTTCCGGGATGCCGTGGGGGCAGGGCCGGGGGCCTCGTCGCGCTGCCGGAGGTGCCGCTTGGCCGGCGTCTTCTTCATGCTGATCGCAGTGCTGGCGCTGATCAAGCGCTTCAGCTGGGGCCGCTGCTATTCCTGGTGATGGCCGCGTCCGCGCATCTGCGCGCTGAGGAGGTTGGGGCTAGCAGCGCGTGGCTAACAACTCTTGCCGCCGGGCCACTCGATCTCGAGATGCTCGTTGTTGAAGGCAGGGTCTTCCTCCGAGCCCCGACGCCAGCAGGTCATCCCGGCCGGCAGCGTGCTCATGCGGATCTCCTGGCCGTCGGGCACCAGGCCGCCGAAGGCCAGCAGGTCGATGAAGCGGTTGACGAGGTCGATGATGGCGGCGCGGTGCTCGGCGCGGACGCTGTGGATGCTGACGTCCGGACGGCCGAACTTGCGCATGCCGCGGGTGTGAAACCACGCGCTGCCGTCCTGCTCCGGCGAGACGAAGGTGACGACGTGCTGCCGCGGCTCGCAATGTCCGACGCCGAACGCCCGCGCCCGCCACTCTGCCGGGCTCCACCATTTCAGGATCTGCGGGTCGTAGATCGCGACCCCGCCGGCATCCAGGCAGAAGGTCAGGAGACCGATGACGTCGCGGAAATAGCTCAGCGTCGGCGGATCGGTGACGTCGCCCCTGACGACGAGGCAGAAGTCCTGGGCGGCGACGACCGCGGCCAGATCAGGATCCTGTGCGACGAGCCTGCCCCAGGCGTAGCCGGTGCGAAAGCGCGACACCACCATGGGCTGGACGGTCGGGCCGTAGCCCATGAGATCGAGGCCCTCGGGGAGGCCGCGCGATCGATAGGTCCCCCGTGAGAACGGGCGATCGATGTCGACCCAGCCATAGACGACATAGCAGAGGAAGGCATTGGGGCCGCCCGCAACGTAATGCGGACGCGGCCAGTCGGTGAGCGGCGACGTCATCAGCCCCCCTCCGTGGCTTGCGGCGGGAGCGAGGCGCATAGGGTCGCCGGACCTGGGACATGCGCGCGTGCTCTTCCGGCGAGGCGCGGTCCCATTCGCTCACTCCTTGCGCAGGAAGACGTAGTCGGCGGCGTAGGCGATGCTGCGGAGCTGTCCGGCGGTCTCGCAGGCGCCCTCGAGCTTGCCGCCCGAGGTGTTGATCCGCTGCACCGCGGTGATCTCGGACAGGACGCCCTTGCCGCCGCGATGCGAGACCACGGCGAGCTTCAGCCAGTGGATGTCGTTGTCGCTGGCGCCGACCGCGGTCCCTACCACACGGCCGCCGATCATCGAGCCGTCCTGATGCTCCCAGCTCGGGCCGGCGTAATGGCGGCCGACGGTCTTGCCGTCCTCGAACAGGGTGGCGATCGGCTCGCGGAAGGCCCAGGCGAGCTTGCCGTCCTGGCCGGTCTTGCATTCGTAGACCTGGGCACCCTCGGCGTGCAGCGTCAGCGCCGGCTTCTCGCCAGCCGCGATCAGGGCATCGGGGATCGCAGTTTCGGCCGCCTGGGCAGCGCCGCCCAGGGCGCAAAGCAGCAACAACAGCGATACCGTCGGGATCTCGCGCATGGTGAATTCCCTCAAAGACAATCAAAAACGGAAACGGGTCGCGCTTATGGCACGGCCTCGCTGATCGTTGGTGATCGCGAAGGCGGAAGTGAGATCACGCGCGTGTACGTGGGTAAAATGTCCCCATACCCGCGGTGACGATGGCCGCTGTTGATTGTGGCAATCTCGGTCAGCAAGCGCGCTGCAACCTCCCGCCCTTTGCGGTGTGAAGAACGGGGAGAGGGGGAGCACTGCCGCCGGGGCTTGGACTGCATGGCACGTCCTCGGGGCCTGCACATGAAAACGGGCCGCGCTTGTGGCGCGGCCCGTGGCAAATTGGTGAAACCGAAGGGCGAAAGTGGCGAAACTTACGCCGCCATCGCCTTGGTCAGGTTCTCGGCGATCTTGTCGAGGAAGCCGGTGGTCGACAGCCAGCGCTGGTCGGCGCCGACCAGGAGGGCGAGGTCCTTGGTCATGTAGCCGGACTCGACGGTGTCGACGCAGACCTTCTCCAGGGTGGTCGCGAACTTCGCCAACTCGGCATTGTTGTCGAGCTTGGCACGGTGCGACAGGCCGCGGGTCCAGGCGAAGATCGAGGCGATCGAGTTGGTCGAGGTCTCCTTGCCCTTCTGATGCTCGCGGAAGTGGCGGGTCACGGTGCCGTGGGCGGCCTCGGCCTCGACGGTCTGGCCGTCCGGCGTCATCAGCACCGAGGTCATCAGGCCGAGCGAGCCGTAGCCCTGCGCCACGGTGTCGGACTGCACGTCGCCGTCATAGTTCTTGCAGGCCCAGACATAGCCGCCCGACCACTTCAGCGCCGCGGCGACCATGTCGTCGATCAGGCGGTGCTCGTAGGTGATCTTCTTGGCCTCGAACTTGTCCTTGAACTCCTTGTCGTACACTTCCTGGAAGATGTCCTTGAAGCGGCCGTCATAGACCTTCAGGATCGTGTTCTTGGTCGACAGATAGACCGAGTAGTTCTTGGCGAGGCCCATGTTGAGCGAGGCGCGGGCGAAGTCGTAGATCGACTCGTCGAGGTTGTACATCTCCATCGCCACGCCGGCGCCGGGGGCCTTGAACACTTCCTTCTCGATCACCGTGCCGTCGTCGCCGACGAACTTCATCGTCAGCACGCCCTTGCCGGGGAACTTGAAGTCGGTGGCGCGGTACTGGTCACCATAGGCGTGGCGGCCGATGATGATCGGCTTGGTCCAGCCGGGGACCAGGCGCGGCACGTTCTTGCAGATGATCGGTTCGCGGAACACGACGCCGCCGAGGATGTTGCGGATGGTGCCGTTCGGCGACTTCCACATCTCCTTGAGGCCGAACTCCTTCACGCGGGCTTCGTCCGGGGTGATGGTGGCGCACTTGACGCCGACGCCGACCTTCTTAATGGCGTTGGCGGCATCGATCGTGATCTGGTCGTTGGTCTTGTCGCGGCTCTCCATCCCCAGGTCGAAATACTGCAGATCGATGTCAAGGAAGGGGTTGATCAGCTTGTCCTTGATGTACTGCCAGATGATCCGGGTCATCTCGTCGCCGTCGAGCTCGACGACCGGGTTGGTCACCTTGATTTTTGCCATGATCGATGGGGCCTTCTTGGGAACAGCGCGCCAGGAATGGAAAGCGCTTGTGAAATCAAGCGCGTCATAGCACTGCTGCATCGCGGGCGGAAGCCGAGCCGGTAGGCGCCCGGTGCCGATTTTCGTAGCCCTGCCATGCCATCGACGCCTCGCCCCCTCCCGTTTCGCGCAAACCGTAGAATTCTTGGCTAAGCCAGTTATTTTACTTGAGAATTCCCGCCAGCCGGGCCAACGGATCGGGCAGGGCGCAGCGTCGGCGCTGTTAACGTGACGTGGAAGTTGAGGGGCAATCGTGTCGGGCACCGACAAGACGAAGGTGGGACTTGAGATCGCAGGCCCGGTGGTGGTCCTGGTCGAGCCGCAGCTCGGCGAGAACATCGGCATGGCCGCGCGCGCCATGGGCAATTTCGCGCTGTCCGAGCTGCGCCTGGTCAATCCCCGCGACGGCTGGCCCAACATCGCCGCCCAGCGGGCGGCGGCGGGCGCCGACCACATCATCGATCATGTCCGGCTGTTCGACACCCTGCCGGAGGCGATCGCCGATCTCGATCTGGTATTCGCGACCACGGCGCGCTCCCACGATCAGGCCAAGCCGGTGATGGGGCCGGAGGCGGCCGCGCGGGAGATGCAGGGCCAGATCGTGGCCGGCGGCCGGGCCGGCATCCTGTTCGGCCGCGAGCGGGCGGGCCTGACCAACGAGGAGGTCGCCCGTGCCAATCGCATCGTCACCTATCCGGTCAATCCGGGCTTCGCCTCGCTCAACCTCGCCCAGGCGGTACTGCTGATGGGTTACGAATGGTTCAAGCTGGTGACCGCGGGCGCGCTGCCGTTCGCGATGCCCGAACGCTCCGAGCGCTCCAGCCAGGGGCAGATGGAGGCGTTCTTCGAGAACCTGGTGCGCGAGCTCGACCGGGTCGAATTTCTGCGGCCGGCCGAGAAGCGCGAGACCATGCTGGTCAATCTGCGCAACATCTTCTTCCGCATGGAGCCGAGCCGGCAGGACATCCACACGCTGCACGGTGTGATCGTGGCGATCGCCGAGGGGCGCAAGGGGCCGGCCAAGGGCGGCGTGCTCGACAGCGAGCAGGCGACCCGCTTGCGGGCGCTGATCGCCGAGCAGGGCACGGTCGCCAACCTGCCGGATTCGCGCGGCTCGCTGCGCGGGCTCGCCCGGCTGCTCCGCCGCAACCCGACCGACGCCGAGCGCGCGTTGTGGCACGCGCTGTCGCGCGACCGCCGCTTCGCCGGCCAGTTCAAGCGCCAGACCCCTGTCGGCCGCCACATCCCCGACTTCGTCTCCTTCATCCACCGCCTCGCCATCGAGCTCGTCGGCCCCGACGAGAGCGAGGGCGTGGTCGCCGACCGCAGCGCAAGGCGGGCGTGGCTGGAAAGCCGCAACTATCGGGTCACCGAGGTGAAGGCGGCTGATGTCGAGAGCAATCTGGAAGCCGAGCTGGTGAGGCTGCAGGGGCTGATCGCCGAGACCAAGTAGCCGAACCGCTCATCGCGAGCCGCGTGGCGGCTACCAAGGGCTCCGCGCGTCCGTCCATCACGCGCAATCGTCGATTGAGTTGTCGCGTGGCTCACACGGCCCCGGCAACTTCATCTCGCGCCCGCACGCCCGAGTCTGCGATCCCGTTTACACGGGCTGAACGATGTTTGGTGAACGCAATTGCAGATTGTGGCTCATCCGATCGGTTCTGATTAGATCGCAGCACAAAGAGCAAGATCTAAGGGGGCATTCATGGCTAAGCGACGATGGCATTCGTTTTTGTGTTGTGCGTTGATCGTCGGTTCGGTCTTCGGCTTGTCGGCAAGCACCCACGCAGCGGCCGCGAAGCGTTGCACGACCGCAGCCGATCTCGGCGCCGACGAGCGCATTGCCGGCTGCACCGTCGTGATCGAGCACGGCAAGCCGGCGACGCCGCAGGTGATCGAAGCCCGTTTCGCGCGTGCCGGCGCCTACTTCAGCAAGGGAGATGTCGAGCATGCGATCGACGACTACAAGATCGTCATCGAGCAGTCCTCGGCCGGTCTTCTTGCCGCATTCGATCGCGCGGCTCCTGATCTGCGCGAGAGCGAGCCGCAGCCGGGGGCGGGTTTCGGGCGGGCATTCGGCCGCAACGGCTACCGGGCGAAGGCCTATCGCGCGCTGGGCATCGCAAGCTTCCAGGCAGGTCTCCTGGAGCAGTCGCAGGACGACTTCAGATGGCTCAGCGAGATCGACCCCAACAATGCCGAGGCGGCTCTGTGGCTGGATCTGGCCCGCCGCCGCGCCGGCCTGCCGAGCGAGCTCGCCGACCACGCGAAGCGGCTCGACATGAGCAAATGGCCGGCACCGATCGTCCGTCTCTTCCTCGGGCAGGAGACGGCAGAGGCTGTGCTTGCAGCGGCAGATCGCGGTGCTCCTGCCAGGCGCAAGGCACGGCGTTGCGAGGCGAGCTTCTTCGCCGGCGAGCTGATGCTCGACCAGAGTCGCGAGCGTGACGCCATGCAATTGATCGACCGGGCTGTCGCCGAATGTCCTTGGACATCGCGCGAACGGTCGGTCGCCGAGGCGGAGACGCGCGCGCTCCGCGTCATACCGTAAGCGTCATGCCGTAAGCGTCATGCGTCGCTCGCGCGGGAAGAACAATAGGCCCGGCAAGTCCCGCGGCGACCTGATTGCCGGCCGCATGCTTAACGCGCGCGTGCGCATTTGAGTGAAAATGCCCGGTCAAATCCGCACGGCGCGGGTTACGGAACGCTCGGGTTCGAACGGTATGATCTGCGCATTGCCCTTCCATCTTTGCAGCGGTGCGGCCTTTCATCATGAACGAAACCAGATCGGTGTTGCGGGACCTCGAGGATGCGATCGCGCGGGGGACCGCCGACAGCCGGGAGCGCGCGCTCTGGCATGCGACCGACCTGCTGATCGCGGGACGGTACTGCGAGGAGGAGATCGCCACCTTCGGCGAGGTCATCGGCCGGCTGGCCGACGAGATCGAGGTCGAAGCGCGTGCCAAACTCGCTGATCGTCTCGCCAAGATCGAATATTCACCGGCCAGCGTCATCCGCAAGCTCGCCTTCGATGACGAGATCTGGGTCGCCGGCCCGGTGCTGCGCGAATCCGAACGTCTCGACGATGCCACGCTGGTCGAGAACGCCAGCACCAAGAGCCAGGAGCATCTGCTCGCCATCGCCGAGCGCAAGACGCTGAGCCCGGCGGTCACCGACGTGCTGGCCACGCGCGGCAATCGGGACGTCGCCACGGCCGTGGCGCGCAATCACGGCGCACAGTTTTCCGGCGCCGGATTCCTGCACATGGTCCAGCGGGCAGAGAACGATTCGATCCTCGCCGAGCACCTCGGCCGGCGGCTCGACATCCCGCGTCACCTGTTCCAGCAACTGATCGCCAAGGCCTCGGACGACGTCGGCAAGCGGCTGGCAGGGGAGCGGCCGGAGCTGCTCGGCGAGATCCACAGCTCGGTGGCCAACATCGCGGGCGACCTGCAATCGAAATTCGGCCCGGGTTCACGCAACTACTTCGTCGCCAAGCGCACCGTCTCGATCCAGCATCGCCTCGGCAATCTGCACGAGAGCAGCATTGCCGGCTATGCGACCGCGCACAAGGTCGAGGAGGTGACGATCGGCCTCGCGCTGCTGTCGGGCCTTCCGGTCGACGTCGTCGAGCGGGCTCTGTTCGACCGCAACCGCGAGATGCTGCTGATGCTGGCCAAGGCGTTGCATTTCGGCTGGGATACGACGATGGCGCTCGCCTTTCTCGGCGCGCGCGATCACCGCATCACGGCGGGCGAGCTGCAGGATCTGGAGCGAGACTATGCGCGGCTCGACGTGCAGGCGTCGCGCAGCGTCATCGATTTCTATCAGTCGCGCAAGAACTCCGCCAAGGGCGGACGCGAGCAGCGCGCGCTCGCGCATTGACCGGGAAGCCAAGCACGAGGTGTCGCGGATGAATGGCATGGGACTCCAACCTCGCGGTGGGCGAGGGCTCGTTCGTCGCGAAGCGCCTGCGGACCGCGCGGCGGTCGATGCGGCCTGGCATGTGCTCGAAGCGGCCAATGAGCTCGGCGATGAGGCAACCGTCGCAGCCTGCCGGCGCGTGATCGACGCAAGCCTGAATGGCGCCGTCGCGGACCACGCCGACCAGAAGCTGGTGATCGACTACTTCCGCTAGCGCGACGATGAGATAGGCAGATGAAATAGGCAGGAGCAAGTCTGCTCAGACGGCGGCGAGTTGCGAATCCGTCTTGCTGCCGCGCTTCCCCGTCTTCAGCTTCGCGGGCTCGAACAGCGCACTGGCGGCGAGGCCCGCCGTGTCGGCGACCTCCGGATTGCGCGATACCATCGCCGCGACGATCGCGCCGTCGATTAGCAGCGCCAATTGATGGGCGAAGCTTTCGGGCTCCACGGCTCCCATGTCCCGGGCAAGCTTCTCGATATGCGCCAGGACCACCTTCTTGTGGCGCATCGCGATGGTGCGGAACTGCTTCTGGTCCTTGTCATGCTCGCCGACCGCATTGATGAAGGGGCAGCCGTAGAAGCGTTCCTCGCTGAACCAGCTCTTCAGCGCCGGGAAGATGCGCGCCAGCTTGGTCTCGGCATCACCGCCGCCGCTCTCCATCTCGGCAATGAACCACTCGCGCCACTGCTTGCCCTCGCTTTCGAGCACGGCGGTGACGAGCGCGGTCTTCGATCCGAACAGCTTGTAGAGCGTGGTCTTCGCCGTGCCCGCCTCGCTGATGATGGCATCGATGCCGGTGGCGTTGATGCCGTTCTTGCAGAACAGCCGCGTCGCTGCACCGAGCAGCCGGCCCCGCGCGGATTCGTCATCGCTGGCGGAGATCGTCCGCGCGATCGCCTGCTTCTTGCCGGTTTGTTTGCCCGCAGCTGACTTGCCCATGTGCGCAAGCTTAGTCGCTGTGCGCGTGAGTCAGCAAGACTGCTGATGCCGTCGAGGCAGCGTTGCGCGCAATTTGATCGCGGCCGGCAGCATTCTGCATCGCACTTGGGCAGGCGCGGGGTGGGCGCTTTTCGCCACGATTGCCTAAGCCGCGAGGATCATTCCGCCTTTTGAATTCCTGGGGTGCTGGCACGCTTCGTGCAGGAAACAGACCGTTCGGTATCCTCGATCCCAGGGAGAGAAATGAGATGACGGCTGTGGTTCAGAAGACGGCCCTGACGGGCTGCCTCGCACCCATCGACAAGAACGGGCTCGAACAGCTCATCGTCAACGGCAAGGCCAACCCCAAGGTCATCAAGACCCTTAAGTGCAAGACCGTGGCGGAGGGCAAGTTCCGCCACGCCAACTACATCCGCAACCTCGCGCCCTACATCGTCGACGAGCCGCCGGGGCTGCTCGGGGACGACACCGCGCCGAATCCGTCGGAAGCCTCGCTCGCCGCGCTCGGATCCTGCCTGGCGGTGGGCTTGCACGCCAACGCCGTGCATCGCGGCTGGATCGTCAACAAGCTCGAGCTGGAGCTCGAGGGCGATCTCAACATCACCGCGGTCTGGGGCACCGGCGACGTCAGCGAGAAGCCGGTCGGCTTCACCGATGTCCGCGTCAAGGTCGACATGGAATGCGAGGGCATCCCGCAGGAGGAGGTCAAGGCGCTGATCGATCACGTCAAGAAGTGGTCGCCGGTCGCCAACACCTTCACGCGTCCCGTCAATCTCGAGGTCGGGATCTGATCTCGGCTTGAACGCCCGAGCAGCGGAGGACGTCATGGGTTCACTCGGACAGCATCTGGCGGTCGATGGGGCGGGCGTGATGCCCGTGCCGTCGACCGTGGAGCAGGTGGCGGCGATCGCGCGCAACGAGCTCGCGCCGCTCGCCTCTGGCATCGACGCCGGGACGGTGTATCCGGCCGACGTGCTCCGCCGCTTCGGCGAGGTCGGGGCGTGGAGCAGCCATTTGCCCGATGGCGGCAAGGCGGATCTCAACAGCGCGATCGCCTCGATCGCGGCGATCGGCGAAGTCTGCGGCGCCTCCGCCTTCATGGCGTGGTGCCAGAACACGCTGGTCTGGTACATCGCCAATTCCGGCAACAAGGCGCTGGTCGATCGGCTGCTCGACGATGCCGCGAGCGGCAAGCTGCTCGGCGGCACCGGGCTCTCGAATCCGATGAAGAGCTTCTTCGGCATCGAGAAGCTCAAGCTCAGGGGACGCAAGGTCGAAGGCGGCTATGTCGTGCGCGGCGTGCTGCCCTGGGTCTCCAATCTCGGCCCGGACCACATGTTCGGCACGATCTTCGAGCGTGAGGATGCGCCCGGCGAGATCGTGATGTTCATGGCCGACTGCGCCGATGCGGCGGTCACGTTACAGCCGTGCCAGCCGTTCCTGGCGATGGACGGCACCGGCACCTACGGCATCCAGTTCCGCGACCTGTTCGTGCCGGACGAATTGATCCTCGCCGATCCCGCGGGGCCCTTCGTCAGGAAGATCCGTGCCGGCTTCATCCTGCTGCAGGCCGGCATGGCGCTCGGGCTGATCAAGGACTGCATCAAGATCATGCAGGAGGTCGAGGCGCCGCTCGGCCACGTCAACCGCTATCTGCCACAGCAGCCGGTCGACTTTCATGCGCTCGCCGATGAGCTCGCAAAGGAGACTTCCGCGCTCGCCAGCGATCCGTTCAACACCGACGAGATCTATTGGCGCAAGGTCGTCGCGCTCCGCCTGCGTGCCGGCGAGGCCAGCGTCGCTGCGGCTCATGCCGCGATGCTCCATTGCGGAGCACGCGGCTATCTCAAGGGCAATCGCGCCGAACGCCGCCTGCGCGAGGCCTATTTCGTCGCGATCGTAACTCCCGCGACCAAGCAGCTCCGCAAGATGCTCGCCGACGGCTGACGCCGGCGAGAACGGCAAACCAACAAATCCCAACCAGGAGAGGCCTGCCATGACGGACGTTCTGATTACTGCCGGCGAACTCGCCGAGTTCATCAAGACCGAGCCGAGTGTCGTGATCGACACCCGCAATCCCGATGCCTACGCTGCGGGACATCTTCCCGGCGCCGTGAACGTCCACGAGATCTTCACCTATCTGGCCACGTCGACGCCGGAAGGCATCGCGGAGCTGAAGACGAAATTCGCGGACGCCTTCGGCGCTGCCGGACTGTCGGGCGCCGAGACCGCGGTCGTCTACGAGCAGTCGATGAACTCCGGCTTCGGCCAGTCCTGCCGCGGCTACTTCCTGCTCACGATGCTCGGCTATCCCAAGGTGAAGGTGCTGCATGGCGGCTACGACGCCTGGGTCGGAGCCGGCATGCCCGTCACCACCGACGTGCCGTCGCCGGCCAAGGCGTCGTTCGCGATCGTGCCGGAGGCGGGCAGCATCCTGATCGATGCCAAGGCGATGTTGGCCGCGGTCGGCAATCCCGCGATCGCGATCCTCGACGTCCGCGACGTCGACGAGTGGATCGGCGATTCGTCCTCGCCGTATGGCAAGGACTTCTGCCCGCGCAAAGGTCGCATTCCCGGTGCGGTGTGGCTCGAGTGGTACCGCATGATGAAGCCGACCGCGGAAGGCCCGCGCTTCAAGTCGAAGGACGAGATCCTCGCCGAATGCGCCACCGTCGGCATCACGGTCGACACACCTGTCTATCTCTACTGCTTCAAGGGCGCACGGGCCTCGAACACCTTCCTGGCGTTGAAGAACGCCGGCGTGAAGGATGTGCGGATGTATTTCGGCTCGTGGAACGAGTGGTCGCGCGACCCGTCGCTGCCGATCGAGGAAGGTCTCCCGATGCCGGCGATGACCAGCAAAGCGGCATAGAAGCTGCATGAGATGCACGTCCGGCCGCTGAAAAATGCGGCCGGATGAGCAGTTCGGAGGCGCTGACAGCGCAGGTGTGACAAAGGGGCGCAGCACATGTCGATTTTCGATGATCCGTTCGATGCCGATTCACGGGTGAATGCCGGTTGTATTTGCGGCGAGCATCGCAGCCCGGCCGAACACGAGCACGCCATGCTGGCGTTGCGCTGCGAGCCGGTCGCGGACTCCCAGGAGAAGCGCTACGAGAACGTCGTCGCATCGGCCGTGCTGCGCGCGGTGTTTCCGGAAGCCGCCACGCGGCGCGCGTTCCTGAAGACGGTCGGCGCCGCCACGGCGCTGGCTGCGGTCTCGCAGTTCTTCCCGCTGAAGACCGCGACGGAAGCGTTCGCAGAGGCCGGCACACCGGAGAAGAAGGATCTCAAGGTCGGCTTCATCCCGATCACCTGCGCGACCCCGATCATCATGGCGGCTCCGCTCGGATTCTATGCCAAGGCCGGGCTGAACGTCGAGGTCGTCAAGACCGCCGGCTGGGCCGTGATCCGGGACAAGACCATCAACAAGGAATACGACGCCGCCCACATGCTGGCGCCGATGCCGATCGCGATCTCGCTGGGCCTCGGCGCTCAGCCGATCCCGTTCACCGTGCCCGCCATCGAGAACATCAACGGGCAGGGCATCGTGCTGTCGATGAAGCACAAGGACAAGCGCGATCCGAAGGACTGGAAGGGCATGAAGTTCGCCATTCCGTTCGACTACTCGATGCACAATTACCTGCTGCGCTATTACCTGGCCGAGCACGGCATCGATCCCGATACCGACGTGCAGCTGCGCTCGGTGCCGCCGCCGGAAATGGTGGCGAACCTGCGGGCCGACAACATCGACGGCTTCCTCGCGCCCGACAACATCTGCCAGCGCGCGATCTATGATGGCGTCGGCTATCTCCACATCCTGTCGAAGGAGATCTGGGACGGTCATCCCTGCTGCAGCTTCGCTGCCAGCCGCGAGTTCATCACCACGGCGCCGAACAGCTTCGCTGCGCTGACACGCGCCATCGTCGATGCCACCGCCTATGCGTCCAAGGCCGAGAACCGCAAGCAGATCGCCGAAGCGATCGCGCCGGCCAACTACATCAACGCGCCGGTGACCGTGCTGGAGCAGGTGCTGACCGGCACCTATGCCGACGGCCTCGGCGGTGTGAAGACCGATCCGAAGCGCGTCGATTTCGATCCGTTCCCGTGGCAGTCCTTCGCGGTGTGGATGCTGACGCAAATGAAGCGCTGGGGCCAGATCAAGGGCGACGTCGACTACAAGGCCGTGGCCGAGCAGATCTATCTCGCGACCGACACCCGCAAGGTCATGACCGACATGGGGCTCTCGCCCCCGAAGGACTCCTACAAGTCGTTCTCGGTGATGGGCAAGAGCTTCGATCCGACCAAGCCGGACGACTATGTCGCCAGCTTCAAGATCAAGAAGGCGTCGTGATGGGGATGATGGACGCCACCCTGCTGACCACGCCACCGGTGTCGTCCCGGCGAACGCCGGGACCCATACGCCGCGGCCTCGCTTGGGGCAGGGGCGGCAGCGGCAATCTTATCCATCCACTGAGTTCGGTGGTTATGGATCCCGGCGTTCGCCGGGATGACGGCGGTGGGTGGGGCTGCTGATGACCGCCTCACTCCGCCTCCGCGCCGCGGTCGTCTCCATCGTTTTGCTCGCCGTCTTCCTCGGCGCCTGGCACATTGCCACGCGCAGCACCGGGACGGCCGCCAACATGAGCCCGGAATACGCCAAGCTGATGGGCATGACGGCGACCCAGGGCAAGTCGGCGATGCCTGGACCGCTCGATATCGGCGCCAAGCTGTGGGAGCATCTGCGGCGACCGTTCTACGACAATGGCCCGAACGACAAGGGGCTCGGCATCCAGCTTGCCTTCTCGCTCGGGCGGGTCATGCTCGGCTATCTCATTGCGGTCGCCATCGCGATTCCGCTGGGCTTCCTGATCGGCATGTCGCCCTTGATGAGCAAGGCGCTCGATCCGTTCATCCAGATCCTCAAGCCGATCTCGCCTCTCGCCTGGATGCCGCTGGCACTCTACACCATCAAGGATTCCAGCCTGTCGGCGATCTTCGTGATCTTCATCTGCTCGGTGTGGCCGATGCTGATCAACACCGCTTTCGGGGTCGCCAGCGTGCGCAAGGAGTGGATCAACGTCGCGCGCACGCTCGAGGTCGGGAATTTCCGACGTGCCTTCACGGTGATCCTGCCGGCGGCGGCGCCGACGATCCTCACCGGCATGCGAATCTCGATCGGGATCGCATGGCTGGTCATCGTCGCGGCCGAGATGCTCGTCGGCGGCACCGGCATCGGCTACTTCGTCTGGAACGAGTGGAACAACCTCTCGATCACCAACGTGATCATCGCGATCCTGCTGATCGGCGTCGTCGGCATGGTGCTGGACCAGCTCCTCGCCCGCGTGTCGCGGCTCGTGACGTTTCCGGAGTAGGGCGTGCCATGACCGACAAGTTCATCTCCATCGAGGGGGTCGCCAAGCGCTACGACGGGGCGCGGAGCACGACGATCTTCGAGAACCTCTGGCTCGCGATGGCGCGCGGCGAGTTCGTCTGCGTGATCGGGCATTCCGGCTGCGGCAAGACCACGGTGCTCAATATTCTCGCCGGGCTCGACGCGCCGAGCGAGGGCGCGGTCATCGTCGACGGCCAGGCCATCGAAGGCCCCAGCCTCGACCGCGCGGTCATCTTCCAGAGCCATGCGCTGCTGCCGTGGCGGACGGTGCTCGGCAACGTCGCCTATGCGGTCTCCTCGAAATGGCGCAAATGGGATCGCGCCAAGGTCAAGGCGCATGCGCTCAAATATATCGAGCTGGTCGGCCTCGCCGGCTCCGAGCACAAGCGTCCCTCCGAGCTCTCCGGCGGCATGAAGCAGCGCGTCGGTATCGCTCGCGCATTGTCGATCACGCCGAAGATCATGCTGATGGACGAGCCATTCTCCGCGCTCGACGCACTGACCCGCGGCACCCTGCAGGACGAGGTCCGGCGCATCTGCGTCGAGACCGGGCAGACCGTGTTCATGATCACGCACGACGTGGACGAGGCCATCTATCTTGCCGACAAGATCGTGCTGATGACCAACGGACCCGGCGCGGTGCTGGCCGAGATCGTCGAGAACCCGCTGCCGAAGGACCGGCTGCGCGGCGATCTGCATCGCCACCCGCTGTATTATTCGTTGCGCAACCACATCATCGATTTCCTGGTCAGCCGCAGCAAGACCTTCACCGCGGAGACGCCGGACCACGATCCGCGCAAGGTGCCGGTGGTGAAGATCGGCCGGACCGAACCGACGATCGTGGCGTCCAAGGCGGCCGACAGCGACGCACCGCAGGCGGTGGCGCGCTGACGCTCAGAAGAAACCCATCAACGAAGGCCCATCAAGGGAGACCAAGCATGAAGCGATCCGACCTGACCGAGAAGCTGCTCGACATCAAGCGCGAGAAGGGCTGGAGCTGGAAATACATCTGCGAAAAGATCGGCGGCTATTCCGAGGTGCTGATCGTCGGCGCCATTCTCGGCCAGATGAAGCTGACCAAGCCGCAGGCCGCCAATGCCGGCGAGCTGTTCGGTCTCTCCAAGAGCGAAATCTCGATGTTGAACGAGACGCCGATGCGCGGCGAGGGCGTGCAGATGCCGCCGACCGATCCCTTGATCTACCGCTTCTACGAGCTCGTGATGATCAACGGTCCGGCCTGGAAGGAGCTGATCCAGGAGGAGTTCGGCGACGGCATCATGTCGGCGATCGATTTCGACATGGTGATGGAGCGCCTGCCGAACGCCAAGGGCGACCGCGTCAAGATCACGATGTCGGGCAAGTTCCTGCCGTACAAATACTACGGCGCGAGCGGCAACGTGCCGGAATACGGATTCAAGGAAGAGTAGGAGAGGGGCGAGTAGCGAATAGGGAGTAGCGAATAGGGGTTCTCCACTATTCGCTACTTGCCCATTCGCTATTCAACTGCTTTCACTGTCCCGCCTTGACCTGGGCCACGGCAGTCGCCAGCAGCTCGCTCATCTTCGCGCGTACATCCGCCTCGGTGACGGCCGCGCCCTTGGCGGTGAGATCGCCCAGCACCTTGCGCAGCACGTCGGCGTCGCCGGCCTCCTCGAAATCGGACGCGACGACCTCCTTGGCGTAGGCATCGGCGTCAGCGCCGGACTTGCCGAGCTTTTCGGCGGCCCACAGGCCGAGGAGCTTGTTGCGGCGGGCTTCCGCCTTGAACTTCAATTCCTCGTCATGGGCGAATTGCTTCTCGAACGCGTCCTCGCGCTTGTCGAACGTGGTCATGGTCGGAACTTCCAGTGTTGCCGAAAAGGGTTAACCGCGGAGGCGGTTGCGGGGCGGTGGCCGCACGCCTAAATAATTGGAACACCTTGTCAATACAACGGGCACGAGGCCGCAGGGAAGGGCGGTAAAACTCCTCCTCCGGGGTCTGGATCGATTGTGCTCGGGACACCAATGGGATAGGTTTCCCACAGGCCCGGTTCTTGTTCTGTTTCCTATGGATCCAGGCCCTCGCGGCAGCTCCGTCGTGGTCCTGTCCAAAGTCATCCGGAGCCCACCAATTTCATGGATTTCAACAAAACACGGTACATCCCAATGAGCCGTCGGCGTCGCATTTATGAAGGCAAGGCCAAGGTCCTTTACGAAGGTCCCGAGCCGGGCACCCTGATCCAGCACTTCAAGGACGACGCCACCGCCTTCAATGCCAAGAAACACCAGGTGATCGAAGGCAAGGGCGTCCTCAACAACCGGATCTCGGAGTACCTGTTTCAGCACCTCAACGACATCGGGGTGCCGACCCACTTCATCCGCCGTCTCAACATGCGCGAGCAGTTGATTCGCGAGGTCGAGATCGTTCCGCTCGAGGTCGTGGTGCGCAACGTGGCGGCGGGCTCGCTGTCGCAGCGCCTCGGCATCGAGGAGGGCACCCAGCTGCCGCGTTCGATCATCGAATTCTATTACAAGAACGACCAGCTCAACGACCCCATGGTGTCGGAAGAGCACATCACTGCGTTCGGCTGGGCGACGCCCCAGGAGATCGACGACATCATGGCGCTCGCCATCCGCGTCAACGACTTCCTGACCGGTCTCTTCCTCGGCATTGGCATCCGCCTGGTCGACTTCAAGATGGAATGCGGCCGGCTGTTCGAGAACGAGATGATGCGGATCATCGTCGCCGACGAGATTTCCCCCGATTCGTGCCGGTTGTGGGACATCAAGTCGAACGAGAAGCTCGACAAGGACCGCTTCCGTCGTGATCTTGGCGGCCTTCTGGAGGCCTATACCGAGGTCGCCAAGCGGCTCGGCATCCTCATGGAGAACGAGCGCCCGGCTGGCTCCGGCCCGGTTCTGGTCAAGAGCTAAAGGAATCAGAGACGTGAAAGCGCGTGTCACGGTGACACTGAAATCCGGCATCCTCGATCCCCAGGGAAAGGCGATCGAGGGCGCCCTCAAATCGCTCGGTGTCGACGGCGTTGCCAGCGTGCGCCAGGGCAAGGTGTTCGACATCGAGCTCGCCGGCGCCGACAAGGCCAAGGCGGAGGCGGCCCTGAAGGCGGCCGCCGACAAGCTGCTCGCCAACACGGTGATCGAGAATTACCGGGTGGAGCTGCTGGGGTAGGACGATATGGCCGAGGTCAGCAGCGAGCTCCTGCTAGAGATATTGAGGTCGATCCAGGCGCGACTTGCGCAAATGGACGGCAAGATCGATGAACTCAAGCAGGGCATGATGGCATTGGGCACAGCTCAGAATGCCACTCGGCAAGATATCACCGGCGTATATCAAGAAATCTCTGCCATTCACGCCACTTTGGTTCGCCACGAGGGCCGTCTCGATCGTATCGAGCGGCGGCTCGAACTCAACGATGTGCCTTCACTATGAAATCCGCCGTCCTCGTCTTCCCCGGCATCAATCGCGAACGCGACATGGCGCGCGCGCTACGAATGATCTCCGGCCATGAGCCGGCGATGGTCTGGCATGCCGAGACGTCGCTGCCCAAGGGCACCGACCTCGTCGTCGTCCCGGGCGGCTTCTCCTATGGCGACTATCTGCGCTGTGGCGCGATCGCGGCGCGGGCGCCGGTCATGGATGCGGTGCGCGATCACGCCGCCAAGGGTGGCCTCGTGCTCGGCGTCTGCAACGGCTTCCAGATCCTGTGCGAATCCGGCCTGCTGCCGGGCGTGCTGATGCGCAACGACCGGCTGAAGTTCATCTGCAAGGACGTGCATCTGCGCGTCGAGCGTTCGGATTCGCCGTTCACCCGCGGCTACAATGCCGGTCAGGTGATCCGCGTGCCGGTCGCCCATGGCGAGGGCAACTACGCGGCGGACGAGGAGACCTTGAAGCGGCTCAATGGCGACGGGCGCGTGCTCTATCGCTACTGCTCGGCCGAGGGCGAGGTCGGCGACCTCAGCAACATCAACGGCGCGGCGCATTCCATCGCCGGAATCGTCAACGAGAACGGGAATGTGCTCGGCATGATGCCGCATCCCGAGAATCACGTCGAGGACATCATGGGCTGCACCGACGGCCGCGGCCTGTTCGCCGGCCTCGTCGCGCATCTCGACCGCGCCGCCTGATCACCTCGCAACGCCGTCATGTGTCGTTCGGCCGCTCGCCGGCCGGACCTACAAACGACCGATTGGTGATCGAGGTTGCGGGACGTTCCTCCATCTCCCGGATGTCCATGACGTCCGCCCCTGCCTCGATCCCGACGGTGCCTTGATGTCGACGCTGCCCCTCACTTGGCGCGCCCTGCGCTGGCTGCTCTTGTCCGCGTTGCTCTCGGTTGTCCCCGGCATTGGCGCGGCTCGGGCTGAGACACCGGCGGCAGCGCCCGCGGCCGCCGCTGCGCCGTTCGCGGTGAGCGGCTGGAAACCGCAGCGGCCGAATGGCGCCGACGTGACCTTCTTCCTGTGCGAGGACGCCAAATGCGGCCCCGGCTCGAAGGTGAGCTATCGGCTCTACCCGCCCAACACGACCATGACGATCGAGCAATTCCGCGCGTCTCAGGAGCAGACCGTCAAGCTGCTCGACCGGCGCGTGCCCGGCCAGACCACCACGATTCTCGGCGTCGATGGCGACAAGGGCACCGGTGTGCCGCGGGTGTTTCGTGTCAGGCGCCTGAAGGTGGCACCTGACGGGACCCGGGAATATCAGGTCAGCGGCGTGCTGTTCGGGGTGAAGGGCAGTGCGAGCCTGATCAGTTCGGCAGATAGCGAGAAAGGCAGCACCACCAACTTTGCGCAGTTTGCCGTTCCGGTCCTGGTTCTGCTCGGGCTGCCGCCGCGGCAGTGACTGTAAGCGCAGCGGTCCGCAGCGCGACGCTTCGCATCTTTGCCCGCACGCGGTCCTGGGCTTCGGTGAAGGCGCCGTTCATCGAAATCGTTCCGCGCGATTTTTCTGAGCCGCCCGGCAACGCCGAGCGGCTGTTCGCGTTGTCCGCCCGCGAATGGGGCAGGGAACCAAGGAGGTTCTCTCATGACGACGAAACATTGGCTGGGAACGGCCGCAATCATTCTGGCGATCGGCACGGCATCCGGTGCTGCATCGGCCCAATCCGAGATGAAGCGCGAGGGCGGCCCCGCCGCTTCGTCGGCGCGCGAGGCGACGCGTCCGGCCGCGGAGGCGAAGGGCGAGGCCAAGGGTGAGGTGAAGAGTGGCGCTGCGGCCGCCGAGCGCGCGGGGTCCGAGGCGAAGCAGAGCGCGCAGGAGCAGCGCCGCGGCGAGCCTTCGCCGGCTGCAGGGCGCGAGCAGGCGCAGGAACGATCGTCCGAGCGTTCGGCGCATGACGCCAAGCAAAGCGCCGAGAGCAAGGGCGGTGCAGCCGCCGAGCGCGCCCGCGATGCCAAGGACAGCGCCGAGTCGAAGTCGGCCACCGACAGCAAGCAGGCCGACAAGCAAGCAGACGGCAAGACCAAGGCCGAATCCAAGGCAGAGTCCAAGGCAGAGTCCAAGTCGCAGCAGGACCGTGCCGCAGAATCCAAATCGGGGGGCAAGTCCGACCGCGAAGCGGATCGCAGCGACCGTAACGGCGCCGACAAGGACAAGACCCGGCAGAGCCAGGACGAACGCAAGACCGGCACGTCCGACAAGGCTGCGGACAAGGCGGCCGACAAGCCGGACAACGACCGCAACAAGCAGGCCAATCAGCCCGGTGGCGCGGACACCAAGAGCTCGACTGCGCAACAGAACCAGCAGTCCGGTCCCGCCGGCGCTGCTCCGCAGACCGGACAGGCCAACAATCAGGCCCAGCCGAACGGCAACCGCACCAACGCCCAGGTTCAGGTCAACGACCAGCAGCGAACGCAGGTCGTCGATCGGTTGCGCCGTGATCGCGATCTCGACCGCGCGCGCACCGACATCAACATCCGCATCAATGTCGGCGAGCGCCTGCCGGAGCGCGTGCGGCCCCGTCCGCTTCCGACCGACATCATCGCGATCGTGCCGGAATATCGCGGCTACGAGTACACCGTCGTGCATGACGAGATCGCGATCGTCGATCCGCGCAGCCGCGAGATCGTCGATGTGATTCCGCAGAACGGCGTGCGTGCCGACCGGGGCTATGACCGCGGCGGCTATGGCGTGAGCTCGACCCGTATCGTGCTGTCGGATGATCAGCGCCAGATCCTGCGTCGCGCGGCCACCGAGACGGGCACCGTGGGCTCGACGACATCGTCGTCTTCCACCTCGTCCGGCTCGAGCTGCCTGAGCCTGCGCCGCGTGCCGGACGAACTCGCCCGGGCCAATCCGGAGCTCGCGAACTATCAGTATCTGGCGATCGGCGAGCAGGTCATTCTGGTCGACCCGCGGGATCAGAAGGTGGTGCAGGTCATCGACCAGCAGCAGTAACACCCCGCGGCGAGTCCGCGGGTTCGAGGGCGGGAGCGCGACGCGCTTCCGCCCTTTTTTGATACAAAGGATGGCGTTCCGTACGACCATCGAACGTGCCACGCGTCCTTGGTTTGAACCCTCTGTTGTCCGGACGCGTCAAACTGGCATCGTCGGTCGGATCGGCGCGGAGGGCGGGATTGTCGGCCGCGCGCGGCCACGCTATCAACGTCGGCGTGTAAAGCCGTGAGTGGGGGATCTGCCGTGCCCGTCGCACTTGTCGTACTGCTGCTCGACATTTCGCTGATCTACCATGCATCGCGCACCGGACGCATGCAGCCCTGGGCCTTCATCATCCTGATGGTGCCGATGATCGGCGCGCTGGCCTACATCGTGGTCGAGCTGGTCCCCGAATGGCTCGGCAGTCACGACGTGCAGAAGGCGCGCAAGCGCGTCGCCAACAAGCTCGATCCCGAAAAATACTATCGCGAGTTGTCGGATCGCGTCGCTGTCACGGACACGATCGCCAACCGCGCCGCGCTGGCCGAGGAATGCGTGGCCGTCGGTCGCTATGACGAGGCCGAGCAGCACTACGACCACATCCTCAGCCTGCCGATGGGCCACGAGCCGCTGTTCGCCCTCGGCAAGGCCAGGGCCCAGTTCGCGCGCCGGCGTCCCGCGGATGCGCTGGCGACGCTCGACGAGCTGCAGAAGACCTGGCCGGACTACAATTCGTCCGACGCGCATCTGCTCTATGCCCGCGCCTTGCAGGACGCCGGCCGCACTGACGAGGCGATCGAGGAATATCAGGCGCTGCTGGACTACGCGCCGAGCAGCGAAGCCAAGGCCCGCTACGGATCGCTGCTCAAATCAGTCGGTCGCGTCGACGAGGCCAAGGTGGTCTTCACGGAGCTCCTGATCCAGATGAAGCGCTCACCCCGCCACGTCCGCAAGGCCCAGGCCGAGTGGATCGCCGTCGCCGAAAAGCAGATCGCGGGGTAGCGGGGGCGGTTGGCGACGAACGCTCCCTCCACGCGTCATTCTGGGGCGCGCGCAGCGCGAGCCCGGAATCCATACTCACGAACGGGCATGTGTCGCGAGCTGCGCGTGGCGCCGATCTCCGTCCCAACCACCGCTCGGGGGTATGGATTCCGGGCTCATTCGCGCTGCTTCAAAATGGCTTCGCCATTTTGTGCGCGAATGCCCCGGAATGACGGCGAGCTATTGGCTCCCGCTACGGCGAGCTCGCCGCCTCCGGCGTCCGCCGCTTCACCCGCTTGATCGTGCCGGAGAACGAGAACAGCGGCTTGGTGCCGGAATGCAGCATGCCGCGCAGGAAGATCAGCGAGGCGCCGGCGCGGGTGACCTCGCCGGTGGCTTCGATCAATTCGCCCTCCCGCGCGGCGTCGAGGAATTCGGAGGAGAACGACACGGTCACGCCCGGCCCCTGCAGGATCGGCGCGGCAAAGGCGAACAGGCAGTAGTCGGCGAAGGTCATCAGGCAGCCGCCATGGACGTTGCCGGCGCCGTTGAGGTGCTTCTTCTCGACCCGGAAGGCGCAGCGGATCGAGCCGTCGTCCTCCATCCGGTGCCAGAACGGTCCGGTGTGGGATTCGTAGCTGTCGCGCATCCAGGTGCGCCAGCCGGCGAACTCGCCTGATGTGGCGATGTGGATACCGGGGCGGTTCTCGAAGGCGGAACGGGACAGGTCGTGCACGTGTGGGGGCCTTTAATTGTTGATTTACCGTCTTAAATCCGATCAGTCGCCATTCTGCAAATATCCCACGGGGCGGTCCGGGCCAAAGCTCTGGACAGGGCGGAATAGGGCCGTAAAAGGCCTTTTCCCACTTGGCCTCTGTATCTATGAAGCAGGGTTCAAGGGACCAGCGGCCCACGGGGCAAAGGCATCTCTCCATGCGCAATGAACCGCAGATCACCCCCGAGCTCGTCGCCGCCCACGGCCTGAAGCCGGACGAATATGAGCGCATCCTGAAGCTGATCGGGCGGGTGCCGACCTTCACCGAGCTGGGCATCTTCTCGGCGATGTGGAACGAGCATTGCTCGTACAAGTCGTCGCGCATCCATCTGCGCGGGCTGCCGACCAAGGCGCCATGGGTGATCCAGGGCCCGGGCGAGAATGCCGGCGTGATCGACATCGGCGACGGCCAGGCCGTCGTGTTCAAGATGGAGAGCCACAACCACCCGAGCTACATCGAGCCGTACCAGGGGGCCACGACCGGCGTCGGCGGTATCCTGCGCGACGTCTTCACGATGGGCGCACGCCCGATCGCGTGCCTCAACGCGCTGTCGTTCGGCGCGCCCGAGCACCCCAAGACCAAGCATCTCGTTTCGGGCGTCGTCGCCGGCATCGGCGGCTACGGCAATTCGTTCGGCGTGCCGACGGTGGGCGGCCAGACTCGCTTCCACACCCGCTACGACGGCAACATCCTGGTCAACGCCATGGCGGTCGGCCTCGCCGACGCCGACAAGATCTTCTATGCGGCTGCCTCCGGCGTGAACATGCCGATCGTCTATCTCGGCTCCAAGACCGGCCGCGACGGCATCCACGGCGCCTCGATGGCCTCGGCCGAGTTCGACGACTCCTCGGAGGAGAAGCGCCCGACGGTGCAGGTCGGCGACCCCTTCGCCGAGAAGCTGCTGCTGGAGGCGTGCCTTGAGATCATGGCCGCCGACTGCGTGATCGCGATCCAGGACATGGGCGCGGCAGGCCTGACCTGCTCGGCGGTCGAGATGGGCGCCAAGGGCGACCTCGGCGTCGACCTCGATCTCAATTGCGTGCCGACCCGTGAGGCCGGCATGAGCGCCTATGAGATGATGCTCTCCGAAAGCCAGGAGCGCATGCTCATGGTGCTGAAGCCGGAGAAGGAGAAGGAAGCCGAGGCGATCTTCCGCAAATGGGGCCTCGATTTCGCCGTCGTCGGCTACACCACGCCGAGCAAGCGCTTCGTCGTCAAGCATGGCGGCGACGTCATGGCGGATCTTCCGATCAAGGAGCTGGGCGACGAGGCGCCGCTGTATGACCGTCCGCATGTCGCCTCGCCGGCGCTGCCGGTGATCCATGCTCGCGAGGTCAAGCCGCCGATGGACATCGTCCCGGCGCTGGAGAAGCTGATCGCGACGCCGGATCTGTGCTCGAAGCGCTGGATCTGGGAGCAGTACGACCACGTCATTCTCGGCAACACCGTGCAGCGCCCCGGCGGCGACGCCGCCGTCGTGCGCGTGCAGGATTGGCCGAAGGGGCTCGCGCTGACCGTGGACGTCACGCCGCGCTATTGCGAGGCGGACCCGTTCGAGGGCGGCAAGCAGGCGGTGGCCGAAGCCTGGCGCAACATCACCGCGGTCGGCGGCCGGCCGCTCGCCATCACCGACAATCTCAATTTCGGCAATCCGGAGCGACCCGAGATCATGGGCCAGTTCGTCGGCTGCCTGAAGGGCATCTCGGAGGCCTGTCGCGCGCTCGACTTCCCCGTCGTGTCCGGCAACGTCTCGCTCTACAACGAGACCAACGGCCGGGCGATCCTGCCGACGCCCTCGATCGGCGGCGTCGGCCTGCTCGACGACTTCACCAAGTCGGCGAGCATCGCCTTCAAGGCCGAGGGCGAGGCGATCCTCTTGATCGGCGAGACCCATGGCTGGCTCGGCCAGTCGGTCTATCTGCGCGACGTCTGTGGCCGCGAGGAGGGCGCCCCGCCGCCGGTCGATCTCGCCGCCGAGAAGCGCATCGGCGATGTCGTCCGCGGCATGATCCACGCGGGCACGGCCACCGCGGCGCATGACCTGTCCGATGGCGGCCTGCTGGTCGCGCTGGCAGAGATGGCCATGGCCTCCGGCATCGGCGCGCGGCTTCTGGCTTCACCAGCTTCCATCGTGCCGCACGCCTATTGGTTCGGCGAGGACCAGGCCCGCTATCTCGTGACGGTGCCGGAGACTGAAGCCGGCCGCGTGCTCGCCAAGATGCGCGGCGCCAGCGTGCCGTGCACGCGGATCGGCACGACGGGCGGGGCAGCGCTGGCCATTGCGGGCGAGGCCTTGGTCGAGGTCGACGCGCTGAAGAGCCGCTTCGAGAGCTGGCTGCCGAGCTACATGGGCGGTAGCGCCGCATAGCCCACCGTTCGGGCAGTAGTCAGCCTTCGTCTTTGTGAGCGCAGCGACGCAATCCAGGGCTCAGGCGAGACTTCTGGATTGCTTTGCCGCTGCGCTCCTCGCAATTGACGTCGGGGCCTACAGCACGCTCTTCGCACCCGGGATCTGTCGAAGCACCCAGGTCGCGCCCCAGCTCAGCAGCACGCTGCCGACGAATGCGATCGTCGCCTTGGCGACGGCCGGTAGATTGAGGTCGAACAGCCAATACTGGATCCACAGCACGATGGGGTAGTGCACCAGGAACATGCCGTAGGCATCGGCCTGCATGCGGTCGAGCACGGAGAATTCCGAGCGGCGGTGGTTGAGGAAGTAGGACAGGATCGCGAACATCATCGCGGCGCTGAAGATCACGAACAAGAAGCCGTAGGCGGCTTCGTACCATTGCGGCAGCTCCGGCGGGTTGCCCAGCACCTGACGCTTGATCGTGATCAGCACCCACAGCAGCGCGTAGGGCACGATCGTGACCACGATCCAGGCGCCGAGGCCCCGCTGCGACATCTGCCCCTCTGCGGCCAGCAGGCCGCGCTCGAAATTTGCCGCGCCGATGCCGGCGCCGACATAGAAATAGGCAGCATAGAGCAGGATGCGGCTGGCCTGCACCGAGAACGGCCCGGCCTCGAACCAGTGGGTCGGCCCGAAATAGAGCCGGGACGGAATGTACAGCAGGCCCGTGATCAGCAGGAAGACGAAGAAGAAATCGCGCGGTTGGTCGAAGGCCCGCAGCGACAGCTGGTTGATCGGCTCGAGCAGGCGCGGCGAGAGTCTGTAGAGCAGTGCGGCCGATATGTCGAAAGCCAGCAGCACCCAGATGAACCAGATCGGACCGCTCGGCCACGGACCTTGGGTGACCGTCTTCCACCAGAAGGCGGAGAAGGTGGCCTCCGGATTGGCGCGCAGCTCGATCGCATAATAAGCGAGGGGAATGACTGTCAGCGCGGCGACGGCGAACGGCAGACCGAGCCGCAAGAGCCGGTCGCGCAGGTGCTGCATCATCGACTTGTGAGCAAGCCCCGACCATACGAATAGCCCCGACAGGAAGAAGAACATGGCCATGAAGAAGCTGTCGGTGGCCAGCACGATGCCGTCGAAGCCGAGGAAGGAGGTCGAATCGGTGTGCCCGAAATAAGTGTAGGGAATCACGGCGTGATGCAGCAACACCACCAGCGTGAGGAACGTGCGGGCGTGGTCGAGCGCAGCGTTGCGCGCCCGCGCCCGCGGGCGGGCCTGAAGCTCCACCTTGGCGGCAGCCGCCGATTGCGTAACCGATATGACCATATACCCCCCAGCGCCGCTGCTGCCGTGCCCGCTTAGCCGATGATACTCCTGCATCGTCTCGCTGCGGAGGCGTGATGCGAACGTCGATTCCAAGGCTGCGCGAGCGAAAATGAATCAGCTCGTGTGATTTTGGCGCCGCCAGCGCTGGAGCGTTGGCCCCGAGCAGGCGCATGACGGCGCCGGAATACCAGATGTCGTTGTCGGTGCTGCAAATCAGCAAGCGCAGCGGCCCGCAAGCCGTTTTCTCAAGCTTCGCCGATTATTCACACCCGATCTCGATACGAACGAACCGGCTACGAAGTTACGGACCGGGCCGCTCGAAGTTGCGTAAATTCCAGGCGGTTTGAATGGCCCAAGGAACCGGTTCCCGGCGGCGTCGTTAGTGAGGCGAACGCGCCGGGGACGGCGCTGCACCGGAGGACCATACCGTGACTCTTCTCAAATGGGCGCTGCTGTTCTTCTTGATTTCGGTGGTCGCCGGCATCCTCGGCTTCACCGGAATTTCGGCAGCTTCCGCGGACATTGCGCGGATCCTGTTCTACATCTTCCTGGTGATCTTCCTCGTGCTCCTGATCCTCGGACTGACGATCTTCAGGGTGTAGCAAGTCATCGGATTGGATTTCCAGATCGACCGCTGCACCGGTGTGGCCAGCGGCGGTCGATCAGTTCAGCATCACTCGACCGCGACTTCCTCGATCCGCACCTTGTCGGGGTAGAATGCCAGATAGCCTGCAATCTCGGCCATCGCGGGGAAGGGCGTCTCGTAGCTCCAGATCGCATTCTCCAATGTCTTGCCGCCCGCGACGATGCTGAAATAGCTGGCGTCGCCCTTGTACGGGCAATGGGTGATGCGATCGGTTTTTCTGAGCGCGTCCATCGCGGCATCGGTCCGCGGGACATATTGAACAGCCGGATAGCTCGCTTCCTTCAGCGTGAGTGCGCCCGTGGTGTCGGCGATGACGACGCCATCGGCGAGCACCCGCACGCGCTTCGGGTTGCGGGCGATGCTGATCGGGTGGTCCGGCCCTGGAAGCTTCATGTCATACCCCTCAATGTCGAAACGCCGACGCCATAGCCCTTCGCCATCCCATTCTCGGGTGCGTCACCCGGTCCCGGGTCCGTTCGCCGGTCCCGGTATATAGTGGTTCCGAACGTGACCTCGAAACCCGTCCGCGCTAGATTCGGCCATCACGGTCGCGCGAGAACGCCTTGATTCGTACCGTTCGACGGGCCACTAAGGGGAGCTGCAGCCGCGGCCCGCCGACAGAAGGAGATGCACCGGGATGCCCATGGATGCCCACGATATCGAACAGATGATCAAGGCCGCCATCCCCGACGCCCAGGTGACGATTCGTGATCTCGCCGGGGACGGCGACCATTACGCCGCGACCGTGATCTCCGAGGCCTTCCGCGGCAAGTCCCGCGTGCAGCAGCACCAGCTCGTCTATCAGTCGCTGCGCGGCCAGATGGGCGACGTTCTGCATGCGCTTGCGCTTCAGACAGGGGTGCCCGACCAGCGCTGATCGAGGCCGCAGACGGCAGCACGCATCCGGGGGAGATGGCGTTGGACAATCCGCGTGGTGCGCTGTTCCGCGTGCTCGAGCCGAATCGGCACAGCCGGGTCACGTTCGTCGAGCTGTTCTTCGATCTGGTCTTCGTCTACGCGGTGACGCAGATCTCGCATCATCTGATCAGCCATTTCACGCCGCTGGGGGCCGCGCAGACGGCGGTGCTGTTTCTCGCGGTGTGGTGGGTGTGGGTCTACACCGCCTGGGTGACCAACTGGCTCGATCCCGAGAAGGCGCTCGTGCGAGGCCTGTTGTTTGCCTTGATGCTGGCGGGCCTCGTGCTGTCGATGTCGATCCCGCGCGCGTTCGAGGACCGCGGTCTGTGGTTCGCGATCGCCTACGCCGCTATGCAGGTCGGCAGGACCGCCTTCTGGTTCACGGTCACGCCGCCGCAGCGGGCGCCGGTCCGCCGCAACGCCGCTCGCATTCTGTCCTGGCTCAGCGCCTCAGCCGTGCTCTGGCTGCTCGGCGGACTTGCCGAAGGGCCGGTCCGGATGGCGCTCTGGTGCGCCGCGCTCACGCTCGAATACATCTCGCCTGCCGTGCGCTTCTGGATACCGGGCCTCGGCGCGTCGACCGCGGAAGACTGGATGGTCGAGGGCGGCCACATGGCGGAGCGCTGTGCGCTTTTCATCATCATCGCGCTCGGCGAATCGATCGTCGTCACCGGCGCGACCTTTGCGGAGCTCGATTGGACCGGCGCCAACATCGCAGCCTTTGCCTGTGCCTTCGTTGGAACAGTCGCGATGTGGGCGGTGTATTTCAACCGCGGCGCCGAGGCTGGCTCGGAGATGATCTCGCGCTCCAGCCAGTCCGGGCTCATCGCGCGCTCGGCCTACACCTATCTGCACATGCCGATCGTCGCCGGCATCATCGTGTCGGCGGTGGCCGATGAGATCGTGCTCAAACATCCGCTCGGCCACAATGACGTCAAGACGGCCGCGGTGCTGATTGGAGGACCGTTCGTCTTTCTGGTCGGAACGATCCTGTTCAAGCGCGAGGTTCGCGGGTTTCTTCAACTGTCACATGGCGCCGGGCTGCTCGCGCTGGCAGGCCTCAGCTGGTTCGCGACCGAGCTGTCGCCCCTGGTTCTCTCGGCGCTGACGAGCGCGCTGCTAGCGATCGTCGCGGTGTGGGAAACGCTCTCGCTTCGCGCCAAGCCAGAGCCTCACGCCTCGGCGACGAGCGCCTGAACCGAGAACATCTTCTCAGCGTCGGTCCACACCGTCTGGACCTTCCAGCCTGAGCCGCGCGCCAGCGCGCCGAAGCGTTCGATGCTGTATTTGTAGCTGTTCTCGGTGTGAATGCTTTCCCCGGCGCGGAACGAGATCGTCGTTCCCAAAAGACGCACCGCCTGCGGCTTCCGTGCGATGAGATGCATCTCGATGCGGTGCTGCTCGCGATTGTAGATCGCACGATGGACAAAGGCCGACAGGTCGAAATTGCCGCCGAGCTCACGATTGATCCGCAGCAGCAGATTGAGGTTGAATCGCGCCGTCACGCCGGCCGCGTCGTTATAGGCGGCGTGCAGCACGCGCTCATCCTTCTCGAGGTCGACGCCGACGATCATCAGCGCCCCGACGCCCAGGATCTCGCGCGCCGAGCGCAGAAAGCGGCAGGCCTCGTGCGGCTCGAAATTTCCGATCGTCGATCCCGGAAAGAAGCCGACCTTCGGCTTGCCTTCGATGGCGTCCGGCAATTTGAACGCCGTCGTGAAATCGGCGATCACCGGATGGACGGCGAGATCGGGGAAATCGCGGCGCAGGCTGTCGGCCTGTGCCGTCAGGAAGTCGCCGGAAATGTCGACCGGCACATAGGCCGCAAAGCGGCAGCTTTCCAGCAGCAGCCGCACCTTGGTGGTGGCGCCGGCGCCGAACTCGACCAGGGCCGCATCTCCCGGAATGATCCCGGCGATGTCGGCGCCGCGATCCCTGAGAATGCCGAGCTCGGTCCTCGTCGGGTAGTACTCCGGCAGCCGTGTGATCTGCTCGAACAGGTCGGATCCGGCGGCGTCATAGAAATATTTCGGCGACAGCTGCTTGGGTTGCTGCGTGAGACCTGCGACCGCCTCCTGCGCGAAGGCCGACGTCTTGTCGTCGGGCAGATGGGCGTCGGACAAAGCGTTGACGTGCACGTTCATGATACTCTCCTGGACGCGCACAGGCGCGACTCTCGGGCCTTGCTGCCGGCGGTTCAGGCGTAGTCGGCGAGCCGGAGGCCCGTGAACTGCCAGCGGTGGTGCGGATAGAAGAAATTGCGGTAGCTGACGCGGCTGTGGCCCGCCGGCGTTGCGAGCGACGATCCGCGCAGCACCAGCTGATTGACCATGAATTTGCCGTTATACTCGCCGAGCGCGCCTTCGATGGCGCGATAGCCCGGGTAGGGGCTGTAGGCGCTCCGCGTCCACTGCCAGACAATGCCGAAGGCGTCGTTGAGCTGATGGCCGCGCGCGGCGACCTCCCATTCCATCTCGGTCGGCAGGTGCCTGCCGGACCAGCGTGCGAAGGCGTCGGCCTCGTAGTAGCTGACGTGGCAGACGGGTGCGTTCGGATCGACGGATTTCAATCCGCCAAGCGTCATGATCCGCCACTCGCCTTCGACCTTGTACCAGTGCCCTGGCGCCTGCCAGCCTTCGCGGCTGGCCGCGGCAAAGCCGTCCATGAGCCAGAGCGTCGCCGTCGCGTAGCCGCCGTCCGCCATGAAGGCGAGCCAGTCGGCGTTGGTGACGAGATTGCGCGACAGCTTGACCGGGCCGACGAGCGCCCGGTGGGCCGGTCGTTCATTGTCGAAATGGTAGCCGTCGCCGGCATGCCCCACCGTGTGGATGCCTTCGGGGAGACTGACCCACTCCTCGCCGGCGCCCGTCGGGGTCGGAAATGTCCAGGCCGGATCGTAGGCGGGGGCGATCGGATTCTGCGCGAACGCATGCAGGATGTCGGTCAGCATCAGCTCCTGATGCTGCTGCTCGTGATTGAGACCGACTTCGACGAGCGGCGCGATGGCGGCCAATGTGGCCGCATCGGTGCTGCCCAGGAAGTCCACCATCGCCGTATCGACATGCCGCCGATAGGCGGCGATGTCGGCCACTCCCGGTCGGGTTATCAGCCCGCGCTCGCCCCGCGTGTGACGTGGGCCCGCGCTCACGTAGTAGGAGTTGAAGAGAAAGGCGTAATCCGCATGAAAAGGGGTGTATCCTCGGCAGTGTTGGCCCAGCACGAACTGCTCGAAGAACCACGTGGTATGGGCCCGATGCCATTTGGCCGGACTGGCATCCGGCATCGACTGGATGACCTGATCCTCCGGACTTAGCGGCGCCGCACGGCGCTCGGTCTCGCCACGAACGGCCAGAAAAGCCTCGATCAAGCTCTCGCTCTGGGGGGCCGAGCGGGAGGTCTGTCGCACGTCTGTGATGGAAAGCGGGGCCGTGGCGGAGGCTGAACTGGTCACGAGGGTCTCCGTATGCCTGCAGAAAACGACGTTCGGCGGAACAAGTTCCTTTGGACGGTTCGTCCTAAATAGGGGCTTGGTTACGGGATGAAACCCTCGTTCCGGCTATAATATTGCTGCCGTCAGGCTATCGTCCGGCAGGATGGCGGGGCTGCGCGCGGATCCTCGGCATTTTACTTTGGCTGAACAACGGTTTGCGCTACATATAGGACAGTGACCCGTCGAGCCGGGACGACCTGCAACCTGGCGCGATCAGAGCGGCACCGAGCCCCAGGCGTTCCTTGAGGCGCCCTAGAGGAAGCGAAGATGAGCATCGAGCAATTCATTGACAACGAAGTGAAGTCGAACGACGTCGTCCTGTTCATGAAGGGGACGCCGCAGTTTCCGCAGTGCGGATTTTCCGGCCAGGTCGTGCAGATCCTCGACCATGTCGGCGTCGGCTATAAGGGCCTCAACGTCCTGGAATCCGCGGAGCTGCGCAACGGCATCAAGACGTTCTCGAACTGGCCGACGATCCCCCAGCTCTATGTGAAGGGCGAGTTCGTCGGCGGCTGCGACATCGTCCGCGAGATGTTCCAGAGCGGCGAGCTGCAGCAGCTGTTCACCGACAAGGGCATCCCGGTCGGCACGGCGGCGTCCGCCTGAGCTATCCCGTCCGCAGCAGCAGACATCACGGCGTTGACGCCATCATCAACGCCGTGAACTGGTCATTGCTCAGCAGACGGCCGCCGAGCTCGGCGCGCGTCGCGAGCGATGTGCACCGATTGATCTAGAGGCGCTCGTGCCTTGATCCTCATGCGCCGCGCACGATCTCCCTGACATGTCCGATCGTTTCCTCGATCATCGCGGCTGACACATCGAGATGCGTGCAGGCGCGGATGCGGCCATCCATCATCGCCAGCAGCACACCGCGTTTGCGGAGTTCACTCACCATCTTGTCGCCGGAGACGCCTGTACCGTCCGGCTTGAAGAACACCAGATTGGTCTCGGGCTCCTGCACCTCGACGCCCTGAATCTGTGACAGCCCTCGGGCCAGCGCGCGCGCATTGGCGTGATCCTCGGCCAGCCGGTCGACGTGATGATCGAGCGCGTAGATGCAGGCGGCCGCCACCACGCCGGCCTGACGCATCGCGCCGCCGAGGCGCTGCTTCCAGCGCCAGACCTCGTCGATGAAGGCCGCGCTGCCGGCGAGCACGCCGCCGATCGGCGCGCCCAGACCCTTGGAGAAATCGATCCAGGCCGAATCCCAGCCGGCGGTCATGCCGGCAGCCGAAATGCCAGTGGCGACGGTGGCATTGAGCAGCCGCGCGCCGTCCATATGCGTCGCCATGCCGTTCGCCTTGGCGATCGCAACGATTGCGTCGAGATCGGCCTTCTTCCAGATCGTGCCGCCGCCGATATTGGCGGTCTGCTCGACGCTGACGACGGTCTGAGGCGGCTGATAGCGGGAGCGCGGATGCAGCGCGGCGCGGAACGTCTCCGGCGTGAACTGGCCGTCGGGGCCCTTCAGCTGCGTCACCTGGAAGCCGCCGAGCGCGGCATGTGCGCCACCCTCGCGCGAGATGATGTGCGCGGTCTCGTGCGCCAGGATCTCGTCGCCGGGGCGACAGTGCACCAAGGTGGCCGCGACGTTGCACATCGTGCCCGACGGCATCAGCACCGCCGCCTCCTTGCCGAGCAGCGCAGCGACGCGGGCGGTCAGCTCGTGCACGGTCGGATCGTCGCCGATCTGCTCGTCGCCGACCTCGGCCCGCGCCATCGCCTCGCGCATCGCGGCCGTGGGACGCGTCTGCGTGTCGGACAGAAGATTGACGCGCAAGGGCGGCGCCTTGGGATCGCGCGGGGGCGGGGTGTAATACATCGGCAGTCCTCGTTCGGCTTTCACGTGAGGACCTTACCCAACTCGCGCCGCTCCCGCAAAAAGCTCCTCCTCGATCAGGCCGCGCGCGGCGGATTGAGCCAGATGTCCGGCCGCCGCAACGGCCGGGCTTCGATCGGTTCGGCCACCAGCGCCGGCGCCTCGACGCAGTCGAACACCCAGGACTCCAGCGGGCTCCGGCGCGAGGGTGAAAGAACCAATGACGCGCCCGGGCGCTGCCGCTTGATGTTCCAGCCCATGTTCACCGCGGCCCAGCCGACGAGCATGGTTTGCCACTCGTCAGCGGGTTCGGGAGAATTGTCGAGACAATGGAGAAGTTCGAGCGCGAACGGATCGTAGCGAAGTTGCGCGTCGGCAAAGGTGAGCCCGGTGCCGAGATGGCGGATCACATGGGCTGTCGCATCGGACTGGACGTGCCAGCAGGAGCGTTCGAGAAGGTCGAAGACGGTCGACGGGTAGAGGCCGTCGTTGAAACGGTAGCGGATCCCCGAGAGCCGCGCGCGTAATGGTGAAGCGCGCAACGGCGGCAGAGGTGGAGCACCGACCGCATCGGCCGGCAACGCACCGAAGATGATATTGCGCCTGTTGAACTCCATGGCGAACGCCCCGCTACTTTACAACTGCGGGCAGTGAATCACGGGTCGGATTCGCTGTCAGCCCCAGGTGAGGCGATTCGGTGGCAAGTGTGGCATTCGGGAATCGGTTCGCATCATCCGAAAACCCAAAGCAGACGTCCAAAAACAAAGGCCCCGGCGCGTGCCAGGGCCTTCGGATTATCAGATGTGGGCGGAGCAGCGCTCCGTCAAGATCAGCGCGAGTAGAACTCGACGATCAGATGCGGCTCCATCTGCACCGCGAACGGCACGTCCGACAGCGCCGGGATGCGGATGAACTTCGCGGTCATCTTGGAGTGATCGGCCTCGATGTAGTCGGGCACGTCGCGCTCGGCGAGCTGGCTGGCTTCCAGCACCACGGCGAGCTGCTTCGAGGCTTCCTTGACCTCGATCACGTCGCCCGGCTTGACCTGGTAGCTCGCGATGTTGACCTTGCGGCCGTTCACCTTGATGTGGCCGTGGTTGATGAACTGGCGCGCGGCGAACATCGTCGAGACGAACTTGGCGCGGAACACCACGGTGTCGAGACGGCGCTCGAGAATGCCGATCAGGTTCTCGCCGGTGTCGCCCTTGAGACGGCCGGCCTCGACATAGATGCCGTGGAACTGGCGCTCGGAGATGTTGGCGTAGTAGCCCTTCAGCTTCTGCTTGGCGCGCAGCTGCACGCCGAAGTCGGAGAGCTTGCCCTTGCGGCGCTGGCCGTGCTGGCCGGGGCCGTATTCGCGGCGGTTGACGGGGCTCTTCGGGCGGCCCCAGATGTTCTGGCCCATGCGGCGATCGATCTTGTACTTCGCCTCACTGCGCTTAGTCATCGCGTCCTCTTCAGTCTTTCGTTCGGGTTTGAGGAAACGCGCCCTCCTGTGTGTCCCGGGAACCGGGTCCACCGACAGGCCCATCCCCAAAGCATGAAGGGACGAGGCCACGGGTCGCGAAACGCAACGCGGGCCGAAAGCGGCCCGCGAGCAGGGCGGTTCTTAAGGGAGAAACCGCTGACTTGTCAAACCTTAACCGCCCCTTTTGCCGGCAAATCACCCCTGCGGCCCCCCGACGGAGGTGATTTTCGGCCGTTTCGGCTCGCAGTCCCGGTCGATCCCCGCCAATCCCGGCCCGAGAGCCGATGAAGCCCTCAGCTCGGCCGCGATCTCGCCGTTCAGCACCTCTTCGAGCCGGATCGCGGTCCTGGCGATCATCGCGCCGTCGGTCACCCGGTGATCCCAGCGGATCAGGATGTCGATGGTCTGGTCCGGCCGGACGACGTCGTAATTGATGATGAACGGCCCCGGGCTCAGGGCGTGCAGCCGGCCGCCTCCGCAGGCGGCGATGCTGGTGACGGAGAAATTGCCGAACCAGTTGGCGCGCTGGCGGCCGAAATTCAGCCCGACCCACCAGGCGAAGCGGCGCAGCGGGAGCGGTAACCGGGTCGCCCGCATGATCTTGCGGAACATGGCGACATCCTCGACCGGCGCCTCCTTGCCCTGCCGGATCATGGCGTCGATTTCGGCCAGCGACATCGTCTCCGGCCCGGAGACGCGCTGGGGCAGCACGCAATCCTCACCATTCTCGACCCGGGCGATGGTGACGGTGGCCACGCTGCGCGGCAGCTCGTAGAAGCAGCGCCGCGGCCAGCCGGTGTAGAGGGTGCGGAGCACCGGCTCGTCGCGGGCGATCAGCGCGAACGCCTTGACGAAAACAGCGGCGAAACCGGGCGGACGGACGGCCGCGGCGCGGGCGTCCAGCAGCGGACCGATCCGGATCGCGCGGGCCACGGACACGAACGGCACGTCGCGCGAGGCATGCATCAGATCGATGATCAGACGGCGGTGCAGCGAAATCGGCCTGGTCGTTCCGCGCATCCTGAAACCTGTCGCTCCCCGTTGGTTCTGATTGGCCTGAGCCGGGTCCCGGCGGCTGCTGCTGTTAACACCGCGAGCCGGGTTACGGAAGCGCCGGTCTATGGCGCGGGCGAGGCGAGCGGCTTGGTCTTGTCGACCACGTAGACGCCGAGCACCTTCAGCCCCTTGTCGCCGTGAACCTTGGCGTCATGAACGACGCCGGCCGGGATCTGGAACGAATCCCCGGCCTTGAGGTGCCGGTCCGGCTGCCCCTCGACGATCAGCTCGGCCTCGCCCTCCAGGATGTAGGCGGTCTCCACACCCGGGTGGGTATGCCGCCCCGCGGCGCCGCCCGCCGCGACCTCGGCCATCGCCTGGACGATGGTATAACCGTCCGGAAAGTCGGTCTTGTTCAGCACGGTGCGCTTGATCGCCGGCTGCTGTGCCAGCGCGGCGCCGAGCCCGAGCCCGAGCCCGAGCACGGCCAGTGACAGGCCGAAAATCGTCTTCTTCATCATGAGCTTCTCCCCCAATGTTGTTTTTCGTTCGGAACGTGAAGCGCGAGCATCCGACTCAGCGTTTGATCCCCTCGAAGCTTGCGGCAATCCCGCGCTGGAACAAGGACCAATCGAATCCGAGCGCCAGCGCGAGGTAGCCGCGTTCGATCATCGCATTGGCCTGCTCGGCCGAGCGCGCCGCGCCGCCGATCGGCACGCCGGATCTGAGGATGCCGGCCTCGGCGCGGGCGATGAGCGATTTGACCGTGGGATCATCGAGTTGTCCGCGCTTGTTGATCGAGGTGGCCAAGTCGCCCGGGCCGATCACCGCGATGTCGATGCCGGGTGTGGCCATGATCTCGTCGATGCGCTCGACCGCCTCGACATGCTCGATCGTGACCATGCAGATCATGTCGTCGTCGGCGGTCGCCATGTACTCGGCCATCGACACGTTCCAATGGAACGGCGCGTGGAACGGGCCCCACAGCCGGTCGCCGCGCGGCGGATAGCGCACGCTGCGCACCGCCTTCTCGGCATCGCTGCGGCTCGAGATCATCGGGAAGTTGATACCGAGCGCGCCCAGGTCCATCGGCGCTTTCGCCAGATGCGGCTCGTTGGCGGCGATGCGCACCAGCGGCACGCAGGGCGTCCCCGCCGTGGCCGTGATCATCGCATGCGCGGTGGAGAGGTCGATCGGCCCATGCTCGAGGTCGACGATGATCCAGTCGAGCTGCTGCGCCATGATACGCACGGTCTGGATGCTCGGGATGGTCGCGATGGCGCCGAAGGTCGGCCGCTTGTCGCGCCAGGCCTGCTTGAGGCGGTTCAGCGGTTTGGGAGCGGCGGACATCGGGTGTCTCCGTCAGGCCGGCACGCGGCCGCCGAAAAACGGCGTGAGCGCCCGGCTGAGCTGATGCGGCTTGTTCGAGGTGAAGATCATCGTGGCGCCGCCGTGATCGACGCGGCCCGACTGCGGGCCGAGCAGATCGACGACGCGGCGCGCGATCGCCGGCGCCGGATCGATCCAGGCGACCGGCCAGGGTGCCAGCCTCTGCAGCCGGTCGAGCAGCAGCGGATAATGCGTGCAGGCGAGCACGACGGTGTCGGTGCGGGCGCCGGCGTCGTTGGCATCGCCGGTGAAGCAGGGCGCGATCTCGGCTGCGATCGCGTCATCGCACACGGCGGTTCCGCTGAGCGCGGCTTCCGCCAGCGAGGCCAGTTCCGGCGAGCCGACCAGCGTCACGGCGCAGCCCTGCGCGAAATCGCGAATGAGCGCATGGGTGTATTCGCGCTGCACGGTCGCCCTGGTGCCGAGCACGGAGACGCGCTTGGTCTGCGATTGGGCGCAGGCCGGCTTGATCGCCGGCACGGTGCCGACGAAGGGCGTGGTGTAGGCGGCGCGCAGCGGCGCCAGCGTCTGCACCGAGGCGGTGTTGCAGGCGATCACGATCAGGTCGGGCTGGTGTGCCGTGATCAGTTCGCCCATCAGCGGCACCACGCGCGCGATCAGCGCCGGCTCGCTGTGATGGCCGTAGGGAAAGAAGGCGTCGTCGGCGACATAGACGTAATGCGCATCGGGCCGCGCCCGCACCACCTCGCGCAGCACGCTGAGGCCGCCAAGGCCGGAGTCGAACACGAGAATCGTCGGGCGGTTTGTCACGTCGCGAGTGTACCGGATCGGGGAGGGCGGTTCAGTCGGTTTTTCTGCGGGATTTGGCGGGAGTAGGGCGTCTCGGTGTGTTCCGGTGGCGGGAGCGAAGGTTCAAACATGCATCCGTGAGCCGCGCTGGCCGCCGCAAATTCAGTGTCATCCCGGCGAATGCCGGGATCCATACCCACCGGCGGAATTTGTTGCGCAAGGCTGGCAGCTCCATCGTGCCTCACACAACCGCCGCGGAGTCTGGGTCCCGGGTCGGCGCCGCGCCGCCGCTGTCGCGTCGCCGCAGCTTGCCCGGGACGACAGCGGAGGGTGGAGCAGCGAGCTGACGTCTCTCGGGAAAACGGAAGCTGCTCGCCACAAAACCCGGTGTCATTCCGGCGTACGCCGGGATCCATAACCACCGGCGGAATTTGTTGCGCAAGGCTGGCCGCTCCATCGTGCGCCACACCACCGTCGCGGAGTCTGGGTCCCGGGTCGGCGCCACGCCGCCGCTGTCGCGTCGCCGCAGCTTGCCCGGGACGACGACGGAGTGTGTCGGCACGGCGTCTCATCCTCGCACCCGCTGTCGCGTCCGAGTGTTGCTCGTCTCATCGCCCTCTCGAAAATGAGGGCGCGGGGAAGGCCGGGTGCCGGTCGCACCCATGGCCCGCCTGCAACAAAAAAGCAGGCGGCAGTCACCACAGGTACGGGCCGGATCATCCGGCCTTCCCCGCGCGATGGCTCTACGGCTTATACGTGCTCTCCCCGGGGACCGGCTTTTGACCCCGTCGCCTTGCGCGCTCGTCCAGACTTTGCGACGCAGACTTGGTCTCGGCACCGGGAGACCAGGACCACACGATTTCGCCGTGCGCATCAGATCGTTCGTCGGCATGATCGCTCACGCTGCAACCCGATACGCCCACCGCATCCCGCACTCCACGCTCGTGACGATCGCGATGCGCCCCTCAAGTGAGACGGGATGCGACACCATAGCATGGCATTCTGAAAAACGGAATAGAAATCTTCGTCTGCCGTGCTGATCTGGCGATCGCTTCGTAACGATTTGGAAAATCTTATTTTAGGGTTGTCGTGATAGCGCCTTGCGTCTGCGCACCCGGACATACTTGCTGACGAATTGAAAAAGGGGGGCTGCGGCTGATAGGGCGATCGCAACGCCGGTCGACAAGCCCGGAGGTTCATTCGGACGATTTCGCTTTGGAAGAACGGTTGCGAAGTTTGAAGGTGACTGCATGACGATTAGATTTGATCCGGACCTGCGACGTTCAACGCATGTGGAAAGCGGTCTGGCCGTTCAATGGGTGCGCGACGCGCCTCCGATGGAACGCTCGACGCACTTCAAGTTGCTTGTCGGCGGAGTCGAAGTGCCGTTTACCGCCTCCTACGATTACGGCGAGGACAAGATCAAGAAAGAAAATCCCGATATCGGCGCTATTGAACTCGATCGCCTTTCCACGGCGCTGTGGGAGAAGAACTACCGAGCAATCGATATTGAGGCTAATTTCGACAAGCAGATATTCGTGGAGGTTTGGCAAGACTTGGTTTTGCAGGGCCACAGTAGCTATCGGATTTCGACCTACTACACGGCAATTCGGACGCCCCACGCCACTGAAAAGAACGAGTGGGTGTGCCAAGGATGAGCCCTGAATCTGACTATTCGTCGCCTCCGCCAGAGAAGATCTTCGAGCCGACGAGTGTCGACGAATTGCTCGAACTCACGGCTTTCCTCCAGGCTGACGAAGCGACGCGACGGGCATTCGAGCGTGTCGGCATGCATGGCGATTTCACAACCGAAGAAGTCAGCGCAATCGAGCTGGCGCTGGCCGATTTCGTTACCCGCAGGAACTGGCGGGCACGAGGTCTCAAGCTCACCAGATTCGTTCATGATTTCTGCGGAAAGGTCCCGTTCCCGCCGCTCGACGCCACGCGTGATCCTATGCTCTTGAATCTTGCGGTCACGCTCGCGCGATGGATTGGCGGCGGCGCGATTTCCGGTGTCGACGATCCAGCGGCTCGCGCCTTCCTGGAGGATCGGTTCTTTCAACGGGCGGGCGATCGCAGCGGCATCCTCACCAAAAAAGCGAGGGCGGAAGAGGTGATGTGGATGGCACGCGATTTGATGGCCAACTCTGCCTATTGGGGCCTCATCAAGGAGGTCATCAAGAAGGGCGAATTTGCTGCCGTAGACGACGACCTTCTGAGGGATGTCGTGACGCCACTCGAGGACGCGATCACGGTCAAGTATGGGCTGATCAATCGCGGTTATCTCGGCGCACACAGTCTCTTGCGCGCTATTGCAATGGGTAAGATCGAAAGTTTGGATTCGCCGGAGGCGTGGCAGTCCATTCGCGCGCGCAAGATGTTTGTGCAGGACTGAAGGACACGAGCGATGGCTCCGGAACAGTGCATGATTGCTGATAGCGGCGCGCCTCGTTGTTCCCGGTGTGCCATCAGATCACTGAGCATGGCAACGACCGCGCGCGGACTTTCGTTGGTGAGCCGGGAGGCCGCTTTTTGGCCCTTAGCAGCGTTCATGAGTGAAGGCTCAAGCAATGGACACTGTCTACGTGATCCTGCTGATCACGACGCTCGTTCTGGGGGTCGTCGCAACCATCCTATGGAGGCAGCGTGGCCTAGGCGCGACGTTGTGGTCATTTACAACTTTAAACCGATATAAGTTGGCGGTTCGTGTTCTTCTCAATCGCGATCACCTTCAGCCTAACCTGAGGACTTCACAGCCCTCGAGCAGCGACGGTGATAGGGTTCGCAGAGGGCTCAGAATTGCTTCCTTGATTGGAAAAGGATGACGACAGGGGATGACGAAACGTCGGCGGCGAAACAAGGGCGGCGATAAGCAAAGCAAGGGTGACCGAGAACCAGGCGCGCCCGGTACGCTGCGAGCGTACGCAACGGGCGAGCTTTGGGAAGACCGATATAGACGCGTGCGTCCCGAAGCTTATGCTCCTGTACCGTTCGCGGAGTTTGGTGCCACTACGGAGCAAGATGTCGCGGCGCTGGCGCAGGCCTACTTGGACGATTCTCGGATGACGGCCATGTTCGATGTGGTCGGGACGCATCAAATTTTGTCGGATGCCCAGCAGCGAGAAGTCGATGCGTTCAGCATCCACAATTCGACAATCGATTGGAGCGACTACGATCCGGAGCTGGTTCCTGTTGCGGTGGCGCTGGCCCGTCGTGTGAATGCCCGACAGATTCCCGGAACGTCTTCTGCTGAAGCCGATGAGTTCATTCGTGACAGGTTTTTCGCAAGACCTGACAGTCACTCGGCGCGCATTCCGGTGGTGGAATTTGGTCATTACCCTCCCGCCGCGGAGTTGCTGGACGCCGCGCGATTTCTCTGTTCGCAGAAACGTTACCGGACTTTCATCTTCGACAGATGGGAAAACTGGAGCGAGCAACACAGCCAAGAATTCCTCGATGAGTTCGTTGTGTACATGTACGGCGTACGCGACGCCTACATTCAAACTCACGGTCTGCGTGTGCGTGGGGATTTTTGGGGGGATGTTTCGGGCTTGATGGAGATGCTACGGACCGGGGCGTTGAGTTCGCTCGATGAGCCGCGTGCCCTGGATCTCATTCGAGATCCCTCAAATTCATTTTTTTCGCGTGAGGCGGTGAAAAGCATGCCGCGAATAACGGACAGCTAGGTCACGCATTCAATGACAATTGGTCATTGTCGACACCAACCCACTTCTCAACATGTTCCCACGAGGCGAGAAATTACGGTGACAGCGCTGGACTGCACCCCTCAAGGGAGGCGGGATGGCGAACCATAGCATCCTGATTTTATTGCGTTTCAAAGTCCTCTGGAGCGGGATGAACTGCTCCGCTTCGACCAAGGGCAGCATCATCTGAATAATATTAGCCTTGACTAATAAATTAGTGATGGCTACTGTTTCGGCATGGTCGAAACCGAAAACATCACCACCGTCATGCGCGCCTTGGCCGACCCGACCCGTCGGGCCGTCTTCGAGCGCATCGTTGATGCCGACGAGATCACCGTAGTCGAGCTGACCCGCGGCAGCAGCGTCACGCAGGGGGCGATCTCGCAGCATCTGAAAGCCCTGAAGCTGGCCGGCCTGGTCTGCGAGCGACCCGAGGGGCGCAAGGTCTACTACCGTGCCGAGCCGCGCGGCCTGGAGCCGCTGGCCGACTGGATGAGCCATTACGGCGCCTTCTGGCGCGACCGCTTCGCCGATCTGAGGAAACTGCTGAAGGACATCGACCCATGAATCAAAACCTGAAGTCGGACACCCAGGCCATCGTGGTCGAGGAAATCTTCCCGCATGCGCCTGATGTCATCTGGAAGGTGCTGACCAATGGCGAACTGATCGGCCGGTGGCTGATGGCGCCCACGGGGTTCGAGGCCAAGGTAGGAACGCGCTTCACCTTCCAGACCAGGCCGGCCGGCGAATGGGACGGCACCATTCATTGCGAGGTGCTGGAGGTCGTGCCGAACGAGCGGCTGTCCTACGCCTGGAAGGGCGGCCATGCCGGCAATGTCGGCTACGGCGCGCCGTTGGCGACCGTGGTCACCTTCAGCCTTGCCCAAGCGGCGAACGGCACGCGCCTGCGCCTCGTCCATTCCGGCTTCGTGCTGCCCGCCAACGAGACCGCGTATCGCACGATGGGCGAGGGCTGGAAGACGGTGGTCAAGAAGCTCGATCAGCTCGTCACCGACGAGACATCGTTGCAGCGGCCGCATTGAAGCGACGGAGAGCTCACATGACAAACGTCTATGCCGGCGGCTGCGCCTGCGGCGCGGTACGCTACGAGATCAAAGGCGAGCCCGCGGTGATGCTGGACTGCCAGTGCCGGCAATGTCAGCGCGACAGCGGCACCGGGCATCAGTCGCACCTGACCTTCGTGGCGGCGGAGGTGAAGGTCGACGGCGAGGTGTCGCACTGGCAGACGACCGGCGACGGCGGCACCGTGAAGCGGCGCGCGTTCTGCCCGACCTGCGGCTCGTCGATGCACATGACGTTTCCGGCGATGCCCGATGTCTTCATCGTGACGCCGGCAAGCCTGGATGATCCCGGCCAGTACAAACCGCAACTGGTCTCCTGGACCGCGGCAGGCTATCCCTGGGATCATCTCGACCCGGCGCTGCCGACCTTCGACAAGATGCCGCCGCGGTGAGTGGGGTGCTGCGGTGACAGGTCTGGATTATCGCCGCAGTCCTGTCGCGCATGACGTTTGATCTGTCGGACCAGACTGCTTCCACGTCGTCATGGCCGGGCTTGTCCCGGCCATCCACGTCGTTCGGCGCACTCCGATGGACGTGGATGCCCGGGCCTTCGCCGCGCCGAAGCGGCTTCGGCCGCGCAGGCGGGACAAGCCCGGGCATGACGGAGTAACAAATTGGCCGTGGTTCCTGCCGCGATGGGCTCATTCTTCTATGCGACGGACCTGACTTTGCCGCATCCTTCCTCCCAATGAAATTCAACGAGCCACAGACCCAAGACCCTCGCGCGGACGTTCAAGCTCCGGGACCGAAGCCGGTGTCTTGGAGATCCGCATGGCGCCAGAGCCTGCACAATCGACCGTCTATTTCGACGGCTCCTGCCCGCTGTGCCGGGCGGAGATCGGCTACTACAGCCGCACGGATCAGGCCGGCGCGCTGTGTTTCGTCGACGTCTCCGAAGCCGGCGCCGAGACACCGGAGGGGCTGAGCCAGCAGCAGGCGATGGTGCGGTTCCACGTGCGCGCCAGTGATGGGCGGCTGCTCTCGGGCGCCGCCGCCTTCGTCGAGGTTTGGCACCGCCTGCCGCGCTGGCGCTGGGCGGCGCGGGTGGCGTCCCTCCCGGGCGCGCTGAGCGTCCTGGAGCTCGGCTACCGGCTGTTCCTTCCAGTGCGACCGTTCATCTCGCGCAGTCTCGGGCGTATCCTGCAGCGTGAGAAGCAGGAGGGACGCGGAGCGTGACCGGGGATGCTGGCGGTGAGATGTCGCGCTTGATCGATTGGTTCTTCCGCAATCGCGAAACCGGCGAGATCACCATCGCGCAGATGCCGAACCCGGCGCTGTGGATCGTGCTGGTGGGAAGCGTGGTTGGCTGGATCTGGCACCCACAAGGGCGAATGGGCGCCAATCTCGATTGCCTGGTCAAAGCCAGTCTGGTCGTCTGGGCGATCGATGAGATCGCGCGCGGCGCCAATCCCTGGCGGCGCTGCCTCGGGGCGGCTGTGCTGATCTATGAGGTCGCGACCGTGATGTGACGAACCCTCGCAGGTGCTGTGCGCGGCGATCGGCCTTCCGACGCGTTATGACGATAAGGCCGCAGCCGACAGACAATCGTGAGCTGTTCGTCGGTCGTTGCGTAGCGTGGGCAAAGCGCCGCCGCCAGTGGCGTGTGCCCACCGTCGGGCGGCAGGCGCGGCAGTGAGATGGTGGGCTCGGCGCCATGACGAGCTGGTTGTGACGCGATGGCGCGGCCTAGCCGCGCCCGGCGTGTCAGTCCTCGTCGTGCTCGGCCTCGTCGAGCTCCTCCAGCTCCTCGCTGGCGTGGTCGATCACGTCGATGGCCTGCTGGACCTCGACGAGGCTCTTGACCGCAGTTTCGGTGTCGCCCTTCTTGTAGCCGGCCGCAACGGATTTGGCCAGATTCAGGCGCAGCTCGACCAGCACGTTGCGCGCGGTCAGGAAGATTTCGAGGTCGTTGTCGGCCATGTTGCTCCTCGTCAAGGCTATGTCCATCAATTGGTAGCCCGGGCGTATGGCGGGCATATGTCGGATCGGGTGGGGATCGGCATGACGGCTGTCGTGTCGCTCACCGCGGGCAGCGCTTGGCTGTGTCCGAGCGTCCGCGGTGCCCCTCCGTTCGGGCGGCCGAGCCGCCGCGATCAGCGCGAGCTGACGAGGGCGGCTGGCTTTGCACATCCTCGGAGACATGCTGGTGGCGTCCCTTCTTGGCAGCGCTGCCTCGGCGGCGTGCTGATCGACGTGATCGCAGCCGTCGAATGGACATGAACCGGTGTGAGTTCAGGCGCTGGGGATGTCTCGTGCTTGACCTGCATCAACTGACGCGGGCGGCTGCTGACCGATGGTCGGGGCGTCGTCCGGTGTCACGGGAACGGGCATGGGACGTGCGACGCGTGCTGCCACGGCAGGAACAACGGTTTGACGAGTCCGACTACCATCAACGAGGCGAATGCTGCCGAGCATCCGGGCGCCGCCCCGGTGTTTCGCGCACGCAAGCTCTCCAAGACCTACCGCATGGGCGAGGTCGAGGTGCATGCGTTGCGTGACGTCGATCTCGACATTTACGAGGGCGAGTTCGTGGTGCTGCTCGGCCCCTCCGGCTCCGGCAAGTCGACCTTGCTGAACATCCTGGGCGGGCTCGACAGTCCGACGTCTGGCGACGCGCAGTGGCGCGATCATCAGCTGGTCGGCGCCGATGACGCCGAGCTCACGCGCTACCGGCGCGAGCATGTCGGCTTCGTGTTCCAGTTCTATAATCTGATCCCGAGCCTGACGGTGCTCGAGAACGTCCAGCTGGTCACCGAGATCGCCGAGAGGCCGCTCGATCCGCTGGAGGTGTTGAAGCTCGTCGGCCTCGAGAAGCGGATCGACCACTTTCCCTCGCAACTGTCCGGCGGCGAGCAGCAGCGCGTCGCGGTGGCGCGCGCCATCGTCAAGGCGCCCGATGTGCTCTTGTGCGACGAGCCGACCGGCGCGCTCGACTACGAGACCGGCAAGGTCGTGCTGGCCGCGATCGCGCGCGCCAATCAACGGCTCGGCACCACCACCATCGTCATCACCCACAATGCGGCGATCGCCGGCATGGCCGACCGCGTGCTGCGGCTCGGCGGTGGCCGCATCGTCGGCGAGACCCGCAATCCGCGGCGGCTCTCGGCCGAGGAGGTGACGTGGTGAGCCTGCTCAACCGCAAGCTCTGGCGCGACGTCGGCGCCATGCGCGGGCAGGTGATCACGATCGCGCTGCTGGTGGCCGCGGGGGTCGCCGTGTTCGTCGGCTCGATCTCGACCTATCAATCGCTGCGCGACGGCTGCGAGCAGTTCTATGCGCAGGCGCGGTTTCCGCAGGTCTTCGTCACCTTGAAGCGCGCGCCGCTGGCGCTGGTCGCGCGGCTCAACGCCATCGACGGGACCATCGCGGTCGAGCCGCGCATCGTGCGCGAGGTCATCGTCGACGCGCCGGCCGCGTCGCAGCCGGTGTCGGCGCGCCTCGTCTCGCTCAGCCGCGCCGGCGATGAGCCGCTGGCCCGGCTGCATCTGCGCCGCGGCACGGCGCCCGGGCCGGGTGATGCGCGCAGCGCCGCCGTCAACGAGGCCTTTGCCGAGGCTAACGGCGTGAAGCCGGGTGACGAAATCCGCGTGCTGCTCAACGGCCGGCTGCAGGCGTTCCGGGTCTCCGGCATCGCGCTGTCCTCGGAATATGTCTACGCCGTGCGGCCGGGATTGCCGATCCCGGACGATCGCCTCTACGCCATCCTGTGGGTCGACCGCAGCGCGGCCGAGGCCGCCTTCGACATGAAGGGCGCGTTCAACGACGCGGCGGTCGCGCTGGCGCCGGGGGCCGATGCCCAATCCGTCATCGAGGAACTCGACCGGCTGCTCGAGCCGTACGGCTCGATCGGCGCGATCGCGCGGCGCGACCAGCCGTCGAACCGGTTTCTCGAGGACGAGCTCAACCAGCAGAAGGTGATGTCGATCACCATCCCCATCATCTTCTTCGGCGTCGCCGCCTTCCTGCTCAACAGCGCGCTCGGGCGGCTGGTCGCGGCGCAGCGCGAGCAGATCGCGGCGCTGAAGGCGCTGGGGTTTCCGACCGCGGCGCTGATGCTGCATTATCTCGCGCTGATGCTGGTGATCGTGCTGATCGGCTCGCTGCTCGGCATCGCTGGCGGCTTCGGCTTCGGACAGGCGATGATCGCGAGCTATCACGGCTTCTTCCGCCTGCCGGATCTGCCGTTCCGGCTTGCGCCCTGGGCGATCCTGGCGGGCATCGCGATCAGCGCCGCGGCCGGCTCGCTGGGCGTGATCACGGCGCTGCGGGCCGTGGTTGGCCTCGCGCCGGCGGAGGCGATGCGGCCGGCGATGCCGCTGGGCTTCCGCCGCTCCTGGATCGAGCTGATGATGCCCGGCGGCGCGCGGCACGCGCGGCGGATGATGATGCTGCGCAACGTTGCAGGACGGCCATTCCGCTCGCTGTTCACCGTCGTCGGGATCGCCTTCGCGGTACCGATGATGGTGCTCGGGATCTTCTGGCGCGATGCGATCGGCGAGATGATCGAGCTCCAGTTCAATCTCGTCGAGCGCGGCAACGCCACCATCACCTTTCCGCATCCGGTGGATCGTGCCGTGTTGCGCGATCTGGCGCGGCAGCCGGGCGTGCTCCTGGCCGAGGGCCAGCGCATCGTGCCGGTGCGGCTGCGCGCCGGCCACCGCAGCTATTTGACCTCGGTGATCGGCCTCGCGGCGGCGGACGAATTGCGCCGGCCGCATGATGCCGCGCGCCGTCCGATCGTGGCGGCGCCCGACGGCATCACCTTGACGCGGCGGCTCGCCGAGCGGCTGGCGCTCGGCGCCGGCGACCTCGTCACCGTCGAGGCGATGGAGGGCCGGCGGCGGCGGCGCGACGTGCCGGTCAGCGCCATCGTCGACGAGGCGATCGGGATGGCGTCCTACATGGACATCGACACGCTCAACCGCTTCACCGGCGAAGGCGCGGTGATCTCGGCCGCCAGCCTGCATGTCGACCCGGCGGCGCTGGCCGCCCTCGGCACGCGGTTCAAGAGCCTGCCGATGATCGAGTCCGTCTCGATGAAGGCCTATGCCGTCGCTTCCTTCATGGACAAGATTGCGGGCCTCGTGTTCGTCACTGCGGGCATCCTCACTGGCTTCGCTGCGATCATCACCGTCGGCGTGGTCTACAACAGCGCCCGCATCAGCCTGCAGGAGCGGGCGTGGGAGCTCGCCAGCCTGCGCGTGCTCGGCTTCAGCCGCGGCGAGGTCGCGGGCATCCTGTTCGGCGAATTCGCGCTGGAGATCGCAGTCGGGATTCCGCTCGGCCTGCTGCTGTCGCGCGGCATCATCGCGCTGATCGCGCGGCTGCATTCGAACGAGAGCTTCCAGATCCCCGGCGTGATCGCGCCGCGCACCTATCTGATCGCGACCGCGGTGGTCTTGGCCAGCGCCGCGATCAGCGCCATCATCGTCCGCAGGCGGGTCGACCGGCTCGATCTGGTCGCCGCCCTCAAGACCAGGGAATGAGCATGCGTCCCGTGTTGCGCCGTCTCGTCATCGTGTCAGCTGGTCTCGCGGTCGCCGCGGTCGTGGCCTGGATGATGATGCCGAGCCCGGTGCCGGTGGAGACGGCTGTCGTCACCAAAGGGCGTTTCGTGGCGACCGTCGATGACGACGGCAAGACGCGGGTGCGCCAGCGCTATGTCGTGGCCGCGCCGCTCGCCGGCCGTCTCGGACGCATCCGCTTCAAGGCCGGCGACCAGGTTAGGGCCGACGACGTGGTCGCCACCATCATGCCGGCGCCGGCGCCGCTGCTCGATCCGCGCGCGCGCCGCGAGGTGGAGGAGCGGCTCGGCGCGGCCGAAGCGAATGTCGAGCGCGCCAAAGCGGTGGTGGCGCGGGCGCAGGCGCAGAGCGCGCAGGCGAGCGCCGACCTGGCGCGCACCACGGCGCTGGCCGCGAGCGGGGCGGCGTCGGCGCAAGCCAAGGAGCGCGCCGAGCTTGCGATGCGGATCGCCGAGCGGGATCTGCGCGCGGCCGAATATGTCGACCATGGCGCCGGGCACGAGCTCGATCAGCTCCGCGCGATGCTGGCGCGCTACGGCAGCAGCACCGATGCCGAAGTGCCGGCCGGCAGCTGGAACGTGACGGCCCCTGTCGGCGGGCTCGTGCTGAAATTGATCCAGGAAAGCGAGACGATGGTGCAGCCGGGATCGCCACTGCTCGAGCTCGGCGATCCCCGCGATCTCGAAGTGGTCGTGGACGTGCTCAGCACCGATGCGGTGGAGATCCGTCCCGGCGCCGACGTCACGATCGATCGCTGGGGCGGGGCGGGGCGCCTGTCGGGCCGGGTTCGCCGCGTCGAGCCGGCGGCCTTCACCAAGATCTCCACGCTCGGCGTTGAGGAGCAGCGCGTCAACGTGCTGATCGACATCGTCTCGCCGGCCGAGCAATGGCAGCGGCTCGGCGATGCCTATCAGCTCGACGCGCAGATCGTGGTCTTCACGCAGGACGATGCGACCATCGTGCCGACCGGCGCGCTGTTCAGGCGCGGCGACGACTGGTCGGTGTTCGTGCTGAAGGACGGCCGTGTCGAGCTGCGCAAAGTGCGGATCATCCGCCGCTCCGGCCGCTTCGCGGCCGTGGCCGAGGGCGTCGCCGGCGGCGATGTCGTGATCATCTATCCCAGTGACCGCGTCGCTGACGGCGTGAAGGTTGAGGCACGCTGATCTGCGAAACCCGTGGAAGCGTCCTCAGCGCTGCGATGCCAGCTGCCGCAGCTTTGCGTGCCGCGCCAGTGCGTGCGCGATCAGTTCGTCCATCAGCGCCGGCTGGGGCAGGCCGGTGGCCTCCCACATCTTCGGGTACATGCTGATGTTGGTGAAGCCGGGCAGGGTGTTCACCTCGTTGACGTAGACCTCCTCGCCCCTGACGAAGAAGTCGACACGCGCGAGACTCTCGCAGCAGAGCACGCCGAACACCTCGACGGCCATCTTGCGGATGCGTGCGGCCAGAGCCGGCTCGACCTGGGCCGGGACGTGCAACGAGGCGCCGGAGGCGTCGGTGTATTTCGCCTCGTAGGAGTAGAAGCCGTGGCTGTTCGCCGGCACGATCTCCCCGAGCTCCGAGGCTTTGACCTCGCTGTCCGCGTGCTCCAGCACGGCGCATTCGATCTCGCGCACCGGCGCGATGCAGCGCTCGATCAGGATCTTGCGGTCGAAGCGCAGCGCGAGCTTGCAGGCGGCATCGAACTCGGCCGCGTTGCGCGCCTTGGAGATGCCGACGGAGGAGCCGAGATTGGCCGGCTTGACGAACAGCTCGGGTGAGCCGACGGCGCGAACGGCGTCGTCGTAGCTCACCGGCACGGCCGCCGTCATGGTGACGAATGGCACGATCGGCAGGCCGGCATCGCGCAGCAGCCGCTTGGCGGCGTCCTTGTCCATCGCCACGGCCGAGCCGAGCACGCGGCCGCCGACATAGGCGACATCGGCGAGCTCCAGCGCGCCCTGCACGGTGCCGTCCTCGCCATTCGGGCCATGCAGCACCGGAAAGATCACGTCGAAGGTGAGTTCGCGCGGCGCGGCGGCGCCGGTGTCGATGACCAGCGCGCGGCCCTGGCCGGCGGGCAGCAGCACGATGGCAGGTGCGTCCGCCGGCACGGTCAAGGCGGCCGAGGTGGCGTCATTGGCCGCGTCGGCGAGCACCCAGCGCCCCTCGGGGGTGATGCCGATCAGGGTGACGGCGTAGCGGTCCGCATCGAGCGAGCGGAAGATGTTGGCGGCCGATGCCCGGGAGACGTCGTGCTCGGCCGAGCGCCCTCCGAACAGGATCGCCACGCGCGTTTTCGTCTCTGTCATCGTCATCAGGTCCTGGCCTCGCGGTGCGCGACCGTAGCGCGCCGGGCCCGCGCGTGGCAATTCCGGCTGCGCCCTCACGCGGACGCCGTCAGCGCCGGGGCATCGGATCGTCCGAGCACGTCGAAGTCGTGCCGCCGGCATGCATGCAGCTGCGATAGAGCGGCGGCGCGGTGAAACGGCCGGACCAGATGCCGCGGCTGCCGCGGCGCGCGGCGAGCTGGTCGGGCGCATAGGCGCCATGAGAATATTGCGGCTCCTCGATCGCGAGCCCGCGCGACACCAGGAATTGGCCGAGATCGGTGCCCCCGGCCGCGCAGCGCGCGACGATGCGGCCATAGCGATCGGCGTCGACGGGTGTGCAGCGCGCGATCTTGCCGCGCGCGAACGCATCCAGCGTGTTGGCGGCCAGCGCGCCACAGCGATATGCCTTGCGGTCGCGCCCGCGACAGAGCTGCGCGCTTTCGGGCGCATCGACGCCCCACAGCCGGATGCGCTCGCCGCGGATGTCCAGCGTATCGCCATCGACGATGCTGACGCGGCCGATCAGGTCGCGCGCGGAGGCGGGAGACGCCGTCGCGAGCAACAGCGCGACGCAGGCGAGGTGGGGGAGACGAGATCGCAAGATGGCATCCGCGGAAAAGAGGTTGTCGTGTCGCCGCAGCGAATCGGACGCTGCGCACGATCTCACATAGCAGAGCCTATTCGTGCGATTGTGTGGCTGTGTGATACGAGCGCGACGACCGCGGGCCACGCGCATGCGCGGTCATAGCGGTGCGGGTCGAGGCCTCAGCGCTCGCCTAGATTGGCCGCACGCGCGGCGCGCTCGACCTCGGCCGCCAGCGTGCTCAGATGTTCGGCAAGACGCGCGAACAGCTCGCGCTTGTCACGATCGGTGGCGAGATCCCGGATCAGCGCGCATTCTGCCGCATCCGCCCGCAGCTTGTCCGGCTGGGTGATCAACTCTGACATGTTTCGCTTCCCTGCCGCGCCGGCAAGATTTCGAAACAACGATCACTCCGCATTGTTCCGCGTCTGCTGAAAAATTTGCTCATCGCCAGATTCGAATACCTTTCGGCGTTCGCGATCGGTCGCTGCGCGTCCGGATCGTTCGTCTATCGCTCACCAGGCCACCACATCGACGCCGGATGCGCGGCCGAGATCTTGGTCTCGCGCAACGCCACCAGCGCGCTGCGCTTGTAGGGATGGCCGCGCCGCCGCGAGCAATCCTGGCAGCGCATGTAGCGTTCGAGCTCGTGGATCGGCGTCGTCTTGGGCCGTCTGATGATGTCCAGCGCGACGGTCTGATTGGTGTCGCAGCCGAGGCAGCGCACTTCGAGATAGTAGTAGCCCGCGTTGAGCGCATCGCCGAGCAGCGGTGACGGCTGCGCTGGTCCCTTGTAGCCGAGCATGCGCTTGTTCCATGCGTCGCATGCGAGACGATCGGCTTGCTTGCGGGCGCGCGCAGCCTGCTCCTGCGCGATGCGGATGCCGGCGCCATAGAGTCTCTCGCGCGATTTGGTCGTCATGATCGCCATGATCGACGCTGCCGCGCTCAGCGGCAAGCCGCTAGGATTAGCGCGCGCGACGCGAGCGGATACAAGGTGTTTTCCGAGCGGCGTCAAGATACCGCCGTCGCCGGGCGCGTTCGGGAATCGACGATGTGCCGCGCGCGTCGCGCGAGAGGTCAGTGGCGTGGCGTCACATTCACAGTCTCGACGTGGCCCGTCTTGCACACACAACTCACGCGGCGTGTGCAGTTGGATTGCGAGATGTTTGCCTCGAGCTACGGCGCTCCGACGGTGACGGGCGGCCCGCGCCGTCCACGCGGCGGCACGATGAGTTCCACCAGGCGCAAAAAGAGCGCAGCTAAACGCAGCCGCGCTGGAAAGGTTCCAAAAATATTGCTGCCACTCGGCAGTTCCTTCAGCTTGTTCCAGCAGGCCCCCGGCGATAGAGGTTGCTCTCGGGGTCAATCGTGCGCGCGGGTCAGAGTTTCTCGAGTTGGATCGTTCGACGCAGAACGTGGTCGCTGACCACGTTCCTGCTCACGGCTGTGGTCGTCGCGATCTGTGCCGGCTGTCGCGTAGCGCTCGATTCAGCCGGCTCAACCCTGTCCTACGCGCCGTTCTTTCCATCGGTCTTGTTTGCGACGCTGCTCGGCGGGGTGCCGGCTGCCGTCTTCGCTGCCTGGCTGTCGGCCACCGTCGTATTGATCGGCTTCACCGACCGGCCCGACCATTCGGAGGCGGTCAATCTCGTCGCGTTCCTGGGCGCCTCGGCCCTCGTCATCTGGCCGGCCAATCTGTGCCGCAACGCGCTGCTGGAGCTGAAGCGCAACGAGCATGCGCGCGACTTGCTGATGGGTGAGCTCAGGCATCGCGTCAACAATCAGCTCGCCTTGTTCCAGTCGATCGTCCGGTCGAGCCTGTCCGGTGAGGACCGCGACAAGGGCGAAGCGATCGCGTTGCGGCTCGACGCGGTCGCGCGGGCCAACACGTTGGCTTGGTCGAGCCAGCGCGTCATGACCTTGCGCATGCTGCTCGAGGCCGAGCTGCAGCCCTATCGCGCCTCCGGTGCGGTGAGCGTGGAAGGCACCGACGTGCCATTGGGGCCGGAGGCCGGGCGCAATCTCGCGCTGGTGTTTCACGAGCTTGCGACCAACGCCGTCAAATACGGCGCGCTGCGCGGCGATGGCGGACGGCTCGAAGTTCAGCTCGCGCAGGACGGCGGCCGCAACCTCGTGAGCTGGCGCGAGCTCAACCCGCGTCCGGTCGCGCCGCCGCACAGCGAAGGCTTCGGCACGCGCATGATCCGCGCGAGTCTCGCCGCGATCGGCGGCAGCATCGAGCAGGATTTTCGTGATGAGGGGCTGCTCTGCCGGATCCGGTTCGAGCCCGGCGTGTGAGACGCCCGCCGCGACGTCGCGCTGCCGGTCGCTCGCGTGATCAGCTCGCCCCGATGTTGCGGAACCCGAGCGCGAGCAGGCAATGACGAGGCGGCTAGTGCGCGCAGGTCCTCATCGACGCTGCGAGGCAGCGTCACGTCGGACATGGCTCACATGCGAAACGGTCGGAGAGCTGCCGCGTATGTGGTCAATGGATCGACGTGACATGATGCTGCTGGGCGGACTGCTGCTGATCTCGATGGTCGTCACCTGGGTCGGCACGGAGTATGTGCTGAATCACGTCGTGATCCCCCTGATCGACGATGACCGGCTGGCGCGCCCCGACCTGCCGGCGCCCTGACCAGATGCGAGCGATGCGCGCAACACGTTGCGTTGGTTGTCCGCGTGGCGGAACGCTGCTCGGCTTGATCGCTGGCGCGAAACGCTCCACCATCGGCCAACGAAGAACGCGGCGCGTGTCGGGCAGGAGACATCTGATGAAGTGCTATGAGCTGCAGGGGCCGGGCGGCATCGATGCGCTGGCGCTGGTCGACAAGCCCGTGCCGAGACCCGGGGCGGGCGAGGTGCTGGTGCGGCTGACGGCGGCGAGCATCAACTATCGCGACCTGCTCACGGTGAGAGGCGGCTACGGCTCGCGGCAGAAATTTCCGCTGGTGCCGTTGTCCGACGGCGCGGGCGTGGTCGAGGCGGTCGGTGAGGGCGTCGCGGTGCTTGCGGCCGGTGACCGGGTCATCGGCAGCTTCTTCGAGAGCTGGACCGGCGGCGAGCCGAGCGAGGCGAAGATGCGCGCGGCGCTGGGCGGCGCCGTCGACGGCACCCTGAGCGAGTATCGGATCTTTCCCGCGCAGGCGCTGGTGCGAACGCCGGCGCATCTCACCGACATCGAGGCCGCGACCCTGCCTTGTGCCGGCGTCACCGCCTGGAGCGCCGTGATCAAGCTCGGCGGCATCAAGCCCGGTCAGACCGTGCTGACGCAGGGCACCGGCGGCGTCTCGATCTTCGCGCTGCAGATCGCCAGGATGACCGGCGCGCGCGTGATCGCGACGTCGTCGAGCGAGACCAAGATCGCGCGGCTGACCTCGCTCGGGGCGGATATCACGCTGAACTACAAGACGACGCCGAACTGGGGCAAGAAGGCCCGCGAGATCACCGGGCAGGGCGTCGACCTCGTGGTCGAGGTCGGCGGCGTCGGCACGCTCAACGAGTCGATCCGCGCGACGAAGATTGGCGGCACCATCGCCTTCATCGGCGTGCTCGCCGGCGCACCGGCTTCGGAGCTGCGCCTGCCGCTGATGGTGATGCAGCAGCAGCGGCTGCAGGGCGTCACGGTCGGCTCGGTCGACGATCTCCAGGCGCTGGCGAACGCGTTCGCGCTGCATCAAGGGAAGCCGGTGGTCGATCGCGTGTTCCCGTTTGCTGAGGCGCGTGAGGCTTTCCACTACAAGGCCAGCGGCGCACATCTCGGCAAGGTGGCGATCGCGATCGGGTGAGGCGCGCCCCGGTCGACCCGGGAGACCGCCTCCGCATGTCGCCGCGCTATGCGGGCTGGAACTGTGTCCACCGTCATTCCGGGGCGCGCGTCAGCGCGAGCCCGGAATCCATAGCCACGGAAGGCCATGTGACGCGAGATCGCCGTGGCGCTTGTCTTCGCCACACAACGGCTCGTGGTTATGGATTCCGGGCTCGTCGCTGCGCGCCGCCCCGGAATGACGGCGGAGAGGGTGGGGCCGCCGTCATCCGACTAAAGCATGATCCGGAAAAGTGCGCAGCGGTTTTCCGAAAAGATCATGCGCAAACAACAACCTAAAGCGCGATGACGATTCATCCCGAACTCATCGCGCTTTAGCGGCGCGGCTGCTGCGGCTCGCGCGCCGGCAGCGTCATGGCGACCACGCCGAGGACGATGCAGGCGAGGCCCACCCAGGCCGTCGGTGCGAGGCGCTCGCCGAGGCCGGCCACGGCGATCGCAACACCGATCGGCACGCGCAGATAGGATTGCGCGGTCGCGCCGACCGAGCCGAGCGTCTGCAGGAGACGGAAGTAGATCACCATGGCGGCTGCGGTCGAGACCGTCGCGAGCGCGGCCAGCGCCAGCAGCGAGCGCGGCGAGGGCACCAGCGTCCAGGGACGGTCGACGACGAGGGCGAGGGGGATCAGGACCACGGCGCCCGACAACAGCGATCCGGCGGCCGGCAGCATCGGGTCGAGTTCCTTGAAGCTCTTTCCCATGATCGCAGCGCCGGCATAGCAGAGGGTGGCCGTGACGATCGCGAGCTGAGCCCACAGCTCGCGGCCGAGACCGTGCAGCGCCTCGACGCCGACGATGAGGCAGGTGCCGACGAGACCGGCCGCGACGCCGGCGAGCTTGCGCGAGGTGACGGGTTCGTGGCGGGTGACGAGCGCGGTCAGCAGGAAGGTGAAGATCGGCGAGGTCGCGTTCAGGATCGTGGCGAGACCCGCTTCGACGGTGCGTTCGGCCCAGGCGATCAGCGTGAACGGAACGACGCTGTTGAAGCCGGCCTGGATCATGAAGCGGCGCCAGATCGCCGGGTCGCGCGGCCATGCGAGGCGGCGGCTGCGGATGATCGTTGCGAGCAGCAGCCCCGCGATCAGGGTGCGCACCGCGATCAGGGTCAACGGCGGGATGGTCTCGACGCCGATCTTGATGAACGTGTAGGAGGCGCCCCACAGGGTGGAAAGCAGAACCAGGAGGGCGAGGTCTCGGGTGAGGTCGGAGCGGCGCTGCTAGCCGGGACGTCGCGCTCGACGTTTCGATGCGAAACGAACCGTTCCGTTGGTACGTGAAGCGCACACCATTGCGGCGGTCGCGCGGAGCCCCTGGATCGCGTCGCTTGCGCTCGCGATGACGGAGCTCTTGGAGCGTTCGGTGCTCGCCACAGCCGTCATTGCGAGCGGGGCGTGGAGCGAAGCAATCCAGAACCTGGCTCGACAACAATTCTAGGCTGTGATGTTGCGGCACTTCTCGCGACGACCTCATCGCGAGAAGCGCTGTTCTGCTCGGTCAGTTCGCCGGCATGCTCTTTTCGACCAGCTTCACCCAGTACGAGGCGCCGGCACTGAGGATGTTGTCGTTGAAGCGGTAGGCCGGGTGGTGGCACTCGTTGCCGGGGCCCATGCCGAGGAACACGAAGGCGCCGGGGCGGGCTTCGAGCATGAAGGCGAAGTCCTCGCCGCCCATCAGCGGAATGGCGCGATCGTTGACGCGTTCGTTGCCGGCGACCTCGCGGGCGACGTCGGCGGCGAAGGCGGCCTGCGCCGGATGGTTCATCGTGACGGGATATTTGCGCTCGTAGATCGCCTCCGCCGTGCCGCCATAGGCGCGGGCGGTGGCTTCAGCGACTTCGACGATGCGCTTCTCGACGAGATCGCGGATCTCGGGATCGAGCGTGCGCACGGTGCCGAGCATCTCCACCGTCTCGGGGATGACGTTGAAGGTGGTGCCGCCATGGATCGAGCAGATCGAGATCACCGCCGACTTCAAAGGATCGACGTTGCGCGCGACGATCGATTGCAGCGCGTTGACGATCTGCGAGGCAATCAGGATGCTGTCGATCGCCCGGTGCGGGCCGGCGCCGCCATGGCCGCCCTTGCCGGTGACCTTGATGTGGATCGCATCGGCGGAGGCGAGCATCGCGCCGGGCGAGATCTCGAAATGGCCCTCGGGGACGCCCGGCATGTTGTGCATGCCATAGACTTCCTGGATGCCCCAGCGCGTCATCAGGCCGTCGTCGACCATCGCCTTGCCGCCGGCGCCGCCTTCTTCGGCGGGTTGGAAGATGACGATCACGGTGCCGTCGAAATTGCGCGTCTCGGCGAGATATTTCGCCGCGCCCAGCAGCATCGCGGTGTGGCCGTCATGGCCGCAGGCATGCATCAGGCCGGGCGTCTTGGACGCGTAGGGCACGCCCGAGGTCTCCTCGATCGGCAGCGCGTCCATGTCCGCGCGCAGGCCGATGGTCTTGCCGGAGGCCGACTTGCGGCCGCGGATCATGCCGACCACGCCAGTGCGGCCGATCCCCGTCACCACCTCGTCGCAGCCGAACTCGCGGAGTTTGTCGGCGACGATGCCGGCGGTGCGATGCACTTCGTAGAGCAGCTCGGGATGCTCATGGAAGTCGTGCCGCCAGGCGGCCATTTCGTCTGACAGTGCGGCGATGCTGTTGAGGATGGGCATGAGAGAGGAACTGCTCGCTGTTGGATGGGTGACGCTGCTGCAGGCGCGGCGGGGCCGCGCCGCGACGGCGCGATCGGGCGACTATGGCCCGGTCCAAAAAGCGAGGCAAGGCAGGCGCCGCCATGGCGCCATGCAGTGATGCGCGGTCACCGCCAACGCATCGTCACGACACGTTCCGGATTTCGGAACGTCACGTCAGGCGAGCGGAGCAGGCACCGGCACGCGTGGGTATTTGTGCTCATGCGGCACGACCAGGCGGAAGGCCAGCAGCTTCGGCTCGTTCCAGACGGCCAACGGGGTGCCGCAGATGCCGCAATCCGTCCGGCCGGGAGCGCCCGTGAGGGTGGTCGACTCCGCGACCTCGTAGGCGGCGTGGCAATGGGGGCAGGTCAAGCTGGATATTTTCATGAGTTCATTCTGACAAACAGCGCGGGCAGAGGCTTTGAACCAGATCAATGCGGCACATGAACGGCCTCATCGGTCATGGCGGTCACGCTTCCTCGGGCTGCCATGGTGTCGGCGTCTTGGTGAACTCGCGCCACGCTCTGCGCAGCGGCTCCTCGATGCTGGCCATCGCATGCGCATGCCAGCCGGTGATCGCGGCGGCAGCCATGGCCGCGTCGGTGGAGGTGGTGCCGAGCGTATCGATCACGCCGGCGGTGACCGCCATGTCATTGTAGTAACCGAGCTGCTCCTGCAGGCCGGCGAGCGACCTCGCATATCTCCGCGCCGGCTTGCTCCGGCCGTAGAGCGGCAGCAGGAAGTCGATGCTGTAGCGCAGCTTCTTCAGCGCGAGCCGCAGCCGGTGGCGGCGCTCGGCCGGCAGCTTCTTGAAGCGGCGGCCGCGCTTGAGCACCTTCTGATGCCGCTCCGACAGCACATGGCCGGCGAAATCGACCGCGGGTCCGGCGAGCCGCGCGAGCTCATCCGGAGACACGTCGTTGCGCCAGCCGCGGGTGGCGATCCAGGCGCCGAGCCCGAGCACGAATACGGCGCAGCGGCGGTCTGCGAGCGCGATGCGCAGCTTGCGATAAGCGAGGTCGCGCTGCCGCTCCGCCAGCTCTTGCAGCGTGCCGAAGCCGGCGACCGTCGCGCAGGAATCCGCGATCTCGGGCAGCGTCTGGGTCAGGAAGACGTCGAGGTCGCGGGCGGCAGAGAGGCTCTGCGCCAGCCAGCGCGCATCTGCCTCGAGACCATCGAGTGTCGCGGAGGTGCCGAGCGGCCGCATGATGTGAAGCGCCGCGCGCAGCCGGCGCAGCGCCACGCGCAGCTGGTGCACGCCTTCCGGATCGCGGCCGTCCTCGGCCGCCGGCAGGGCCTGCAACAGATGATGCAGGCTGCCGCGGAGGACGGTGGCGAAGGCCTCGTCGAGCGAGAGGGCGGGATCGAGGTTCGGCCGTTGCGGCTTGTCGGCGCCGGGCGGACGGCCGGCGGCCAGGTCGAAGCCGCGCGCCGATTTGCTGCGGATCGACGGCCTGATATCGCCATGCTCGGCCAGCCGTAGCGCGGTGTCGTAGATCGCCGCTGCGTTGCCGCTCTTGAGCTCCAGTTCGATCTCGCTCACGATTTCGCTGTGATCGCCGGCCTTGATGACGCCGCTGTCGAACGCGATCTCGATCGTCGCGCCCGGCAGGTCGAGCAGGCGCGCGTGGCGATGCACATCGGCGGTGAACACCGCCTGCAGCTTCGCATCGGTCAGAGCGTCGCGCACATCCTCGGGCAGCAGCGCCGCAGCCCGCGCCAGATCCGGCTCCAGCGAAGCGACGCTCGCCTCCCATTCGCCGCGCTTGAGCGGATCGTCGCTGTGCTGCGCCTTCACGGTCTGCACGAAGCGCGATCCGCTCTGGCGGACCCGCAGCGTGAAGCCGTTCTTCCAGAGCGTGTGCCGCGGCGTGTCGTAGTAGACCGAGGTGAGATGCCTGCGTGAGCCCTTGTTGCGCGCGTGCGCGGTGACGATCGGGGCATTGTTGAAGCCGGCAAGGTGCTCGGGCGCGACGAGCAGCTTCAGCTCGATCTCATGGCCGGCGCCGGCGTCCGGATCAGGAAGCGTGGGGGTGACTGCGTCGGCGCCTCGTTCGTCGATGGTCGCGGCGGTCTGCTGGCTTGGCTGCGCCGCCGCGTCGTCATGGCCTTGGTCGCCGCTCGCGGACTCACCTGAAGCCGGCGCGCCGAGCGCCCGGTCGCTTGCGTGCAACGACGCCGTTGCGTTCGAATCGGGCATTTGTCGAGTCTGTAACCGTTTGATGACAGTCATCTCTCGTATATCCGCAGCCCACCACAAGCGACAGTGGCATTTCTCGCAGGACACTGATGCCGCTCGGCATCGCCGACCCATCGGTCGCATTTTTTGTTGCCGCTTCAATGACAAGTGCGGCAGGTGCGACCGATCGCGCGCGTGAAGATCGGTCTCGCGCGTCGTGTCACATGCGAGCGGGTTCCGGCTGGAACTTCAGATCCAGCCCGTGAGCATGAAGCGCGTGGCGAGAAAGATCGCTGCGGCTGCCGTGGCAAGGCTCGCCGCCGTCAGAAGCCCTCGATTGCGCCGCGCCATGGCACGCGAGCGCTCGTGCGGATCCTGCACTGCATCGAACGACGTGCGCCGGCTGCGCCGATGGCGAACCGCCTGGACCCAGAAGGCCAGCGCCGCGACGCCTGCGGCCAGCGCGAACACGGTCGACACGCCGGCGGCAAAGCCGAGATCGACGCCGACGCTCTCCAGCATCGCGCGCAGATGCACGGCAAGGCGCGCCAGCAGCATGGCGGCATAATCCGCTGCCGCCGCGCCGGTGTAGAGCAGCACCGCGGTCCAGACGACGGCGGCCATCGCAATCAGCATCGACACCAGCACGGCGAGGCCGTCGGCAGCCATGAAGCCGATCGAGGCGGCGATCAGCGCCAGCGCGGGCATCACATTCCCCATGGGAATAGGAAGGATGATGGTGACGGCCATCAGCAGCAGCGGCAGCGCCAGCAGCATCCGCGCGGTGCGGCCGGTCAGCCAGGCCAGCCGATCCTCGCGCAGGCCGCGCTCGGCGTAGCCGGCCCAGTCGAGCCCGGCGCGGATCACCTTGCGCAGCAGCCGCTGCGGCACCGGCCGCTGCCGTACCGTCTGGGGCAGCCATAGCCGCTCGGCGCCGAACAGGATCTGCAGCGCGACCAGCGCGACGAAGGTGCCGAACACCATGCCGAACGGGCCGGGCAGCGGGATCAGCGCCGGGATCGTCAGCAGCAGCAGGGTGAGGCCGAGACCTTCCGACTCCAGCCGGTCGAACAGCTCGCCGACCGACGGCTCCTCCGACCGCACCGTGCGCGCGATCGCGAGCAGCCGCCGGCTGATCGGGCCATTGTGACGGCGCGGACCGGATGCGACCTCATCATTGGATACGGCATCGTTCATCGCCACGCCATCACCTCTCGCTTCTCACTTCATCTGCTCGACCGCGGGACGGGTCTTCCACAGCGAGTAGGCGATACCCGCGCCGAGCAGGCCGAAGGTGATGCCCAGCGAGATGGCCGGCGGAAACTTCTCCAGCCCGAGCAGGTCGGCCAGGAAGATCTTCGAGCCGATGAAGATCAGCACCGCGGCCAGCGCCAGCTTCAGATACTGGAAGCGGTCGACCATCGCGGCAAGCGCAAAGTACAGCGCACGCAGGCCCAGGATCGCGAAGATGTTCGAGGTGTAGACCACGAACGGGTCGGTCGAGATCGCGAAGATCGCGGGCACCGAGTCGACGGCGAAGATGACGTCGGCGAACTCGATCAGGATCAACGCCAGGAACAGCGGCGTCATGAACCAGGTCAGCTTGCCCTCGGCATTCTTCTGGCGCACGAAGAAGCGTTCCTCGTGCAGCTGCTCGGTGACGTCGAAGCGACGGCGCACCCAGGCCAGAGCGGGGTTGGAGCCGATGTCGTGCGGCTTGTCCTTGAACACCAGCATCTTGATGCCGGTCGCGACCAGGAACAGTGCGAAGACATAGAGGATCCAGCTCGCCTGCGCGACGATGGCGGCGCCGAGGCCGATCATGATCGCGCGCAGCACGATGACGCCGACGATGCCCCAGAACAGCACGCGATGCTGATAGGCGCGCGGGATCGCGAAATAGCTGAAGATCATCGCGATGACGAAGACGTTGTCCATCGCCAGCGCCTTCTCGATGGTGAAGGCGGTCAGATAGGCCGTGCCGGCTTCGCTACCGAGCTGCCACCACACCCACGCGCCGAAGACGAGCGCGAGCACGATGTAGACGGCGCTCATCACCAAGCTCTCGCGCACCGAGATTTCGCGCGTCTTGCGATGGAGGATACCGAGATCGAAAATGAGAAGGGCGAGCACGATTGCGAGAAAGGCAAGCCACATCCAGACAGGCTTGCCGGCAAACGCGATGAACAGGAAGTCCACGACGGGTCCTCTTTTACGCCGGTGCGATTGATGTCGTCAGGTCCGACATCGTGAAAGCACCGGCAGCTTCACCAGAGGGGCCCGGACCAGGGGTCTCCTCGCGCACATAGGGGGCGCCGGATCAGGTTTCAAGAGCCGGTCGTCGTCGACCGACGTTCAGCAAGATGAACGATCCGGTGCGACAGAGTGTCTGCTGCCTTGCAGCCGTGCGGCCGCGAACTAATTCCAGAGGGCCGGAGATCCGGGCCCCTCTGATAGTCTGCAAGGCTCGCGTGCAGGACTATGATGTCGGACTCTCTTTCGTGACAGATGTCGCTGGCGGTATTTCGCTCTCCGGAGCGAAGCCGGCAGCCCATCTTGGGAGTTTGATGAGATGCAGCCACACGCGCCGCTTGCGGCGATCGATCTTTGCGGCCCAGGCGCCGGACCCTTTCGTCGAGACAACGTCCATAACGCCTCGCAACTGCCGGCGGATCAACGACGCGGCAACGGCGATCGTGATGGAACTCGGACGCTTGCTCGGACCTTTGTATGGAACCCGCGCCTGATGGCCAGTGCGCGCTGGTATATTGTGTACGGGAGCATGCCGTGACCACGGGGGGTGACCAAGTATTGATCGCGAAGGCGGCGCCATCGCGACCGGGAGTCGCAACGCGCCGGCTCCTGATGATCATCAACCGCGGCAGCCGCTCCGGCGGAGAGGCCGCTGGCGTCGCCGTGTCGCGGCTGAGCGCGGCCGGCTACGACCTCGTGATCTCGGCCCCGCATAGTCCGCGCGAGGTCGCGCCGTGGATCGAGGCCCATGCCGACGACGCGGAAGCCGTCGTCGTCGCCGGCGGCGACGGCAGCCTGAACGCGGCCGCGCCTGCGCTGGTCAAGACGGGCCTTCCGCTCGGCATCATTCCAGCCGGCACCGCCAACGATCTTGCCCGTACGCTGGGGCTGCCGGACGACATGGAGGCGGCCGTCGACGTGATCGCGGCTGGCTGTCGTCGCAAGATCGATCTCGGCGAGGTCAACGGGCATCCCTTCTTCAACGTTGCAAGCCTGGGGCTCAGCGCCGATCTCGCCCGTCAGTTGACGAAGGAGACGAAACGGCGGTTCGGCCGGCTCGGCTATGCGATCACGGCGCTCAGGGTGCTGGCCAACGCGCGGCCCTTCCGCGCGATGATCGTGTCGTCGGACGGGGCGGTGCGTGTGAAGACGCTGCAGATCGCGGTCGGCAACGGTCGCTACTATGGCGGCGGAATGGCGGTCGATCACCGCGCGGAGATCGACGATTCCCATCTCGATCTCTATTCGCTGGAGATCGGCCGCGTCTGGAAGCTGTTGGCGATGGCCTACGATTTCCGCAAGGGCCGGCACGGCCTGTGGCAGGAGGTACGCGCCTCGCGCGACACATCGTTCGAGATCCGCACGCGCCGTCCGCGCCCGATCAATGCCGATGGCGAGCTCGTCACCTTCACGCCGGCGCGTTTCAACGTGCTGCCGCGCGCCGTCACGGTGTTCGTCCCCGAGGGCACGGGGCAGGGCCGGACCTGACGCGGTGCGGCCAGGCGCGGCACGTCGTTTTCATCGATCACATCTCGAGAGACCCATGACCAAGCAGACCCGCTTCAATCTCTGGTACGCAATCGTCGCGATCTTCGTCGCGATGATGATCCACAATGCGTGGACGAGCTATCGCCAGGTCGCCGTCATTCCCTACAGCCAGTTCCAGGACCTGCTGTCGGCCGGCAAGGTGAAGGAGGTCGGCGTGTCCGAGAACTATCTCGAAGGCACGCTGAAGGAGCCGCTGCCCGGCGGCCAGACGCGGTTCGCGACGACGCGCGTCGATCAGGAGTTCGCCAAGGAGCTGTCCAAGGCCAACGTGACCTTCACCGGGCGGGTCGAGAGCAACATTCTCGGCGACATCCTCTCGCTGGTGATGCCGATCGCGCTGTTCTTCGGCGTCTGGTACTGGCTGTCGCGGCGGATGATGGGCGGCGCCGGCGGGCTGGGCGGCGGGTTGATGCAGATCGGCAAGAGCAAGGCCAAGGTCTACGTCGAGGCCAACACCGGCGTCCGCTTCGAGGACGTCGCAGGCGTCGACGAGGCCAAGGACGAATTGCGCGAGATCGTCGCCTTCCTGAAGGATCCGAAATCCTACGGCCGGCTCGGCGGCCGCATGCCCAAGGGCGTGCTGCTGGTCGGCCCGCCCGGCACCGGCAAGACGCTGCTGGCGAAGGCCGTGGCGGGCGAGGCGGGCGTGCCGTTCTTCTCGATCTCGGGCTCGGAGTTTGTCGAGATGTTCGTCGGCGTCGGCGCGGCGCGCGTCCGCGACCTGTTCGAGCAGGCGCGCGCCAAGGCGCCGGCCATCATCTTCATCGACGAGCTCGATGCGCTCGGACGCGCGCGCGGCATGGGCCCGTTCGCCGGCGGCCATGACGAGAAGGAGCAGACGCTCAACCAGCTCTTGGTCGAGCTCGACGGCTTCGATTCCTCGACCGGCCTCGTGCTGCTGGCCGCGACCAACCGGCCGGAGATCCTCGACCCGGCGTTGCTGCGCGCCGGCCGCTTCGACCGCCAGGTGCTGGTCGATCGTCCGGACAAGCCGGGCCGCATCCAGATCCTCAATGTGCATCTGAAGAAGGCCAAGCTCGCCGCCGACGTCGATCCGGAGAAGGTGGCGGCGCTGACGCCGGGCTTCACCGGCGCCGATCTCGCCAATCTCGTCAACGAGGCGACCTTGCTGGCGACGCGGCGCGGCGCCAATGAGGTGACGCTGGATGATTTCAACAATGCAATCGAGCGCATCGTGGCAGGTCTGGAGAAGCGCAACCGGCTGCTCAATCCGAAGGAGCGCGAGATCGTGGCCTATCACGAGATGGGCCATGCCATCGTCGCCATGAGCCTGCCCGGCACCGATCCCGTGCACAAGGTCTCGATCATTCCGCGCGGCGTCGGCGCGCTCGGCTACACCATCCAGCGCCCGACCGAGGACCGCTTCCTGATGACGCGCGAGGAGCTCGAGAACAAGATGGCGGTGCTGCTCGGCGGCCGCGCCGCGGAGCTCGTGGTCTACGGCCATCTGTCGACCGGCGCCGCCGACGACCTGCGCCGCGTCACCGACATCGCCCGCTCGATGGTGACGCGCTACGGCATGTCGGAGAGCCTCGGCTCGGTCGCCTATGAGCGCGACAATCAGTCGTTCCTGGCGCCGGGCGCCTCGCGCAGCGCTGATTATGGCGAGGCCGCGGGCGATGCGATCGATGCGGAGGTCCGCGCCATTGTCACCTCGGCTCTCGATCGCACCCGCAAGCTGCTGCAGGACAAGCGCGATGTGCTGGAGCGCGCCGCCCGCCGGCTGCTGGTCAAGGAGACGCTGGACGAGAGCGAGCTCGCCGCGATCCTGAAGCAGGACGCGCGCGCCGGTGATCTGGTGGCCGCGGCCACGCCGATGTAGTTGGTTGCATTCTGTCGGCGCATCATCGATGGCTCACGTGCCACGTCTTGGATGCGCAATACAGCGTCCTCCCCTTGCGGGAGAGGGCGCTGTACGGCAGCGCATCGCTACCGCCGCGGCCACATCCGGGCCAGGGTCTCGTCCTTCTTGATGAACTCGTGCCACAGCGTGGCTGCGATGTGCAGGCCGACCACGAGGTAAACCACATAGGCCAGGGTATCGTGCGTGATCTCGCCGGCATGGGCGATCGCCTTGTCGCCGGCGAACAGGCGCGGCCAGCTGAAGGTCCAGAAATAACGCAGCGAGTAGCCGCCGGCCGACGAGAACATGTAGCCGGTAACCGGCATGACCAGCAGCAGGGCATAAAGCGCCCAATGATTGAGTTGGGACAGCGCGCGGACGACGGGGCCGAACGCGGCCGGCGGCGCCGGTGCTGTCGTCGTTGCACGAATCATGACGCGCAGGATCGCCAACATGAACAGCGTGATGCCGAGCGATTTGTGAATCTCCAGCAGCTCGCGCCGCGGTGAGGTGCCCGCCGGCTGCAGGCCGCAATAGAGCCCGATCAGCATGGCCGCAATGAACAGCAATGCGGTCGCCCAATGGATCCGTCGCAGCAGGGGATCATAAGCGGTCTCGGTCGGCGGCACGTGCAGGTTCTCCAAGGACAGTTGAAACGCCTGTTGCATAGGGCACCTCGTCGCCGCTGTCGGCTCACAATTCGCTGACGTGAGCGGGCGGACGCGCGGGGCAATGTCGTGCTCCGATTCTTGTCGTGGTTGGTGCAAGCGAGGCCTTCGCAAGGACAAGCAGGACGTCGTCATGCTTGGAAAGACGACATTCAACAACAAGCGTGACGACGTCACGCTGCGGCTGGTGCGCGTCACGGGCTGGCGTTGGCGCAGGGAACCGCTAGGATGCAGGCTCAGATCTCTTGCGAGGAGTGCCATGATACGACGAAGCTGGACCGGATGGGCGTCACGCCTGGCGCTTGTCGCCGTGACGCTGGGGGCCGCAGGCGCCGACGCCGCCGAGCGCACGATGTCCTGGGACAATGGCTGCCGGTTTACGGTCCGGTACGATCCTGCCAAGCACGACGAGACGCGGCTGCGCAACACCGTGCGTCTGCTGTTCGGTCCGTCTGATTTCGACTCGCCGGGCACGTTGCCGGCGTTCGATCCGAAGGCGGTCGCAGCGCTCGACGCCGACAAGATCGATCGCGCCTGCAAGGCCACGCTCGACGCCGCCGCGCGGCTGGAGTTCATCGCGCTGGCCGGTGTCGACGACTACCGCCGCGCCAAGATGGCGGAGCTGAAGGACAGTTGCGATTTCGACCTGGCGCACACCCGCGGCTTCAAGACGCCGGCAGCACTGCGCGACTATCAGCCGGCCGCCGCCTGCGCGCGCTTCGTCGACGCGATCGAGGGCAAGACCGACCTGCAGCAGATATTTCGCCAGACCGTCGACAAGGGCTGCGCCAACAACGCCAGTCCCAAGGCCTGCGTCGCGCGCTACGCGGCCGAAGCGCAGATGGCGGACGGCCAGGAGCGCATGCGGATCTATCTGGTCAATTTCGGCTGGAGCAATTGCGCGATCAACTACAACCTCCGCAACACCGGCGAGAAGAAGATGGAGGCGATGCGGAGCGCGCTCGAGGCCCAGTTCCGCAAGATGTTCAAGGTCAAGCAGGACAAGTGTGAGGAGGCGGACTGACGTGCAGTCCGCCCGCCAAGGCGTGCTCAGCCCTCGCCGAACACCCGCTTGAAAATCGTGTCGACGTGCTTGAGGTGGTAGCCGAGGTCGAACTGCTCGTCGATCTCGGCATCGGTCAGGTACTTCTTCACGTCGGCATCGGCCTTGAGCAGGGTGCGGAAGTCGCCTTCGCCGCGCCACACCGGCATCGCGTTGCGCTGCACGAGCTTGTAGGAATCCTCGCGGCTGGCGCCCTTCTGGGTCAGCGCGATCAAGAGGCGCTGCGAGTGGACGAGGCCGCCGAGCTTGTCGAGGTTCTTCTCCATGTTGGCCGGGTACACCAGCAGCTTCTCGATCAGGCCGGCGAGACGCACCAGCGCGAAATCGAGCGTCACGGTCGCATCGGGGCCGATCATGCGCTCGACCGAGGAATGCGAGATGTCGCGCTCGTGCCAGAGCACGACGTTCTCCATCGCCGGCGTCACATAGGCGCGCACCATGCGGGCGAGGCCGGTCAGGTTCTCCGACAGCACGGGATTGCGCTTGTGCGGCATGGCGGAGGAGCCCTTCTGGCCCTCCGAGAAGAATTCTTCGGCTTCCAGCACTTCCGTGCGCTGCAGGTGGCGGACCTCGGTGGCGAAGCGCTCGACCGAGGAGGCGATCACGCCGAGGGTGGCAAAGAACATCGCGTGGCGGTCGCGCGGAATGACCTGGGTCGAGACCGGCTCCGGCGTCAAGCCCATCGCCTTGGCGACGTGCTCCTCGACGCGCGGATCGATCTGGGCGAAGGTGCCGACGGCGCCGGAGATGGCGCAGGTCGCGACCTCCTTGCGCGCCGCGACCAGGCGCTCGCGGGCGCGCGTGAATTCGGCATAGGCATAAGCGAGCTTGAGGCCGAAGGTGACCGGCTCGGCATGGATGCCGTGCGAGCGGCCGATGGTCGGCGTCATCTTGTGCTCGAAGGCGCGCTTCTTCAGCGCGGCCAGAACCTTGTCGAGATCGGCGAGCAGCAGGTCGGCGGCGCGGGTGAGCTGGACGTTGAGGCAGGTGTCGAGCACGTCGGATGACGTCATGCCCTGGTGCACGAAACGCGCCTCGGGGCCGACGATCTCGGCCAGATGTGTCAGGAAGGCGATGACGTCGTGCTTGGTCTCGCGCTCGATCTCGTCGATGCGGGCGACGTCGAAGGTGGCGTCCTTGGCCTTGGCCCAGATCGTCCGGGCGGCGTCCTTCGGGATCGTGCCGAGCTCGGCCAGCGCGTCCGCCGCATGCGCCTCGATCTCGAACCAGATCTTGAACCGGGTCTGCGGTTCCCAGATCGAGGCCATTTCGGGACGGGTATAGCGGGGGATCATCGACGGCGCTCCAGGCGGGAGGGAAGGTGGGCGGGACCATCGCGTCCGCGCCAGCATTTTACGCCGTGCTCTACCAGAGCCGCCGGGGCGATACAAACGGCGGGTTTCGGTCCCCGATGTCACCGTTGGTGGTATTATATAACCAAAATAAAAAATGGTGCTGACAGATATTGAAATCTGTCAGCGCGATGGTGTATGTCAAAGCCATGATCAATTAGCACTGTCTGACCTCTGGGGTTCAGCGGCTTCAACTGCGAAGGACCGCTTCGATGAAGATTGAAAAGCGATTGTTGCACTCACAATTTCAGGACTGGCTGAATCTCCAGGTTGCCCGTCACCTGGAGGCGCAGGCCGCCAAATTCCGCGCCCCGTCTCGCGAATTGCCCGAGACGATCCAGATCAAGGCGCACACGACGGACGCCGATATGGTGCACGCATGAATGAGGCCGTGGTTCTGACATCCGAGCGCATCCTCGAAGTCACCGAGGACGTGTTGCGCCGTTACGGGCTCGCCAAAGCGACGGTCGTTGACGTCGCGAGAGCGCTCGATGTCAGCCACGGCTCCGTCTATCGTCACTTTCCAAGCAAGGCGTCGCTGCGCGAGGCGGTGGCGAAACGCTGGCTCGAGCGCGTCAGCAGGCCCTTGGCGCAGATCGCCGCCGAACCGGGGCCGGCGCCGGTCAAGCTGGAGCGCTGGCTGCGCGAGCTGTTCGATGCCAAGCACAAGCGTGTGTGCGAAGATCCCGAGATGTTCGCGACCTACCTGACGCTCGCCCGCGAGGCCTGCACGGTGGTGAAGGCGCACAAGCAGGACCTGATCACTCAGGTCGAGGGCATGATCGCCGAGGGCGTCGCCCAGGGCGCGTTCGAGGTCGATGATCCCAAGACCGCGGCCGCCGCGATCTTCGATGCGACGCGCAGCTTTCATCACCCCGCCCACGCCGACGAATGGGCCGATTGCACCTGCTCGACCCGGGTCGATGCGGTGCTGGCCTTGTTGTTGCGCGGCCTGGCAAAGCGATAGCTGCGCTCATCCGGGTTATGGAGTCCCTGCAGGGTGGGCAAAGGCGCAAGGCACGATATCAGTTCGTGCCGAGATGTCGCGCGCCGTGCCCACCATCGATCAGCATATTCCGCGGCGAGACGGTGGGCACGGCGCCACGGCGATCTCGCGCGAGGAAACGGCACGGCAGCGCCTTTGCCCACCCTACAGATCCGCCGGGCTGCCCCTCAACGTGAACGCGCTAATGGCGCGTCGACTAAGATTCGGAAAATTCTTCCGCCGACGTCCTAGCCCATGCACGCTTTGCGAAATTCGGCCGGTGTGACGTTGAGCTTGCGGCGGAAAATCCGGTTGAGGTGACTCTGGTCGGAGAAGCCGCAGAGCAGGGCGATCTCCTTCAGCGCAAGCCGGTCCTTACGCAGGTGCTCGCATGCGCGTTCCACCTTGCGATTCAGGACGTAGGTATGCGGCCGCATGCCGTAATGCGCATGGAATTTGCGCGCGAATTGCACCGGCGTGCAGTTGCAGATGCCGGCCAGCTCCTCCAGCGTGATGTTCCTGCCGATGTTCTGCTCGATGTAGTCTTCGATCAGCCGCGCGTGGGCCGGCCTGAAGCGTCCCTGCGAACAGGGCAGTTTGAATTGCACCGAGGCATAGCTTCGCAGGATGTGCACGCTCGCCTGAAGTGCCAGGGCATCGTAGCACAGCCGGCCGCCCGGACCGCCGTCGGAGATCTCCTGCACCATCCGGTCACTGATCCAGGTCAGGACCGGATCGTCGATCCGGAGCAGATCGTGCAGTTCGATCGCTTCGGCATCGCGATCGAACGCCTCGCTCGCGGTCTTCGCCATCAGGCTCGGCGCGATATAGAAATGGGTGACCTCGACGTCGCTGTTCCAGCGCCAGTTCGACGCTTCCGCACGCGTCAACAACGTCGTGACGCCGCGGCCGACATGATCCTGCTTCCACGCGCCGGTCACCCGGCGGTTCATCGACGTGGTCCCTCCGCGGTAGACGACAACTAAGAAGTTCTCGGAGGGCGGCACCCAGATATCGGACGGCGCATAGCGGAAGACGCGGAGCCGAAAGTCCGCCTTTCCGATTGCCGAACTGTCCAGCATCAGCTCGCCGGGAGCGTAGCGCGGCAGCTCCTCGACGCTGATCAAATGGCCCATCGCGCGAGCCTCCCTTGATTTTTTTATGGCGCGATTGATCGCTGCTGCTTCTCATTGGCCTTGCGGCGGAGCCAGCATAGGCCGGTTTCGCGGTTTGCCAAGCGAGCTTTGTTGCGACTTGCGAGCACAGCTGGCGCGTGCGCCGCACCGTTCAAGAAATCGTCCGTTTCGTCCAAGCCCCGACGGGTCGCCGGCCCATAGCTTGCGCGGGCGACAACGAAAACGCAGCCCCCGTCCGATGACACACGGACGAGGAACGGCGGCGTGCGCCCTGAAACAAGGATGAGGAGGACCAGATGACGGAAGCCGCTGTGAACGCCAACGGAGACGCTTCGCATGTGACGACCAGGCTCGATGCGGTGGTGATCGGCGCCGGCGTTGCCGGGCTCTATCAGCTCTATCGCTTGCGCGAGCAGGGACTGAGCGTCCGGGCTATCGACGCCGCGTCGGGCGTCGGCGGCACCTGGTACTGGAATCGCTATCCCGGCGCCCGCTTCGATTCGGAAGCCTACATCTATCAGTATCTGTTCTCCGAGGAGCTCTACAAGGGCTGGAGCTGGAGCGAGAAGTTCCCGGCCCAGCCGGAGATCGAACGCTGGCTCAACTACGTCGCCGACCGGCTCGATCTGCGCAAGGACATCCAGTTCGGCACGACGGTCGTTCGTGCGCAGTTCAACGAAGCGACGCAGCGCTGGCTGGTCACGACCGACAAGGGCGAACTGATCGATACCCAGTTCCTGGTCACCTGCTGCGGCATGCTGTCGGCGCCCCACGTCTCGTTTCCCGGCCAGGACACGTTCGAGGGAGACCTGTTCCATACCGCGCGCTGGCCGAAGCAGCCGGTCAGCTTCGCCGGCAAACGCGTCGGAATCATCGGCAATGGCGCGACCGGCATCCAGGTCATCCAGACCATCGCCGGCGAGGCCGGTCACCTCAAGGTCTTCGTCCGCACCCCGCAATACGTCATTCCGATGAAGAACCCGAAATACGGCGCTGACGACGCGGAGGCCTACAAGTCGAAATTCAAGCATCTGACGGAGCGCTTGCCGCACACCTTCACCGGTTTCGAGTATGATTTCGAGCATGCCTGGGCCGACCTGTCGCCGGATCGGCGTCGCCAGGTGATCGAGGAGTGCTGGGAGGACGGCTCCCTCAAACTGTGGATTTCGTCCTTCGCCGAGCTGTTCTTCGACGAGGCGGTCAATGCGGAGATCTCCGAATTCGTGCGCGACAAGATGCGCGAGCGGCTGAAGGATCCGAAGCTGTGCGACCTGCTGATCCCCGCAGATTACGGCTTCGGCACCCACCGCGTGCCGCTCGAGCAGAACTTCCTCGAAGCCTTCCTTCGTCCCAACGTCGAGATCGTCAGCGTCAAGACCAATCCGATCGAACGCGTCACCCCGAAGGGCATTCAGATGGCCGACGGCACCGTGCACGAATTCGACATGATCGTCCTGGCGACCGGCTTCGACGCCGGCACCGGTGCGCTGACGCGGATCGATATTCGCGGGCGCGACAATCGATCGCTCAGGGAGGATTGGAGCAGGGACATCCGTACCACGATGGGCCTGCAGGTGCACGGCTATCCCAATCTGTTCACGACCGCGGTGCCGCTCGCTCCCTCGGCCGCGCTGTGCAACATGACGACGTGCCTGCAGCAGCAGGTCGAATGGATCGACGATTGCATCAAGTACATGCGGTCCAGGGATCTGAAGGTGATCGAGCCGACCCGGGAAACGGAGGATGGCTGGGTCGCGCATCACGACGAGACCGCCAACGCGACGCTGATCGCCAAGACGAGTTCCTGGTATCTCGGCTCGAACATCGAGGGCAAGCCGCGGCGGGTTCTGTCCTATTGCGGCGGGGTCGGGGCCTACCGCCAGAAATGCGACGAGGTCGCCGCCGGCGGCTACCAGGGCTTTGCGATGCATTGAGCCTTCGGCAGACGCCGACACTGGGACACGAGCCAAGAAACACGAGGGAGGACTACCATGAGCACGAATTTCACCGCGGCGGCCGATGCCGTTCTCGACGGTGTCGTCACATCCTCACCGCGCGTGCCAGGCGTGGTCGCGATGGTGACGGACCGCGATCGCAACATCTACCAGGGCGCAGCGGGACAACGCCGTCTCGACCGGCCTGAGCCGATGACCGCCGACAGCATCTTCGCCATTTTCTCCACCACCAAGGCGATCACCGGCACGGCCGTGCTGCAACTGGTCGAGGACGGCAGGCTGGACCTCGATGTGCCGGCGAAGCGTTACGCGCCGGAGATCGGGACTTTGCAGGTGATCGAGGGCTTCGATGCCAAGGGCGATCCGATCCTGCGTGCGCCGAAGCGCGACATCACCACGCGCATGCTGATGACGCACACGGCGGGACTGAGCTACGACTTCATCAATCACACCTACAACCGGCTGGCGCAGGAAAAAGGTCAGCCAAGCGTGATCACCGCGACCAAGGCCTGCCTGATGACGCCGCTGCTGTTCGATCCCGGTGACCGCTGGGATTACGGCACCAACATGGACTGGTGCGGTCAGATCGTCGAAGCCATCACCGGCCGGCGGCTTGGGGAGGTGCTGAAGACGCGCGTGTTCGAGCCGCTCGGCATCAAGGACATGTCCTTCGAATTGACCGATGCCATGCGCAGCAGGCTGGCCGGCATCCACGCGCGCACCGCCGATGGCTCGCTGACGCCGATGGATTTCGAACTGCCTGCCGAGCCCGAGGTGCACATGGGCGGCCACGGCCTCTATGGCACGGTCGGCGACTACATGCGCTTCATCCGCATGTGGTTGAATGACGGCGCCGGTGAGTTCGGCCGGGTGCTGAAGGCCGAAACGGTGCGCATGGCGGAAAAGAACCATCTCGGCGACAACAAGGTGACACCGTTGACCGGAGTCATTCCCGAATTGTGCAACGACGCGGAGTTCTTCCCCGGCCAATCCAAGTCGTGGGCGCTGAGCTTCATGATCAACGAGGAGCAGGCGCCGACGGGCCGTCCGGCCGGTGCGCTGGGCTGGGCCGGGCTGGCCAATCTGTTCTACTGGATCGACCGGCAGAACGGATTCGGCGGCTTCTGGGCGACGCAGATCCTGCCCTTCGGCGACCCGACGTCGTTCGTCGGCTACATGAACTTCGAGACGGCATTCTACCAGAGCCTGCGCCAGCGCATGGCGAGCTAGGCCGAACAACGCGATCGCGCGCGCCGTGCCACCGTCGTGCAGCGAACTCTTCCGCTGGACGGTGGGCACGGCGCCATTGCGATCCCGCCCGCGGCGATGGCACGGCGGCGCCTTTGCCCACTTTACAGATCCGTCAACCCGCTGGTGACCGCGAGCCGCACCAACTGCGCATCCGTCTGCAATCCCGTCTTGGCCTTCACCAGGTAGTGATAGTTCTGCACCGTCTTGACGCTGAGGTGCAGATTGGTGGCGATCTGCTCGGTGGTCAGGCCCGATGCGAACTGGCGCAGGATTTCGATCTCACGCTCGCCGAGCCGGTCGAGCACGGTCTGCTGCGGATCGAGGCTGTCGGCGGCCAGCACATGGGCGACGTCGTCGCTGAGCGCGCGCTCGCCGTTGATTACCATTCTGATGGCACGGACCAGCGCCGATGGCTCGCTGCTCTTGGTGACGAAGCCGCTGGCGCCTGCCGCAAACGCGGCCTTCACCAGCGGCGCCTCGCCATGCATCGAGAACACGAGGATGCAGGCGCGATTGTCGCGAGCGCGGATGTTGCGGATCGCCTCCAGCCCGCTGGCGCCCTTCATCGAGATGTCGAGCACGACCACGTCGGGCGCATGCGCCTTGAAGGCGGCATAGGCCGCTGCGGCGCTGTCGGCCTCGGCGATGACGCGAAAGCCGTCCTGGCTCTCCAGCACGCGGCGGTAGCCTTGTCGGACCACCGGGTGGTCGTCGACCAGCAGGATCGAAATGCCTGTGCGCTCGCGCATCCCCGTTGTCTCAGGCGGCCAGTGGAATTGTCGCGGAGACGCTGAGCCCGCGTGCGGCCGGTCCGATCGACAGCGAGCCGCCGACCGCGGCGATGCGCTCGCGGATTCCGGTCAGGCCGAAGCCGCTCGATTGCGCCAGCAATGTCGCATCGCCGCCGCCGTCATCCTCGACTGAAATCAGCAGCGCACTGTCGGGCCCGGAGCGCCGCTCGACCCGCAACGACACCTCGCTCGCACTGGTGTGGCGCAGGGCGTTGGTCAGGCACTCCTGCGCCATCCGGTAGGCGGTGACCGCGACCGGGCCCTGGATGTCGGCGAGATCGCCGTGGAGGTCGAGCCGGATCGCAGGCCGCGCGGCGTGCTGATAGTTCTGCGTCAACGCCACCAGCCCGGCCTCCAGCCCCAGCTCCTCGGCGAGCGGCCGGCGCAGCCGGCTCAACGTGCCGCGCAGGCAGGCCATCAGATGGCTGACCGACTGCGTGATCATGCGCGCATCCTGGGCGACCTGATCGTTGCGGCCATGGCCGGCGCTCTCGATCGTCGAGGCAAAGGCGAGGATCGCGGTCAGGTTCTGGCCGAACTCGTCGTGCAGCTCGCGCGCCAGCGCGCGCCGCTCCTCGTCGCGGATGTCGAGCAGGCGCTCGGTCAGCGCGGCGCGCTGCTCGTTGGCCTGCGCCAGCCGGTCGCCGAGCTCGCCGACGGCGCGGCCGATCATCGCGAGCTCCATCGATCGGAAGCGCGGCAGGGCCGGGTGGTGCTCGCCCTCGGCCATCCGCTGCAGCGCTGAGACGATGCTGCGCGCCGGCGCCAGTGCATGCGCGATCGCCAGCGAGGCGAGCACGCCGATCGCAATGGCCATCGCCAGCGCGACGCCGAAGCTGTCCTGGATGCGCAGCCAGGCGAGCTGGATCGCCGCATCGGGATCGGCGATGGCGGACACGGTTCCTGCCGTGGTCGCCCGCGCGCTGATCGCCTGCGCCACTGCGGCGTGATCGCCGAGGATCGTTTCGACCAAGCCTGAGAACCAGCGCGGCGGCGCCGCGCCGAGCCCCTTGCTCTGGCCGCATAGCGGCTTCTCGAAGGCAGCTTCCGGCTTGAACTGCACGCAGATGCCGGGCGCGATCAGCTTCATCGTCTCGGTCGTGCGCCAGTCCGGCACCGGCAGCAGATGGTCGCGCGTGCGGTTGCTGCGCAGCAACAGCTCGCGCCAATACAGCGCCTCCAGCGCCTGCGATACGCGCTCGGCAGACGCCGCGGTGGCGCGGTCGACGCTGCGATAGGCATCGACGGTGACCCATATGGCCGCGGCCGCCAGGCAGAGCAGAACGATCAGCGCCAGGCGCGCGATCAGCTGGAGCACGAGGCGCATGCGATCCTCTCCACGGGCTTTTGCCGCAGCGTAACAATGGGCCGGTGCCGCGCCAAGCAAATGCACTGCAGCAGGCGAAAGATTGGGAAAATTTCCCGACAGGCCGGAGGCAGATGTCTTTGGACGCTGTTCCGCCGCTCTGCTTAACTTCGATGCCAAGCGCCGGATGCAACGGCGGAGCAATGGGGAGTGCATGCATGAGCGTGGTCGGCAGTGCGGAGAGAGTGGAACCTGCGCGCGATGCGGCCGAGCGCGGGCCGCTGCTGCTCTGGATGATCTTCACTGGCCTGACCGTGTTCGCCGCCGTCGTGCTGTGGCGTTACGGCTACTTCCATCTGATGGTCGCCTCGGACCGGACCTACATTTCAAGCGTCGTCGCCGTGCTCTATCTGGTGACGTGCTGCCACTGCTTCTGGCGCACCAGGGCAATCGCGCGCGAGGCGGATGCTGCAAGGCGCTGCCGCGCCGTGCTGATCGGGCCCGATGCGGCGCGCGCGCTCGAACCTGATGCGCAGTTGCTTCCCAACGGGCTCGTCACCAATCACATCCGCAGCCTCGTCACCAAGGCCGCGACGCAAGGGACAGGGCGTCTCGACCAGACGCTGCTGCTGCGCACCCTGGCCGACCGCCTGCGCGGCTCGAACGGATTCGGCGGCTTCGCGTCGGATACGCTGATGAAGCTCGGCCTGCTCGGCACCATCATCGGCTTCATCATCATGCTGGCGCCGATCGCCGGCCTCGACGTCAACGACAAGCTGGCCATGAAATCCTCGATGGGCCTGATGAGCGACGGCATGGCGGTGGCGATGTACACCACGCTCGCCGGCCTGGTCGGCTCGATCCTGGTGCGCATCCAGTACTACATGCTGGACGCGGCGACCGGCCGCGTGTTCTCCGACGCGGTCATGCTCACCGAGACGCGGGTGACGCCGCGGCTCGAACGGGCGATGGAGCGCGCGCCGGAGCAGGGCGCATGATGGACGATTTCGGGCTCTATCCGCGCGAGGAGCAGTTCGATCCGTTCAGCGTGATGCTGTTCAAGGCGCTGCAGATCGTCGCGTTCTTCTTCTTCATCGCGGTGCTCGCGATCTCGCCCGACGCGAAGGACGGCAAGGTCGACAGCAAGGCCGAGTTCCTGATCACGATGGACTGGCCGGACAATCATCCCGACGATCTCGATCTGTTCGTGCAGGACCCCGTCGGCAACATCGCCTGGTACCGGCATCGCGAGGCCGGCTTCCTCACGCTCGATCGCGACGACCGCGGCGGCGCCAATGATTTCATCCTGGTCAACGGCTTGAAGATCCCGTCGCCGATCCGCGAGGAAATCGTGACGATCCGGGGCATCGTCGCCGGCGAGTACACCGTCAACATCTCGCATTTCCAGAATGTCAGCGGCGCACCGGTCGAGGCCAAGGTGAAGGTGCAGAAGCTCAACCCGACGGCGCAGGTGATCTTCGACGACAAGGTCGTGCTCGATCATTCCGGCGACGAGAAGACGGCATTGCGCTTCAAGCTCAATGCGGAGGGCAAGGTGATCGACGTGCAGCGGCGGCCGAAATCGCTCTTGGAGACCTTCCGCAACGTCCGCGCCAACGGCGCCGACCTCGATCCCCAGACCGGCGTCAGGATGATCAGGCGATGATGAGCAGCCTCCAGACCGTCATCGTCACGCTGTCCGTGTGCTACGCCCTGATCGGCGCGCTGCTGCTGCTCGTGCTGGTGTATGCGCGGCTGCCGTGGCAGGTGAAGGCCGTGGCGGTGGTCGTCACCAGCGCGTTCTACGTCGGCAGCTTCGTCGGCGCCCGCGGGCTGCTCGGCTGGGCCAGCGTCGATCGGTTGCCGAAGGCGTTCAAGGTGCTGCAGGTGCGGATCGTCGATCCGCACAGCGTCGACGGTGATCCCGGCGCGGTCTATCTGTGGGTCGAGACGCTCGACGAGGACAACCGCCCGAGCGGCGTGCCGCGGGCCTATCGCATTCCCTTCAGTGACAAGCTCGCCGAGAAGGCGCAGCACGCCGCCGACCAGATCGCCGCCGGTCATCCGCAAGGCGGCCGCGCCGCCGATTTCGGCACCGGCGACGGCGGCGTGATCGACGCCGCGCGCGAATACATCCTGCCCAAGACCATCATCGAGACCGCCGGCGGCGATCCCTCGACCGGCGAGTTCAAGGCCGCGAAGAATGCCGGCGACGGTGTCTCCTTCACGCCGCTGCTGCCGCCGCGCATGCCGCCGAAGGACGAGCAGTAAAGGACAAACGGCGCGAGCCGTTGCAGTCACGGCACATCCGATGTCTCACCGCCGTCATTGCGAGGAGCGTCAGCGACGAAGCAATCCAGAGTCGCGACCGGCGCCCTGGATTGCTTCGCTGCGCTCGCAATGACGGTCGAGAGAGCGATCACAGGCCGATGGGCATACGCTTGCGGAGCGCGGTGAAGGAGGCGCGCTCGCAATACGGTTGGCGGTGCGCGGTGAAATTGCAAAAGCCGGTCGTTCACGCTAGGGTCCGGATCATCTGGTGGCCCGCCCGAATTCGCGATTTCATTGTTGATCGAATGATCGAGGGAGCTTCGCGATGCGTAAGCTGATGATTGCGTTCTTGGCCGTCATGTTCTGGCCGGCCGGACCGGCCCTGGCCTGGTGGGACGAAGGCCACATGCAGATCGCGTATCTGGCCTACAAGAAGCTGACACCAGCGGCGAGGGACCGGGCCGACGCGCTGCTCAAGCTCAATCCCGATTATGCGAGCTGGATCGCCGGCGCGCCGCAGGGCCAGGAGAAGCTCTACGCCTTCGTGCGCGCGGCGACGTGGCCCGACGACATCAAGATGAAGCCGGACTATTACGACGACCAGGTGACGGACTCCACGGCCAAGCAGCTCGTACCGTATGGCCACCTCAAGCACACTTATTGGCACTACAAGGATGCGCTGTTCTCGGTCGATGAGACGCCGTTGCCGCGCCCCGACGCAGTCGACGCGGTGTCGCAGCTCAAGCTGATGATCGCCAAGCTGCCCGCAAACACCGACGCCTCCGAGCCGCTGCGGTCGTACAGCCTGAGCTGGATGATCCACCTCGTGGGCGATCTGCACCAGCCGCTGCACGCCGTCGCCCGCTACTCGGCCGCGCTGCCGGACAAGGGCGGCGACCGCGGCGGCAACGAATTGCAGGTCGTGGCCGCCAACGGCGAGACGCAGAATCTGCACGCCTATTGGGATGGCATCTTCGGCGGTTATTCGACGGTGTTCGGCGCGATTTTCGATGCCGACCAGCGCGGCGGCCTGTCGACCGTCACGCCTGATGCCGGCAAGGCACAGATCATCGATCCCGCGGTGTGGGCGCAGGAGAGCTTCGAACTCGCCAAGGCCGTCGCCTACGCCCCGCCGGTGCGCGCCGACAAGCAGCCGGTCGAACTCACGCGGGAGTACGAGACCAACGCCCGCGATCTCGCCCGCAAGCAGGCAGCGCTCGCCGCTGCGCGGCTCGCCAACCTGCTCGAGGTGCTGTTGCGGTAGAGCCGCCCGCGCCTCACGGCGCCCGCGTCGGCCGGACGACGATCTCGTTCACGTCGACATCGTCGGGTTGCTCGATGGCATAACGAACGGCGCGGCCGATCGCGTCCGGCTGCAGGGCAATCGCGCGGTAGCTGCGCATCATCTCGGCTGCGGTCTCGTCCGTGATGGTGCTGGCGAGTTCGCTCTCCACCACGCCCGGATGGATGCAGGTGACGCGCAGCGTCTCATTCTCCTGCCGGAGCCCGTCCGAGATCGCCCGCACGGCGTGCTTGGTCGCGCAATAGATTGCGGCGGTCGGCACGACCTGCAGAGCGCCGATCGAGGCGATGTTGATGACGTGTCCGGAGCCGCGGGCCAGCATGCCGGGCAACACCGCCGCGATGCCGTTCAGCACGCCCTTGATGTTGACGTCGACCATGCGATCCCACTCGTCGACCTTCATCGCGGCCATCGGCGACAGCGGCATGATGCCGGCATTGTTGATCATGACGTCCACGTGTCCCCACAAGGCGCGCGCCGCCTCGGCAAAGGCCGCGACATCGGTGCGGTCGGTCACATCCAGTGCCCGAACCTCGGCGGTTCCGCCGGCCGCGCGCAACTCGGCGGCCAGCGCCTGCAGCCGATCCAGGCGGCGCGCGCCCAGCAGCAGCCGCGCGCCCGTGGCGGCCAGCTCGCGGGCGATCCCCGCGCCAATGCCGCTCGAAGCCCCGGTAATCAGGATGACCTTGTCCATGTTCAACTCCCGTCGGTTGGTGACGGGCGGAAGCTAGGTGGCCGGCATTGTCACGACAATTTGCCCAATGGTTGTCTCGGTGGTAAGCATGCCTAACCAATGCGGATCGACAAGAACATCATCGAGCTGTTCGTGGCGGTCGCCGATGCCGGGAGCTTCCGCCTGGCCGCGGACCGGCTGGGCGTGACGCGGTCTGCCGTCAGTCAGGCGATGGGCAGGCTGGAGGACCATCTCGGGATTTCCCTGGTCAGCCGGACGACCCGCAGCTTCAGCCTGACCGAGGCGGGACGCCGGTTCTATGCGGATGTCGCGCCGGCGATCGGCGCGCTGAATGCCGCCGCCGAGCAGATCGGCGACAAGGCCGGGCCGCCGTCCGGCCTGCTGCGGCTGGCCGTGTCCTCCATCGCCGAACGCTTCATCTCCGGGCCATTGCTGGCCTCGTTCATGCAAACCTATCCCGCGATCGAACTGGACATCACCATCACCGACGACACCTTCGACATCGTCGCCGAGCACTACGACGCAGGCGTGCGCCTGGGAGAAGTCATCGCGCAGGACATGATCGCCGTCCCGGTGTCCGGAGATCAGAGGCAGCTGGCCTTTGCCGCACCGAGATATCTGGAAGCGCACGGCGCCCCGGCGCACCCGCGCGACCTGATCCATCATGCCTGCATCGGCTGGCGGCCCGCGCCGCTGGCCGCGCCCTATCGCTGGGAGTTCACCGAAGCGGGCAGAGACTTCAATGTCGAGGTCAAGCCCAGCCTGACGACCAACGACATGTCGTTGATGATCCGCACCGCATGCGCGGGCGGCGGCATCACCTTCGGCATGGAGGAGACGTTCCAGCCCTACGTCGCGCGTGGCGAGCTGGTGCCTCTGCTCGAAAGCTTCGCGGCGCCGTTTGCCGGATTCTACCTGTACTTTCCGCGGCGTCGGAACCTCGCGCCCAAGCTCCGCGCGCTCATCGATCACGCGAGGCGGGGACCATGACAGCAACGCGCGTAGCCTGGATGAGCGCAGCGATATCCGGGTTCACCGACGCAGCGCGTGAGATCCCGGATGTCGCTGCGATCGTCCGGGCTACGACGCTGCCACATGCCTGTCCGGTGCGTTTTCAGCCGCTATTCAGCGGGCTGGAAGCCCCCGTTGATCGCACTTGTCAGCTGGTTCAAACGACCATTCGCATCAAGAGATGAACCTGGCGACCATTGCCGGCAACTCATGAGCGAAGCGCCAATCCCGGTCCTGCGCGAGCAGGGCGGCGGTATCGGTGGCCAGCATCATAGCAGCAGGGACGATCCGCATGCCCTACATCATCGTGCTGATTGCCGTCATCGGCATCGTGGTTCTGCAGCTGACCGGTGCGATCCCGATGGACGCCGTCGGTGGGGGGCTCGTGATCGCGGCGGTGACGTTTGCGGCCGTCCTGTCCATTGCCATCCACGAGGCATGGACGAAGAAGCGGGGCGTGCTCGGCTGGATCGTGAACATCGTCGTCTCGCTGCTCGGCGCCTTCTTTGCCGCCCAGCTCGGCGGTCCGCTCGTGGCCGTTCCACTCCTCATGGTCGCGGGGGATGGCAGCAGCTCGCTAGCGGCTGCGGGAGGCGGTGTGATGTCTGCTGCGCTCGCCCTCATGATGATTGTCACGATTGCCGGTTCCGCAGGCGCGCTGTGGCTCGTGAACCGGCGGCGATGAGTTTGCCGACGCCGCTGCGCCGAAGTCGGTCCAGCGACTAGGCTCGCGGCGTCGCGAGCCAGTCCCGCCAGAACTGCTCCTGTGCCGCGACCGAAGCAGGGACGACATCCGGCCCCTCGGAAAAGATGTCGACGAGATCTTCCCGTCGGGCGTGTCGGCCCATCGTCATCCTGTGGGCCTTGAGACCCTGACCCATGTCTCGCGCCATCCCCGACGGGTACACGTTCAGACTTGCGCCATAGCAGAATGGCATGAACCCATTTTCGCCCAGCACGTTCCGCAGATCGCAGAGCGCCTGGAAGAAATCGGTTGCAGCGCTTTCGATGCTTCGATCCCTGTAGTCGCACCTGAGTCGACAGAGGTTGTCATCATCAAGCAAGGTGAAGACCGCTGTTTCACCATCGTGGCCGCCGACCAGGCGCAATCTGTGCTGCTCTTCCATGCTCGATCCTTTACACGGATGATCTAGACTAGATGACGGCGGCGATTGTCGGCAATGGGCCCATCGCTCAGATCTGAGCCCGATCCCGTTGTCGGCCATCAGGCTGCGACGCCGCCCATTCTCGTGCGGCCGTGCAGCTTTGCATGGGTGTCCGGGGGATGGGGCCGCAGCCGGCGACGTCGAGGGGGCCCCCTGCGATGGCCCGTGACCGGGTGAAAGTTTCTATTTCCTTTTTTCAGAAATCATGCTATACGCCACCATCCCGTCCCGAGCAGAGGGCGTAGCGCGCGATCGTCACGACACGTGGGGCGGGGATGCGATGGACGCTGGGCTGGCGTGAGACGAACGCTCAAGCCTGCGGACGTGAAGTCGTGTGGTCCTGGCATCCCGAAGCTGGTGCTAAGCTGCTCGGAGATAATCCGAGCGGCGACGGTGGCCAAAAAGCCGGTGCACCGGGGAGATCACGATATAAGCGTTAAAACCGTCGCGCGGGGAATGCCGGATGTTCGGCTGAACCTGTGGTGACTGCCGCCTGCTTTTTTCTGCAGGCGGGCCATGGGTGAGGCCTTCACCCGGCATTCCCCGCGCCCTCTCGTTCTTCGATGGGGCACAGCGATCGCAAGGCTCGGGCGAGATCCGCCGCGAGATCGAGAGGTCGTGTCGCTGATCGATCGACCCCGGTCAAAAAACTCCTTGCTCCGGTCCGTCCGGTTTGATGTTGCTCAAATTCCGCGCGAAGCCCACTTGTACGGTGGAACCGGGAGGATACGGGTGCTGCTGGCGATTTTCACCGACATCCATGCCAATCGGCAGGCTTTTGCGGCGTGCCTGGAGGCGGCGCGCGGGCGCGGCGCCGAGCGCCTGATCTGCCTGGGCGACATCGTCGGCTATGGCGCCGATCCGGAATGGTCGGTCGACACGGTCATGGAGATCGTGGCCGAGGGCGGGCTGGCGGTGCGCGGCAATCACGACAATGCGGTCTCGACGGCCAGCGAGAGCATGAATGCGGAGGCGCAGGCGGCGATGGAGTGGACGCGCGGCCGGCTCAGCGCCGAGCAGCGGCGCTTTCTCGCCGAGTTGCCGATGAGCGTGGGTGACGAGGACCGGCTGTTCGTGCATTCGGAGGCGTCGAGCCCTCAGCGCTGGCGCTACATTCAGAGTTCGGCCGATGCCGCACGCAGCATGATCGCGACCGAGGCGCAGGTCACGTTCTGCGGTCACATCCATCGTCCGGCGCTGTACTCGATGTCCGCCACTGCGAAGATGACGAGCTTCACACCCACTGCCAACATGCCGATTCAATTGCTGCGCGGCCGGCAATGGCTCGCCGTGGTCGGCTCGGTCGGTCAGCCGCGCGACGGCGATCCCGCTGCATCCTTCGTGACCTTCGACACCAGGACGCGCGAGCTGACCTATTGCCGCGTGCCCTATGACGTCGACGCGGCGGCGCAGCGCATTCGTGACAACGGCCTGCCGCCCTGGCTGGCGCAGCGGCTCTCGATGGGGCGTTAGAGCATGGCGAGATCGAAGCTCCAGCCGGGCGTCGTCATCGACGGCTTCACCGTCGGCGAGTGCGTGCATTCCGGCGGCATGGCGACGCTGTGGAGCGTCACGCGCCCGGACATCGACCGCCCCATCCTGATGAAGGTGCCGCGCGTCTCCGAGGGCGAGGACCCTGCGGCGATCGTCAGCTTCGAGATGGAGCAGATGATCCTGCCGAAGCTGTCCGGTCCGCATGTGCCGGCGTGCTTCGGGACAGGCGATTTCGCCACGCAGGCCTATGTCGTGATCGAGCAGATCCCTGGCGAGACGCTGTACAAGCGGTTGCCCGAGCTGCCGCTGCCTTATGAGGAGGCGCGGGTGCTGGTCGCGAAGATCGCCACCGCGCTCGCCGACCTGCACCGGCAGCACGTGATCCATCACGACATCAAGCCGTCCAGCATCATGTTCCGCCCCTCGGGGGAGGCGGTGCTGATCGACTACGGCCTGTCCTGCCACAAGCACCTGCCGGATCTGTTGCAGGAGGAATTCCGCCTGCCTTACGGCACCGCGCCCTACATGGCGCCGGAGCGGATGATGGGCACCCGCAGCGATCCGCGCAGCGACATCTTTTCGCTCGGTGTGCTGCTCTACTTCTTCACCACGGGCGTGCGCCCCTTCGGCGAGACCGAGACGCTGCGCGGCATGCGGCGGCGACTGTGGCGCGATCCCTATCCGCCGCGGCAGCTCAAGCCGGACTATCCGCCATGGCTGCAGGAGATCGTGCTGCGCTGCCTGGAGATCGAGCCGGTCTGGCGCTATCCGACCGCGGCACAGCTCGCCTTCGACCTCGGCAATCCCGACCAGGTCAAGCTGACGGCGCGCGCGGAGAAGCTCAAGCGCGATCCGATCACCACGGTGTGGCGGCGCCGCTTCAATCGCGGGCTGGTGCAGCCGGAAACGAAGCCGTCCGATGTCGCCGTGCAGATCGCTTCGAGCCCGATCGTGGCGGTGGCGATCGACACCTCGGAGGGTGGCGAGGAGCTCAATGGCGCGCTGCGCGTCACCGCGCAACGCATCCTCGCCACGTTGCCCGCAGCGCGGCTCGCCTGCGTCAACGTCCTCAAGCTCGGCCGCCTGACCATCGACCGCACGCTGGACGAGGCCGGCAACAACAAGCACATCGACCGCATGGTGGCGCTGAAGCACTGGGCGACGCCGCTGAAGCTCGATGCCAGCCGGCTGACGGTGCACGTGCTCGAAGCCGTCGATCCGGCCGCCGCCATCGTCGAGTTCGCCGAGGTCAACCAGGTCGACCATATCATCATCGGCGCCCGCCGCGACTCCGTGCTGCGCAGCCTGCTCGGCAGCGTCTCGGCCAAGGTCGCCGCGGAAGCGGGCTGCACCGTGACCGTGGTGCGCACGCGCGCGGCCGCGCGAGAGATCGATGATGAAGAGGATGATGCGCCGGCGAAGGTTGTGTCGGGGGGATAAGGCTGGGAAGATTGTTCGGCTGCAACCTTGGTGAGGACGGCAACCCGGCGATAGCCGATGCTCCCCGCAACGACGGGGCAACAGGGGCGCTCCGTTTTCTCACCTCACCGGAACGGCCGCAGCTTCATATGCCGGTTGGAGTCCTTGTACAGCAGATAGCGGAAGCGGCCGGGGCCGCCGGCGTAGCAGGCTTGCGGGCAGAAGGCGCGCAGCCACATGAAGTCGCCGGCCTCGACCTCGACCCAGTCGCGGTTGAGCTTGTAGACCGCCTTGCCCTCGAGCACGTAGAGGCCGTGCTCCATCACATGCGTCTCCAGGAACGGGATCACCGCGCCGGGCTCGAAGGTGACGATGTTCACGTGCATGTCGTGGCGGACGTCGAGCGGATCGACAAAGCGGGTGGTGGCCCAGCGGCCGTCGGTGCCGGGCATGCCGACCGGCGCGATCTCCGCTTCATTGGTCACAAAAGCCTCGGGCGCCGCGATGCCCGGGACGGCCTCATAGGCCTTGCGGATCCAATGGAAGGTCGCGGGCGCCGCGCTGTCGTTTGTGAGTGTCCACTTGCAGGACGGCGGCAGGAAGGCGTAGCCGCCCTTGGCGAGGCGATGCGTGGTGCCGGCGATGGTCAGCGCGATCTCGCCGCCAACGACGAACAGTACGCCCTCCGCCTCCGGATCAGGCTCCGGCTGGGTGCTGCCGCCGCCGGGCGAGACCTCGACGATGTATTGCGAGAATGTCTCCGAGAAGCCGGAGAGGGGACGCGCGATCACCCAGGTCCGGGTCTTGTCCCAGAACGGCAGCGGCGAGGTGACGATGTCGCGCATCACGCCCTTGGGGATGACCGCATAGGCCTCGGTGAACACGGCGCGGCCGGTGAGCAGGTCGGTCTGCGGCGGGTGACCGCCCTGCGGCACGAAGTAGTTCGGCTTGTCCATCATCGTCTCTCCTGCGCGCGGATGCTCGATCCGGCGCGCCATCAGTCAGGGGATGCTGAGCAACAGCGGCTGGTCGAGCCACAGCTCCTCGAGATTGTCGGGGCTCATGCGGTCGACCACCATGAAGCGCGAGGCGTCGTCGAACACCAGCAGCGGATGGTGCCAGACATTGCGGGCGTAGTTCACGCCCTGGCGCCCCGTCGCGGTGAAAGCCCGGTAGCTCGTGGCATCGCGCGGGTCGGCGCAGACCAGCACCAGCCAGGGCCGGTCCTGCAGCGGCATGAACAGCTGGGTGCCGAGCGGATGCCGTTCCATCAGCTTAATTTCGATCGGCCGCCGCCGCGGTTTCGCTTCGAACAGGCTGATATTCACGGGGACGGCACCGGACGTGACGTCGATCGCGGCGAGCCCGTTGCAACGGCGGGCAAAGCCCTGATTGATCTCGATCAGAGCCGCGCCGTCGGTCTCGACGACGTCGCCGAAGGCGGCGAACGCGGCCTTGGTCAGCGGCTGCGGCGTGAGCGTCTGCATGCGCCGTCGACCGCCTCAGATCGCCTCGCCGCGCGCCGACGCGGCGGCATCGCGGATCGCGGCGATGTTGCTGCGATAGGCTTCGGTGGTGCCGCCCTTGAACACCGCGGAGCCGGCGACGAACGCGTTCGCCCCGGCGGCCGCGAGCGCGCCGGCATTGTCACGGCCGACGCCGCCGTCGACCTCGATGTCGATGGGGCGGCCCGCGGTCATCGCGCGCAGATCCTGCACCTTGCCGATCGCCGAGGCGATGAAGGCCTGGCCGCCGAAGCCGGGGTTGACCGACATGATCAGCACGAGGTCGACGAGGTCGAGCACATATTCGATGACGTTGAGCGGCGTCGACGGGTTGAGCGAGACGCCGGCCTTCTTGCCGAGCGCGCGGATCGCCTGCAGCGAGCGATGCAGATGCGGGCCGGCCTCGGCATGCACCGTGATGTGGTCGCAGCCGGCCTTCGCGAACGCCTCGAGATAGGGATCGCAAGGTGTGATCATCAGATGGGCGTCGAAGATCTTGGTCGTATGCGGACGCAGTGCCTTGATGACGTCAGGGCCGTAGGAAATGTTCGGCACGAAATGGCCGTCCATGACGTCGAGATGGATCCAGTCGGCGCCGGCGGCATCGACGGCGCGCACCTCTTCGCCCAGCTTGGAGAAATCCGAGGCCAGGATGGACGGCGCAATGACGAGCGGACGCGGCGTGAAGGACTGGGTCATGAGCATCTGTTCCAGGGCGATCGGGGATGTCGCCGTATCATGCAGGGGCCGGTCCGGCAACGCGAGCGGGAAAAATCTGCCGGGCGCGGCATGAAGTGCCGGGCGACTGGCATGGCAACATCGCGAAATATCCGGACATATCAGTAGTTTGGCGCTGGCACGGGGATTGCGACGAGCTACGGCAGGTTTCCCGTCGCCGTGTTTGCCACGGCCGTCTCGGAGTTTCGCCATGTGGTTCGCATTGGGGGCCGCCTCGTCGGTCCTGGAAGGCCTGCAGTCGCTGGGATCGACCAAGTCCGGATCGGGCAAATCCGGCAATCCCGGCGGCGGCCTGTTCAGTCTCGGCGGCGATGCTGCGAGCGGCTCCGGCAATTTCAGCCCGTGGTCCAGTTCGGGCAGCAGCGGTTCCGGGCAGATCGCGCCGGAGACGATGAGCGCGCTGCTGGCGGCGCAGAGCCAGTCGGGCTCGTCGTCGGACGCGGCGACCAATCCGCTGCAGGATCTGTTCTCGCAGATCGACGGCGATGGCGACGGGCAGATCACGAGATCCGAGTTCGAGACCGCGCTCGGCGCCGGCGGCACCAACATCGCCAATGCCGACAAGGTGTTCGGCAAGCTCGACAGCAACAGCGACGGCAATGTCAGCATGGACGAGCTGACCTCGGCACTGCAGGGCGCGCGTGGTCGTCGTGGCCATCACCATCATCAGGAGGCTGGCGCGAGCGCCGGCTCGGGCAATTCCGCGGGTGCAGGGGCCGATGCGCTGATGCAGGCGCTGTCGGGCGCGTCGAGTTCGTCGTCCACCAACAGCGACGGCTCAACGACCACCACCATCACCTATGCCGACGGCTCCAAGATGACGCTGATCATGCCGGCAACCACCGCAGCTTCCAATGCCGCGACCTCGTCCTACAACATGATCGAGAAGCTGATGCAGCATCAGTCGATACGGCTGCGTGGTTCGTCCACGACCGCGGTGAGCGCGTAAGCCTCGCAAGCCGCTCAGCTGCCGAAGCGGTCCTGCCAGGACGGCAGGGCGCCGGCGAACGGCAGCCGCCTGGCATGATAGACGCCGCGCGCGATCGCACGCGCCAGCACGTTGGCCGCGACCATGCCCAGCTCGCTCAGCTCGACCAGCGGCTCCACCGGCTTGGCGCAGGTCGCCGCCGCGAACACGATGTCGCCATCGAGCGGCAGGTGGACCGGATAGATCGCCCGTGCCATGCCGGTCTGCGCCATCATCGCCAGCCGCTTCGCCTGCGCCTTGGTCAGGATCGCATCGGTCACGACCAGCGTGATGGTCGTATTCTCGGACGCCGACGGGGCAGGGCCGCCCTTGATGCGCATCGCCAGCATGTCCGGCGTGAACGTGGCGGGCAGGCCGCGGCCGCCGAACTCACCGTCGACTTCGTAAGGCGCAGCCCAGAACCATGGGCCATCGCCGACCGTGACGCTGCCGACCGCGTTGACGACCGCGATGGCCGCGACCTTGATGCCGCCGCGCGTCGTCGCCGAGGCCGAGCCGAGCCCGCCCTGCAGGTTGGCCGTGGTGGCGCCGAGCCCGGCCCCGACGCTGCCCAGCGCAAACGTCGTGTCCGCCGCGGCGGCCGCTGCGTGGCCGAGCTCGCGATAGGGCGCATAGCGGCCCCAGGCCTTGTTGCCGCCGTTCAGCAGATCGAACACGATCGCGCCGGGCACGATCGGGATCAGCGCGTCGCGCACGGCAAAGCCGCGGCCCTGCTCGGCGAGCCACGCCTGGATGCCGCTCGCAGCTTCCAGCCCGAACGCCGAGCCGCCCGACAGCGCAATGGCGTCGATCCGCTCGACCGTATTGACGGGATCGAGCAGCGCATCCTCGCGCACCCCGGGTCCGCCGCCGCGAATGTCGATCGCGGCCACCGCCGGCTGGTCAAACAAAATCGCGGTCACGCCGGAGGCGAGCGCTGCATCGTCGGCGTGGCCGACGCGTACGCCTGCAATGTCGGTGAGAAGATTCTGCACGGCCATTCTCGCGATGGGGACGTTGGCGGACCGATAGCTCAGCTGGCGAGGCGGCTCAAGGCAAGTCCGAGTTGGTCCAAGCCTTCGGCCATGATCAGCGCTGCGATGACCAGGCGGTCCCATGACCCGGTCGGTGAAACCCGGAGGTCGCTTCTTGCGCTCGTCCGCTCTACGACCTCACTTCTCCAGCGCGATGCGGATCATGCGGGCGAGTTCCGGCTTGCGGTAGGGCTTGGCCAGCAGCAGCACACCGGCGTCGAGGCGGCCGTGATGCACGATGGCGTTTTCGGTGTAGCCGGACGTGAACAGCGTCTTCAGCGACGGACGCCGCGCGCGGGCGGTATCGGCGAGCTGGCGGCCATTCATGGCGCCGGGCATGATGACGTCGGTGAACAGCAGATCGATCTCCGGATGGCGTTCCAGCACGTCGAGCGCCTCGGCAGCGTTGGCGGCGGCGAGGGTGGTGTAGCCGAGGCTGGCAACCTGGGTGACGACGTGCTGGCGGACCATCGGATCGTCCTCGACGATCAGGATCGTCTCACTGCCGCCGCTCGTGTCGAGCGCGCGCTGATCCGTGGCTGTCGTCGGCATCGAAGCCGAGCGCGGCAGGTAGAGCTTGATCGAGGTGCCGTGCCCGACTTCACTATAGATCTTGATGTGGCCGCCGGACTGCTTGACGAAGCCGAACACCATGCTGAGGCCAAGGCCGGTGCCCTTGCCGACGCCCTTGGTCGAGAAGAAAGGGTCGAACACCTTGTCGAGATAGGCCGGCGGGATGCCGCTGCCGGTGTCGCTGACCGCGACCATGACGTAGTCGCCGACCGCGACCTCGTTGTTGGCGTCGGCATAGTCCTGATCGAGGGCGACGTTCGCGGTCTCCAGCGTCAGCTTGCCGCCTTGCGGCATCGCATCGCGCGCATTGAGGGCGAGGTTGACGATCGCAGTGGCGAGCTGGTTCGGATCGGCCAGCGCGGTGCAGGGATCGAGACTGAGGATGCGTTCGATCTCGATGTGCTCGCCGAGCGTCGGACGCAGCAGGGCGGCGGTCTCGTTCATCAGCGCGTTGACGTCGAGGTCGACCGGCTGAAGCGGCTGCTTGCGCGCGAAGGCGAGCAATTGCCGGGTGAGATGCGCGCCCCGGTCGGCGGAATCGTCGATCAGCTTAGCGACGGATGCGAGCTCCGGCCGCCCGGCGACGGCGTCGGAGAGGATGGAAATGCTGCCGGTGATGACGGTGAGGATGTTGTTGAAGTCGTGGGCGACCCCTCCGGTGAGCTGGCCGACCGCCTCCATCTTCTGCGCCTGGCGGAATTGCGCCTCGGCGGCGCGCTTTTCGGTCAGGTCGCGGCCGACGAAAAAGTGGCGCTGCACCGGCTCCGACCAGCTCGCCATCCAGTTCAGGACGACGCCGCGTCCTTCCTTGTGCAGCAGCTGCGCCTCGAAATTGTGGATGTCGCGGCCGCGGCGGCAGTCGCGCATCTGGCTGCGAACGGTCTCCAGCTCGGGCGGGTAGACGAAGTCGCTGGCGTTGCGGCCGACCATCTCCTCGGGCCGATAGCCGAGGATGCCCTGTGCGCTCGGGCTCACCTGCATCAAATCGCCGCGGGAGTTCGCGATCAGGATCAGGTCCTGCGAGGTCTCGAAGATGCGCCGCCGCTCCTCCGTCTCTCGATTCAGCGCGTGGCGTGTACGTTTGCTCTCGGTGATGTCGCGCGCGACCTTCGAGGCGCCGATCACGGTGCCGCGGGCGTCGTGGATTGGGGAGACGCTGAGCGACACCTCGATCGCGTGGCCGTCCCTGTGCCGACGCACTGTCTCGTGATGCTCGATCTTCTCGCCGCCGCCGATCCGCTCGAGGATGCCATCGACCTCGGAGCGCCGCTCGGCGGGGACGATCAGGCCGATGTCGTTGCCAAGCGCGTCGTCGGCGCCGTATCCGAACAGATGCTCGGCTGCGCGGTTCCATGACGTGATCTTGCCATGCAGGGTGAGTGTGATGATGGCGTCATTGGAGGACTCGACGACGGCGCTGAACAGTCTCTCGCGCGCGATGAAGCGGGCCCGCTCGCTTTCGTTCTGCCGGCGCTGCTGCCGCAGCAGGCGCGTGAGGCGCGTCTGCAGTCCGACATTGTCGGCGAGCAGGACGCCGAGCACGAAGCTCGCCGCCAGCAGGCCGTAGATGCGGCCCGCGTAGTAGCCGAGATCGAATCTTGCGGCATTGAGCATCGATGACAGCGAAAGGTCGAATAGCCAGGCGCACAGCACCACCATGACCCAGAGATCGAGAATGGTGTGCGGGCCGCGCCACGCCAGCACGGCCAACGCCACGAGCGTCACGCACCAGATTGAGCCGACCACGACCTTCAGGGCCGTTGTCGCCGTACCGTCGTGGATCAGCGCGGGAAGCGATGAATCGAAGGCGATCACCGTCCAGGTCAGCGCAGCGAGAACGATCGCCACGCCGAGGATTGCGAACGACAGCGCCGCGGCGACCGAGCTGACGGGCGCGAGCCGGCGGCGCGTGTGCAGCGCATAGGCGAGGACGAAGAACGGGAACCCGCCATGCCAGATCATGTAGATCCAGACTGCGCTCTGCGGTCCGGCGCCGAGCAGCCCGGTCTGTGAGTAGAGCCCGGGAAAGACCAGAGTGTGCAGCAGCGCCGCCGGTGCGGTGAACAGATATCCAGAGGCCAGCCACAGCAGCGGGCGCGAGCGCAGCAGCACGAATTGGGAGAACAGCAGGAACGCGGTGATCAGGTCATTCAGTGCCAGCGCCGACTGATAGCTGGCGACAAACGCCGGCGTTGCCGGCAGCTGGACCTTGGCGAAGGGAGCGGCGGCGGCAAAGAGCAGGGCCGAGACGACAACCGCAGCCAGTGCTGCGACACGGTCCCGATGCGTTGCGGTGGTCGTCGATAGAAGAACTTCGCCAGTATCCTCGATGCTCTGCATCTCCAAAGTCCTGCGCCCTGTCATCAACGTGCAACTCGGCACGGAGACGATGGTGACGCGAAAAAATATGCTATTCTAATAAAGGTTGTATGTTACCAATATGTAGCGTTCTGTTGAATGAGTCGCGCGTTGGAGTAACTGCACCTTTACCGCAACCGGGATAAATATACCCGTAGTTGTAGCTGATTTCTTTTTATGTTGTAGGCTGTCCAACGAAAAATTTCTGGAGATTTTGATGCCACGGATTCTTGTGGTGGACGATCAAAAGGACGTCCGGGCCATGATTAGCATGGTGCTGCGCGTCAATCAGTTCGATGTGGTCGAAGCGGGAACCGCTCCGGCCGGACTGCAATTGTTCCGCGACCAGACGTTCGACGCCGTGATCGTCGATATCTATCTCGATGACTCCAACGGTCTCGATCTGGTCAGCGGGATGCGTGCGCTGGTTCCCGATGTACCCGTCGTGGCCGTCTCCGGCATGAGCGCGTTCGACGGGGCCGCGATGTCGGAGGAGTTGACCCGGGTCGTCTATCTGCAGAAGCCGTTCCGGCCGGCAGAATTGATGCGCGCGGTCGAGGCAGCCCGCTCGGCCGTGAAGAACACGCGCGCAGCGCCTCTGTCGGTCTGCGCAGGCTGATCGATTGCGGAATTCGGTGCCTCGCCTTCAATCAGGCTTGGCGACGAAGCGCGAAGTCGCCCGTAATCAGCTGAAGAAAAACGCCCCGGTCATCGACCGGGGCGTTCCATTTTGTGGATCACTTTGATCTGAGATCAGGAGCCTTTGCCGCCGAGCTCGGCGTAGGCGCCCTTGGCGTCCCACTTGTAGACGACGTAGTCGATCTGCTTGATGTCGCCCTTGGCGTCGAAGCCGAGCTTGCCCAGCACCGTGTCCCACTCGCCGGCCTTGATGGTGTCCATCACCTTCTTGGCATCGGTGGTGTTGGCCTTCTTCACCGCCTGCGACCAGACCTGGATCGCGGCGTAGGTGTAGAGCGTGTAGCCCTCGGGATCGATGTTCTTGGCCTTGAACTTGTCCACGATCGCCTTGGCGGTCGGCTTGTTGCGCGGCTCGGGGCCGAAGGTGAACAGCGTGCCTTCCGCGGCCGGACCGGTGATCGAGGCGAACTCCTTGTCGTTCATCGCGTCGCCCGCCATCAGGATCGTCTTGAGGCCCTGGTCGCGCATCTGACGCAGGATCAGGCCGGCTTCCTGATGATAGCCGCCGACATAGACGAGGTCGATGTTCTCACGCTTCAGGCGGGAGACGATCGCGTTGAAGTCCTTGTCGCCCTTGTTGTACGACTCGAACATCTTCTCGGTGACGCCAGCCTTGTTGAGCGCCTTCTTGGTCTCGTCGGCGAGACCCTTCCCGTAGGTGGTCTTGTCGTTGAGGATCGCGATGTTCTTGCCCTTGAAGTTCTTCGCGATGTAGTTCGCGGCCACCAGGCCCTGCTGATCGTCACGGCCGCAAACGCGCGCCACGTTCCACAGCTTGCGCTCGGTGAACAGCGGGTTGGTCGAAGCGGGCGTGATCTGCAGCACGTTGCTGTCGGCATAGGCCTCGGAGGCCGGGATCGACGACGACGAGCAGAAGTGCCCGGCGACGAACGGAATGCCGGAGCCGGCGAGCTTCTCGGCGACCGAGCGGGCCTGCTTGGGATCGCAGGCGTCGTCACCGACTTGGAGGGCGAGCTTCTTGCCGAGCACGCCGCCTGCGGCATTGAGGTCGGCGACCGCCATCTCGGCGCCGTTCTGCATCTGACGACCGAACGCCGACTCGCCGCCGGTCATCGGGCCGGCCACGGCGATGGTGATGTCTTCGGCGTAGGCTGCGGTCGAGAGCGCCAGCGACGCGCCCAGAGCCAAGCCGATGAGTTTGAGTGGTTTCATGAGAAATCCTCACAGGGGGTAGGTCGACACGGAAACGGCCCGAACGGCGGGCCGCAGACCGCGCGCATTGTGGCTGATTTTCCGCCGAAGTCACCGGCATTTTTCGGGCAGATCGACGAAGGGCTAAGGCCATTTCTGCCGGCCTGCCGGGGGCTCGATGGTCGCCTAGTGGCGGCCGCCCTCCAGATAGGCGGCGCGGATCTCCGGCCGCTGCAACAGCTCGGCCCCGGTGCCCGACAGCGTGACCAGTCCGTTGACCAGCACGTAGCCGCGGTGGGCGAGCTTCAGCGCATGATTGGCGTTCTGCTCCACGATCAGCACGGTCAAACCGTCCTGGCGGTTCAGTGTCCGGATCGCGTCGAAAATCTGCCGGGCGATCAGAGGGGCCAGGCCGAGCGAAGGCTCGTCGAGCAGCAGCAGCCGCGGCCGGCTCATCAGCGCGCGCCCGATCGCCAGCATCTGCTGCTCGCCGCCGGACAGCGTCCCGCCGCGCTGGTCGATGCGCTCCTTCAGCCGAGGGAACAGCGCGAACACGCGCTCCAGCGTGCCGGCGCGCTCGGCCTCGGTGGTGTCGCCGGCGTCGGCGCCCATCTGCAGGTTCTCTGCGACGCTCATGCGCGGGAAGATGCGGCGGCCCTCCGGCGACTGCGCGATCTTGAGCCGCGCGATCTGGTGCGTCGGCACCTGCGTGATGTCGTGGCCGTCATAGACGATATGACCGGAGCTGGCGCGCGGGCGGCCGAAGATCGACATCATCAGCGTCGACTTGCCGGCCCCGTTGGCGCCGATCAGCGCGACGATTTCGCCGGATTTGATCTCGAGGTCGACGCCCTTGAGCGCTTCGATCTTGCCATAGGAGGCGCGCAGGTTGCGGATGGCGAGCAGGGACGCACTCACGCCTCGGCCTCCATCACGGCTGCGGCCTCTTCCTCGTCGGTGCCGAGATAGGCGGCGATGACCTTGGGATCGTCGCGGATCTCGCGCGGCGTGCCCTCGGCGATCTTGACGCCGTAGTCCATCACGACGACGCGGTCGGAGATTTCCATGACGACGCTCATGTCATGCTCGATCAAGAGGATCGATGTGCCGTGGTCGCTGCGGATCGAGAGCAGGAGCTCGCTCAGCGCGGCGCTCTCGCGCGCGTTGAGGCCGGCGGCGGGTTCGTCGAGACAGAGCAGGGCGGGCCCGGTGCACATCGCCCGTGCGATCTCCAGCCGCCGCTGGTCGCCGTAAGCGAGATTGCCGGCCGCATCATCGGCCCGGTCGATCAGCCCGACGCGCTTCAGCCAGAACACCGCGGCATCGATCGCGCTCTGCTCGGCGGCGCGCCAGGACGGCACGCCGAGCAGCCCGAGCAGCGTGAAGCCCGACGCACGCATCAGGGCGTTGTGTTGCGCCACCATCAGGTTCTCGAGCGCGGTCATGCCCGGAAACAGCCGGATGTTCTGGAACGTGCGCGCCACCTTGGCCTGCTTGGAGATGTTGAAGTCCTTCAGCTTCTGCATCTCGAATTGCATACCGTCATCATGCGTCAGGCGGATCACGCCGGAGGTGGGCTTGTAGAAGCCGGTGATGCAGTTGAACACGGTGGTCTTGCCGGCGCCGTTGGGGCCGATCAGCGCCGTGATCTGCTGGCGCTGCGCGGTGAACGACAGCGCGTTGACGGCGACGATGCCGCCGAAGCGCATGGTGAGATTTTCGAGTGCGAGGATCGGAGCGGAGCTCATCCGTGGCCTTCCTTGACGAGGTCCGAAGAGATGCTCTTGGATTTTTCCAGAAATACGGTCGGTGCGCGATGGCCGACGATGCCGCGCGGGCGCCAGATCATGATCAGCACCATGGCGAGACCGAACACCAGCATGCGATAGACCTCGAGGCTTCGGAACAGCTCGAAGCCGCCGATCATGGCGAGCGCGGCGAGCGCCACGCCGAGCTGCGATCCCATGCCGCCGAGCACGACGATCGCGAGCACCAGCGCCGATTCCTGGAAGGTGAAGGATTCCGGGCTGATGAAGCCCTGGCGGGTGGCGAAGAAGGCGCCGGCGAAGCCGCCGAACATGGCGCCGGTGGCGAACGCCGTGAGCTTGGTCGTCGTGATGTTGATGCCGAGGGCGCGGCAGGCGACCTCGTCCTCGCGCAGCGCTTCCCAGGCGCGGCCGATCGGCAGCCGGCGCAGCCGGATGGTGACCCAGTTGGTGAGCAGCGCCAGCGCCAGGATCAGATAGAACAGGAAGACGATGCGATGCGTCGGCGAAAAGGGAATGCCGAGCATGGCCGCGAGGCCGCCTTCGCCCGGCGTCAGCGGAATGCCGAACAGGCTCGGCCGCGGAATGCCGGAGATGCCGTTGGGGCCGCCGGTGACATCCTGCCAGTTGATCAGCACGAGGCGGATGATCTCGCCGAACGCAAGCGTGACGATCGCGAGATAGTCGCCGCGCAGCCGCAGCACGGGGAAGCCGAGCAGCACGCCCCAGAATGCGGCGAGGATGCCGGCGAGCGGCAGGCAGATCCAGAACGACAGGCCGAAGGTGGTCGACAGCAGCCCGTAGGAATAGGCGCCGACCGCGTAGAACGCGACATAGCCGAGGTCCAGCAGGCCGGCCAGGCCGACCACGACGTTGAGGCCCCAGCCGAGCATCACATAGGTGAGCACCAGGATGCCGAGATCGAGAATGTAGCGCTGATTGTAGAAGATCACCGGCACGAGGAAGGTGAAGATCAGCAGCGCCGGCGCGAGATAGCGGCCGGCGACCGACAGGCCGCTCTGCACCGAGGAGGGCACGAAGCTGCCGAGGCCGCCGCGCGGACCGAGCCACAGCCGCAGGAGCTCGACAATGATCGAGCCGACGAAGACCGCCGCGACCAGGCTGGCGAGGTCCCCGAAGCGCGTCCAGTATTCGAGCTGGCCGCTTTGGCCCGCTTCGGTCCGGACGCCGATCATCAGCGAGAACAGGCCGAGTGCGACGAGGGCGCTGAGGAAGGCCTTTTTGAGGATGAAGGCGGCTCCGACCGGTTCGGAGCCATTCGACGAGGCGGGATGGGACGCGCTCACACGGGCTCCGTCTTCAGACTTTTTCGACTTCGGGCCGGCCGAGCAGGCCGGTCGGCATGAAGATCAGCACCACGATGAGGATCGAGAATGCTGCGACGTCCTTGTACTCCACGGAGAAGTAGGCCGACCAGAACGTCTCGATCAGTCCGATCGCGAGGCCGCCGAGCATCGCTCCCGGCAGCGAGCCGATGCCGCCGAGCACGGCCGCCGTGAACGCCTTGATGCCGGCGACGAAGCCCATGAAGAAATCGACCAGGCCGTAATACAGCAGGTACATCATGCCGGCGACGGCAGCGAGCGCGGCGCCGATCACGAAGGTCATCGAGATGGTGCGGTCGACGTCGACGCCGAGCAGCGCCGCCATGGTCTGGTCCTGCTCGCAGGCGCGCATGTCGCGGCCGAGCCGCGTGCGCGACACCAGCCAGGTGAACAGTCCCAGCAGCACGATCGTGGTAATCACCACCACGATCTGAATGTTGGAGAGCTGAACGACGAAGCCGCTCTCGCCCTCGTGCAGCGTGTAGCCGCCGGTGACGATCGGCGGCACCGGCTTGACGCGTGCGCCCTGCGACACCTGGGAGAAATTCGTCAGCACGAACGACATGCCGATGGCCGACAGCATCGGCGCCAGGCGGAAGGAGTGGCGCAGCGGACGATAGGCGATGCGCTCGATGGTCCAGCCATACAGCGCGGTGATGGCCATCGCCACCAGCAGCACGATCAGCAGGATGACCGGGACAGCGGTCAGGCCGATCGAGACGAGCACCAGGAACGAGATCAGCGCGATGAAGCCGCCGATCATGAAGACGTCGCCATGGGCGAAATTGATCATGCCGACGATGCCATAGACCATGGTGTAGCCGATGGCGATCAGGCCGTAGATCGAGCCGAGCACGAGGCCGTTGATGAGCTGCTGCGCGAAATAATCCATGGACTGCCGTTATTGAGACTGCCGTTGTCCTGACTGCCGAGACCGGTTCGCAACGCGGCGGGGGCCTTGCGGCGCGGGGATGGTACCGGGACCTCGCCCGCGCCAAAGGCGACGCGTGGTCAAGTACTAACAGCTAGGAACCGTCTGCCGCAACAGCGTGCAGTGCCGCAATTGAGGGCTTATCCCGCCTGCTTTGATGGCGCGGTTCCGTTGCCCCCGTTGCGGCACATCATTGCCACGGAACAATCGCCAGGGAACGCGGCCGCCAGGCAACTGGAGGAGTGTTCCCGCATTGGTTGTCGTGCCATTGCCATGAGGGAGACGGGCATGAGCAGCCTGACCGACCAAAACCAGGGTCACCAGAACCCCGGCCAGAATCAGCAGGGCCAGACGCAGGGCAAGCCGATCCGGCAGGAGCCCGGCGAAAGCCGGCAGCCCGGGCAGGAGGGAACGAGGGCGCAGGTTGAAAACGGGTCTGACGGCTCGAGCGATCCGTAAGCTCAGCTCACGTTCCTGGTCGCGCTTGGGCGCGCCAACCGATCCCGGCCGGCCGCCCCGTTAAGGTAAACAAAGGGTTTAAATTGCCGGGTGCATTTGCCGCGCGTTAGCTCGTCTGGAACTGCGGGACGCAAAGGCGGACGAACATGATCAAGAACTGCGTGATCAGGAACTGGCGGCTGAGCTGCGTCAATGGCGTGCTGCTGGCGCTGTATTTCGTGCCCGCCTGGACCGCCATCGCCTTCCAGATCATGGTCTCGCCGATCCAGGCGCTGTTCGCACGGCCCAATATCGCGATCGCGCTGTTCATCAGCGATCATCTTCACCTCTCGGGCCTCGAGACCGTCCGCGCCGCTTGGCTGCTCGCGCTGGCGCGACTGACGGTCGCAGGCTTTTTCGCGATGTTCCTGGTCCTGATCCTGGTTCCGCGGGTGCGAAAGGTGGCGGGCTATGTCGAAGCGTTGTCGATCGGCCTGGGCCTTGGCAGCATGCTGACGTTCTTCAGCATGATCATGGCCGCGAAGGTCGGCGAGACGCAGGCGCTGCGCCTTCATGCAACTGAGCTGCTGCTGCTGCTAGGCACCGCGATCGTCATGCTGGTGGAAAAGCCGGCGACCCAGTCCCCGGCGGCATCCGTTCCGTCGAACGGCATGGAGCCAGGGGTGGCCAACAGCGCCGCCGCCGGCGTCAAATTCTGATCGACTGCCGCGGCAGCCCTGAGGCCGCGGGCAGGGGGCGCCTATCCCGAAGCGCGGATGCACTCAGCGCTGGGTCAGGAAGCCCAGCACGGCGTCATTGAACTGGCCCGCGGCTTCGACGTTCGAGATGTGTGCGGCATCGACGATGGTCATGCTGGCCCCGGGGATCCGGCTGCGAATCGCTTCAGCCATCGCGATCGGTGTCGATTTGTCATAGCGGCCTGCGACGACGAGAACGGGGCTCTTGATGGCGGGCAGGTCCTCGCGCAGGTCAAGCGCGCGCAGTGCCGCGCAGCAGGCGAGATAGCCCTCGACAGGCGTCGCCGCCAGCATTGCCTTCATGCGATCGGCCACGTCCGGATTGGCATCGCGGAACTCCTGCGTCAGCCAGCCGGCGATGACCGTGTCCGCGATGCCCGCGAGTCCATTGTCCTGAACCGCCTTGATGCGGGCGTCCCAGATGGCCGGATCCGGGTAGTAGCAGGTGGTGTTGGCGAGCACGAGCTTGCCGACCCGCTCGGGGGCATGCGCCGCGAGCCATTGCCCGACCATGCCGCCCATCGAGACCCCGCACCAGTGCACCTTCTCGATGTTGAGGTCGTCGAGAATCGCCAGCGCATCGCGGCCGAATCGCTCGATGGAGTAGGGGCCGGGGGCGACCGTCGACTTGCCATGGCCGCGCCGGTCATAGCGGACCACACGGAAAACCTGCGTGAAGCTCCGCATCTGCGGCTCCCACATTTGCAGGGTGGAGCCAAGCGAGTTCGACAGCATCAGGGTCGGCCCGCCGTCGCGGCCCTCGACGGTGACGTTCAACAGACAGCCGTCGGCGTCGATCATCGGCATGGGCGCAATCCTTGTCGCAGGCGGCGGTCAACGCCGGAGGAATCGTGCAGATTTGATGGCGAACTAACCATTGCGGGCGCCGTCTGCCAATCAAAACCCGCCGGCCAGGAGACCCGGAATGCTGCGGTGCTCCCGCGTTTCTGCAACGCTTGACGGCGCTGCTTGCCCTTCCTTTTAGGCGTTCGGTGCTTTACTTGAATGCCTCTAACCGCGCCAATCGGGGGGAGATGCTCATGGCAATGACGATGACGGGCGAGGTCCAGCTGGCGGCTCCGCGTGAGGCCGTCTGGGCCAAGCTGAACGATCCTGACGTGCTCAAGGCCTGCATCCCCGGCTGCGAGGAGCTGGAGCGCACCGAGGACGGCGGCTTCCGTGCCGTCGCCAAGATGAAGGTCGGACCGGTCTCCGCGCGCTTCAAGGGCAAGGTCACCCTGAGCGATCTCGATCCGCCGAACGGCTACAAGATCTCCGGCGAGGGCGAGGGCGGTGTCGCCGGATTCGCCAAGGGCGGCGCCGTCGTCGGGCTGGCCGAGAAGGATGGCGGCACGCTGCTGAGCTACAATGTCGACGCCCAGATCGGCGGCAAGCTGGCGCAGCTCGGCCAGCGCCTGATCAATGGCGCGGCCAAAAAGCTCGCCGATGAATTCTTCGCGAACTTCGCCAAGGCCGTTCAAGGCTGACCGCAATCGACCCATGCGCTGTCCGGGGCGAGGTTGCCCGTCGCGGAGAGCGTCAATATGATGGTTTTCGACCGATTTTTGCTGGGCTGCGCTGCAGTGCAACGCTGTGCGCGGAATATAGAGAGTCCTGAATGGCCAAGATTTCCATGATTGTGAACGGTAATCCCGTCACGGCGAACGTCGACCCGCGGACGCTGCTGGTGCAGTTCCTGCGCGAGAATCTGCGCCTCACCGGCACCCATGTCGGATGCGACACCTCGCAGTGTGGCGCCTGCGTCGTGCATCTCGACGGCAAGGCGGTGAAGTCCTGCACGACGCTCGCGGTGATGGCCGACGGTCACGAGGTCCGCACGATCGAGGGGCTCGCTGCCGATGGCGCGCCGCTGCATCCGATGCAGGAGGCCTTCCGCGAGCACCATGGTCTGCAGTGCGGCTTCTGCACGCCGGGCATGATCATGACCGCGGTCGACCTCGTCCACCGCAAGGGCCACGAGCTCAGCGAGGAGACGATTCGCGAGGAGCTCGAAGGCAACCTCTGCCGCTGCACCGGCTATCAGAACATCGTGCAGTCCATTGCCGCCGGCGCCAAGGCGATGGCCAAATCGGACCTCGCCTAACAGCCGGACCCCGCCTCAGCCGCCCGCCGCGACAGGACATTCCCCCATGTACGAATTCAAATATCACCGGCCGGCCACCGTGCGCCAGGCCGCGAATCTCCTCACCAAGAACGAGGACGCCAAGCTGGTCGCCGGCGGCCACACGCTGGTCCCGGTCATGAAGCAGCGGCTCGCCAGCCCGCCGCATCTGGTCGATCTCTCGCATGTCGAGGGGCTCGACACGATCGAGGTCAAGGGCCGCAACCTGGTGATCGGCGCCATGGCGCGCCATGCTGATGTCGCGAACTCCGCCACCGTCGGCGAGGCGATCCCGGCGCTGGCGCATCTCGCCGGCCTGATCGGCGACCCCGCGGTGCGCCATCGCGGCACCATCGGCGGCTCGATCGCCAACAACGATCCGACCGCGGACTATCCGGCGGCGTGCCTCGCGCTCGGCGCCACCATCGTCACCAACAAGCGCAAGCTGAAGGCCGAGGAGTTCTTCCAAGGCCTGTTCACGACCGCGCTGGAGCCGGATGAGATCATCACCAAGGTGAGCTTCCCGCTGGCGAAGAAGGCGGCTTACGTCAAGTTCCGCAACCAGGCTTCGCGCTACGCCCTGGTCGGCGTGTTCGTCGCGCGCCGTCCCTCCGACGTGCGCGTCGCCGTCACCGGCGCCGGCGGCAACGGCGTGTTCCGCGTCACCGCCTTCGAGGAAGCGCTGCAGAAGCGCTTTTCGCCGAAGGTGTTGGAAGGCATTCCCGTCTCGGCCGAAGGCCTCAACAGCGACATTCACGGCAGCGCCGAATATCGCGCCCACCTGATCGGCGTGCTGGCGCGCCGCGCGGTCGATGCCGCCAATGCCGAGGCCAAGGCCTCGACGGCCTCGTCGGAAGCCGCCGAGCCCGAAGCTCCGGCGTCGTGACGTCGAAGGAAGCAGTCTCGCCATGAGTGCTCCGGCCCTGCCAGCATCCGTCGATGCGATGCTCGAACTGTTGTCCTCGCGCGGCTATCTGGCCGAGCGATCGCTGGCGACGGTGACCTTTCTGTCGCTGCGCATGGGCCGGCCGCTGTTCCTCGAAGGCGAGGCGGGCGTCGGCAAGACCGAGATTGCCAAAGTCCTGTCGGCCGCGCTCGGCCGCAAGCTGATCCGGCTGCAATGCTACGAGGGTCTCGACGTCGCGTCCGCCGTCTACGAGTGGAATTCGGCGGCGCAGATGATCGCGATCCGGCTCGCGGAAGCCGGTGGCGACGTCGACCGCGATCAGCTCACCTCCGACATCTTCGCCGATCGCTATCTGATCAAGCGCCCGCTGCTGCAGGCGCTGGAGCCGGATGTTGCAGGGAGCCCGGTGCTTCTGATCGACGAACTCGATCGCGCCGACGAGGCGTTCGAGGCCTATCTGCTCGAGATCCTCTCCGACTTCCAGGTCACGATCCCCGAGTTCGGCACCGTCAAGGCGCCACATCCGCCGATCGTCATCATCACGTCGAACCGCACCCGCGAGATCCACGACGCGCTGAAGCGGCGCTGCCTGTATCACTGGGTCGACTATCCCTCCGCCGAGCGCGAGCTCGCGATCGTCAAGACGCGTCTGCCCGGCATCTCGCAGCGGCTGTCGCAGCAGATCGTGCGTTTCGTGCAGGCGTTGCGCAACCAGGACTTCTACAAATCGCCGGGAGTCGCCGAGACGTTGGACTGGGCGACGGCTCTGACCGAGCTCGATGCGCGCTCGCTGAATGCCGAAGTCGTCGGCGACACGCTGGGTGCGCTGCTGAAGTATCAGGACGACATCGCCCGCATGCAGGGCGATGCGCTGAACAAGGTGATCAAGGACGCGACCAGCGAGACGTGAGCCGAGGTCGTGCAACAATAAAGCTCGTCATTCCGGGGCGCCCGGAGGGCGAGCCCGGAATCCATACTCACGATCGTGGTTATGGATTCCGGGCCCATGCTTCGCATGTCCCGGAATGACGACCTCGGTTTGAGGCGCGTCTGAACTGACGAGGGGATCAGGCCATGCCCACCAGCATCAATCACCTCGCGCCGCCGACCGGCGGCATCGCCGATAACATTGCGGGCTTTGCGCGTGCGCTGCGGGCCGCTGGTCTGCCCGTGGGACCGGGCGCCGTCATCGACGCCATGACCGCGCTCGAGGTCATCGACATCGGCAAGCGGCCCGATGTCTTCACCACGCTGGAATCGATCTTTGTCAAGCGCCACGAGCACGCGCTGATTTTCGCCCAGGCCTTCGACCTGTTCTTCCGCCCGGCCGAGGAATGGAAGTCGATGCTCGATTCGGTGCCGTTGCCGGATCACGCCAAGAAGAAGCCGCCGCCGGCCTCGCGCCGCGTCCAGGAGGCGATGTCGCAGCCGCAGATGCATGAGGAGCCGAAGGCGCAGGAGCAGGATCTGCGGCTGTCGGTGTCCGACCGCGAGGTGCTGCAGAAGAAGGACTTTGCGCAGATGAGCGCGGCGGAGATCGCCGAGGTCGCGCGCGCCATCGCCAAGATGCGGCTGCCGCAGGCCGAGCTGAAGACCCGCCGCCACACCACAGATCCGCGCGGCCACCGCATCGACATGCGCAAGACCTTGCGCCAGGCGCTGCGCACCGAGGGCGAGATCATCAACTTCCATCGTCTCGGGAGAATCGAGAAGCCGGCGCCGATCGTGGCGCTGCTCGACATCTCCGGCTCGATGAGCGAGTACACCCGGCTGTTCCTGCATTTCCTGCATGCCATCACCGATGCCCGCAAGCGCGTGTCGGTGTTCCTGTTCGGCACCCGGCTGACCAATGTCACCCGCGCGCTGCGGCAGCGCGACCCGGACGAGGCGCTGGCGAGCTGCTCGGCCAATGTCGAGGACTGGGCCGGCGGCACGCGGATCGCGACGTCGCTGGAGACCTTCAACAAGCAATGGGCGCGGCGCGTGCTCGGGCAGGGCGCCATCGTGCTTTTGATCTCCGACGGGCTGGAGCGCGAGGCCGACAGCAAGCTCGCCTTCGAGATGGACCGGCTGCACCGCTCGTGCCGGCGGCTGATCTGGCTGAACCCGCTGCTGCGCTATTCCGGCTTCGAGGCCAAGGCGCAGGGCATCAAAACCATGCTGCCCCACGTTGACGAATTCCGCCCGGTACATAACTTGACCTCGATCGAGGCCCTGATCTCGGCGCTGTCGGCGCCGCTGCCGCCGCATAGCCGCAGCGCGATCCGGCCCGCCGCCTGATCAGTCCGAAGGAGATTGCCATGCTCGACCGCGACGAAGACATCCTCAAGGCCGCCGAGGACTGGCACAAGGGCGGCCACGGCGTGGCGCTCGCCACAGTGGTCGAGACCTGGGGCTCGGCGCCGCGGCCGGTCGGCTCCAACCTCGTGATCAATGACGAGGGCACGTTCTTGGGCTCGGTGTCCGGCGGCTGCGTCGAGGGCGCCGTGGTCACCGAGGCGCTCGACGTGATCTCCAGCGGCCAGTCGAAGATGCTGGAGTTCGGCGTCGCCGACGAGACCGCCTGGAATGTCGGCCTGTCCTGCGGCGGCACCATCCGCGTATTCGTCGAGAAGGTGGGCTGAGGCATGGACCTTCGCACACTGGCCGAGCTCAATGCCGAGCGCGCCGCGCGCCGTCCGGCGATTCTCGTGACCGACGTCGCCTCCGGCGAGCAGCGCCTGGTCAAGGCTGCGGCGATTGCCACCGATTCCCTGGCGGACGAGCTCGCCAAGCATCTGCGCATGGGCAAGAGCGGCATGGTTGAAGCCGCCGGTAAGCGGCTGTTCCTGAACGTCTACGCGCCGACGGCCAAGCTCGTCATCATCGGCGCCGTCCATATCAGCCAGGCCTTGGCGCCGATCGCCAGGTCGCTCGGCTACGACGTCACCGTCGTCGATCCGCGCACCGCCTTTGCAAGCCCCGAGCGCTTCCCCGACGTGCCGCTGATCGCCGAATGGCCCGACGTGGCGCTGCCGCCGCTCAACGTCGATCACTACACGGCCTTCGTCGCGCTGACGCATGATCCGAAGATCGACGATCCGGCGCTGCTGCACGCCTTCTCGCGCGACTGCTTCTATATCGGCGCGCTGGGCTCGCGGAAGACCCACGCCAAGCGCGGCGACCGCCTGCGCGCGCAGGGGGCGACTGATGCCGACATCGCGCGCATCCACGCGCCGATCGGGCTCGCCATCGGCGCGGTGTCGCCCTCGGAGATCGCCGTTTCCATCATGGCGCAGATCACCGCGACATTGCGGCTGCCGGCCAAGGAGAAAGAGCAGGCGGCATGAAGTTCGGTCCTGCCAGTCCGGCCGAGGCGATCGGCGGGGTGACCGTTCACACCCTGCGCAAGGGATCATTGGTGCTCAAGAAGGGCACGCTGATCGGTCCCGCCGAGGTCGAGGCGCTGGTCGGGCAAGGCGTCAACGAGATCGTCGTGGTCCGGCTCGAGGCCGGCGACGTCTCGGAGGATGAAGCCGCCGCCGATGTTGCCAAGGTCGTGGCGGGCGAGGGTATCCATGTCGATCGCGCCTTCACCGGGCGCGCCAATCTGTTCGCGGCGCAGCCCGGCGTGCTGATGATCGACCGTGCCGCCGTCGAGCGCATCAATGGCGTCGACGAGGCCATCACGTTTGCGACCCTGCCGGCTTTCAAGCCGGTGGTCGAAGGCGAGATGGTCGGCACCGTCAAGCTGATCCCGTTCGGCGTCGAGGGCCGCCTGCGCGATGCGGCCGTGGCTGCGGCCGGCAAGGGGGCGCTCAGCATTGCGCCCTATGTCGTCAAGCGCGTCGGCGTGGTCTCGACCATGTTGCCGGGTCTCGCACCCAAGGTGATCGACAAGACGCTGCGGGTGACCGCAGAGCGCCTGGCGCCGGCGGGCGCGGGCATCATCGCCGAGCGCCGCGTGCCGCATGAGCAGGCCGCGCTGGCCGCCGCAATCAACGAGCTGCTGGCGCTCGGGGCCGAGCTCGTGATCGTGTTCGGTGCCTCCGCCATCGCCGACCGCCGTGACGTCATCCCCGCCGCCATCACCGGCATCGGCGGTGCGATCGAGCATTTCGGCATGCCGGTCGACCCCGGCAATCTGCTGTTGATCGGCAGCGCCGGCGGCGTGCCCGTGCTGGGCGCTCCCGGCTGCGCACGCTCGCCGGCCGAGAACGGTTTCGACTGGGTGCTGATGCGGCTGCTGGCCGGCATCAAGGTGACACGCGCCGAGCTCACGGCGATGGGTGTCGGCGGCCTGCTGATGGAGATCGTGACGCGGCCGCAGCCGCGCGCCAAGCCGGAGGCGGCCGTGGACGAACGCAAGGTGGCCGCAGTGGTGCTCGCCGCGGGACGCTCGACCCGCATGGGCGGACCGAACAAGCTGCTGGCCGAGCTCGACGGCAAGAAGCTGGTGCGGATCGTGACCGAGCAGGCGCTGGCCTCCCGGGCCTGCGAGGTGATCGTCGTGACCGGCCATCAGGCCGAATTGGTCGAGAACGCGCTGTCCGACCTCGACGTCCGCTTCATCCGCAATCCCGACTTTGCCGGCGGGCTTGCCGGCTCGGTGAAATCAGGCATTGCCGCGGTGCCCGAGGGCGTCGATGGTGCGGTCGTGTGCCTGGGCGACATGCCTCTGGTGTCGTCGGATCTCCTTGACCGCCTGATCGCCGCCTTTGCGCCCGATCGCGGCAATTTGATCGTCGTCCCCGTGTCCGAGGGGCGCCGCGGCAATCCCGTCCTGTGGTCGCGCCGCTTCTTCGCCGAGTTGATGACGCTCGACGGTGACGTCGGCGCCCGGCATTTGATCGCCAAGCACACCGAGGCCGTCGCCGAGGTGCCCGTCGACGGCGACAGTGCCTTTCTCGACATCGACACGCCGCAGGCGCTCGAGGCCGCGCGGCGGGTCTGATCTTTGCCGTCTGCGGGACTCTCACCTCGTCATTCCGGGGCGCGCAGAGCGCGAGCCCGGAATCCATACCCCCAGCAAGCCGTGTGAGGCACGCTGGTCGTGAGCATCTCGCCTCACGACATCGTCCTGTGGTTATGGATTCCGGGCTCATTCGCGCTTGTGCGCGAATGCCCCGGTATGACGCCGGTCAGAACCCGCACCTCAACCTCCCATTCACCAAGTTTCAACGACCCCCGGCTAGATTTGCCGTATTGGGCCTCGGGGGAGGAAAAAGTGATCATTTCGACCGCTGCGCGTCGTCTCGCGCTGTTTGCATTTGGCTTGACCGTGATCGTCGGCGCTGCGCGTGTGGCGAGTGACGGCGCCATCAGCCCGGCGCATGCCGCCGGAGCCTTCGCCATCGGCCAATGCGCCGCCTACGGTCAGGCTTTCGATTATCCGGCGGAGCATCTCGCCAAGGCGGCGGCGCTCAAGCAGTGCAAGGGTGAGTGCACGGCCGTGACGATGAAGAAGGCGTGCGCCGCATTCGCGGTCGATCTGGCGAATCCGTGCGGCGCCCACGGCTACGCCGTCAGGCCGAAGATCTCGGCCTCGCTCAACGACGCCACCCGGGAGTGCTACAAATATGGTGGCAAGGAATGCGTCATCCGCGCCTGGGTGTGCGACGCCAAGGGCTGATGGCCCTTTACGGCTGCGTAGCGCGCCCGGTTCCCGCACGCTTCAGTTTCAATCAACGCTTCACGCCCGGAGTAGCTCGGCTATTCTGGGCGTCCGCATTTTTGGAATTGGACGTGACATGCAATTCGACACCAAGATCGCGCTGATCATCCGCAACGATCTCGAAGCCTGGCAGAAGCTCAACGTCGCGGCATTCCTTGCCAGCGGCATTGCGGCCGCGTTCCCCGAGTGCATCGGCGCGCCCTACGAGGATGGCTCCGCGACGAGCTATCACGCGCTGATCGGCCAGCCGATCCTGATCTACGGTGCACCGGACAACGCAGCCTTGGCACGTGCGTTGGATCGTGCGTTGTCGCGCGATGTGAAGCCGGCGCTCTACACCGAGGACATGTTCAAGACCACGCATGACGAGGCCAACCGTGAGGCGGTAAGGGCTGTGGCGCGCGCCGATCTCAATCTGGTGGGTTTGGCGTTTCGTGCAGAGCGCAAGGTGGTCGACAAGGTCGTCGACGGGTTGAAGCTTCACGCATGATATCGAGGGATGCGTCGACTTTGCAGCTGTCATGAAACTGTTACATGCTGCGCATCAAAGCAGCACTCTTATTTGACACCGATCAAGACCGACACCGTTCAGCGTCGTTAGTTTGCGCCTCAACATGAGGAGCAGACAGATGCAGACCATGAAAGCCGCAATCGTCAAAGCCTTCGGCAAGCCGCTCGTCATCGAGGATGTTCCGGTTCCCGTGCCGGGTCCAGGCGAGCTCCTCGTCAAATTGAAGGCCTGCGGCGTTTGTCACACGGACCTTCACGCCGCCTCCGGAGACTGGCCGGTGAAACCCGTGCCGCCCTTCATCCCCGGGCATGAGGCCGCGGGCATCGTCGCCGCGCTCGGGGCCGGCGTCACCGACTTCAAGGTCGGCGATGCCGTTGGCGTGGCGTGGCTGCATGATGCCTGCCTGCGCTGCGAATATTGCGAGACCGGTTGGGAAACCTTGTGCGAGCATCAGCACAACACCGGCTACAGCGTGAACGGCGGCTTCGCGGAATATGTGATCGCCTCTGCGGCATTCGCCGCGCGCCTGCCGGCCAATGTGAACTTCGCCAAGATCGCTCCGATCCTCTGCGCAGGCGTGACGACCTACAAGGGCCTCAAGGAAACCGACACGCGTCCGGGCGAGTGGGTGGTGATCTCCGGCGTCGGCGGCCTTGGTCACGTTGCGATCCAGTATGCAAAAGCGATGGGGCTGAAGCCGATCGGCCTCGACATCGCCGAGGACAAGCTGAAGCTCGCGCTGGAGGCGGGGGCCGAGCATGCGGTCAACGCGCTCGACAAGGATGCCGTGGAGCGGGTGATCGCCATCACCGGTGGAGGCGCTCATGGCGTGCTGGTCACGGCGGTGTCCACGCCGGCTTTCGCGCAGGCGCTGCACATGGTCCGCCGCAAGGGCACGGTCAGCCTCGTGGGCCTGCCGCCGGGTGAATTCCCGACGCCGATCTTCGATGTCGTGCTGAAGCGCATCACCGTCCGTGGCTCGATCGTCGGTACCAGGCGCGACCTCGACGAGGCGATCGCCTTTGCCGCCGAAGGCAAGGTGACGGCCGAGGTGACGACGGCGCCGCTGTCGGAGATCAACACGATCTTCGACCGCATGAAGGCCGGCAAGATCGACGGTCGTGTGGTGCTCGACTTCAACTGATACGTCGGCCCTCATTGAGGCGCCGCCCCGCAAGACGAGGCGGTGATTTGATCTGGATCAGGATGCTGACGCGCGGCGCTGGCACAAATTGCCGATGACCGCCGTCACCAAGATCGTCTTCCTCGGCGCGAGCAGCGCCTCGTTCGGTCTCAGCGTGTTTCGGGACCTGTTCTCGACGCATGATCTGGCCGGCTCGACGCTGGTCCTGGTCGGGCGCGACCCGACCCGGCTGGCCCGATCGGAGCGATTGGCCAGGCTGCTGAACGAGATGTCCGGCGCTGGGCTCAGGATCGAGGCGACGACGGATTGGCGAGCGGCTCTCGACGGCGCCGGCTTTGTGATCCATGCCACCGCGATCGACCGCAACCGGCTCTGGAAGCTCGATTTCGAGGTGCCGCGCAAATACGGCATCCGGCATACGCTGGGCGAGAATGGCGGGCCGGGCGCCTTGTTCTTCACGCTGCGCACCCTGCCGGTCGTCTTCGATTTCGTGCGCGAGATGGAGCTGCGCTGCCCGGATGCGCTGTTCATCAATTTCTCCAATCCCGAGAGCCGCATCATCCTTGCGCTGGGGCGTCACAGCCGCCTCAAACATATCGGCCTCTGCCACGGCATCTTCATCGCGCGCAGCCAGGTGGCGTCCATCCTGGGACTGGCCGAGGAACGCGTCGAAGTTTGGGGCGCCGGGCTGAACCATTTCCAATGCCTGACGCAGGTCCGGGACCGCGAGACCGGCGAGGATCTCTATCCGCAGCTTCGCGAGATGGAGCGGAGTCACGACGCCAAGGTCGCGCCGTTGACGCGCGCGCTGCTGCGCGACTTCGGGGTCTGGCTCGGCTGCGGTGACAGTCACGTCGGCGAGTATCTCGCCTATGGCTGGGAGGCGGGCGAGGGCGGTTACGACTTTGCGTGGGACGAGGCGGAGCGGGCCAAGCTGATCCGGCAGATCGATGAGGTCCTGTCCGGTCGTGCCGAGATGCCGGATTGGTGGCGAATGCCCTCCGGAGAGCGTGCCATCGCCGTGATCGGCTCGGTGCTGCACGACCGCAGGCAGGTCATCGAGTCCGGGGTCGTGCATAACCGTCACGTCATCCCCAACCTTGCTGCCGACGCGGCCGTCGAGGTGCCCGTGGTGGCGGATCGCGTCGGCATCCATCCGGTCTCTCTGGGCCCACTTCCCGATGCTGTGGCGAAGCTGATGTCGATCCAGGTGCAGGTGCAGCAGCTGGCGGTGCAGGCGGCCATGACGGCATCCAAGGAGATCGCGCTGCAGGCGCTGCTGATCGATCCCGTCGTGAATTCGGCTGCTGCCGCACGCCAGCTTCTGGACGAGCTTTGGGAGATCAATCGGCCCTACATCAGGCCCTGTGTCTGACCCCGTCCGGTTGACTGTCTCGAACGTCCGAGCCGTCGCTTGGGAGGGCCCTCCCGAACCAGCTCTCGTGAAACCTCTTTACATTGACTGACTAGTCAGTCATATATCATCCCATGATGGAACCAACGAAATTGCGCCGAGGCGAGGCTCAGGCGGGCAGGCCAACGGAAACGGGAGCCGCCCCCTCGCGCCGGGCCGATCGAGCGGCCGAGCGGCGCACCGCGATCGTGCAGGCCGCGATGGATGAGTTCATCGCCCGGGGCTTTGCGGCGACCCGGCTCGACGACATCGCCAAGCGCGCCGGCGTCGCCAAGGGCACGATCTATCTGCACTTCAAGGACAAGGAATCGATGTTCGAGGAATTGATCCGGACCGCGATCGTGCCTTTTGTCGGCCGTCTTGCGGCCCCGCTGCCGGCAGGCGGCTCGGTTCGCGACATGGTCGAGGCCCTGGCGAAGATGTTTCTCCAGGAGGTCGCCGGCACGCGCCGTGGCGATCTCGTCCGGCTCATCATCGCGGAAGGACCGCGCTTCCCGGCGATTGCCGACTTCTACTACCGAGAGGTTGTGTCCCGCGGGCTCGCCGCGATGCGTGCGCTGATCCAGTTGGCGATCACGCGCGGCGAGATCCGCGAGCCAACGCTCGTCCAACATCCGCAGCTGATGATCGCACCGATGATGGTGGCGGTGCTCTGGAAGAGCCTGTTCGAGCGCCATGCGCCGCTCGACGCGGAGGCGATGCTGCAGACGCATCTCGATCTGATCTTTGGCCCGAGGAGGCCGACATGAGCCTGCTGCACTGCCTCGCCGTGCTGGTCACGGCGTTCAGCTTCAACGGCTGCAAGGACACGCGCGATCCCGGCTATCAGGGCTGGGTCGAGGCCGACATGATCTTCGTGAGCCCCGACGAGGCGGGGCGGATCACGAAGCTGAACGTGCATGAAGGGGACGAGGTCAAGGTCGGTGATCCGCTCTATTCGGTGGATGACGACCTGCAGCAGGCCGATCTCAATCAGACCAAGGCCACGCTCGCCAATGCGCAGCAGACCTATGATCGCGCGGCGGCCCTGAGCAAGACCGGGGCGGGAACGCAGGCGACGCTGGACTCGGCCGTCTCGGCGTTGCGCGTCGCCGAGGCTCATCTGGTGACATCGCAGACCCGGCTGGCGCGGCGCAAGGGCGTGGCGCCCGTCGCCGGCACCATCCAGCAGATCTATTTCCGCGAGGGCGAGATGGTCGCTGCGCAGCGTCCGGTGCTGTCGATCATGCCTCCGGGCAACATGAAGCTGCGATTCTACGTGTCGGAGCCGGATCTGCCGAAGTTCGCCGTCGGCGACGAGGTCCGCGTGACCTGCGACAATTGCGCCGCCGACCTCACCGCGCGGGTCTACTTCCTCGCGACGTCCGCGGAGTATACGCCGCCGGTCATCTACAGCCTCGATGAGCGCCACAAGCTGGTCTACCTGATCCAGGCGCGACCTTCGCGGCCGGATGCGCTCCGCGTCGGTCAGCCCGTCAGCATCTATCCACATCCCAAGACTCCGGTGGCGGACAAGCAATGACCGGCGCCGCGCCAGCCGAGATCGCGATCGACGTCCGGGGACTGACCAAGTCCTTCGGCGGCCGCGAGGTCGTGCATGATCTGTCGATGCAGGTCAGGCGCGGCTCGATCTACGGCTTCCTTGGGCCCAACGGCTCAGGCAAGACGACGACGATCCGCATGCTGTGCGGTCTGCTGACGCCTGATGGCGGCGAGGGCACCTGTCTCGGCTTCGACATCCTTCGCGATGCCGACAAGATCAAGCGCCGCGTCGGCTACATGACGCAGCGCTTCAGCCTGTATCAGGACCTGTCGGTGCGCGAGAATCTGGAGTTCGTCGCAAGGCTCTACGGCATGGCCGATCCGCAAGGTGCGGCGCGCGACATGGTGCGGCGGCTCGGCCTCGCAGGGCGCGAGCGCCAGCTCGCCGGCGAATTGTCCGGCGGCTGGAAGCAGCGGCTCGCGCTCGGTGCCTGCACCCTGCCGAACCCGCAATTGCTGCTGCTCGACGAGCCCACCGCCGGCGTCGACCCCAAGGCGCGGCGCGACTTCTGGAACGAGATTCACGCGCTGGCCGGCGAAGGCCTGACCGTGCTGGTCTCGACCCACTACATGGACGAGGCCGAACGTTGTCATGAGATCGCCTACATCGCTTATGGCCATCTGCTGGCGCACGGCTCCGTCTCCGAGGTGATCGCGCAATCGGCGCTTACCACATACACGGTGAGCGGCGCCGATCTGCGCGAGCTCACCACCTCGCTGGCCGGCAAGCCCGGGGTGGACATGATCGCGCCGTTCGGCACCAGCCTGCACGTGTCCGGCCGCGACCGCCGCGCGCTGGATGCCGCGATCGCGCCCTGGCGCGACAAGGCTGATCTGCGCTGGGAGGAGGCAGCGCCCTCGCTCGAGGACGTCTTCATCGACCTGATGAACCGCTCGCGGGACAATTTCCAATGAGCACCCCGGGCAGGCTCGATCATTCCGCCCCCGAGCGGTGGTTCGGCTTCTGGCGCCGCACCTATGCAATGCTGGTCAAGGAGTTCATTCAGCTCAGGCGCGACCGGGTGTCGTTCGCCATGATCGTGATGATCCCGGTGATGCAGCTGATGCTGTTCGGCTACGCCATCAACACCACGCCGCACCATCTGCCGGCGGCGGTGCTGCTGCAGGAGGACAGCGATCTCGGCCGATCGATCCTGAAGGCGATGGAGAACACCGCCTATTTTCGCTTCACCCGCGAAGTCAGCAGCGTCGCCGAGTTCGACGACCTCCTGCTGTCCGGCAAGGTGCTGTTCGGCGTCGAGATCCCGCGCGGCTTCGAGCGCGCGGTGCGTCGCGGCGACCGTCCGGCGCTGCTGGTGGCCGCGGATGCCACCGATCCGGTGGCGGCGTCCTCGGCGCTGTCCTCGCTCGGCATGATCGTGCAGACCGCGCTCGCCCACGATCTCTACACCGGCAATCCCGTCACGACACCGTTCGAGATCAGGGCCCACGCCCGCTACAATCCGGCTGCGTCGTCGCGGCTCAACATCGTGCCGGGCCTGGTCGGCACCATCCTGACCATGACGATGCTGATCTTCACCGCCCTGTCGGTGACCCGGGAAATCGAGCGCGGCACGATGGAGAGCCTGCTGTCGATGCCGATCAAGCCGGTCGAGGTCATGCTCGGCAAGATCATCCCTTATGTGATGGTCGGATTCCTGCAGGCCACGATCATCATCGGCATCGGCGTGCTCCTGTTCGGCGTGCCGATCATGGGAAGCCTGCTGCTGCTGGCGCTGCTCTCGACCCTGTTCATCGCGACCAACCTCTCGATCGGCTACACGTTCTCCACCCTGGCGCAGAACCAGCTGCAGGCGATGCAGCTGTCGATGATGTTCTTCCTGCCCAGCATCCTGCTGTCCGGCTTCATGTTCCCTTTCCTGGGCATGCCGCAATGGGCGCAGATCCTCGGCGAGTGTCTGCCGCTGACGCATTACCTTCGGATCGTCCGCGCCATCATGCTCAAGGGCTCGACGCTCCAGAACCTGCAATATGATACGATCGCCCTGGTCGGCCTCATGCTGTTTGCGATGACGGTCGCCGTCTTCCGCTTCCGCCGCACCCTCGATTGAGGCACAATGCCGGCCGGGCATGGAGGCGGCTGGGGCACGATGACGATCTCTGGGGGGCTAGAGACCGGCGAGAGGTTGGCGGGAACGTCGGCGGCGTTCGACCTGGCGCTGATGCGTCAGACGTTGAACACCGAGTTGCTGCGTGTGAAGGCCCTGATCGCGACCGCCGCGTTGTTTCTCGTGATCTCTGTGCTGGTCGAGATCTTCCAGCCGAAGATCTCGGAGTGGATCTGGCCGAGCCGGGTGGGGGTGCTCTACGTCTACGCGATCATCGCTGCATTCATCGGCTTCGAGACGCTCATCCTGTTCAGGATCAAGGCGGACATCCGCCTCGGCCGGGATGTTCCTGTGATCTGGCGCTACGTCAGCGCGCTGGTCGAGACGTCGCTGCCCACGTTGGTGCTCATGCTGCAGATCGAAGGCATCGGCCACGACAAGGCGCTCGGCTTCGGCGCGCCGCTGGTCTATTTCATCTTCATCATTCTCTCGACGCTTCGGCTCGATTTCTGGCTGTCGAGCTTTACCGGCCTGGTGGCCGCGGCCGAATTGCTGATCGTGGCGCTGGTGGATCGTCCCTCCATCGACGTGAGCCAGAATCCCGAGATCTATTATCATGGTGAGCGCAGCTTCATCATCCTGCTGTGCGGCCTGCTCGCGGGAGCCGTCAGCGTGCAGCTGCGCCGGCAGTTTGCGGCGAGCATCGAGGCCGCATCGGCGCGCGATCGGGTCACCGATCTGTTCGGCCAGCACGTCTCACCGCAGGTCGTCGAGCGTCTGATGAAGGAAGGCACGGCAGAGGCGCGCGACATCCGCGAGGTTGCCGTCATGTTCGTCGATTTCCGTGGCTTCACCGCCGCCGCGCGATCGAAGCCCCCGCAAGAGGTCGTGGATCGTCTGGACGGCGCATTCGCCGTGCTCGTCGAAATCCTCGAGCGGCATGGCGGCATCGTCAACAAGTTCCTCGGTGACGGCTTTCTGGCGCTGTTCGGTGCGCCGTTCGAATCGCGCGATGCCGCCGCGCAGGCGGTCCTGGCGGCGCGCGAGATGGTGATCGCGATGGAGCGCGTGAATGCCTTGTCGTCCTGGCCGCTGCGGATCGGGATAGGCATTCACCTCGGCGAGGTCGTCGCCGGCAGCATCGGCTCGCCACGCCGCAAGGAGTACACCGTCATCGGCGACACCGTGAACTTCGCCTCGCGGCTGGAGGCGCTGAACAAGGAGTTCGATTCGCAGCTCCTGATCTCTTCCGAGGTGCGGCAGGCGGCGGGAGACGGGGCGCAAGACGCCGTCTTCCACGGCGAGGTTTCGGTGCGGGGCTATGACAGGCCCTTCGAGGTGTGGCAATTGCAATAGGCCGTGCGCGGATGCTGCGCGACCTGGGCAATTTACATTGCCCGAAACCCGCGCTTAACTGCGCGCAACGAACAGAATATTAGGGGGGAATGCATGATCCGAACCGGGATGTCGCTTGTGGCCGGGCTGGCGCTCGTAGGCGCGGCCGGCTCTGCGCAGGCCGAGGATGCTGGCTGCAGCAAGGTGACCGCGGAGGCGCTGAAGGTCTCCGGGCTGACCCTGACCGGATCGAAGCTTCAGGAGGCTGCGGATGGCCTGCCGCGCCACTGCATCCTCTCCGGCAAGGTCAATGAGCGGACCGGTGTCGACGGCCGTGCCTATGCGATCCAGTTCGAGATCCGCCTGCCGGAGACTTGGAATGGCCGCTTCCTGCATCAGGTCAATGGTGGCAATGACGGCGTCGTGGTCCCGGCGCTTGGCGACAAGGCCGATGGTCTCGTCAGTGGCGGCGTGACGCCGCTCGCCCGCGGCTTCGCGGTGCTGTCGTCCGACAGCGGCCATTCCGGAAGCGATCCCGCCAACAAGCCGCGCGGCCTTGCGGCCGGTTCGGCCTTCGGTCTCGATCCGCAGGCCCGGCGTGATTACGGCTATTCGGCCGACATCACCCTGGCGCCGATTGCCAAGGCGATCATTGCGGCGCACTACGGCAAGAAGCCGGATTATTCCTACATTGCCGGCTGCTCCAATGGCGGTCGCCACACCATGGTGGCTGCCGAGCGCATGCCCGAGCAGTATGACGGCTTTCTGGTGGGCAATCCCGGCTTCAACCTGCCGCGCGCCGCCGTGCAACACGCCTGGGACGTGCAGGCGCTGACCAAGGCCGACGCGGACATCCGCAAATCGATCACCCGCGAGGATGCCAAGCTGATCTCGTCCAAGATCGTCGAGCTTTGCGACGGGCTCGACGGCGCCAAGGACGGACTGACGGCGAACCTCAAGGCCTGCCAGAAGGCATTCAGTTTCGACAGCCTGCGCTGCGCGGCGGGGGCCACGGAGGCCTGCCTTCCGGCCGCCAAGGTCGACGCGCTGAAGAAGAGCTTTTCCGGTCCGCACAATTCGAAGGGCGAGCCGCTCTACTCGGATTGGCCGGTCGATGGCGGCGTCGGCACCGGCAACTGGCGTGCCTGGAAGGTCGAGAGCCCGGTTGCGCCCTGGAACAACCTTCCGATCATTGCCACCATGGGCGGGGCTTCACTCAACTACATCTTCTCGACTCCGCCGGTCGAGATCGAGGGCTCGCCCGACAAGCTGGTCGAGAAATTACAGACCTACGACTTCGACAAGGACGCACCGAAGATCTACGCCAAGGACGGACCGTTCACGGAATCCGCGATGGATTTCATGACGCCGCCCGCCGTGGACAATCCGACCTTGCCGGCCTTCCAGGGCGGCGCGCGCAAGATGCTGATCTATCACGGCCAGGCCGATCCGGTGTTCTCGGTCAACGACACCATCCGCTGGTACGAGAAGCTCAACGCCAATCTGCAGGGCAAGGCCGATGGTTTCGCGCGGCTGTTTGCGCTGCCCGGCGAGACCCATTGCGGCGGCGGCGTCACCCTGGAGAAGTTCGATGCGCTGGGCGCGCTCATGGACTGGGTCGAGAAGGGCAAGGCGCCGGAGGCGATCACGGCGACGGTGAATGCAGCCAACAAGGAGGTCCCGTCGAACTGGAGCCCGCAGCGGACCCGGCCGCTTTGCCCGTGGCCGAAATTTGCCAGATATGTCAGCGGCGACATCGAGCAGGCGTCGTCCTTCAGCTGCGCTGCGGAGTAACAGCCGGAGCGCAACGGCCTAAACCTGAGGTGCGACCAGATTCTCGATCCGGACCTTGTCGCGTTCCTCGATGATCTCGGCGATCCATTGCCGGTGACAATGGGCGTGGTCGCGCTCGTAGCACAGCAGGCATACCGGGCCGGCGCTCTTCACCAGTGACGCCAATTCGTCCATCTGCTCCTTTGCCTGCGGCGTCTTCAGATGCTGGCTGTAGATCCGATGCAGCGTATCGTAGTGGCCGCTGCGGGCGGCCTCGCGGCCTTCCTTCGGCGTGCCGAGCCCGCGCAGATGAACGTAGGCGATGCCGCGCTCGTCGAGCCCGGCCGCGAGCTGGCTCTTGGAGAAGCCCGGCCGGCGCGAGGCGGCGACGGCACGGACATCGACCAGCAGCTTGACGCCGGCCGATTGCAGCTCGTCGAGCACGGCCTTGGCCGGGGTGTGCTCATAGCCGATGGTGAACAGCGTCTTGCTCTTGGCCATTATGTTCTTGGCCATCATGCGCCTCCTTGGGTCAGCTCACGCGCTCGATGAGCTCCATTGCACCCGCCGGCGCGCGCACCTTGCCTTCGTGGATGACATAGGCGAACACGTCGCGCGGCGTCTTCTTCAGCGACGTCTCGTCAACCCGCGGCAAATCATCCGGTTCGTCACCGGCGGCCCAGAGCTGCAGCCGCTTGGCCCAGGCATCGAGCTGCTTCGGCGGATAGCAGGTCTTCAACTCGTCATTGCCCTTCTGCAAGCGCGCATAGACGAAGTCGGCGGCGACGTCGGCAATTGCCGGATACTTGCCGTGCTCCGCGAACACCACCGGCGTTGCGAATTCGCGCAGCAGCGCGACGAAGCCGGGCACGCAGAAGCTATCGTGCCGCACTTCGACCACATGGCGCAGCTTGCGGCCGTCCAGCTCGCGCGGCAGCAGCTCCAGGAACTTGCCGAAATCGGCCTCGTCGAATTTCTTGGTCGGCGCGAACTGCCACAGCACCGGGCCGAGCCGGTCGCCGAGCTCGAGCACGCCGGTGTCGTAGAAGCGCTTCACGGAATCGCCGGCCTCGGCGAGCACACGGCGATTGGTCGCGAACCGCGGGCCCTTCAGCGAGAAGATGAAGCCGTCCGGCACCTCGCGCGCCCATTTGCGAAAGCTCTCCGGCTTCTGCGAGCCGTAATAGGTGCCGTTGATCTCGATCGAGGTCAGCTTGGACGCGGCGTATTCCAGCTCCTTCGATTGCGGCAGCTTGTCCGGATAGAACACGCCGCGCCAGGGCGCGAAGGTCCAGCCGCCGATGCCGATATAGATCTGGCTCTTGGATTGCGAAGCGCGTGCAGGAGCTTTGCTCACTGGAGGTTCCGTTGCTGGCGAGAGGGAGGTAGCCTGCGGCAGAGTAGTCAACTGCGGCGCTTCTGACCAGTTTCGGCGGTGTTGCGTTGCCGCTCTTCCAGCCATGCTGAGCCTCGTGTATCGAGGGGACGGCTGGGAAGGGGAGATGTGACCATGAAAGCGGAATCGGTCGGCGGCCTGCTGGGCGCGATCGTCGCGGCGGCCGTGCTGGCGGCGGCGTTCTATTACGTTCCTGTGGGGCCGATGGCCCGTCCGGTGCAGCCGGCCAAGGTCGAGGTGCCTCCGACGGCCGTGCAGACCGTCCCGGTCGCGCCGGCGGTGCGTGGTCCCGTCGTGCGCGAGGTTCCAAACTAGGAAGTCGGATGAGCGTAAGCGACATCCGGGACCCGACGAGCTGGACCGGAGAACCCGGATGTCGCTGCGCTCATCTGGGCTACGGAATTGGGCGCCCCTTGAATCCCGTCCGGGGCACCCCATTTGGGTACAGACGGTGACGTCGAGCTCCGCAAGGGTTCCGGCACCGAGACGACCACGGCAGAGTGGCTGCGCCGGATGTACGCGCACCCTTTGTTTGTGGTCGTTGTCGTTTTTGGGCCGGGCGGCCTCGAGCCATGCCTTCTGGGCCCGTTGCGCAGCAGCGCCACATGCCGGGCTTTTTGCACCGTTGGCCGACCGCCGCGCTTGGCAGGGTGGGGTGCGGCGGATATACGCATCCGCACCATGAACGAAGCCATCCGAACGGCCCCGCCAGTGCCGCTGCAAACCGCTGATATTCCGATCGTTTCGGTGGTCGTCCCGACCTTCAACGAGCGCGACAATGTCACCACGCTGTACCGGCGGCTGGAGGCGACGTTCAAGGACGTGCCGTGGGAGGTGGTGTTCGTCGACGACAACTCCCCTGACGGCACCTGGCAGGTGGTGCGCGAATTGTCGCGCAACGACAACCGGGTCCGCGGCATCCGCCGCATCGGACGCCGTGGATTGTCGGGCGCCTGCATCGAGGGCATCCTCGCCGCCAGCGCGCCCTATGCGGCCGTGATCGACGCCGATCTGCAGCATGACGAGACCCAGCTGCCCAAGATGCTGGCTCTGTTGCAGAGCGGCGCTGCCGAGCTCGTGGTCGGCAGCCGCTACATCGCAGGCGGCAGCGCGGCCAGCTTCGACAGCAAGCGGGCAGGGGCCAGCGCCTTTGCTACCGAGATCGCGCGCCGCGCGCTCAAGGTCGAGGTCAACGACCCCATGAGCGGCTTCTTCATGATCCGCCGCGACCGCTTCGAGGAGATCGCGCCGAAGCTCTCGACCCAGGGCTTCAAGATCCTGCTCGACATCATCGCCAGCGCCGAAGGTGGGCTGCGCACCCTGGAGGTGCCCTATACGTTCGGCTCGCGCCTGCATGGCGAAAGCAAGCTCGACTCGATGGTCGCGCTCGACTTCCTCGGCCTCGTGCTGGCCAAGATGACCAACGACGTGGTGTCGCTGCGCTTCCTGCTGTTTGCCATGGTCGGCGGCACCGGCCTCGTCGTGCATCTCGTCACGCTCTTTCTCGGTCTCAACGCGTTCGACCTGCCGTTCGCGGAGGCGCAGGCGCTCGGCGCCTTCGTCGCGATGACCTCGAACTTCATCCTCAACAACTTCCTCACCTATCGCGACCAGCGGCTGAAGGGCTTTGCCATCCTGCGCGGCCTGCTCGCGTTCTACCTGGTCTGCTCCGTCGGCCTGCTCGCCAATGTCGGCGTCGCCTTCTCGGTCTATGACCAGGAGCCGATCTGGTGGCTGGCGGGCGCCGCCGGTGCGCTGATGGGCGTGGTCTGGAATTACGCGATCTCCGGATTGTTCGTCTGGCGCAAGCGATGACCTCTGCGGCAGGCGCCGACGATGCCCGGCTGGTCCGCAACGTCTGGCTGACCATCGCGGGCCTCGTCGTGCTCAGGCTGGCCGCTGCAGCGGTCACGCCGATCACCTTCGACGAAGCCTATTACTGGATGTGGTCGAAGCATCTGGCCGGCGGCTACTACGACCATCCGCCGATGGTCGCCGTCGTGATCCGCCTGGGCACGCTGATCGCCGGCGACAGCGAGCTCGGCGTGCGTCTGGTCTCGGTCCTGCTCGGCCTGCCGATGAGCTACGCGGTCTATCGCACCGCGCAGATCCTGTTCGGCAGCGTGCGCGTGGCGGCCACCGCGGCGCTGCTGCTCAACGTCACGCTGATGGCCGCGGTGGGCACGCTGATCGTGACGCCCGATGCGCCGCTGCTGGTGGCGTCGAGCTTCGTGCTGTTGTTCTGCGCCAAGGTCCTGGAGACGGGCAGGGGCGTGTGGTGGCTCGCCGTCGGTGCCGCCGTGGGCGCGGCGCTGCTGTCGAAATACACCGCGATGTTCTTCGGCGCGGCGATCCTGATCTGGCTCGTGGCGGTGCCGAAGCTGCGGCATTGGCTGGCCTCGCCTTGGCCCTATCTCGGCGGCATCGTGGCGTTCGTGATCTTCTCGCCGGTGATCCTGTGGAATGCCGATCACCAATGGGTGTCGTTCATCAAGCAGCTCGGCCGCGCCAAGGTCGAGGACTTCCGGCCCGTCTACATCGCCGAAATCGTTCCGACCCAGTTCGCCTTCGCGACCCCGCTCGTCTTCATCCTCGGCGTGATGGGCCTCTATGCCCTGGCGCGGCGCCGGGCAGGCGAGGCGGCGTCGCGCGTCCTGATCGAGGCGATGGTCTGGGTCATCGTGGTCTATTTCGTCTGGCACTCCCTGCATGCACGGGTCGAAGCCAACTGGTTCGCGCCGATCTATCCGGCCTTCGTCGTTGCCGCTGCTGCTGCCGCGCATCTCGTCGCCTGGAAGCCGCGCGAGCGGCGCACCGCCGCCTTCTGCCTGCGCTGGGCGCTGCCGGCCGGCATCGTCATGTTCGTCGCCCTGATCGTGCAGGCCAACACCGGCTGGCTCTCGGGCTACAAGCGCGATGCCACCGTGCGCAGCGTCGGCGTCGGCTGGCAGCCGCTTGCGGCGGCGATCGAGGCGGCGCGCGCTCGCGCCGGCGCGAACTGCGTCCTCGCAATGGATTATGGGACCACCGCCTGGCTGTCGTTCTATCTGCCGCCCGGGACCTGCGTGCTGCAGCCGATCCAGCGCATTCGCTGGGTCAATTTCCCCGAGCCTGATCCGGCCAAGCTCGCGGGCACGCAGCTGCTCGTCGACGAGGCGCAGATCGCGACGCGGTTCTACGTCGAAAACACCTTCGCCCGGGTCGAGAAGGTCGGAGAGGCCGAACGCAGGCGCGGACCCCTGACCATCGAAACCTACGCCTTCTATGCGCTCAGCCAGCCGAGGAGCGAGATCATCGATCGCACGCCGCCGCCCGAGCTGCTGCGCTGAGGCGCGCCTCAGGCCTGCTGCGGGATGACGTCCGCCAGCGTCCTGTCCCGGCCATGGATCGCGACCATGTTGATGCCGGCGTCGATGGTCTTGTAGCCGCGGCGTTCGAGCCATTGCCGCAACTGCTCGGCATCGGTCTTGATCTTCTCGATCAGCATGATCGGCGTGCAGCGCTCGATCGTCGCCGCCGCCCCTTCGAGCGCCTCGATCTCCATGCCCTCGACGTCGAGCTTGATCAGATCGCAGCGTGGCAGGTTGAAATCGTCCAGCGGCAGCTTGCGTACCTCGACGGTGTTGTTCGCGTAGTCGATGGCCTGACCGATGAACTCGGTGTTGGGCCGCTGGCGCAGTTCGAGGCTGCCGAAGCTCGACGGCGTCAGATAGTTCGGGCTGGGAATGTCGAGCACGCCGCGCTCCGAGGACACCGCAGCATGGACGGCAATGGCGTTGAAGCAGTTGTTGATCGCGATGTTGCCGGCGAGCGCGTAGTAGATGCGCTCCTGCGCCTCGATCGAGAGCACGGAGCCCCAGCCGGTCATCGCCTTCGCCCACTCGATGGTATGGACGCCGATGTTGGCGCCGCAGTCGATCGCGACCGCGCCATCGCCATGGTGCCTGCGGCGCAGGTTGAGCAGGCGCACCGCGAGTTGCACCTCGCTTGGATCGAAAGCTCCCGTCTCCAGGATCTGGTAGCCGACGCCGTAGCCTCTGTTGGCATCGACCATGCGGTAGTCCAGCCGGTTGACGATCATCGTGCCGTTGTTGCTGGAGGCCAGGACGAAGGCCAGCTTCCGGTCGGGGATCTGCATGGAAGTCCTTCTCGTGTCGTCTCGGCAGGAGCGGACGCGGTACGATATGCCGACGGGGTGATGCGAAGAATCGGCCGCTACCATACTGCCGCCAATCGAAAGAAGCCGCCAAATCCGGACTCTTACGGACGCAATCGGCCGGCCGTGGTCGCGGCTGACTGGAGAGCCGTGGCCATCCGGCGCCGTAGAGAGCGATCTGCGCCCGTGCGCCGCGCTCCGGCTCGGCCGCCGGCTGCGCCTCGGCAACCGGTGCTCGCGCGGCTTTATGTATTCAATACTTGCGCGGGGAGCGGGAACGTCGGTTTCGCAGCGGCCGGGCCGGGACCTTTGACGACCCACGACTTGGACTTTTACCTGGTTGATCTGCCGAAGCGAGAGATCATCGGCCGCCCCCCTGTATTGGAGGCCAATCGTTAACGCGACCTGCGATGTTTTACGGATTCCGGCGGCCGTCGAATGCTGCCGCCCCGGAATGCCCCGGTGCGGCATTATTGCTTCTGCCTGCAATTTTGCCCTGTTTCCGCCCTCTTTGCCGGCAAAACAGACCTTCATGGTTAACCCGCCCTTAATCCGCCAAAACTTAATCAGCATTTAACTAAAAGTCGCCTTAATGAAGCTTGGTGCTTCTGCGAGATGCAAAGCGGGTGTCCGTGACGCATCGCGTGAGAGTTTTCGAGTATTCGTTCGGGCGTGAGTGAATGAGTAAAAGTCGAGCTGCGTTGACCGCACGAAACCGCAGGAAGTCTTCCCTGGTCGCTTTCTCTCATAAATTGATCGGTGGCGCGGCGATCGCATGCCTGATCGGCGGCTGCGCCGTGACGGTCTACACCAAGATCATCGCCGCCGACGCTTATCCCACCCTTGGCAGCATCGAGCAGGACGAGCCCGTCGTGCGCCCGACGCCGCGGCTTGTGACGCGGAACGCTGCGGATGCCGTGGGGGACGCCTTCTCCGCATTTCCAGAAACTCCGGCCGTGACCACCGTCGCCGCCATCACGCCGCAGATGTTCAACGACCGGTTCGGCGCCGCCGTGCCGCAGGGCGTCGCCTCCAATGCCGCCGCCGGCGCCCCGCCGCTGCCCCGGCTCGCTGAGGCCGCGCCGCCCAAGCTGCTCGAAGCTCCGAAGGCGCCGGAGGCGCCCAGGGTCGCCGAGGCGCCGAAGAAGGACGCCCGGCCGCCGATGCAGCTGGCGCTGGCCAACACCAATTCCAAGCCGCAGGCGCAGCCGGCCACCACGCCGGCACAGGCCGCCGAGGCGAATGCGCCGAAGAACAGCTTCTCGCTGCGCGCGATGACCGAGCGCGCCAAGGCGGCCGTGCTGTCGATCGCCGGCGAGCGTCACTCGATCCAGGAAAAGCTCTGGGGCAAGCCGGAGAGCCAGGACGGTGGCCTGCTGGCATATGCCTCGGCTGACTCCAACATCACCGCGTCGATCGCCAAGGATCCGACCCGTGGCGGCCGTCCGCCTTACGATCTGAGCACGGCCGTGTACGACATCTCGGCCAAGGCGGTGTATCTGCCCGACGGCACCAAGCTCGAGGCGCATTCCGGCCTCGGCGACAATCTCGACAAGCCAAGCTCGGAGAAGATCAAGATGCGCGGTGTCACGCCGCCGCACATCTACGAGCTGAAGCCGCGCGAGGCGCTGTTCCATGGCGTGCCGGCGCTGCGGCTCAATCCGATCGGCGGCGAGGACGCCATCCACGGCCGCAACGGCCTGCTGGCGCACACCTTCATGCTCGGACCAAACGGCGATTCCAACGGCTGTGTGTCGTTCCGCGACTACTACGCGTTCCTCGATGCCTACAAGAACAAGGGCATCCGCAAGCTCGCCGTCCTCGCCCGCATCGACTGAGCCGGGCAGGGGGCGACGTCCTCCTGTTGCGATCTCCGTCATCCCTCCAGATCTCTCCGCGTCGTCATTCCGGGGCAGCCCACAGGGCTGAGCCCGGAATCCAAACTCTATCGGGCGTATGGATTCCGGGCCCAGCCGCGTGCGCGGCTGTCCTGGAATGACGAACTGAGTTAGCAGACCGCATCACAGTCTTGTTGCTACGAGGCGCAATCCTCCGAAGCAGCCCCGCGATCCTGCGAGAGCAATTGCGTCGCTTCGCTCGCAATGACTCGGCATGCATCGTCGTTCTCGCACCCGCTTTCGCGTCCGAGCGTTGGATCGAATCGCCCCTCGAAATTCACGAGAGGGCGCGGGGAATGCCGGGTGAGGGCCTCACCCATGGCCCGCCTGCAGAAAAAAAGCAGGCGGCAGTCACCACAGGTTCAGCCGGACACTCCGGCATTCCCCGCGCGATGGCTTGACGGCTTATACGTGGTCTCCCTGGTGCGCCGGCTGTCTGGCCACCATCGGTCGGAGCATGTCGGGCCCCAAGACCTTGACACCAGCGTCGGGGTGTCAGGACATCACGACTTCGCCGTGCGCACCGTCTCGTTCGTCGGCATGACCGAGGTCACGCTGCGAGGCGACACGCCCACCGCATCCCGCCCTCCACGTTCGTGACGATCGCGAAGCGCCCCTCTCATGAGGACGGGACGGGGAGGAGAATGCATGAATTCCGATTTTTGGAAACAGAAAAATGCGCGGCCTGTCGGACGGAGCGGCTGATCGCATTGAAGGGTTTCAACAAATGAGTTCTTCCGCGCGGGCGTTTGGCCGCCGTCCGACGGGACTGATGACCCCGATGATCAGGCAAAACACACAACTGATTTGCCCGTCGAGGCTGGGCAAGAATCTCGGGCGTTTTGCGTGGCGGGATGTACGATTCGGCCTATGACGAATCGCCCGTTC